>JANRKO010000029.1:0-7738 GCA_033763455.1 Polyangiaceae bacterium
GGCACACGTGTCTCGAAAATTCTCCCTTTGACGACATAAGCACTGTCTCGAGACCACTCAAGCTAACCTCGCAGTCCCATCACACCCAGCAACCGCTCCCCAGATCGCGATTTGCAGCATTTCTGGATGAGAACTAATTAACGACGTGTTCTTGATCACGGGTGCAGTGGCGCTCGTATTGTCCTGCAGCGATAGCTTGAAGCCACCAGCCGGCGCTGCAGTCGAGAGCGACAAAACGGGGGGGGCTAGCGCTCAAGCCGGGGGAACAACGGGAGGCATGAGCCCAGGGCGTTCCGGGGGGAACTCGGGGAGCGGGGGTGCTGGAGGAGAGCAGCCGTTACCCTCTGGAGGCGTGTCCGGCATTGGCGGGGCAGCTCAGGCTGGCGGGGCTGGGCCCGTGGTTCCTGTACTGGGAGTCATGACGCAAGCGCGAAGCTGCGACCAAGGCATGCTGCAAGTCACCATCTTGGATGACAGTGTGGTGCGTTTCCATTTCCGAAGCACCCCGCCCCAACCCGCTCGGGATTGGATGTTCGACGTGAAAGCCTTTGGGGGCCCCACGGTCGTGAAGGTGAGCGACACACCTGAGCAACTCGCGATTCGCACGGCAACGCTCGAGATCCAAGTGAATGGCGCCAAATGCGCCTTGCAGATCAACGATCTTGGTGGAGCTAGCCTTTGGAAGGAGAGCTCCAGCTACACAGCCGGGGCCAATGGTCCCGCTATTGGCAAAGCGCTCGCGCCGAACGAACGGATCTTTGGGTTGGGTGATAAGACGGGTGCGGCCAATCGACGAGGCCGGAGCTTTGAATTCTACAACTCCGACGCCTATGGCTACACCGCTACCACCGATCCGGTCTACCAAACGCACCCCTTCTTCCTGTCTTTAGTCGCGGGTCGCGCGACGGCGGGATACTTTGCGAACAGCTTCCGGAGTCGGATGGACGTCGGTAAGACAAATCCCAACGAGCTGTCCATCTCGTCACCTTCGGGCGAGATGGATCTCTTCTTTTTTGATGGTCCGAGCCCGCGTGAAGTGCTTGAGCGCTACACTCGCCTGGTGGGACGCCCCGTTTTACCGCCGCTCTGGGCTCTCGGCTATCACCAGTGTCGCTTCAGCTACTTCCCTGACACCCAGGTGCAAGAAATCGCGAACGGTTTTCGCAGCCGCCAGATGCCCGCCGATGCGCTCTGGCTTGATATCGCGTACATGGATGGGTACCGCGATTTCACCTTCGATCCAAGCGGCTTCTCGGATCCGGTGGGGTTCCTGGCAGGCCTCAAGGCTCAAGGCTTCAAAGTTATCAGTATTATCGATCCCGGTGTAAAGCACGAACCCGGCGGCGCCTACGAGGCCTACAACACCGGAGTGGCCGGCAACCACTTTATCAAGACTAGCAACGGGGACTTGGCCATAGCCGAGGTGTGGCCAGGGGCTGCCGCATTTCCAGATTTCACCCGCGCGGCGAGCCGCACTTGGTGGGGCGGCTGGATCGGAACGCTGTACAATGCAGGGATGGGCGGCATTTGGATCGACATGAACGAACCTGACACGTTCACGCCGTTCCCCGCCGATGCTGTGGTCGACGGCGATGGCTTCCCCACTAGTTTTAACGAGGTCCACAACCTCTATGGTTACCTGATGGCAAAAGCCACGTTTGAGGGCGCCCTCAAAGCCAAGCCCAATGCGCGTCCTTTCGTGCTGAGCCGCGCCGCCTCTCCCGGAATCCAGAAGTACGCCGCAGTATGGACTGGCGACTCGTCATCGAACTGGGAGACACTCGGAATGACTCCGACCATGTTGCAGGGCCTCGGCGTGAGCGGCGTGCCCTTTTCCGGCTCCGACGTCGGAGGTTTTACGGGCGCGCAGTCTTCTGAAATTTATGGTCGTTGGTTCGAAGTTGGCGCGTTTTCGCCGTTCTTCCGGAGCCACGGCCTGCAGCAGGAGCCGTGGGAATTTGGCGCTGAAGTCGAAGCGGCCGCTTTGAGCCTCTTGCGACTTCGATACGCGATGCTTCCCTATTGGTACACGACGTTTGCCGAAGCAACGCAAACAGGCGCGCCGCTTGTGCGGCCCTTGTGGTTCGAGTTTCCGGCAGACGACGCCGCGTATCAACACGACGACCAGTTCTTCGTAGGTTCATCTCTGATGGTGGCGCCAATCTTGACAGAAGGCGCGACGGCCCGAGATGTCTATGTGCCGGAAGGGGTCTACTACGATTGGTTCGGCGGCGGCGTGGCTACGGGCCCGAAGACGGTGCGCATGCAAGCTCCTATGGGCAAACCGCCCTTGTTCGTTCGCGGTGGCAGCATCATTCCGCGCGCCGAGGTCGTCGAATACGTGGGCGCGCCCTCTAATGGCACCCTTTACCTCGATGCATTCCCGGGTCTTCCCGGCACAAGTACGCGCTCGTCTCTCTATGAAGACGACGGGGAGACCCTCGCCTACCAACAAGGCATTCGGGCGACAACGCCACTAGCTCTGGACGTCACCGCGACGGGCCTCACGCTGACCATCGGGGCACGAGTGGGCGCGTTTTCGCCGCCCCCACGCACCGTTCAGGTGGTTATCCATGGTGTAGTGAGTCAACCGAGCGGCGTGAGTGTCGACGGGGCAGCCAGCCCTTCGCAGTACGATGCCGGGCAGCAAACCCTCACGGTGAGCTTCCCCGATGCGGCGGGCGGACACGTGGTGGACGTCAAGTACGATGCTGCCACTTTGCCGAAGGCAGTGGGTGGCTAACGTGGAGGACACGCGACAGCCAGAACAAGTAAGACGAAGCCCCACAGCACCGCTGCCGGACTAAGCGCGTCGGCGGCGCAGGCCGAGCAAACCCAAAAGAGCCAAGCTCAACCCTCCCCATGCCGTTGCAGAGCTTTTGGCTTGAGTTACCGTGCATCCGCTCTTTACTGCACCTCGATTGGGCGACGAAACTTGACCCCCGTTGCTCCCAACGCCGCCGGAAGGCGACCCTCCCGCGGCCCCAAGGGGATTTGCTCCAGTGCCGCCAGTTCCCTGCGGGACCGTCGTAGAGTTACCCCCCGTGCTCCCCACAGGAGCTGGACTTCCACCCGTGCCAGTTGCCACTCCACCCGTGTTGACGGGGCCCGCACCGCCCGTGTTCCCAGCGCCGCCACTGGCTCCCGGCGTGCCACCACCACCAGGGGGCGGCGCCACCACGCCGTTAGGCAGAGGCGTTGAGCCAATCTGAAAGGGTGCAGCATGAAATGTGGTGACATCCCCTTCTGCGGTTGAGTGCGCAGCAGCCATCACGATCGCGCTGGTGTTGACTGTAAACGGCCCCGTGTACAGCTGGCCCACCTGTTGTAGGGCGTTGGGAACAGTGCCATCGGTGGTGTAGTAGATGGTGTTTGCCGGAGGTGTGGTTGTAATCGTGACTGTGACAGGGCCTTGTAGCTGATTACCTCCGTCAGGGGAAAAGGTGAGTTGTGAAACCGGAGTGGAGGGAACCCCGCGGCGTTGTTGAAAAAGCCACGGCGCAAAGTTCATGTCGTGAGGAATTACCATGCCCTTATGATCCGCACCGGTTCCCTCCGTGTAATAGGGACGCCCACCCGCCAGTGCCAAGGCCTGAAACATTCCTCGGTCGCTCGTGGAGGGAACGATACCATCGTCGGCATTGTGAAAGGACCAAACAGCCATGTTAGTCAGACGCGCCGCCGCCTCCGGTGAGCCACCACCATCCGCTGGCACGCCCGCAGCAAACAGATTGGGGGTGCGGGAAATCATATCCCAAGCTCCATAGCCACCCATGGAAACCCCCACGACGTAGAGGCGATCAGGATCGATGTTGGGGTGACGCTGCTGAAGCCCAGCAAGCATTGAGCGCGCTTCGATCAGGGTAGGCGACTCAGGCAGTGTATCGACGTTATAGGATTCCTGATTTCCCCAATTCCATGTCACGAAGGCGAGAGCGGGACCCTCCGCCTGGCTCGCTTCGTACTCGGAGCTTACGGCACGGGGTACCATCACGTAAGCGGGATTGGTGTTTCGCGCGGCGAGCACCGCTTGCAGCTGACAGGTCCACCCGTCATCAACGGGCTTCAAGTAGTCCCCGGTGCCCACGGCGCCAGCACCGTGAAGAAAAATCACGAGTGGGTACTTGGTGTTGGGGTCGTTGTTCGGAGGTTGCCAATACGCACAATCCATCGTCGTGCCCAAATCCGTGCAGTTTATGGGGGGGTACGTGGGCGAGATAGGATCTTGCACACATTCGGCGTGGGAGGCTTGAGCTAGAAGGAGAAGGGCCGATGCCGAAAGAGCGCCGATGAGGTTTCGCATAAGTGGTTGGCGAGAAAGCTACGCTTTCAGCCCTGCTTCGTCAAACCCACCCCACAAACATCCGCTGCGCCGATATCGCCCCAATACCCAACGAACGTCCTTGGGGAAGTCGAAGTACCGCTGGTATACGTAATGGCCGATACCAATGTGGCCGCGCCCATAAACCACGAAAGCCTCGTTCAAGACGTTAAGCGTACAGCTGCTTCACCCCGGGTACTGTTAACAACCGCTCAAGCATGACGGCTGACCGCATGCCATCCCATGCGCCATGCGCCGCCCTGCTACCTGGTGAAACGCGCGGACAGAGTTTGTGCGCTAGGCGTGGTGGCCCAAGATAGGTTCAATGAAGGAGCGGCCCAATTGCCTGATACCACCACCGGCACTCGTCGTCCCGCCGGCACTCGGGGTACCGCTGCTTGAGCTACCGCCCGACGCAACGGCTCCACCAGTAGCCACCTTGCCCCCGGTGGCCACCGTTCCGCCAGTGCTCGCAAGGCCCCCAGTTGAACCCGAAACGCCCCCGGCGGAGCTGGACTGACCACCTGAAGGAGCCACGGACGCACCTTTGGGTGAAGAGGAACTGCTGCTGCAACCTACTGCCAGCGAACCTAACAAAATGGTAATGCAAGACCAACGAGCGAGTGGCAAAGATCGCATCGGTGCCCTTCGTAGCACATGCTAGAAACTTGTCACAACGTAGGATACTTGTGGCGGAGAATAGGTCCTTACACCGGCAGCGCGCATTAGGTTGCCCTAGGTGTGGCAAGTGAAAGGTTTCGCCCTGAGCTATCGCGCGCAGTGCCAGCTGGATCGAACCTTACAGCGCGCAGTTGGAAGCTTTGGTGAACGAACGGCGAACGCAAGGCAAACATATCCTCTCGGTTGATATGCACTCCGCACTTACAGTGAATGCAGACTTTAGCAATGCGTACTTGGGGGGTGTAAGAGTGCACCCGAACGCGCCCGGCTTCTCCGTTATGGCGGACACCTGGTACCAAGCCATCGGACCACCTCTTCGATAAGGGATCACCCCACTTCGAAGCATTTTGGGGAAACCTGCCTCGATTCTGGAAACCTTTGCGCGTTCCCGGTGTCCAATCCCAAACGTGCGCGAAGGTTCCGCTTCGAAGGGTACAGCCCGGAATTCAGACCAGCGTTCACCGCATCAACGGGGAGCGCCGCTTCCTTTCCGTTGGTTCAGTGCCGTGCTAACGCTCGCCACACCCGGTTGCGCAATGGCCGTTAGCAGCGCGAGCCCCGCAGTGACCGCCCCAACCCGCCCGGCTGCCGGTCTAGTGGGAGCGGAACGAGCCGCGGCCATGGTGCTACCCGAAACCGTGGCACCGGCCCCCTCTCTCCCACCGTCGCTCCGCAGAAGTGACGACTACGTGGTGCGCATCGTCGCCGGCAAAGTGAGCTGCACGGGAACTCTGATAGACGAACAGCGCGTTCTCACCGCTCATCACTGCGTCGCCGAACGCAACGAAGGCGGGCACACGCTCGACCGAGACGTTAGCCCGCAGGTCATTACCGTGGAGCTCGGTGGGGATTATTTGCCCTGGGGTGAAGTGGGCGTAAAAGCTGTGGTGGCGCCGCCCTGCGGCTACCAAGCGGGCGTGGGAGATTTGGCAATCCTTGTGCTCACGCGGCGGCTTTCAGGCTTCCCCACAGCTCGGGTAGAACTAGATCGAATGCCAATGCTCGGAGAATCAATTGAGCCGGTGGGCTTCGGGCGCTGCGCACTTTCGGGCGACGGCCTTTCGCGGAAGCTTCGTCCAGGCGGGGCCATCTCGGCGGTAACGGCTGACAACTTTCGGTTACTCGCCGGAATTTGCCCTGGAGATTCAGGAGGCCCGGCGCTTTCGCGCGAACATCGTCTGCTCGGCCTCGTTTCTCAAAGTGCCATGGATGGCGACGAAAGCACGCTCGGGGAATCCGAATTCACCCGTCTCGATCGCTGGCGCACCGTATTCGCCAATTCGGCTGCCATCGCGCAAGGTGTTCCCGCTGCGGCGCTTCCGCCCGTGGAGTGTACGGCGCCTGGAGCGCTGTAAGCGGCGTTATCTGAGTTTGGCTACGTGAACGCGGGAGTACAGCGTCACGAAGCGTTGACCCCCATGCCCCCCAATTGCTTTGACGCGGACCCAAACAAAGCAACGCATGAAGAGCGACCGCCACTGGCGTGCTAGGGTCGCCGGCAGAAGATGAAAGCCATCGTTCAAGATAGCTATGGTTCTGTCGAGGTTCTGCGGCTAGCCGACATTGACGTGCCGACGCCAGGTGACAACGAAGTGCTCTTGCGCGTGCGGGCCACCTCGGTGCACGCAGACGTGTGGCACGTAATGACGGGCCTGCCGTATGTGTTGCGCCTGTTCGGGGCTGGGTTTTGGCGTCCTAAGAATCGTGTTCCGGGAACAGATCTTGCGGGCGTGGTCGAAGCTGTTGGCAAGAGCGTGACGCGATTTCACCGGGGCGACGAAGTGTTCGGAGAAACGATTCTGGGCATGCAATGGATCAATGGTGGTGCGTTCGCTGAATACGCCAAAGCTCCAGAGTCTGCACTGGCGCTCAAGCCCGCTCACGTGAGCTTTGAGGAGGCCGCCGCTATTCCCACCGCCGCGCTCATTGCGCTGCAAAACCTCCGGGATTTCGGGCGCCTAAAATCAGGCATGAACATTCTGATTAACGGCGCTGGCGGCGGCGTGGGAACTATGGCGATTCAAATCGCAAAAGCCCTCGGCGCCCGTGTTACGGCGGTAGACCGAGGGGACAAGCTTGCGCTGCTCGAAAAGCTCGGCGCCGAGCGAACCATCGACTACACCCAAGAAGACTTCACGCGCGGGCAAGCTCGCTACGACCTCATTCTGGACATCCCCGGGAACCACCCCTTCTCTGCCTGCCGCCGTGCGCTCACATCCGAAGGCACCTACGTGCTGGTAGGCCACGACCACTACGGGGCCGGCATGCGCCGCGTATTCGGGCTCATTCCACACATGTTCAAATTGATGTTCATGGCGCTTTTCATCAAGCAGCTCCCGAAGCCAAACTTCGCCCCGCTCGACAAGCCAGCAGCAATGGAATTGTTGCGCGAGCTGCTCGCCTCCGGAAAGCTCACGCCCCACATCGATCGCACTTTCGCGCTCAGCGAAGCGCCCGAGGCCATGCGCTACCTGCAAAGCGGGGACGCACAGGGGAAACTTGTTATCTCGATAGCGTGATACTCGTACTTCTCGGACGCAGCTTTCGGCAACGTAGCGCGGAGGTACCCAAAAGACAGAACGAGAAAACGTCAAGTGAAGATCCCCCGTTTCAGTGGACAGCATGACTATGCCACACGTTGTTGAGTTTTGGATCGCAATTCGAACTCGATGGGGTTGAGGAAACCGAGATAAGAGTGGCGTCTCTCGGTGTTGTAGAAGTTGTCGATGTATTCGC
>JANRKO010000030.1:0-32608 GCA_033763455.1 Polyangiaceae bacterium
TGCGTGGCAGCTCCGCGCTGCGACGGAGGGCTTGCGACCTGAATAGCCCCGGGCAGCGCGGCAGCTCGTTTTTGGGATTGGGGATAAACAGGGCGGAAGAGGCGGCGACTGTCTGTGGATGCCCAATCCCAAAAACGAGCCGATGGGGGATTTACTGGCATGGGTAACACCTGATAGTAGTTAACCTAGGACGATGTCAGGCAGACCACGACCACAAGGAATTCTACCCTTCCAAGTAGAAGTGAAAGCTATTAAGAAGCATATCGACGTGGGGCAGAGAAACACGGGCTTCGGTGATGTTAGGAAGCTAGATGCCTTGGTGCTGTTGTTGGCAGCCGGTGGCTTCGCGCTATTCAATCTCGCCGGCAGTCTGAGCGAACATGCCGGAAAGCTCGTGCTCCGTATCGCTCGCGCGGCCGAAAATCTGGTCGACTTTATAGCCTCTCGCCGTCGATTGGCCGCGCTTGTTGTCTCTACCGTCTGACGACGCGTGGCCCACCTCGTCCTCCTTGTCGCTCTTCAAACGGGCTCGGTTTTCTGAGGCGAGGCGAAGCTTTGCCCCCTCTTCAACAACTGCGCTTTCTCTCTCGCCTCGCCTCAGAAAATCGAGCTCCGGATCAACATCCAGCGACCCCTCAAAATCCGCATCAACATCTATGCCACCGGATCGGGGGCCTTGCTCCCAAATTGCACCGGGCCGATTTTCAGGCATGAACTATCACCGAGGTTTTCCGCGGCATAGGCTGGAGTTTGCATGGGAAGCGGTGAGCCAACCCCAGGGTTCCGCTAAGGTGTTGCCATGGCAAAATTCCGTTGGGCTCTTCTAGGGGGTGGGTTTTTGATGTTAGCCTGTACAGGCGTTCCTGCTAAGGCTCCCGCCCCGCACGTTGCTTCGCCGAAAACTCCGAACGCAAAGCTTGTGCAACCGGTCTCTCAAACGCCTATCGTTAAGCTGCCAAGTGGCGCTCACGAACCTATTACCGTAAAGGCTGTGGTTCGCGGAGCGCGCGTGGCGTCTGCATTCGTGGGGGATTGGGAGATTTCGGAAGTTCAGCTCCCGGTGGATTGGCGCGCGACCGGTGACGCGGGAGCCCTTTCGCATGTCGCCGTGGAAGGTGAAGAGGGCGCGCCGTTTTCGTTCGGAGTGAGGGGAAATGGCACGGAGCCCAAGGCAGGTGTAGCCGTGAACAGCCAAGGTGACACACTCTGGCTGCGACGTAGCCGTGCCCACACTGCCAACCGATTGCAGGTGCGGCTCTACACCCAAGCCACCGAATATGAATCCGGGCAAATCTACACCGTAGAAGTCGAAGATGCGCCGAGCGCGCCCGCCCGGGAAACCAAAAAGGCCAGCACGAAGCCCAAGCCAGCCGAAGTCATCAAAGCCGAAGACGCTCGAGCAGCGCCCTTCTTCAAGAAATTCTTGCTCGCCCTGGCAACGTATGCCGATGAGCAGCCGAGCGACATTCCATTCTTTGAAGCAGCGCGCGACAAACTTCTGAAGGCTGCCACTGGCAACACTACGAAGCCCCCTCGCTTCCGAAGAACTGAACCAGTGCTGAAGGCAGACTGGCAGGAGCTGATGAGCCTGAGCACCGGGCTTACCTCGATAGATGGAGCTCTTCAAGCTAACACCGTGCTGCAAACCGACGCGCGCAAATCGCGCGCTACCATACCGCTTTCCGAGCTGCCTCCGCCACGCCTTGCGAATCACGATTGGCCCAACATGTTGCGCATCCTCGGGCGTACGCCCCCGAGCGAAACGCTAGCGCACGCGACCCCCAAGGGCTTCTACTACGCACGTGCCAAACAGCTAGATTCGCTGTTTCAACTGCTCGATGAAGCCGACACGTGGATTACGCCCGCCCTCGGGCTGCTGGAGCGTCACCACCAATCGCGCGATCTAGTGCAACGCTACCAACTCGCGCTGGGCCTAAAGCGTACCCAGCTCACCGAGCTTTTCGGTCCCACTTTGATCGAACAAGTCGCGCTAGTAGGTCGCGACCCCTTTTTCGCTCTGGGTTCGGACGTAAGCCTGCTGTTTAAGGTAAAGAGCACCACAGCATTCGGGCTAGCCCTGGCTCAAGCTCTACGGGGTATGGAGGCACTCCACGGCACGGCCACCACGACCACCACCGAACACCAAGGCACAAGCGTGACTTTGACCCAAACGCCCGATCACGCGGTGCACCGATTCTCTGCTGTTCTAGGGGACATCTACATTGTTTCAAATAGCCACACTGCCGTCGAATGCGTGCTCGACACCCTACAAAAGAGAGCCCCTTCGCTCGCGCTGGAACCTGATTTTCGCTACATGCTCGCCCGCGACGCCACGCTTCCCGAAGATATCTTGCTGTATGCAGGCGAGCAATTCTTGGCCGATTTGGTGAGCCCCGGCTTGCGCATCTTAGACGCTCGCCGCAAGTTGGCGCGCTCCGAAATCCTCGGATTGAGCTACGCAAGTTTGACGCACGCCTGGGCGTACGGGAGTTTACCAGGCGATGCGAAGGAGCTCGCTGCGCGCGGATTTTTGCAACCAAGCGAACGCACGCACTTCGATCGAAGCTCCATCGAATTGGACACTCGAAAGGGTCCCTCGTCGAAGTGGGGTAACCCGAGTGCGATGACACCATTGATTGATTTGGAACCTGTGAAGATGGTGACGACCACAGAGAAGCAAGGCTACGCCGACTTCGCGCGTGCCTACGAAAACGTGTGGTCGGATGCTATCGATCCTATCGCGCTCCGCATCCGCTTCAACGGGCCCGAAAAAGCTCGAACCCTGTCGGCGCACTTGCGCGTATTGCCGATAATTCAAGACCAGGATTACCGAGAAATCGCCACCTTGGTGGGCACCACGCGAATCGGAGCGGCCCCACTTCAAAGCGGCTTTCGAGCTCTGTTTGCGATTGCGAAAGACTCCGAGCTGCGAAGAGAGCTGGATGGCTCAGCCAGGGATGTGTTGGGACAAAAACTGGCCCTTAAGTGGGTGGGCGATTGGGCCCTGGTGGGGATGGCCGATACCACTTCGGTTGCTAACACCCTGCAACCCTTTCTCCGCAAGAAGCTAACCGCCAACGACGATCAGCCCAAAGAAATGCAGGCCGTCTTCCAACTTCCGCTATACGCAGCCATCGGCATTGATAGCCCTGCGTTGGCAGCACTCGCACTCGGCGTCGCCAAGCAAAAGATCACGGAACTCGGAGACGGCATGGTGAGGCTGGGTGCAGATCTCAATTACCGCGATCAAGCGATCTCGGAACTACAAGGCCCCACAGGCGAACGCGCCTACCTGGCCCTCACGCCACACGCCTTCTATCTGAGCCTCAGCCTGCCCACGTTAAAATCGCTGATCGACGACGAGAAGAGCGGCAAGTTGCCAAAGAGCACCCGAAGAGCATCCCACGAGAACGGTCAATTTTTCTTGGAGCTTGCAGGAGAAAAGCAGGGCGGCCTCTTTACTAGCCTTCTTTGGGCTCTCGACGAATGGCAGGGGGAAACACCTGATTTTTCGCGAGAAAGGGCTTTCATCTCGTTCGCGGCGTTCAACCCCGGATATCCGAACGACGTTTGGCAACTCACGAACAGTTACCTCGGAGCCGTGCCTCTCACGCGCGACGGACGCAACTTCCTCTGGACCAAAGAGGGCGTGAGCGATCCAGTGCGAGGAACAGCTAACCGACCCGTGTGGCCACCGCTACCTGTGGCCAACTCAGCGCTGGATCGTATCTTGAGCTCCTTGAGGGCCATCCGCACCAGTATCAGCTTTGAGCCTGAAGCGAGCCCCAACCCCGAGCGCCCAGAACGGAGCCTTGCCGTAACAGTCGATGTAAAGCGCGCCGCGAGCGATGTAGCGGTCGATGTAAAGCGCGCCGGAAGCAATTCAGCTAAGTGAGGTACACCCATGTCTGACGACGACTCCGAACGACGAGTGCTTTCCCGTAAAGAGCTCGCCAAAGAGCAGCGAAAGGCCGCCTACCAGAAAGCAAAAGAGCGGCGCGCTAGCGATCCTCGCCACCTGGCCATGAAAGAGGCCGTTAAAGCTCAGCGGCGCGCCGACTACCAGAAGGCCAAAGCGAGCCGAAAAACGGTCGCTTCAGAAGCCAAAGCGAGCCGAAAAGCCAGTGCTTCAGAAGCCAAAGCCAACCGAAAGGTTGCCGCAGCTAAAGAGCAGCTTGCAGCAACCCGAAGCCCGGAGCCCACGGCACAACGGCTCGAAAAGAACGAAGCGCTCGCGGCGCTCGCGGGCTGGATGAGCAAAGGTTCCACGGCCAAGAACTGAGGCTTGGCTTTGTTCCCACAGCGGACGCGCGAAGCGCAAACCGTAGCTATCGAGCGGTAAGCGTGAAGTTGATTCACGACGGGGTGGCTTTGCCCTCTCGCCTGGCTGAATCGTTGGTAATCTCTTCGGTCGCTTCCTCGGCAAGGCCTTCAGCTGCTTCCTCGGCTTCCGCTTGCGCTTCTGCCAGTGCTTCAGCCGTGGGGAGCGGCTCGGAATGCCACCCGCGCACGCCGTGCATGTCGGCGGTTAAGCGGTCGTTTTCCATCTGACGCTCAAGCTGGTCGCGGGCCGAGATCGCCATGCGCGTTCGAGCCTCCACATCTTGCCAGTGCGGCAAGATAGCTTCCATGGCTCGCACATTATGACGACGGAAGACGTCGGCTCGCTCCTTGGCCTCGTAGGGGCGGACACCTAAAAACTGAAGGGCGTGGCGACCCACCGTGATGGCCGCCTCGAAGGTTTCGCGCTCCACCACCTCGACGCCCAAGGAACGCAAACGCTGCCAGTGCCCGACGTTGCGAGCTCGCGCCACGATGCGAAGCCTCGGGAAGTTTTCGCGCACCGTCTCGACAAGCTTCACGCTACTCTCCACGTCGTCAATGGCGACCACCAACACCTGAGCCTGCAAGGCCCCTGCAGCGTGCAGCAAATCCAGCCGCGTGGCGTCGCCGTAGTAGATACGAAAGTTGAAGCGTTTAAGCAGCTCGATCGTATCTGGATCGTGGTCGAGCACTGTGGCCTTGATGCCACTCGCGAATAAGAGCCGGCCCACGATCTGCCCGAAGCGGCCGAAGCCGGCGATGATTACGGGCGTGCCCTCGTCGACGATCTCGTCGGCATCGCGCTCTGGGTCATGCTGCCGGCGCAAGATCAACTTGTCGTGCAAGATCATCAGCAGAGGCGTGAGGGCCATCGAAAGCGCCACCGCGAGCGTTAACAGGGCATCCCAGTCGCCAGGCAACAACCTGGCCGAACGCGCGACGCCAAACACCACGAACGCGAACTCACCGCCCTGCGCCAGCAGAGCACCGATCAGCCAACGCTGCTTGGTGGTAATGCCCAGCGGTCCCGCCACCAACCTGAGTGCCAGCACCTTCAGCACCTGAAAGCCGAGCACCAGTCCCAGCACGAACAACGGCCGATGCGTGAGCAACCCAAAGTCGATGCTCATGCCCACGGCAATGAAAAACAGGCCCATGAGCAAGCCCTTGAACGGCTCGATGTCACCTTCCAGCGCGTGTCGGTACTCAGACCCGGCAAGTAGCACGCCCGCCAGGAAAGCTCCGAGCGCCATCGAGATGCCGACACTGGCCATGATTTGTGCGATGCCGAGGACCAGCAAAAGGGCAAAGCCGGTGAAAACCTCGCGCAGCCCGGTCGAGGCCAAAATGCGCAGCACAGGGCGCGTCAAGAAACGGCCGATCACGAACACCGCCGCAACCGCGAAGAGAACCTTGCCAGCACCCAGCCAGCCCGAGCCCTGCGATGCTGCGCCGGGCGCGGCCTCGGCCAACAGCGGCACCATCGCCAAAAGTGGAATTGCGGCGATATCTTGAAACAGCAAGATGGCAAACGACGTCTTACCCACAGGTGAGGTGAGCAGGCTCTTCTCGGCCATGGTCTGCATGGCCACAGCGGTCGAGGAGAGGCCCAAGGCCAAGCCAGCCACCAACGCACCTTGCCAGGGCAAGCCAAGCGCCAAGAGCCCCAAGCCGAGCGGCGTCGCGCACGCAAACAGTTGCAGCGAGCCTCCGCCGAACACGCTCCTTCGCATCTTCCAAAGGTGCGAAGGATCCAGCTCCAAGCCGATCACAAACAGCATCAAAACCACGCCAATCTCGGCAAATTCGAGGGTGGCGTGGGGGTCGGCCACGAGGCGCAGCCCAAATGGGCCGATAATGCACCCCGCCGCCAAGTAGCCCAGCACCGAGCCGAGCTTGGAACGGCTGGCGAGCGGCACGCAGACCACGGCCGCGGCCAGGTAAACGATGGCGTCCGTCAAGATCGAGTGCTGACTCACGGCGTCTCCTCCTGCACTTGGCGGCGAAGTTGCGTCAGCCGTTGCCGGTACTGGCGCCCGTACTCAGCAAGCTCTTCATCGCTAAGCCGGTGCGAACCGTGAACAATCAATGGAGCCTCCCAGCTCATCTGACAGAACCGCGCGGTCTGCTCGATAGGCGGCACATATTCGTGAAAAGGCAACCGGTGCATACCGGCAGGACCGTAGGCGGCTGGCTCTCCGCCTGTCGTGGTCACCCACAAACAACGTTTGCCGCGCAGCGCGTCACCACCGTCACCATAAGCCCAGCCGCGCACGAGCACCTTGTCAAACCAGTGCTTCAACATGCCGGGCGGTGAGTACCAATACGTCGGGTGCTGCCACACCACCACCTTGGCCCGGGTTAGCGCCTCCTGCTCGGCTGGGACGTCTATGTCGAAGGCTGGGTACAAGTCGTAGAGCGAGCGCACAGTAAGCCCGTCGACATCGCGGACCGCATCCATCAGCGCCTTATTCGCTCGCGACTTATCGGGATACGGGTGAGCCGAGATCAGCAACAACATAATTGGCTGCTTACCCCAAAACCTCGCAACCCAAAACCGCTCAGCCTAACCACGCATGGTCTCCATTGGTAACGCCGCAGTTCTGCGCTAGCACACGGTGCTCTCCTAGCCCTCGCCATGCTCTCGACACTCTTTGCTATCCTTCATCTGCTCAGCCTAGTTTTGGGTGTCGCTTGCTTGCTACTGCGTCGCGGGGCGCTCGCTCGGGCCCGGGAAGCTCGAGATCTCGCCCCGGTGCTCTACTGGGACAACTGGTACGGCTTGGTCGCGCTTGTTTGGCTGGGCAGCGGACTCTACCGCGCCTTCGGTGGTATCGAAAAGGGGACCGACTATTACCTGCACAACCACGTGTTCTGGCTGAAGCTGCTAGTGCTGCTAGTGCTCTTGGCGGTGGAAGGGGTGCTGATGGTCACCTTCATTCGCTGGCGCATCGCCTTGGCCAAAGGTCGTCCTATAGATTTGACTCGACGCCCTCGGCTAGTGACTCTGCACCACGTGGAGTTTTGGGTGATTGTCGTGGTGGTCATTGCGGCCAGCACCATGGCGCGCGGCATCGGATCCGTTAAGACTCCAAGCGGGGTTGCCTCTGCAAACGCATCCGCAATCTCCCTCGGGGCCGAGCTTTACGCGCAGCACTGTGGTGCGTGCCACCAAGCCGATGGTCGCGGACTAAGTGGTAAGGTTGCAGGCGATTTCGTGGGCGATCCAACGCGGCTCGCCAAGTCCGACGCGCAGCTCCTCAGCAGCATCGCCCAAGGCGTGCCCGGCACGGCAATGCCAGGCTTCAGCAGTCGACTCGACAAAAAGCAACAGGAAGCTGTGCTCGCTTACATCCGTGCAACCTTCGGACAAGGGAACTAGGCGATGGCCGGGCTGAGCGAGCGTTTGGACGCTGGCCCGCAGGCCGCACGCCGCACGCAACTACGATCCTTGCATCTCCTGCCGCGCAGACGATAGGCTGGAGGATTGTGGTGGCACGTGAATAAAACGCGCGCGATCCTCGTCGAGGAAGGCTGATGAGAACTACCGAATACCTTCGCCCACGGATCTGTTGGGGATGTGCCGTGATCTTGTGCGCTCTCAGCTTTGGTACCCAAGCTTGTGGTGGCACTTCGAATTCCGGTGGGACACCGAATGAGCCTGGGGCCGGACCCTCGGCACCAGTATCACCAGCGCAGGTAGCTGACGTACAGAGCTTCGTTTCGGCCTTGTGCGCCGAGTTCGCAACGTGCTGCAAGGCTGAGGGCCTACCGTCGGACGGCCTAGTTTGCCGCGCTCTGTATGGCGCTTTTATTCCCGCGGCGAGCTACAACTCCCAAGCAGGGGCCGCATGTTTGAGCGAGGTCCGCGCTGCACAAGACAAGTGCACCGGAAATCCGATGGGCACACCTTCATGCAGCCGGATCTCTTCAGGTGGAGGCATCAGAAAGCCCGGGGAAACCTGTGAACAAGACAGCGATTGTGCCCCGGCGGATGCAGGTGAAGTGGAGTGCGCGTTCAGTTTCGCCAACAACGCACAGACACGGCAGTGTCAGATCCAGCTCCCGGGCACGGTTGGGAGCAAGCCTTGCGTCGGCACCCGAGACGGCAATACCACGTTTTCGTTTGGCGCAGGCGACACGATCCCAACCACTGGATACATTTGCGATGTGGCCAATGGGTTAACCTGTAACTCAAACACGTTGGAATGCCAGCCACTTGCCGCGGTGGGCGAGCGCTGCACGAGCAGTACTTATGCCTGTGTAAAAACAGCCTATTGCGACTTTCAAATGAACAGCTGCCGGCCTTTCAAGGCAATCGGCGCGACCTGCAGTGACCACTCTGAATGTGGTCCTGAAAGCTATTGCGCTTCTGGGACCAAAACATGCACCGCTCGCCGGGCAAATGGTCAAGCCTGCACGGTCAACTCCGAATGCCTATCGGAGGATTGTACGAATGGGCTGTGCGCTCCCAACGCAGACCTTGGGCTCTCGCTCTTGTGCGGTGCGCCCTAGAGGAGCTCCCGAGCGGGGTGGAGGAAGCACGTTGCGACTGCCGAACATCCATTAGTCGCACGAAGGCAAGTGAGCGCTGTGCGGAACACCTGTAAAACAGCTTCTACGTCCTAGTCATTCCGAATAATGGGGTTGCTCGATGCGGCGATGGATGGTGTTGACGACTTTGGCGACTGGGTGGGTGCTTTCATGCGCGGGAGGAGAACGAACGCCACGCCCCACCGCCCTACGGGGGCCAGGAGGGCCGGGGGCGCACGCCGGGGCTGACGGCTCTGCAACCCGGAACAATGTGGTGGCCGCGCGTGTCGCGGTGAGCCCGCGCGAAAGCGAACCGCGCGTCATGGCTGAAGCTAGCGAACTGCCCCCGCGCGATCGCGGGATCCTGTCGACGTTGAAGCACATTGCCTGTGGCGAGTCCCGCTGCGTGGCTGGCCGCGAAGTCTGCGCGCTCGGCGACGACAAGCAGTGGCACTGCCAAGCTCCGCCAACGAATGCGCAGGGGTACTACGCCTGCGACGACATCAGCGATTGCGTCGGGTCACGGATTTGTTGTCGCAGCTTTGCGTCCGCGCACGAGGTCTACGAGTGTAGCGAGCCCCGCGGCGACTGCGCGGCAGTCTCTTGCGCCGCTCCGGACGGGCTCAAATGCCCCGCCGGGCAGCACTGTAGCGATGGACATTGCGCTCCGCGAACGTCGGCTACCTGCGGATCCCGGCTCCGCTGCGAGGGGGAGACCCCCATCTGCGCTTGGGGAACTGCGCCCTCCTGTGTCACCGTCGAGCGTGCTGAAGCACTGGCTAACACTCTCGAAATGCCCGGCGGCGTGGTCGTCGAAGGCGCTGGCAGCGCCGTGAGGGGTGTCTATGCCTGCACTAAGCCGAGCGACTGCGGTTCATTTCACTGTTGCACCAGCATGTCCTTTGGTCCGAAGCTGACCCTGTGTAGCCACCGCTGCGACTCGCTCAACGGGCAGCAAGTATGTCAGACGAACCGGGACTGTGCCGACCGCGCTCGCGCGTACTGCGGCGACAACCTAGAGTGCCGTCGGAAAGTGCGCTGCGTCCCCGCTCGCGATGATGACATGTTCAGCGCCGTCCCTCCCTGGTTGAAAGTGTGCGAGCTCACCGATTAACGCTTCGAGAAGCGGGTGCCCGAGAATCAGTGTCCGGCGTCACTCCCGGACAGCGGGCTCAGCCCAGTGAAAGTCGGCGCACAAGATCGTGATGGCCTTCAGACTTGAAGGTTAACTTGAGCCGTGGGCGTGCCATGTCTCTTCACGCACGGAACGCAGCGAAAAAACGCCGGGGCAGATAGAGATAGGGAAGGACTTTCGCGGGCGAGCGTATGCTTGGCACATGCACTTATATCGCGCCGTGGGATGGATGGGCCTTGGATGCTTACTCTCGTTAACCGCTTGTTCTTCAAGCGACGATAGCGGGGGAGGGGGAATAGGCGGTCCGCAGTCGAGCAGCCGAGACAATGCGAACGAGGCGCTCGCCAACAACGATTGCTACCTTGGCTTGCAACTCCCGGGGATTACCACCAGTGGCTACGGGTGCTCAGGTGGGGCACAGAACACCTCCATCACGGGTCTGAAGCCTTCAAGCTTTGACCCAGCGCTCCGAATCAACGTAGAGCTTGGCACGCCGCCCTCGCTCGGGGCACTCGATCTCACCAAGCTCACCGTGGGCACTCCGCGCGCGGATGCGAGCTGGGACACCTGGGAGGCGCCGCCGGGTTCCTGCACAGCCCAGGCGGTTGGTACGAGCTTTGATAGTTTCTTCAGTTGGGACTACTACAGGATGGATTTTAGCTGCGCGGGTACGGCAAATCCCGTCGACGGCAATACCATGCCCCCGTTAACGCTGGGTGATTTCACCATTGTGAGCTTTTTCAAACGACAGTAGCTGCTCTCATTGAGCGGCTAACCTGACGTGCTGTCTTTCGGCGGAATAGGCCGCCAAGATAGCTCCTTCTACCCCCCGATTGGTTGATGGAAGTAATAGCAAAGCCCATCCGGCGCCTGAACGAAGAATACCTGAAGCCGCTTACCATTCCGTTCTTCTTCACGAAAATTGGCTATTGTTACGCCGCGAGTTTCAAGTTCTGTGCGCACCGCGTGGATGTCACTCACCAAGATGGCCGCACCTTCTTGCGAGCTGTCCCCACCGTTTATAGAGAATCCGATGCGCGTACCATCTCGTTCCATGATTAGCCGAGGCTGAGGCTCGGTCGTACGTTCCACCTCGGCCATCCCAAAGTGTTGAGCGTACCAATGGGCACACGAGTCCAAATCGGTCACTGGCAGGGCCAATACATCATCGCCGTACGGGAATGCCTTCTCGAAGATACCTTTCGTTGCCATAGATCTTTCCTCCTACTCCCTCCCGCTAACCGGAGGCTCCACACTGCTACGCCTCATTGTACGCTTTCTCAAGGGCTGCAACGTCGAGTTTTACCATCGTCATCATGGCTTCCATCACGGCCTTCACTTTGCTTGCGTTGCTATCGCCGATGAGCTCCATGAATCGGCGTGGGACAATTTGCCACGAGACGCCGAACGGATCCTTGATCCAACCGCACCGGCTCGGCTGGGCGCCAGCCTTGATGAACTTGTCCCAATACTCGTCGACTTCGACTTGATCCTTACAATCAACGTATAGAGAAAACCCTTCGGTGAAGGTGAAGTACGGGCCACCGTTGTAGGCCATGAAGGCTTGCCCACCAACGACGAACTCGGCGGAAGCAACCGGGCCGTCTTTACCAGTGCGGGCGACCTTCCTGATTTGTGAGTCTGGGAAGGTAGTGGTGTAAAACTCTATGGCGGCCTCAAGTTGATCGTTGAACATCAAAAATGGTGTTACTTTGCTCATTGCGCTCACTCTGCTCCTTGTGCGGCCATTTCCTCGAAAATGCGTCGCGACGGCTCCGTATTATCCATCAGCATACTCGCGGGCTTCCGCTAAAGATCAATGTTTGCCTTCACCGACAGAGATCTTACCTCCCCACGCCCCGCATTCGAAGCACCTCACGGAGAGCCCAGGGGTGAAGCACTTTGGCCCAGCGTCGCATCAGTCAATTGATCTAGCAGGCGGAATAAATTCTCCGGAGCGACCGGCTTCACGAGATGGTAGTCGAAGCCTGCGTCCTTGGTGCGGCGGACGTCCTTTTGCATGCCCCATCCCGTGAGTGCGATCATCACGGGTGTGTAGTCAAGCGGTGACGCCCTCACGCGCTTGCACACTTCTAAGCCATCCATATCTGGAAGGCCGATATCGCAGAGAACGATTCTGGGGCGTTCTGCTTGAAAGAGCGCTAGGCCTGCGGTGCCAGTGTGCGCAACGCTCGGAGCGTAGCCTCGGCTCTCAAGCACCTGCGCCAACATCTCCGCCGAATCCTCGTTGTCTTCGATGACCAGCAGCTTGACTAGCCTGTCTGATTTCGGGGGCGCCTGGGGCGCCACCACGTCCGCTTCGGATACTGTTTCACCTACTTGCGCGGGGAGCGAAAACGTAAAGACACTGCCTTTGCCTGCGCCCTCGCTTGAGACACTAATGTCACCGTCGTGCAGCGCGGCAAGTCGCTTGGACAGCGCTAACCCAATGCCCAAACCGCCGTTCTGAGCTGGGGATTCTATGCGTGTGAACATCTCGAAAACGCGCCCCAACTGATCGGCCAGGATACCTACGCCGCTGTCCTGGACGCGAATCACAGCGTGGCTGTTTTCGTGCGTCAGCGTGATCTGAACTCGACCTTCCTCCGGCGTGAACTTGCAGGCATTGTGCAACAAGTTGCTCACGATTTGAGCGAGCCGCGTCGGATCGGCGAACGCGAAGAGCGATTCATCCGCTTCGGCAGATACGACTTGACGACGCTGCTCGAAGAACGGCCTGCACGTCTCGAGTGCGGTCTGAATCGCTTCCGCGACGCTGACGCGGGACTTTTTCAGCTCGAGGTTGCCCCCGCTGATCCTGGCGACATCCAAGAGGTCGTCGATCAAACGGACCATGTGGTCCAGCTGGCGGTTCATAATCGTTAACGTGCTGCTTGCCGGGCTCGGTTTTTCCCCCATGAGCAGGGCAAGCCCCATACGCAGAGGTGCGAGCGGATTGCGCAGCTCGTGTGCCAAAGTTGCCAGAAACTCGTCCTTCTGCCGATCGGCGGCGCGCAGCGCGGCTTCGGACCGTTCGAGCTCGGCCGTGCGCTCTCGCACGCGGGCCTCGAGTGTCTCATTCAGCTCCGCTAGCGCCCGCGTCTTTCGGAACAGTTCTGCAAAAACTGCGATCTTGTGGCGAAATACCAGCGGGTTTACCGGCTTGGTAAGATAATCCGCAGCACCTGCACCATAGCCCGCCACGATGTCCTGCTCGTCCAAGAGGTGAGCGGTCAAAAATAGGATCGGGATCTCACGAAACCTCTTGGTACCTTTGATGATGCGCGCGAGCTCAACCCCGTTGACGTCGGGCATGCGAATATCCAGAACCATCGCGGCAATGTCATGTTCCAAGAGCGCGCTGAGCGCGGCGGCGCCACTCAGCGCGCGGATCAGGCGATACCCCGGGGCCGCCAAGGTCACCTCGAGCGCATCGAGGTTCCGAGGCTCGTCGTCGACCAGGAGAATATTGATGGGTTGCTGGTCCATCAGCGATACAACCAGACGCGGAGGAGCGAAAGGAGTTGGTCCGTATTGACAGGTTTCGCGATGTAGTCGGACGCGCCCGCCTCCAGGCACTTCTCGCGGTCGCCCTTCATGGCCTTGGCGGTTAGGGCCAGGATGGGTAGCGTTCTGAATCTTGTATCCTTGCGGATCTCGCGCATAGTCTCGTAGCCGTCCATTTCGGGCATCATGATGTCCATGAGCACCACGCTGAGGTCGTCTGTGTTCCGAGTAATTTCAATGGCTTGGCGTCCGTTCGTGGCGCTCAGCACGTCCATCCCGTGGTTCTCGAGGAGGGTGGTGAGCGCAAAAATGTTGCGTGCGTCATCATCGACTACCAGCACCTTGCGCCCGCGCAACGTTTCGCTCGAACCATGTAAGCGCTCGATCGTCTTGCGCTTCGCTTCGGGTAAATCGGCTATCACCCGGTGCAGGAAGAGCGACGTCTCGTCGAGTAGTCGTTCTGGCGACTGGACATCTTTGAGCACGATGCTCTTGGCGACAGTTCGAAGCTGTGACTCTTCTTGGGCTGTGAGCTCCTTCCCCGTAAATACAACGATGGGTACTCCCTTCAATGCCGGCGAACTCTGCAGACGTTCGAGCAGCTCAAAGCCGCTCATATCTGGTAATCTCAAGTCAACGACGCAGCAATCGAATAACCGATTCGCGAGCTGACTCAAAGCTTCTGTTCCCGTTCCAACCGCCGTGATCTCGATATCTTTGTGGCTGAGTAGCTCCACAATGCTGTCGCGTTCGACGTCGTTGTCCTCGACTACGAGTAGGCGTTTGCCGACTTGACCCGCAAACGCCTTGAGCCTATCGAGTGCTAGCGCAAGCTCGTCGGTTGTGGCTGGCTTCACCAAGTACGAGAAGGCGCCGTGTGAAAGCCCGTGTTGACGCTCTTCCTCAACGGACAGCATTTGCACGGGGATGTGTCGGGTGCGGGGGTCGAGCTTGAGGTTGTTGAGCACCGTCCAGCCCAGCATATCCGGCAAAAACACGTCCAACGTGATGGCCGTGGGCACATGCTCGACCGCCAGGGAAAGCCCGAGCTGGCCGCGATTGGCCACGAGCCCTTTGAACCCCTGGCTGCGCGCGATGCCTAGCAGGATGCGCGCGTAGTGTGGGTCGTCTTCGATGATGAGCAGGACCGAGTCCGCTTCGCCAATGTTCTCACGATCATCGAGCACGGTGTCTTCGGCCTTGGCCAGGGCCAGCATGGTAACCGGCCGCTCAAGAAGGCCCTGAGGCGCCGGGGGCAGTGAGCGTGCGGATGCCGGGAAAGCAAGCGGCAAGTAAAGCGTGAATGTGCTACCCGTGCCCGGGGTGCTGACCAGGCGAATTTCGCCGCCGAGCAAGTTGGCAAGCTCGCGGCTAATGGCCAAGCCCAGCCCGGTGCCACCGTACTTGCGGCTGGTTCCGGCGTCGGCCTGTTGGAAAGCCTCGAAGATCAGCCGTTGCTTCTCGGGCGCAATGCCGATGCCAGTGTCGGTGACGGCGAAGGCCACCACAGAGGCCGCTTGGGTGAGGGTGGGATGATCTGGGTTCCAACCAGAATTCGCTTGTCGCAGGGTCATCTTGACACTGCCTTGGGCTGTAAACTTGAAGGCGTTCGACAGTAAGTTCTTCAAGATCTGCTGCAACCGCTTAGGGTCGGACACGAACCCCCGCGGCAGGCCAGCGTCGATTTCGACGTCGAAGACGAGGCCTTTGCCCTCCGCCATGTGGTGGAAAGTGCGGTGAACGCTATCGCGCAGCGAGCTGAAAGGGATCTCTTCGGGCTCGACCGTGACGGTGCCGGACTCGATTTTCGAGAGATCAAGAATATCGTTGATGAGCGTCAGCAAGTCCGTGCCAGCAGAGTGAATATTCTTGGCAAACTCCGTCTGCTTGGTGGTGAGGTTGCCGCCGGCGTTCTCGGCCAGCTGCTGGCCGAGTATCAAGATCGAGTTCAATGGCGTGCGGAGCTCATGCGACATATTCGCCAAGAACTCGGACTTGTACTTGCTCGTGAGGGCGAGCTCGGTCGCTTTCTCTTCCAGCGCGCGGCGCGCGTGTTCCACTTCTTTGTTCTTACGTTCGACCTCCACGTTCTGCTCGGCGAGCTGTTTGGCCTTCGAGGCAAGCTCCTCATTGGTTTGCTGTAGCTCGCTCTGCCGAGTCTGCAGTTCGCTGGTGAGCTGCTGGGACTGGAGCAGCAGGTTTTCAGTTCGCATCGTCGCCTCAATGGTGTTTAGAACGACGCCAATCGACTGCGGCAGCTGCTCAAGGAATGCGAGGTGTGTGTTGGTGAAGGGGCGGAAGGCAGCCAGCTCGATCACCGCCATCGTTTCCCCCTCGAACAGCACGGGCAGCACGAGGACGCTCGTCGGCGAGGCTTCCCCCAAGCTGGACTGAATGCGCGTGTAGTCGGGCGGTACGTCGTTGAGCAGAATGCGTTGCTTTTCCGCCGCGGCCTGGCCGACGAGCCCCACGCCCACCGCGATTTGCTCGGGTTGATCTTGGCGTTTGGCGTAGCTTGCCAAAAGCTTGAGCTTCCGGGTACCCACGCCTTCGCCGACCTCGCCCGCTTCGGGGCGATCCATCTGGTAGATGGTGCCCTGTTGAGCGTCTACCAGGGGCGCAAGCTCCGACAACAAAGTCTTGCCCACCGTAAGTAGATCGCGCTGCCCCTGCAGCATGCGCGTGAATTTGGCCAGATTCGTCTTCAGCCAGTCCTGTTCCTGGTTGCGATCCGTCGTTGCGCGCAGGTTATCGATCATCGTATTGATGTTGTCTTTCAGATCGGCGACTTCGCCGCGTGTTTCGACCTGAATCGATCGCGTCAGATCCCCCTTCGTTACAGCCGTGGCGACGTCAGCAATGGCCCGCACTTGGTTAGTCAGGTTTGCCGCCAGCAAGTTCACGTTACCGGTCAGATCCTTCCAAGTGCCCGCGGCGCCGGGCACGTTAGCCTGGCCGCCCAAGCGCCCCTCGACGCCGACCTCTCGTGCGACGTTGGTGACTTGCTCCGCGAACGTCGCCAGCGTGTCGGTCATGTTATTGATGGTGTCAGCCAGGGCGGCGACTTCACCCTTTGCCTCCACCGTGAGCTTCTGACGCAAATTGCCGTCGGCCACGGCTGTCACCACGCGCACGATGCCACGCACCTGATCGGTCAGGTTCGCCGCCATGAAATTCACCGAGTCCGTGAGATCCTTCCAAGTTCCGGCCACGCCTGGAACGTCGGCTTGACCGCCCAGCTTGCCTTCGGTGCCAACTTCGCGGGCCATACGCGTGACCTCCGAAGCGAACGAGCGCAGCTGGTCAACCATCGTGTTGATGGTGTTTTTGAGCTCGAGAATTTCACCCTTCACATCGACCGTGATCTTGCGTGAAAGGTCGCCGCGCGCGACGGCGGTAGTGACCTCCGCAATGTTGCGCACCTGTGCCGTCAAGTTGGCGCCCATCGCGTTCACGGAGTCGGTGAGGTCCTTCCAGGTACCGGCGACACCCGGCACGACTGCTTGAACGCCTAAGCGGCCTTCCGTGCCGACCTCGCGCGCCACGCGCGTTACTTCGCTGGCGAACGACCGCAGCTGCTCGACCATCGTGTTAATAGCTTCTTTTAGCTGCAAGATCTCCCCACGCACGTCGACGATGATCTTGCGCGAAAGGTCGCCATTAGCGACGGCTATCGTCACTTCCGCGATGTTGCGCACCTGACCGGTGAGGTTCGACGCCATGGAGTTGACGTTGTCGGTCAAATCTTTCCAAGTGCCGGCGACACCTGGCACCACCGCTTGCCCTCCAAGCTTGCCTTCGGTGCCCACCTCACGTGCGACGCGACTGACCTCCGAGGCAAAGGCATTCAGCTGATCGACCATCGTGTTGAGCGTATTTTTGAGCTCGAGAATTTCTCCCTTCACGTCGACCGTGATTTTGCGCGAGAGATCGCCTCGTGCGATAGCTGTGGCGACGTCCGCGATGTTGCGCACCTGGCCCGTCAGGTTCGACGCCATCGAGTTGACGTTGTCCGTGAGGTCCTTCCACGTACCTGCAACGCCAGGTACCTGGGCTTGGCCGCCCAGCTTACCTTCGGTGCCAACCTCGCGCGCCACGCGGCTCACCTCGGAGGCGAAGCCATTTAACTGATCCACCATGGTGTTCATGGTGTCTTTGAGTTGGAGAATTTCGCCGCGCACGTCGACGGTGATTTTCTTCGACAGATCGCCCTTGGCGACGGCGATGGTAACGTCGGCGATGTTCCGCACCTGATTGGTCAGGTTGGAGGCCATCGAGTTGACGTTGTCCGTGAGATCTTTCCAGGTACCTGCGACGCCGGGCACCTGGGCTTGGCCGCCGAGCTTGCCTTCGGTACCAACCTCGCGCGCCACGCGGCTCACCTCTGACGCAAAACCGTTCAGCTGATCCACCATCGCGTTGATAGTGTTCTTGAGCTCAAGAATTTCACCCTTCACGTCGACGGTGATCTTGCGTGAGAGATCACCTCCCGCGACGGCCGTGGTCACCTCGGCAATGTTGCGCACCTGACCGGTGAGATTCGACGCCATGGAGTTGACGTTATCGGTCAGATCTTTCCAAGTGCCGGCGACACCAGGCACCTCGGCCTGACCGCCGAGTTTGCCTTCAGTGCCAACCTCACGCGCCACGCGGCTCACCTCGGAGGCGAAGCCGTTCAGCTGATCCACCATCGTGTTGATGGTATTCTTGAGCGCCAGGATCTCGCCCTTCACGTCGACCGTGATCTTGCGTGAAAGATCCCCGCGTGCCACGGCGGTCGCCACTTCGGCGATATTTCGCACCTGGCCCGTCAGATTCGAGGCCATCGAGTTCACGTTGTCCGTAAGGTTCTTCCAGACGCCGGCGACGCCTTCCACGGCAGCCTGACCGCCGAGCTTGCCGTCGGTGCCTACCTCGCGCGCCACGCGCGTCACCTCAGAAGCGAAGCCGTTCAGCTGATCGACCATCGTGTTGATGGTGTTCTTCAGTTCTAGAATCTCCCCCTTCACGTCGACCGTGATCTTGCGCGAAAGGTCGCCGTTGGCGATCGCGGTTGCCACATCAGCGATGTTGCGCACCTGGCCGGTGAGGTTCGAGGCCATAGCGTTGACGTTGTCCGTCAAGTCCTTCCAGGTGCCTGCAACACCCGGCACCTGCGCCTGCCCTCCAAGCTTGCCCTCGGTGCCAACTTCGCGCGCCACGCGGCTCACTTCGGAGGCGAAGCCGTTCAGCTGATCGACCATGGTGTTAATGGTGTTCTTGAGCTCTAGAATCTCCCCCTTCACGTCAACCGTGATCTTGCGCGACAAATCACCGCGGGCGACTGCAGTCGTCACTTCGGCGATGTTGCGCACCTGGCCGGTGAGGTTCGAGGCCATAGCATTGACGTTGTCTGTGAGATCCTTCCAGGTACCGGCAACGCCCGGCACTTCGGCTTGACCACCGAGCTTGCCTTCTGTGCCGACTTCGCGTGCGACGCGACTCACTTCGGAGGCGAAGCCATTCAGCTGATCCACCATCGTGTTGATGGTGTTCTTCAGCTCTAGGATCTCGCCTTTAACGTCGACCGTGATGGTGCGCGAAAGGTCGCCGCGTGCGACGGCGGTCGTTACTTCGGCGATGTTGCGCACCTGGCCAGTGAGGTTCGAAGCCATCGAATTGACGTTGTCAGTCAAATCCTTCCACGTGCCGGCGACACCCGGCACCAGGGCTTGACCGCCCAGCTTGCCTTCTGTGCCGACTTCGCGTGCGACGCGGCTCACTTCGGAGGCGAAACCATTTAGCTGATCCACCATCGTATTGATGGTGTTTTTCAGCTCTAGGATCTCGCCTTTGACGTCGACGGTGATCTTGCGCGAGAGATCACCGCGCGCGACAGCGGTAGTGACCTCGGCGATGTTGCGCACCTGGCCGGTGAGGTTCGAGGCCATCGAGTTGACGTTGTCAGTCAAATCCTTCCACGTACCGGCGACGCCGGGCACGATGGCTTGACCGCCGAGCTTGCCTTCGGTGCCTACTTCACGGGCTACGCGCGTCACTTCCGACACAAACGAACGCAGCTGCTCGACCATCGTGTTGATGGCCTCCTTCAGTTGCAAGATCTCGCCGCGCACGTCCACTGTGATCTTCTTAGAAAGATCTCCGCTCGCGACGGCGATCGTCACCTCAGCGATATTGCGAACCTGGGCGGTCAAGTTACCCGCCATCTGGTTAACGGACTCCGTCAGTTCCTTCCAGACTCCCGAAACGCCCTTTACCTGGGCTTGACCGCCGAGCTTGCCTTCGGTGCCGACCTCGCGCGCCACGCGTGTCACCTCAGAGGTGAACACCGACAGCTGATCGATCATGCGGTTCACGAGCTGAGCGGAACGCAGAAATTCGCCTTCGAGC
Source organism: Polyangiaceae bacterium (assembly GCA_033763455.1). Classification (GTDB taxonomy): domain Bacteria; phylum Myxococcota_A; class Polyangia; order Polyangiales; family Polyangiaceae; genus JBBRRP01. The sequence continues at coordinate 19,889 of JANRKO010000030.1, forward strand.
GGCCGGCCATCTACCTCAAGCGCGATAGCTTGGCCCAAATCGCCTTTGGCAACAGCGCCAATGGCACGGGTCATTTCGGTTGTCGGCCAAACCAGGTCGTCGACGAGTGTATTGAGCGCCGAAACTTCGTCCGCCCAGCCACCGACGGCACCTGGCACGTTCATGCGCTGCTTAACCTTCCCCTCCTTACCTACGACGCGGCAAACGCGCGAGATCTCGGTCGCTCGACGCGCGCTGACTTCGAGCACCTCGTTGAAGACTTCGGCGATCTTGCCGTCGATACCGGGCAAATCTGCTGGGAGGTGGGACGTGAAATCGCCGGCCTTGAAGCGAAGCAGCGCACTCAGCAATTGAGACGGGAACTCGCGCTCAGCATTGCCAATCGGAACGTGATGAAACAGCGGACCAGAGGGGGCCTCGAAAGTGTTAGCTACCTGCTCGGTCATGTCGCTCATGATCGCTCCTCAGTTGAGTCGGCCGGTGCGGAAGGGCCCAATGGACTCACGCCATTAGAACCCCGCAAAGCCAAAGCGCAACGTGACATTTTGCCCCTATGCGGGACATTCTGCCACTGGGGCGCGTTCCCGGTATTTTAGAGACAGGGAGGCGGCCGAGATCGGCCGCATGTTAAACCCAAAGGTGAAGCCTATCTTTTGCGGCCTCGAGGATTCCGATGTCCTGCTTCCTGCACTCCACACATCCCATCACGGCCCGCGCCAACCCGCGCGTCAACAACTAGGCCTTCCCACACGTTCCTTGTAAGCGGTGAATCTGACGCCGAAGGCAGGCTCACCCCGAGAGTTCGCTAGACAACCTAAAGCCGTAGTCTCACCTAACAATGGCCGACCTCCAACCTGGGTGGAGAGCCACGTGACACGCCACAAAAGCGAACAAGTTTCGTGCCGGCGTGCCCCAGCGAGCTGAATCGCGGCAAAAACAACCCTAGCGCATGCAATTTCAGGCTGCCTTGCGCTGCTCCGCTTACCAAGACGGCCGGCCTCCGCTCTGCTATAGTCACGCGCATGCGACTACGAGTTTCGGTTGATGTTTGGTGTACCGCGTTCGCTACAGCGCTTGGCTTGTTGCCAGGATGCGGGGGCAGCGCCTTTGCCCCAAGCGGCACGGCTGCCGGTGGCTCAACGAGTGGCGGAACCGGCAATACCCAGATGGGTGGCCAGGGGCACTCGGGCGGAAGCAGCTCAGGTGGTACCGTTAGCTCAGGTGGCGCCGTTAGCTCTGGTGGCGCCGTTGGCTCTGGTGGCGCCGTTAGCTCTGGTGGAAGCACCATGCTTTCTGGAGGCTCAGGCGGAATGGCCCAAGGGGGCTCAGGTGGCTCGCCCATGGAGAGCTGTCCTAACCCTCAGCCGGTACTGGTTCAGGGGCAAGATTCGGGGTTTGTAAGTTGTGGCAACGGCATTACTCATCGCGCTCAGGTTAACACCTGCCCTTCTACGCTCCCGCGTGCCGTCGCGTGCGACGTCGCCATTGAGGGCGTAACCAACGAATGCACTTCCGATTCGCAGTGCACCGCGTCGCCGAACGGCTTTTGTTCCCCCAACGGTGGAGGGCAGGTGCCGGGGTGCTTCTGCCAATACGGCTGCGTTGCCGATAGCGACTGCGGCGAGGGGCAAGTCTGCGAATGCGGAGACCCAGTGGGTCGTTGCGTCCAGAGTAACTGCAAAGATGATGCAGCGTGCGGAGCAGGTAATCTGTGCGCGACCTACCAAACCTGCTTCGGCCACGGGTACGCTTGCCAAACCCCAACGGACGCATGTCTTGCTGATGCAGCGTGCACGGAAGGCTTCTGTGGCCTCAGCGCTAACAACACGCGCGAGTGTCAGTCACGCATCAGTTGCCCGGTCATTGGTCGCCCCTTTTTGATTGCTGGCGCCGAACGTATGGCAACCCTTGGCACTCGAAACGGTTGGCAATCCGCGAATCTTGCGCCTGATTGCACACTTCTTGATCCCCAAGCGCGCACCTCGTTGGCCGAAGCTTGGGCCAAAAATGGCCTCATGGAGCACGCCTCCATTGCCGCATTTGCTCGCTTCTCATTGCAGCTTCTGGCTCTTGGCGCACCCGCTTCGCTCCTCGAAGAAACCCACGCAGCCATGGCCGACGAGACGCGCCACGCACAGCATTGCTTCGCGCTGGCCAGCTCTTTTGCCGGCACGCGTTTAGGCCCAGAACGCCTCGCGGTGGATCGCGCGCTAGAGGACATCACGCCCAAGCAGGTACTCATCACCACCATCCTCGAAGGCTGCATTGGGGAAACCATCGCGGCGGTGGAGGCCGAGGAGGCGTTACAATTTGCAACGGATGAGGCGGTGAGGGTTGCTCTTCAGCAGATCGCTTTCGATGAACAGAAGCACGCAGCCTTGGCGTGGAGAACAGTGCGGTTTCTGCTCGGCGAACATCCGGAGCTCCGGGCTGTAGCGCGGCGAGTTTTCGATGAGGCTTGTTCCTTTACCCAGAAAATGCCGCCGGAAGCGCAGAACGAGGAGCAGGCAGAGGGCTTGATCGAGCTTCGCTTTGGTATCGTCGGGGCAGCGCGCCGCGCAGAAATCCGAGCGCAGGTGTTGACCCGGGTGGTCGCACCGTGCGCCCGTGCACTTCTGCTTTCCGAGCCGGCTACCGAGCACCTATCCGAATAAGGCCCCGGTGCTCATTCCAACGGAAGTGGCCTGCGGATCGAAGCCCCGGAGCGCCGTTAGGTGGAGGTTGCCAACCGACGTTGGCGGAACGCGCAGGTGTTGCCCAGGCGTTATCACACCGCCGAAGCGCCCAGCGAGAAGAACGGGCAAGTTCTCGTAGTTGTGTTTATCCCCGTCGGAAACATCGCTTCCCATGTAGACAAGGGAGCTATCGAGCACCGTGCCCCCGCCTTCCGCCATGCCCTTCAGCAGGCCGGCAAAGTACGCAAACTGCTCAACTTCCCAGGTGTCGATAGTGGTGAGGGTGCGCAGATTCTCTGCGCCGTTCCCGTGGTGCGACGGGCCATGGTGCCCATCGCTTGTGCCCAAGAAATCAAAAACAACTTCACTCTCCCAACCCGCACCCACGAGAGTAATCACCCGTGTGAGCCCGCACTGAAGAGCTAGCGCCGCCACATCCATCAGGCTCTTGAGCCTGCCTCGGTAGTCATTCGCAAAGGCTTGCGCTGGGCGAACCCGAGCGCTGCAGTCCACCGAAGGCGCGGGGCCTGTGGGCGATGCAGCGGACAGGCGTTGCTCCAGCTCACGCAAAGAGGTGAGGTATTGGTCAAGCTTGGCCTTATCCGTTGGACCGAGCTTGGGTAAAAGCGCGTTCGTATCCTGCGCGGCGGCGTCCAGGACACTCAATTTGAGTGCCCTGCGTGCTTCCGCCTGGGGATCGGGTGTCGAGGTAGTGCCCGTACTGGAGGGTGAAGGCGCCGGTTGGTTTGCGAACAGGCGATCGAAGGCCGCCTGCGGATCCTCTTCGCCCACCGCCGGCTGGGTGGGTGATTTCCAGGAGATCACGTTGCCGTAGATACACGGCGTGCCATCACAATCGCCAGCTGCTGCCTGTGCCGCGTTGCCCTCACCTGCGCTCAACTCCAGGCTAGCAAACGGGGTTTGCCCGACGAGCTTCTGAGCCATCCGCTGATCGACGGTCATGTTGTTGCTGAGCACAAGCGGCTCGAGCGTTCCGGCCGAAGCTTGTGCGGTGAGGAACGAGGCAAACCCCCGAAGGTGCGCGTTCCCCCCCACGGCCGCGACGGTGTTCTGCAGCCCGGAAACCACCGTCACCTCTGAGCGGATGGGTGCCAAACCCTGCAGGATCGGCGTTAATGCGTAATTGGCACCTTCGGTTGCTGGCGTAAAATCCGCCATGTTGAAGCCGTTCGGGAACAAGATTGCCACGTAGCGCCGGGGAAAAGCCGTTGCCTGCCCGCGCGCCGCGGGAAGCATCTGGTCCAAGAACGGGAGGGCAATTGCGACGCCCGCCCCTCGCAGCAGTGTTCGTCTGGAAAGGAACCAGGATTTCTTCATGGCATCACTCCTTGTGGCTCGCCTCGGCGAGCCGTAAACGGCGCGCTTGTGACAAGTACTCCTAGCAGTTGCTCCAGCGTGGCACCCTTGGCCACCTCATTCACCATATCGGTGTGCAGGCATGAATCAGCGGAAGTCAGTGCCCGCCCGAGGGCAAACGTACTCAGCTGATCACTCAAGCAACCGTGAAACAGTGGGTCGCTCGACAAAACCGCTGAGAGCTCGGCTGGCCCATTGAAGGTTCGCCCCCCGGGCAGCATCCCAGCCGCGTCTATGTTAACGCCGTCGACTTGAGTGCGGAAGCGCCCAATCGTGTCAAAGTTCTCAAGCCCGAGGCCAATGGGGTCAATGAGCGTGTGGCAGCCAGCACAAACCGGATTTGCCCGGTGAATTGCCAGGCGTTCGCGCTCGCTCGTGGCAGCGGCTGCGCCCGGTACCTCGGGGATCGTTCCATTGGGAGGAGGCGGTGGCTCGGCGCAAAGCATCCTAGCGGCAACCCACTTACCGCGCTTCACGGCGGACGTATGGTCGGGCTTTGACGTGAGGCTCAACACCGAGCCATGTCCCAGGATCCCACGGCGGGGGCCCGCGGGGACCGCCACGCGCTGCAGTTCGGCACCGAGCCCCGTCGCCTCCAAACCGTAGTGGCGAGCCAGAAGGTCGTTGGCAAACGTGTAGTCGGCTGAAAACAGCGTGGCGAGGGGCGCTGTGCCCTCAAAGAACGTTGCCAAAAAAAGCCTCGACTCATTTTGCATGGCAGAGAACAGCGCTGGAGTGGCCTCGGGAAAGAGCGCCGTGTCCTTCGAAAGCGTGCCCACCTCCGAAAGCGACAACCACCGCATCGCGAACTCGTCGGTGAGGACACTCGCTTTGGGATCGGCGAGCATCCGTGCAAGTTCACTCCGTAGAACGTCATTGGAGTAGAGCGCCCCGGTATCGGCCTGCGCGGACAGCCCCGCATCAGGAACACTGCCCCACACCAAGTACGAAAGCCGGGTCGCAAGCTCATGGCTCGTCAACCCGTGCGGAACCAGTGAGTTCGGTTCTGGATCGAGCTCCACACGGAACACGAAGTTGGGAGCAATGAGCAACGAGCTCAGGGCAGCCCGGGTACGGTCCGCTAGGGTTCCCTCAGGTCGGCCAAGGATACCGAGGAACGGGGCGAGCTCAACATCAGTAACGGGGCGCCGGAACGCCTTGCGTGCAAAGGATTTCACGATCTGACCGGCGCAGTTCGAATCCCCTTCACTGGGTGCGCATACCCACAGCTTGGCCCCGGACGGCTGCGTACCCCCTTCTTCACGAGCCCAGGCTTCAGCCACCAAGCGGTCGGCCGCGTCGGCATATTTCTCGAAGAGCAACGGCCCCACGGTGAGGGCATCGGCGAGGAAGGCATCGTCCTTAGGAAAGCCGCTCCCTGGGCTGGTGGAATCACCTAACAGGTCGCGCACGGTGTGGTCGTACTGGGGACCCGTGAGCCGCCGCACCGTTACCCGACCCGGATCCTCGCACGCGCCCAGCACAGGTGGAGGGGGAAGAGGCTGGCCAACGTTAGATCCTCCACCGCCTACTCCGGTCGAACCCTGCCCGGGAAGAGGAGCCCCACCGCCGGTTCCGCTAGCGGTCGCCATGGTCTGGCGGGGCGAGGACCGCCCGTCCGCGGCGCTCTGACACCCGATCCCGAGGGCTACAGAAGCCAAAACGGCCACGCTCATGAGACTACAGCGATACCTAGGACGCATGTCTATTCCTCCAAAACCAGACGTTTAGGCCGACGGCGTAAACCCTGAACGTGAGGGGCCACAGCGCTGGAGCGTGTTGTTTGCTCCGAGCAGTGGTCAGGATGGCAGCGTCGCATCGGATCCCCAAGCGGCATTCCGTACCAATCCTGTTCATATTGTCTCGCCACGGGAAAAACCGCTCAAGCAACACCCAAGCGGCACAAGCTAACGATGCTTCCTAAACTATCCTCTTTTCCCTGCTACCTTTGCCTCCTAGATGCGTGCTCTCTCGGCTCCCCTTTCACCGTGGATCCACCTCGCGGGCAATTGTAAGCGTGGACCATGGGAGGCCCTCCATCGTCGCATGCCGCACTACATGCTCGTTGTCAGCTACGACGGCGAAGAGCACATCACGGTAGACGGCCACTCGGAGGTGGTGCCAGCCGGCGGAGCCTACTTGGTACAGCCCGGATCGCTGGTCGATTACTTCGGATCCAAGACCGGAAACAGGCCTGCTTTTGCGCATTTCGATCTCGTCTTCAGCGAACACCGCGGTGAATACAAAAATACACCGGACTTCGCGACCACCCTCGACGAACGGGCGCACCTCCTTCAACCAACCACCGAAGAGCTGTTCAATGTTGCACTCCCCATTCGCGTGCCGCAGCTCCTTGAGCGGATGCTGGCACGGCAAGTGGATACCATCGTGGAAGAATGGTCGCACGGTGGGGAGCTCGGCAAACTGCGGGCGAACTCTTTGCTGCTCACACTCATTATCGATTGGGTCCGCAGTCAAGCCAGCGCCGGCGAAACAGTCCAAGCCCCGCTCGGAATAGAGGAGCGGCTACGCCGCGCAGAAGCGTTAGCCAGGAATTCCTTAGAGAAGGGGTTCAGCTCGGAAGACTTCGCCCACCACGCGGGCTTCAGCCGCACGCACTTCAGCCGTATTTACCGAGCGCACCGTGGCCAGAGCCCGGGGGAGGCACTGCGGGAGATGAGGTTGTCCGAAGCATTTAGGCTGCTGAAGGAGACGCGCCTGAACGTCGTGGAGATAGCTCGATTGGTAGGTTTCCCAGGGGCCTCGGCACTAGCTCGGGCCTTTCGGCAGAAACACGGGTGCAGCCCTTCCGACCTCCGAGCAGGGCGGGAAGGCTAGCTCATCCGAGCGAGCCTGGATTCGCACTCTTGTGCTAGGCTCCGCCCAGGTCCCACTCTTCGGAGGTTTTGTCGTGTACCGATCTATCTTTGCATCGTTCTCACTCATTACTCTCGCTCTGCTCCCTCAAGCTTGTGGAGGAACGCCGCCTCCAGCTAACAGCGCTGCAGAAGCAACGCAAGCTCCCGCGGCTGCAACGCCAGCGTCCGAATCAAAAAGCGCCACCGCCCAAGCAGAGGAAGAAAAGCCCACCGAAACAGCAGTAGCACCAGAGGAAGAAAAGAAGGCTGGCCCCTCTCCCAAGGAATTACTGACACGTGAAGGGGTTATGTACTCATTCGCCTTTCGGAGCTCAGATGCTTACACCAAAGCACAAGCGGCCTGCGAAAAGGAATCAGGCAACGATCAGAAGGCTATAGCCGGCTGCATGGCGAAAGCGCGCGCGAGTATCACCAAAGATGCCATGGTATTTCGCAAGGGCGACGACGGTAACTTCTGGTGGTACACAATTCAGCAAAAGGGCGCCAAAATGGAGACGCTGAGCAAAGTTCAGGTCGAATTTGGCGAAGAGAAGGACGGCAAAATCACCGTCAAAGCCGTAGGAAAATCTCAAGGCAAAGTCCCGGCGCCCAAGGAGCTCTCCGTGGAGGTTCCAAACGAAGCTGAGATTTTTGTGGCCGACGAAGCCGCCGGCAAGATGGTGTACGAAGTGAAGATGGGCGTGCTCGATAAGCTCTAAGCGCCACGAAACTTCCAAGGTAAACGCGCGCTTCCCATGCCCGATCCCACTCTAACGGCTTCCGAGAGTGTGAGCGCGCTTCACCCCGCCGTGAAGCTGTGGTTCGAGCGGCGCTTCCCCCACGGGCCAACGCTCCCCCAAGCTGAGGGTTGGCCGAAGGTCGCAGCAGGTGTTGACACACTCATTGCCGCCCCCACAGGTTCCGGCAAGACACTTACAGGCTTTCTGATCTGCATCGATCGCTTGTATCGTCAGCACGAAGCGGGCACGCTCGCCGAGCCCCGCACCCAAGTTGTCTATGTCTCACCGCTCAAAGCGTTGACGGTGGACATCCACAAGAATTTGGAACTCCCGCTCCTAGAAATCGCCGAAACAGCGCGTGAATTGGGCTTCTCTCCTCCCGAGATTCGGGTCCTCGCTCGCTCGGGGGATACGCCTCAGAAAGATCGCGCGCGGATGTTAACGCACCCGCCACACTTCTTGATCACCACGCCAGAATCGCTCTACCTGCTGGTTACCTCCGAGCGAAGCCGCGAGCTTCTACGCGACGTCAACACAGTTATCGTGGATGAAATTCACGCTGTTGCGCGCGACAAACGCGGCTCCCACTTGGCGCTCACTCTCGCGCGCCTCGCCCACGTGTGCCATACGCCACCGCAGTTCATCGGCCTCTCCGCTACCCAAAAGCCGCTCGATGTGATCGCGCGTTTGCTCGTAGGCACGGAAGCGCGCGCGGTAAAGACGGCCATTGTGAATGTGGGGCACCAGCGAGCGCTGGATCTTGCGATAGATATTCCCGATTCAGAGCTGGAAGCTGTGGCTTCCCACGAGCAAATTGCCGAGGTGCTCGATAAGATTGCCGCCGAAGTTAAGAGTCGCCGAACAACACTGATTTTCGTAAACACCCGACGCCTTTCGGAGCGGTTAGCTCACCTTTTAGCCGAACGCTTGGGGCCGGAACGTGTGGCGGCCCATCATGGCAGCCTTTCCAAAGAGCGCAGGCTCGCAATAGAAGATCGGCTGCGCGCGGGCGAGCTCTCGGCGCTGGTGGCAACCGCCTCCTTGGAGCTCGGCCTAGATGTGGGCCCGGTGGAGCTAGTTTGCCAAATTGGTTCGCCCCGCAGCATCGCGACATTTCTACAACGAGTGGGTCGTTCTGGGCACAGTCGGTTTGGTACGCCTGTTGGCAGGTTGTATCCACTCACGCGTGATGAGTTGGTGGAGTGTGTTGCGCTGATGCGAGCGGTGCGAGGTGGGCGCTTAGATGCGATTCGACCGCCTGTGTGCCCATTGGATATTCTGGCACAGCACATCATCGCCGAATGCGCCTGCGAAGAGTGGGATGAAGAGGCACTTTTTCAGCTCGTTCGGAGCGCTTCCCCATTCGCGAGCCTCACGCGGGAAGTCTACGAATCTATATTGGAGTTGGTAACCGAAGGGGTGATCACCGGGCGTGGCACTCGTGCGGACTACGTCAAGCGAGATAGGATCCACAAGAAGCTCACCGGTCGGCGCGGCGCGCGTCTAGCAGCCCTCACTTCCGGCGGCGCGATCCCAGAGAACGCTGACTACCGTGTAGTGGCCGATCCAGACGACACGTTTGTTGGCACCATCAATGAAGATTTTGCCATTGAAAGCATGGCAGGCGACGTATTTTTGTTGGGCAGTACTTCCTGGCGCATTCGCCGTGTGGAGCGCGGCATCGTGCGAGTGGTGGACGCCCAGGGCGCAAGCCCCACGATCCCGTTCTGGTTGGGTGAGGCTCCGGCGCGCAGCTTCGAGCTCTCTGCTGAAGTCTCGGCTTTGCGCACTCGCGTTACGGAGCTTCTGGAGCTCGGCGCAGCAAGCGGCCGAACGTGGTTGAAGCCGCTGTGCCCCGAACTGATGGCGGAGTGCGGAATTAGCGAAAAAGTAGCCCTCGCCGTGCTCGAATACCTTTCCGCCGTGCACGCCGCGCTCGGTTGTTTGCCAACCCAAAAAGATCTAGTGTTCGAGCGTTTCTTTGACGACACGGGCGGCATGCAGCTCGTGCTCCACTCACCACTCGGTGGGCGCATCAATCGAGCTCTCGGGCTCCTGTTGCGTAAACGCTTCTGTCGTTCGTTTGACTTCGAGCTCCAAGCCGCGGCAAGTGACGATTCGATTCTGTTGTCTCTCGGCCCTCAACACAGCTTCCCGTTAGAAGATCTGCGTGATTCGCTGAACCCAGCAGGCATCGATGAAGCGCTGCGCCAGGCCGTGCTCGCTACGCCCATGTTCGGCGTCAGGTGGCGTTGGAACCTGAACCGTTTCCTCCTTGTGCTGCGCTTTCGCGGAGGCAAAAGGAACCCTCCTCCCCTGCAACGCATGGAGGCGGACGACATGATGGCAGCCATTTTTCCCTCGCTTGCGGCCTGCCAAGACAACGCGACGGGACCGCGCATCATCCCGAGTCACCCCGTGGTGGATCAAACCCTCGGGGATTGCATGACAGAGGCCATGGACCTTGAAGGCCTTCGGCACACACTTGAAGCCATTCGAGCTGGCACCGTTCGAGTCCACTTTCGAGACACCACCGAGCCTTCTCCGCTCAGCCACGAAATCTTGAATAGCCGTCCGTATACGTTTCTCGACGATGCGCCGCTGGAGGAACGCCGCGCACGAGCCGTGCAGCTCCGAAAAGGCCTGCCGCTGCATGCACGCGAGCTCTCTTCGCTAGATCCCGCCGCGATCGATCGGGTCAAAGATGAAGCACTCCCAGCACCCCAGAATGCGGAGGAGCTCCACGATTGGCTTGAAAGCGTCGTATTATTGCGCGAAAACAGCGAGTATTCAGGGCTATTTTCTACCCTCCAGGAACGCGACCGAGCCCACCTTGTGGAGCTTCGCACGGTCGAAGGTGCGGATGGCGCTGTAGGCGCGCATGGCACGAAGCCCGTTTCAGGCCGTTTCTGGTGCGCAGCCGAAAATGCCGACTGGGTGCTGAAGTTGGAGCCCACCGCACAGCTCATCCCAGCGGCCGGGCAGGGCGGCTACCGTTCCCGCGAGCTCGAAGCGGAAGCTGTGGCTGCCACTTTGCTCCGCGGGCACTTGGAGCTATCCGGGCCTGTGCTGCTGTCGGATATCACCGAGCTGCTCGGGCTTGCGCCCAGCTGGGTGCCAATTGCCGTGGCACTTCTGGAGCGCGAAGGCAGCGTGCTTACTGGGGAGTTTGATCCGCGGCTTTCTGGCCCGCAAATCTGTTCTCGCCGTTTGCTCAGCCGCATTCACGCCTACACGCGCGACAGTCAACGGCGCGAGATAGAACCTGTAACGGCGCAAGATTTCATGCGTTTTCTGCTAGAATGGCAGCATGTGGCACCCGGAACTGAGCTTCTGGGAACAAGCGGAGTGCTTTCGGCCGTGGCTCAGCTACAAGGCTTCGAGACAGCCGTGGGTGCGTGGGAGCCCGCGCTTCTGGCCCAACGCGTTAAGAATTACGCCCCCCATTACCTCGATGCAGCAGCGCTTGCCGGGGATGTCGTCTGGGGGCGGCTCAGCGTACGGCGCCTAGCCTCGATACGCGGCGCGAACCTATCCCGCGCCACACCGATCACGTTGGCTCTACGGGCTGATCTACCATGGCTCCTTTCAGCCGTTCGCCACCAGCAAGTTGCGGCCACGGTGATCACCGGTGAGCTCCCGCGCATTCTCGCATGTTTGGCCGAACACGGAGCACTCTTCAAAGACGAGCTTTCGCGAGTGAGCGGGCTCCTCCCATCCCAGCTGCAAGACGCACTCTGGGACGGCGTGGCGCGCGGAGCGTTAACCGCAGACGGCTTCGCAGCCCTGCGCGATCTCTCTGCCGCCAGGCACCACTTTCGCCCCGAACGAGGCCCCTTTCGACGCTCAGGCCTTCGCCAAGGAATGTCCGCCATCCTGGGACGCCAAGGCCCCGGCATCTCTGGGATTTCTGGCCGCGAAGGACGGTGGACGCTCTTCGGAGGCACGACACCTTTGCGGCCCACCCAGCACAATTCGCTTCCTCACAATTCGCTTCCTCATCACACCGCCGCCCTCGACGCGGAGCAAGCAGACGCGCTCGCTGAGGCCGTGGCCGATCAGTTGCTGGCCCGGTACGGTGTCGTGTTCCGCGATCTCATAGCGCGCGAATCTTTCTCCATCCCCTGGCGAGACGTGCTGTGGGCCTTCCGGCGCTTGGAGGCCCGCGGTCAAGTTCGTGGCGGGCGTTTCGTCACAGGTTTCGTCGGCGAACAGTATGCGTTGCCGGAAGCTGTCACAGCGCTGCGCAACATTCGGCGGCGCGAACGCGACGGCACCATCGTGCGCGTATCATCGTGCGATCCCCTCAATTTGGTCGGCATAATAACTCCAGGCGCTCGCGTTATTCCCGCGCGAAATCGAACCATCACCTATCGCGATGGCCTGCCCGTTTCTCTCCCACTCACCACCGAAGCTCGACCGATAGAAGATCCACCGACTAGACGCTATCGATTCGAACATCGACACATCAAAGATCACCGAATCGAAACTCAACATTCCGGGATCTCGGAAGCTCAGCACCCCAACACCCAGCACTCGGAAGCTCAGCACCCCAACACCCAGCACTCGGAAGCTCAGCACCCCAACACCCAGCACTCGGAACCTCGCCTTCTTCGGCCGGTGCGTTCGGCAGCGAACTCAGCTGGCCGGCGGCGCCGCCGATAGAACCCTCCCTCCGCGCGCGTGGTCAGATACTTCGCATGACAAGCACCTCCTACGCGAAGAAGCACTCGCGCCTCCTCATGGCCACTTCGAACCAAATGGCCACTTCGAGCCAAATGGCCACTTCGAGCCAAACGACCGCCACGCTCGCGTCAAATCAATTACTTCGTATGACAAGATCAGGGCTCGTCGCGGCACCTCTCCGGCCGGGCGTATCTTTCCCGCTCGCCAAACCCCTACCCGTAATCGCAGGTGCTTGCCCAGATACTTCGCATGACCTCACCTATCAACGCAGTGAGGGCGGAAAAGTTACAGCGTGGAAATAATCGTGATGGGGGCGAGAGTTATTTAACTTCTTGATTGTGTTGAGGATCTGGCTGTGATCAAAGGATCAGATGTCAGAAGCTA
>JANRKO010000031.1:0-75563 GCA_033763455.1 Polyangiaceae bacterium
TTTGGGATTGGGCATCCACAGACAGTCGCCGCCTCTTCCGCCCTGTTTATCCCCAATCCCAAAAACGAGCTGCCGCGCTGCCCGGGGCTATTCAGGTCGCAAGCCCTCCGTCGCAGCGCGGAGCTGCCACGCACACGCCCCTCCCGCGTCTCCCGAACAGGGAGGCGCTTGGCGAGGGGCAAGCTGCCGCATCAAGCGGCAGCTGGGGAGGGCATCCAACCAATTCGGTGACGCCCTCTACCAACAACTATGGAGCAATTTCGATCACTTACACATGAAGGCCGCGCCTTATCGCTGGATCAGGCGAGAGGCCAACGCCTCGTTGCGCCCACGCCGAGTTTAGAGACATGAAACTGCCGCAATTTGGACGAGTCGCACAGCGCTTGGGTCAGGGGCTGTTAGCCAAAAACCCGGGGCTTTCCCTAGCTGCGCTGGCGCGGAGCCTCTGCTAGGTTCCGCCCCCATGGGTGGTTGGAACAGAAGGGTCTTCCCGTTGGCACTTGCGGCTTTGGCCGCCACAGGTTGCGGCAGCGCGCTCCCCAAAGAGCTCGCTGCCAGTGAGCTTGGGTGTTCGGTGAAGGAAGTGGAGGTCATTTCAACTTCCAGCAGCAGCACCAAGCGGGCCAGTGGTTGCGGGCGTACGCTGTACTACCGCGCCTATTGCGACGACGTTTGCAGTTGGCAAAGCGGCCTGCCGGAACTCACCCATGCGGCCAGCGCAGCGCTCAAGTGCGACACTGGAATGCTCGCCTGGGCAACTATCAACAACCGCATGTCGAGCGTCGAAGGCTGCGGCAAACGAGCCTTCTTCTACCGAAGTGGAAAAGATGGCCCAGATACATGGCAGCTCCAACGAGTGGAAGAGCACGCCCCCACAGCAGGCAAAGCTCAAGTTGGCCTCACAGCTGCGGAAATCTACGAACGCGCCGTACCTTCATTGGTTTCTATCGAAGCCGGCAGCACGCAGGCCACGGCATTTGCTGTACTCGACGGGCGCGTGCTGATCACCAACCTGCACGCAGTGGCCGGGGAGAGCGAGCTCAAGCTCACGGCACATAGCGGGGAGAGGCTGCAGTTTTTGGGCGTATTGGCCTTTGATCGCAAGTGGGATCTAGCGGTGTTACAGATCGATCGAGCGCTACCCGCCCTGCCACTCCAAAACTCGGACGCACTGACGAGTGGCGTCAAGGTTTTCGCGCTGGGTAATCCTCTGGGCTTTGAAGCCACCATCAGCGACGGCATCTTGAGTGGCGTACGCGAACACATGGCTGGCATGCGCGTGTTGCAAATCACAGCACCCATCTCTCCAGGTTCCTCAGGCGGCCCCATCCTCGCGGACGACGGAACCGTGGTCGGGGTAGCCACGTTTGTTATGCGTGGAGGTGAGAATCTTGGCTTTGCTATGCCCACCCGCTACGTACGCGAGCTCCTCGGTAAGCGCCAGCATCTTAGCCCCCAAGCCTTCGCCGCAGCGACAGCGGACTCAGCACCAAGCCAGCGTGACCTCTTCGCCGACAACCTCTACGCTCGCTGTTCAGCGGCCGACCTCACGCTGCTTAACACCGTCCTTGGAAGTACAACAAAAGCGCTCGAACCCCTTATTGTTCAGGCCTCCTTCAAAGCCGGGCTAGCTGTCTTCCGAGGGGCGGCTGAAGAGCTGGAACGCAACCTCACAAGAGCGTGCTCTGCGCCCCCTAGGCAGCTTCACCACGGAGAACGCCAAGCAGAAGCTTTGTTTTCCGATCGCGTCAAGTTGCTTGCGCTCCAAGATTTGCTCGCTTCGATGCTTAGGCAGACCCAAGAACAAATGCACGAAAATCAGAAGATACGCGCCGGGAAAACCCAACCATGACCACATTCTGCTCACCCATTCGAACCTTCGCGTTCGCGGGCTGCCGCGCCGTTGGGTTCGCGTTCTCCCGCGCCATACAGTTCGCGTTCTCCTGCGTCTTTGGGCTCGCAACGAGCCTGACCGTCGTCGTCTTGTTCGCGTTGGTTGGCTGTGTTGCCGAAAAGCCGGCTAACACTGCGGCCAGCGTCTCCGATGCCCCACCGATCGTGATTTTGCTAGCCGCGGGCCAGAGCGGCCGTGCCTTCGGCGGCAAGAAAACGGGCGTGATGGCCTGGATCAAGGACGGCCTTTTGACCCTAGACGCCATGATGGGAAAGGGCACCCTTTCGCTCCGCGAGCTGGATGTCGAGCTCAATTGCACGAGCAAAGATGGCCCCTCGTGCCCGGAGCAGGCCCGGGTGATCATCGAAAACAGCGGCGCCGATGCGCTCATCTACGTTCGCCCTGACGATCTCTTCTATGTTATTCACCGCTACCCCAATGTCCGCCCGATACCCCACGAAGTGGAACTCAGCCGACGCTGGACTGATTTCATTCCGTTCATGGAAAGCATCGTCGACGCGCAGGCGCTCGCCCAGCGCGATGCCCGCAGCCGAGGTAGGCTGGAAATGCTCGAACGTGGCTTGTTGCAGGTGCGCGCGCGCCAGAAGTTCGCGGCCGATGCTAGCGGTGATCTTCGGGCCACTGTGGAGCGGAGCCTCGGAGATGTGCACTACGCGCGTGCTTTGAGCACTCAAGAAGCGGCTGAATTTTCGCTGGCGGTAGCCGCTTACGACCGAGCGATTCATCTGAAACCAACGCCGCCCTACGAAGCGGATTTTTGGCTCCGGAGCGCCGTGGCACTCGAGGCTCAGGGCAGGGCTCCTGTAAATTCGGCGATCTTGCTTCAGGCTCGCAATCGGTACGCGCGAGCGGCGAGCCTTCGGATCGCATCCTTGAATGCTCAGGCCATCGCAGAAAACAAAGCCATAGCCAACGAAGAGAACCGCGCCTCGGGCAAAGGCTTGCTGCAGGACATTTTTGACACAGCGGAGTTGGGAGTGCTGCGCTGCGATGCCACCTTGGCCATTTCGAAGAGGTCGACACGAGAGGTCGAAAGCGTGCTTCAAGCTACCGAGAAATTGATCGCGAAGAAGAAGGCCACCTGGTACGTTTGGGCTGAGCAACAGTCCGCACTGTGCGATCTCCAGCTGGCACGGGCCGAACTCGCAGACGCCCCGCCTGAACCCCGGAATACGATGTTCGAGCAAGCCGCCAATTCCTGTCGCGATGCAGCAAGCGCCTACAAAAAGGCCCTTACGCCCGCCTTATTCGCTCAAAGTCGCAGTCATTTTGCCGACGTCATGAGCGCGTGGGCAACATCTTCCGGCTCCCCACGCATTTGGGAGCTAGCCGCCAAACACTACGGTGAGGCGCTCGGCGTGATTGAACCTGAGTTCTATCCGCAAGAATGGCCACTCCTCCAGTACAAGTGGGCCCGCGCACTGATTGAGCACGGGGTGAGCGAACGCCTCAACCTTCCGCTCGAACAGGGGCTTGATGCTCTAAAAAGCGCCGAATCCAAGGTTCCGCACGAGCTCACCAAAGAAATCTCGCAGCTCGAAGCGCGCGCCAAGCAGGCGCTGAGTGGTGATCTGGATGCTCCTACAAACGGCGTAACCCCTGAAGTCGTAGAGCCCGAAGTCGGGGAGCCCAAGCCTTAGGGAGAACCCGGAACGGAAATGAGCGCGCAAAAGTGGCCGCTCTACCCTCACTCAGTGGGATTTGGCTGCAGCTTTTGGCTCTGCAGCTTTCGCTTCTGAAGCCGTAGCTTTTGGCTTGGCGGCTTCGCCGCTTCTTCGCTTAGGGCTCGCTTTGGCTTCCGCTTCTGCAATCAAGGCCTCAGCCTTGGCGGCAGCATGCGAAGCGGTGGGGGCCGCCTTCTGTTCGGCCGCATGTTCACCGCCCCCGTGAGCTTCCCCGTGCCCTTCGGCAGCAGCCATAGCCCGAGCTGCTTGCGCAACACGTGCGAGCAGACCCTCTGTTGGGTCGTCGCCGAGCTCGTTGCGCACGTGCCCGCCCACGGCTTTCGTGAAGGCGGCAAGCCTTTCGGGATCCGTATTCGCGTTGACATTCACCAGGTGCAGCATGCCAGGGTCACCCAGATCTCCACGAAAATCGTACACTGCGCCCACCACAGTTAACTTCTGCTCCGCAACATCGTGATTGAAGTGAGCAACGGCCGCCTGAACCTGAGCGTGCACGTTGGCCACTACGGCTTCGGCCCACAGCGCAGAGCTTGGCTCAGCTGATTTCATTGCTTTTGGCAATTGGATCGCAGCAAGCTCATGCTGAATAGGCGCACTCAACGCACTCACATCGCCCATGGCTGCCTTCACGGCACCGCAGCCCGTGTGACCGATAATCATCAGAAGCGGCGTGTGGAGGTGTTCCACGCCATACTCGACCGACCCCTCGGCGTTCTTCAGCTGGTTGCCGATATTGCGGATCTGAAAATCGTCGTTGTCGGGCGTTGCATCCCATGCGTGCGTTTGCACGCGCGAGTCTGAACAGGCAACTACTGTAACCCTCGGCGTTTGCTTGCTGGCAAAGGGCTGGAAGTACTTCGCCCCTCTGCGCACATTCAGCTCGTTATCTCGCACCACGTCTTGCAGAAAAGAGCGAGTGCGAGCGAGGGGCTCCTCCTCAGAAGCTTCCCAGGCGAAGGGCACGGCGAATCGCTTCGGACCAGCAGCTTCCTTCTCCCCGTGGGCGCCTGGAGCTCCGCCCTTTTCCCCTTCCTTGTCGTGACCCTTCGCCCCCTCTTCGTGTGCCGCCTCCTCGTCCGCGGCGGCTTCAGTGTCCGCGGTATCCTCCGCAGTTGCCTCGGCCTTCTTATTGCAGCCGAACAACAAGAGCAGAGTCAGGCCCAGGGCCCACGGCGGAAGACGCATACTGGCAGTACGGACGCCCGCGCCACATCTTCAGGCAGCACTGCGTCAACGGAGGAGGGCCGGGCCTTAACACTTGGATATTATTGGATTAAATGCCGAATACGCCCGCCCCCCCGGAGGGCCAAGCCTTGCAAAAACGCACTCGGCCCTAGCGCTTATTCTGTGTAAGCCCCACGAACGAGCCGCGTTACTCATGTGCAAAGGCGACGTACCGCTCACCAGATCGGAGCGCCAGCCCACCCTGCTTGGAGAATCTTCATGTCATTTATTCTTAACCATCTGAAATCAACAGCTGCGTTGGCCCTCGCGTTTGGGCTGAACGCATGTGGCACCACCGTAGTGCAGAGCGCGAACACCCCGGAGGTAACAGGCGTGGTCGTGTCCGGGTTTGGAAAAGCCACCGGCAAACCGGATCTGGCACGCGCCACCATCGGCGTGGAGGTGCGCGCACGTACTTCCGAAGAGGCCACAGCCAGCACGAACACGCGTATGAGCGAGCTCACCGAGGCCTTCAAGAAGCTGGGGGTGCAACCGGCTGATCTTAAGACTCAGAACTTCTCCGTAAACTTCGAGCAGGATTATCGTCCCGAGCCACCGCCTCCACCCCCGGAAGCAGCGGCGCCCGCACCCAAAGCTGGCAAAGGAACGCCAGCGTCTCCTGCAATGGAGGCTTCCGTCAGAGAAACCTCAGCAAAAGAAGAACCCCGTGGCTGGTACCGCGCGAGCAACACACTCGAGGTCACCATCAGGGATCTGAAGCAGCTCGGCCAGATCTTGGGGACGGCTACCACGCTCGGAGCCAACACCGTTTACGGTGTGAACTTTGAGCTTTCCAATCCGCAGGCATTCGAAGCACAGGCACGCGAAAAAGCGGTCGCGGATGCTCACGCACGAGCGGAGCAGCTGGCCCGGCTAAGCGGTGTTCGTTTGGGCCCGGTTCTCGCCGTGAACGAGTCCTCAGGGTTCCCTTCACCCATGCCTATGGCGATGCCCATGATGGCAAAATCTGAGGCCTACGCGGCCGCTGCGGCCCCCGTCGAAAGCGGACAACTCGAAGTCACCAGCACGGTGAGCATCCGCTACGCGATCGAAAAACAATAACCTTGCCGAGGTAGCCGGTAGGAGTGGCGGCACTACCTGATCCGGCGGTGAGGCCACTCCTCCGGCGTCAGTTACACTTACCGCCAGCCGCGCATTTGTCACGCGTACGGGTTTCGCGGAAGCAGCCGCTTGCGAGGAAGATCACAGCGGCTGCTTCGGCTGCGCCAGCTCTCTAGCGGGAGAGGGGGAGCGTGGTGACGCCGTCGTAACCGAGCGAACAGATGGCGGTATTCCCGAGAATATTGATGTCCGCCACGTAGCCCGGAACCTCAGCGGTAGCCTCGATTCTCGACATGCTCGCCACTTCGGCATTAACGACGCTCACTTGGCCTCGCCAACCAGCAGAGAGCACGGCGTGTTTCCCAGATGCGACAAGCCCGCTCAGCTGCCCGTAGTCACCAACGTCGATTTCCAAGGAGCTAGCGCCAAAGTTACCAGAGTGAAGGCCGCTCACGGTGATCAGGGGCAGACTGCGTTTCTCGACCACTCCCGGGGCGCAGCCACCGTAGCAGGCACCGAACCCGTACCCGTAGTACCGGTACCCGTACCATCCGGCCGCCAGAGAAACGAACGTTCGATCGGTGCCAGTTGCGATCTGGTGGATCGAATATTTCGAGGGAATTTCGTAGCTACCTACGATCTGAGCGCTCTCCTCTGAAAACGACACAAGCTGCAGCGACTGCCGAACAACACGACACTCACCCAGAGCTTCCGCTATCAGCAACCCGCCTGGGTCATAGCTATCGGGAGGGCCAATGAAATCAGGTTGCGCGTGATTACCGTAGCAATCACTCCTGGTCACGTTCTGAAGCACCGCAATTTCGTAGCTCGCGGTGATGGCGCGCTTGGCGGATGCATCGTAGGCAACGAGCGAGCCAGGTATATTGACCGAGCGAAGCACTCGCGGCGATCGAGGATCTGACACATCGACCTGGTCCAGAAAGAAGCGCACTCGATCGGCATTGAACGGCGATACTTCATAGTGGCTCCGCGCAACCACCGTGCCTGAGGCGAGAAGGCCTGTGACACCCTCACCGGCGGGAAGCTGAACGGCTGAGGTCTCAGGGCGAGCGGGATCGCTCAGATCCATCACCTTGAGGGGCGCGCTGGTGATCAGGGGCAACCCAGTCGCGCTGTCGTACTTCTTGGAGGTGTCCTCAAGCACAACGGTTGATCCCACCGCGAGAGCACTTCGACCCGACGTGACCATGCCATAGCCGTACCCATAACCGTACCCGTAGTACCAACCTCCATAGAACTCGGACAACGGCAGAGTCGCCTGGCCCACTACCGTGGCAGTTCCGCTCGGAGAAACCTCAACGGTAGCGATACGAGTGCTCTGAGTGGATTGCCCACCAGTGTAGTCGTACGCTTGGAATACGAGGTAAGCTCTGTTGCCGCTGGTAAAGACATCCTGGAGCCAGGAGCTGGCGTAGCAGCTGTTCGCTTGTCGGGGGATCTCGAGAGCAGGAGCAGCACCCGGGATAGCCACTCCTGAAAGTGTTGTGACATCCAGCTGCGTGGCTTGCGTCATCCAGTTCTGTGAAATGCGTAACACATGGCTTCCCACCGATGCGGTTCGCGTCACGTTCTGAGCGAGAGCGACGGCGGCCGTGGGTCGCGGTTGATCGCGATTGGAAATATCGAAGGCTTCAACCTGCTCGTCGCTCACTGCCAAGAGGCGCTGATCGTGAAGGATGCCGCGGCGAGCGGCTGATTTCGTCGGCACCACACCGCGAAGCGCAAGCATGTCGCTGGTAAAGTCCAGAAGCTGGATGCCAGAATTCCAAGTTCCAGAGCAATTAGGATCGACTTGGCCAGCGCTGGAATACCCACTAAATGGCACTAAAATCAGTCTCTCGCTGTCGAGAACGCGGAAGGATTTATGGATCTGATCCTGACCCTCCGCCAAGCCCGCCCAGTTACCACCGAAGTTCTTGCGCGAGAGCATTGTTGGCGCTGCCATGTTGCTAACATCGAAGATCGAAACATGAAGGGAACCTTCAGCATTTCCTTGGTCAAAGCCGAGGCCAATGAGGCGATTTCCGCGAGGCTCCATGTGATAGACGAATCCAGGGATTTCCAACTGACCTACTTGGGCAGGCTTGGCTGGATCCCTGAGGTCTATAGTGAACAAAGGATCGGTGCGTTCGAAAGTGATCGCGTAACCGCGGTCGCCATCAAATCGCACGCTTTGCAAGCTTTCGGGGCGAGGCAGAGTGAGAGTTGTCGCGCCAAGCGGGGTGATGTCCGTGGAAGACGTGACTCGAAAGGTTTCCACGGTTGGCGGCGTTGCCGCGAGCCACTGGAAGGGTTGACTTATAACGCGCAGGGCTCCGTTGTACTCGTCCATTTGCCAACGGCTGTTCACTTGACCGGCCACTTGGATACTGGCGCCCTCTTTGAGATCGCCCGTGGGATCGGAGATGTCGACCACCTGGATCACGCTACCGACCGGGGTGCTTTGGCCCCAGACCGGCCCGGCCACGTACATGCGCTGATCGGTGACCGAGATGCTGCGCTGCCAACTGTAGCTGTCGGTGCGTTCTTCAAAACTCACCTCATCCACCCGAAACACGTGGGTTGGGTCACTCACGTTGAGGGAGATCACTCTGGTTCTGGGCTTGTTTTGAGTGCAGCCCCAACAATACCCGTCTTCGTAGGCGGCTACGTAAAGAATGTCGCCCACAATACGAGAGTCCGCAATGTTGCCCGGTACCTGGAATTCTCCGATGGCCTTGATATTCGCGGCATCGCGAGTGTCTAACACCACAACTTGACTGGTTTGCACCCAGGTGTGCTGTTGGCTCACCGGATCCAAAACGTAATCCCCGTAGCCGCGATACAGCGCGAATACCAAACCTTGCCGCACATACATTTCAAACGGCATCGCCACTATCTTGTGGCGCCCCAAGAGGCTGAGGTTATCCCGCTGCGACACATCGATCACGCTGAGCCCGCCATATTGCGAAAGTGCAAATAGCCGCCCATCTTCGATCTTGATGATGTCAGCCTCTTCGATGGCACGCGCCGCGCTGTCGTCTGCACCGGGGGACGGGGCGGCCGCTCCGGCCCCTATCGCTGAAGCCCCTCCAGTTGCGTTACTGGCCCTACTTGCTGCGCTCTTGCCACTCGGGTTCGCGGATTCGAAGACGTTCGGGGGTAATGGTGTTGGTTGGGTGCCGGGCGTGTCGGCACTTCCACCCGAACATCCAACAAGCAAGCCAAGCATCGCGGCAGGGAGTGCGATTAGGATCTTCCGTGTAACGTGTGTCATAGGGGGGTCTCCAAGAGCGCCAGCTGCGCTCACTGACACATGTGCACCAACTGTGCCGCTATGGAATTACCGCAAAATCCAGGTGAACTTGCCCCCCTAGGGTACGGCTCCCAGATCGCAACTGGCACATGTGTGCCACGAGGGTTAACCACTAGGAGTGGCAGCAATGGCTGCCACTCCTAGGACCAGGAATGCTCCCCTAGTTACACTTGCCGCCAGCAACGCATTTGCCGCCTGTGCAGGTGTCGCTGTAGCAACTGTCTGCATCTGAACACGCACCGCCAGCACGCTCTACGGTCACACACTTATTCATCTTGTCGCACGTCGTGTACGGCGCGCAGACCGTACCGAACAAGTCTTCTCCGCAAGGTTCGCCGTTGGCAGGCTTCTTGGTGCACGTGCCGTCCACCATGCCGAGCGCCAACTTGCCCTGGAGTTTGCAATATTCATCTAGAGGGCACTGACTGGGAAGAGAGGCTTTGCATGCAGCCCCCGACGCAACCGGCGCTGTGCACTTGGATACAAGACCCGTGACCGATGCGCTGAGAATACTGCAAACACTCCCAGCCTTGCAGAACTTGGCTGCCTGTATGTCGCATACGTCTCCAACGTTCCCGGCAAATACCTCGGCGTTTTCCTTGCACAGCCCGGGAGTCTTCGTCTGTGCATCTTTACCCACGCAGGTTAGGCCGGTTCTGCACTCCGGATCGTTCGCCCCGCCACAGACCGCCCCAACCCCGCCTGGAGCTTCACACTTGTGAAGCTTGCAGCTGAGCCCAGAAGCACATTGGTCGTCCTTATCACAAGTTGCCCCCGCAGCTTGTCGAGCGGTACACGTTCCAGGGCAAGCTTGGTTGCTCTTGCAGAAGTTCCCCGACGCACACTCAAAGTCCATGGTGCACATGGATCCCGTCGCTAGCGTCCCGTGGAGCGTCGCCACGCAAACATCAATATCGCGTTGGTAGATCGCATCGCAGCCCAACGACGCGATCTTGTCGACGCACGCCTGAAGCTTGGTGCCATCATACTTCGCGGTGCCAGCCGTTACCGCCTCCTGAATCACCGTAAGCTCATCTTCTAGAGTCCTTCGAAGGTTGGTGGTGCAATCCGCCCCTCCCAGGTAAACGTCGAGAAGCGGCCCCGCGCACGTTGAATAGGACTGGCACAAAGCAGCAGCGTATTTCGGCGGCAGCTCCGTAATCGGAATCGCCGTTTCCCCCTCGAAGGAAGTGCTCTCCCCACAACCGAAGAAGCCCAGCATCGCCGCACCGCCCAACACACCAAACTTAAGAATATTGTTGTTCAAGAGACCTCCAGGGAGCCAAGCCCGCGTGAGCCCGACCGAGACAGGACGCGGAACAGCAAAGTGTATGCCGCACTCAGGGTGGCTGAATAGAGCCAATTGCGAGCACCTAGTAACCGGGCGTTCACGGTCTTCTCGGGCTCAGCCATGAATCCGAGTTAACAAAGCCGAGCTCGTCGCCAACTCGTGGCGCTTATCTGGCTCGTGCCAGATCGACGAATTGAGAAGCAACTGGCGTCTTGATGGCGTGCGTTTTTTTGCTCACGGAACAAAGCTCGCCCAAAAGTCGCACTGGGCTGCGTGAAACCCAAGCCCCACCCGCAACGGATCGGCGAACTCAATGTATGGATCGCTAGGCAAGTAGGCAGGCCAGGCCTGTGCACCCTCCCCGTTTGGATCTCCTGTAGCGGCAAAGCGAGCCCAATATTTCTGCATGGCGAGTGACACAGCCTCATCCCCTGCGTCGGGCGTAAAATTGGGGATTGTCTTCATAGTACCAAATACGTACGGGACCTCCAACGCGTGGGACGCTCCCGCGGCGCGTACCAGAGGAGGCAACGTGGCTGAGACATGTGTGAACACGTAACGGAAGACGCCTTCGGTTTGTTGGGCGTCCAGCGAAAGTGCCGCCTGGCGAGCTCCACACACGAACTTTGCGTCGCTCGTGAGTGCGACATAAGCGGCTCTGGGGGTGGGATAGGCACTTGCTGGGTAGGCGGCGAGCACGGCATCAGTGCCCACTGGAATGAGCGCTTTCACCGCGGCTAAATATTGGGCCTCCGTTTGCAAGGTGGTGGGCACACTCTTGTTCGTTTCAGCGTCGTTATTGCCTATGATGACGGGGACGCGATTGTGTTCCCCTCGCGCTATGATTTTGGCAGGTGTGTCCGAAAGGACGTAACCATCCACCACCGATCCGTACACCGAAGGTTTGCCTGCCACATCGATCTGCACGGGTTTCGCTCGCACCACTTGCTCCATGGGCAGCGCTCGCATGCACGCAAGTGGATCTGGAGCTGTTTGGCAGCCCGCGGCTTGAAAGAGCTCGGCGCCGAAAGTCTCCTCTTCGGCGAGTGTGCGTGCGTTGCAGCCACCACTTTCGATGATGGCCGACGCAAACAAACCTTTGCCCAAGGGAGACGCCAAGAGGGTGCACACGCTCACGCCACCCGCCGATTCGCCGAAGATGGTGACACGCGCCGGATCCCCTCCGAAAGCTTCAATATTGCGCTTCACCCACTTTAGCGCGGCAAGCTGGTCCAAAGTGCCATAGTTGGCCGAGCCCTGTGCACCCGGCTCCGCACTCAATGCCGTATGCCCCAAAAACCCAAGAGACCCAAGGCGATAATTAATCGTGACGATGACCACGCCCGTGCGTTCCACGAAGGACTGCCCGTCGTAGATGTAGCCCGTCCCCGAAGGCTGTGCTGCGCCACCCTGAATGTGACCACCGCCATGGATCCAAAACAGCACCGGTAGCTTTTGGGCGGTGGGCGCCTTGGGCGCCCACACGTTCAACTGTAAACAATCCTCCTCACCAACCAGTGAACCATTGGCATCCAACTGGGGGCAGAGTGGACCGAAGCTCGCCCCGTCACGCACACCCTCCCAACAAGCGGCGGGCTCAGGCGCCTTCCAACGTAGGCTCCCAAGCGGAGGAGCTGCGAATGGAATTTTCTTGTACGACCAAGCCTCGCCCGCCGAGACACCCCGCACGACGCCCTGCTCAGTTGCCACCATTCCTGGCTCAATCGGGATGCCTGACCCACATTGAGTCGCCACTGAGGAGCCTCCACCAGTTCCAGAAGGGCTTCCACCTAACGCAGCACTCGCTCCGGTTCCGGAGTTCACACCCAAGCCAGCACTTGCTCCGGACCCCGAACTTGGCCCGAGCCCACCCGTGCCGGCCGACGCGTCGCCATCTCCCAAGATCCCGCTGTCAGCGTGCGTTGAGCACCCCAAGGCGCACAGCAAAGTGCATCCAGCGAGGAGAGTTTTGTAGCGGCCAAGAACCTGGCAAGCGTAAAGGTACATGCCCCGAACCTAAGCACGGGCCGTGCCAAACTGCCGGTCTAGAGTTTCCGACGCTCTAGATGACGTAGATTCGCCGCAAAGAAAAACAGTCAGGGACCTTTGCACGGAGTCGTCTGTATAGTGCACCCACGTGGCTATTCCTGGTGTTCTCGGTGCTCAAACCGATAGTGACTTCACGGGCGACATCAGTGCGTTCACGGCAAGGTTCGCTCGGGCATCCGTAAGCCCAAGAGCACTCCGAGAGCTGTATCGGTGGCTCAACACTCTGCCCAAAGATCCAACTGGCGCAGAGGCCAGCACCCAAACGCTCGGCGTTGGTATCCGGTGGCTCTTGCGAGGTTGGCCCACACGCGATCCGAAACGTGCGGCACCTCGGCTTGCGGTACTTTTGGAGGCGCTCGAGGCATCTTCCCAATGGCAAAGCGCAGCGCAGCAGCTCTTTGCCTCTATCCTAGATAGTGTGGATGCGGTCCCTTTGTTTGAAAGTGGCCTGCCTAACGATCGAGGGATTTGGGAGGAAAGCAAGGATCGCCTCGCTCGACGCTTCCTGCCTTCGCTGCGCGATGAGAGCGATCTAGGAGCGCTTGTTCTTGGCTGGTTTTCTGATCGGCGGGCAGTGGCCTGGCTTGGGGCAATCACGCCTGAAGATGCCTCACGCGTAGCAGCGTTGCTGCCTGCAACTGGCACTGAGCGGCTCCGCCAAGGTTTGCTCGACAGCATTGCCCTCATAGCAGCACGCACTTCGGCATTAGGCCTCTCACGCGAAATGCGCGCTCGCTCGCCGAGGACGGGCCTCGGAGATTCGCCTTTCTTCAAGCTACCAAGAGTGTGTGACGCTTTGCTCGATGGGCAAGGCACCATCGACGCGTGTTCGGCTCAGATCACGGCGTCTCGCATCGCACTCGGCTCGGTTCTCACACACCTTGAGCGTTACGGCGTAAGCGTGGACGTAGTCTACCGCATCGAGGTTATCGATAAGAGCCTGACGCGGCTCGCGCAACTTCTGTTGATCCTCGACAAAATTGGAGAAGCCCGCGCCGATGCCGTCACGAGCCTGTTGCACGAAGTCGCTCTGGCCCGAGTGCAAGATAGGAGCCTCCGTGATCTTGCGGGCACCAACATTCAATTGCTCGCGCGCAAGGTGATCGAGCGGGCGGGGCACACGGGTGAACACTATATCACCGTAACGCGTGGCGAATATTGGAAGATGCTGAGCTCGGCGGCTGGCGGCGGCTTTCTCACGGCATTCACGTGCGCCATGAAATACACCATCGTTTGGGGGCATTTCCCGTTATTTGTGGAGGGATTCTTAGCGTCTACGAACTACGCGTGCAGCTTCCTGCTCATTCAACTGCTAGGGTTTACGCTTGCCACCAAGCAGCCATCGGCTATCGCCGCTGCTCTCGCTCACGCGCTGCAGGGTTCGAGCCGCACCTCCGCCTTGGATGAACTCGTTACGCTTATCACGCGCATTTGCCGTTCGCAGTTTATCGCTGTGGTAGGCAATGTCGGAATGGTGATCCCCGCAGCTTTCGCCTTCAACGTCGGGTACCAGCACCTCACGGGCCAGCCCTTTTTGGATGAAGCCGCCGCTGAATATACACTGCATTCGACCAACCCCCTGGAAACCGGCACGGTATACTTCGCGGCCCTCACAGGCGTATTCCTGTGGTTGTCGAGCCTGGGCGCCGGCTGGCTCGAAAATTGGTCTGCGTACCATCGGTTGCCCGATGCCATTGCTCAGCGATCTCCCCGCTGGTTCATGCGCTGGCTCTCTCACAAATTTGCCCACCATGTCGCCGGCTTTGGTGGCAACCTCACCCTTGGGTTCATGTTGGGCATGATGCCAGTACTCGGAAAGTTCCTCGGCGTACCGCTTGAAGTTCGCCACATAACGCTCTCAACTGGTGCCCTCACTCTTGCTCTTTGCTCACTTGGAACAAGCGCGCTGCACCACGGGCTAATTCAAGCCATATCCGGCATCGGCTTGATCCTTTGCCTCAACTTTGGCGTAAGTTTCACGCTCGCCCTGCTTGTCGCTCTGCGCGCACGCGGCGTGGAACACGCCGGACGGCGCCTCATCCCAGCCTTAGCAGCACGCTTTCTCCGCTCCCCTCTAGAATTCTTCTTCCCTCCAAGAGCAGTGGGGCACTCCATCGCCGCCGAGTCAACCCACCACTGACATCACCAACATCACGCGATCACAACATCACGCGATCACAGCAACTTGCACCCCCCGCCCGACAACATCACGCGATCACAACAACTTTCGGCCCCGCCCGACAACATCACGCGATCACAACAACTTTCGGCCCCGCCCGACAACATCACGCGATCACAACAACTTTCGGCCCCGCCCGACAATATCACGCGATCACAACAACTTTCGGCCCCGCCACTCGCGCGGCAGGCTCATTCACGGCTGACATAGAGTACTTCGCATGCTAAGTACTTCTCAACTTGCAGGCACCCCCACGCCAACGTGCACCGCGCGCCTAACTTCGGCTTTCGTCACTCCTCGGCAGGAATGCCTCACTCGCGATCCTGCGACTTACTCCAGCCCAACTTCGCGCCCACCGGCACACGCGTAAAAAACATTGGCGCCATTGCGCGGCAAATTTTGGCCAATAAATCTCAGTAACTGTTGCCTGTTCGACGGACACTTCGAAACTAGATCAGGGTTGCCGAGCCCACTTGCAGGATCGACATAACAGTACCCCGACACGCCTACGGGTGCGTTCACGTCGGAGCGGCACCGTGGATCGTTTGTTTCGTTAATTTCGCAGAGGCATAACCCCTCGCACGTCGGTGTGGTTGGCGTCCCACATTTTCCGGTATCGGCCAGCCTACGTTTCACAGCGTTTGCTAGGTTGAAGTTCTGAACACTCGTGCCCATGTCAAGCCGGTGGCGCCCTGATCCACACTCACAGTCTATTGGTGTGCTGGGCGTGCTGGATGTGCTGGAAGTTCCGATCTCTCTTCCCCGTTAAGCTTGATGCTTGACGCACCGAGCATCCAACCGAGGCCTTCGTCGGAAGCAGAGCAGTCGTTTTCGTCCGTGAGCATGACGATGGCCACCAACGAATCCGGCCGCAAAAATGCCTTACGCTGCCGTAGCAACTCTTCATCTAGCCCGACCTTCTTTACTTTCCCGCCCTCGATCTCCAAGGATTGATACGGTTGAGGATCAATCAGAAAGCGATACCAAGCTTCGAGCGGAGCCTCATAGCCGCAGCCATTTTCACCAACGCTTGCAAGACCTTTGCTAAAATCCGCAACCAGTTGGCTTAGGGATTTTTCTCCGGGCGGTTGATGCGTGCCTTTGGGATCCCAGGCCCAAAACCCATGGTTTTCGTAGCTCGGGACATTCTCGCGCACTGTCGGGATGAGATGACCATGGTCGTTCAACGACGGTTGATCACAGAGTGTGCCCTTAGGCCCCCCAAGGCTCGATGAAATCATCCCCACATGGATATCCTCGATCGGATCAAATTCCCGCTGAAACCCGGGACCACACGACGACGCGTTCGGCGCGAGTGGCTGGATGGTTTGCTTTCCATCCGTCGAAACACAGCTGGGGCTTACCAAACGCTCCAAGAACCCAGGAACCGCTAGCTCCAACATGCGCTGTTTGTCAGCCATCGATTTGGAGTTATCGACCACAAACAACAGGTCTATCTTGTCGACGCTTCTGGCCGGAACATCCTCCACGAAGAGATTCGTGGTGTGTACCTTGGGTGTCCCGAGAGGCCGTTCTAAGCAGCCCGAGCTACCCATCATCACCCCTAAGACGCCTAAGGCCGCTGCATAACTAGCAAGAACCCTGTAGCTGCGTTTTTCATGGAATGAATGCTTCATGATCCAATACGGAGAGCATTTTCCATTCCGCGCCAACGCCACGGCAAACTGCGCATCCATTGAAGGTGGGCCAGGGTAGGCTCTGACAACGAAGTTGTCGAAGCTTCCCAACCCTCGCCAACGGTGTTGCCGTGAGCGAGCCCACCTTTGCCACCAACACTACACTCACCTCGATACCTCTACCTGCCCTTCGCCTCTCCTTCGGCTCCATGCTCTTGACACTCAGAAGCGTGCCGCCGATCCTGAAAAGCTTGGCAGACAACACTCACCACGCAGCATCTCCCGCACCCATCCGCGCTACCGTAGAGGTCTCCGCCGACGGCCTTTCCGCGTACGTGAACGTGGTCCCAGGGGAGCCGATGGCTGCGAGCGCTCTCCACCTTGCACTCAAAGGAGCTAGCGTCCTCTATGGCCTTCAAGCCGCCACCCTCGCCACCCTGGAGGCGGCGCTAGCAGATCCCCTTTTCGAGGTGAAAGCAGAGCTGATTGCCCGCGGCACACCCCCGAGCCCCGGCCGGGATGCCATCTTCACACCCTTTTTCCATCCCGGCATCCAAGCCGGTTCCATCTCTAGCGACGGCAGCTTTGACTATCACGACAGAGACCTCTTGAAGCCTGTGGTTGCAGGAGAAGTCATCGCAACGGTGACGCCTGCCGTACCCGGCATTGCCGGGCGACGCGTGAACAACGAAACCATTCCCTGCCCCCCGGTGTTGGACTTTGCTCTGAGCTTGGGCCCCCATGTGAAGCTTGAGCCGGATGGCAGGATCTGCGCACGGAATGACGGCGTTGTGCTGTACAAAGCCGGGCAAAGCCTGGATGTAGTGCAGCACTACTTGCACGAAGGCGACGTCGATCTTCGTTCGGGTGATCTCGCGATGCAGGGAACGCTGGTAGTGAAAGGCTCCGTGCGCCAATCCTTTCAGGTGGTATGTAGTGGGGATGTCGAGATACAGGCGGGCATTGAGGGCGGCAGCGTGTTCGCGGGGGGCAGCGTGCGCGTAAAACAAGGCGTGTTAGGCAGCGATTTTGCTCGTGTTGAAGCCGGCGGGAGCTTCGTCAGCAAACACGCGGAAAATGCCCGAGTGTATTCTCTGGACCTTGTAAAGTTGGAGGAGGCCACAGCTTGTGAGTTGATGGCTCGCCGCATTGAAGTGACGCGCTGTTTGCGGGGCGGCACGGCGACAGCTGAGCACAGCCTCGTTACGGGGCAACTCGGAAGCCCACATTCGGCAACAGACACTCTGGTGATTGTAGGAGAGCCTTTACCCTCCCCGGTAAGCGATGCGGCGCACAAGCTGGAAGCCGCCAAAGCAGCACGCTCTGCACACAGGCGCTCGCTCTCCCCACGTTCCCTCGGCACAGGCGCGCGTCAGAAGGGTGGTAAGCTCGGACGAGAACAGGCGGTGCTGGCTCGCGTGGATCTCGAACGCCGAGTGGAACGGCTAAGAAAGCGCGACCTGCTGCTGGAGACCGCATTCGTTCAGGTACAGGGCCGCATCTATCCGGGTGCCCGCCTTCAAATGGGAGAAGATTCCCTGGTTATTGCCGAAGAGACGACCGCTACCAGGTTCACACTCGATCCAGAAACCCGCCGTATTCGTGGCGAAAGGGCCAGTTCATGAATCTTCAAAAACAGACCGCCGAGACGCTGATGACGCGCCAGCTCCTCACGATTTCCGCCGATCAGACCCTGCGCGCGGCCGCAGCGCTGATGCACGCCCACCACGTCCACTGCCTCATAGTGCCACCCACTGAGGAAGCCTTGTGCGTGGGCATCCTCACCGCGAAAGACATCGTACAGATCTTGTGCGACGGCGAACCCCACTTGCTGGAACAGCTCCGTGTGGCCGACGCTTTCACTTCCCCAGCCATCACTGTGCAAAAGGATTTTACGATTGTGGATTGCTTGCGCCTGATGCGAATGAGCGGGGTGCGCAGCGTTCCCGTGTTAGACGGCGTGAAGCTTGTGGGGATTCTGAGCTTTTCGGACGTGTTGCGAGTGGTGGCGACGGGCTGAAGGCGCGAAGCTGTTCGGAATCAGCGCTGTCCCGTAGCCTCCCGACCAACCACTCCACTTAGGGTATGACATGCAGGGCGTCCCGATTGCTCATGACCGCCCCTTCACTAGGGCTCAAAGCCCAATTGCGGCAGAAATCCGGCTGCTGGCGGGGGTAGGCGTGCAAACGTGTTTCGGCTAAGGTGCCCGCATGCTTATGGGCAGCATTTCGTTACGTGGTTTGGCAGGGATGGTCGTTGTGGCGGTGGCAGGCACCGCGGTTACGCTGGGCTGCAGCAGTGGGGACAGCGGGGACGCTGCTATGGACGCAGGGTTCCGCACCCAGCTGGCCCCTGAAAGCACCGTCGGTGCACAGTCAGCAGACGCTCGTGCACAGCTCTGCTCGGAAATTTCAGCGTACAGGAACTCTCGGATGACGGTTCGAGACTACGGCTGCATCGCTAACACCGCCGCGCTTCTCGGTGCTGGCTTCTCAGCCATGCAGTGCCAATCTACTTATGAGAAGTGCCAGCGAGACGTAGACAGTGGCGCCAGCCTTTTGAAAACAGCGGTAGATCCGAAACGCTGCAAGCTTGACGCCGGTTGCACCGTCACGATTCAGGAGCTGGAAGCCTGTGTCACCGCAGATACGGCCGGTAAAGCCCCACTCAATTGCAGCACTTTCAGCCAGTACAAAGTACCCGCCGCGTGTGAAACGGTGAACCAGAAGTGCCCGCTTCCCGCCACTGAGTTCTAAAGGTCCTAGTTCGGGCCCCCCCGCCAACCCGTGAGTCCCCGACGGGGCCCACGGGCTCTGGGTATCAGCGAATAATGAACTGACAACGCCCGTTGGCGCAGGGCACCGCGTTACAGCAGTCGGAGGCCGCCGCACATACTTGGCCATATTCGGCGCACGCTGGCCCGGTAGGGGAGCCGCCGCTACCCGCACCGGTGCCGCCGGCTCCTGTGCCAGGGCCCCCACCTGC
The DNA here is from genome assembly GCA_033763455.1 of Polyangiaceae bacterium. Classification (GTDB taxonomy): domain Bacteria; phylum Myxococcota_A; class Polyangia; order Polyangiales; family Polyangiaceae; genus JBBRRP01. The sequence continues at coordinate 19,344 of JANRKO010000031.1, forward strand.
CCCACCTGCTCCACCTGACCCGGGGGGAGGAGGCGGGACCTCCTGCACCCCACAAATGCCACGCGACGCGCCAATCTCAAGCAGACAAATGGAGCCAGGGCAACAATCCGCATTCGCGGTGCAGCCACCACCTTTGGGCTGACAAGCATTCGGTGTCGTGAGCTTGGTGCAAACGAGATCGCCCCCGGAATTGGGCAAACACGCAAGGTTCAAGTCCTTGCAACAATCCAGACTTGTGGCGCACGCCTGGCCCTCCATACGGCATTCGCCAAGACCATTACAGCGGGGAATGCCGAGCGCATCCAGCTGGCAGAAATCCAGCTTCTTGTTGGTATCACCGCAGCAATTGGCGCGCGCCGTGGAATTGTCGCACTGGTAATCTTTGAAGTGGCAAATATTGCCCTGAGGGTTGCAGCCTGTTGGGTTCCGACAGCGTCCGAATTGGGAGCCAGCGTCCTTGTTGCACGTGACGTTGCCAGCGCCCGGAAGATCGGTGCCAGCGGCGCCACAACAGTCTTTATCTTCTCGGCACAGCTCGCCATCAATGCGGCAACCCTGAGCAGGCTGGCAGATAGCTACACCTGTGGGGCCATACGGCGCGCACAGGCGGCTGCAGCATTCCCCACAGCCATTGCAGAGCTGCCCGTGAACCTTGCCGCAGTTGGTGGCACCAGCTGCCGGAGCGCCACAGGTTCCGAGCGAAGCACCGCCTGCAATAGTGCAGATGCCGGAGCAGCATTGATCATTCTTAGAACAGGCGTCGTTCTGTTGGACGCAGAAAGAAGCGCCTATCTGGCACAGGCCGCCGTTGCACAGGTTGGAGCAGCAATCGGAAGCTTTAGTGCAAGCGTTGCCGGAGGTCTTGCAAGAGGTGGAAAGCGGAGTGCATTTGTTGGCGTCACAGCTGCCGCCACAGCATTCGGCTCCTGTTTGGCAGGCGCCGCCATCTTGCACACACTGCGTGGCCGCACACGAGCCGCCCGTGCAGCTTAACGTGCAGCATTCGATGGAATTGGCACAGGGCGAGCCTGCGCCCTTACATTCAATCAGCGCGGGGGCGCACTGTTTGGTGGCGGGGTCGCACGAGTTAGAGCAGCAATCGGCGTTGCTGGTGCACTGGGCTCCGCTCACCTGGCAGTTGAGCATCGTTCCCGTGCCGGCGATGTTCCCTATGCCCCCTGTTTGACCCAACCCCAACCCACCCCCTGATCCGTTCGTGCCGATGCCCGCAGCGCCGGCCTGTGCTCCGCTCGTGCTCTCGTCAGCTCCGCCGCACCCGCCAGCAGTTCCTAGAACGAGCAGGCAGCCTGCAACCAAAATGTGGGAAATTCTCATATATAGTGCTCTTTTTAGGTTCGGCCCGACCCCAGGGGCCCAATAGGTGCGAGGGGCGGCGCCCCGGCCCGGAGGGGAGTCGTGTTCGTTCTACCCGATGAGTGGAGGGGCCCACTGTCGATTATCAGCTAGGGTCGGAGGAATGAAGTTTTTGGCGCAAAGAGGCCCGATAGCGAGCGCGCTTTGGGCTTTGCTCGCGGCCTGCGACGACACGCTTTTGGTGGGTCGCACGGGGGGCACGGCAGGGGCAACCTCGAACGCCATCTGTTTGCCCAGCCGGTGTGGGGGCGCCACGCTCGCTTGCGGCGACTGCCTCGACAACGACGCCGACGGCTTGGTGGACGCGGCCGATCCGGATTGTCTGAACGCGTGTCAGCCATCAGAAGCTAACTTTCTGGACGCCAAGATCATGGAGGCCAACCGATGCGCTCAGGATTGCTACTTCGATGGCGATCTCGGGCCCGGTAACGACGGCTGCCAGTGGCCCCTGGAATGCGATCCGCTGCGCGATGCTCAAAATGCTCGCGGCAAATGCTCCTACGATCCGAGCTTCATCGTGAAAGTGGGCGCTCGGGATCTCACCTGCGCGGAGCTCAGCGCCACGCAAGAACCAGGCTGCGTTTTAAGCTGTTTACCCCTAACGCCAAACGGTTGTGATTGTTTTGGCTGCTGCAAGCCTCCTGGGCTCGACCACGCCGTGTGGCTCGGTTCGCAGGACGACGCTGGAAACCCGACGTGCTCGGCGGCAACCCTCGGTGACCCCGCGCTCTGCCGTCCGTGTACGCAAGTGCCGAGTTGCCTGAACACGTGCGACGCGTGTGAAGTGTGCGTGGGGAGGGCCACGCCAACTGCGAACTGTGATCCACAAACGCGCTGCACAAATGGTCGTCCACCGTGTGGGCAACCGGGGGATGCCAGCTGCCCTAACGGGAATTACTGCGTAAGTGGCTGCTGTGTGGACACGAGCGCCTCAAGCTTGGGCAAGTGAGGGGAGCCGGAAAACGTCTTTCGGAAACGCACCACGCGCTGCCGCGCTTCTGAGAGACGCCCCAGGTGAACCAAGGCTTCGGTGGCGATCACTTCTCGCTCTTGAGCCAGCACTCCCTTCGGGAACTCCGTTTGGTGCTGGCGGCACAAACGCAGCGCTTCCGCCGGTGATGCCTGCAACAGACCTCGTGCCTTTCCAAGAACGCGAGCTTCGGGCAAAAGCCCAGAATTTCCTGGGGAATGGCCGGGCTTTTCGCCAGCTGAATGGGTGCCCGATGCGTCGGAGGGGCCAATGCGCGGAGGCGCTTGGGCAGGCTGCGGAGGTGCGAGCGGCTCAGCCGGCGCCGGCGCCTCAGGTAAGGGAGACGCAACAGAGAGGGGAACACCCGCCTGTGGAGAGCGCATTGGAGCGCTCTTGCCTCCCACTGCCTGACCCTGAGGCGCTCGGGTCGCTTCGCCGCTCCCGCTTAACTCCTCGTGGCGCGAGGCTAGCACCCACGCAACCCCTGTGACCCCACCTAACACCACTAACAGCGCACCAACCTTGGCCCCCACCACGCCCCAGCCCACACTGGAAGCACCGCTTGCGGCCCCAACCTGCCCAAGCGCGATCGAGCCTTTGGCCGCTGCATCAGCCGCAGCCAACGTCGCCGCAGCACCACCTACGGTTGCTGCCGCTCCCAGCGCCAAAATGGGTCCCAACCCTGAGCGCATGCGTGCCATTTGCTCTGGCCCCGGCGCAACCCCGCGCGCTTCCTCAAGCCCCACCACTAAGTGATCGGGCAGACCCGAGGTGGCAGAGCTCCAGCGCGGCGGATCTTCGGTGCTGCTCACAGCTCTCCTCCGTGCAAGCGATTCATTGCCTGAAGAATCACTTCCCGCGCTGCATGGAGCCGTGAATAGGCCGTTTGCAGAGGGCAACCGACCGCTTCGGCCACCTCCTTCATCGACAGGCCCTCAATCTCGTAGAGTACGAAGACGGCGCGTTTGTCGGCGTCGAGCGCCTCCAGAGCGCGCTCAAAGGCTGCCATCGCTCGCGCACGATCGAGATGCACCTCTTGAGTCTCGGCGTAACCGCCCTGAAGAGGGTCTGCACTCGCCTGCTCGTAGCGGATGTGCGCCCGCTGCCGGTAATCCTTCGCGACGCGAAGGCAAATCGCATAAAGCCACGTTCGCACCGAAGACCGACCCTCGAACTCTGCGAGCTTCCGGTGCACGATGACAAAAACTTCCTGACACACGTCCTCCGCGTCCGCTTCCCGAACCCCGAGGTGGCGCAACGCGCGCCAAGCAAAGGCAGCGTATTTTTGGAAGATTTCTGCGGTTGATAGGCCATTGGTGCTGCCCACTATGCGGCTCCCGGAACCTTGGTCTGGGTCCGCGCTACTTTCAGTGTGTGGGGCTCCAGCGATCAAATTATCAAAAGAAGTCTAGACCAACTCCCGCAAACCAGGAAGCCACGACAAGATCTTGACGGTGGAGCAGCGTGCTCCCCCCCATCTGATCTTCGGCCACAACCCGATAGCGGGGCCAGGCTGCCCCAATCAGAGCATCGGCAGAAAAACTCCAGCCTTCTGAGAACCTAACGCGGCCTCCCACGCCCGCTTCCCCGCGCGCAAACAGCCCTGCTCTTTCCAGGCTCTCGGCGTAGCCAAAACCTTCAGCCTTTATCCACGCGAATTCGGGCCCCAAGCACACTGGCACTTCGACTACGGGCCCCAACAGGCGCACGCATGCCGCTAACCGCAAGCTGCTCTGTGAAATGTCGTATCCGCCCGTCTCGCTCTGCTCGCGCTGGCTTTTGAACCACAGGGCGCGCGCTAGGAAAGAATACGTAGAAGGCGCATGCAACGAAACTCCGAGTGCCGGCGAAAGGCTCAATTTTGGCTGAAAATTGGCGCCCAAAGCCCCACCGAGCTCAAGATTTCCCCGCCAACGCTCCGAGGCGATGCGACGCTCCGAAGGTGGGAGCCCGGGTGCCGGCGGGCTCGTTGATCCGTTCACAGATTGTCGAGAACTTGCGTCTAGAAGCAACCCGAGGACAAGACCCAACGGTTGTGCCAACTCCCCACAATCGCTGCCAACAGCAGGCAAATCGCGAGCTCCCTCGGGCTTACCGTGGGGGCCCAGGAGCTTCACCTCGGCATTCCAGCCCTTCGGCGTTCGCCGATACACAACGACGGCGCGGCGCCCCCCTGCCTTAAGTTCCCCGGCCCGATCGCCCAGAATGCCGCGCACGCGGGCCGCGAGATCGGCCGCCACGGGGCAGCGCTCATCTCCCCCCGTCACCTGGATGTCCGGGGGCTCAGCCCAAGCACCGCCGGTTACCAAGCAGGCGGCTACGTGCAGCGCCAGGCACGTTGGGCGAGCGGATCTGCCTCTTTTTTTGCGATAACGGCTAATGCCGGGAAAGTGAGCGTTCATCCACATGGCCGACGGAGCCGTTCAGCAATAACGCCGCCAGAATAGCACCTAACGCTCGCATTAGCCGAAAGAGCGTCGGAACTTTGACGCTCCCTCCCCCCCGAGACTTATCAAACGCGTGACTTCTGCCCCTTTTGCGCGCCAGAGGCTGTGCCGTCCATTGCTAACGTGAATAGCATCCTAGGCCTGATCGTTGTGTTTGGTTCGGTGATTGGCGGCTTCATGCTGTCCAAAGGCCCCCTGCACGTGCTGTGGCAACCGAACGAATTGATCGTGATTGGTGGTGCTGCTCTTGGCACTGTTATTATCTCGGCCCCTGGAAGGTTATTGCCTCGCATGGGCCACGCTATCGGTAAAGCCTTCAAGCCAGATATTCCCAAGGCCTCCGATTACTTGGACCTCTTGGTGTTGATGCACCGCATGTTTCAGCTCATGCGTCGCGACGGTGTCTTGGCGATGGAGAACCACCTGGGCGATCCGCACAAGAGCAGCCTGTTTCAAAAACACCCCTCGGTACTCAAACGCCACCACGCCTTAACGTTCTTACTCGAAGGCGTGAAGCAATTGGTGGATGGATGCCCACCCGACGACGTAGGCTCTATGCTGGAAACCGACATTGAGACCATCCACGAAGAAGAAGCGGCTTCGATTGGACTTCTGCGCACGACGGGTGATGCTTTGCCGGGTCTTGGCATCGTAGCGGCCGTGCTCGGTATCGTTATTACGATGGCGCATCTCGACGGTGGCCCTGAGGAAATCGGTCATCACGTGGCCGCCGCGCTCGTGGGAACGTTCCTCGGAATTCTTATGTGTTACGGCATGGTGGCGCCACTTGCCGCCAGCTTGGACGCTCAAGCAAGCGCCGAAGGACGCTACTTGAATTGCATGAAGGCTGGCTTGGTCGCCGCGGCACGCGGTTCCAACGCTTCAGTGGCGCTTGAGTTTGCGCGACGAACGATTTTCCCCGACGAACGCCCGAGCCTCAAGCAGCTGGAAGATGCGATTAAGGCCGTGAAGGATTCCAAATGAGCGCAGGCAAGCAGGCCGAAAGGCCTCGCATCGTCTACGTAAAAAAGAAGGGGCATGCAGCCCACCATGGTGGCGCGTGGAAAGTGGCGTACGCCGACTTCGTGACGGCCATGATGGCGCTCTTTATGGTGTTGTGGCTCGTTTCGCAGACAGATAGCGAAACGAAGCAGGAGTTGTCCGCGTTCTTTCGAACCGGCGTATTCTCCGGCGCCCCAGCGCTGGTAATGGGCGGCTCTGGCGTTTCGGAAAAAGCGCACCTGGATACCGCCGGACAAGGCGTTGCAAAGACGGAACGTGTGGGCTTTGAGCTTGCCAGCAAGAACGTGAAAGGTGTCGTGCGGTCGATGACGCCGAGCCTGCAAGCGATAGTAGACAACATACGGGTGGAGGTCACCAAAGATGGACTTCTGATCCAGATCCTGGATGGCGGCAAGGGCACGTTATTTGACCTTTCGTCTTCGGATCTGAAACCCGCGCTCGTCGAACTCTTGAAGGAGCTCGCCCCGATCTTGGGCCAGCTTCCTAACAAGCTTCAGATCCATGGGCATACGGATTCACGACGCTTTTCCAGTCGCTCTGGCCGTGATAACTGGCAACTGTCTTTCGAACGGGCTTACCGCGCGCGCCAAGTGCTGGAAGCTGCGGGGATCCCTAGCACACAGCTTGTAGGTGTATTCGCCCATGCAGATTCTGATCCGATTAACCCTAAGGATAGGTTTGCCGCGGAAAATCGGCGCCTCTCCATTTTAGCCGTTATGGAGGGTCAGGAAGACACTGCACAACGGGGTTTTGATCCGCTGAACCCCGACGCGACCACGCCTGCGGGGAAATCCAGTGGCGAAATCAAGGCCTACGAGCCGCCGAGCGCAGAGCCGAAGGGCACAGGCCAAGCGCCGGACACCGGCACCGAACCCGAAGGAGAAACCAAACCCGAAGCTCCGAGCCGAGGGGAGAATTAGCGGGCGGCGGTGAAGCCCGGCACCACGGAAAGTGAATCCTCGTCTTTGATGCGCGCTCAGATTCTGCCCTCCGACTGAACGTGCACTTCCACGTGCTCGCTCTCGACGGCGTGTACCTGCGAGCGCCTGAGACGGAAAGAGGTTCGTCCCCTCACCTTCGGCGTCGCGCAAAATCTCGTCTTCCACTCCCTACCGACTCCGCCCCGCGCCGAGGTCGCGGAGATAGCGACCCGCACGCGCGCACGCCTGGAGCCGAGGCATGCGTGTCGCCTCGGCTTGGACTATCTGATGCGCTGCTAGAAACACCGCGGCGCTGTGTCAACACGCGGAACGCGCGGCCACTTGGCAATAGCTCGGACGAAGTGCGGAGATTTCACGCCAGCGCAATGCCTACCGCCACCAACAATCCGCTGACCATCGCCGCGCCAAACACCTTCACGATATCTGCGCCGAACGCCCGCCCTCCGCTCACCCAAGCGACGGCACCTTTCACGATGGTATTGCTCCCGACCGCGACCGTGATGGCGAGGGCTGCTACGTTCATTCCCAATTCTCCTTGTGCAGCCAGGCGCGTGGCAGCGAGCGTGACAGCATCCACATCCATGAACCCCGAGATAGCTGCGGTGGCGACGAAGCCTGAATCTCCGAAGCTGCTTCTTTGCCACGGCCGAGATGACCAGAATGATCGCCAAGAGTGTTCGCACGCCGAAGAAAGACTTAGGACTTGCACTCGCCTCCTCACGTGGCACCGCGCGGTCGGACACATCGCTGTGTTCACGCTCCAAGCCGACGAATAGGCCAATGCCTATCGCAAGTAGGGCTTCGAGGAGGAGACTGAGCGTGAGGTCATCGACGGGGAGCACGCCAACACCCTAAGCACCTTTGGTAAGGGGGCTCAAGGTTTCCGCTCTGAACCGAGAGTTGAGAACCCACGATGGTAGTCAAGATCACGTTGGCACTGGATCCCGAGCTAAACCGCGTTGGGGCCTTCGACCATGAATATTGCTCGCTATTGGGCATTAGAGTTCCAGGATATCGCCCGCGTGGAGTCGCCGGAGGAAGGTGTCCACCGGAAGAACCCAGGTTCCCTCAACGCGAAGCTCGTGTTTGCCACGGTACACGAGGTAGGTGGCCGCGGGCATCGCAGCGGATAGCGCGGCAAGGCCCTTACGGTGCTCAGCCCGGTAGGTGGAGGCGTGCTTGACCTCGATCGCCACAACTTTCTTGCCGTGCCAAAATACGAAGTCGACTTCGCTGCCGGTCGGTGTGGACCAATAGCCGAGACTTCCCTTGATGTCAGCGTAGTGAAGGTAGCTTTGGAGTTCGTTGAACAGGAGGTGTTCGAGCAGTACACCATTCCAGTCCTCGGGCAAGGGTTGGTCGAAGGCTCCGGCGGTGGCATTCAGCCCGCCGGGGTCGAACCAATAGAACTTTGATGCCGCAACTTCCTTGACCTTGGCTCGCGGCCGGTATGCGGGTAACCAGCTGCCGATCGTGGAAACATCGCCACCAAATTTACCGTCAAATTGGTGTCGATGTATACAGCTTGTATTTTGCTTGCTTGTTGGCGGTGCCCGCAGCTGGCTCACCTAGGCTGGCCGCAGCTTCTCGGACGGTGCAGCGGAGGCACGGTGTGGTAGCCGCGAGGTTTGGCCGAAGAAGTAACGGAGCGTTGACCCCCAAGGCCCCATACGCTCCCACTCGGACCAACCGCGGTTGAAGACGGTGCGACCGCGTTCTGGACGGGGGATGCGGCGATGTCCATTCGCACGATCCGAAACTTCATATTGATCAAACCTCCTGAATGACGCAAAGCTCGCAGTGCCAAAAACCCCACTTGGGTTGGAGTCCCCAACTCTGACGTCCGCGCGGGGGTCGCCCCTCGCTTCGGGACGTCCGACCCCGGCTAGCCGAATTGCGCGCTCGGTCTTAGGATGCTGCCTTGTCCAAAATCCGAAGCTAAGGAGTGACGCTGATGAGTGACATCGAAGAAGTTCGTGGAAAACGCGCGCTGATACAGTTTGAAGCCAAAAAATGCATTCATTCGCGGCACTGCGTGCTGGACCGCCCGGACGTATTCGTGCCCAACGTGGCCGGAGAGTGGATCCACCCTGATAACGCCACACCCGAAGAGATTGCAGCACTGGCCGAGAACTGTCCCTCGGGAGCGATTCGCTACGAACGCTTGGACGGTGGGCCCGGGGAAAAGCCGCCGCTCGTGAACCTCGCCCGAGTGCGCGAAAACGGGCCGCTTGCCGTGCACGCAGAACTCAACCTCGAAGGCCACGGGGCTCTCTTTCGCGCTACCTTATGCCGCTGTGGCTTGTCGAAGAACAAGCCATTCTGCGATTCGAGCCACACGGCGGGAGGCTTTTCTGCCACCGGCGAGCCAGCAACACTGCCGTCCGAAGCGCTGAGCGCCAGAAGCGGCACACTCAAGATCACGCCTGCCAAAAATGGTCCACTTCTCGTGGCAGGCAACCTGGAGTTAGTGTCAGGAACGGGGCGCACGCTCAATCGCGTTACCAAGACTGCCCTTTGCCGTTGTGGCCAGTCCGCGAACAAGCCGTACTGCGACGGAACGCACGCCAAGGTAGGCTTCAGTTCAGAATAACAATCCGCACACCTTCAGTTCAGAATAACAATCCGCACACTTGAGAGTGCTCGCTTATGAAAAGCCCCATATTGTCCGTCGGTGAGCTTGGTTTCCCCTGGAAAACCTACGATCCCTTCCTGTTTTGCGTCTATCACAACGATGCATACCCAGAGGGCAACGATGTACAAGGGCCCAACGCTTCGCTTGCCGGGCGCGAGCTAGGAATGGATTTTGATCCGCGCAACGGCTGGCGCATGTACCACGGCCATCAAGTGCCTGGGTTTCCTGCCCATCCCCATCGCGGATTCGAAACCGTCACGCTGGTTCGAAAAGGCTTTATCGACCATTCCGACTCACTCGGCGCCACGGCTCGTTTTGGAGGTGGGGATACCCAGTGGATGACAGCGGGGCGAGGGGTGGTTCACGCAGAGATGTTTCCTTTGCGTCAACGCGATACCCAAAATCCTCTGGAGCTTTTTCAGATCTGGCTGAACCTGCCACGCGCAGATAAGATGGTGGACCCGTATTTCACGATGCTGTGGGACACCCAGATCCCCATGCACCGCGTGGTGGATGAAGCGGGAAGAGTCTCTCAGTTGCGCATCGTGGCCGGCGAATGGGGTTCCTCCAAAGGTCCGCAGCCTCCGCCCAATTCCTGGGCTTCCCGCCCGGATTCAGACCTTGCGATCTGGACACTGAAGCTAGATCCGCACGCACGCCTGACACTGCCCCCCGCCAAAGCTGGAACGAACCGAACCCTCTACTTTTTTAGTGGCACGCAGCTTTCCATTGCCGGCAAAGTTTTTACTTCACACGCCGCTGTTCTTGTTGCGCCAGATGTCAGCCTTGAGCTCGAAAACGGCCCGGCTACGTCGGAGCTTCTCGTGCTGCAAGGGCGCCCTATCGGCGAGCCCGTGGTGCAACACGGGCCCTTTGTCATGAACACACCCGACGAGATTCGCGAGGCCTTCGCCGATTACCAGCGAACCGGTTTCGGTGGCTGGCCGTGGCCAAGTACCGCACCCGTGCATCCTCGGGAGCAAGATCGGTTTGCGGTGCACGCGGACGGCCGGCGCGAAGAGCCGTAAGAGCCCGCCGAACCCCCGTCGAAAAGTCCCTAACGCAACACGTTAGAAACAAGCGCGAAGCAATTTGGCCGTGAGCCTGAGTGCGACACGCGGGCAACGTGTGGGCAAACACCCGCCGCGGTTAGCAGCCAAACGGTGCGAGTGCCAAGAAAATATCACGTCACGCAGGACGGTGTCGGGAATATCTGGCAAGGGCCAGGGGGAAGTCATACAATTCAAAATAGAGTGTCGGACTTCATCACCGCGCCACCAACCGAATCAAAAGAGCTTGATCTCACCGGGAATGTTCGCGAGTTTTTCGGCAGCGCCCTGGAAACTGCGCTGCGCGAAGTCGACTTAGAAACCAGTAAAGCTGCCAAGTCTTACCTGGTTGCGCTCATGGCAGACTTTGCGGATCCGCGAAACGCGTGCGACGCGCGTTTTGACGAGCCATTTACATTTGCACTTGAGCGGGCACTTTCAGAACACACCCCAGATCGCTTCGAGCGCTTGCGGAGATTTGGCGATTCGGTGCTGTATGCAAGCAGCTTCTTTTCGGAGCATTTGGCCCGCCGCGGCGTACCCATCGGCTACGTGAAGTCACTCGGTTCGCGCGCATACTTGAGCGCTGCGAACGCTCTGATGCCTGCGCCGCTCCTACTTGGGTCCACACGCTCCGAGGATTCAACCGGTACCGATACGTTGTTTGTGGAGTTGGCTGATAAGTTTGGTTCCTTTGTGGTTATCTTGGAGCGCGTGGCCGAACGCGTGTTGAGTGCCAATACGCCTTCCAACAAAGCCACGCTGGATTTGTATGAACGTTGGCTCCGAACGGGTTCCAGTGTGCTCGCTGAAGATCTGATGCGGCGTGGGCTTTCCCCGCTTCGCGGAGACAGATCTATCCACTGAGATGCGTGCGCACGATACTCTGCGCGGCATTCAGCGAACACTCCGGGAGTACTATGCGTTAGAAGACGCTCCGGACGTTTGTGACTTCGTTCACTTCGGAGATAGCCGCGAAACACTGTACGTTCGCGAAGCAAATGACGCCCTAGAGTTAAGCCTGCACCTGCCGGCTCAAGATCCCGGAGATGCCCGAGCTCCCGAGCCCGCCGGTGACGACACTCACCTTCAGCTGATCGAAGGCGTCAGCCATTTCGTGTACATCGCAGAACGCGCACGCATGGAGCTACCGGCGACCCAGTTGGAGTTGGAGCTGCAGGCGGAGGTGGATAAGTTCGTCTACCTCGGGCTGGGTATGACCGCCTCACCCCACGAGCGCTCCACGTTGCGCACTCGGCTGTACGAAGAAGTTCGCTACCTTCACCCGCAAGGGACAGAGCTGGGAGACAGGTACCGAATGGCTACCGCGGTTGCCGCGCGCTTTGTGGCTCGTCTCGATGAGCGCCTAGACAAAGCCTCCGTACAACGGCACTTGAGGCGCTTTTACCGCGCGGGCCAGACCGAAAAGTTGTCGATCGCACTTGCAGCTTAAAGTCTGGCCAGACAACAAAAAGAAACGGCCTGGGTTGCCACCAATCGGTAGCAAGCCCAGGCCGGAGATCCCACCCGTGGGGGCCGATCTACTTACTTCTGAGCGGGTGCTGCGGCTTTGGCTTTTTCAGCAGCGGGAGCAGCTGCTGGTGCTGCCGTCTTTGCGGCGGGCTCAGCGGCGGTCTTGGTCTTAGCAACCGTCGTGGTGGTGGTGGTGGTCGTGGTGGTCGTGGTCTTGGCAGCCGCGGTCTTGTCGGTCTTTGCGGCCGATTCAGACTTCGTGCCCTCGGTCTTGGCAACCGCAGGAGCCTTCTCCGTGGTCTTCGGAGCCGGTGCCGGCCGTGCGCCAACACTGTCCGAGAAGCGGACGGCGCGGAACCATGCCTGCTCTACTGGCCTGATCAACTTGGAGATGGCTGCCCACTCTTTGTCTTTGACGCGGGTGAGCTTCGCCTGAGCCTGCTGCACCTCACCGAGAGCGATCACCAGGGCGGCATCGGTGCCCTCTTTAGTGAGAGCTACGAGAGCTTCCTTCTTCGCTTCGAAAGCTTCACGAGCAGCTTTGCGCTCCTCGTCAACCTTAGCAAGTGCTTCGAGTACCTTCGTCAGGCGATCCCCGGTGACTCCTGCTTTCTCAAGAGCGCTCTGACGGCTCGAAGGGTCCTTGTCCTCGTCGACTTCCTTGCGTTCCTTCGTCTTCGTGGTCGCAGCGGCGGGCTTCTCAGAAGTTGCCGTCTTTGCTTGCTTCTCTTTGTTGCCTTCGGTTGCAGCCGCCGCCTTGGTGGGCAGAGCCTTGCTCTCGGTGGCCACTGCGGGCTTCGTCGCCGCAGGAGTTGCCGCTACAGGCTTCGCTGCCGCTGCGGGAGTTGCCCCTTGGGGCTTGCTGTCGGCCGCAAGTGCGCCAGTTGTTCCCAAGAGACCCGCGCCCGCAAGTGCGGACACCACAACCAAACTCATCAATTGTTTTTTCATATCTAGACTCCTAAGCGTGGAGCACCTCCACACAAGAGGCGCCTCTACCAAGCGAGCTCTTGCAGTGGCAAAGGCTCAACTCGCGGGCGGGAGCCTAAGTCGCGATTAGCCCAAACGCAACCGAGTGCGATCGAGCAATAATGCGGGGGGAACGGGGCCGGCACTCAGGCCTGAGGTGGCAAAATCTGCTGGACTATTGCCACTTTGGACGAGGGCTCGGAGGGGCTCAAGGAAGACGGTCTCATCTTGACCCCTCAAATTTTTTCGACCCCGCCGATTCAGACCCGCCACGGCAATTTTTGTTAATTCCTCAGCGATTGCCTGGCAACTGACGCCCCCAACCACAACGTTCTGCCCACGCTGAACAAGCTCCGGACGCGCGCTCTCCATGTCTCGAAACGAGAACCTCTCAAGGTAACTCTTTGCTTCGGCAACCGATACAGAATCCGCCAAGACGCCAAGCCATAGCGCGGAAGCTGCACCGGCGTATTGCAAAGGCAAAGAATCGCACGGACGCAATTCCAAAGTATTTTTAAGGCGTGCTTCAGGAAAGAGTGTGTTCAGGTGCAGGCGCCAATCTGCCAGTGTGGCTCGCTCGCCTTCGTAGCCATTTTGGAGATAATCACGGAAAGATTGGCCTGTGTTTTCAATGATCCGTTCGCCACGCTTAATAAGGAACATGCCAGCATCCAGGGCCCACTGCACGTAATCTTCGTAGCCGAGCGTAGGCTTATTCCAGAGGTGCCCAAGGAGGCCCGAGCGGCGTGGGTCCATCTTCAACCATACCTCGCCGCGGAGGCTCTTCTTATCGGTGAGCTGCCCTTCGCGAAACGGGGAATTGGCGAACAGCGCGTTAGCAATCGGCGCCATTTTGAGGCCCACAAGCAGCTTATCCATCGCGTCGCGTTCATCTGAATAATCTAGGTTCAACTGCACGGTGGCCGTGCGACGCATCATGTCCCAAGCGCCGCTACCCTGCTTGGGCAGGTAATTTTTCATGATCGCGTAGCGAGCCTTTGGAACCCAGGGCAGCTCATCTTGGCGGGCGAAGGGGTGAAACCCGGTGTTCAGCCACACGATACCAGCGGCTTCGGAAACTTCCGCTACTTCAGCGAGGTGCGTGCGGAGCTCCGCATCCACCTGATGCATGTCGGGCAAGGGCGAACCACTGAACTCCAGTTGTGCGCCGGGTTCGAGAGTTACAGCTGCGTCCCCCCTTGTAAGCGCAATGATAGGCCCATTCTCAGATTCTCGGCTCGGCTCCCAACCCCGCTCGTCAATCAGGCGACTCATGATCCCGAGCACGCCCCGCTCCCCTTCATAGGGAACCGGCGCGCACGTTTTTCCGTGGACTCCCACCCTCTCCATTTCGAGCCCGATGCGGAACGCTTCGCGGGGTTTTTCAGCCTGCAGGAACGGCTCGAAGAGATCTTCGTGCCGTTCGATGGGATGGTCGACTGGTTTTAGCGCACTGGGCGATTGCGAAATCATGGCAGGGGTCGCGCAGGCTATAGAGCGCGGGCTCCCTGGTGTCACCCGGGCCTAGGCCGATTGCCCATCCAGCGGAGCGTGTGCGTGGAGCGCTGGAGGCGGTAGGGAACCAAGAGAGACCGCCAAACTTCGCGTATGAGCTTCGGTAGTTCCGGCCCCTCCACCAATGATGCGACAAACTGGCGATGTCAGTGCCAAGACGCGTGCCGCCCAGGCGCGCAGATCTCCCGCTTCATCGGCAAAACCACGAACACTCTGGGCCCCGGCTGCCATCAACACACCCAGGGGCGCCACAGAAGTGCTCTTTAGCCGTTCTAAGTAATCGAGGCCGGCTTGGGTCCCCGACACTTCCAGGACAACGGCGGAAGCACCCGCACCCGTGAGCGTCTGGAGCAGCTCCTCAACATCCCCTTCCAACACTTCGTCGTTGTGGAGCTGGAGGACAGCCCAGGTGGGCAACGATGTTTCAGCGCCAGCAACGACCGCAGCCATCAACCCCAACCGCGACCCTTGCCCGCGTGCAATAATAAGCTCACACCCGGACGAAGCGAGTCGATTGGCGTGTTCTTGAAACTCAGTGACCAACCTAGCCGTGGAAAGCGGACTCACCATATCAGAGCCCAGCACACCTGCCACAGCCACGGGCTTTGGTGCGGCACTCGCTTCCTCCAACGCTAGCTCCACCGAGGTTCCCGTAAGCCACGCGGAGCGGTGCTCCATGCCAACCTCGGCCAATGCACGCGGCGTTGTATCAGCAGTTAGCGCACACAACACATCAACACAGCTTGCGACTTCAGCGGCATAATGGCGCCGCACGGCGTCTGGATGCTCGCGCAACAAGAGACCTGCCGCTCCCGGCGAATTCAGACCCAAACCCCGCGCGCGAAGTGAGGCTGCGCTATCCGAATCTACAACCAATGGTCGGCCGGACTGCAGGCGGTGCGCGATGCGGGCGAAGTGACTCATCCGTTTGGAACCACTCCTTAGGATACCTTGGGAGCCGCACGAACGGGTAGCAATTTGCGCTCAAAAATCCGCACCCTTCGCACTAGGAGGTCCAAAATGAAACAGCAAAGCGCAAAAATCACAAAGCGTGTCCAAACCTCTTCATGAAACGTAGTTTGCTCCGTAGATGGATCGAGCAGCTCTTTTGGCGTTGGGTTCAACCGACCTCCGCCCACCTTGGCGACATGCGCCAATCGCTCAGCCTCGGGACGCGTCACCGCATATTCGGCAGGGTACGGGTAGCTCACGTGCCCAAAACTCTCTGCCACCTGATTCAGGTTACCCTTCGCATCCGCTCGATAGTGCTTGGCGTGAAGCGCAAACGTTCCGAAGCGCCCAAGCTTGAACCGTGCTTCGTAGCGCCCAGGCGCCACCTGCAAGAGGGGGTGCGTCTCGGGGGACGTGGAATCACCACTCGCAGTAACTTCCAACGTCGAACGTAGATCGTTGTCAAAACGCTCCTCGCCGTCGAAGGCGTCCACCGTTGCCCGCACTTCATCACCCACGATTTCTGTTTGCATGGGGAGCTCGCGGCTGCGGTTGCGCCTCATATGTTCCCGCACGAGCTGCCCAAAGAACTGCCCGTAGCCGGGCCAACGTAGCCAATCCACAGCCCACAAGTTCTTAAGATCGCTCGTCCAAGCGAGCGCCCATCCTAGCCCCACGCGCCCGCGTGCGAGGATCGGTTCATCGCGATCGCTGGCGAGGATTTGTTGTGCAGGGGGTGCCTTCATGCTGGTGGCAACGTAACCGTGAAGATTTGGCAAAGACCCGGGGGCGATGCCTTTTAGGAAATCTGCAGAACCGGTAACCTGCGGTTGAAACCACTCCTCGACCGCTGCCTGGCGCGCCACGAACTCCGTCTCTCGGGCGAAAACCCGAGGCAAACTATTCACGTCTGGCACGGCGTGGTAGCGCCCACCACCGGCGTCGGCCACAACCTTCAAAAGCTCACTGTTAGCCTGCTCCCCGAGCCCCACCGTGGTTACCGTGATGGATTCGGCGAGCATGGCTTGGGCCAAATCGCGAATGCCTTCAGCGGGTGCGGCGCCGTCTGTTAGAAGAATGACATGCTTGCGGCGGGCCTGAACTACTGAAATATCTTGGTACGCCATGTCTAGGCTGCGAAAGATCTCGGTGCCTCCGCCGGGCTGGATCCTAGAAATATCGCCGTCGATGCGTGAGCGATAACGCGCCGGCTGCATGCGCACGTAGCGTTCTGGTTGCGAGTCGAACGCAATCACTTCGATGAGGTCGCTCGGCTCGAGCGTCGACACGGTGGCTGAGCAAGCAGCCTTTGCCATTTCCATAGGCAGCCCCGACATTGACCCCGAGCGATCGATTACGAGCACCAACGCGACACTCGGCATCTCCTTGCGATTGTCAGAGTCCATTCGCACGGGCAACAGGCGCTCCAACGAACTCTGGGACCAACCGCCGAGGCCGAACCCAGCTTCACCCCCGGCAAACAAGAAGCCGCCGCCGAGATCACGAACGTAGCGCTCGATCAAGAGCTCGGACGCCTCCGAAAAACGCTCTTTCGGAACATCCGAAAGCACGACAAACCCGTACCGTTCAAGCTCCTTCAGCGACGAGGGAAAACCGGCTGGCGAACGCACTTCGACGTCGAATTGCTGCGCCGAAAGGGCGCTCGAAAAATACCCTGCGCGGCCCTCTTGCCCCTCTACGTAGAGCACGGTTGGCCGACCCGGCACATCGAGCGTTGTTTGGTAACGATTGTTTTCGGAGAACTTATCCGCCGAGATTTGATCGAGCTTTAGATCGTAGGTAACTTGACCCCCCACGCGGACCACGCTGCGAAATCGAACTTCGTTCTTCCCGGGCTCGAGCGTGAGCTGGCGAACGCCGTCCAAACCATTCAGCGTTTCGCCCTGGTAGAGGCGGGCACGCGCCGTAGATTTCTGAGTGGCGAAGATGGATGCCAAGATCTCGAACGGCTGCCCAATATCAACCTTGGCCGGGAGAGCCAAATCAGCAAGTGCCACCTCTGGCGGGAGCGGTCGAGTGTAAGGCAGAGTGGAGATCTTGACGCCTGCGCGGGCAGCGTTGGGCAACTCCGCCACCACATCCCCTTCGGTTTCCATCCCGTCACTCAGGATGAGCAGGCGCTTGAGATAGCCCGGAGGGAACACCGAAAGACCCAGGCGCACTGCAGATTGAATATTGGTGGCTTGCCCGCCAAAAGCTCCGGACTGGGGTTGAGAACTGCCGCTTTTCTTCGCGTCTGACGAGCCTCTGTGCCGTAGCTCAGGGACACCCGGCAATGGAGTATCCGCGTCCAACACCAACAAAACGGGCCGCTCCGCAAAGGTGATCACTCGCACTAAGTCCTCGCTACGCTTGGCCTTGAGCACCCCGAGGATTGTCTGGCGTGCATCTTCTAGCGCCGCATCGGGCACGGAATCACTCACATCGACCAAGAGCACGCTACACACTTTGTTAGTGTGGGAGGTCTTAGCTGGCTGCGTGAGAGCCAACCCGAGGCCCAACAGAAATAGAGTCCGCAGCACTACAGAAAGAACGCGTTGGGCCATTGGCAGATCAGCCAAAGAGTACCTGAGCGCCCAAACCAAAAGCGGCACCACGAGTAACACGCCGAGTGCCCGTGGGTTCTTGGCCTCATACACGACGCCGTTCCAAGCTCCTCGCCACCCGCTCTCGCCCAAAGGCCAGAGCCACCTGAAATAGAGCGCACCCAAAAGGAGTAGCGCGAGCGCCGTCAGCCCTGCCCAAAGCCAAGCGCGCACCCCGGAGCTCAAACCGTCAACCTCCTGTGGTAGGTGAACCACTCAATTGCGCTCACCAGCGCCACAAGCAGCAATAAATACCCCCAATACTTCTGCCGCAAACCGGGCGCAAAGCCTGCTA
The DNA here is from genome assembly GCA_033763455.1 of Polyangiaceae bacterium. Lineage (GTDB taxonomy): Bacteria > Myxococcota_A > Polyangia > Polyangiales > Polyangiaceae > JBBRRP01. The sequence continues at coordinate 37,592 of JANRKO010000031.1, forward strand.
CCCGAGCCGCCTTGGTACCCCCGAGGGTGAGCTCCGTTTTTGGAGCAATCCGGCTTTCCGAAACGTCTCCCAGGTTCGCCGCAAACGCTTGAGACGAAACCGCGCCCACCCACTTCAGACGATAGAACCCAGGCTGCTCGCCAAAGTGCTCGGCACGCCCTTCACGCACCGGCAACGCTACTCTAGAACCATCCGGCTTTTCTAGTTCTGCAACCTCAAGCCCTGCAGGTACGCGTAAACGCCAAATATCTCCGGTGCGATACGCTGATTGGTACTCGGCATCCTGATCCACGAAGGAATTGATGGCGTTGAGGATCATCAGTGGCCACGCGACTCGTAAAACTAGGTCGCTATTTTTTGGGTCAAAACCAAGAACTAAGAAAGGCGCGCCCTCCCGGCTTCCACTCACCAGAATAGGCCCCCATTCGCTAGCTCCGAGCACGCGATCAGAAGGGAGCGGCTTTAGCGTGAAGCCGCTCGCCACCTGCACATCATCAAGGGCCATCCAACGCAAAACGGGGCTCTTCCGCTCCCAGACGTCAAAACCAAAATTCTCAACCTGCCGCCCTCGCTTCACGGGAGAGCCCGCTTCCGGCGGGTTGAGGTAAAAAGCCGCCCCCGTTTCGGCACTTCGCGGAGGCGCCACGTTATCGAAAATCGTGACGTCAAAGCGGCCTTTCGGCGGGTATTGCGCCTCGCCTACCGTGGACACGTCCAAGTACTCATCCAAGAGAAGTGCGGCGTCCAAATACGTATTGCCCTCGCTCACCACTAACACCTTCGCCCGGCGACGCTCTGGCATCAGCGCAAACGCACGATCATCTTCTTTCAGATAGTCTTTCCCTTCGAGCAAGCGAATGCGCGCCTCAAGCCGCTCGTTGGCGCCCGCGAGGTTCGAAAAGAAGCGTGGTACACGTTCGCCCGGCAAGAGGCGTAACTGGCTCACGTCAATCAGCTGATCATCTCCCAAGAGAGAGAGCTCTACAAGCGCAGGATTTTTGCCGGCATTCTCGAGCGCTAACATCACCTCGTAGCGCGACTTATCCAAAGGGTAGCGGCGCGCGGAGAGCTCGGTAACGGCAACGTTGTCCGCGTACTTCCCAACGCCAACGAAGCTCAGCTTGGCTTTGCCTGAAACCAAATGCGGCGGCACTTCAAACGCGCCGTCAGAAACGACGATCACTTCCGCGTTGGGTAGCCCCGAAAGCACATCCTCCGCAAAGGCGAGCCCCTTTTCGAGATCAAATGCGGTGCCGTGCGCCTCTGCAGCCGCCACAGCCTGGCCAAGCAACGTGACGTCATCAGTAAGAGGAGAAAGCGGCACCACGGCGGCCGAAGCTTCGGCCAAGAGCAGTCGATCTTCGTTCTTCAGGCCAGAAATGAGCTCCTTTACCTTGCCTTTGGCCAACTCCAAACGGCTTGGGACTTCATCCTTGGCTGCCATGGAAGCACTCGTGTCCAGAAGCACGACCACATTGCGCGCACCTGCGGCGCTAGCTTTCGGCCGCGGATCTCCCAGAGCCAAGACCAGCGCCAAGACCATCATGAGCTGCAGCAAGAGCGAAAGCCACCGCTTGAGCTGAGAGAAAAATGTCGAGCTCTCTCGATCGCGCAGCACCGTTTCCCAGAGCCGCGCGAAAGGCACCGGCACGGAGCGACGGCGCAACTTCAGAATATAGAGGGCTACCGTGCAAAGCGTCGCCGCAGCACCAAGGAGCAGCAGAGTATTGAGCGGAAGGCCAGCCAAGAACATCAGCGCAAAAACCCTCCACGCCGGAACACCCGGAGCACCTGCTCTTCAAACGGCACCTCGATGTTCGCCGCAAAATACGGCACTTGGCGGCTGGCACAAAAGCGTTCAATCGCCTCCTGATAGTGCGCGACGGCTTGGTTCACCTTCTGCAAAAGCGCAGCCGTGATGGTCACATCGCGTTCCTCCCCCGTTTCACAGTCGTAGATGCGCACGTCTCCCTGAAGATCGCTCCCGGTATCTCGCGGATCCACCAAGTGGAGCACATAAGGCTCGAACTTGTTGAAGCGCAACACGTTGATGCCTCGCTCGAAGCCGGCCGGATCGTAAAGATCGCTGATCAATACGGCCAACCCTCTCCGCTTGTGTTGAGCCACAAATTTGGTGAGGCACGCCTCAAGATCAGTGACGCCTTCGGGACGAAGCTCGCTCAGAAATCGAAAGATCTGGCGGATCCGGCCTTTGCCGCGAGTTGCGGGCAGCGTGCTTTTGATCTGATCGCTCACTCCGACGATCGTTACGCGATCCAAATTGGCAAGCCCCACGTACGCCAAGGCTGCACACAGCCGCCGAGCCTGATCGAACTTTCGTTGATCCCGGAAGCCCATGGAGCTCGAACAATCCACCAGAAAATAGATACTGAGATCTTCTTCCTCTTCGTACAAACGCACCAAGAGGCGCCCGAACCTCCGATACGCATTCCAATCCACCGAACGAAAATCATCCCCCACTGAGTATTCGCGATGGTCGGCGAATTCGATGCCGCTTCCCTTTTTCTTACTGCGGCGCTCGGCGCGCAGGCGCCCCGCAAACACACGTCGGCTCACCACCGAAAGCATCTCCAGCTTCTTCTGAAATTCGTCGTCGAAGAGCGCGGATGTCGACGCGGTGGCGCGCTTCTTTGTCGCCTTCTCCCCGCGCTGAAAAAGCTCGAACAGCCCCATGCGCTTAGGCCGTCTCGGGTAGCTGGCTGAGGATTTGTTGGATCACGGCATCCGTGGTGACCCCTTCGGCTTCGCCTTCAAAATTCAGAAGAATACGATGACGCAAGGCGAGGGGGGCCACCGCTTTGACATCGTCAATTCCAGGCGCGAAACGCCCATCAAACAACGCTTGGATCTTGGCTCCCAGGAGCATGGCTTGAAGCCCGCGCGGGGAAGCCCCCGTGCGTACAAACCGCTGCACTTGCTCAAAGCCTTTGCCAGTAGCTGCATGCGTCGACTGAAGCAGGCGAATCGCGTAGTCTTGCACGTGGCGAGCCACCGCCACCTGGCGCACGAGCTTCTGCATTTCTAGAATCTCCGCGCGCTGCAGCACGGGTTGAACGCTCACTTCCTGCTCGGTGGTAGTGCGATCCACAATGGTGTGCAGCTCTTCTCGCGAGGGGAAGGTCACTTCCAACTTGTAGAAGAAGCGATCCAACTGGGCTTCGGGCAATGGATAGGTGCCCTCCATTTCCAATGGGTTCTGCGTAGCCATCACCAAGTAAGGCTCTTCGATGGTGTAGGTGGTGCGACCCACAGTGACGCGGTGCTCCTGCATGGCCTCAAGGAGTGCGCTTTGGGTTTTGGGTGTGGCGCGGTTCACCTCATCCGCCAAGACAATGTGCGAGAAAATAGGGCCCTTTCGGAACTCGAAGGTTTTCCCACCCTGCGCGCCTTCGTCGATGATGGTGGTGCCGATAATATCCGCGGGCATCAGATCGGGCGTGAACTGGATACGAGAAAAATCCAAACGCACGGCCTGCGCTAACGTCCGCACCAGCATCGTTTTGCCAAGCCCCGGCACGCCTTCCAGAAGCGCGTGCGACCCCGCCAAAAGGCAAGCTATCACCCCATCCACCACTGAGGATTGGCCGACAATTACGCGCCCAATCTCCGCTCGCAGCGCGCCCACTCGTCGCTGAAATTCCTCAACCTCTAGCTTAACGTTTTCGCTCATTGGTATCGCTCTTTCATTCACGCGGACGAATTAACTGAAAATACCGGCGCACATAAAAACGATAACCGGCCGGAACTTCGTCACTGTGAAGCACATCTTCGGCCACAGTTCGATAATCGGTGTAAACCTTGCTGTAACCGCGCCCCACAAATCCACGTTGAGCCGCCCCTTGAATTACCTCGGCCGATGCAGTGCCCTCACCCGTATCGGCGGCGACGGCGGAAACATCTTTGTATTGCCCATCGAGCTTGGTTGGATCTCCGCGCAGATTCTCATCGTGCCCAACCCCTGCCTCCGCCCCGCGCGAGCCGGGCCCATCGCCCCGGCCAGCCTTCTCACCACCAGGCATTCCCGGCTGCCCTGAGCCCGGTATTTCTACCCCAGGCCCGCTGCCGCCGCGACGCAACGTGATGGGGCCTTTTTGATCTTTGCCGTCTCCTTGGCCCGGAGGCGAACCTTCACCCGGTGAGCCGTTCTGGCCTCGCGCTTTCTGGCCAAAACGCAGCAAACGCTTCATCTGCTCTTTGCCGGCTTGGCCCTGCTGACGCAAAAGATCGCGCAGCTCCTCCAGGCGCTTTTTGAGCTGCTCTTTATCCTGCTGCGATGATTGCTGCTGAGCCGTCCGGTTGAGCTGCTCTGCACCCTCTTCCAAATCTTTGGCCGAGAGCCCCGCCTCCTTCATCAACTTCTGTGCGGCTTCAGCGAGCTCCTTATCCAAACCCGAGAGCCCTTTGCCAGCGGCTTGTGCTTCACGCTTCTCACGATCAAGCCGCTCTAGGCGGCGTTCGAGCTCCTTTTGCTCGGCCGCTTCTTTGGGTGAGAGCTTCTCCCCTTTCTTTTTCTTGTTGAGAAGCCGGCGCTGCTGACTCATCAACTCCTGGCGACGCGATTCGATGCGCTGCTCACGTTTCTGCGTTTGCTGGCTGGCTGCCTCAAGAGCCTTCTTCAGGCGCTCAAGATCTTGCTGACTCAGCTTCTGCTTCTGTTCGCGCAGCTTGGCCGCGAGCTTCTCCAATTCCTTCTTCGCCGCGGGCAAATCGCGGCGCAAAAGTGCGTCCCCGAGCGGTTTGCTTTCTCGGCTCGCCTTGAGCTCAGTTCCCCGATCGGCCAAAGCCGCGTCAAATGCTTCCTTCTCGGCCTGCGAAGCATCCGCAAGCTCTCTTTCAAGCGCGTCGAGGCGGCGGAACACTTCATCGCGAGATATGCGTTCGGCCGCAATATCTAAGATCAGCTGGTTGAAGCGGGATACGGCCCGGCTCATCTCGGGCTGTGAGGATTCGGCCAAGCGCGCCGCCACATCTTTGAAGTACTCCACATCATCTGCGGTAAGCACGAGCGCTTTGGACCGGACAGGCAACTCCGGTGGCGGGGGCGGAGCAACGCGCACCTCCAAAAAAGAGATGGCAGACAGCCCGACAGCCAGAGCAATAGACCAAGGTAGCTCTCGGGGAAACACGAAGGGAACCGCGCGCTTGGCCGACAGCGTTTCGGCGACTGCCTCGGCGTCAGCAATGGCGGCTTGCATGAACGGTGTGCGCGCCTTCTCCGGAACCTCACTGAAAGAGAGCGCGTTGGCCACACGCCCCTTCAGATGGTGGGAGTGGTCGAGCAGAAGAGCGCCGGCTCCGGCTTGCGGCCTCCGCACAAAAGTGAAGAAGACCACCACCAACCATGCCCCCGCGAGCAGGCCGCCGATAGTGAGCAGCGCCGTAGACAAAGATCCCGGCGGCTGCCCGAGCTTCATGTAGGTCAGAGCAAGCGCTCCATAGCCAAGCGGTACCGGAGCCAGACGGCTGGCCACCGCGCTCGTGCGATTGAGTCGGAGGCGAAGCTCCGCCGAGCGCGCCGCGCCACGCAAAGCTGATAGCTGCCGGAAGCTGGTTCCCAAGGTTTATAGCTCCAAGATGAACGCGACTCGTGAGGAAGGCGGACCCGAATGCAGACACGCGGGCCTTCCTCGACCTTGGCCAATGCTAGCGCGCCCACCGCCCCGCCACCCACCACTTCAGCCGAAAATCGGCGACTCGAAGCCCACTTTCGCTCTCGAAGCGGATCCGTTGGGGGGCAAGCGCGGCCTGTTACGGAAGTCCATGCGCCCCGTACGGCAGCAAAGCGTTTACCCGCCCGAGGGCTTCGAGCATTTAGCACTCCCCTGCGCGGCCAGTTAGCGGTACTTTCCGGGCCTTAAGCGGCTTTTTTTGAGCGAGGAGAAAATGGCGGATTCAAAAACGGTAGTTCTGGTTGCTGACGACGAGCCGAGCACGCTCGCTATGGTCTCTGCGCACTTGCGAGGCAAAGGTTTTCGTGTCCTCGAGGCGACTGACGGCGATCAGGCTTGGGAGCTCGCGCACGAACACCTGCCGCACCTGGTGGTACTCGATGTGATGATGCCGGGCATGAGTGGGTGGGAGGTCTGCAAGAAGATCCGCGAAGCCGTCTCGCTCGCCCACGCAGGCGTTATCATGTTGACTGGTATCGGCGACGCGCTCAACGAAATGACCTCGCCCCTTTATGGTGCAGATGCCTACGTCGACAAGCCTTTTGAATTCGCCGATCTCGATCGCAAGATCGACGAGACGCTCGCACGTCGCCGCGAGGGTGCACTCGGCCGCGCTGATTTTGACGACGACAGCGAAAGCACTGGGCCCGCTTCAACGGGGCCTGGGCTTGCCAAGGCCAAAAGCCCCAAACGAAGTGTGCGCTTGAAGAAAGCAGCAGCCACGCAAACGGAGCTCGCGTTCGTGAGTGTGCTCAGTGCTTCAACCCCTGAGAAGCTAGAGCAGCCAGCCGCCAAAAAGCCCACGAGTGAGCCCAAAGTGGCCAAGAAATCCGCGCCCAGCGCGAAAGCTAAGCCCGCAAAGCCTGTGGCCGAAAAACCTGTGGCGAACGCGAAGCCTGCCGCCAAAGCTGCCAAGTCACCAGCGAACGCGAAGCCTGCTGCCAAAGCTGCTAAGTCAGCAGCGAACGCGAAGCCTGCTGCCAAAGCTGCTAAGCCCGTAGCTAAAGCTGCGAAGAAGCCTGCTGCCAAAGCTGCTAAGCCCGTAGCTAAAGCTGCGAAGAAGCCTGCTGCCAAAGCTGCTAAGCCTGTTGCGAAAGCTAAGCCCGTAGCTAAAGCTGCGAAGAAGCCTGCTGCCAAAGCTGCTAAGCCCGTGGCGAAAGCTAAACCCGTGGCAAAAGCTGCTAAGCCTGTAGCTAAGGCTGCGAAGAAGCCTGCCGCCAAAGCTGCGAAGCCTGTTGCGAAAGCTAAGCCTGCTACCAAGGCTGCGAAGGGGCCCGTCGCTCAGAGAGGTGCCGCTAAAGCGCCCCCCAAGGCAGCCAAGCCGACGAAAAAGCCCGGCAAGAAATCCAACAAACGCGGCTGATCCAGCGGTGCGGCGTGATCGGCGCGCTTAGGTGATCCTCGAGCGAGACGGGCTGGAACCCGTTGAATCCGCACGGAAGCGGAAATCTCACAAGGCCCGATGGCGACGAAAGCTGAGCTGCTCAGGTAACCACCTACCAGGATCAGCCATGCATTCGGCGAACGAGCGCGCAAAAAGCTCGGCGGGCACCGAGACTTCGAATTCACGCGTGTCCCGCTTGATGGCCATGTTGCCAAGGATAGGACACGAGATCTCCCCGAGGTCGGACACGTGAATGCCTCCACGCACGGAAGCCTTAGTAGATGTTCAGCTCCTTGAGCTTGTTGTAAAGCGTGCGACGGCTGACGCGAAGCAGACGTGGTGGGAGGATAGTAGAGCGTGGGCGTGCGCAGCAGAATGCGCAGGCCCTGGGTGATCGGAATTCCACCTCGGGGTCGAAAACCGAATCCGCTGACGATTGGCGTCGTACCAGCGAGAACACCGAACGCGGCATAGTCGGTGACACCCATCGACAACTCACCCATCACGGGAAAAGGGATCCCTGTGGCAAGCGCAACTCCGAAGTTGCCGTTACCCGGTAGCCAAGGATCGGATGAAGGCGAAGCGCTGCGATCGGATAACGGCGCTGCGCCGGCAAGCGCCGTCGTCAATAGTATCGCGAGAGCAAGGCAAGTGGGTTTCATGCCTCTGCCTTCAGCAGCTAGCGTGCCAGCCTGAAAGCTCCGCTTTTGCCGAATCTTTCGCTCCTTTGCTCGTGTGCAGGGGTGTGCAGCTCTGCGCACTCGATACACAATGCGGCCCCGCGCTTGGTGGCCTTGTCGCGGTCGCCCGCCTGCCGCACGAAGCTGCCCAACTCAGCAAACAACGCCGGCATCGCTGGGCTCAGCCATGAACCGTCCGCCAGCTAAGCTGCTTGCCTACTTAGGTATGATAAACTATCATACCAACCATGCCCAAGGCGAAGGTAGCTATCACGTTGGAACGCTCTACATTGGAGCGTTTAGACCGGCTGGTGGAAAGGGCGCGGTTCCTCAACCGTAGCCAGGCGGTCGAGATCGCGGTGGAAGAGAAACTCGCGCGGTTAGAGCGAAGTCGGCTCGCCGAAGAATGTGCCAAGCTCGATCCTACGGAAGAGCGGGCTCTCGCCAATTTGGGTTGGGAAGCAGACGGTGAAGCGTGGCCGGAATACTGAGGGGCGAGCTGCGATGGGCAGACCTTGATCCGACGCGTGGGCGTGAACAATCAGGTCTTCGGCCCGTGCTGATCTTGAGTCATGACGTTTTCAACGCGCGCTCGGGGACCGTTATCGCAATGGCTCTTACGAGCCAGCCTCAGCGTGCCGGGTTTCCTTTGACGCTGGAGCCGACGAGCTCGAAGCTAAAGAAGCCATCGTGGTTGAAGATCAGCCAGATCCGTACACTCTCCGTGGAACGTATCGGGAAACGGCTGGGGCGACTGTCTGCGGAGGAGCTCAGCCAAGCCGTCGAAGGGCTCAATGAGATCATCGGCGCATGAATCCGCGTTGGAGCTAGGGGGTTGCGACGACGACCCCGACCACTCCGCCCCGCGCGCGTCAACGAGCTTTCGGAGCTTGGAGAAGCGCGCTGATTCGTAAAACAGTTTCTCAGCGAGCAAGCGCAGAACACCATCAAGACCTGTGCAGCAAGTGAGCAGCGCTGCACACCCTTGCACACGCGGCACCGGTTGAAACCCCGGCAATACTGGCAGTTTGAAGGTGGCACGCTTGCTGCTCAAGACCGAACAGAAAACGCCTACCCAAGGATTCTGAGAGGTTGGAAGGAATGAAATACAATCATATGTCCAATGGTGTCGTGGCATCTTGCAGGAGGGGGCTGCTCCTTGTCGCCCTGCTCATAGCCCCAATGGCGGCTACAAAGCCCGCCCAGGCGCAGGCCGCAAGCCACGCTGGCACAGGCTCGGAACGTCGGGAACGGCCGCCTGCAGCAGCACCACCAGTTACTCGCTGGTATGGGTACCAGACGGGGCTGAGCGATGTTGCGGCGGTGGGTATGATCTACGGAGCCGTGGCGACCTACGAATTCTGTTGGAACCTGGGGATCTCTTTGAATGATCACCCCGCTGGAGACGAAGGATCGGAGTCGTGCGACAACAGCAGCTCTACCGCTTTCGCTCTCGCGGGCGCGGGGACATACCTGTTCGGCGCTCCAACGGTCCACGCCCTCCACGGCTCTTGGGAGAAGGCGGGCTTGAGCTTTGGGATGCGTTCATTGCCAATCGTCCTAGGTGTGGGTTTGGCCCAATCAGAAGAAACGAATGGTTTAGCAGCAGCGGTGCTGATTGCCGGTCCCTTGTTGGCAATGACCATCGACCACGCATGGCTTGCGCGCGAGGAAGCTAAGGCGCAAGGCAGTGCCTGGTATGTCGCCCCAACAGTGGATCTGAAGAAAAGTGCCGCTCACCTGTCTGTTGGAGCCTCGTTCTGAATCACCGCCAGCAAACGGCCTCGCAGCCACTGCTTTCGCCGGGGCCCGAAGCTATGGCTCCGGCGCCCAGTTCGGGTTGCGGTAGTCCGCGTCCGCAGGCGTGACCAAACAAGGCACGCTCCCGACAGCTCGCGAAGTTACGGCGATCCGCGCAAGATTGTTCGCCGTATCGATTCGCTCATACGCGAGCACATCCACTGTGGCCCACGCAGGCTTGGCTAAGCTAAAGGGTTCCTGCGGAGTTACGCGCCGGCCGTCGCACGGGGCAGTAGCCGTGCCATAAGGGGTCGTCCAAATAGACGCACCTTCTGCCGCAAAGCCCGTGCTGCAATTCACCGAGTAGGCGACCTCGCGACCGTCGGGCGAAACAGCAGGCATCTTGATGGTGGTGGTCGAATTCTGAACCACGGGCCTTATCGCCAGGTTATCAAGCCGAGCAGCGTTAAGCTCGTTGTTTCGATCGAACAGAACCTCCTCACCGTCAGCGCTGAATTCAGGCCAGAAATAAGCATTAAAGGTATCGAGACCGGTGGCAATCAGGCGCTCGCCGAGGCCATCCACACCGATAACGTAAACCGACGCCCCACTGTGAAACGCGATGAACCTGCCATCGCGCGAGAAGCCTGCCTGATCCGCCCCCTCCGGTCGCGACGTGAGCTGGCTTAAGCTGCCCGATGCCAGGTGCAGAAGGAAAATTTGCGGTTGGCCGTTCATGTCCGAGGTAAACACCAGCGACGCCCCGTCAGGTGAAAAGTTCGGCTCCGTTTCAGCGCTCGGGTAGTCCGTGACGCGCACGCGCTCGCTTCCATCGGCCCGAGAAATGAAAATGTCGCGATTGAAACCTAATGCGTCCGAATCGTACGCGATGCGCCGCGCGAGTATTTGCGCGCTGACACCACACTCTTGAGATGTCGCCGGCACGGAGGTGATACCCGATGGCGTGGGGCCAGGGCCCGCAGCGTTCGCCTTTCCACCGACGGCCGAGTTAACTTTGCCACCTGAGGGGCTGCCCGGGCTGGGCCCTCCCGGGGAGTTCAATGCCCCACCCGAGCCAGTGACAGCTGTATTCGCACCTGGCTCTGCTTCAATGTTTGTGGCACCGCCGCAGGCAGCAGCAAAAAGCGAGCTGAATATGATGGCGCAATATCTAAGCTTCATTGGTGTGCTCCCTCCGAACGTGTTTGGGAATGTCCAATATAGCATGCTCCAACAACGATATCAGGCAGGAAAAAACCAATGAAACTGTGCAGCAAGATCTGTGGACCTCTAGGGGCAACCCTAGTGTCGGCTCGGGAGCGCACAACCTCGGTAAGTTCGGCGGCTATACGCTTGAGGTTCTGTGGCTTCAGTGTTCCTTGGCGTCGACCCTTGTGGTGGCAATCTTTCGAATGTCGTCGATCCCGTACCGGAGCGCAGCGATGCGTTCGAGTCCGAAGCCCGCGCCGAGAGCGGTTCGTCTAGCGGTTGCGCCAAGCGCCTGCAGCACCCACGGAGCGTATTCGCCCAGGGCGATCACTTCGGACCAATCGTCTTTCTCGCGCACGTCGATGCTGAAGGCACGGCTGCACATTGGGTAGGACGTTGGCGAGACACGCACCTCGCGGCCTGGCAGCACGTTATCTAGCGCTTTCAAGAGGCGTCCCGCGAGCCAGAAACCGTCGATCGTGTCTTTGTCGTCGATCGCGAAGAGCTCGAGCTGGTGGAACGCTTCGAGATGCGTCGCGCTTTCTTTCTCCTTGCGATAGACCTTGCCAGACGCCCACAACCGCTGCGGCGAACCGTTGAGTTTGATCGTTGTCAACAGCGGTAGCGTCAGGTCGTAGCGCAACACGTGCTCGCCAGAGATGCGTTGCAGCGCTGATCGCTCGATGTAAACGGCGTCTCCACCAAGCGCTTTTTCCGTTGCGTCGAGGTCGAGGTCTTCAGGTACCTCGACACGCGTGAAACCAGGGAATGCTTCGTTGATCGCCGCGAGAGTCAGCGCCACCGGATTTCCTGCGATGTCGCTGAGGCGTGGCCGCGCGAGCAGCTCGATGATACTAGTCGGCAAGTCGCCGGGGATTTTTAGATCTCGTTGCTCTTCCATTTCTATTTCCTTTCGCAGCTTCTCCCGGATACGCTGCAAACGTTTGCGTTCCGTGGCGGACCCGATTTGTAGACCACCGTAGTAGTGCGCTTCGCAAAGTTGGCGTTCTTCGCGACTGAGTGTCAGCAGTGCGCGAGACAGAAGGCGTTGCTGCGCCTCCGTCCACCGCGTTTCGTCCTCGTCGAGGAATGGCGGCGTTTCGGCGTCATGGAAATCGACCCACTGCGCACGGCTGCGTTTCTTGCGGTTGAGCGCAGTCGTTACGACGATGCGGCGCAGCCAGCCTGGAAAGGCGCGATCCTCCTGGAGCTGCGCAAGGCGGCGAAACGCCGTGGCGTACGCGTCCTGAACGACATCGCGGGCATCACTCTCGCGGCGCACGATACGCCACGCAACCGCATACGCCATTGCGTAAGTGGCACGTACGTGCGTTTCGAAATCCGCGAGCTCCATGCCCTAAGGACACAAGCTCCGGCTCAGTGTGACAATCTTTTTCGGACCCGATAGCTGCAGCGCCATCGAAACCCCGCAGGCAATCCCGAGCTTACATTGCTCCAACTTGCACCCGGGAGCCGAGTCGAGCTAGCGACAGTCCGACCAAAATGAAGTGCACTTCGGAATAGTCTTGACTATTTTGAAGTGTGATTCATTATAGTCAAGGTGAAGAGGCAGCAGGAATCAGCGCTGAGGGCAGATTTGGCCAAGAAGCTAGTGCTCTTGGCCGGGCCACGCCAAGTTGGAAAAACAACCCTCTCCCGGTCCTTGAGTCCCCACCACTCCTATCTGAACTACGATAGTTCTGAGGATCGGAGGTTGCTCACAGCCAAGGAGTGGGATCGTGACGTTTCGCTCGTGATCTTTGACGAACTCCACAAGATGCGAAAATGGAAAACTTGGCTCAAAGGTATCTATGACACTGAAGGGATCCCCCCGGGGATCCTGGTTACCGGTTCCGCGCACCTTGAGGTATTCCGTCGCGGGGGCGACTCGTTGGCAGGTCGCTACTTCCTTCACCGTTTGCATCCATTTACCGTTCGTGAGCTTGGGCGACAGTTCGAGGCAGAGGATGCACTAGAGCGCATCCTCACGGTTGGAGGGTTTCCCGAGCCTTTCCTGAATGGGGACGAACAATATGCCCGGCGCTGGCGAAGAAGCCATCTGGACGTGATTCTGCGGCAGGATCTGCTGGATCTAGAGAAGGTGCGAGAAATTCGAAGCATCGAGGTTCTGGTCGAGTTGCTGCTCCTGCGAGTAGGCTCGACGGTATCATTGAGTTCACTCGCACGGGACTTGCAGACGTCAGCACACACTGTAAAGCATTGGCTACAGATCCTCGAAAGCCTGTACGTCCTATTTCCCGTTCGTCCGTACCATCACAACATCGCGCGAAGCCTGCTCAAGGAATCAAAGTACTACTTCTACGACACTGGCGCGGTAGCTGACGCCGGGGCGGACCCGGGTGCGGTGCTTGAAAATGCTGTTGCGTGCGCGCTCCTTCGGGAACTTCACCTTGCCGAAGATCTCACCGGGAAAAAGGCGCAACTCTGCTTTCTGCGCGACAAAGAGAAGCGCGAAGTAGACTTTCTCCCAGTGCTCGATAAGAAGCCGCGTGAGCTTGTGGAGGTGAAGCTCAATGATGCAACTTTCTCGAAATCATTGCTCTATTTTCAAGATTTGTTGCCTACGGTGCCCGCAAGGCAGGTGGTAGGCGGCCTCAAGCAAGCCAAGGGCAGGGCGGAGCGCAACGCGCGTATGGTGCCGGCCGCCAAGTACCTGGAGGCACTTTCTTTTGTTTCGCCCAAGCTCCCCGCAACGTCACCGTAGTGGGCGGATGGGCCGCAATTGAATACTGGTGTCGCAACGTGTGCCACCGCTCATCCTCTTTCGGGCCGAATCGCAGGCAGGTTGCCGTGCCGCGCCACGAGCATCCGGGTGAGATGTTTGCGGATCGCCTCGACACGAGTGCGACCGACGACTTGGGCCCACTCCGTTTCGAGGTCTCCATAGATCTTCCTGAATTTACCTGCCTTCGTCGAAGTCCGGGGGGCGGACTGAGCTCACCAGTGGTCGCACTTTCCACGGACGCAGTGCGTACGGAGATCCTTTCGGCCTCAGCCCCTTGATGACCCCTTGGTCTGGACCCACGAAGGCGCCCGTGCCAAACCTCCGGGCTGTGGCGCTCAGACGTATCGTAAAAGCCACCCTCTTCTCCGCTATATCGGCGAGCGCTGTGGTTGGTAAGGCAGCAGCCGCCAAAGCGGCATCACTCTCTGTTGAGTGGGCGCCGCAGGCTATCTGCACGCCGCCTGCCGACCTTGAACGGCTCGTATCTCCATTGCTTGGGCAACGTCCCGATGCTCTCCTCAAAGAGGATTTGCGAGTGCGGTTATCCCTCGCTCAAAATACCGCACAGCAAGCGCCTGTCGCGCCAGGCGCTCCCGCAGCCCCAAGCTCGAGCCCAAGCCTCTGGGTGTTGATTGCCATGCACTCGCCCAGCAGTTCCTTTGAGCGCAGATTGGGGGCTCCAGATTGTGCTCAGGCGGCGGAGGCCACTGCCCTGGTGATTGCGCTAGCGATTGATCCACTTGCTCTGGTGCAAACACGTGACGGCTTGGTAGCTCCGCCGACAACAACGCCCGGCGCGACAACCCCAGGTACGCTTCCGCAATATGTCGCACCCGTTGCGCCGCCCCTGGCCGTGCCGGTGACGGACAAATCGACCACTGTTCGCCCCAAAACAACACTGGATCGTGAGCCCCTGATACGTGCCTTCCACCTAGAAGCTGGCCCGGCATTCGACGCAGGTACTCTGCCAAAACCGCGAGTGGGAATTTCCGCTGCGGTAGCGCTGAGCTTGAGTGCGCTCCGGGCCGAGGTTGGTTTTGTTTGGTTACCGAGCACCAGCGAACCCATCGTGAACAGCAACGGACGTATTCAGGCGTCTCTTTCCGCGGGCCAAGCACGGCTTTGTTGGTTCACCGGTTCGAAAGCACACGGTGCCATCAGCCTCGGTCTCGAAGGCGGCGAACTCAGCGCTGAAAGTGTCAACGTGACTACACCCGGCAGCGGCTCAACGTTTTGGGTGGCAGGCTTGCTTGGGGCACGTGCAGACTTCGAATTGGTAACGAACACTCTTGCGCTCTGGGCACGGCCTGAGCTCGTGGTGCCTTTCGCGCGGCGAGGTTTCACCGTGGTAGGGCCAGGCAGCACGTACGAGCCTTCAGTTGTATCGGGGCGAGGCACCCTAGGGTTGCAGGGCACATTCTGAGCGCCCTATTACCTACCCTAGAACGTACCTGAGACTTCACTCAATTCGCGCCACAACAGGCTAGTTTAGAAAACTTCACCGACCATTTCACTTCCTAAAAGAGCGGCCACTCACTCAACACACGCTTTACTTTGAAAGGTGGGTAACAAAATGCCGCTCATACACGCTTCCCGTTCACGCCTACTATCGCTCACCGCGCTGCTAGTCGCGACACAAGCTGCGAATTGCTCGGGAGGAAGCAAGATACCAATAGGCTCCGATGGAGAGCTACCGGCAGGAGGTGCCGTCATCGCCTCAGGTGGCAGCTCAAACTCCTCGGGCGGCGTCATGAACACTGGTGGCGTCATGAACACTGGTGGCGCCATGAACACCGGTGGCGTCATGAACACCGGTGGTGCTGGTCAGAGTTGCACCGTGGATGGTGTGGTTTACCCTGATCGCGCGGTGGTGGGGCTCTGCCTTTGCTTGAACGGCACGGTGGGGCAATGCACAGGCGCTATTCTTGACCCGCCATGCGGCGGAAATCTTGGTAATTGCGCGGCGGATGAATATTGTATGTATCCTCTAGGCGGGCAGGCCTGCACGGACGCGAATGCCAGGGGGATCTGCGTCAAGCGTCCCTTGGCTGAATCCTGCACTTCTCCTTCGGGGGGGCTTGCCGGTGCAATTGCTACTTGGGTTTGTGGCTGTGACGGGAAGACCTACGCAGACCAGTGTAGGGCCCGCAGTGCGGGTACGGACGTTGCTACTGCGGACTTTACCATCTGCCCAATTCCGTGCATTGACCTAGAGAGCCCACGTTGCACGCGCGGCGACAGGTACTCACCCGAGCCTGCTCACTAAATGGCACGGGCGGGCCCATCCCGGCCGCCTCACACCCGTCCGCTCCGAATCGCACCGAACTGCGGGACGCGTTCGCGCGTTCGCGCGTTCTTTCGCCCTCAAACTTTGTCCACGCGGCGCCAGAAATCCGCGACTTCAGCGAGATTTTCTGCGCGCCGTGCGGGAGGCAACGCCCCGAGCAACTTCTTGCCGTACGAGCGAGTTACCGCTCGTTCATCCAGCAACACGACGATGCCGCGATCATCTTGGGTGCGGATCAAGCGCCCGAAACCTTGCTTCAGAGTGATCGCCGCCTGCGGAACGAACAGTTCCATGAACGGGTTCTTTCCTTGCTCTTCGAGCACTGTTGAGCGAGCACGTAAAACCGGTTCGCTCGGCACGGGGAAGGGAAGCTTTTCGATAATCACGAGGCGAAGCGCGCGCCCCGGAACATCTACGCCTTGCCAGAAGCTCATGGTGGCTACAAGCACCGCATTTTCGCTCGCCCTGAACTGCTCCAAGAGCAGTGTCTTGCTGGCCGTGCCTTGCAAGAGCACAGGATAGCCCTGAAGCTTGGCCTTCAAGATACCGTGGATGAGCCGCATGGATTTCACCGACGTGCAAAGCACAAAGCAGCCGCCTTCGGTGATGCGCACCAATTCCTCAGCTTGTGCGGCCGCGGCATTCACAAAGCCTGGATGGTTCGGCTCGGGTAGCCCGCGAGCAACGTAAAGCAGCGCGGCTTTATCGTAGTTGAAAGGTGATGCCACGCGCAGCTCTTCCACGGCGAGATCTTCGTCGATACCGAGGCGCGCACGAATATACGAAAATGCGTCCGCCACCGGGCCGCGGCTCTCGGACGTTGAAAGCGTAGCGCTCGTGAGCACCACCGAGCCTATCGCATCGAACACTCGCTCTCGGAATGTTGAGCGCACTTCAACGGGTGTGGAAACTAGCCGGAGCGAGCGTTCGCTCACATCCAACCAGGTTACGCGCCCGCGACCACCCTCCACAACAATCGCCAGATCTTGGCGAATGGTTTGGGCTCGCCGAGCGACAACGTCTAGAGCTTCGCGAACTGCACCACGCGTGGTGCCCTCAGTAAGCTTGCTACCCAAGCTCGTTGCTCCAAGACCCAGCGCCTCCAGCGTTGCGTCCACGCCATGCCAAAGCCGAATAAGCTCTTTCGACCAAACATCTCGCTCTAACGTGACGCGCGATTCGTTAGCTGGCAGAAGCGTTCGCAACATGGACCAGAAAGCGTTCGCGGCATTGCGCGCCTGATCGGCGACCCTCAAAATGTCCGCCCCTGAAAAGAGTGGACCAGAAAGCGCTGGGATCTGCTCAAAATCTCGCACCAGGCGCTCCACGCCCGAACTCGAGACGGAGGAGCCGAAAAAATTCGTGGCGATGTCTTCCAGCTGGTGAGCTTCGTCGAAGATCACCGCGTCGTAATCAGGCAACACACGCCCGGGATGTGGACCGCGCAATGCAAGATCCGCAAAAAACAAATGATGATTCACCACCACGAGCCGGGCTCGCTCAGCATCTCGCTTCATGCGCGTAACGAAGCACTCGTCGTAAAATTGGCACGTGGGCCCCACGCGTGTGTCGCTCGAAGAGGTGACCTGGGACCACAAATCGTCGTCTTCGGCGAGCCCTTCGGCCTCTGCTAAATCACCGCTCGTTGTGTTCTCCACGAAGGTGTTAAGAACACGCAAACGTTTGCCAAGGTGTGGCTGGGATGCGGCCTCGCTCGCTAGGAATTGCCGATAACGCCGCTTACAAACGTAGTTTGAAAGTCCTTTCATAAGAGCCACTTCGGGCTCTTTCCCGAGGGCCCTCGCGATGAGCGGCAGATCTTTTTTGAAGATCTGTTCCTGAAGCGCGCGGGTGGCGGTGGATACCATCAGCTTCTTTCCCGAAAGCAGCGCTGGTAGAAGGTAGGCGAGCGTCTTGCCCGTGCCCGTGCCGGCTTCGCACAAGAGCACGCGCTCTTCGTCGAGAGCGCGGAACACCGCATCAGCCATTTGAATTTGACCTTCGCGACTCTCGTAGCGTGAAAGAGCGCGAGCTATCGGCCCATCTGCACCGAGGAGCGCTTGAGCTTGGCTGTTTGGTAATGATGTCACGAGCGGGGGCTGCGTGGCTACGCTAGCTCATCCGGAGGGGACGGTATGGAACCTTCTACATCCAAGAACTGCAGCCCCGCGATTTCGCCGTCAGCTTGATGGCGCAGCCAAGCAACGCGCACTCGACGCGAAGGCCCCTCTTGCTCAGACATCCAGAAATCGTAATCCGCACCCTCCAGCACCGGATCTTCCAGAACCACACGGACCCCACCACGACTCACGTTGAGCGTCCACCCGGTGATCGCTGCCCCTTCACTACTCTTTAAAAAAACGTGCTCGGAAGCTTCGTGGCGTGAGCCGCCAGCGCTCCTGCGCTGGGGAGGTCGAGAACTACCGCCAAGAATCGCCACCGACGAATGCTAACCATAAATAGGGCACTGCTGCAAAGGTGCGGTTGCGCACTCGTAGGTGCCACTGGCACGGGGCACGCGGCCCCGCTTGACGTACTTAGGTCCCATCGATAATGCTGCTGAGCGATTGCAGGTTCCAAAGCTCTCCTCGTTCCGACGCTTTTTCTCCTCGTAGGTTAGTTGAAGAGCATGAGTCTAGAAGACCCCAAAGAGCTCAAACGGCGACTCGTTCAAGAGGGATTTCAGATTTATCGTACACTTGCGGACCGTGTGGTTCTTGCCGAACGCGTTCGGGACAATCTGATTATGGAAAGCGGCGTTGCCGCGGGCCTGTCACGCGATGTGTACGTCACCGTGCGGGCCCAGCGTCGCGATTTTCCCCAAGCTTCGGAAGCTCAGCTGTTTGAGCATGCGCGAGAACTCGCCACCCAGCCCCTCGGCCGCGGCTACCTCGAACACGCGTCGAATGTGGTGCCCGTCCATGACCCGGGGGACCCTAACAAGATCCTGGATACCAGGTTTGAAATCACCCTCAAGCGCCCCATCGCCGACGACGCCGAACTGTTCAACGAGCTTCGTTTCCTTCTGAGCCTCAAGAAAAGCAGCGCCCCGGACGAAGGCTAGCCCGAGGATAAACGCGTTGTGAGTCGCAGGCCGGCCTGCTAGCTCGGGTCGCTGGCGGCGTGAGTTTCGCCTCGACTTTCGGCCAATGGACCCGAAAAAAGCCTCGTGCTAGGTTCCGCGCCCCTTCGGGCTCGGGCTCGAAATTACGCAAGAGGACAACCTAAAAATGCTCAGTTTGTTTCGCCAGGGCGGAGTGGCCCAAGTCCTTTTGGGCGGCGTCGTGCTTACGATTATCTTGGTGTTCGTCCTCGAGTTCCGGCGCGGCGGGGGAACAGACATGGGCACCCTGAAGGAGGAGTGCGCCGTTGAGGTGCAGGGCTACTGCGTTACGCCGAAGGAGTTCAACGCCGCCTTGGGCTTGGTTTCGGTGCCCGGCCTTGAACCAAAGGAAATGAAGCGCCTCAAGCTTCAAGAACGCGTGATGGACGGACTTATCGAACGCGAACTGCTGCTCAAAGTCGCAGAAAAGTACGACCTTAGCACCAGCGACGACGCGCTCGACGAAGAGCTCATTCACGGCCACGCCCACGTCTCTTTACCAGCAGCAGATGCCGCGCAAATCGGCTACTACTTGCTCCTGTGTCGTCACGATCCCGCAGGCCGAGGCTGCGAACCTGGCGGCCCCACCGAAGTGCGTAAGCTGCGCGTTGAGGGCCCGGATGGTGTATTTGATCCAAAGCTTTACGAGCGTGAGCTTCGTTATCGAGCCAACCGCGGCCCGAAGGAATTTAAAGAAATGCAGCGGCGCGAAGTCACCGCAGCACGCATGCGCGATTTGGTCCGCACGCGCGTGCAGGTTTCCGACGAAGAAGCTTTCTCACTGTTTGAAAAAGAGCGTTCCCGCGCCACCGTACGCTACGCACAGTTGAACCGCGATTGGTTTGCAAAATTCGCAGTTGCAGCCTCCAAAGAAATGGTTGCCACCTGGGCCTCCACGCACGCTTCCGAGGTGGATGCCGCAGTGAAACTGGAGAAAGATCGCTTTAAAGAGAACTGCCCACTCGTAAGTGAAATCCGCGTAGATTTTCTTCCCGGCGCCTCCGATTCAGACAAGACGCTGACCCGCGAACGGATCGACGCCGCCCTCGACCGCTTGAATAAACCAGGTACGAAGGAAACGTTTGCCGACGTTGCGCGTGAGGTGAGTGATGCTCCGAGCAGTATGCTTGGCGGCCGTGTTGGCTGCCTCGACGCGTCCTATGGTGCCGGCGCCGAGGAGCTGCTGAAGGCCGTTGGGACGCTCAAGCCCGGCAAGAGGTCTGGAGTGGTGGAGACGGAAAACGGCTACCACATCGTGCAGCTCGATGGCCTCCTTGCCAAAGGCGATATCGACAAGGTGGCTCGAGAGCTCGTGGAGACACGCTTGGCCGTGCAAGCCAGCGCGCAAACCTTGTTGGAGAGCTTTGCAAAAGCCGCGGTGGAGCAGACACAAGCTGGCCGCCCGTTGAGCGACGTTATAACCGCCCTTGCGCGCGAATACGCCCGCGTACCAAAAAAGAGCGAAACGGCTCCAGCGCTGGAAGCGGCGAGCCGACCCAAAGTAGAGATCAGCGCGCCATTTGCCATTCGAGATCAACCCATCACCACAGCACTTCCGAGCGAGGCTGTGGCGCAGAAGGTTTTTGCGCTGAAGAAGGTCGATGAGTTTCTTCCAAGCCCCGTTAAAACCAGCGAGGGCCTCTGCCTCGTGCAACTTAAAGAAAAGGATCTTGCAACCCGAGCGCAGTTTGACAAGGACAAGGCGCTCCTGATGCGAGGCCTAAAGCAGGTGCGCGCCCAAGAGGCTCTCACGGGCTACGTGGCTGATCTTCGCAAGAAGGCCGAAAAGGAAATCAAAGTGAACCCGGCTTTCTTGCCTAAGGCAAACGCCAAAGACGCCGAGCCCGCCGGTTGATGCAACCGCTCGGCGTCGAACTGAGATGAAGCCCCTTGCCGCACTTGCCTCCGAGGTAACCCGCCTCGGCTCCGGCCTGACCGTTCACACCATCGCCATGCCCAATGTGCATCGCATGGTGCTAAACGCACACCTGCGCATTGGCCCGCGCTTTGAAGCCGCGAAAGATAATGGCCTCAGCCACTTTCTGGAACACATGTTGTTCCGCGGCACTACCACGCACCCTTCCGCGCACCTACAGGCCCTCGCCTACGAACGCTTGGGCGGAACGTTACAAGGCGCCACCTACGCGGATCACGGCACCCTTTCGATCAGTTTTCCTCCTGAGAATTTCGAGCCCATTCTGCAATTGCTCGGCGAAACTATGTTGGCGCCTGTGTTTAGCGCCATCGAAATTGAGCGCGGAATTGTGCGCGAGGAAATCCTTGAAGGGCTCGATGAAGACGGTCAGCTTGTAGAAGCAGAGACCCTCGTTCGCGCGCTCAGCTTCCAAGATCACCCGCTCAGCTACCCCATCATTGGCCAGCGCGATCACCTCGACGGTTTCGACGAAGCAGCCCTCGCGCGGCACCACCGCGCCCACTACACCGCCAATAACTGCGTCATCTCAGTCGCCGGGCCCTTGGATGCGGAAGCCGTAACACGTGGCGTGGAAAACACATTCCGCGCCCTGCCCCAGGGAGCGGTGCCGCAAAGCCCCCCGCCACCCCAACAAAAAGGAGCGCGCGCGCGCTTCGTACAACACAACAGCAGCCAAACGGCGCTGCGCCTCGTGTTCCGTGCACCCCAAGAGCACGCGCCCATGGAGCCGGCCTGCGACATGTTGCTGCGCATTCTCGACGACGGCATGTCGACGCGGCTGTACCACCGGATCTGCGATTCCCAGGGGCTTTGTTACGACGCAAGCGCCGGATACGAAACCTATACAGATACCGGCTTAGTGGAGCTCGGGGCAGATGCTTCTCACGAACGGGCACCTTACGTGGCCGAAGAGTTACTGCGCTTGACCGAAGAGTTGCGGCAAGCTCCGCCACGAGACGCGGAGCTTGCCAAAGCGCGCGCTCGGCTCCGTTGGCAGATGGACATGCTGCTCGATGAACCGGAATCTTGTGCTGAGTTTTTCGCTCTGGGCGAGCTCTCCGGTCGTCCTGATTCACCTGCCGTACGGTTGGAACAGTTGCTCAGCGTGAGCGCCGCCGACATCCAGGCCGCTGCAGCTCACGTATTTCAGGGCTCGGGTCTTTCAGGCGTGGCGGTAGGAATGTTGACGCGCAAGCAGCAGCAAGCATTTGAAGAAATGCTCTTGGGCTATCGCTGAGGTTTCCTGGCCGTGCCCCAACGCAGGCCAGCAGCCTACCCCGGAAGTCTTCGGCGCATTGAGCGCGGCTCCGCACTCTCTTCCGCGGCATCTTCACGCACCAACGTTTCGGCGATGCGTAACACACGCTGTCGTGTAGCGGGGCTGGCTCCGCGTAGGAGCGTGCTCAAACGATCTTCGCGTTGTTTTGGGCGCGTGGGGGCAACAAAAAGCTCAGCCACGTCCACACCGAGCGCTGCGCTCAAACGCACCAGCGTATCGAGCGAAGGGTTGGCGTTGGCAGACGGCTTATCTCGCACCACGCGCTCCAGGCGCGCCACTGTCTCCACGGTAACACCTGCGCGGAGCGCGAGCGTTGCTTGGGTCAGCTCAGCACTCTTCCTCAACTCTCGAACGCGTTCAGCGAGGAGCAGCGCGACGTCTTTCATTCGGGATCACTTCCGGTGTTCTCACGTAGATCAGCCTCTGGCCTTTGTCAGTCAATTTTTTGTGACAAAGTTTGTGGCATCTAGCCCTCAGCATGGAGAACCAGGCGAGTATTCCGGGTACTACGTGGTGCAGGTCTAGACGTCCACGCGAGGGAATACGGCTGTGGTAGCACATGTTTCGCGGGAACCACGAACAGTGATGGGTGCCACATTTCACACGCGCACCGGCACACGCAATCTGTAAAGCTAAATCAGTAACAGCACCTGGCACGGTGCCTCGCGGAGTAGATGGGCTTCCGGAAGAGTGCACCGCCGCGGTCGAAAAGCTAGCCGCTCACCTAACGCGTGCTCGTGCTTCTTGCACGTTCGTCGATCGTCGAAAACCGCACGGTTCGAAGCGTGTGGTCGGCCATCACGGTGAGGCGCTCAAACACCTTGCGGAGCGCCCCCGCGCCCTGCTCCTCAGTAAGGTAAACACCGACGAAACACTGACCAGGCTTTACGGCAACCAACCTAGCGCGAGCAAAGACGGAGCCCTGGCGCTCGGCTTCGGCAAGCGAAAGCGCACCTCGAAACCCGGTGGGCAGAGAAACTTCTTCGAGCTGAAGCGCCGCGCCAGGCTGATCCAACTCCGGCACTTGACTGGCCATGCTGTGAACTTCCATGAAGCAATCCTCGAGGGTCGCCAAGCGCGAGGCACGCCAAGTGCGGAGCCAAAGCTCGGAACGCGTCGCGGGGTGCGCCAACGCAAACCAAGGCCCAGTGTGTGCGCGAAGGCGCCAGCCACGTGCATCAGGCAACGCTACTTGATACTCGCCACTTGGGGCCGAACGTAACGAGAAATGAGCCTCGGGATCGGAAAGAGGATCGCGTACTTCGGGCTCGGCGGGAGCAGGCGTGTGAGCTACAGGCGCGTTCACCACTTGGGTGCAAGCGGGTAGCTGGCTCACCAGTGCGTTCGCAAACACAAGGCAGAATCGCGCTCTCCAACACGGGTCGGCCGATGCAAATCTTCTACGACGTTCGCTGGAGGGGGAAGGCATTGTTGAAAGCCTGCGCAAAGAACCCTAAAACGAAGCACGTTGCAAGTAGCCCGCCGGGCGCGCCGCCCGCTCACGTTCTAGCCAAAGACTCTTTACTATGGGTTCGGATCTAACAGCGGAAACCTTTCAGGAAGCATACAGGGCCCTTTTTGCGAGTTTTGCGGAAGCCCAAGAGAACAGCGAGTGCGTCGAATGCGTGGCTTGCAAGGGCTGCGAGAAGTGCACCTTCTGCTCCGCTAGCAGTGGGCTTATCAGCTGCCACTTCTGCGAGGATTGCGAGGGGTGCACGGAGTGTCAGCACTGTAGCGCTTCCGCTTGGTTAGTCGGCTGCCAGCACTGCAAACAAAGTCAGCGTTGCAGTTTCAGCTCGTACCTTGTTTTGTGTGCGTCGCTCTCCCGGTGCAACTATTGTTTTGGTTGCGTAGGGCTCGCCAACGCAGATTATCACATCTTGAATCAACCCTACGAACGTCGAGATTATTTCCGGATCTTGGCGGATCTTGCCCCCGCGCTCGCAGGGTTGCGAGGTGGACGCGATGGGTTCGCGGCTACGCCGTCGGGCGCAAAGGGCAAACGCCGAGCAGCTCGTGGCACCGCACGCGCCACCTCAGCGAAGGCCTCTACTAAAGCGAAAATGCCGCCCAAAGCCAACGCCTTGCCCGTTCCAGAACCCAAAGCGAATACCAGAGCCAACGCCTTGCCCGTTCCAGAGCCCAAAGCGAATACCAAAGCCAAAACCTCACCCCTGCGAGAACCTAAAGCGCGGACCAAAGCCAAAACCTCACCCCTGAGAGAACCTAAAGCGCGGACCAAAGCCAAAGCCTCACCCGTGCGAGAACCTAAAGCGCGGACCAAAGCCGTGCGAGAACCTAAAGCGCGACGATCCAAAACCACCACCCCCAGAACGCCATGACACCCGAGCTCCAAGAGGGGGCACCCCCAACGGATCCGAACCTTGAGCTTCTCTGGAAGAACACACTGGCTCACTGGGATCTAGATGCGAGCCACAACGCTTTTCTAGAGTATGCCAACGAATCCAATCAGCTAGTTCAAGCCGCTGTCTACTACCGTGGGATGGCGGGTGATCATCAACGCGGCTCGGTGGCAACCAAGCGCCTCGCGGCCGTGACACAGTTGGCTCTGTCGAAGTTGGACACCTCGCGTTCAATCGTGCAGCCCCAAAATTCGCAGGCAGGCAATTGGCTTTTGATCATTGGCTTTGTGGTGGGTACGGGCGCCCTTCTCCTCTACGCATTCACGCGCTAGGCAGCACACGCTGCTCTGGCAATCACACGGGAATTGTGGGTGGAGCCGCCCCCAGTGTGTCAGCTTTGCTGGTTGCAACCGAAACTTATTGGGCGTACCTCTTGCGCACAACCTGCGACCTTGGCCGCAAACCTGCGCGGCCCCGAACACTCGTTCGATCCGGAGTACTGAAGACCATGAAAATGAATCGCCTATTAGCCCTGGCCCTTTCGAGCTTCTTCCTCGCGTGCGCAGCGGATCCACCCCCGCCTGCACAAACGCCAATGGCCCCGATGGCGCCCGCTTACACCGCTCCGGTGGGTTCGGCTCCACCCCCCGCCGGTCAAGATCCCCAGCAGTCGAACGTCAGTATTTCTGACGCGATTCGCAAAGCCTGTGGCATCTCCGAGACCGAGGCATATTTCGCGTTCAACTCCTCGAACGTACGCCCTCAAGACAAGGCAGTTCTCAAGAAGCTCGCCACATGTTTCGCCACAGGCCCACTCAAGGGTAAGCAGATGCGCATCGTAGGCCACGCCGATTCCCGCGGCGAAGACGAATACAACATGGTACTGGGCGAGAAGCGCGCATCCAACGTCAAAGGCGCCATTGGGCGCGAAGGTCTAGCGCTTGGCCAGATGGAGACCAATTCCCGCGGCGAGATGGACGCCAAAGGCAGCGACGAGGCTTCCTGGGAAAAAGACCGGCGCGTCGACATCACCCTCGCCGAATGAGCTCCATGAGCTTCAGCCGTGCTGAGACTTCAAGTCGATTGCTGCCCGCCTTTGCCAATTCTAAGGAGATAGTTTGATGGGTGATCCCACTACGGTAAGCGTTGCGGTTGAGCCTACGCTCAACCCAGTGAAGCTCATATTGGGTGCATCCGGCATCGAGCTCGCTGTATTTGCTCTTTTGGCCGTTGCTTCCACTGCGGTTTGGATCATCTGGTTCCTCAAATCGACGCAGCTTCGCGCTATGGCGGCGGCTCAGCATCGTTTTGAGCGGGCAGCGTCTGAAATCGAAAACGCATCTGATCTTGTGCAGCTAGCCCTCGATCACCGCAACTCGCCGGGTGCCCGCGTGGTGATTGAGCTCGCCCGCCGCTATCAGCAGAGCACGCCTACGAGTGAACTGCTCTTGGCGGTTGCAAAACGCGCGATTGCCAACGAACAGCAGCGAGCATCAAGCTTGATGCCGACGTTGAGTAGCATAGCTTCGGCTTCACCGTTCATTGGCCTGTTCGGTACGGTCTGGGGCATCATGGATGCGTTTATGCGTATTGGAGCTCAGAAAAGCGCTTCATTACCGGTCGTGGCACCCGCAATCGGGATCGCGCTGATTGCCACGGCGGCCGGTCTCGTAGCAGCCATTCCGGCCACCATCGGCTTCAACTACGTGGATGCACGCATCGGTAACCTTCTGGATGAGCTCAACGCCTCTGCTGAGACGTGGGTCGAGACGCTCATGAACGACGCTCGCGCAACCGGTGCCGCCCCCACCACCCGCCAAGGTTAAAACCTGTGGGAATCAAGCTAGGTGGAGGCCGCCGGCGCGGCGGATTTCGAGACATCAACGTCACCCCGCTCGTGGACGTGATGTTGGTGCTCTTGGTTGTATTTATGGTAACCGCGCCACTACTCACCACGGGGCTCAGGATTGATTTGCCTGAAGTGAAGGCCGCCGAAACACCGGTCAAAGATGCACGGCTACTGATTACTGTCACCAAAGAAGAGCGCGTGCTTTTCGGAGATGAAGACGTTACAGGGCGAGTAGCCGAAGCTCTTCAACAGAACCAGCGCGTCCAAACTGAGCGGGAGCTGTACATCCGCGCTGACAAGCTTGCTCAATACGGAGTTGTCGCCGGCGTGGTTGCGGCTGCCCGCAACAGCGGCGTTGAGTCTCTCAATCTTTTGGTTCAGCCCGAAGTTGAGGAGCTTCCCGACGCCCCCGGCGCCCTTGCGCCAGCCGTGCCAAAGGGCGCGAACGCGCCTGCTTCCCTCACCAACCCTGGCGCTACGCCTCCACCGGGGACACGCTAAGCACAAGAGCGAGAGCAATGGCGTCCTCCTTGCCCTCATATTCGACGGCGCAGCTTTCTAGCTCCGTTGCCTTCGGGCTTGGGATTCAAGCGGCGCTCATAACTTTGTTCGTTTTGGCCGGCTCCAACGTTAGCCACGTGCAGGAAGCCGAGGCACCCGCGAACAAGCCCATTCCCATCGCTGTAAAACCAGTGATGGATGATCTGCCGCTGCTCAAGCTTGGTGGAAAGCGCGTGCGCACGAAGCTTCCCGACATGTGGAAAAAACAGGCACCGGTAAAGCGCTTCGAGGAATCTAGCGCACCCTCACCGTTAGCCTCCAAGACTCCAGAAGCGCTCCCCACCAGCAAGCTCGCTGAGCTCGACGCCGAAGCACCCCCGCCCGACGCGGAGGTTGCCAAAGAGGTCGACGAAACGCTCGACGCTTCCGCGGATGCCGAGGCGCCGAACCTCGATCAGGAAGGCGCAGCGGATGGCGTTAAGGAAGGCACCGAGACCGATCCGCTGAAGGCGCGCGCGGTGAGCCAATACAAGATGAAGATCTTGGCTTGGTTCAACGTGCGTTTTCGCCCGCCACTTGGCGAGCTCGACTGCAAAACACTGAGCACCCTCTCTGCGAGTGTTTCTGCCACGGTGGATGGCTCCCGCCGAGTCTCTGGCTTTTCTATCACCCGTTCGAGCGGCAACCCCATTTTCGATGCCAAGGTGCAAAGCACCATGCAAGCCATCATTGGCCAGGAACTGCCCCCGCCACCGCCGCTTTACCCCGACATTCTGGATACCAGCGTGTTTCCAACATTTTCAGGAAAGTCCTCCGAATGCGCCTCGCAACCGTAACCACCTCGGCTTCTAAGTTCCTCTGCTTCGGCCTCATGGTCGTGAGTGTGCTCGCGAGCCAACACGCAGGCGCCGAGCCCAACGCGAGCAAAGCTCCGGCTTCGGCTCCAGCTTCCGCAAAAAGCGCGACACCGAACGAAACCTTGCTCGGCGAATTTGTTGTTACCGGAGTGAGCCAAGAGAGGCTTCCAAAGATCGCCATCTTGCCTTCGCTTTCGCCCGACTTTGAAGACGTGGTGCTTCGCGGTGTGGTGCGGCGCGATCTGGAGCTAAGCGGCTTGTTTGATCTGATCGACGATGCCAAAGCTCCCCCGGGAACCTATGCTTTCCAAGATCCTGTAGATATCGAGGCTTGGCGTAAGCTTGGAGCCGAATCCATCGTTAAGGTGGCGGCGCAAAAGAATGCGGCAGGGGATGTGCAGGTGGTGGGGCTCGCGTACTTTCTTGAGGTGGGCAAAGAGCCGGTTTATGAAAAGCGCTTTGTCATCAAGCCAGACGAAGTACGGGTTACCGGACACCGGATTACCGACGCACTTCTAGGAGCCCTTACTGGGCGCCCGGGAGGCTTCGCGAGCCGTTTTGCGTTCGCTACGCAATGGGGTCGCAATCGCCGGATCTTTACGATGGATGCAGATGGCAATGCCCTCACCCCCGCAACCGCTGCTGACACCACTGCACTCTCACCCGCGTGGGGCCCGGGTGGCTCGCTATTCTACTCAAAGAGCGTGGGTTATGCGCCTTTTCGTTTGTATCAGCTGGCGCAAAACAAAGAGCGCCGGATCGATTTGGGCAAGCCCGGGTCCATCTACAGCGTGGCGTTCAACAAGGATCACACCCAGATGGCGCTCGCCATAGCTGACGGCACCGGTACAGCCATCTACACCGCCAATCCTGATGGCACAAACGTCAAACGCGTCTCCACTACCCCGCTCGCAACGCACCCCGTATTTAGCCCGTCAGGGAAGTTAGCCTGGATTGGCGGTTCTGACTCCGGAACCCAGCGCTTGTGGCTCGCCGGGAAGCCAATTTCACCGGCTGGATTCACGGCGGCAGCCCCTACCTTCTGCGATACCGAAGACGGCATCCGCGCCGTTTACGCGGTGGTTGTGGGGGATCATCAAGATTTGGTGATTAGCTCAGAATCCGGCAAGGGCACGGCGCGCCTCACGCAAAATCAGGGCTCCAATTCGTATCCAGCGTGTAGCTCAGATGGCCGCATGTTGGCGTTCTTCTCAACGCGCAACAAGCAGCCGGGCTTGTACATGATGTCGCTCAAACGTTTCACGACGCGCAAGGTTGCCAATCAAACCGGCATTGGCCTGCGTTGGGATCCGCTGCCCGCCCCAAGCACCGGAGCCGCACCCAAACCAGCCGCCTCAGTGGCCGATGCCGTGCCTCCCGCCGCAACCACCGCCCCCGCAAGCGCTAAATCTCCCGCCTCTGCCGCTGCTTCCGCAGCGACCCCCACGCCCACACCCGCAACCGCCACGTCGCCCGCGACCCCCACGCCTGTTGCTCCCACCAAGCCGCCAGCTCCCGGTCCCGCTCCCAACAAGGCGCCTGCGCCTGCACCTGCTCCCACACGCTAGCCCGCAGAGCTGAGTAGGCGAACGCAAGTCCACGCCGGCACTCGGGGGTTCTGCGAGAAGGGATCTCCGCTTTCGAGAGATACTTGTCATGCTAAGTATCTTCAACGCCCAGGAAAGGAGCCCGAGCCAGGCGCGAAACCCAACCTTCGCTCGTACGCTGTCACAGGGAGTTCGGTGCGAAGCGTCAACTGGTCTTAGTGACACCTATCGAGCACCCAAGCCCCCCCAGCGCTTCGACTGCTCACCTACACTACGGGTTCACGAACAAAGGCGCGAGCATCATGAGCAATGCAGGATCGCCCTGCACTTGCAGCTTGCCTTGCATCAAAAGTTCGACCGGATGCGCCGCGCCCTTCTGAACCAACAGAAAATCCGCAAGCTCGGTTGTTACCACACACTCGGCCTCGCTCCAGGTGCGCTCCGTTCGGCCCAAAATTAGAAGCAGGCGGCGCACGGTGGGGCCATCTTTGATCGCGAATTCTACGGCACCTTCGAGATCTGAAAGCTCGGCTACGGCTGCCTCCTCAACCAGGAGAACTTGTAGTGCTAAGAGCGCGCGTTGATCGGTGAGCTGGGCCGTGACGTTCGAAACCAGAACCGGGAAATCCGCCTCCGATAACATCAACGAAACTAAAGCTTCCGGATCTCTTCCTGGGCTTACCAGGAGCTGGCCGTCGCGAATACGAAGCGAATAAGCTTCAGCGTCGACCCACAGGCACACGCTCATGCGTGAGGTTCGCCCGCCGAGGATTTTCGGATCCGAGAACAATTCGGGAAGCACCCGAGTGAAGAATTCTGCAGAATTCACGGGCTCGGGCTTAGCACGTGACTCGCCGGGGCCCCAGGCGAGATATGCGCGGCTCAGCTAGATGCGCATCAGATTGGCCAAAAGGTGCGTCTCTTTGGCCCCCAGGAGGCCAAATTGCACACCAAAGCCATCCGGCCGCGACCAGCGAACAACGCCAGGAAATGTCGTGGGTGCCGTTGCGCCCGGCAAATGGCAATGCACCGTGACCTTTGCCCCGAAAGCGGGCGAGGACGTCGCTTCTACATACATCCCGCCCATACTAACATCTCGGGTAGTTCCGACGAAGGTATTGCCGGATTGGTCTTCACAGGAGATATCCAGGCTAACAGGTGCTCGAAGGTAAACGCGCTTCTCTTCCACAATGGCCTCGGACGCTAAGGATAGCTCGAACAATGCTCCCGTGACGGGTGAAGAAGCATCATTTAGGGGGGCTCCACCAGGTGTCAAGGACTCACCCACGCTCACCTCGTGGCAGCGACTCGTGGCGATGTGGGAGGGCTGGCCCCTGATACCAATCGTTGGGGGATCAGCCGTATTTCTGGCGCTACTCATCTTGCCAACGCGGGTGAAGCCTCCGTCGATTCCGTTGCCGGCTGTCGATCGGGTGCGAGAGCGTGACCAGGCCGCGCACTTTTCAGAGCTTGCTGCTCGTGTCGCACAAGCGCCGCTACCGTATGACGTCCGGGCCGTGGGTGAAGCTATTCGGCAGTACGGAACAGCCGAGGCGCGTGGGGATAGCGAGGCCCCGCAGATCCTGGCTGAAGCTCGCGTGTCCGCTGCACGCGCATTGAGGAGCCACGGGCCGAGCCCGTTGCTCGGCCTTTTAGCATACCAAGCTAACGCTTTCCAGCTTGCCGTGCAGGGCTGGGAGGCGGCGAGAAGTGAGCAGGCACCAAAGCTGCCAGCTGATTTGGAAGAATTGGGAGGAGCTTTCATGGCTCGGGCCGACGCCAATGGTTGGCTCAATTCCAACGGCGCGCTGTTAGCCACAAAGAACGAACTCGCTGTGCTCTTTCGAGCGCGATGGCTCAGCCTCACGGAGCTCAGCGATGTTCCCGAGCTTAGATTTAGCCTGAACGACTGGCGACTGTATTTCGGTTTTCTTCTGCGCCACCCGCCTCGAAAAGACGGACCACCCGAGATCCAGCAGCTCTCGTTCGTAGCAGCACTTGAACGTAAAGATCCAGAATACCCAGCGCAACTTGCTCGCGGGATCCTGCAACTTCAGCTTGGCAATGCCGAAGCCGCCACACCGGCGTTTCGTGCACACCTTTCGGCCCATCCGGATGGCGAATGGCACTTGCTTGCCCGCAACTTACTCTTGACTAGCCTTCCGCAGGCCGTGCCGTGAAATCTCCAAATTTGGGCCCAGACCCGCTACTTTCGGGCAGCCGACCGTGGATCGCATTCGACACATTTTGTCGCAAGGTCATGGCGCAGCCAGGCTTTCATCCGGTGGTCGGCGCGTCCGGATCAGTGCCGAGCATCTTGGTGCGCGAGCTCTTACAACAAGGCGCCCGGCGAGTGCTGTACGTGGCGCCCAACGCCAAGCTTCTGGACGCCGCATTTGACGATCTGAACGCTTGGCTTTCAGGCATTCCCATCAGGCCTCGTAATCGAGACCTCGCGCCAGTGAGCCTAGTGCAACTCCCCACGAGCGACACCACGCCCTACGCCGAAGCGCACATCGATCGCGCGCTCACCTTGGAACGCGCTGCCGCCCTCTATACCCTCGCCACTGCCCCAAGGAGCGTCGTCGTAACGAGCGCCTCCGCTTTGGTACGCAAGGTGCCACCACAGCAGCTGATAGCAGGAGCAGGCCTCACTATTTCTAAGGCTCAAACACTAGACCTTAGCGCCTGTAGTGAACGCCTAGAACGCATTGGCTACCTTCGAACTCCGCTTGTAGAAGATGCCGGCACTTTCGCCATTCGCGGTGGGATCTTAGATATTTGGCCAGCACTTTCGCCACGGCCAGCACGCGTCGAGTTAGACGGCGAAAGCATCGTTAGCATCAAGTTCTTCCACCCGGAAGATCAGCGCACGCTCGAACAGGCAACCACACTCAGCATCGCGCCCGCACGCTTGTTGTTGCCCGGCTCGGACCCAACCGAGGTTGTTCAGCGACGCTTGCAAGAGTGCTGTGACGCCGTCAATTTGCCCACCTCGCGCGCTAAAAGCTTGATCGAAGATGTACTTTCTGGCCGCAACTTTTTGGGCACTGATGGCTTCCTACCAGCCTTCGCAGAGCTCGGATCGCTCACGAGCTACCTCGCTCGGCCACAAGGTCCACTCACGTCCCAGAATAACGACGTGGTGGTGTTTGAAGATCCGGCAGCATGTTTGCGTGAGCTACGGGAAGAGCTCGAACGTGCCCAAGCGGATGAAGCCAAAAGATCGGCCTTGCCGCATTTTCCCGTGGCCGATCTTTACGTTGCGGAAGAAGCCTTAGCCGCCGAGTTAGGCGGTATATCTGTCGCACTGTGTTCTCAATCGGGCGTGGCTACGAGCACCAATACGCGTGGGATTGGGGCCCTTGAAGCACTGCTCTTGGACACCCCTTCGTTGCGCACCACCGACCATGCCGAGCTCATTTTGCGGCGGCAAGCCTCGGCCAAACGCCACGCACAACCCAGCCTTGATCCAATTATTT
The DNA here is from genome assembly GCA_033763455.1 of Polyangiaceae bacterium. Classification (GTDB taxonomy): domain Bacteria; phylum Myxococcota_A; class Polyangia; order Polyangiales; family Polyangiaceae; genus JBBRRP01. Next base: position 70,245 of record JANRKO010000031.1, read on the forward strand.
CCGCGGTGCGCGCGTGGTTCGACGCTGATCTCAAAGTCATGATAACTGCACGCAGCGAACATCAGCGAGACAGGCTAGAAGCGCTCTTCACTCATCGCGAGCTTGCCGTGGTTAGGGTGCAGCCCGATGCAGATCCTTCTACGAGCAAGCGCCGTGTAGTTCACTTGTTGGTTTCGCCGTTGGCGCGAGGCCTGTGCGTGCCGTCTGAAGAATTTGTGGTGATCACCGAAGAGGAAATCTTCGGCACCCGAACTCACCGTGCGGATCGCAAAGAGAAACGCTCACCCAAGGCCGCGTTTGAAGATTTGCGGGCGCTCGCACCTGGGGACTACGTCGTGCACGTGGAACACGGCATTGGGCGCTATGCGGGGTTGGTGCACCGGGTGGCGGGTGGCATCTTGGTGGACCTTCTAGCGATCGAATATGAGGGCAAAGATAAGCTCTACGTCCCAGTCTATCGCCTGAATCTCGTTCAGAAGTATGCCGCGGGCGAACACGGCTCACCCAAGCTGGATCGCCTGGGGGGCGCATCTTTCGCCAAAACGAAGGCCAAAGTTAAGAAGCGCGTGCGGGATCTGGCGGACCACCTCTTGGCCCTCCACGCCGAACGCGCCCAGCTCAAAAAGCCCCGAGTGCCGCCGCCGGGAGACGAATACACCGCCTTCGAGGCCACGTTTCCATTCGACGAAACTCCCGACCAACGTGCGGCCATTGCGGATGTGCTTGCCGATGTTGGGAGTGAGCGGGTTATGGATCGCTTAGTATGTGGGGACGTTGGCTTCGGCAAAACGGAGGTGGCGCTCCGGGCTACTTTCCTGCACGCCATGGCAGGCCACCAGGTGGCCATCTTGTGCCCCACCACCGTGCTCGCCCAGCAGCACTTCACGACATTCTCAAAGCGCCTAGCCGATACAGGCCTTGAGGTTCGTGCGCTCAGCCGCTTCCAATCGAAAAAGGAAAGTGCTGAGACACTTTTGGGGCTGAAAAAGGGCACCGTTGATGTGCTCGTGGGTACACATCGCCTGCTTTCACGCGATGTGCATTTCAAAAATCTTGGCCTCCTGGTGGTGGATGAAGAGCAGCGGTTCGGTGTAGTTCACAAGGAACGCATCAAGAGTTTGCGCTCCACTGTGGACGTGCTCACTTTGAGTGCCACGCCGATCCCCCGTACGCTGCAGATGGCACTCGGAGGCCTCAGGGACCTTTCCACTATTTCCACGCCACCGGTCGATCGCCGCAGTGTGCGTACCATCGTTGCTCGTTTTGATGACGATCTTGTGCGAGAAGCGATTGAGCGCGAGCTTTCGCGCGGGGGGCAGATCTTCTTCGTCTACAATCGAATTGAGGGCCTCTACGAACGTGCTGATCGCTTGAAGATGCTCGTGCCGGAAGCGCGCATTGCGGTGGCGCACGGCCAAATGGGCGAAGCCGCTCTAGAAAAAACGATGTTGGGCTTTGTGCGGGGGGATTACGACGTTCTCGCCTCCACGGCCATTATCGAAAGTGGCCTGGATATCCCGCGCGCCAATACGCTATTGATCGATCGCGCCGATCTTTTTGGCCTATCCCAGCTATATCAACTAAGAGGTCGCGTGGGCCGTTCGAGTGAGCGCGCCTATTGCTATTTGTTGGTGCCGCCTCCAAGCCAGATGACGGAGGAAGCACGGCTTCGAGTGGACGCCCTGGAGCGGCACACCGAGCTTGGCTCGGGGCTCCAAGTGGCCAAGCTCGACATGGAAATCCGAGGCACGGGCGAGCTGCTCGGGGCTGAGCAAAGCGGCTTCGTGGAGAGTGTTGGCTTTGATTTGTTTTGCGAAATGTTGGACGAAGCCACACGCGAGCTCAAAGGGGAACACGTAGTGCATGCGGTGGATCCAGAGCTTTCATTCGACGTAGATGCGCTGTTGCCCGCCGAATACGTTTCGGACGTGGGCTTGCGCCTGTCTCTGTACAAACGCCTTTCGAGCGCACTCGACGAAGCGGACGTGGAAGATTTGGCACGGGAGATCGAAGATCGCTTTGGTCGCCCGCCGCCGGAAGCGCGGCGCTTGCTGGAGCTCATGCGCCTCAAAACCTATTTTCGTGATCTTCGAGTATTATCCTGTGAAGCCAGCAAAACGGCCGTCACACTTAGATTGCGGGAAGATACGCCGCTCGATCCACAAAAGCTCATGGCCCTGGTGGGCCTCAAAGGGTCTCCCTTTCGACTCACACCGGAAGGGCGGCTCACGCGGCGAGCTCAGCCGAACGAAATCCTCGCTAGCGGGCTCACGCTCGCAGGCAAAGTACTGGAAGAACTCCTCCCGTGTGTGGATCCTGCACGCGCCGCCTGATCTTCAACGCGCCACCTCATGTTGCACGCGCCACCTAAGCGCGCACACGCCGTTTCACGCTGCACGCGCCGTCTGATCCTCAACGCACCATCTCATGTTGCACGCGCCACCTAAGCGCGCACACGCCGTTCATGCTGCACACGAAGTTAGTCGCTCGCACCCGATCGACCTTGCAGGTAACCCGCCGTTAGAACTCGCCGCGTTGGCCACGCCAGCGCAACCAGTGATCTGCGAGCACTATCGCCACCATGGCTTCAGCTATCGGTACGAAGCGCGGCAACAGGCAAGGATCATGGCGCCCTTTGGTGCGCACAACAACGGGCTCCGCGCTATTGGTAACACTCGCTTGCGGCAGCGGCAAACTGGAGGTGGGCTTAACTGCCGCTCGGAGCACGATAGGTTGACCACTCGTGATCCCGCCCAGCATTCCTCCGTGGCGATTGGTCGGCGTGCTGATGGTGCCACCTTCTGCCACAAACAGGTCGTTATTTTCGCTCCCTCGCAGCGTTACCGCGCGAAATCCAATTCCGTATTCAACGCCCACCACGGCTGGAATGCTAAATAGCGCTTTGGCTAAATCGGCCTTAATCTTGTCGAAAACGGGCTCTCCGAGGCCTGCTGGAATGCCCGTAACCACCACCTCGCCTACGCCACCAATGGAGTCTTGATCTTTGCGCACCTGTTCGATGAGCGAGATCATCTCTCTGGCGCGAGCTTCATCCGGGCAGCGCACAGGATTGGGCGTACCATCCGCAAAAAATTCCACGCTTGCTGCGTCTACAGCCCAAGGCGTTTCAATGTTGGCCACAATGTTGCCAACTTGGCTCACATAGCCGACCACCCGAGCACCAAACGCTTGAGCCAGAAGCTTTTTGGCAATCACGCCCGCGGCCACGCGCGAGACCGTTTCGCGCGCACTCGATCTTCCCCCGCCTCGGTAATCGCGAAAGCCGTATTTCTGGTCATACGTGTAGTCAGCGTGGCCTGGGCGGTACACGTCTTTGATGTCGGCGTAGTCGCGGCTCTTTTGATCGGTATTGCGCACCAAGATCGCAATGCTGGTGCCGGTGGTTCTGCCTTCAAAGACGCCGGCCAAGATCTCAGGCTCATCTTCTTCCTGGCGCTGGGTCACGATCTTGCTCTGACCGGGCCGCCGCCGCAAAAGGTCCACCCGCAAATCTTCGACCGAAAGCTCGATACCGGGCGGGCAACCGTCGATAATCACCACATTCCCTGGACCGTGTGATTCTCCGGCCGTGGTGATGCGGAACGCTTGACCAAAACTGTTGCCTGCCATGCTCGGCATCATACCGGTCTTCTGCCCCGCACCAAGCCCAAGCTATAGTTGGCGGTCCCGAGCTCAAACGAAACCTACGAAAGCCCATCGTCCTCCACGACGACGGGCTGAGCCTCTTCGGGCACTACACCCACCAACAAGCTGCTACGGATCACCCATGCCCCAATTACCGCTCAGCGTTCTTTCCGAAGAAGAGAAGCTATTCTCCGAGTCAGTGCTCGCCTTTGCTCGTCAGCGCATCGGGCCACGCGTGGCTCCCATGGACGCCCAAGGCCAGCTAGAAAAGGACCTCTTACCGGAGCTCTTTGAGCTTGGGGTAATGGGCATCGAGGTGCCAAACGAATACGGCGGGTCAGAAGCGAATTTCTTCACCGCTATCCTCGCTGTGGAAGCGTTAGCCAAGGTGGATCCGAGCGTGTCCGTATTGGTAGATGTTCAAAACACATTGGTGGCCAACGCACTAATTCGTTGGGGCTCGGCAGATCAGAAGCAGCGCTACCTTTCGAAGCTCGCCACCGAATGGGTGGGTTCCTATGCGTTGAGCGAGGCGGCATCTGGCTCCGATGCCTTTGCTCTGCAGGCACGCGCCACACGACGAGGGAACAGGTGGGTTCTCGACGGGCAGAAGTTATGGATCACCAACGCCAATGAAAGCTCGCTTTTCATCGTCTTCGCTAACACCGAGCCCACACTCGGCTACAAAGGCATCACCGCGTTCTTGGTGGAAAAAGGTGCACCGGGGTTTTCCGTTGGGAAAAAGGAAGACAAGCTCGGCATACGCGCTTCCAGCACCTGCGCGCTGATCTTGGATGGCTGTGAGGTTTCCGACGCCAACGTGCTCGGCGAGGTAGGCAAAGGCTACAAAATTGCGATTGAGACGCTGAACGAGGGCCGCATCGGCATCGGCGCACAAATGCTCGGCCTGGCCCAGGGGGCGTTTGATCTTGCCTTGAGCTACATGGAAGAGCGTCAACAATTCGGGCAGAAGATCGCCGATTTTCAGGGCGTGCAGTTTCAATACGCACGCTTAGCGATGGAGATCGAAGCCGCTCGCCTGTTGGTCTACAACGCCGCCCGCCTCAAAGACGCAGGGTTGCCGTTCATCAAGGAAGCAGCCATGGCCAAGCTGATGGCCTCGGAGGTTGCCGAACGCACCGCTTCTTTGGCCATCGAATTTGCGGGTGGCATCGGATTCACGAAGGATTTTCCGCTCGAAAAATTCTACCGCGACGCCAAGATCGGGAAAATCTACGAGGGCACGAGCAACCTGCAGCTGGTTACGATCGCCAAACTCCTACGCACCGAACGCCGCTAACCTGTGCACGCTACATCGTGCGCCTAGTGGAAGGGGAAAAGTGTCAGCGACACGTGCTCCACACGGAGCAAGGGCGGTATGTGCTTCGATCGGGATTCTTCGCATGACAAGTATCTCTGCTCGCCGTGAACCCTCGCCTCCGGGTTACGGCGTGCTTGCTTCCCGGCGTCCCCAGCTATCGCTTCGTCGGCGCGAAGAAGGGGGGGGTGCTTCGATCCTGATTCTTCGCATGACCTCATGGTTGATCACTGTGTAGCTGTAATTTGGCGGCGGTCCAGCCTTCGGTCAGGGTGCTTAGTTTTTCAAAGCCTCGGGCGAGCGTGAGCCAACCCGGGTTCGGCTTGTACCTGATGTGACCGCCGAGGACCGCGATA
>JANRKO010000032.1:0-3818 GCA_033763455.1 Polyangiaceae bacterium
GGTCAGACGACGCAGCGCCACCGGACCCAACGCACCCTCCGCCGGCAGATTCACGGGGGGATTCACTACCCCGTTGCCCCCACTTCCGTTCGGGTTCCCACTACCTCCCGAACCGGGCCCGCCTACAACTGACCCTGCTCCACCGGTACTCCCTTGGCCTGCCCCGCCCGATCCGTCGACATTCGCGGTATTGCTTCCGCGGGAAGAGCCACCCCGTTCGAGCGAACTGCTACAGCCAGCCGCGGCCGCTGCCACTATCAGCACCGTTCCGACGGAACCAAGAACGCGAACGCCCGCAACCGAAGTTCTGAGTTGTCTCATAATAGAGTCTCTCGCTTGGACCTTGTGCGAACCTTGTTCGCTCTTGTCGCAGAGATGAGAGTACCACTTCGTGCTAGCACTTTGCGCTCAACCTTAGGCGCTCCACTAGCAACATCGAACCGCAGGGCACCAATTGTTGCTCTCAATTGGGTGCTAATTATGTTGGAGACTAATATCTATCGTTCTTATGGAATGTAATACGACGAAGTCAATCGCTCCCCGCGTGCACAATATCGACGCGCTGTCATGCAGCTATCGAGCCTCGACACATATGGGCGCGGCAGAGGCTGCCTCACCCCTCGTCCCATCCCGTCACACCGGGGATGGCAGCGCGCTCATTCCCACGCAGCGCTAGAGACGTTCCTGGGCGTTCTGTGCACCCAGTGAATTGATACTTTCCAGCAGAATATCCCTGCGGATCACGCCATTCTTTGAACTCCTCCGATTATCGCTAGGGTCCGCCTATGCTCCTACCCTTCAGCGTCCAAGCGCGCGACGCCCGTTCCCGAGCGCGACGCGGTACCCTTATCACCGCGCACGGCCCGATCCAAACACCGGCCTTCATGGCAGTGGGAACGCGAGCAACTGTTACCGGCTTAACCCCATCGGATCTTGTCAAAGTTGGCACGCAAGTTGTGCTCGGCAACACGTATCATCTCATGCTGAGGCCTGGGCCCGAAGCATTCCAGCGTGTTGGAGGGATCCATCGCTTCATGGGCTGGGCAGGGCCTGTGCTCACCGATTCTGGCGGCTACCAGATCTTTTCCCTTCCCGAACATCGCACCATCACTGAAGCGGGCGCCCGCTTCAAAGCGTACACCGATCAGCGCATGCATTTACTCTCGCCAGAGCGCTCCATTGAGGTCCAAACGGCGATCGGTTCCGACATCATGATGGTGCTGGATGTATGTGTGGATTCAAAATCCGATGAGGCGACCACGCGAGATGCCATGGAGCGCACCCACCGCTGGGCCCTACGAAGCTTGGCGGCGCGCGCCAACCCACAACAGGCCCTGTTTGCCATCGTCCAGGGTGGCCTAAACCCAAGCTTGCGGCGCGAGTCCGCTGCGTTTCTGACGGAGCATGCATTCGATGGCTTTGCTATCGGGGGGCTGGCCGTGGGCGACACGCGTGCTGAGCGCGAGGAGATCACCCAGCTGGCGGCGGATTTGCTGCCCCAGGATCGCCCACGCTATCTGATGGGCGTCGGCACCCCTCCGGATCTCATACAGGCCGTATTGGCCGGTGTGGACATGTTCGACTGCGTGCTACCCACGAATTTGGCATGGCAGGGAACGGCCTTCACGTCGACGGGCCGAGTTCGCGTTACCCGTAGTGCAGCGGCGACGTACGACGCGCCGTTGGACAAAGACTGCACGTGCGCCACTTGCAGCACCTTCACCCGGAGCTACTTGCACCATCTTTTCAAATGCGGTGAACCACTTGGCCCGCGGCTACTCTCGCTTCACAATTTGCACCACTACCACTCGCTGATGAACGAGATCCGAAGCGCCATAGAGGCGGGATGCTACGCTGAATTTGCAAGAACGAAGCTCCGCGCGATCGACCACCACGAACACAGCGCGCAACGGGGCTCCGATTGACAAGTGGTGCGCCCTGTTTGGCGCGGCTTGGGCTTAAGCGAGCGAAATGACGGTGCCGCTATTCAGACCAGCGTCGCCAATAGGTGAGTTGATCCCGAAGACTTGCAGAATACTGCGAAGTGCGAGATTGTGCGGTACATCTGGATAGTTAATCACGCGACCTGGAGTGACCTTGCCGCCAGCTCGGCCGAACGTAGTCAGTGGCACGTAGTCATGCATGTGGTCCGCCGCGTTACAGAATTCCGAGCAAAGCAAAACCAACGTATTGTCGAGCATGTTGCCTGACCCTTCCGGTGTTGCCTTCAGGCGATTCAGAAAGTCGCCAAAGTACTTGGTGAAGAACAAACCCACGTCGTTGATCTTCGGGTCGAATTCGTGCTCAAGCCCATGATGATCATTCGCCACACCGGCAACGTAGGGGAAACCTATGCCGCTCTGGGCGGAACACAGGGTTTGCATCGATCCTACACGTGTTAGGTCGCAAACCAAGGACTGGTACAATAGATCGAATTGGTTGGCGGCAATCGTAGGAATGTCCGTCTCATTGCCCACGGTGGGTGCAGCGCAACCCACTCCAACTACCTGCGGAGGCACCCCGACCCCACCGCCACCACCAGTTCCGCCACCAGGTACCGGCCCGAGTTGCTGTTCAAGAGCACGGAGGGACTCCAAATGCTGATCGAGCTTGGCTTGCTCATTCACACCAGCTACCCCCTTGAGTGCGGAAACCTCATTCTTGAGGACATCCAAAATGCTCCGACCGCGCGCGTTCGCGTCCACTCCGGGGCCGGGTGCGGGTGCAGGCGTACCGGGGACCGTCGCCGTCATCGTCGGCTGAGTAGGCGCCATGAAGTTGGAAAAGAGCCGCGAGAACATGGTGCTAGGCTGATCAACGGCCGGCAATGCACTCGCGTTCTTGATGATAAGGGTGGTCTGATCGATCTGAGCACCGCGACTCGAGATCCCAAATTGGAGGGATTCAAACGGGGTCCCCTTTCCGATGACTGCGGCAATCTGCTGATCGATGGTGTTCGTGGATGCCCACTCTGCCTTCCCAGCGGAAGAAACGCTCGAATCGCCCGTGAGTAGCCCACGCATGGCTGCGCCGTGCGGCTCCGCGCTCTTTCCAGCCATGTTGCCGCCTGCCTGGTTGTGGCAACCAAGGATCTGGATGGATTCAGATTGCACGGCTTTCAACGGACTGAGCACGGTGTCGAAGTTCCACCCGCCATAGCCGGTGTTGGGGACACCTTCGATATCCGGGAAATGTACTCCCCCAGCCAGAAACAGCACCACGAAGCGCTGCGGGAATGCGGCCGCTTGAGCCTCAACAAAGCTCTCTCGAAAGAGCGGGACTGCCAGGAACCCGGCCGCGCCCATGCTCATCATCAACTCACGCCGCTTCAAAAGTGATTTCGACAACATGTTGCTTCCTTTTCTTTCCAGCGAAACTTGAGTTGCTGCCTTACTTATCCGACCGGTACGCGTAGCTTTCGTTGCTCACCAGGGCCGTCAGGAGTTCCCGCATATCCGCGTTAGTGCTCACCATCTTCGTCATCATCGCGTCGATGATCGCCTTATCCCTCAGGTACTTCGGGTAATCCGGGCTCGTCGTGTCCGTTACTGGATCCAAACTCACCCGGCCTGTCCCCCAGCGGAACGCTTCTCGCGATACGCAGTTCTTCAGTACCTGGCTCCCTGCGATCCGACCAACCAGCTCGATTCCGTTTGCAAACGGCCCATCTACTTCAGCATCGATCTGCTTCACTTCTCCAGACGAATCGACAGGCTTGCCGCTTTCAACCGCTCGGTACGCTCCCACCGCGTCGTAGTTTTCCAAACCAAAACCCAACGGATCGATCAGCGTGTGACATGACGCACACGTCGGATTCG
>JANRKO010000033.1:0-262001 GCA_033763455.1 Polyangiaceae bacterium
CGATTTTCTGAGGCGAGGCGAGAGAGAAAGCGCAGTTGTTGAAGAGGGGGCAAAGCTACGCCTCGCCTCAGAAAACCGGGCCCGTTTGAAGAGCGACAAGGAGGACGAGGTGGGCCACGCGTCGTCAGACGGTAGAGACAATAGCTTCAGGCAACCCGAGTGCGTGCATGGTCTCGATGACCAGGGGCAACCCCGCTCGTGCTGTGGTGCTTCCAAACTTGTCGCTCACTTCTACTTGGAAGGGTAGAATTCCTTGTGGTCGTGGTCTGCCTGGCGTAGTCCTAGGTTAACTACTATCAGGTGTTACCCATTCCAGTAAATCCCCAAGCGGGCTCGTTTTTGGGATTGGGCATCCACAGACAGTCGCCGCGCTGTTTCACCCCCCGTTGTTTCGCCCCAATCCCAAAAACGAGCTGCTGCGCTGCCCGAGACCTTGCAGGTCGCACCCCCCTCCGTCGCAGCGCGGAGCTGCCACGCACACGCCCCGCCCGCGTCTCCCGAACAGGGAGGCGCTTGGCGAGGGGCAAGCTGCCGCATCAAGCGGCAGCTGGGGAGGGCATCCAACCAATTCGGTGACGCCCTCTACCAACAACTATGGAGTAATTTCGATCACTGACACATGAAGGCCGCGCCTTATCGCTGGATCAGGGCTAACTGGGCGTCTCTGCGCGCACCATTGCGAACGGGACAAAATGCCACGGCGTGCTCTTCGTGTTCATCAAAGACCTCGCGCAATCCGGAGCAACGTCGACCTTCTGGTAACAATATGCAGGAACCCCCGAGAAAGTGCCGGTGGCGCGCGACTTGCACTCCTTCGGTTCCGTCAGCGACGGCGTTGACGGACCGATAGCTTGTTAAGAAGAGGAAAAAAATCATGTTACTAAGAATATCCGCAGGAACAGGCAGCCGATTGGCCCTGCTCGTGGGAAGTCTTGTCTTGGCGCCGCTTGGCTGCGCTGGGGCACCCGTGCCAACTCAAAACGTTGCTGACGCTCGTGCGTCCGCGGCGGCCGCGCAAGCCGTCGGGGCTGAGAAAGATCCACAAGCAGCACTTCACCTCGAGCTCGCGAACAACAACATGGCACGCGCCGAACGTTTGATTTCCAACGACGAAATGGACGCCGCCAAGGTCGCCTTGGTGGAGGCAAAGGTAGATGCTGATCTAGCGCTGAAGTTGGCCACGTTGGCTGAATCCAGGGTGGAAGTGGCACAGGCCCAGGAACGCTTAAACGACCTAACTGAACAAGCTGGAGGAACTGCACAATGAAACTAATCGGAAAGTTACCCTGTTTGATGCTCGCGTTTCTGCCACTTGCCTGCGGGGCTACAGCGCCCACGCAACAGTTGGTAGATGCTCGTCGCTCGTACGAGCTCGCCGCCCGCAGCCCGGCCTCCACGCTGACACCGGCACAGCTTCTGGAAGCGGAAGTTGCCCTCAATCGTGCTGAGCAAGCACACAAGAGCGACCCGGGCTCTGAAAGTGAGCGCCACTTGGCATACCTCGCGCAGCGCCGTTCTGAGATTGCCATGGTGGAAAGCGAACTCGTCCGCTCACGAACCGAGCTCGGTAGCATGAAGAAGTCACAGGAAGCTGTGACCGAGCAAGGCCTCAAGAATGCGCAAAATCAAGTAGAAGCTCGGGATGGCCAGATCCAAGACTTGCGAGCTAAGGAGCAACAGCTCAACAGCAGCAAAGCGGCCTTGAAGGGTGAGCTTGCCGGGGAACGCGAAGCGCGATTGAAGGCCGAAGCGACGGCAGCCGCAGCGTTGGCGAGCTTGAAGGAGGTGGCCATGATCAAGGAGGAAGCCACCAGCATGACCATTACGCTGTCGGGGTCCGTACTGTTCGCCACCGGACAGAAGGTACTCCTCCCCATAGCCAAAAGTAGCCTCGACAAAGTAGCTGAGGCACTGAAGCTTCAGCGTCAGGATCGGCCGATCGTGGTTCTGGGTCACACGGATTCAATGGGTAGCGACGAAGCCAACCAGGCGCTTTCGCTGGCGAGAGCTGAGGCCGTGCGAGAATATCTAGTGAGCCAGGGCATCGAATCCCAGCGCATCTCAGCGGCCGGTAAAGGAGAAAGTACTCCTGTGGCCGATAACAAGAGTGCGGAGGGGCGAGCGAACAATCGACGTGTTGAGATTGTGGTTTCAGGGGCGCCCACCCCCGCACTGGCTAATGGCTCACGCTAAGGAGCCGGCAAATCGTCGCGAGGCGACGAGGATGGAGCCACAGTAAGCTGAAGACGGCGCCGTGACCGACCGCACCCAGTGAGGCTTTTTGCCTCACTGGGGCAGGAATGAATGGTACCAGTGGAGCAAAAATGAGCAAAACCGAGGCTCTTCAAGCTGGCACCGAACTTGCTGAACGCCAATTCAGAGGCCATGACGGGGACGGCGAGGCGCATGTGAGCAAGATCTTAATTGTCGATGATGATGCTGATGTCTGTGCGCTGCTGCGGGACAGCCTGCTGAAGCAAGGGCACACCGCAGATGCGTGCGGTGCTCTGAAAGACGCCAGCGAGCGGATCGCGAGTGACGACTACGACGTTGTCGTGACGGATCTTCAGTTGGCTGGGGAAAGCGGGCTTGAGCTGTGCGAATGGATGAAACAAAACCGAGCGGATGTACCCGTAATCGTCATCACCGGTTTCGGTAACATGGACACCGCCGTAAGCGCAATCCGCGCTGGTGCTTACGATTTTATAACCAAACCGGTGGATTTAAACCTCTTGGAGTTCACGGTTCGCCGCGCCGCGCAACATCGCGACCTTCACGCGGAGGTTCGTCGGTTGCGACTCGCCTCTTCCCACCACCTTGGGATTGAGGGAATGATCGGCGAAAGCTCTCCGATAAAGAAGCTTGCCGGCCTGATACTCCGCGTTGCCAACAGCGACGCTACAGTGCTTATCTCCGGGGAAAGCGGCACGGGTAAAGAGCTTATCGCTCACGCCTTGCACAAGACCAGTGAGCGCGCAGCCGGCCCCTTCGTGGCTGTGAACTGCGCGGCTTTGCCCTCGGAGTTGCTGGAAAGCGAACTCTTTGGTCACGAACGAGGCGCGTTCACCGACGCTCGGAGAGCCCGTGAGGGCCTTCTGCGGGAGGCGAGCGGGGGCACGCTATTCCTCGACGAGATCGGCGAGATGTCATTGGATATGCAGGTTAAGCTGCTCCGCGCGCTCCAAGAGCGAAAGGTGCGGCCCGTGGGGGGATCGCAAGAGGTTGCTTTCACCGCTCGGCTCGTGGCCGCAACTAACAAAGATTTAGAGAGTGAAGTCGAGGAAGGCCGGTTCCGCGCAGATCTGTATTATCGAATCAATGTGGTGCGCCTGCATGCACCCCCCCTAAGGGCCCGAGGCAATGATGTCCTGTTACTAGCGCAGCACTTCGTGGCGTCGATTGCAAAGCGCAGTGCCCATCCCATTAAGGGGTTCTCTTCGGAGGCCGCAAAACGCCTCTTGGATTACGATTGGCCGGGCAACGTGCGTGAACTCGAGAACACCGTGGAGCGAGCCATGGCGTTGGCGCAATTTGATGAGATTGGCCTTGAGGATCTGCCTGAAAAGGTTCAGTCGTACCAGAGCACCCAGCTCGTGATTGGTGGCGGCAATCCGGAGGATTTGCTGACGCTTGAGGAATTAGAGAAGCGGTACATTCTAAAGGTTCTGGCGACCGTTTCAGGAAACAAGACTCAGGCTGCTAAGGTCCTCGAACTAGATCGAAGAACGCTCTATCGAAAGCTAGACCGGTACGAACGGCTCAATTCCTTAGATTAAGAGAGAAAGGCCTAACGCTCGGCGCCCGATGTTGCCGGTGGCGCGATATGCCGCACGGGCCAGGTTAACCGAACGCTATTCGATGTAGGGAAGGAAAGACTTCCTCCGTTCTGCCGGGCTGCTTCGAAAGCAGCCACGAACGCCAGTGTTTCTAGCCGCTCAGGTGCGTCCGCGCGGAGCCTCCAAGGATCGCTCAGATGGACTTGAATGGCCGGATCAACCGCCGGCCCAGACCATTCGAACTCAACTTCGAGAGTGGCTTCGTCACGCGCGAGAGGGGAATGCGACATAGTCACCGTAAGCGGACCCACCGCATGCCGATGTAGCGTGCTTTGCACAAGGCTAACCAGCGTCTCAGCGAGTGGGAGCGCTCGAATCCTCCCGCACCACGCGGGCGGAACATTCGTTACCCATGCTATCTCAAGACCGGTACCAACCCACGCTTCGCGGCAGGGCGCAGCGCCAGTGACATGCTCGATCGTTTCGCGGGTGAACTGAGCAACGTTAACGGACGAAAGCTCGGCCTCTGGGTCCCGGAGGGTGGCCACCGTTGTTTGGAGGAACTCGCTGAGCTCGCGACATTTGCGAACAATAATGGTCACGTGCTTCTGCGCTTCTTCCAGGTCAGTGGAACCCTGCGCAAGCGCGGCTCGCCCAGAAATCACCTGCAAGGGCGTGCCGAGGGCATGAGCCAGGCTTGCCGCTAAGCGTGACAGGGCAAAGCGAGCCTCATAAGCGCTCCCAGGGGTGGCCAGGGAAGAAATATTCAGCGTACCACCTGGGGGCAAATCCGTATCGCGCATTGACGGAGATGTTTACCTCCAATTGCGCGTCGATAAAAGCATCCTTGCGCAGCGTTTTCACCTCCCAGTGAGGCAGCTTGCCACACCCTCCTCGCCGCGGTCAGTTCATGTAAAATGAGTACCTCTAGGGATTCGTATCATCGAAGACACGGTCCACAGGTGGGTGGTGTTCGGGTGAGCCACCTTGAGGTCGCATCCAGGCCACACACAACAGCACGGTTATCACGAGGCCAACGACGAGCGCTGCGTAGGCTACCAGAGGAAACCCTAGCGCGATTGCGACTGCGAACGCCATGGTGACTGCGACAAACAACAGAACCACGCCTAACCAATGCCGCTTCATGCAGACGGTTGAGCAAACGGCATGCCACTTGAATCGGAAGCTACATAGCCCCTCCGCCGACAATCGATTGAAAAAACGCACGGGCCCATTCGCCACGCTGTGGCGGCGCTGCTCCCGGTGAGGTTTCTGCGGGTGTAGTGAAGGCCTAAATCACGCTCCTTTGTGTGTCTGCTGGTTATCACCTATTGGCCCACGTCTTGCTTAGGGGCTTGAAACATCCCCGTTCAGCTGTCACCCACGTTTTGGAGCCCCTTATGTCGGAAAATAATTCACTCGATGGTGCCTTTGGCCGAGTTTTCTCTGAGCTGCAGGCGGCTCGCGACGGCGTGCGGTTGCAGGCGCACCTGTTTAGCTTGGAAACACGCGAGCGTTGGAGTGAACTAGAAACCAGCGTTGAGGCTCTGGAACACCGGCTGCACCAGGAGGGAGAAAATGTGAGCCTCATAGCACAAGCTGGCCTCTCTGATTTGACTCACAAAGTCACGGAATTCATCACGCGCCACCTGGCACGCGGCTCAACTCTGGAGACTTCCGCGCGCGCCATCATGAGCGCAAGCCCCCGGACATGCCGCCCGGAAGATCGGCTAGATGTGCCCGTGCAAATCATGTGGGAGGCAGATTGCGGCGTTGTTCCAGTGGTAAATCCTGAAGGAAGGGCCGTAGGTGTAATAACGGACCGGGATGTCTGCATGAGTACCTACATGCAAGGCAAAGACCTTGGAGCCTTGAGTGTTGGGAGCGCAATGTCCCAAATGCTGTACACGTGCGAGCCTAGTACGCCGGTTTGGCGCATCCTTGAGCTCATGCGGGAAGCGCAGGTACATCGGCTTCTCGTTATAGGTGAGACTGGCGATTTGCAGGGAATCGTCGCGCTTGCCGATGTTGCACGCCTGAAAGTGATGGATGAAATGGCGGCATGTGCCCTCTTGGCACGTACCGTCTCTGCGCTATCCGAAGCTCGCGTTCAGTCCCCCAACTTACCCGCTCAGGCTGCTCAGTGACGGAGCTTCTTGTGGCTAAGCAGGCACCAGACGTATTTCCGTTCGACTTTATCACCTATCTTGAGGGGAAGTTACACCTTGGCCGAGACGCAGTAACCACTCTGCTCGGCGAGTGGCTTCTGATCTACGAACCGGCGAGGCGCTCATCAACCCTTCAATCACACCCAAAGGGCCTCCAAGGTAGTATAGGTCACCAACTGAGCGAGCCATAAACACACATACCCCCGACTTCGGGAACGCACACATGAACAATCCCAAGCAGCCAGAAACAACGGATTCGGGGAATTCAGCGATCGACGACCCAACTCTACCAACGGCAAGCTCGGAGAAGGACGAGGGCTACCAGAACCGAGGCGCGGTTGGATTCGAAGACGCAAACCTGGCGCTGGAACACTCTTTACGCAGCGAACTTGCCGGAAAGCTCCACTTAGACACAACTAAGCTGGTGATCACTGTGACGGACGAGGAAATATCTCTGTCGGGTGCAGTCGAGAATACTGAGCAAAAGTCCGGAGTGGCCTCCCTGGCTGCTGTTGTGGGAGCCTCGCGAAAGATCATCGACCATCTACACATTACCCCCAGTGCTCGCTGAGGACTCTCCACGTAGATTCGCAGCATCGGATGACCGATGGCGGGCGACACCTTTAAGCCCCGCTTCCTGCGGCAAACCTGTGACTCACCAGCGGTAGCGGCAGCAAAATCTGCGCTTGCTCAGTGCAACAGTGCATATTCGCCCACGTGTAGCAATTCGCCCTATCTCCAAGAACTGACCAGGAAACTGCCTGACCGGTGTGCTTGTATTCGTGGATTAGAAGGTCCAGAGTGTGAGCGTGCTAGCTGATTTCTTAATTTCGAATGCTGAGGAGATTATCACGCGCGCCCAAGCAAGAGTTGCTGCTGGGCCAATGCCTCCGTCTAGCACCGCCCATCTCGTCAACGGTGTTCCGATGTTTCTGGAACAGTTGGGCGATGCACTACGCCTCGCAAGTGCAGGCGGCAATATAGATCACGAGCAGCTCTGTGTGAGCGCAGGTCGGCACGGCGCGGATTTACTGCGCATGGGGCACACGGTAGCGCAGGTGGTTCGGGATTACGGGCACGTGTGTCAGGCCATCACTGAGTTGGCCGTCGAACAGAACGTGTCGATCCCTTCCGCAGAGTTTCAAACACTGAATCTGTGCCTGGATGACGCCATCGCGGGAGCCGTTAGCGCGTACTCAGAGTTACGGGAAACAGCCATCGCAGAAGAGGGCGCTGAGCGCTTAGGCAGCTTGGCTCACGAGTTTCGCAACCTCGTGAACACGGCCATGCTCTCGTTTGAAACGATTCGAACTGGACTGGTTTCCCCGGCGGGCAGCACGGGGATAGTGCATGCACGCAGCCTTATGGGCTTGCGGGACCTTGTGGACCGCTCGCTCGCTGATGTGCGGCTTGAAGCCGGCATAGTGAACCAGGAACAGATCTCGGTGGCGGAGTTCATTCAGGAAGTGGAAATCAGTGCGCTCATCCAGGCCCACGCGCGCAGCATCAGCTTCGACGTTCAGCTCGTTGATCGTTCCGCGATCATTCAGGGAGATCGACTGAGCCTCACGGCAGCACTTTCGAATCTCCTTCAAAATGCGTTCAAGTTCACGCGCCGCGAGGGCCATGTTTCGCTCAGAACACGGGTTACAGCTGATCGAGTGTTGTTCGAGGTGGAGGATGAATGTGGTGGGCTGCCACCAGGGAAGGTAGAAGAGCTCTTTCGCCCCTTTCAGCAGCGTGGGAGCGATCGCAGCGGTGTGGGCCTCGGGCTTTCGATTTGCCTCCGCGCGGCCAAGGCAAATGCTGGAGCTATCCACGTGAAAGATCTGCCGGGCAAAGGCTGCGTATTCACTCTTGATTTGGCCAGAAAGCCGCTGCCTCCTCTATCCGTCGTAGGTGGAGGTAAGCGTGAGCCTGGCGGTGGCTCTGGGCCCGGCGCTGGCTCTGGGCCCGGCGCTGGCCGTGGGCCCGGTTCCCAATCCCTGCACGAGCCACTAGCCACAACGAATTACGCCTTCTCTCACCGCTCCAGTACGAAGGGGACGAAACAACAGGCCGTCGTAAAGTGGCGTTGAGCGGTCAGCTAGGTGACCGCTCAGTGGAGCCACGTGAATAACGTGCAGAACTTCACCTAACTAGCATTCACAGGTATCTTTCGTTCGACGGCTGACGCTCGCTTGGGAAGATGCAGAGTCAGCACTCCTTTATCGAGCACCGCGCGGATCCCGTCCACGTCAACGCTTTCCGATAGCCGCAGCGTACGCTGAAAGCGGCCAAAGCTGCGCTCCCGAAGGCGGCTGTGGCCCTCTTCACGCTTTTTGGCGGGGCGCTCCGCAGTAATAACGAGCTTGTAGTCCATTACCTGCACATCTACAGTGTTTGGATCCATGCCCGGCATTTCTGCCTCCACGACGTAATGGTCCGCGTGTTCGATGATATCCACGGGCGGCGCTACGTCTTTCTGGTACTTGCCATTTGGCACCTCGCTGCGGAACCATGGCGTTTCTATTGAAGTTGCTGAATTCAAAAGAGAGATCATTGTTGCTTCTCCATGAATGTGAATGTCCCACAGTCTAAAACACGGTGGCCCATGCACCGACCGTGTACGAAGCGAGGCTGACTCGCTTCGGCAGTCGAAGGTAAATTGCCTTTTTGTCCCGTCAAGAGGGGCGGATTCGGGAAAATCCGACCAGGAACAACGCGATCGGTGGGAATAAACGTCGTGTGTTGGGCCTTGAGCCACCGTTCAATTCGAGCGGCCGCCTAATGTGGCTGCCGCCAAACTAGTTGCGAGGTTGGATCTATGGACACTACGAGCGGTACGTGGGCCTCGGGGTCCACGCTTGATACGGTTTCGAAGCCGAGGGCGGCTGACGTAATTAAGCGCCTCGGAATTCGCCTGGTTGCCGGGGCAGTTCAGAGCTTTGCTGCACTGTTGATCGTTTGGTGTGCGCTACCGGCTCTCGTCCTCTTCGGCTTGTGCCTATTTCCGGCCCTAATTGTTCCAGGCATCCTGATGGCGGTGCTGCACACCGACGCCACGCAGCCAGCACGTGCACCCCTCCAGAAGGACCGTTTCTCAAGGGGCCAACACCGCCCCCACATGTCGGGACCGCTTCCCGCCTGAGGGGCACAGCTGAACTAATCTACATCTAAAGCAGGAAGGGAATCAACCATGAATACCACTAGCAATGAAGTCAACTTTGAGAGTCACCGCATATTAACCGCCACCCTCGGAGAATTCTTGGTTACGCAACGGGGCAAGCTCTGGGTCGCGGACGAGCCCAATGTTCCAACGGCACCCCCGCCCCATCTAGGCTCTCACGAGGTTCTTCGGCCCAAAGACGGCATCAGCGCCAACCGTTGAGAACCAATGTTATCCGCGGACAGGGATTCGCTCGCGCAGCGAGCATCAACGATGCGAGCCAGCGACCGACAGCCCTCCCTCGTCGCGACGCTCCGCCGAAGGCGGAGCTAGCGGAGAGGGAGGGATTCGAACCCTCTGAACGGCATTGGCAAAACCTTCAATCGGCACGCGACCTTGCGAGCCAATGCCTGGAAATAATAGGGCGAAATCGAGTAACAGGCCCTCTCCGCTGATCCCCGTGAGTCGATGTGAATCGACTACGGTTGGGCCACGTACCGTGCGTCGCAAAACAGGCCGATTCGTGCTCCAAAGGCCCCTCGCCCTAGGTGGATCGATTCCTAATGCATGTTCTTGGATCGGTTTTCTGATGCCTGCGCTCACTTGCCCCTCATCGAGGGATCCTAGCCCCGCGCAATTCAGGCCAAGGCAAACGAGGCTCCCGTAAGGGTCCAGGCCCCTTGGAACGAAGTAAGCTCGGTACACGCTCGGTCCATCGACGTACCCCAACGGATCCCGCCCCACAAACCTCCCCAACTCCGCATCCTGATACCGCGCCCGCAAATACGTTAACCCGTCTCACCATCGTGATACCTCCCAGTGAACCCCACCTGGTTCCCCACACCAGTCGCAGTTAACGTCACGCCACTTGGCGAAACCACACGCCGCTTCCCATACGGTGTGTATCCGTAACGCTCGACAAGCTGACCGCTGGAATTCGTCATCGCCATCACGTGATAGATGCGGTTCTGATGATAGTACTGCGTCCCGCTAGACGTCACCATGGCCAACGGCTAATCGATGTAAGTCCCGTATTTTGGTGCTCCTCGAAAGGGCGCGCGCAGTGAGTCCGGCCGTGCTCGCTAGCTCCGCGCGGCCGAGCCCCTCTTCGCCGGGCTTCGCGCGCTGGTAACTTGTAGCGCCGTACGGAGGGCGCGCTGCGCGCGGCGGAGAGGGCTGAACGGTGGGGGTGCGCTCGGTGCAAGGCCATGCCGCCCCCGGAAATGCCTTGCCACAGGTGGGTCAATTCACGTCGACCGCTCAGTTTACGACCCGCTGGAGCTTGATTTGCCTTGGTTACGTGGGATTTGCGCCGGAATTATGTGACAGCAATTGTGTATTGGCTTGCGACGATAATCTGATGCTTAACAGCTTCCCTTCGTGCAGGCGGTCTGTAGCAGGCTTACTTCCAACTGATCGGATCAGCTCGAGTAACTCCGAAATAAGAAACGCCACACGGCTCTGATGACCAGAATAACACCGACGCCCTTCGCGAGAAGATATGCTACATCTGCGAGATTAAACACTCCCAAGCCGAATAGGTACGAAACCGGACTGGAATAGATGTAGTCGATCCCAGCGTACGGTGGAACGACATAGTCAATAAGATTGCTGGTACCGCAGGCCATAAAAAGGCACGCTACAAGTCGCCACGTGCTCCTGTGCAACGTGAGAAGCCACCACGCGGTCACATACACGGCAAGCGAGCTGGCTCGCTGCGCGGCAATCACAGTCTTCAAGTGTTCCGCTGATAGAACATCTGTGACGTCAAGAGACATCACCATCCCAACGACCGGAATTCCGATCACGACACCGACCACGGTTCCCCAAAGCAAGGGCCACTGCCGGCGATGAAATAACACGAGCGTCGAGGCAAAGAGAAGGTTGAACGCTACGCTCCCACTCATCCACGACATCCCTTGAGCTCCCGAGGGCAGGTGCTCTTGGGCCTCTGATCCCATTCCGGATAGGTTCAGGCGCAGCACGAGCTGGAACAGGGAACCCGAGTCAACGGGTTCGTCCTGCCGCAATATCAACAGCGCCGCTCTCTTGAAGAGCTGATCCAATGCCACAAACCCCGCTAGGACCTGAATCACTTTGATGTGCGGCCGACGCGCTCTCTCCTCTATGACGCTCCTCCACAACCCGGCCACGCTTCATCCCACCGGACGCGGTGCCGTCGAGACGTGGTGGCGTCGGGGCACTTGGCCTACATTCCCCACGTAGTAACTCATTCGAAGCCCGGCGCATGCTTCACGTCGCAGAGCAGATTCTTGCAAAGCCTTTGACACCGTCCTGCGCATCATCTTCCTTCAGTTTTGGCCGAAGTGAAATCGATACCCTCCCGGACTTCTAGAACGGCGTGAGCCCGCGTTCGTGCGCGGCGGTTTCGCACGAGAATGACAACCACCGTGAGGATCCCAGCGGGCCAGCCTGTCGAATAGTATTTCGCCAATTTGGCAAACGCGCGTCCTCGACCGCCCAGATCATGGGGAAAATGCGAGCGGCATACCCTTAGCATGCTGCTGTGCATGGTTAGGGTTACTGCTCGTGCACTTTGTAGGATGGCAGTCGGGTGGTTGGTTGCCAATGCTCTTGCCTCAGCAGCGTGGGCTCGCGGGTGTACGCATGAGCAATTCCCTGTAATTGCCCCTACCCCTACCCTTTCAGTCGAGAGGCGAACCGCACCTGCCCGGGGTCAAAATGGCCCCCCAGTCCGTGGTGCAGAAGCTGTCGCACGGGTGTTTGAAGGCAGTGATGGGCTCGCGCACGGCCCCGAGGGGGAGTGCCATGGAAACACTAAACCGCAAATGGGCGAGCCAGCTGATGGAACCCCATACGACATCTGTGTACTCCGTCAGAGCGTGAGCCGGATGTCGAACGGAAGGTTTCGTGTGAAAACCGCTCTGGTGGATGCCTTGCTGGAAGCACTGACTGAAATGCTTCGAGTTCATCGCCTATACCAAGAACAGCGCGGATTGGTGTTGCCCGCCGATCTAGACCGAAACCTTATTGAGCTCGTGGGTCTAGAAGTGGGTGATCGGGTTACGGCAATCAATGGCGTTGAGCTCGTGAATGCCGAAGCGGTGCTACGGGCGTACAACGAAAGTCGAGGTAGGAGTGTCATCTTCCTAGACTTGGTCCGAGCGCACAAATGGGTGCGCTTAGAGTACGAGCTGGTGAAAGGTTGAAAGCGCGTGACTTGCTCAACGAACAGCCCGGAAGTAAGTCAGTCCCGTTTCACCATCATTGGCTCACGAAGACGCTTCGGAACATGCACGTGGCCCCCAAGCGCCCTCCACGAAGCAATTGCACGGCACGCCACCATCCGGGTGCTGCCTCAGCTTGTCACACAAAATGCCCTGACGTTCGGAAAGACATCAGCTCGTGGACTCGAAGGGCGCCACACCTGCTATTTCCGGGACTCTAGGAATTGAGCCCGCAACCTCGGCTGGCGCCTCACTGATCCCGTGAATCGACGCGAGTCGACTCCAGTCGGGCATGGATGGGCAAGGGATGGACGTTGGCCGTATTGCACTCGGGGATGTCGGATCCTGCCCCAAATTGTCCCCCAAAACACGCTCGCGTTCGGAGAACCACCAGCGTGGGAACTCGCCAGGTGGCACGGCGTACGCCCCAACCGCGCTGCACTTGGATTCTAGCGGCGAGGTGTCGAAAGGATGTGGGCCATTCTCGTAGATATCCGGAATGTGCAGCTCGGCACTTGGCCCCAAGCGCCCTCCACGAAGCATCCGCGGACAGGGATTCGCTCGCGCAGCGAGCATCAACGATGCGAGCCAGCGACCGACAG
The DNA here is from genome assembly GCA_033763455.1 of Polyangiaceae bacterium. Lineage (GTDB taxonomy): Bacteria > Myxococcota_A > Polyangia > Polyangiales > Polyangiaceae > JBBRRP01. The sequence goes on from JANRKO010000033.1 coordinate 12,904, forward strand.
CCCTCCCTCGTCGCGACGCTCCGCCGAAGGCGGAGCTAGCGGAGAGGGAGGGATTCGAACCCTCTGAACGACATTGGCAAAACCTTTAAGCGGTACGCGACCTTGCGAGCCAATGGACGGAAATAATCGGGTTAAATTGAGTAAAGGGCCCTCTCCGCTGATCCCCGTGAGTCGACGTGAATCGACTACGGTTGGGCAACGGATGGGCAATGGATGGGCAACAGTATTCTAGGCACGCAGACCATGTCGGAAAACATGACGCCCTTCAGGCCATGCTTCAACGCTGCCCCATAGTCTTGGTTTTGTACCGCGCGTCGCAGAACAGGCCTGTTCCTGCTCCAAAAGCTCCCCGGCTTAGGTGGATCAATTCCTGATGCATGTTTTTGGATCAGTTTCTGATGCCTGCTCTCATTTGGTAGCTAACAGCTCAGCTCGACCGCGTTGCTCTCGCCCACAACACTTTCACTGACGACGCGCTCGCCCTCATCGTGCGCTCCTCAGAAGGTGTGCTCCGCGCTGCTCGAAACTTGTGCGTGGCTTCGCTCTTGGAGGCCGTGCGCGATCGCACCAAGACCGTCGACTTGAAGCAGGTCAACCGTGTCCTCCTGCAGCCACATTGGCGCAGGGATCTGGACTCGATTTTCTAGACTACGCACCACGTCGGAAGACAGGAAGCCCTGCGGGCGCAGCCTTATTGCTGCCCCGCGGGGTGTTTTCGTTTTGTGCGGAGCGTCGTAAAAGCACACGCACGCGCCTCATGCCATCTTGCACGGCACGTCGTAGTGCAACGCTGAGTCTACGATATGCTTGGACCTGATTTGCGATGGCTACGCGGGATTTCCGACGGAATCATGCGACCGCAATTGTGTATTGCCTTACGATGGTATTTGGGCAACTAACATATAGCGTTGATTTGTTTAAGCCATTTCGCGCCGCAAACGTCGCCACCGACTGCCCGCTGGCTCGCCACTTCGCAAGCCACGCCTGCCTCTCTGCTTCCGCGTACTTTTGATGCTTTGCCATTCGCCACGCTTACCGCTGTTTGGCAGCGTGGTACGGCAGGTGGCCTGTAAGGGGCTTACGAATAGACGTAGTCGATTCCAGCGGATCAACTCCTGATGCATGTCTTTGGATCAGTTTCGGATGCCTGCTCTGAGGACCAATTCTCAATGCCTCTGATGCCTGCTCTCACTCCGTTCCAAGTCAACGATTTGAAAGTTCATCCTACGACCGCACACATACACAATGCACTTCCTTCGCGCCCGGCATTTCCCGACGAATCCCAATGAGGCCAAGGGTGATCACTACTGCTCCCGACGAGGCGTACACTGCCCAGTGGCGCTCACCCGCTATCAAGATCAAGGCCGCATTGAAGGCCACATGCGCGAGGATACCTGGCCAGAGGGAGCCCGTTTGGACTCGCACCCAGCCCGAGATGAGCCCCAGGACGAGGCTTTGAAGGACCTGGTAAGGGTTGAGATGTAGTCCTGCGAATGCCAGAGCGGATATTAGAACAGACTTTCTGGTTGAGTACCGCCTTAAGAGGCCCCCCAAGACCGCCCCCCTCATCAAGAGCTCCTCTGTGAAAGGCGCCAAAACCAGCATGGAGAAAAGCAATACAGAAGCTGAGGCTCTCACCTCGCCTCTCACTGGGTTGGGCTCAGGAGGCAAAACCGCAATTCGCAACGCCGCCGTAAGCAGCGCGAGTCCCATCGCTGAAACCAACAGCGGCAAGTAGGACCGTGCTTTACAACTGCTCAACGGGACAAGGGACCGCCACCTTTGCCGAGTCCAATACCGAACGACGACGAGCCCCGCGGCGACGGATAGCGTCATGGCGAGTTCGTCGGCTACAGCGACGACGAGCGGGATCGAGGCGAGACTAAGTTCCCGTAGCGTAAGCCGGAACAGACTTCCGAGTGCGATTCCCAAGACGAGGACAGTCAAGAGAACGCCGAACATGCTCGTCACGCTTAAGCCTCGTACGGAAGGTGCCGAGTCGGTAGTTTCCTGACGGATACGATCACCCAAGTGCCTGACCTTGTGCCGCCAACCTCACTCTACTTGGAATAACCTTCCGGGCACTTCGCAGAGCAACCGGCCCATCCTGACTCGTAAACCACTTGCCACTTTCCCGTAGCGCAGTCCTTCTGCACAACCTGGGATTCTGTACCCTCAACCAGAACGTTGAGCTCTGGTGGGCACTTCGGGTCTCGGTAGCCCTTCGGAATTGGAGAGCACCAGATTGAACACTTTCGCAGCTGGGTTTCTTGTACACGAGGTTGATTGCGAGAACACTCATCGACAGGGAAAGCGTTGTCAAGCTGTCTATTGTACCACCATCGCGCTGTCCACTCGCCCACTTGCACGGCTCGCCGTTTGAGCCATTCGGTGAAGTCGAACTCCTCCTGGCCCGTTGGGTCCACACCTTGCGGCACAAAGTAGTTCGCATAGGTTGACGGGCCATCCACTTTGCCCAACGGATCCCGCCCCACAAACCTCCCCAGCTCCGCATCCTGATATCGCGCCCGGAAGTACGTCAGCCCAGTTTCACCATCATGGTACCGTCCTGTAAACCCCACCTGATTCCCAAGAGCACTCGCAGCTAATGTCGTGCCCCCTGGCGAAACCACACGCCGCTTCCCGTACGGCGTGTACCCGTAACGTTCGGCAAGCTGCCCCGAGGAATTCGTCATCGCCATCACGGAGTAAATCCGGTTCTGATGATAGTAGAGCGTCCCACTCGACGTCATCATCGCCAGCGGCTCGTCGATGTAAGTGCCGTAAATGTAACGACGTTTCAGCGTCGACCCCTCGTATTCCGCGACCACTTGGTCCCCATCATGCACGAAAGTGGTCGTCACGCCGCCCGTTGTCTTTTGTAACCTACGCCCCAGGGCGTCGTACTTGTACGACGCTGCGGCGAGTCCCGGCGTGGAAGAGCCCCCACCACTGCCCACCGGCGTCACCTCGATGAACATCAGTTTCGTGTTGTAACAATCAGTGCCTGGGGATAGCGTTAGCTTGCCATCCGTGATCGTCACCGTGCGCGTGACATCGTCAAAGTCACCGAAGGCATCCACTTCTTGATCATCGTCGTAGGGATCCAGATCCGTGTAGGCGACGCCCTCTATCTTGATGTTGTTGGTTTGATCCTGAAAGCTAGGATCGCCCATCACCAGACGCACTGTGTATTGGCCGTTCGGAAGTGCCAGGTCCCAGTTCGCGGCGGGCACTTGATTCAGGCGCTTCATGTGCACGAGGGTGTCGTACCGCTGATCTGAGTTGGCGTTGCGCTCGCGGGTGTCGGTGGTGCGATCGAGGGACCAACCGTACGTCTGACCGTTGCCTCGGCTCCCGTACAGCTGGCCGGCGTCCACCAGGTAACCGCTTGGCACCTGGGCTGCGGCAGGTTGGAAGTTGATCTTGATCGGCGCTGGTGCCGCGCTAGGAGGTGCTCCGGCTCCGGCCAGGCGATTCTCGAAGTCCCAGGTGAGGGCTTGGCCGGCTTCGGTGCCGTTCAGGTTGCCTTTCGGATCATGGGTAAAATTCACCGTGGGCTGGGCCTGTTTGGTGAGGCTCACGATTTCGTGGACGGGGTTGTGCGTGCGGGTTTCGAGGGCACCATCCCGCGTGGTGCTCTGCCAATCGCCCACGAGCGATAGATTCCAGGATTGAGTTTGGGCTGGTGTGCTCACCGGGCCACGCTTCCAATCCAAAAGCCGGTTCTCAGCATCGTAGCCGTACGTCAGCGCCTCTGGTGGCAGGAGCGGATTGGATTCTTGAGTGACCCGTTTGTTGCGATCATAGGTGTAGGTCAACTGGTTGATACCGGTCGTGGTGATGCTAGCCACCAGGTTGTCAGTTCGATACGCGCGGTCTTCGAGCAAGCTGTTGCCGAAGGTGGTACGCGTAAGGCGCATCCCGGCATCGTAGCTACGAGAGGCGATCAGTGAGGTGCCCAGCTTCGTGCTGGCGAGTTGGTTGCGATCCGTGTACGTGCGGTTCACCTGCGAGCCGTCGGGATAGGTGAGCTGCGTGTTTCGGTTAGACGCGTCGTAGCTGCGTTGCACCACACGGTCCACACCGTTCACTCGCTGAGTTTCCTGGGCCAGGGTGCCGTCATCGTTGTACACGCGGTTTACCTGCACATCATAGCGCGCACTGTTCGCGCTCAGCATGCGATCAGCTCGGTCATAGGTGAACGTGTCGTTCAGGCCGTCCGGATACACGCGGCCAAGGAGGCGATTGGCGAGATCATAAGAAAACGTAGTAATATCGCGCTTTTGGTCATCGCGACTCGTCATTCTTCGGGCCGCATCGTACGAGTAGAGGCGCTGATCATAGTTCGTAGTGGCGTTGTGGCCTGGCATGCGCTCGGCCACGAGCAGGTTGCGCGAATTGTAGTCGTAAGCGGTAACACCCCCCTCGGCGTCCGTCATGCTCGTCAGGTTGTTGTTCGAATCGTAGGCGTAGCCGGTGACGCCGGCTACGCGATCGCGGTCGCTCGCTTTGCGATTGCGTGCATCGAAGGTGACACTGCTCGCGCCAACGATGGAAACAGTGAAGGGGCTCTGACTTGAGCTCGGGTAAGCGCTTGGGCCGCCCAAGGCTGCAACCCCTAAAGCATCCACCGTTTGAACCACGTTTCCTTGAGCGTCATACAAAGTAAATCTGCTGTCGCCTTGAGTGTCGGTGCAGACTGTTTGACGATTGCGCGCGTCGAATGAACAATCTTGCCCGGTGAAGTTGGGGTCGCGCACTTTTACGACGTTGCCGTTGGCGTCAACCGAAAATTCAGTCGCGCAGTCTTGGGCGTCGATGGTGCGTAGCGTGCGCCCCGCTCCGTCGGTATGCACAGAACGTCGATGATTCAAGGCATCGATAGTGGTCGTGACCAATAGGCCATTGACCATCTGATCGTACAAAATCGCCTCGGAGATCTGGCCGTCTCCCAGAATGGTGGCAACCTTGCGTGCTGCACCATCGTACAACGTGACGGTGCTCTCACCATCACCGTTGATGGCCTGAATGCCGTAACCATCGGCGCCTGCACCGAACGTGATCCCCCAAGTGGCTAGTTGGCTTAGCTGGGTGGAATATTGCGCATTGATGCCAGTACTGTCCGCGAGGTTCTCGTCGTAGACGTATCGAGTGGTAAGGCCATCACCGGCCGGGATCCCGCCTTCCCCTGCGATGGGGATGTCACCGGTGCCGAGGTTAGCGCGAGCGTGATCAACAATGAAACCCCGTGGCGTTAGCCACCGTGTGCTGTGGGTTACGCGGTCCAACTCATCGAAGCGAGTAGTGGTTTCATTCTGCGTGTCCGCATTTATCGGATCGTGAAAAGCATAGCTCTCGCCTGCCGAGAGGTTCGCCACGATGGCAGTGTGGGTGACGTTCCCCTTGAAGTCAGTATTCGTGATTGTCCCGGAGAGGCCGTCCCGATCAATCCGCCCTTGCTCGCGGCCGCAGCACGGGTGCCACAAGGTAGTGGCTGTGTTGCCGCGAAAATCGGCGTGCTGCCGTTGCCGCCCATCGGGATAATACGTGAAAGACTCTGTCGCCGCGAGGGAACCCCCAGCTGCCTCCGTGCGGCTCGCAGGCAAGTTTCTTCCGTTGTAGGTCACGCGCTCTACGTCCAGCGTTCCCTCACTGAAGAAACGGGGACGGCGCACCTCGATGACGTTTCCCTGTGGGTCAAATGCCCACTCGGTTTTCGCTGCGATGGCTGGAACGCTCGCCGCTTCGACAGCTTGAGTGCGGCGCCCCTGCGAATCATATGCACGAGTATGTTGGATCCCGCGACCATCCGTTTCAGTGAGCACTTGACCTGCGGCGTCATGCACATTCTCGGCGATAAGATAACTTGCGTTGGCGTTGAGGTTGCGCGAAAGGCCAGCTAGGTAAAGGTCCCGAGGATCTGTGTAGCTCGTAGTTGTGCCAGCGCCGTTAGCTGTACCATTCTGGGAGCTCCCTGGGATGCGCGCAGGCACCGTGAGTGCTCCGGGGCGAGTTTCCTGAACGCTGCGCGAAACGCGGTCATTGATGTCATAGAGGTAGTGGGTTCTCCGACCGTAAGGATCCGTCTTCGATAGAACCCGATCAAACTCGTCATAAACCCAGCTTTCAACCAGTGTGCGCCCGGGGGCCACTTGGCGGCGCTGCTCCTTCAGCCGGTTCACGTGATCGTACACGTAATCCATGCGTTCGCCTCGCGCGACTACGCTCGCCGGCAGAGACGAACCTGGAAGGTACGTTGTTGCCGTGCGGATCTCTGAAACGGTTCCGAAGGCTCGCTTCGCCTCAATCTCTCGCCCTATACCGTCATAAGTTAGCGCCTCAATATTTCCGTTCCTGTCTTTCCTCTGGACAACAAGGTTAGCGTTGCTACCCGTGCCGAAGGTCCGAGTCTCCGTGCTGGTGTCAAAATGGCTGATCTGTACCCACCTGTCGCGCGAGTCGTAGGTGTAGCTTGTCACCCGTCCCCGAGGGTCGGTTTTGCTGGTGAGCCTTCCGACCGAATCGTAGGTGAACGTGGTCACAGGTCTCGTTCCGCCAACGACGTCGGCCGCTTGGGTTTCAGAAATCAGGAAGCCGGCCGCATTGTAGGCGTAGCGGGTGTTGTGCACGTCGGGCTTGCTGGAGTCGAACAGAGCGTCGCGAGCCTCCGTAACTTGACCCCGAGAATTGTAGACGTAAGCCCAGGTTCCTTGCGACGACGTATCAGCGCCGCGCGTTTCTTGGAGCAAGTTGCCCTTCGCATCGTAGACGCGGCGAATTTTACGCCCAATTCGATCCACCTGCTCGAGCGGCTGCGCGAACTGGTTGTACGTGACCGTTTCGACGCTGCCATCCGGGTAGCTCGTCTGGAGCGGCTCTCCCGAAATTGGGTCTCTCGTGAATTGCGTGAGCCGCGAGAATGCATCCCGCCGACTCGTGTTCCTCTGCAGCAAGTCGTAAGTCTGCTCGTTGATGCGCCGCTCGAACGTCCAGGTGCTTGGGTCAGTACTCCAGCTCCACGTGATCGCGCGATCCACGCTGATGATGTCCCCACCATCATAGGTTAGAAGCAGCATGCGATTTCCGCCCTCGTACACAAAGTCGCGACCGTCGGACATTTCGCCGTTCCTGTAAAAGAGCTCGCCTGCCTTGTAGACCATGCGCACGCGCTCTGGGGGTTCGCTTACAACTGTCCCATCGGGGTACGTGTAGGTGCTTCGTGAGAAATGCACGACCTCCGCACGGCTACGGGCCTCCGCTGAGGCATCAAACACTGTGTAGGTCGCCGTCTGTGTGGCCGTATCCACGCCGGTGCTGAAGGTACTTACGGTGCCGTCCGGGTGATTCACTCGAATCAAGCCCTCATAGGGCCCACCACCCGTGTCGATAGTACCGTATAGGTAGGTCACGAATTGCGCGTTGGGCAGATCAATGCGCTCAACCGCCCAGGAGCCCGAAACTGGCGTGCTCCGATACTGCACCGTAGCCTGACGTCCGTAGGCATCGGTGAGTGTCTGCTTTTGCCACAGCCGTGTCCGGTCCCCGCTCAAAGACGCTGTCGATGCGTTGGCCGCATAGCGGTGGCTCACGGATACACTATTTCCGTTGCGATCCGTGAGCGCCGTAAGGCGCCCATATCGGCGAGGATTCTGCGAATTTGGCAGATCATCCAGCGCGAAGATCTCATAGCGTTCGGTTGTCCCGTTATGGTGCGTCAGCGTCGCCCGTTTCGCTGCCAAATAGTTGGTTCCAACGTTCACACCATTGGCATCAAACAGCTCAATTTTGCGAAAATTCTCATCCTCGTAGTCAATGAATCCGCCACGGGCCGCGTCGTGGATGCAAAAAGTCCACTCGTCTGTGGCATTTGTGGCGTCGTAGTAGCGGACTACGCCTGGCCAAAGCTCGATTTGGCGGTCGTACGCCCCCATGGCAACGTTCGGGCCAAAGCTCCAGTGCAGCGCCCCATAGCGAAAACGGTGAAGACGCGCGACTTCAAGCGCCGGAAGCTCGCCCACCTTTCCGTAGGTTGCCAACTTCCCAGAACTGCAATTCGCGCAGCCCCCTTCTGAGGCCTCCGGATGACCCGGCCGGTAATCCACCGCGTCATGCAGAAAGGCGCGCGTGCTGTTGACAATTGTGGAGCACTTGGGAGTTTTACTTCCCTCGCCTCCACCTGGGCCCGCCTCATCGTTCCTGCACGAGCTGGCACCCGCAACGCGCGGGAAGCAGCTCGCGAACACGCTAAGCAGCAGGGCCAAAGCTAGGCCGAAAGGAGGTTTATTCATCGCTCAATCTCCACCGTGAAGGTGGCCGAGCCACTCATCTGAGGTGACATCGCCACCACATCCACGAACCCTCGTGCGTCCTCCGTGGCTCGGAAGACGGCTGTTGCCGTGCCAGCCTGATCGGCCTTCACTTCGACAATAATGGAGCCGCCCACGAACTTCCCCCCGTCTGCCGTTCGGAAAATGACTGAAGTTCCTGCCGGGGCGATTACCCCGAGAGGCACCTCACCATTTTGCTTAACTTTTACCAATCCCGCATCACGCGGTCGGATGGGGGTGACCTCGACACCGGGAGCCATTGGACGCGAGAATGCTGTTTCCAGCTCGCGCATGCGCGTTTGGCCATTTGGCGTGAGAACGTCTTGAGGGTTAAGGGGACCCACCAACGCTATTTTGGGGGAAGCATGCGCGGAGACAGACGTGCTGGGAATGGCTTCGCTAGCGCAGCCCAGCATCAACACCATACCCGTTAGGGCAGCCCCTACAACCGCACCAACTCCGCTAAACCACGACATACCGTCCTCGCAATTGCCCGCCATAGTCCCGCCTTTCATTGTGTTAACCTTCTTCTAGCTCGCTCAAGATGTCTGAGCAAGTGACATTTTGGTTCGCATCTGCGTTCGGCCGAGAACCAGAAATTACATCATCCTAACTCACGCCATGTGACAATGTTCGAGCCTTCTATCTGAAACCTCTTTTACTCGCACTATGAAGAGAATGGGTTAGGGATAACCCTCGCGCGCACGAGAGCAGTTCCCCCATTCGCTACAAGGCGTTCAAATTTGAGGAGCCGGGGCGGCCCAACAACCACATGACTCTGTGCTCTCCGATCCAGGAGACCCTGCGAGATCAGCCGTGCACCCCCATCGGGCTGCCGCAAGAAACCCGCCGCCGTGCACGCCTACTTCTTGTGCAATAAAATATTGCCCGGAAATATTGGCCGAAGCGCGTTCACAGCGGAAAAACAGCCAAACCGGGTGAAATTCTGCGCATTAAAAAATAATAAGAATATTCATCGGCCGGAGAAGGGTTCGAGAGCGAGCGCGCCCGGCTAAGACACAAGGCATTCGCCTTCTACCCAGCTGCGCCTGTCGGAGTTAGAATCCGCGGATGGTAACGTTCGACATTGACGCCGCCGTTCTAAGTCTCAACCGCGCTGCCATTGCGGCCGGCGCCATCCCCGACGATGACGAACGGCAACCTGGCCCCACCGAAACTGCTGAATTTCACCTGCATGGTTACGGTTCGACTACTTGCACGAAGAGCCCATGCCGAGCCGCGGGTTTGTGTCATGCGCTATATGAAGTCGTCCAGTACCGTAGGGAAGCGGCGAACGAAGAAATCATTGAGGCTGCCGATGCAACGGAGCTCATGCGTAAAGCCTTCCGAAAGTACGGCGACAAATACATGAAGACGCTCGAAGCACTTTCCGCCCGGAGCGATCAACGCCACCGGCAGCTCCGTGCCTTGGGGCGAAAGGAACCGAGATCTGAGCACGAAACCCTTTGTCGCCTTCCAGAGCGTGCGATCATCGAAATGTCCGCACTCCGCAGCACATTGGAAGAGCTCGAAGAGCGCCTCCGAGGGTATAATTCGAGCTTTGAACTTCAACAGTCACGCGACAAGCGCTCAGCTGACCTGCTACTCACCGCTGTGTATCAACACCTACGCTGGGGCGGGCTGACGTACTCAGAAATCGCGCGCCTAGTACCGGACGGGCGCGGGTCGAGAGGGGAGATAGCTCGCATTCGTGACAGGATTAAATCACCGAATCAGCGGTCGATGATGCCCCGCGAATTGCTGGGGCAACCGAGGCGGCCAGGACGAAAGAAAGCGCGGGCAAAAGCACACTGACACCGGCGCTGCGACGATTCCCACCTAACAGCACCCGAACAGGCACCTCGCGGAAATTCTTTGCGCCGAGATTTCTGTCGCTTTCCTTGTTTGGAAGCAACGCCTAGCCGCCCCAATAGCGAGCGCGTGCACCTGAGCAACGCGACGTGGAGAAACCATCGGGCTCCCTTTTCTCCACTTACGCCCCTTGAGGGAACGCTCCAAACTGCTGCTGCCAAAGGGCAATTAACTTTACTCCTAAGGAAAGCTAAAATGAAGCTATTACAGCGTACTCAGACATCCGCAGCGACGCGCACGACCCCCCATTCCGACAACAAGGTTCTTCGCGAAAACGACACCAGTGATATCGCAAACTTCGCACATGCGTCGTTGTTAGCGCCTCGCGAACCCCCACACCCGCGGGCGACTCAGGCATTGGCAAACCTGCAGCGCACCCCCAACACGGCGCCAGCGCATGGCCCGACTTCCCCTCCACGAAAGAACACACTCTGGCCGTGGCTCGCGCTTCTAGGTGGCGGGAGCCTGCTTTCAGTCCTTTTGCGCGGTGGCTCTGAATGGGACCCCTCGGTGAACCGCTACCGGCGCCCGAATGGCAGGTTCAAGCGTCGGTGACGCGTCGGTGCGCACGTCGCCACATCAGTGAATCCGCTCTGTTTTGCTCCGCACTACCTGGGAGGCTAAACATCCCACCTCTGAGGTAGTGCCTGGCGCCAACGCTCCTTTCTATCTGACACCCTCAAACGAACTCCGCCCGACTTCGCAAGATATTCACGACCTCATCAACCTTGCTCGGATCGGGCACGCGTTCCTTCGCAGATATCAGTTCTACAACCTGTGGACCCATCACTAAGAGCAAACCAAGACCGCAAGTTTGCAACTTCTTATTCAGCAGATGGCTATCCCAATGTTTAACCGAAGGCTGCCACGCGTGCGAGTCCAAGTACTCCACTGCCATTGCTGGAGTGCACGCCATATAGACCTGCGTCGCATACTCACCAAACGTGGTCATCTGATCGAGCCCCCTTTTTAGCTGGGCCGTGTCATTCTTCAACTCGACAGCGACGACGCTTGGGGCGCGAAGCCACCTCCCTTGTCGATATCCAACAAGATCGGCACGCTTCGTTCCCATGGCTACTTCCGCATAAGGAGTTAGCTTGGAGCTTCGTAGCCATTGAGCTACAGGCCTCGCGAGCTCGACCTCGTTCTTTACTGCCGCAAAATGGCCAAAAACATCACGATTCGTGAGATTGGAACGCCAAATACACGCTACAAGAATTACTGGAATAGGCACTCCGTACCAAAGTGAACTTCTCACATTCTGGAGGTGGGTCGCCTGCGCGTCGATGAGAGCTATCTTCTGTTCCAGGGGAAGGCGGTTCAGCTGCGCTGGCTTACCTGGCACGTCGAGTTCCGCGAGAAGCGCTTTCACTACAACTTCTTGCAACAAAAGGGCGCGTAGGTAGTGGCCGGGAAGGTAGCAGTAGAATGCTGAATCATCGATACGAAGTGCCATCGGTCCTATTTCAATTAGATGCCTATTTGAGCGCACTCAGAGGCGAATCGGGCGGCGAGCTGAAGCCCCGTCTCAGTTACACCGCCCGTCGTGGCAGGAGCCGTTTGGGCAAACGTTCCCGCATGCGCCACAGTTATTCGGGTTGAACTGAACGTCGATGCAGCTATTTCCGCAACAAGCCTGCAACGACAGACCCGAACAAAAGGGTGCAAGAACACGCCAGCCTCCATCTGTCCGACAGACAACTGGCTGACCGTTGACGCACGTCGTCTCGCCCGCCCAGAGGTTACCCGGGCACGGCACACACTGCGACGGCACTTCGGCCCCGTCTACACAAACGCCACCTTCGACCACACAAGCGCCACCACAGGCTACTACCGTGGTGGCACCACCCACGCTGCTTGCGGATCCGCCAACCCCAGAAGTTGGCGCGCCTCCAGAAGCGCCCCCTGAGTTAACTCCACCACTTGCGTCGGCCCCACCACCCGTACCAATACCAGCCGAACCGATGCTCCCACCTGCAGCAGGTGCTCCACCGAGTGAGATTGCGCCAAGTCCGCCTGCATTGATAGAACGCCCCCCGCCTCCTGTCGTAGATGCGACCGCACCGCCAGCGTTCGAATTGGCGCCGCCGCCTGCCCCGCTCTTACCGCTCGATACCGCCGAACCGCCAAGCGCCGATCCGCGGCCGCCTAGCACCATTCCACCTGCCCCTAGCAGGCGCCCCCCTGATGACACTGCGTCACCACCCTGTGCGGGGACGGGCATCGCCGGGCCGCCCGAAGAGCACGCAGCGGCAAGGAACAACCACACAAGGGATCTGAAAAGCTTTTCGCGTCTCGTAGCCATCCAATAGATGGTTCTACACAATCTACTGGATGCTCGCGCAGACGCGCCTCCAGAGTAAGTTGGTTTATCGGCTGCCCCGAACCCACCGACTGCGCCAGGGTAGTGTTTGAACTTGGGCTTCATCACTGGCACTCCTCGGTTTGGTAAATGGGCTCGATGCGGCAAGTTAACGTCCCGTCGCAGTTCAGATCGAAGCTATCAGGCAACCACACCGTGGTCCCTGGATGGACGTCATCGCTCTGATCGAAGCAATCATCACCATTGGTCGCCCAGCCTTTGGGCGCGGGTAGATCGCCACATATCGGCTCACCGGCCCCATAGCCATCGCCGTCCTCGTCGCGATACCAGCAAGTGATTCCGGGGCTTCCGCCGCCTCCGGCTGTACCGCTGGCGCCTGCTGTCTCTACAGTACCAGCCGAGCCGCTGGCTCCACCTACAACAAGCGCCCCCCCAATGGTGGCACCACCGTCGGGCGTGTTGCCCCCCGCGCTCGGCGCTCCACCCGATCCGGACATCCCGCCGAGGCTTGGCGTCCCGCCGAGGCCGAGCATCCCGCCGAGACCGAGCATCCCGCCGACGTTACGTGCACTGCCAAGGCCCTGGCCACCCATTGCGGCGAGGCTTCCGCCCGCGCCAGGCGTCGGTGATGAGGAACTCCCCGACGAGCATGCAAAGACAACCAGCACCAACAGACACGAAGCTAAGCTCTTGGAATACACCCTTGGGCCTCCTTTTATCTTCCGAATCCTCGGTGCAGAACGACTGTTAGGGGCTCAATGTCTCCGGTGCGTCGCCTTCAGCGGGCTTGGGACTGTGAGCAGTGAAGCACCACCCAATTCTGCATAATTCCACCTATCGGTAATATTGTAAATACTTTTATTACCCATAGTGGATTCTTACCCGCGCACACCACACCGATCCTTCCGGTCGTGGAACCCGACCCTTTCCTTCGGTCCCTCGGCGGTCGCGTCCGTGACCTACGCCTGGCCGCGAATCTCAAACAAGAGGACCTCGCGACGGCGGCTGGTATCAGTGCTAAGTACGTGTCCCAACTGGAGAATGGCCACGTTAACCCTTCGATCGGGGTCCTGCGAGCTCTGGCCGAGGATGGGCTAAAGGTACAGCTAGCCGCCCTGTTCAATTTCGACCTTGACCACACTGAGGCCACCGCCGTTGCGCGCGAAGTCGCGAGCCTTCTCAGTGCTCAACCCAAGAGAGTCCGGCGGCGTTGCCTTGCTGCCTTACGCGCCTTTTGCGAGGGGTCCTGAAACCAGGCACCGCTCGCGCCCCACGAGCGAACTACGATCCCCATACGCACCCGATGGCCCCGAGCCCGCTCAACGTGGAGAAACCACCCCACCCCCTTTCCTCCACCTGACACCGCACCGCGCCGCCCCCACCCTAATCGGCGGACCCCACCGCCGTGCCCGCCAAGCCATTCGCCCCTTCTGCCGCTCAGCCCTTGCCGGAGCTCCTCACGCCCAACGAGGTCGCCGCATGGCTGAAAACCAGCGTGAAAGCTGTGTATGCGAAGGCGGAACGCGGGACTCTCCCGGGGGCCACGCGCGTCGGTCGACGCCTCTACTTCATTCGCACCGATCTGCTAGCTTTGGTCGAGCAAGGTCGCGTGCCGCACTTAGGAGGCCCCTAGTGGCGGCTCGCAGAGTTAACGGAAAATGGTTCATCGACTTTCGATTTCAACATGCGGACGGCAGGGTGGAACGAATGCGCAAGCGTTCGCCCATTCAGTCCAGGGCTGGCGCCGAAGAGTTCGAGCGGCAACTCAGGGCGTCATTGATAGCGCCGGTTCGTTTAGCCAAGGAGGTACCTACATTTTCGACGTACGCTACAGATTTCTTAAAGACGTACGTTGCAACGAACAACAAGCCGTCCGAGCAGGCCGCAAAGGCGAGCATGCTCAAGCATCACCTCTTGCCAGCGTTCGGCGAGATGCGGCTCGATCACATCAAGACGCATTCCATCGAACAATTCAAAGCGCAGCTTCTCAGCCTTGGCCTAGGCCGCAAGCGTGTGAACAACATTCTTGCCTGCCTCGGCAAGATGCTGCGCTATGCCCACGAGATAGAGCTCATCGAAACTGTGGCTCGGGTGAAATTGCTCAAGGTGCAGCCGCCCAAGTTCGATTTCCTCACGTTCGAGGAGTACCAGCGACTCATCGATGCGGTGAAAATCGAGCCGGAACGCCGGGCGCTTCTTCTAGCGGGGGGCGACGCGGGGCTTCGACAAGGCGAGCTCATGGCGCTCCAATGGGGCGACGTGGATCTCGTGGCTGGCACGCTCACCGTACGGAGATCCTCGTGGCGCGGCATCCTCGGTACGCCCAAGAGTGGGCGGGAGCGAAAGATACCGTTAACGGCGCGGCTCTCAGCTGCGCTCAAGCGGCATCGGCACCTCAGGGGCGAGTTGGTCTTCTGCCACACGGACGGCAGCCCATTGACCCAATCAGCGATCGAGGCGGCGCTCAGGTTCGCGTGCAAGCGGGGTGGGCTCCGCCCCATCGGGTCTCACGTGCTCAGGCACACTTTCTGTTCTCACCTCGCCATGCGCGGTGCAGCACCGAAAGCCGTGCAAGAGCTAGCGGGACATTCGACGCTCACGATGACGCTCAGGTACATGCACTTGGCCCCGAGCGCCCTCTACGAAGCGATCGCACTTTTAAACTTTGGGCCATATATGGGCAACGCCGAGAGTGCCTCGGCGTGAAGTGTTGAGAACTAATTAAGAATATCAGCGGAGAGGGAGGGATTCGAACCCTCGGTGCCCTTTCGAGCACACATGATTTCCAATCATGCACCTTCGGCCGCTCGGTCACCTCTCCTACAATGTTGGTCTAGTTTCTCGTTACTTGAAGCTCCTCGGTCGCTGCGGCTTGCGGAGAGAGTGGGATTCGAACCCACGGTACCCTCTCGAGTACACCTGATTTCGAATCAGGCACCTTCGGCCGCTCGGTCATCTCTCCGGGGCGGACTCTGGCAGGGAGCTCCGATGCTGTCAACGCCATGGAATGGCTTATTTCCCGCCCGATCCCATCATTTCTTCCTGAAGGAGGTCCGGGCTGCCGATTGCAGGCGCCGAGATCTATCGCCATAGTCTCTCTCATGCGAATGCTCGGACTCGGCGTAGTTTCCGCTCTCAGCTGCCTCCTCTCAGGCGCCCTAGCACGCGCGGAGGCTGCAGCTCCCGACGCCACCCCGCCCCTCGCGGAGAGTCCCCCGGCGGCGAGCAGTACCGAACCTGGGTCACCCGTACCTCCCACTGATGCAGGGGCTCCGGCCAAGGCCGCGCCTAAGAAACCGGGCGCACCCGGATCGCCCTCGGAAGTACAGCCAGCATCCGCATCGGCAGCTACGGATTCACAGCAACCTCCCGCCGCTTCGTTTCCTCCGGCAGCGCCACTCCCCGCTCCAGCACCCGCAGCCGCCCAACCTCCGCCCCCGCCGGCCCAAAACCAACCAGCGACAACAACCGGCAACGGCGTCAAAGTAGTCTCAGTCAATCCGTTTGCTCCTGCGGTGTCTTCCAACCAGGCTAACACCCCAGCTCCCGTCCAAGATACGCCAGAGCAGCCAAAAGACTTCATCCCGTTCAAGCTCGCCTACGGGATCGAAGGGGGCCTCGGCGCCAATGGCCGGATCGACGGCGGTCCCTCAGGTTTTGCGCAAAAGGATCGCTTTGATATCGCCCTCAGCTTAGGCGTGTGGTCTGAGCCCGATCGAACGTGGGCTTACGGCCTAGAATATGCCCGAACAGGCCTCGGGGGTGCGCGTTCCTTACCCACCGCCGAGAGCGTAACGGTAGCCTACGACCTGAACACCCTTTGGGCCAAAGCTCGCTACTTTGCCCTGCGTGAGACCAAATATCGAGGCTACGCCGGGTTAGGCTTAGGGCTATCTATTGAGGAAGTGCGCGCGAATGGCACCCACCAGAGCTCCATGCCGTTCAACGTGCCGCCACAGGTTTTCGCCTGCTCAGCCGTTTCTCATCCGACTGTTTCACTCGGGGCCCAAGCCGGCATGAACGTGGATTTAGAGCAACACCTTGCGTTCCTGTTCCAAGTGGAAGCAGCCGCGCAGCCCATCACCGGGGATGTGGTGGGGGACTGTGCGGTTGCTAGTGGCTCCGTGCTCAACGCTGTGGCTCGCCTCGGCTTTGCCTACAAGTTTGACGCCGCAGATATCGACGAGCCCAAGGGCAACGTGGCGCGGCGCTAGGCCTCCTTAAGGACTCGCGCTTCACACGCGATAGTTCGGTGCTTCCTCAGTAATGATGACGTCGTGCACGTGGCTCTCTCGCAGGCCCTGGCTCGTTACCCGCACAAACCGGCCATTTTGGCGGAGTTCTGCCACGGTGCGAGAGCCAGTGTAACCCATGCCTGAACGGAGCCCGCCTACCAGCTGCGTAAGAATGGAGGCGAGCGATCCGCGGTGGGGCACGCGACCCTCGATACCCTCTGGCACCAGCTTCTCGTCGGCCGTACCACTCTGACCGTAGCGATCTTTGCTGCCCCGCTTCATCGCGCCGAGTGACCCCATGCCACGATACACCTTGTAGCTCCGGCCTTGATAAAGGACGAGCTCGCCGGGGGATTCATCCGTACCGGCCAAAAGTGAGCCGATCATAACGGCTGAAGCACCCGCCGCCAGGGCCTTCGTAACTTCACCTGAGTACTTGATGCCACCGTCCGCGATAATGGGAATGCCGCTCTTGTCGGCTTCTTCAGCGCAATCTGCGATCGCTGTTATTTGGGGAACGCCCACACCAGCAACCACACGTGTGGTGCAAATGCTGCCCGGCCCGATACCGACTTTCACAGCATCTACCCCTGCGTCGATGAGCGCTCGGGTTGCTTCAGCTGTCGCCACATTTCCGGCCATGAGGGCCAATTTCGGGTACCTGGCGCGCGTATCTCGCACGGCATCCAGCACCCCCTTGGAGTGCCCGTGTGCAGTATCAATAACGATCAGATCGACGCCTGCCGCAACCAGCGCTGCGGTGCGCTCTAAGCGATCCGAGCTTGGGCCGATGGCGGCGCCTACACGAAGCCTGCCGCGATCGTCTTTGCTGGCCAAAGGGTTTCGTTCGGCCTGCAGTAAGTCTTTGATTGTAATGAGACCAACCAACTGATTGTTCTCCACCACGAGCAGCTTTTCGATGCGATGTCGATGCAAAAGTTCGCGGGCTTCTTCGGGTGCGCAACCGGGAGAAACACTCACCAACTTAGTGGTCATCAGCGCGCTCACTGGTTGATCCAGGTTCTTTTCGAACCGAATATCACGGGAGGTGAGAATGCCAACGGCCGTTTGACCCTCTACGACGGGCACACCCGAAATATCGTTGCGACGCATCACCTCAAGCGCTTCTCGCAGCGATTGATTGGGGCCCACGGTTACGGGGTTCAGGATGATGCCGCTTTCGGCGCGCTTCACACGGTCCACCTCGTGGGCCTGTGCCGACGGCGACAGGTTCTTGTGGATCACGCCAAGGCCACCTTGGCGCGCCATCGCGATGGCCGCTCGAGCTTCGGTAACCGAGTCCATGGCGGCGCTGATGATCGGGATATTGAGCTCGATGTCCTTCGTCAGCCGCGTCCGGACATCGACATCGGACGGTACGATTTCACTGTAGGCGGGAACCAACAGAACATCGTCAAACGTCAAGCATTCACGCAAGTTACGTTCAAACATGGCGGAAGTTACGCAAAACGCCGTGCGTGGTCAAGGCCGAGCTTTGGGGTCAAAGTGGAGGCGTAGCCGCCTTCCGAGCAAGGCTGTAAACAGGCGTCGGAGTCTGCCTTCGCCCTCGAGCGTCCCCACCATGACCGCCCCGCCCCACCACCCGCTTCATCACCCGTCCACCGCGGACGCCGCGGCCCGCCCCCAAGGGGAGTCAGGCACATCCGGGGCGAGCCACTCAGACCATCATCACGACCACTCAGACCATCATCACGGCCACTCAGACCATCATCACGACCACTCAGACCATCATCACGACCACTCAGACCATCATCACGACCACAAGTCTGCGCCACGCCAGGCACTCCAGCGCGCCTTCGCGCTCACGGCTACCTTTATGCTCGCCGAGATGGCCGTGGGTTGGTGGTCGGGCAGCCTTGCACTCTTAGCTGACAGTGTGCACATGTTGTCCGATTCAGGCGCCCTCGGGCTCGCGCTTTTCGCCCAACATTGGGCGAGCAAGCCTCGCACGGCCAAGACAACGTTTGGCTTTCACCGAACCGAAGTGCTCGCGGCCTTCGTAAACGGCGTAACCTTGGCGTTCACTTCTGTGTGGATCGTGAAAGAGGCCGTAGATCGTTGGCTCCACCCGGCAGAAATCCACGGACCAGCAATGTTGGTGACGGCCACACTTGGCCTCGCGGTAAATATTCTCGCGGCGTTCATCTTAATGAGGGCTCAGCGCGATAGCATGAACGTGCGTGCGGCATTTGCCCACGTAGTGACCGACGCCGTCGGATCGGTGGGGGCGATGGTTGCTGGGATTTGCATTGTTTTCTTTGGCCTTTACCGCGCTGATCCCTTGCTGAGTGTCTTGATCGCGGGCCTCGTGGCCTACAGCGGGTGGCGTGTATTGCGCGAGACTACGGCGATTCTGCTAGAGGGCGCCCCGCCGCATCTAGACGTGGGCAAGATTGCTCGCTCCATCTTGGCGTGCCCCGGTGTGAACGAGGTGCACGATCTACACGTCTGGCGCATCTCAGATCGCTTCGATGTGCTCACCGTCCACGTCACGCTCACGCGCGGTGCGCATGGTACCGACGTGTGCCGGAACGTGTCGCTCCATTTAAAGGCCGCTTACGGACTGGACCACGTGACAGTGCAACCGGAGGCTCCCCCACCTGATCAGCTTGTTCATGTCCGAGCCAGCCGCGACGGGCAGCCACTAGGCAAGCGTTTGTAGACATTGAACAGGTTACGTTACACCTTCAAAGTTTGCGCGCGAGGAGACTATCCGTGCACGCCGCCCGTTAGCTGAAGCACCTTCCTCACCCAGCAACCGGCTGCTGCTGGACCCTCCCCCATGAGTGAGTTAACTACTGAGGCACTTTCTCGAAGTTGCTCATTCATGAAAACGACCATTGCACTTAGCGCGCTCTTCACAAGTCTGCTTCTACCGAACCTCTCGCTGGCTGAAGGGCGTTTCAACGCTGAACCTTTCATCGGCAAAAAGCTGCGGCTCGACGGGCTCCCCCGGGAATGGCCTGGGAAAAATGTCGCGCTCGACGAGAAGCTCAAAGGAGATCCGGGCGAGCACGAGGTGTCCGCCAAAATCGGCTACGACAAAAGCTATCTCTACATCACGCTCGACGCCGAAGACGCCAACCTTGTGCGCACGAAGGCCGCCGGCGATGGTGAAGACCACGCAACGCTTTACTTAGCCATTCCGTCGGCACGTGGCGGCTATACAAACCACACGCTCAGGCTCTATCCAGGCAAGGCCGGGGTAACGGCGGGCCTTGTTCGAGAAGGTACACAGGCGGTTCGTGGTGCAAAGCTGGTGGAAGCTGAGCACGACGAAGGGTTCACCTTCGAAGCGCAAATCCCCTGGGAACAATTTCCGGAAACGAAGAACCTGCGAGTCGGGATGCGCGCCACCATCACGTATTCCGACGCGGATAAGGTTGGCCACGTGCGCTCCGTGGTGGGTGCGAGCAAAGCCAAGGCCGGGCAAGCCCTGCCACCGATGCCGCTAGAGAGTGAACAAGCGTTGTTCGAATCACTCGTGCGATCCAAAGGGCTGAATCCCAACCCGGCACGCACGGCCTACGGAAATATCTCAGGTGGGCCGGCTCTCGAACAAGTCGCACTTTTCGGCAACTTTCTGAGCATCGTGGGGCCGGATTACCGCTTGGGAAAGCAGTTTTACTTTGCGGATCTCGGGCTCGGGAGCAAGGGGCGCGTCACACGGCTGGAGCTTCATGATTTTGACGGAGACGGTCGCGACGAGATCGTGCTCCAACGCCGGGTGGGTAGCGCGACGAAGTATCGAGAAGCCCTGCAAGTGATGACGATTTCACCTGATGATTCGCCCGTAACGAAGTTCGAATGCGAAGTGGGGATCCACGCAGACGACATGGAGCTCGACAACGAGGTGCAGATCATCGGGAACCCTGGAGCACGGCGCATCCGTATCTCGCAAGGCACAAGCAAGAACGTTTCACCGGAAACCTGGAACCAAGCCCCGAGCACTGAGCTTTCAGTCCTCTTGCCGTGGGATACCGTAAAAAGCCGGACCTTTGGTTCTCGGGATGGGCAGATTGCCGAAGTGGGCAACGAAGCTTGGAAGCCCAAAATGGCAGGTCCTGCAACTGCTCGCCCCGCCGCAGCCCCCCCAGAAGCGGCGACTCCTCCCGTCGAGGCGCCACGCCCGCCCTCTTCCGAGGAGCTTCTGGACCGCGTCTACGGCTTGTACCGAAACGACCGCAAGGTGGGTCGCAAAAAGCCAAATTTCGATTTTGTGGCCAATGTGGCGGGTGATGCTCGGCCCGAACGCGTCCTAGTTCACGGCTCAGATCTGGTGGTATTCGGCAAAGGATTTCTTGAGGGCAAAAGCTACGCGTACATCACGATCGGGGTTGCGGATCCTAAAGATATTCTGTCCGTTACGGCACAGGATGTAACAGGAGATAAGATTGCCGAAGTTGTGGTGCGCGCTCAGCTTCAGGCGAAAGCCAGCAAGGCGCTCGGCGGCGACGTAGTGACGCGGGAGGCGCTCTTTGTGTATCGAATCACCGGAGGCAAGCTCGGAAGGATCTTTGGCGCGGAAACGGCTCGTTCGCTGGGCAAAGATCGCGTGGCCGGCAAGGTTTCGTTTGTTCAACAAGGCAAACGTGGCGTGATTCAACTGTTGCCAGGGCGCGCACAAGGTTGGACAGAAAAGACGTATCCGTTCCCCGAAGATCGCGGATCCGCAGGTGGCCTCGAACCCCTCTTGCTTCCGTGGGGAGAGCGCGAATCCTTGCGTTATGTGTTCGATGGAGAACGTTTCACCTCGAACTGACCCGGTGCGCATCGGGGCCGCGCCTATGCAATTGGCAACTCCCGGGAATTACCCGAGCTAGTTGAGCACGGTAAGGCCCACGGCCGCCCAACCACCAGGTCTAATGGTGATGTCCCGTTGCTCCTTCTTCCCGCGCACCAGCATGGTGATGCGATGCTTGCCGGGGGGAAGGCGAATGCGCGCGACGCTCATTCTAGCGGGTAAAGTAGACCAGCTGCGCGTGTCAGGCGTGTCTGCAGCCGTGAGTGCCGCTTGGGTACCGAGGCTGAGCAGAAGGGCAATGATGTTGTCATCCTTGGCACTTCGCCGAATCCCCTCGCCGACCACTACGCGCGTGATCATGCGTGTGATCGCCGCCCCTACTACCGCTCCTTTCACTTTGTCCCACGCGCGCCGCACTTCAAAATCGACGGCCGATAGTTGCTCAGAGGGCACCACCCGCCCATCCAACAGGACTTCGGGGGCGTCGTATTGCCCACGCGCCCGGCCGAGCTCGGGGAAATTCACCCAAGTTACCAGGCCTTGCGCCGCCAAAGTGTTAGCCCGCTGTTGATCATAAGGGCTGAGGGCGCCGCTTGCGTAAGTGAGGGCCAAACCGATCGGCACTCGCTTGGCTATTTTTCCGGGAACTCGACCATAATTTACGATAACCAAAAGCTCCGCCTCGCCCGTGCTTTCAGCTTCGGCGGGTGCCATTCCCGCCTTTCGAGCTCGCTCCGCCGCCTGGCGCAAACGTGGAGTTTGGTAGCCACTTTGGGCGCTGAGCCTCAGGATTGCCGGCTCAAGGCTTCGGTAATACGCGTAGCTCAAGGCCTCGTCGTAGTAACGCAAGGCTTCATCCGGCCGCCCGCTCTTCTCGAAGATGAACCCCGCCAGGTAGCTCCCCGGGCCGAGTAATGCCTCGGCAGGATCGCCCTTTTGGCTGAGGTACTTCTGCATGACGGCCAAACGCCGAGCTTCAATCCGACCGCCATTCAAATCGCCTCGCAGAAGGTAATTCTGCATGTTGATGGTGTTGATGAGCAGCTTCTCGTAGGCGGGAGCTTTATACGGCCCCGTGTCGTCAGAGAACATGTATTTTCCGACGTCATCTAGCGCGTTGCGTGAAAAATCGAGAGTTTGGATTTGCTTATCAGCCACCTCAAGATCACGACTCGAAAGCTCATAGTTCCTGAGTTGCTGCAAGATCATCGAGCGATCCAAGATCAACAAGCTGTGTTCGCCGCTCACGTCTTTCGGGAGCGCTGCAGGCTTGTCTACATCAAGCTCATCATCGATTGCCGTGAGCGCTTGCTCTGGGCGCCCTGCATCGAGCGCCGTTTTGACCTTAGCCAGGCGCGCGGCATGATCGGCACAACCCACCAAAGCCAACAGAGAGGCGAAGGTGAGAAAGCGCGTGAAGGCACGACACACGCAACTTGGCAGGGGTAAGCTGCGCATGAACGGCAGGTTAGAGCCCCGGTGACTGAGTTGGCTTTGGGCCATGACTCATGCCTACGCAAAAATGCTTAGAGAATGGCTTTGGTAACCGTCGTTTTGTTCTGAAACAGAATGTCAGACGTCTCTACGTCCAAGACCTGAATGAACATGAAATATTGGACGCGCCGCTCACCATCTTGGCGTTCGTCGTTGTTGAACACCTTCCCCGTAACGATGTAGCGAGCTCCGATCTGCTTGCCCAACTTGGTAGCGTTGGCAACATCAAACCCTTGAGCATTCTGCTGCTTGGCCTGCTGCATCAATGCCGGCTGGGATTCCAAGCTGATCACGCGAACGTGGCCTGCGTTTACGAGAGTAGTCTCGATATCGCTGATAAGCGCATCCAGCGAGCTGTCGATGTGCTCGGAGGTTTCGTTGCGCAAAGGGAGCACGGCCACAGCTGGGCGACTTTCCCCTTCCCAACGCTTGATCACCGCCGCGCGCTCTAGCGCCTGCATGTTATCGTGCAGCATGCGATCTAGGTCCCGCTTGTCGAGACCGGTACCCATGGCTTGATCGTCGAGACCCGCCACGTTGTCTCCGCGAACCGCCTTGGGCCCACAACCGGACCCCAGAAGGGCCACTGCGAACAACAAAGAACCTACGAGCTTTGAAGGGGTACTACTGAGCGTCAGCATGGTGTTCTTCCTATTCGTTCCGAGACTTACGGCCCACACGTGGAGCGCTTGGCCTCCGCCGCATGGGGGGTTTCTTAGCATTAGACGAACGTCCCGGACAGGTGAGCCAAAAGAACGCCTGCCAAAGCACCGCTCTGGCCGCTGGCCTATTTAGAGTTATTGAAAATGGCGCTGGCACGGGCGGGCTCCCAAGAGCCCCTTCATGTGCGGATCGATTCCCGTGCCGCTACCCGTAAGCCTTAGGCGCGAGCGCCTTCGCGCCGGACCGGAATGATCTGAACTCTTCGGTCGTCACCCTCACCGTCGCTCTTGGTGATGACTCCGTCGAACTTAGCCAGGGCCAAATGCACCACACGACGATCCCGAGGATTCATAGGTTCGAACGTGATGATCTTGCCCTCTTTGATCGCTTGGCTGCCAAGGCGCCGAGCCATGGTCGCGAGGGAATCGTCACGGCGGGAACGGTACCCTTCCGCGTCCACGAGCACGTGGCGCCGCTCTTCACCTGGCCGGTTGATCACGCGGTGGGTGAGAAACTGTAAGGACTGAAGCACCTGGCCCTTCTTGCCAATGATGCGGCCAGAATCTTTGCCGGTGATCTCAAGGTAGATTTCACCTTCGGAGCCTTCGCGGGGGCGACGTAGGCGCACCCGACAGTCCATCTCCATTTCTCGCAACACATCCGTCACGAAATCGAGCGCAAGTTGCGCCCGATCGTCGGGTGCAGCGATGCCTTCGCTATCGGGACCGTCGTCCTCGGCAAAGTCGTCCTCCGCATCAGCTGCCTCGGCTCCCCACGTATCGTCTACTTCCGTATCGTCACTCATCGTCTTGCCTTTCCTAAAACCTACCCCTCACGCCTTAATCTTGACCTCGATGGCCTTCGAAGCCGCGTTCTGCGCCGTTCTGCGCACGTGGCTCTCGACTGCTTGCTGCTGAAGGATCCCCAGCACGCTGTTGGTGAACATGTATACGCCGAGCCCAGCCGGTAGGAACAGCATGAATACCGTGAACATGGCCGGCATGAAGTACAGCATCATTTTCTGCTGGGCTGGGTCTCCCGCCTGCATTGGCATCAACTTCTGCTGCACAAAGGATGTCAACCCGATGATAAGAGGCAGGATGAAATACGGGTCCGGCTGAGAAAGGTCCGGAAACCACAAGAACGGAATATTGTACAGCTCCACGGCCGTCTGCAGCGTGGTGTAGAGGGCGAACCAAACGGGCATGCTCGCTAGCTGAGGCAGGCAACCTTTCAGCGGATTCACCTTGTGCTTCCGCCAAAGCTCCATTTGTGCCAGGCCCTTCGCCTGCGGATCGTCCTTATACTTGACGTTGAGTTCGTCGAGCTCGGGCTTGAGCTCACGCATCTTCATCATGCTCTTTATCGAGGGCACGCTGAGCGGAAACAGCAACGTGCGTGCCGTAATAGTGAGCACGATGATCGCAACTCCCCAATTAGGGATGATGCTGTAAACCTTGAGCAAGAAGGCCACGAGCACTTTCGCGATCACCGAGAAAAATCCAAGATCGATGAGCTCATCGACGTGATGGTGCCCACCACCGACCTGGCTAAGCGCCGTGCGATCCTTGGGCCCCACGTAGGTGAGAACGCTATACATTTGCTCTTGCCCAGGTGTTAATACCTGCGGTGGGTACGCCAGGCGGGCGCGATACATCGCGCCGGATTGAGGATCATCACTCGCTTTGGTGTGCCGCGACGCGTCCCAGCGCTCTTCGATCTGGAGCTGGCACACAGGGACCGCAGGCGACGTCCTGGGAATGAGCGCGTGGGAGAAATACGCGTTGGAAACCGCGGCGATGTCAGGCTGGCCTGGAATTTGGCGCCAATCCCCTGGATTTACTGGCGTCTCCACAAAGCCCTCGCCCGTGAATTTTTCTGGCTCGAAATCCTGATCAAGGAGCCGAACAGCTGTGCCAGCCTTATCTATACACTCTACGTGCGTCACGAACGGGCTAACGCTGAACATGTGCCCCGCAACCTCGCTCTTGGTGCGCCATGCCACGGTGTGAATCGTGAGGGCGTGCATGCGCTTGTCGGAGGCTAGATTTTTGATCGTTGCGGCAGCTTCGAGCTCGTAGGGATTACCTGTAACCCGGACGGTTCGCGTCAGCTCAACGTTCGCATCCTTGTAATGAAAGACGCACTCCTTGTCCGTTGCACGAACAAGCTCATAGTTCACAAGGTCAAAGTCGAGCTGCCACGGAATGTCTTTGCGCTTGGCGCCCTCATTGCGCCACAAGAATGCGAGCTGTTGCCGCAATGGCACGTCAGGAGTCGTTGAAAGCTCCTGGGCTTTGCCGTACTTGACGTACTTCGGTGCGATCAACGCAAAGTGCTTGAGCGACGCCCCCTTCGACGAAAGCGTGGCGTGAAAATCCGCACTCCGCAGGTCGCACAAGCGTTCACCTGCACCCAAAGGTGAAACAGCCACCGTTTCGCGCCTAAGCGGCTGCGCAACGAGCGACGAATCTCCACCGAAGAGCTTCGAGCCGAAGAGGTAAAGGAGGACAATGAGTCCGCCGATGAATAGAAACCGAAAGGCGCTGTCGCGTTCCATCCTAGATTAGGTCTTGCATTTTAGGGGGATGGGTCACTCTCGGCGGGGGTTCGACGAGACGCCCCCTTTAGCACGCCTAGCCAGAACCCCAAGGAACTTCACACGAACTTGAGTCAACCTTTCGGCCTTTTGGCCGGAGCTCGGTGGCGGCGGATCAAAGCCGCCCGGATTGAAAGGATGGCACCTGCAGATGCGACGGAGGCCAAGCCATGAGCCCATGATTGGGCCGTGGAGCTCCACGCAGGCCAAAGTATAACGAGAGCAAGAGGGCTCAAAGCGGCAGCTTGGCGCGAGTAGCCTTGATAGCGTCCGCTGGTACAGACGGATCAGAAATACGATCAGCCGAGTGACCACGTTGCCGAGTGTGCGTCGAGGGAGTCCTTCGCGCCAGCGTCACGGTGTATCAGTTTCCGCGTTTGCGGCTTCCGCGTTTGCGGCGGCGATGGTTTCCGCAGCCCTTGTCGCGGCAGTACGAGCTTCGGCGATGCGTTTTTGGATCTGCCGCTCCACGCGCCGCCATTCCTCAATCAGCGCAGAGAGCTTGAGCTCCCCGAGCGATTTCCTAACGATCACCACCACATCTACATCCGGCGGCAAAGTGCCCCGCTGTTGGCGAAAAACCTCGCGAATGAGCCGTTTGGCGCGACTCCGCTCCGGCGAACAACCCGTCTTTTTGGGAACGGTAATGCCCACGCGAGCGCGATCCGGCGGCTGCAGTGGCCGCCTCAACGCTCGCATTGGTCCGCGTAGATGGACGAGCAACACCAGGTGTGGAGTGACCACACGACTCGCCGACGCTTGGATCAATAGGAACTCAGAGCGCTTGCGCACCCTGGAGCGGGAAGTGAAGCGGCCGTGGGCCGCCGTGTTCACTTCTCGTACGCGGTGACGGCCAGACGCCAGCGTCCCTTGCGGCGACGATTCTTGAGGATCTTCTGGCCGCCGCTGGTGTTCAGCCGCTTGCGAAAACCGTGAGTGCGCAGACGACTAAGAGTGTGGGGCTGATAAGTGCGCTTCATTTCTAGGGACTTTCGCTCAGGGGGGCGGGAGCTAGCCACGTCCCTTTCTGAGAGTCAAGCAATTCTCGACCCCTGAACCCCTGCTCAGACTAAGAATTCTGGGGGCGCTTGCCACTCGAAGAAGGCCTATGCTAGCCAGCGGTCATCATGCGCGACAACGTACGATTGGTTTCGTCGGCCGGCACCGGCTTCACCTATTACACGAACAAGAACAAGCGAACCCAGACGAACAAGCTGGAGTTTAAGAAGTACGACCCAGTAGTGCGTCAGCACGTGGTCTTTAAAGAAGCGAAGATGCCGCCTCACAGCAAGTGAGCAAGCGTCTTTAGTTTCTGGTTTGCTCCAAAGCTTAAGCCGGCTCCTCGTAAGGGAGCACCGGCTTTTGCTATTTTGTTCGCCCAAAGAGCTGTGAGGTCCACACTCGGCCGTCAGCGCCATAAGCGACGCCCACGCCTATGGCATCAAAGTCCGGCCGCAGCAGAGTGAAGCGGTGCGAGGGGCTGTGCCAGAGCAAGCGATGAACTCGTCCGAGCGAAGCCGCTGTGGCCACGTTCTCTCCGATGAGCTGTAGCTCGACCGAAACGCGCGCTTCCCGCAGCCTGGCTTCCGCACCACCATTCCCCAAATTGTGCGCCAACGTTTGGGCGTCGCGCATCGACGCCGCGTGCGCCTGCGCGATCGCGTCGAGCTCGGGTAGCCTCGCAAGGGCACGCAAGCCCTCTGATTGGCGAGCCCCATTGAGCATCGCCAGGAGCCTGTCGCTGTCAGAGGAGCCCGCTCCTGTGTTGGCAGCTTCTCCAGGCGCCAGGGGCCACGCGCCTTCGTTTGATGGTTCCCGGTCGGCGAAAACCAAGGCTTCGGCCGCTGGAAGTGGACCAAGGCGTCCTGCGGCGATGAGTTGCACCGTCCAAGCGCCTGGCTCGGAAAGCGAAAACCGAGCTGTCAGCTCGTCGTCGCGGACGGTGAGCAGAGCCTGCCGTGGGCGCCCGCGCGGACCTTGGATAAAGAGCTCCGGCGCGACCACGCCACGCAAGCGCGCTCCAAACGTCAACCATTGCCCCACCCGTGCGCGTGTTGGAAAAGGCTCCACGTCCACCGAGGTTTCAGCCGCCACGACAGCTAGGATGGCCGGTGCACCGTGCGAATGTGTGCGTGCGACACCACAACGTGTTTGGCCCTCACCACGGGTACGCTCTACCCAAGCCTGAACGTGCTCAGCGATATCTGGGTTCGGCAGTTTCGTTTGCCACTGCCTCGGCCATAGGTACGGAGCCCCGGCTGCTCTAAGTTCCAAATGGAGCGAACCTACATCAAAGAAACCTCCACCTTGAGCGCGGATAGCCAGTCGCTCGGCCGCGCGTTGAAGCGCTTGATCAGGTGCGCCGCAAGCCTGGTAAACGCGCGCAACCTCCGCAGCAGGCGTGGCGTCGAGCGGCTGAGGAGAAAAGGACTTCTCGGCCCAAAGCCGCTCAGGAGCCACCGGCTCCGGGGGGACCGGCGCCTTATCGCGCGACGCCAAAGTGGGGCCACACCCAATGGCGAGGAGGGCCAGAAGTAAACCAAAGCAACGGTTCTTCACCGGCAATCACAGTAGCCGAGCGTGCGCGGGGGTACCAGCGCTCGGCACCTTCGCCAGCCCCACGAACTTTAAGGCAACCGTGCTGTCGACCGCGCTACCATGTCTTGGTAAGTTTGCGGGAAGCGAATGCGGACGATCTCGACAGCGGCAAAGGTAGGGTTCTTTGCCATCGTGACCACAGCCGCGGGAGCGATGATCTATCGCTTCGTTGATAAATCGTCGGGCAGCCGCGACGGCTATGTCGTCTACGCACTCCTCAAAGACGCGATGGGTGTGGCTAAGAACAGCCAAGTCCGCATGGCGGGCATTCCAGTGGGCACCATCGAGAGCGTTCGATTAGACAACGGCCGGGCTCGTGTCGACATCCGGGTGAACCGTGATGTTGCGCTGTACGACGACGCGTCGCTGTCGAAAGTGATGTCCAGCTTGCTCGGCGAATACGTGGTTACGCTTGCGCCAGGGACACAGGGCAAGCGGGAGCTGCGCGATGGGGACGAGGTCCATGTGGTAGTGGATGCACCCACCACCGATCAAATCCTAAAAGACGTGTCCGACATCGCCAAAGACGTGCAGAAAGTGTCGCGCTCGTTGGCGGAAACGGTGGGCACCAATCAAGGGCGCGACGACATAAAAGCAATCCTGACGAACCTCGCTCAGGTTACCGAATCACTGAACCAGACGGTGCGCGAAAACCGTGAGAGCATTCGCACCACTCTCGCAAATATCGAAAACATCACCACGCACTCCCAACCGGAACTGGTAAAGATCCTGGAGAACGTACGTGTGCTCACCAGCGACGTACGCGACATGCTCGCCAAGCCCGACGCTGAAGGCCAGAACCCCGGCGATATCCGCGAAATCGTGGGCCGCGTGAACAACGCGAGCAAAAGTCTGGAAAGTGCCCTGCAAAACATCGACAGCGTCGCCGGTCGGCTTGAGCGCGGGGAAGGTACGCTGGGCAAGCTCACCAAAGATGAACACCTCATCAATGAAGTAGAGGGTGTGGCTGAAACGGTGGGAGACTTTGTAGGCGGGCTGAACCGTCTGCAAACCCATGTTGGGTTACGATCAGATTACCTCTTTTTAACGGGTTCGGTGAAAAGCTACGTGGAGCTTCGGCTGCAGCCGCGTGAGGACAAATATTACCTTGTGGAAATCGTCAATGATCCACGAGGTTTAACCCGTTTTGAGCAAGTAGATGTCCGCACCACCAACCCCAATGATCCCCCCGCCTACCGTGAAGTGCGGACCGTCACGACCAACAGCTTTCGTTTCTCCCTCCAGTTCGCACAAAATTTTGGCCCTTTCACCGGCCGTTTTGGCATCAAAGAGTCCACGGGGGGCACCGGGCTAGATCTGCATCTGTTTCAAAATCGCTTTGAACTTCGCCAGGATCTTTTCGGCTTCGGCGAGGTGGTGTTGCCCCGCTGGCGCGTCTCGCTCGGCTACGAATTCGTGAATCGCCTGTGGCTAATGGCTGGCGTGGACGACATGCTAAGCCCCGATCGCCGCGACTATTTCGTAGGCATGCAACTGCTCTTCAACGACGAAGATCTGAAGAGTGTGCTGCCATTTGCGCCGTCTCCGTAGTCGCCATCAAGCAAAATAGGGCCCGCAAGGCCCCACGGGGCTGACCGTTGACGACAGCACAAGAGAAGCCTAATTCCTGAGGACTATGTTGCTGCGCTCAGCCGCTTGGTTTTTCGCCCTTTCTGTCGCTCTGGTGTTGGGTGTGGCGGGGTGCGGGAAAAACCGCGAAGCTGAATCGCTCCCCCCGAAAACTCCGACGCTCAGGATCTATGCGCTCGGCACACTTGCGGGTGCGATGGAGCCGTGCGGTTGCGTAAAATCGATGCTCGGAGGTGTGGACCACGCAGCAGAACTTTTGCGCAAGAAGCAATCGGAAGTTGAGAATTCGCTCCTCCTTGCCGCTGGCCCGCTTTTCTTTCTGAACCCTGAGCTCAACGCGAAATCTCAGACACAAGAGCTTTGGAAGAGTGAGGTTGTGGCCAAATCGCTGCGCAGCATGAAGCTGCGCGCTTGGGCACCGGGCCTTAACGACTGGGCGGGGGGCCCGGAATACTTCAAGAAGTTGACCGAGCTTTCGGGGGCAAAGCCGCTTGCTGCCAATATTGGGCAACAGCCACCGATATGGATGACTGAAGTTGGGAAAACCAAAATTGGCGTGGCGGGAATTTCTGTGCCGCTGCGCAACGGAATAGGACCGAGCGGCCTAGCTGTGCAACCACCGGAAGAAGCGCTGCGCCGCGCACTTTCCGAGCTTAACAAAAAAGGTGCCCAAGTTCGCATTGCGCTTTTGGCTTTACCGCGCGGGGATGCTCTGCGCCTGGCCGAAAAAATTGAAGGATTTCAGCTGATAATTGTTGGAAAACCCTTCGATGAGGGAGAGCTCAACGATGAGCCCGTGCCGGCGGTTGTGATTGGCAAGACACTCGTGGTTGCCCCACAAAACCACCTGCAATCCCTCGCGAGTGTCGACCTCTATGTCCGCGCGGATAGCTACGAG
This sequence comes from Polyangiaceae bacterium, assembly GCA_033763455.1. Lineage (GTDB taxonomy): Bacteria > Myxococcota_A > Polyangia > Polyangiales > Polyangiaceae > JBBRRP01. The sequence continues at coordinate 44,271 of JANRKO010000033.1, forward strand.
TTCGTAGATGCCTCTGGGCTCAGCCTGCGGGAAGAATTTGATGTGGAGCAGCAACGCGTGCAGGCACTACAGAAGATGACGCCGCCCCCGAGCGAACTTGGCCAACGAAAGCAAGCCCTCGCAGAAATTGAGAGGCGCCTCCAAGAGTATAAACGGCCAGTGCCGCCCAAGAGCGGAAGCTTCTTCTACTATCAAACGGCCAAGGTGCACGAGGCAGATGGCAGCCACGACAACGTGAAGGCTGACATGGATGCCTATTACCGCCGCGTGAATACGCACAACAAAGAAGCTTTCAAAGATCGGCTCCCTGCCCCAGCTCTGCCCGGTCAAAGCCACTACGTGGGTGTGCAAGTATGCTCTACGTGCCACCAGGAGGAATATGCGTTCTGGCGCACCACCCGTCACGCGGGCGCATACACGACGCTATCGACACAAAACAAGGAATTTAACCTCGATTGCGTGGGCTGCCACGTTACGGGTTATGAAAAGCCCGGCGGCGCCACCGTGACGCACATGGAGACCTTGCAAGGAGTTCAGTGTGAAACTTGCCACGGGCCAGGTTCGCGCCACGTGGAAAAGCCAGCCGGTGAAAAGCTAATTTCCCGTTCGCCAGCTCAAACCCTCTGCGCCGCCAGCTGCCACCACCCGCCTCACGTGGGGCGTGAATGGACGGTGGGGCAGGCGTGGCCACACATTATCGGGAAGGGGCACGGCTTTTAGCGGCGTGCCCCGCTGTGCTGTCGCTAGCACGTTCAAAGCAATTGAGTGGGATCTTGCGTCGAGCACGCACACTCTCGGTTGCATCGAAGAATTTTGAACTTACCGGATCGTGATACCCGCTGGGCCACTCCGTGGAAGGTGCATCCGGCAGGTAATAGGCGGAGATGCGATCCATCAGAAGCTCCCTCAGGTACTTTCCAACCAACGACGCCAACATCACGAGTGGATCTTTGGCATCCGCATCTTGGAGAAAATGGATGTTGCCAAGGCCCGGGAAACGATACGCGCTGTGAGGGCGAGAGTGCTCCAGCGTGACCCGCAACCGGGACGAAAGAGGCCCGAAAAACCGCTCATAATCGGCGATTCCACCCACTTTTCCGCAGATAGCTTCAACCTCCCCGCCGGCTTCTTCTCGAAGCTTTAGGATCAGGCGCTCCATCGCATGCAGATCTAGAACAAAACGGTTCTGCCCTGCGCGCCAACCATCGTTGAGAACCTTCGAGCACAATACACTGTTCTTCACGCCCAGGAGCCGAACGCCCCCGCTTTCGAGCTTCGTGAGATGCCGCCGCAGCCGCGCAACAAGCTCAGGACTTGAGCTAAATTTCTCGTGGCTTGTGGACCAACACTGCCCGCGCGCGCTCTTCGGGCATGGCGATTGCAGCGCTTCGACGCCTTCGAGCGAAACACTTTGCAGAAGCTCCTCCGGCGTTTTGATATCCGGTGAGGAGAGAGCGCGAGCCCAAGCCTCACCGAGCTCGACATTTCCGTGTGAAACCAGCCGTTTGGAGTCATCCAGATCAGCGCGGAGAGCTTTGGTTAATTTGCGCTTGAGAGTCGCCGCTCCAAGTTGCGGAGAGACTTCGGCAAGCGTGGCGGTGACCAACATCGGTCCAATGCGGGCCCCTAGCCCGTTTTCATCCACACCGATCCGATACTTGAACGTCAAGCTAGCTCGGCCTCTTACCCGCCCTGGACCGGCGGGATCAAGGCTACTGTGTCCCCGTCCTTCAGGCGAGCTTCGCCATTTCTAAACTCCTCGTTTACAGCGAAGCGGACGCTCCCCAAAAACCCCGAGAGGCGCTGATCTCGAGTTTCAAGAAACGTGCGCAGCGTGGCCACAGTGGCCTCCGCGTCGGGCAAAAACACCCGTTCCTCTCCTGCACCCATGAGGTCACGCAGGGCCGCAAAATAGAGCACCGACACTTGCATGCTAACGACCTCGGCTCGGAAACCCCCGCTCAGGCGAGGAGCTCAACTTTGGCAACCGGATAGCCCGCCGGGCGCTGCACGGCGTACGAAAGAGCAAGGATCTCCACCAAAACCACCCGATACACGGCGTGGACGTCATCCACGTCGATATCGTGAGCATGGGCTTCCAGAGTCGAATCGATATGCTCGTGGACGAACTCGAGTAGATGCGGCTGCTCCATGGCAATAATATCGTCGCTGTCCAGCGCCTCGGCTGGATCGGCGCGGCGCAACTCTTCGTCTAACTCAAGCAGCTGCTCTGTGGCGTCTATCTCCTGCTCCTTCACCTCGTCGATATGGTGCGCATGAGCCTGTTCGAAGGCCAACCACACCGCGAGGGTCAGAAAATAACCCAGAGCCAGAGCCGTCTCATCAAGTGGCTTGTTGAGGCCTTCCGCGACCCGATTGGCCAACGCAGGCTGGGTACGTTCAAAGCGCTCGAAAGCATCATCCAGCTGCGTCCGCGCGTCTTCATCATCCTCGCTCAGGCTTTCCCGAACCGACTCCAACGAATGAGCCTGGACCTTGGCGTAGCCAGGAACGGGACGGATAGCTGAGCGGCGAACCCACACAATCCACAGGCTAGCACGACGGCAGGGCACCGGGGGAATGGGCAAACCCGTCCAAAACACCGAAAAGGCGACTCCGGCCCAAAGAACAGGGGGCGGCCGAGCTTGCCTGTGCCGTAGCCGCAAGGATTCACGAAGGAAATTCGCGCAACACGCCGTGCTGACCTCAGTCTACCACGGCCGTGTAGGTAGTTGCACGAGCCTGTGCCCTGGAAGAAATTGGACGACCTCCTGCTTTGCTATGGGATATCTCAACCTGGCAACCTTGCCATGAGAGACAGCACTTGAACGTGACGGTGTTATCGGACCTCAGTGGGAATAGCGGAGGGCGGCTGAGGCGGCTGCCATGGTTCATAGGGTGCCTGCTGGTAATTCTCGTGCCGGGGCTGTTCGCCCTCGACCGAGCGCGGCACTACGACCGCATCTTGGGTGGCGTAACCTTGGGTCCGGTGGTGCTCTCGGAGCTGAAACCAGAGGATGCGCTTGTGCGGATCCAAGCGTACGGTGCCCAGACGAGCGAACGCAAACTCCTGCTCCGTCTTGGCTCGGAGGCGTTTGAACTTTCACTTTCGCAACTTGGCATCCATCCTGCCCTCAGAACCTCGGTCGATAACGCTTACGCTGAGGGGCGGCGTGGGCATCTCGGCAAGCAGCTCTGGCACTGGTTGTGCCGCTTCTGGAAGCCTAGCGAGGTGCCTTTGGCAACAACGACCGAACGCTCCGTTTTCGAGCGGGAGCTCCGCCGCTTGGAAGGCATTGCTCTTGGAATTCGTCCGCAAGTTGGAGGGATTGTTGTGGATGGTAAGCGGGCCATTCCCGTGTATGCGCAGCCCGGCAAGACGATCGACCGGGCCCAAGCTCTCACACTTCTTGTGCGCGCCGCGACCTCACCGGAGGATCAAGTCGTCGAGTTGCCGCTATCATTGACCGCGCCCGCTACCACGCGCGAACAGGTGAACGCTTTGGTCGCTCTCGCTGAGAAGCTACTGAGCCAGCCGGTGACACTCAGAGGACCAGCCTCAAGCTCTGTTGACAGCACCGAATCGGCACCTACAGAGCTCGTGTTAGACGCAAGCTTTTTCGGCAATGCCCTCGTGGCTCGCTACAATGAGGAAACACGCCTACTTCAGCTTGCCCTTGACGAAAAAGCACTCGCAAAAAAGCTTGAGGGTATCCGTCAGAAGCTCGAACGTTTGCCCCGCGACGCCCAATTTAGCGTCGAAAATGCCGATGCCGTGAGTATTAAACCGAGCACCACAGGCACACTGCTTGCCGATAGCAAGATACTAGAAGCCGCGCTGAAAGCCGCTGCTAGCCCCGAACGCCAGGGAAACCTGCCGCTGACCGAGGATGTTCAGCCGAAGCTCACGACCGAAGCCGCAGAAGCGCTCAACATCCGCCGAATGGTAGGGCACTTCAGAACTTCCTTCCCCTGCTGCGCCCCACGGGTGAAGAACATCGCACGCATTGCCGAGCTCTTGAACCACACGATTGTTCCCCCTGGGGCGACATTCTCCGTGAATGAAGCGGTGGGTCCTCGTACACTTGCCGCTGGGTTCGTACCGGCGCCGAGCATCGAAGATGGAGAAATGGTAGATACTGTGGGAGGGGGAGTGAGCCAATTCGCCACAACGCTCTACAATGCGCTATTTCATGCGGGATACGAGATCCTAACGCACCAGCCTCACAGCTACTACTTCAACCGCTATCCCATGGGGCACGAAGCCACGCTTTCCTGGCCCAAGCCCGATCTTGCATTTCGAAATGATACCCGTTCAGGCTTACTGATCCTCACTCAAGTGGGGAAAACGAGCGTGAGCGTCTTGTTGTTTGGGGATACCGAAGGACGTCGAGTAACGGTGAAGGTTTCCCCCCAGAGCGACTTCAAGCAACCCCCAGTGCAGCTCCTGCCGGCTCCAACTGTGCGGCCAGATAGTGAGGCTGTGGTACACCGTGGCAAAGCTGGCTGGTCTGTGGACGTTAGCCGGCGTATCGATTTTGCTGACGGCACGAGCCGCTCTGATCACCGCAAGGTCACTTACAATCCGGAAGCACGAGTGGTGAGTGTGCACCCGTGCCGCATTCCTCCGGGAGAGCCCGGCGCCACAGGCGAGGATTGCCCGCTGCCCGAGCCTGAGCCAGGCGAAGACGCAGGCGCCCCCCAGGCCGAGTGAGCTCGCTCGCGCAGGGTGCGAGCCTCACTCACGCAAAATACGAAGCTCGCGCAAAGACACCCAAGCCAAGGTGGCGCCCCACTCAACTTTGGCTAGATTTCCTGCCTTTTCATGCACGTATACCAGGGCCCCCTCCGGAATCGTCCCGGGATGGCCAGCCGCTTCTGGAGCACTAACGCGCGCACCCATTTCGTCCAAGAGGCGTGCCTCTGGGCTAATAATCACTGCAGGCTCCGTTTTCTCACTCAGCCAGCGGGCGGCATACGCCAGAGGTGTGGCAAGCAACAATAGCCCCATCCCGAGGCCTAGCGAGATCCCCGCCGCAAGGCGCACATCTGCACGGCGCACGGCTCCGCGGAGCAAGAGCCCCAGGCTGACCAAGATCGAAGCCGCGAGAGCCAAGCAATCCCAAACAGCTCTCGGTGCAAGGCCCACAATAGCTCGACCGATACTCGGACGAGCGGCCAAAGCTTCGCCCCTCGCTTTCGCACGGAGCCTAGCTATCTCCGCTCGGAGTGCGTCGAGCGCGCGTTCTGCATCCGCATCTTTGGGATTTTGTAGCAAAGCTTCTTCGAGCCCTGCTGCGGCCTGCCCGAGATCACCTGGAGCAGCCTGCGGTGATTTGGCACGGGAGAGGTATGCCAGCGCCCGATTGTAGCTCAAATCGGCCGTCACCAAGCCACGATCGCTCGCGAGCTCAAAGTTCTCGATTGCCTTGGTGGGAGCGCCCTGTTTGAGCGCTTCGAGCCCAGCTCGTGCAGAAGCTTCTCGGCTCGTGTCTGCTGGCGCACTCGGTGCGTAGAGGGCAAAAGCGAGCAGACAAAGTACGCAGGTTCGGAGGCACCCCACAACTACCCTCCCTTCCTTCGGAAGCTCTGCACCCGCGCGACCCAGCTGGCGGCGTCCGTGACGAGCTCCGCCACCTCTCGGCTCGAACTCGCCGAAAACCGAACGTTATCGCACCTCTCAAGTAGCTCTTCGGCTCCTTTGGCCAACTCGTGCGAAAGGCCCCCAGCAGTCAGCGTCTTCACCAGCTCATGGCGGAGAACCCCTCGCGCCTTGACGCCAGTCTTATCCTCAAGCACGCCCACGATCGCGCGTTCAAGCGGCGCCACAGCATCCAGTGAGCCGCTCTGGGCGATACCTTGCGCCTCTTTGAGAGCCTGCTGGGCGCGGTAGCTCAGGGCATTCTTTCGAGCCTGACCGCGCACCCACAAGGCCTTACAGGCTTTGGTGAGAGTTTGCCCAAACACGACCAGCACAGGGCCCAATAAGAGAAGCGGAAAGAACCAGGTACGATCAGACAGCTCCGGAGCTTTTGCGGTTGCACTCAGGATGGCCTGACGCGGCTGCATCAGCTGGAGGATATGTTCAAGCGGCGGAGGCGCTTGAGGCAGAGGAGGCTTAGCTTCCACTTGCCCCGTCCGGGGAGCGTTTGCTGGAATAACATTCACTCGCCCGAGAGCAGCGCTTGCCGTTTCGTAGCCCGCGGAAGGGTTGAAGTAAGGTAGCTCCAGGTTACCCAGATCAACACTGCCAACTTTGGAGAGGCGCGCGACGTAGGTGAACTTTCGATAACCTGTGAGCGCACCATCTTTGGGTGCTATCTCTTCGTTTATCGTGGGTTGTGAAAACTCAACGCCATTTTGCTCCGGGATGCTCAAGCTGCCTGGGAAATTGCCCTGCCCTTCGAGCCAAGCCGTGATCGCAACGGCGCCGCCCGCTTCCACTTCCCGTGGAGCAACCTCCACTTTGAGCTGAAAATGGCCCACATCTCCTAGGCGGTACCCCACGGGCCGACCTTTCATCGGGGGCTCCACCACTTCAACATCCGCGGGCACGCTGGTTCTTTTGACTACCTTCTGCCCACTGCGGGATATCAACGCGAGCTCCATCGTAAGCTCGCCGACTTTGAAGTGCCCCACGCTGAGCGGCACCAACATAAGCTCACGGATCTGCGCCGCGCCGAACAGCTGATCCCCTATCGGCACTCTGCGCACACTCACTTGGTCCTTCCTGGTCAAGTCGTAGGCTAAGAACTCCTTACGCGTGACATCCGTAACGCTCACGTCGTCGAACGCTGGGTAAGAACTGTAAGCGAACACTTTCAAAGTCAGCGCCTGACCAACGACCACCTTCTTCGGCGAAGCTTTGGAGACAATGAACGCGAGTGGATCCAAAGCTTTGGCAACCCGCCACTCATCCGGCACGCTAGCAGGATCGAAGGCGGGCTCATCGAGGCTCGGATCAGGCAGCGAGGGGCGGCCGAGCCTACCTCCAAAAGGGCCTCCAGGCCCAAATGGATCAAACGGATCGAACCCTTGAGGAAAACCCCCTCGAGCTTGAGGTTGCGAAGGTTGCCGCGGCAACGCACCTTGAGGCAATACCTCCAAGGTCTGGGCATCGTCGGAGAGGCGGCGTCCTTGCACCACGATGCTGGCGGGCCCGATGGTGTAGCGGCCGGCCTTGGTAGGCGTAACGCTCCAACTCGCGGTCACTCCGTAATTACGGCTCATGCGCCCATTTACGATAGAGATCTGCTGTTGTGTGCTCACGTTGGGCCCCAGCGCGACAAACCCCGGGGGCAACTTTAGGCTGGGATTTTGGGGCTGCGCGGAATCATCGTCGACCAAGGTTGTGAGTTGCACGACGAAAGTCTCGCCCACCTCCACCTGACGAGCGCTAAGCTCCGTATTCAAACGCTGGGCCAACGCAAGCTTCGGCAAGCAGCAGATCAAAAAAAGCAAAACTCTCAAGCCCCATGCGCAAACATGCCGCCTGCTCTGAGCGAGGCAATGCGGCCGAGGGCATCCCGGGGCTTGCAGAATCACCGATCCTCCGCCGCACTCAGTGCCCGACGCACCCTGGCCTTTTTGGCGAGCTCTTGCTGCAACGTGGGGGCCCGCTCCAGCATATCCATCACGCGCTGGTTCTCGGCTCCGTTGGGCTTCTGGGCAGATTTCTCTTGCTCTTGTGCGCTAGCATCATCGGCGCTGGCGTCTTTCGGCTGCTCTTGTCCAGCATCGCCGGCATCCGGGGGCCCGCTGTCTTGGTCTTGCGGCGAGCCGCTGTCTTGGCCGGCATCGGGAGGTGAATCCCCAGCGTCGTTGCCAGCGTCGCTCCCCGCATCACTTCCCCCGTCGTCGCCGCCATCTTGCCCACCGTCCGAGCCGGCATCCGGAGAAGCATCGGGCTTCTCTTCGTCGATGCGACGCAGAGCAATCGAGCGGTTGAAAGCGGCATCTTGCCCCAGCAGATCTCCGGCGTCGCCCGTCACGCCGGGAACCAGCCTGAGCGCTTTGTCGTAATGGCTCACAGCCCCGCGGTAATTGCCGCGCAGGAACTCCAAGTTGCCGGAAAGGTAGTGTGCGCGGGCTCGGAGCTCGGCGGGCGTGGCCGGATCGAGCGCGATGGCTTGAGCAATGCGGAGCGCGCAATCCACCTGATCTCTTCGGTTCTCCTCTGCTTTTTGTGCAGCGGGATCGGGTGGAGCGTCGGGCGCACCATGAGCCAAGCCCTCTTCACCAAACTTCTTTCCAAATTTTTCAGCCAAGCGAAACAGCGCGAGCCCCAAGTCAAAGGCAGCGAAGGGGCGCTCTTTCACGCTCTCTGGCGTCCCGATCTTGCCACCCTCACATTTACCCGTTTTCAGGTACTCAATGAGGCTCTGCTGCGCTCCCGCGGAATCTCCAGCGTCCAGTTTTTCCACCGCATCATCTACAGCGGGCGAGTAGCGCTCAAACCACTTGGAGGGATTGGGGTCGCAGGAAGACAGGGCAAGCCCCATCAGCAGGAGACTAGCTAATGGCGCCCGCCCGCGCGTCTTCTTCATAAGGCTCTCTCGACGCTTTGTACTGTGCACGTCGCCTTCGGGGCCCGCAGCCTTCTGCCGCTTTCCCCGACGCTTCGCCTCTCCGATCAACACCTCGATCAGAAGCAATAACGCCGCCACGCTCAGCGGATACATGTAGACGTCCGCGTACACCGTTTCCACCTTCTCGCTGAGCTCTTCGGTCATGAGCTTCCTGAGGCGCGAAGTGATGGCGTCGATGCCCATTTTTCCGCGCTGGCTGCGAACGATCGTGCCTCCCGCAGTTTCTGCGATTTTTGCCAAGGCTGCTTCACCCTCGGCCGAAAGCGCTGTGGTGACAGCCGCGCCGGATTCGTCCTTGCGCAGCCCAGTAACGCGCCCAGCGCTGTCGATCTCTGGCAAGGGCTCAGCGGTACGGCTGCCGATCTGCACCACGTGGAGTGTGATGTCTTCCTGGGCGCAAGATTGGGCGACCTGGACCGGATCGCCTTCCAGATCTTCACCGTCCGTAATGAGAATGATAACGCGCTTGTGCCTTCGCGAAATCGGATCTCGCGCCAGAAGGTCACGCGCTGACTCTAACGCTCGGGCGATAGCGGTGCCGCCCACTGGCATGTCGTTGGGTGAAAGCTGATTGAGAAATTGCTTAATCGCGCCGCTATCACTCGTGAGCGGAAAGCTCATGGGCTCTCCGGCGAACGCCACTGCGCCAAAGCGCGCCCCGGGCAGCGCGGCCACAAGATCGGCCACTTCGGCTTTGGCTCGCTCAATGCGGAACGGCGGAATATCCTGAGCGTACATGCTCTTGGAATAGTCGAGCGTGATCACTACATCGAGGTTGGTGGCCGGAATTGTCCGCGTGCCGCGCCCATACTGCGGCTGAGCTAGGGCCACAAGCCCGGCGGCCACAGCGAGAACCAAAAGCACGCCCTTTACGGCGCGGCGAGAACCAGCATTCGCTGTAAAGAGCTTCTTCACTTGCTCTTCGAACCCAAAGCGGCGCGCCGCCCTGACCCCGAGCACCCCGCCCAGAATAAGGAACAGAGCCACCAACAAGCCTACACCCGTGCCAAACAACCAAATGGGTTCCGCGAATCGCATTACGGAAACCTCCTCAACCAAACTGCACTGAGCAGTGCTTCGAGAGCTAACATCAGCACCGCGGGCAGCAGCAAATACCTGTAGAGATCTTCGTAGCTCGCGTTGTTGGAATCGAACTTTGTGCGTTCCAAAGTGTTGAGCACTTCGTGCACGCTATCTTGCAGGGCACGGGCGTCACTCGCGACGTAAGCTTGGCCTCCCGTGCGTTGAGCTAACTCGCGCAGAAGCTTCGGATTGGTCGGGGCGGGTACGTTCACATATTGCGGCTGCCCAAAGAGATTGAACCCGCGTTGAAACTGCGCCACGTCGCCCTGGCCGATCTGGATCGTGAACACTTTGACGCCCACCTGCTTGGCGAGATCGGCAGCAAATTCGGGGGCCAGCTTGCCTCCCTTGTTGTCCCCGTCGGTGAGCAAGAGCACGGTCTTGGTAGTTGCCGTGCTTTTCCGCAGGCGCGCCACCGATACACCCAGTGCGTCGCCAATTGCCGTGCCGTCAGCCGAGATGAGATTGAGCTCCATTTTCGCAACGCTGGCATCCAACATATGGTAATCCAGCGTCGGCGGGGAAAGCACATACGCGTCAGCCGCAAATACTACCACGCCGATACGATCCGTTTTTCGGCGCGCAATGAAATCGCGCAGCACCGCACGAGCAACATCCACGCGAGTGGGTAGGACACCGGGCGAGCGCTCTGGCATGTAGGGCGCGAGGTTATCGGGAAGATTCGTGATGGAGGCCGCCATCGAACCGGAGAGGTCGAGGGCTATTACAATGTCGATCCCTTCCTCTTCGGTGGTGGCCGGCCGCAGAGTATTCACCGGTCGCGCAAGGGCCAGACACATCCCCATAAGGCCAACGGTGCGCAACACTCCGGGCACATCCCTAAGCCAGGCTCGCACGCCTACGGGGCCCTGGGCAAAACCCGCCAAAGTGCCCATGCGCAGCCGAGGCGTGCGCCCATCGCGGCCCCAGGTACTCAACCAAAACACGAGTGGTAGCGGCAAGAGAGCCAATAAGAACCAAGGCATTTGCCACTCTGCCGCGAGCCACTCCTCGCCACGGCTGACGAGCGGATACGCCAACAGGAGCCCACACGTGACGAGCAACAGCAAGACCAATACGGTGGCCCGCTTGGCTCCAGAAACGCGCGTCAAGGTGCCCCTCCGTTGCCAGGCACTTGGCCACCGGGGTTCGGCAGACCGGGCGCCTGCACCGCTGCCTGTGGCGGCGCCGTGGGGAGCGTCTTTTGCACAATGTCTTCGGCCTGTTGAAGCACGAGTGCACACTGCTCTTCGGAGGGTGAAACTTTAGCGAACTTCACCAAGTCGGCGTCCACCAGGAAATTCCGAATGAGGATCCCCGTTGCCTGGTCAAGCGCGCTCTCTCGAATGAGCAGCACCGTTTCACGTGTCGTGCATTCGAGACCATCGAATCCAAAACGATCACCGAGGTATTGGCGAATGATGTTCGCCGCTCGCTCGTAGTGCTCCGCCTGCCTGTTTGCGGCAACGAGGCCCGCGTGACGCAAATCGAAAAGGGCTTCGCGTGCGACATCCCAAGGTGGCCGCACCTTGCGTGGAGGTGCCGGCTTCTTCGGGCGCTTCAACCAACGGCCAACCAAAAATGCGGTAAGTGCCGCGAGGACAAGCGCCGCTAATAAACCGATAACTGCGTATTTTAGCAACGTCCACTCTTCACGTTGTCGGCGTGGAGGCGGGTTCTGTTTGGGCTTTGGATTGGGGGTGTTTGCGGTGGGGTCTTCAACCGCTAGGGTGTGCACCGAAGTGCACAAGGTCACCACTTCGCCACTCGCGCGGGATAGTGCGATGGGAACCGCCGGGAGCGTTAGAGTTTGGCGACCAGGCTTCTCGGGCAGTACCAAAAAGGGCAGTACCACACGCGTGGTGATCTGATCCCCGGCGGGCCTCGTTTCGAGCGTGGGTGCGCTCGACCCCTCTGGATCTGGAAGCGCGAAACCTGCGCGCTTCAGTGCCTCCACAGCCGGCCCTTCCCGCTGCAGTCGGAAGCCGCTCGGTAGCACACTCTGACCTTTACCGTGTGTGATACTAACTTCCAAGCTAACACCGTGACCGCTCAGCGCCCGGCTGGGGAACTTCTCAGTGAACTTAGGGCGTGTGGCGGCTTCTGCCGTCTCAATGCAACTTTCTCCGCCCTTGGCGGCCGTTAGAGCGGGCACGGGTACTGGGGCTGCAGCAGGCGCGGATGCTGTGGGCGCCGATACTGCCGGCGCGGATGCTGCCGGCGCGGATGCTGCCGGCGGCTGTGCCTTGACGCGCTGTCCCGAAAACGCCAAGCCAAAACCGAGCGCGGCCGCCGTGACCATCCGAACCAAGCTCATGACCGCCGCACCCTCTTTGCGCGCCGATTGAACAGATCTCGAAGCGGCTTCACGTAAGGCTGATCCGTGCGCACCACGCAGTGATCAAGCCCCAGCTTGCGAAACAGCCGAATCTGCGCGCCCCGCACGTTCTTCATGGCTTGCTTGTAGTGCTCCCGCACCCGAGCGTCAGAAGTATCCACGATCAGGCTCTCACCCGTTTCAAAGTCCTCAAAAGTAGCGAGCCCCACATCCGCAAGCTCTTCATCGCGAGGATCCAGAAGCAAGATCGGAATCACATCGTGCCGCGCCGCCGCCAAGGAGAGTGCTCGTTCGTGCCCGGTTGCATAGAAATCACTCAACACAAACGCCACGCTGCGCCGGCGAGCCACGCGGTACAGAGTTTCGAGGGCGATCTTGAGGTCAGTACCGCGATGCTCGGGGGTTGCACCCAAGATCTCGCGCACCACGCGCATTACGTGCTTCTGCCCTTTTTTGGGGGGCACAATCTTTTCCACGCGGTCCGTCGCTAAGATCAAACCCACGCGATCATTATGTTTGATGGCGCTAAACGCACACAAAGCCCCGACTTCGGCGGCCACTCGTGATTTATCGCTCTTTTGCGAGCCAAACTGCTCACTCGCGGAGATATCCACCACGAGCATCATCGTCATCTCGCGCTCTTCAACGAACACTTTGACGTAGGGCTCATTCATGCGAGCGCTCACGTTCCAGTCGATCGTGCGCACGTCGTCCCCGGGCTGATATTGGCGCACCTCGCGGAACGCGAGGCCTTGCCCTTTGAAGACGGACGTGTAGTTACCTGCCAGCTGCTCGGTGGCAAGCCGGTTGGTCGTGATCTCGATCTTCTTCAAAGCTTTGAAGAGCTCTTTTTGAATCACGCAACGTCCTCAAAGGCAGGCTGTGGCAGAATTACGGCACTTCGACGACTTCAAACACGCGGCGCACGATGTCTTCAGCGCTCACCTCTTCGGCCTCGGCCTCATAAGAGACAACTACGCGGTGCCGAAGCACATCCGGCCCGATTGCTTTCACATCTTCGGGGGTAACGTAGCCGCGATGCCTTAAAAATGCGTGAGCTCGCGCCGCCAGGCTGAGAGCAATGCTTGCGCGGGGGCTCGCGCCATATTGAATCAGAGGCGCCAAATCTTGCAGGCCCTTGCGGGCCGGGTCGCGCGTCGCAAACACCACATCCAGAATGTAATTCTTGACGCGTTCGTCGACATAGACGTCCTTCACAATCTTGCGTGCTTCGAGCAGTTGCTCAGGCGTCGTCTTCGGGCTCGCCACCTTCGGGATGGTGCCCGTCATGCGATCCATCACTACCCGCTCTTCGTCTCGCGTGGGGTAGCCCACTTTCACCATCAGCATGAAGCGATCAACCTGGGCCTCAGGTAGCGGATAGGTACCCTCTTGCTCGATCGGGTTTTGCGTGGCCATCACCACAAATGGCGTGGGGAGTGCGAAAGTTTGATCCCCAATAGTAACCTGGCCCTCTTGCATTGCCTCCAAAAGGGCGCTTTGCACCTTGGCCGGCGCGCGATTGATTTCGTCGGCAAGCACTAGGTTGGCAAAAATCGGGCCTAACTTGCTGCGAAATTCCCCAGTGCGTTGCTCATAGATGGTGGTGCCAATCAAGTCTGCAGGCAGAAGATCAGGCGTGAACTGGACGCGAGCGAACTTGGCGCTGATAACATCGCACAGGGTCCGCACCGTGAGCGTCTTGGCCAGCCCTGGCACGCCCTCTAGTAGAACGTGCCCACCGGCGAGAATCCCGATGAGCAAGCGCTCCACCATGTGCGTTTGTCCCACGATGACCTTGCCCACCTCGGCCATTAGGTCGTCCACCATGGCGCTTTGGGACGCCACCATTTCGTTTAATGCCCTTACGTCCTGCATCGCGCAAACTCCCGAAACACTATTCCAAGGCTTTTTCCGTTGCGGCTATAGCCAACCGTGCCCGCTCAGACAATCCGCCACGGCCGAGTATTCCGTGGGATCTGTAAAAGCACCCCAAGAACGTGGTGTGATTCAAATCAGAGTGGCGATGTGGCAACGACCAGCAAACGCAGCTGGGCCCAAGTACCCGCGAGCCAATACGCAGGATGGCGGTAGCCCTGTTTTGTCGCGAAAGGTACTTAGCATGACAAGTACCTTCGGCGGACGCAAAAGGTGCCTCGACTCGGACCACGGCGTAAGAACTTGAGCTGGGCGCAAGAACTAGGGACACTGCTGCACCGACAAGCCGTTTTGGCCATGTTGCTTTTGGAGGTTCGAATGCGAAAATTGCTTGCTTTGGGTTCCCTTAGTACGGTCACGCTCTTAGCGTTTTCGGGGTGCGGCAGCGATTCTACGAGCGGTGGCACAGCCACGGGTGGCGCTCCAAGCGGGTCAGGTGGCGCCAGCAACAGCAGCGGTGGCACCAAGGCTACTGGTGGCACGAGCGCAGGGAACACCGGCGGCGCCAAGGCCACAGGCGGGGCAACCAACACGAACACCGGCGGCGCCAACAACACTGCGGCGGGCGGTGCTCAGGCGAACACCGGTGGATTCGGTAACTTCGGCACTGGTGGTTTCCCGAGCCTGGCGAACTGCCCGCAAGCCAAGCCTACGAACGGCGGCACTTGCGATGCGAACTCAACACCATTTTGCCTCTACAACACCACAGAGATATGCACCTGCAACGGCACCTGGAATTGCCCGACTGCCGCAGCTAACTGCCCAGCCGACAAACCAACCAATGGCAGCGCGTGCACCACAGCGGGGGACCTTTGCCCGTACGGGCAGGGCGGTTGTTTCTGCTTGCAGGGCATCGGCCTAACTTGGGTATGCCAGTAACCGCTAGCGCCTTACTTGTACTAGCTCCGCACTCCGGTGCGTTGGCCCAACGCGGCAACCGAAGCCGCAATTTGAGCGAGGCATTGGAATGCTCATGCTCGGCGGTTTGTCACTTGACCTAACTCACCTCCCATGACGAGAGTCTGCTCAACGCGGAGCAGGCTCTCGCATTCGGAGAAAATCATGAGATCTAGAATTTCAGTTATTGTTGGCGTTGGGGTGATTTTGGGATTCTGGGGTTGCGGAGGCTCGGAAATAGCGCCGCTCACGGGTGCTGCAACCGGTGGCAAGCCCGCGGCGAATTCAAGCGGTGGAGCGGCTAACAAATCCGGTGGTTCGAGCTCCGGTGGAGCCATGGCAGGAGCCAACACTGGCGGCAGTGGCGGTGGGCTCTCCACTACCTGCCCCACGGTAGAACCCAAAACCATGGATAAGTGCACTGGGATCGTTCGCAACACGATGTGCACGTATCCGATGAACGTCTGCAATTGCGGACGTGGAGATTTTTGGAACTGCCAGGATATCCGCTGCCCCGTCGACGCCGCTGTAACGGGTGACTTGTGCACTGGCAACGACGGCCTGCGCTGCAATTACTCCAACCGCACGGTGTGTAACTGCAGCGGGGGTACGTTTAAGTGTCTCCAAACTCAGCCTCAAAACTGCCCCAATACACAGCCGAACACGGGTGATGCCTGTAACGGCCTGGGCGGGACGTTCTGCGACTACAATCTGCCCATGGCGAGCATGGATGTAAGCAGTGCCGGCGCGGCTGGCCAACTAGGTGCGGCTGGGTCTGCGGGAGTGGTTAACAGTGCTGGAGCAGGCGGGGTGTTGGCGAGCGGTGGCGCCAATGCTGCTGGCGCAGCCGGCGCGCCAGCAGCGGTCGCCTGTGGTTGCTCTCCTCAAAATCAGAAGTGGTTCTGCTTCTAATCGTAACAACGCTCGTAGCTTCACAGCGTTGGGAGGCGTTGCTCGAAAGGCAACGCCTCTCTTCTTTGTCATTACTGACGATCAGGGTTTACGGGGGTTACGCGGACTTCAGCGCTTCGACGACCTTCGGCTCGTCTAGAATCCCAGACCACCACACGTCGCCCGTTTGCTGGACGCGTGCTTCCGGCGGCACAACGCCCGCACGGATGCCCCGGGCAATCTGGCGTACCGAAACAGGCCCCACCTGGTCTCCGCCGTCCACCCACACGTGCCAGCGCTGCTCATCCAACGGATCGGCGGCTAGCATTCCCTCGGCCTCGTTGTCGTTCACTTGAGTCATCGTTCCCGTATCTCCAAGGCACGTAGGGTTACACAGCTCGTTCGCTCTTTGGGAAGCAAAAGTCGCCAATTACTTCGACAATACCCAGCGATAACGGAAGTTTGCGATGTCACCACCCCTACCCACGACATGAGCGCGAAACATTAGCCTGGCGGGCGTTCGCTTCCTCCCTGAGGCATGACGAGCTCACCTGTCTGCAGCCGCCACAGCATCGAATATTGGCCGCCGCGTACTACCAGTTCGTCGTGTGTACCTGATTCAACGATCTTGCCGGCCTCTAGCACGTGAATGCAGTCCGCATGGCGTACTGTTGAGAGCCTGTGCGCAATAATCAGGCTGGTCCGCCCCACCACAAGCTTGCTCAAAGATCGTTGAATCGCGGCTTCGGTCTCGTTATCCACCGCACTCGTGGCTTCGTCCAACACCAAGATCGGTGGGTTTTTTAGGATAGCGCGCGCCAGCGCAATGCGTTGCCGTTGGCCTCCGGAGAGCTTCTGACCACGCTCACCCACTTCGGTATCGTAACCATTGGGAAGCTCAAGGATGAAGTCGTGCGCTTCAGCCGATTTTGCTGCCAGAATCACCGCCTCGCGATCCACATTCGGAAGGCCATAGGCGATATTTAGCAGCACGCTCGCATCAGCCAAGAAGCTATCTTGGGCAACGTAGCCAATCGAGCGGCGCAAATCCTGTAGCGCGTATTCTTGGATTGGGACTCCATCCAGTAGGATTTTTCCCGATGCGGGCTCATAGAACCGCAAAAGCAGCTTTACTAGCGTGCTCTTGCCGCTACCCGTGGTTCCCACAAAAGCCACACTCTTGCCTGCGCCTATTACGAGCGAAACGTCGTTCAGGGTTGCTTGTTCGCCGTAAGCGAACTGCACGTGTTCGAAGCGGAGCTCTCCCGAAACTTGAGACGCCAGTAGGGGCTTGCCGGAGTAGTCGATTTTCACTGGTGTTTGGACGAGATCCATCACGCGTTCCACCGATGCCATGGAGCGCTGATAGAGGTCCGTCATGTCCGCCAGACGCGTCAACGGCCAGAGCAAGCGCTGCGTCAAATAGACGAGCACGGAATAGCTGCCCACGCCAATCTCACCGCGGAGGGCGAGGAACCCACCGTATAACAACGTGATGGTGAAGCCGGCTAAAATGGCCATCCGGATGATGGGCGTTATCCCTGCCGACAGGCGAATCGCGTGTGAGTTCGCGGCACGGTAGGCTTCGGAATCTTCCTGGATCCGCCTGGCCTCATAGGCCTCGGCTGCGTATGCCTTGATCGTGGCAATCCCCAACAGGTTGTTATTGAGCCTCGAATTCAGGCCCCCCGCTGCTTCGCGCACGGCCGTGTAGCGGGAAGCCATGCGCGCCTGAAACCAGAAAGCGCCGTAAATGATGAGCGGGATGGGCAGAAGCGCAAGGGCAGCGATTTTGGTGGTGAGTGTGAAGAAAACAGCACCCACTAGTAACGACCCCGTCACCACCTGAATCAGATCGTTGGCGCCACCGTTTAAGAAACGCTCCATTTGGTTGATGTCGTCATTCAGAATCGACATCAAATTCCCGGTCTTTCTTCGCTCAAACCACGCAAGCTCTAGGCGCTGCACGTGCGAATAGGCCTCCATGCGGAGGTCGTGCTGGAGGTTCTGCGCGAGGTTACGCCAACGAACGGCGTAGAGGTATTCGAAAGTAGATTCGGCAACCCAAATGAAAACCGTAAGGGATGCCAACAGCCACAGCTGTTGCTCAGGCTCTGATACCCCATAGTGAGAAAGGAAAGATGCTTTCTTGCTGGCCACTACGTCGACCGCGACCCCAATAAGGATCTCTGGCAAAACGTCGAACACCTTGTTCAACACCGAGAACAAGGACGCGAGCCACACATCGCGTCGGTAGGCGCGTGCGTGGGAGAATAACCGACGGAGAGGATGGCTCATCTTTGGCGAGCGATCCTAGACCACGCTCATGGCTGAATCACGCCTTTGATCAACTCTTTAAACGTCGAGCTCTCGCCACCGTCCACGGTGGCGCCATGTTTGAAATCTTTAGCACGGCCAGCCGCGATTTCGCACTGCACCGCAGCGGCGTACGCCTCAAGCGCGCGCCCCACTTCACCGCTCGACACCACAGCATGGCCCACGTCATCCAAAGCCGCGCCGAGGCTTTGGCACTTTGAACTCGGTGGTGGCAATTCAAGTGCCTCGGGATTTCCGCAGCACCCAGCGCGAACCACAGCAAACGCTGCCATATCGTACCAGCCCAGGCGACCGTATAATCGCATTGTTTCACTTGGAGCCACAGCAGCCCCCGCAACAATCGCAGCCCTCAAGCGATCAGCCCCCTGCCGCGGATCGCGCTCCGTGCATAACCATTCCAGATCTGGGGCTTTGGTAAAGGCTCCCTTTGGCAGATAACCTGAAACGCAACTAGCCGTCTTGTTGGCGCTGAGCGCTTGATCTTCCCCCATTACAGATACCTCCGACAAATCGATGGCTTTCTTCTGGGGTGCAGGCTCGCTTTTGGCCACGCGTGGCGCTTGGGGCTCTGGCGGCGGAACTCTTAATTGGGAGATACCAAAAGCGCATACCAACCCGAACACAAGAGCTGAGGCTGCCCAAACCACTAGACCCTTCTTGGACCTCCCACCGGGCGCCACGCTGGTCCGTGACGGCCGCGGCACGCTTTCGGCAGGCGCAACCGATGCACCGGTCATAATTACGGGGGACGAACCTCGCCCCGCGGGGAGCGGCGGGGGATTCGAATGCACGATGCCTTGAGACACCGGTTCATCCCCTACGTGGTCCACAAACCAGCGCGCTAAGTCCCGTCGAAGCGGCTTCAGAGACTTCGCCCGCAGGCTCTCGTCTACATTCAGCCCGGTCAGCAACGCATCCGTAAGAGGTGCATCCAAGACCCCGCACGCATGTAGCTCCTCGACAGTACGAACGCCGCCCGGCGGTGGCTCGCGACCCACGAGAAAGTAATAAAGAAGGCCGGCAACGGCCCAGGCATCGCCCGCTTCGCTCGGCTCTTCCTCGCCGCGCTTACCCGCTAGGAAAAATACCGAGTCCGTCTCCAACCAGCCACTAAAAGTTAACACTGGACCTGGGCGCCCTGTGGGTACAGCGATAACACTGAGCGGCCCAATGGACCCGTGATGGGCGCCCGCGGCGTGCGCATGTGCGACGGCATCAGCTAACCGCAACACGAGCCGAACTCCGTCGACAGGCGTATGCTGGTGTTCAGCCAAATGCTCGCGCACATAGGCCTCGACCGTCTGCCCGAGAACGGGCTCACTGATGAGGACCACCGAGCCGTCGCTTTCGGTGACCACATCCCTAACGGCGGCTACATGGGCGTGGGCAAACTCCTTGAACCGACTCACCACCGATTGCTCAGCAGCCGTAAGGCACACCGCACAGAAGGGCTCGTTCGCGACTGTGTCTGTGCCCCTATACGTAGTCCGGAGCCCGGGGGCCTCGATGATCTCATCGATGCGGTAACGAGCTCGGATCAGGTGCCCTATGTCTAAGTTGGTTGGCGACAACGTGACGGTTTCCGAATGTTAAGGGTAACCCATAGGATCGCACCCACACTCTGAACCGTCTAGGGGTGCATTTGTTGGTGGCGCGCTTCTTCGGGGCCGGCCCACCGCCCAGTTCTCATCGGTGATGGCCACTCGGGCGAGTTAGGCGGCCCCTCCGCACCCAACCTCCGCTAGTGTAAAGAGAGCTCCATGCGCTTTTCAGCGGGCACCAGCGGCTTCAGCTACTCCGAATGGAAGGGCACTTTTTACCCAAAGGATCTCAAATCGCCTGCCATGCTCCGCTACTACGCCGGGCGCCTACACTCGGTGGAGATCAACAACACATTTTACCGAATGCCCAGCCCGAGCCTCCTCGAAGGCTGGAAAAGCCAAGTCCCCAGCGATTTTCGCTTCATTCTGAAGGCGCCACGCCGCATCACCCACTCGGAAAAACTCGCGGGCTCCGAACAGAGCCTCGCCCATCTGTTAACGACCGCAGCCGTATTGGGTGAGAGCTTGGGGCCAATTTTGTTTCAGCTTCCACCAACCTTCAAGAAGGACCTGGCTTCGCTCACTTGCTTCCTGAGCTGGCTCCCCCAAACCCAGCCAGCAGCGTTTGAGTTCCGACATCCAAGCTGGTTTTCAGAAGACGTTTACGCGGCGCTTGGTGCGGCCAATGCAGCGTTATGCGGCGGCGACGTGGAGGAGGTTGAAAAATGCCCGCCGCTTGTTCCCACCGCCAACTGGGGATACCTGAGATTGCGAAAGTTGAGCTACACCCCTGCCGCTTTGAGTGCGTGGGCAAAAATGATTAGCCAACAGCCGTGGGAGTCGGCGTACGCATTTTTCAAGCACGAGACAGAGGGGCCCCTGCTCGCGGAAAAACTCGACCAATTGGTTTCAGGTAAAACGTGAGTCAATGGGGGCACACGCTAGGAAGCCGGGGTTGGGTTCGCCAATTTCAGGATCAAACGCCTTAGCTCAGAGAGATCAAACGGCTTGGTAAGCGCGGGCACCTCAAGCCCAGCCAAGAAGTCCGTTTGCTCGGACGTAAAAGCTCCACCCGTCATGATCAACATGCGCTTTTCAAGCCCTGGCCAACGTTCCTTGAGAATCGCAAAAAGGTCGCTGCCTCCCTGACCAGGCATGGTCAGGTCGCAGAGGATAACGTCCGGCCGCTCACCGCTCGACAGCCACTCCACTACGGCGGAAACCAGGGTGGTGGCGCGCACTTCATGTTCATCTGCCAAGAGCTGCGCGATAAGCTTGCCGATCATAGGTTCGTCGTCGATGACCCAGACGGTAATGCTGGAGGTTTGCGGAGGAGGGGCTGCTGGTTGCGCTACGGCTGCAGCCACCACTTCAGGCCCCTCAAACTTGGGCAACAGCACCGCAATTTTTGTTCCGCGCCCTTCCACGCTTTCAACACGGATCTCTCCTCCTTGCGCCATAAGCAGGCTGCGACAAATGCTGAGCCCCAACCCAGTCCCCACGCCTGGCGGCTTGGTGGTGAAGAGTGGCTCGAAGATCTTTGGCAAGACGGCCGCTGGAATGCCTGATCCCGTATCGCTGATCTCCACACAAATCTGACTTTCTCCGTGCTTCTGGAGCGACACCATGATGCTGTTCTCATCAGGCGCTCCTGGTGCGATGGCCTGACCAGCGTTCACCAACAGGTTCAGAAAAACGTGCTCAAGGCTCGCAGCATTGGCATGCACTCTCGGCACACGGGCAAAATCGCGGACCAGGCGAGCTCGGTAGCGGATCTCGCCGTCCGCGATACGAATCGCCTGCTCCAAGACTTGCTCCACATCCACGCTGCCCAAGACGAGCTCCTCGGTGCGGGCAAACACACGCAAGTCTTTCACAATGGATGCAGCGCGCCGCACGCCCCCCTCAAGCTCAGCAATTTGGGATAGGAACCCATGTGAGTCCGCTCCCAGCAAGGGATGGGCAGCAAGCTCGGCTCGCAACTCTTCGAGGCCAAGCTGCACGTACGTGAGAGGATTGTTGATTTCGTGGGCCACTGTTGCCGACAACATGCCCAACGCGGCCATCCGATCGGCCTTGACGAGCTGCGCATCCAGTTGTTTTCGTTCTGTCACGTCACGAGCAAAGCCGATAACCGCCGGCTGCCCTTCGTATTCAGCGGGCACGGAAGAAATCTCCACGTAGCGCGTGAAACCGTCTGCGGAATGAAAACTGTAAACGGTGGGCTCAAGGCGGCTTTGGCGCGCACCCATTTCCGCCAGACGCGCGCGCGTTCGTGCGGCTTCCGTGGGGTCCAGGAATTGGAGAATGGGCTTGCCTATCGCCTCTTGCGGGCTTTTCAGATCGAGCAGTGCGGCGGCACGTGGGCTCATGTAAACAACCGTAACGCCCCGCAAGATGACAACGCCATCGGGCCCATTTTCTACCAACGCGCGAAAGCGTTGTTCTGATTGGGTCAAAGCAAGCTCACTCTTTATGCGGTCGCTCGCGTCGCGGAGGATAGTGACGGCAAGACGACGACCCTCGAAGGCAAGGCCCGTGGTTCCCATTTCGACCTGTACACGCCGACCATCGGGCGTCAGCAGCACGGTTTCGACGGCTTTGCTTTCAGTGGAGCGGCGGCGCTCTTGAAGAAGCTCTCGCACACGATCGGCCTCTTCCGGTGCAATACATTCGAAAATCGACCCGCTGAGCAGCGCTTCGGCCGACCTCCCCGTCATGCGGGACACCCCCTCACTCACGTAGATCACGCGAGGCTCTTCGCTCACATCCGTGACCGCGAACCCTACGCCCGCTTGATCCCCCGCAAGCGCTAGTGCTTGCAACACCCTCCCCACGTCGAGATCGCTCAACTCAATGGGCGACGTCATAGAAGCACCGTGAGAGAAGCAAACGTTCGAGGAGACCCCTTTTGGCGCGTTACGCTATGACGCCCGAGCCAGCCCCGGCGTACTCTTTGCCTCCGGTGAGGTTGCATACAGAACACTACCATCCCACGCTAGAAGTGACAGCGACACTCCTTTTGAGCTGCTCCCGCTTTCCAGCGCCATCACCGTCGCGGCAAGCTCGCGCTGGGCGCGGCTTCCGGCGGGCTCCGAACAGGTCAGCATGAGCTCGCCCCCGGGCACCTCCCGGAGGCGCGCTACGAGCCCGCGGATCAAGATGCTTCGCGCAGCCTGGTGGTCTCGGTCTGTCTTGCCGTTGGATACGAAAATCATGTGACCCAACTGCCAACCCATATTCTCAACGCGCGTGACCCGATTGGCCACCTGCGCCACCAGGGAAGAGGGGGCGCCAGGGTAGTGTTGAGCCACCACAGCGACGTCGCCCGACTGTGACGGATGGAGCCAGCGAGGCCAGCTACCGCCGTATTCGATGACTACTAACGTTGCGCGGTGGTGTTGAGGCATCGGGGGGCTCCTTCGGGTTACTCACCACCGATAAACCAGGCCCCACCACTGGGCCAAAATTGGGGCTGGCTAGGCCGACCCGGATTCGGACTTCTTGGGGACCGGGCGTTTTCTAGGTTCAGCCTTCTTAAGCGGCGCAGGTTCCGCGTCGCGCGCAAGAGCCGCGGCGTCCCCAGAACTCTTAAGGCTACGCTTCAGGGCTTCAAACAAGTCGATGATCTGCGCCTTGGGCTCCTCTGGCGCCACCGTTACTTCGCTGCCAGCCACCTTCTGCTCGACCGCCGCTCGCACCCGATCACTGAAAGAATCCCGATAAGGGCTCGCGTCGAACTTATCGGCGCTGAGCTGTTCGATAAGCTTCTTGGCCAGCTCTTGCTCCTTCTCAGAGAAGGTGAAAGTCGCACCCGTATCGATCTCTTCGAACGCGCGTAGCTCATGTTGATAGTAGAGCTGGTGGAACACCAGGCCATCTTTGCCGTAAGGGCGAATCAAGATGAGCTGTTCTTTGCCCCGCGCTGACCAGCGCCCAACGGCAACGCGGTCGGTAACGCGCATAGCCTCCCCCAGCAAACGATACGCTTTATCTCCTCCCTTATCCGGACCCAAATAATACGAACGTTCAACCTGCAAGAAATCAATGCCGGAGAGCGGCACAAACTCCACAATCTCGATGCTGTTGCTCCGTTCGGCTTCGAGCGACTTCAGCTCCTCTTCAGTGAACGTTACAAACTGCCCGCGAGCGTACTCAAAGCCCTTCACCGTATCATTGCGGCCGATTATCTCGTTGTCCGTCGGGCAGAAGAGCTGCTGCTTGATGCGCCCGCCACACTTGGCGTGCAACATGTTGAAGCTCACCTGCTCGGACGAAGCAGCGGTGTACAGCTTGACCGGAATAGAGACGAGCCCAAAGGAAATTGTACCAGAGCTGATCGCTCGCGCCGCCATCGTGGCAATATGTTAGCCCGAGGCGCCCCGCGTGACGAAAACTTCAGCAGATAAAAGTGAATTGCTGACGAAGCAGGAAGCCGAAGCACGTTCTCAAGAAACAAAAGGTGGGGATCTTGAAGCTTATCGAAGCAAACGCGATCCAACTCGTACCAACGAGCCCTTCGCCGCTGAACGCAAAGACAGTACACGCGAAACCAAACATGGCCGCTTCGTGGTGCACCTGCACGCGGCCACCCGCACGCATTACGATCTGCGTCTTCAGATCGGGGGCACGCTCCAGAGCTTCGCGGTACCCAAAGGGCCAAGCTTAGATCCGAATACTAAACACCTTGCCGTTCACACCGAGGACCATCCACTTGAATATCTGGAGTTCGAAGCGGTAATCCCAGCTGGCAACTATGGCGCCGGCGCCATGATCGTTTGGGATCTGGGAGTTGTGCGCTATCTTGCAACAACCGCCGAAGAGGGGCTCAAAATTGGCAAGCTCGACTTCGAGCTTTGGGGATTCAAGCTGAAGGGGCGTTTCGCTCTCGTTCACACGGGCAAACGAAAGAATGCCGGGGAAGAGAACCAGTGGCTTCTCATCAAGAAGGAAGACGCCTTTTGTTCCAAGGCGGACATTACCGAGCAGATCTACAGCGTACTTTCGAGCATTAGCGTAGCGGACCTTCCCCAAAAGCAAGAGTTGAGCAATCGGCTGATTTTCCAGGCGCAAGCCCTAGGCGCCAAAGAAGCCCGACCCGACTTCAGGACTTTCGAACCCATGCTGTGCGCTCTTAGCGGCTCGGGGCTGAGTGACCCCGATCGGCTCTATGAGCTCAAGCTCGACGGCGTTCGCATCGTGGCCCACAAAGATCACGACACGGCGACCCTGCGCTATCGCAATGGACGAAGCGCCACCTCAAGTTATCCGGAGGTGGTGCGAGCCATGCGAGCTCTAGCACCAGCAGAGGTGGTTCTGGACGGCGAAATTGTAACCCTCGATAGCGCTGGGCGCCCAAACTTTCAGCAGCTGGCGCCACGCATTCACGCACGAAAGCCTTTGGATGTTCAGAAGCTAAGCCTCGAAATTCCAGTGTACTATTGGGTATTCGATATCTTAGCCATTGGCCCCTACAGCCTTCTCGGAGTTCCGTTGAGCGAGCGCAAACGCCTCTTGGCGCAACTTCTGCCGGGCAGCGGGCGCTTGCGGAGCGTGGACTATTTCTCCGGACAAGGGCAGCTTCTCTTTGATTTTTGTCGCGAGCATGGTCTCGAAGGAGTGGTGGCCAAACGGACCAACTCTATTTATGTTCCTGGGCCGCGCCGCGGCGAAGATTGGGTAAAGATAAAGTGCGCTAAAGATGAGGATTTCGTTGTAGTCGGGTGGCTCGGTGGTAAAGGGAGCCGGGGTGAGTTGGGCTCATTGTGCGTGGCCAGCTACCAGGGGGATCGCTTAGTCTTCTGCGGCAGAGTAGGTAGCGGGCTGGACGCGGCCGCTTTGGCTCTCTTGTTACCTCAGTTGCAGGCCCTAGAAACTCCGCATTTCCCTGCGCACGGTGCGGTGCCCGAGGATCTAGAGGGGGCCACTTTCACGCTGCCCTCTATCGTTGTGCAGGTGCGTTTCAACAGCTGGACGGATGACGGCCGCTTGCGGGCCCCGGTATTCCTAGGCGTTCGGACAGATCGTGACCCCACCGAGTGCCAAGCCACTCCGCCGGAGGCTTGGCTTGAACAAGCACCTGAAACCGAAGCGGAAGCTGAAGTCGAAACCCTGGTTGAAGGTAACCCGGAAGCGGCGGGCGCGCCCGGAAAGAAAGTCGTGGTTTCGAACCGCAACAAGATCTTCTGGCCAGAGGAAGGCTACACCAAGGGCGACTTGTGTGATTACTACGCGTCGGTAGCCCACGTGATGTTGCCATTCCTGAAAGGGCGCCCTGTCGTTCTGGTGCGCTACCCCGACGGCATTCATGGCAAGAGCTTTTACCAGTGGAATGTGCCCCAAGGGACCCCCGAATGGATCCGCACGCTTGAACTCACCCGTGAAGAACGCAGCGACGATGGTGACGGCAGGAAGACGGTCTTCCTGCTCGACCACCTAGCTTCACTCGTACACGTGGCGAACCTCGGGTGCATTCCCTTGCATGTGTTAGCCTGTCGTGAAGAAACTCGAGACGCATGCGATTTTCTGACGGTCGACTTCGACGTGGGTGAGCGCCCTTTTGAGGATGCTGTGCGGCTAGCCCTCTCGTTGCGGACCATCTTGAACGACCTCGGGTTGGTGGGTTTTCCAAAAACTTCCGGCCAAAAAGGCCTCCACGTGCTCGTGCCCCTGGGCCAAGAGGTACCCTTCGACGCCGCCAAGCTGCTGGTGGAACTCCTTGGCCGTTGGCTCCTCAGCCAACACCCGGATATCGCCACCATGGAGCGCCGCATCTCCAAACGTGGACCCAAGGTGCTCATAGACGTAGGCCAAACAGGACGCTCTCGCACCATCGTGGCGCCATACTCCGTGCGTGCCTACCGAGGAGCCACCGTCTCGACGCCACTCAACTGGGACGAAGTCCACCTAGCGCTCGACCCACGAGCCTTCACCATCTCTTCGGTGCCCTTGCGCCTAGCAGCACTTGGCGACCCTTTCGCGAGCTTCTTTGATAACGCTCCCGACCTCGCAGACGCGATGAGTCGCATGGAACGAAAGCTTCGTGGGGGCTAGCACATCTCCCCTCAGAGCAGGCATCTTTCAAACTGATCCGCATCAGGCGCATTCATAGCGCACCTGTACGCTGCTTCCGAAACATACTTCGGACACTCAGCAAAAGACGGCGACTTTTGGGCTAAGTCGCGCGCTTCCTTCCGACGCAGCGCAAGCTTCACCGCCGACGTTTTAGGTGCCTCAGCGCGCACCAGAAACTCCACATAGCGGTCCAGCAAAAACTCGCACTCGGCGCTGGTGGTGCGCCTCTGGCAACCAGAGGCAGCAAGAACAACAACCGCGGACACAGCCACCCGAACTAGACCAAGATACCGCACTCTAATCAAAGCACTTCTCAACCACATCTTTGGAACTGGTCGCTGCTTGCACACACTT
Organism: Polyangiaceae bacterium; assembly: GCA_033763455.1. Lineage (GTDB taxonomy): Bacteria > Myxococcota_A > Polyangia > Polyangiales > Polyangiaceae > JBBRRP01. Next base: position 71,312 of record JANRKO010000033.1, read on the forward strand.
CATAGTGGCCTCGGTGATGCGTTTTCCGACGCAGCGCTCGTCAATGCGTTGTTTCAACAGAACTTTTTCGGTTTGGACCTCGCGATCGATGACCTCTTGGTCGCTCATCGGACGCGACTCCTTGATCTGAAGCCTCGCCACGCGATCAACAATCACCTCGCAATCCTGCACCGTCGCAGGTCTCCCGCACGAAGAAAGCAGGAACGCCCCGCTCAAAAGCAGCCAGTTTCGAAACATCGCCATTCCTTTATCACTCCAGGCTTATGCAAGCGCCGGGGAAAATAGCCGAAAACTGGACGCCTGTGCAGGTACTGCTAGATTGACCAGGTGGCCCGAGGAGTATTGCCAGAACATGGAACAACGCCAATCAAGCACTCGTGCGGTAAAGTCCACCAAACAGTTCGTCAAGAAGGCAGTGTACGCTGAGCCCCCCATGACCCGATCGCGCCCAGAGGCCACGGCAACTCCAGAGCTCATGCTGGAGAAGGCCACCCTTGCGCGCGATTCGGAAGGGCGAGCCAAATACGCTCGCCGGGGCCTGAACGTGAAGGGCGGGATGGATCAGACCACCCGGGCCATGTTGCTTCGGCAGTTGTATCTGTCCCACATTGAATCTCGGCGTTTTGGTGAGGCGCTTTCGGTTGCGCTTCAAATGGTGGAGACGAGCGTAATGCCGGATGTAGCTCGCCAGGATGCCGCCCGGGCGTGTTTGGGGCTTGAGCGTCGTCGCGAGGCCATCGAACACCTTCGAATCGCCAGCCGAGTGAGCCCACCTTCGCGCCGAGCCTTTCACCTGTGGACGCTTGGCAGTGTCCTTTATCTCTCCGGGCAAGAGCGCCATGCCCTGGGGCCCCTCAGTAGAGCGGTGCGCTGGGGCACCAACGATAAGCCGCTCTATCAGGCGCAAGTGGCGCTGGCTCAGCTCGCCTGTGGCGAAGCGGTGAGTAATGTGGCGGAGCTTCGAGAGCGATTGGCCGATTCGGCGTGCGGCCGGGGCTACGGGCAGTTCGTGCTCGGGGAGCTAGCCTATTGCGCCGGGGATTTTGCTGCTGCCGAGGAATATCTCACGGCCTTTGTGGAACGCACTGGGCATGGCCGCATTGCTCAGCAAATAGCCCTGGAGGGAGAATTGCGGCGTTCCCGCGATTTGTTGGCCAGAATGGCCGAAAAGCGCCGCCTCGCCTGACCGAGAATTTCTTCGACCCGAGCGGGTCCATTGGCTAAGAAGTCACACGTGTCCCGGTTTAATTCAACGCGTTGGGTGCTCACCTGCTTGCTTTTGGCTTGGGTCGGCATGCCCGGCACCGCCATGGCCAATACCGGTTCGCCCGACGCGTTTACATCCGCGCTGGCGCGTGGCCCCGTCTATGCGGCGCTAGCGGCACTAGCCGGAGGATTCCTGGTGAGCCTCACGCCCTGCGTGTACCCAATGATTGCAGTAACGGTGAGCGTGTTTGGCGCCCGGCAGACCAAGAGTCGCGGCGAAGGAGCGTTGCTTTCGTTGATGTTCGTGCTCGGCATTACCGCCATGTTCGTGCCACTCGGCGTGGCCGCTGGGCTCTCTGGCACGATGTTCGGTTCCGTGCTCCAAAATCAATGGGTCGTCGTGGGTATCGCCTTGTTGTTCTTGGCCATGGCCGCGGCGATGTTCGGTGTGTTTGAGTTTGGCTTGCCTTCGGGGCTCACCAATCGCCTGGCTCAAATGGGTGGCTTTGGTTACAAGGGCGCTTTCACCCTGGGCCTCGTGTGTGGCCTCATTGCTGCGCCTTGCACTGGGCCTGTTTTGACGGGCATTTTGACGTGGATAGCGCAGACAAAGAGCGCGCCGCTCGGCGCCGCGGCGATGACCGCATTTTCGTTCGGGCTGGGGGCGCCCTTCTTTGTGGTGGGAACCTTCGCCGTCCAGTTGCCGAAAAGCGGACGCTGGATGATCTATGTAAAATCGTTGCTTGGCATCGTGCTCATTGTCGTCGCTCTCTATTTCTTGAGTTCTGCTTTTCCGGGGCTCGCTTCATTCGCAAGCCCTTCCAGCACATTCCTAGCACTCACGCTCGGAGCCAGTGTACTTGGCATCTTGCTGGGCGCCGTGCATAGAGATTTCACTGATCCTGATTGGACTTCGAAGCTACTCAAAGGCACTGGGGTAGCACTCACCAGTGTGGGCATTTGCTTGGCGATTCTAGGAGCTACGAAAGCGTCTGGCACGCTTGCGTGGCAAACAACAGAGCTTGCTACTGCAAGAATCAAAGCTGTCGCCGAGAACCGCCCACTGCTCGTAGATTTTACGGCGGCGTGGTGCGGTGCCTGCAAAGAGCTCGAAAAGCACACATTTTCAGATCCCAAAGTGGCCGAAGAAGCCTCTCGGTTTTTGGCTGTTCGCGTCGATGCCACTCACGACGATGATCCCAAAGTGGAAGAGACACTCGGCTCCCTGAAGGTGGTTGGGCTCCCCACGGTAGTGCTGTTTGATTCGACGGGTAAAGAAGTGCTCAGGTTCCGTGACTTCGTCCCCCCCCAAGAATTCCTCGCAGCGCTCACAAGCGTTCACTAATGTAGAGCGCGCGCCAACGCCAAGCAGGCGACAACTCTGTACCCCGCCTGGTGGAGCACCCGCACGCACCCACCAAACGTGGATCCTGTGGTAACCACGTCATCTATTAGGATCACCGAGGTACTCGGCTGGGAGCCTAGCCAGCCAAAGCAGCGCTCCCCACTCCGAGCTTTGCGCACCGCAAAGCTTCCCTCTACGTTTACTCGACGTTCCTGGGCGCCTAAACCAGCTTGTTGCTTCGTTTGGCGCACTCGCTCAAGCAACCTGTAGTCAACGCTTCTGCCGCATCCACGCCCGAGCGCGCCAGCAAGCAACGCCGCCTGATTGTACCCACGCTCCGCAAGCCTTTCGGCATGCATCGGAACCGGCGTCAGCACGGCTTTTTCATCCAAACAATCGAGTAAGGGCCAGAGCCAGCGCGCGAGCGGCGATGCCAGCTCTGTGCGCTCCTGATACTTGAACGCCCGGATCGCCAGTGACAGTGGCCCTTCGTAGCTGCTGGCCGAAAGCACGCGTATGCCGTGCAAAATCTCGTCGCGAGCAACGCGCGGAACACTTGCGCATCGGTCGCACAGTGGCCGACCGAGAGCCCCGCAACCCGGGCATTCGGAAGGCGCGAGAACCTGGAGAAGCTCACGGCTGACGCCGTATAGGAGTTTGCTGAACGGAAAGCTCACAGCGAACACTCGGCACAGAGCGGCCCCGATTGCGCAATTTTCTAAAAACGAGTGTGGGCCACACAAACCCTCATCGATCGCCTGGCGTGCCGCCACACCCCGCCACCTCCCCGCTCCGCGTACCAAGGCAGCGAATGATGGCCCGACTACATGCCGAGCAGCTGACTCATCGAGGCTTCATCGGCCGGGGTAAACGGATATTTCTCAAAATCGGCACTCTTCACCCAGCGAAATGCGTTCACGTTGAGCTCCTTGGGCCGCCCCTCGCCCAAGGTGCACTCATACAAGTAGAGTTCCACCGTGTAACGCTCATACGAGTGACTCACAAAGCTCATGAGCCTGCCGGGCTCCACCGTTACGCCCAAACGGAAAAACACCTCGCGCTTGAGGGCGTCTTCGTCGCTTTCACCAGCCTCTACCCGACCCCCGGGAAACTCCCAGAGGAGGGGCAACACGGCACTCGGACGGCGCTGGGTGATCAGGTAGCAGAGATCCTGCTCAATCACCGCGGCTGCAACTCGGATCTTGGGGTGGCTCGCGGCTACCATTATGCGAGGACCCGTTTAAGGCATGTCATGCGTCGATGCGGAAAAGCTGCTGCCCCATCAGGAGCACATCGCCCACCGCCACTTGCTGCTCGCGTTGCAGGCGTACGAAGGTTCCGTTCGAACTGCCAACATCCGTGAGGTAGACGCGGCCGTCTTCAGCGGGCGCGACGCGACAGTGGAGGCCCGAAACGTAGCCATCCTCGGAGAATAAAATATCCCCACGCTCACGACCACAATGCACGCCGCGTTCTGGAATCGGGAAAGCATTGCCCGTGGTGTCACGCCCAATCACCAAGGCTAGACGCCCAATGTAGCCGGCCGAGGGGCTTCCGAAGCGCGTTACCTTGTCCGACGTGGGAGCCTGGGGCTGAAGTGCCTCGAAGCGCACAATCTCCTGGCCGATTCGGAATACATCATTGAAGTTCAGCGGCCAGGGTTCGTTGGGACGCAGCTTCAGGTATACACCGTTGAGTGAGCCTTCATCCTTGATAAACAATTGACCCGCGCGCTGCGAAAGTGTCGCGTGGCGCGGCGATAGGTAGCTGTCACCGGCGAAAATGCCGCCGGTATCGCGACCAAGCGTCACAGACGGCACATCCGGCAGCGAATAACGGCCCGCTTCGCTGCCGTCGGCACGCAATGCTACGAGCGTTAAGCCGCTCTGCTGAACGGGGGCGGGCACCGGTGCCGGGGCGGAAGCCGCCGGCGCTGCGGCAGCAGCAAGCGCGGACAGGTTGTAACCGCAGGAAGCGCAGAAACGATTTCCCGTCGGGTTGGTATGCCCACACTGCGGGCAATCCACAGTGCCCGCCGCTGCAGGTGGCCCAGAAGCGAAACCTGCGGCTGGGCGAGGAGCTGCAGCCGCGGCTGCAGGGCGAGGCGGTTGGGCAACAGGGGCAACAGGTGCAACAGGGGCCGCCAGGGGCGCCGACATCTGGGCAGCCGCAAAAGGCGCCGCCATAGGTGCTTGGCCGGCGGCCGGTGGCCGCGCTTCAACCGACTGGCCATGGGGTGGCGTGTTGGCAACGAACGGCTTGGGCGCGTTATCGCGTGGGAGCTCAGCTCCACAGCCAAGGCAAAACTTGTAGTGATCCTGATTCTCTTTGCCGCACTTGGGACACGTGATCACAGAAGGCCTCCTCTAGACACCGAATAATGAACTCGCGGATTCGCGTAGTTGGGGGCTATGAGCGTCGTCCAAGCCTGCTGCCCGCCGTAAGTAGTTTGGAAAGTTTGCCGACGCACGGAGAGGCATCCTACAGGGCTCACGCCAGAACAGGTAGGGGGCACTTCCTCTATCCCGCCAGGCCCTGGAGTGCTTCACGAAGTAAGTCGGCAATGGGTGTCATGCCAACCTTCTCACCCAATGCCTTGACCGCCCGTTCAGCTTCAGTAGGGCGGTATCCCATATTCACTAGCGCACGGAGAAGCAGCTGCGCGTCCCCCTGGCCGCTCGGATCCGTGCCTTTGCGTTGTGCGACCTCGGGGCCGATACCCGTAAGTTTCTCCTGGAGCTCCAGAACCAAACGCTCGGCCGTCTTTTTGCCGATCCCGGGCACTTTCGACAACCCTGCCACGTCGGAAGCCTGCACAGCACGGGCGAGCTCGGGCGGAGGCAGCGCACTCAGCACCCCAAGGGCCGTTTTGGGTCCCACATTGGGCACGCCCAGCAACATCCGAAACACCAGGCGCTCCAGAGCCGAGGCAAACCCGAAAAGCTGAAGCGTATCTTCCCGCACATGGGTGTGGATCAAAAGGCGGATCCCCTGTGGAACCTTTTCGGCCTTGGCCGTGGTCCCAGCGGGCACGTGCACCTCGTAGCCAACGCCGCCCACATCGATCAACACGGGTCCCGAGGACTCATCTGCAACAAGCTTCCCGCTCAGAAGTCCTATCATTGTGCCTCACTTCGCCCCCGACCAAGCTTTGACGTTTCAACCGCGGGGCACGCCATGCTAGCTAATCGCGCATGCGCGTCGTTGCGTCCAGCTGTACGTGGCCCCTTTTCCTGGGCGCGCTCTTTTCTTGCAGCTTGCTCGCGGGTTGCGGCGGCTCATCAAGCGAAACTCCGCCCCCGCTCCGGCCGGATTTTACCCGGCTGCCTCTCCCCCCAACCACCTCGGCGGCCGAACACGGTGCGCCTGAAACGAACAAACCCGCCCCGTTGACGCCGCGGCAAAGCGATGAACAACCAGACGAGGCCCCCGCTACCTGGGGCACCGAACGTGCGGCGGAAGCTCCAGAAGACGTCAAAATCGACTTGAAAGAGTGAACCCGGCGTAGCCCGGAACGACCACGGGCGTAAAGTGAGAACCTGCAACCGATTCAGGTTCGCTAGGAGATAGAAAGTACCACGCGGTCCCCCCGGCAGCGATTACGAGCCCCGCGATGGTAGTAACGCCGCCAATAGTTTGGCGGCGACGCGCGGCGTTCCCGTCGTCGGCCACTTGCTTGGGACAGTTCGAGCGTGTGGGGCATTGCTTCTCAAGATCTTTGATGTCCGCGCCCGCTCGAGCCCACACGGCAACCCCGACGAAAGCGATGGCCCCGCCAGAACCTGCTACAATTAAGGGCAATATTGGGCGGTTCCCGGATGACTCCTGCGTCTGAATCTCGCCTTCGGGCGGCTTTGGTGGTGCGGCTGGGGGCGGGGGCTGGACCGGGGCCGGAGCCGGCTGGGCCGCGGCCTTAGCTTCTTCCACTTGCCGCTTGAGCACTTCAACGCGACGCGTGATCTGATCGGCGTCCGGGGCGTCCGAGCGGCGCACCAGGTAAGTCTGAAGCGCGGCGATTGCCTGTTCCTTGTTTCCGCTGAGCTCATAGGCGGTCGCCAGATTCAAGAGCAACGGGTGGGCCGTGCAATCGCGGCGGTAAGCATCTTCCCAGTAAAGGATGGCACGTGCGTAGTCAGCCTCCTTAAAGGCCGCCTGGCCAGCCTGGAACGCCCCTTTGGCAGCTTGCACGTCGCCATCGGTGGGCTCGCGTGAGCACTCGGGATATGCCTTCACGGCGGACTCATCCGCAGAGGCGGGCCTCACGCACAGCCAAAGGCTCAGGCAGAACAGGACCGGCGAAGAAGCGCGAAGAATTCGGAACATTGGGGTTTCAGCGTATCCAATTACCGCCCTTAGCATAGTGGAGGCCGCGCAGAACCCCAAATTGTAGGCAGCGGCCCGCGACAGGGCCCTACTACGGGCACCGGCCTACCCCTATCCGATCGTCACCCAAGGCCCCAGCCCGCAAGGATGCAGATGGCCCGTCGGGCCCCTAAAGCTCCCGCTGGAACCAGGCCATACGGAGGTGGCTGGCAATCGGCACCAAAGTGCCGCAGAAACGAGTTCCCATGTTGAGCGAACGCAAGCAAATCCTCGTGGTGGATGACGAACCCAACTTGCGACGTGTCTTGAGCGCACAGCTCGGGCGCGATGGGTACGACGTGCACACGGCCGAAGATGGCGAGCAAGCAGCGGAAATGCTTCTCGAGCATCACATCGATTTAGTGATCACCGATCTTAGGATGCCCAGGCTGGACGGCATGCAGCTTTTGCGACGTGCCCTTGAGATCGACAACAACCTTCCTGTGATCCTACTTACAGCCCACGGCACGGTGGACAACGCCGTGGAAGCCCTGAAGACCGGGGCATTCGACTACATCACTAAACCTTTCGACCAAGAAGAAGTACGCGGCATCGTTCGTAAAGCACTGCGCACACGCGACCTCTCTGCGCAAGAAGCGTCTGTCAGCTTGCCAAGGACGCCCTCCGACGCTCCATACGGCATCATAGGACAAAGCCAGGCTATCGCAGAGCTCTATGCCATCCTGCGCCGCGCCGCCGATTCTCCGAGCACGGTGTTGGTGTCCGGTGAAAGTGGGACCGGAAAGGAGCTCGTCGCTCGCGCTCTTCACGAACATTCATCGCGTGCAATGCACCCCTTTATCAAGATCAACTGCGCGGCAATCCCTAAAGACTTGATGGAAAGCGAGCTATTTGGTCACGAGCGCGGAGCGTTTACGGGCGCTGTCGGTTCGAAGCCTGGCCGCTTTGAGCTCGCCGATAAGGGGACGTTGTTTCTCGACGAAATTGGGGCCATTCCTGTGGAAATGCAGGTCAAGCTTCTGCGCGCGCTCCAGGAAAGCGAGTTCGAACGCGTCGGAGGTATCAAGACGATTCGCGTGGATGTGCGCGTGGTGGCTGCCACCAACAGCGAGCTGAAGAAGGAAATTGGTGCTGGCAACTTCCGAGAAGATCTCTACTACCGGCTGAATGTAGTTCCTATTCGGTTACCGCCGCTGCGGGAGCGTGTGGAGGACATCCCGCTGTTGATTCAACACTTTGTGTCCAAATTTAATGCTCGCCTCAACAAGCAAGTGCAAGCGATCTCTCAAGCCGTAGAAAATCACCTCAAGGGCTACCATTGGCCCGGAAATATTCGCGAGCTTGAGAATGTGATCGAACGCGCCGTGCTATTCTGCGACGGTACAACGCTGGAGCTCCGCGATCTGCCAAGCGAACTCGGCGCCGGTGCACTTCTTGAAGACGCAGATGCACGAGCCCTACCAGAAGCTGTGGGATCCGTTGGATCGGGGGATGGGCTAAAGGAGCAGGTAAAAGCCGCCACATCCCGGCTGGAGCGAGAGCTCATCGTACAGGCACTCAAGCAAACAAACGGGAACGTCACGCACGCCGCGCGCTTGCTGAAGATTTCCCGGAAGGGTCTTCAGCTTAAGATGAAAGAGTTGGGGCTCAGGGAACGCGAGGATCGGGTCGAACCGTGAGGCGCGTGCGGGCATGGGCGCTTGACGCCACGCTCCTTGTGCTCTTGTTCTCGCCTGGTTGCAGTTCGAAGTCGGGGGAAAAAAGAAACGATGCGTCGCAGGGCACGCCGGAAAGCCTTGGGTTAATGATTGCTCCGCCCAGGCCCCCCCCAACTCCGAAAAAAGGTATGGTCTGGATCGAACCCGGTGCGCTCGTCGCGGGCACCCCGCCCGAGCGCTGGCCGAGATTGGTGGATGAAGAGTTGCCAGGGGAACAAGTGGTGCTCAAAGGATTCTACATTGATGTATTGCCCTACCCGAACGAGGATGGCGCCATTCCGCTGACTAACGTGAACTTTGCGCAAGCTAAGCGCTTGTGCGAAGAGGAAGATAAGCGCCTTTGTACTGAACTTGAGTGGGAGAGAGCTTGTAAGGGTCCGAATAATTACGTGTACGAATATGGCGACCAATACCGAGCCGACCGCTGTGCCACGGGAGTCTCCCCAGGAATGCGACCGAGCGGGTTACTGGTGGGGTGCAAGAGCGACTTCGGCGTGCGCGATCTCCACGGCGGTGCCTGGGAGTGGACGGCAAGCTTTTGGAATCGCGGGGGCAACACCAACTTAATGACAACGCGGGGTGGAAACGCGCCTGAAGGTGAGCTCGTTGGGCGCTGTGCCAATGCCAGCGCTCGCCCGCAGGAAACCGTGGCCGGCAACGTTGGCTTCCGATGCTGCGCGGGGCCCGAGAATGCGCTGCAGGTGTCGCTAGAGGTATCGCGTGCTCCACGGCTATTAGCCGAACGCCTCGTAGACAAGAAGTTGCTGGCCCATTTCATAAGAGCGGTGCCACCCCAAGCACCAAGCGCACTCCAGGGAATCGACCATTTCGAAGCACTCCAGATGTGGCGCTGGCACCCGGCAGGAAACGACGAACTCACGTTGTTCGGTGGTTGCACCACCTCCAAGCTGCCACGCTGCGGAATTCTGTTTGGGCGAGAAACGCGCTCCGAGTTCCTCGGTTGGGCAGCCTCAGGCATCCGCCTACCCACCCTGCATACCGCCAAGAGCACAACCGACCTCTGGCTACTGGGCGGCGACGCCAATGGCCCCTTCAGCAGACACGTTCGGTACCAGTGGGGAAGGCTGATTATCTTTGAACGCGAGCTGCCAGGCAAAGCAAGCAAGCGCTCCCGCTAGGCGCTCAATGTGCGGTGCAGCGGGCCTGGAGCTTAGCCACTTGTTGCCCTTCGCTCACCTTTAATGCTGCCAGGGCGCCACTTACTCGCTGCATGGCCATAGCGTCCGCAAGCGTGAGGGCCGCTGCGAACTGCCGGCTGAGTGTCCCTGCCTGGGCGACCATTTGAGTGTAGCTCTTCACGTCGTCTTGGATACGCTTGTCAGCGAAGGTTGTGGCCGAAAGTGCTTTGGCCAAGGCGTCGTAGCGTGAAGCTATCTTTTCATAAGTTGCGGGCTGCACGCTCTTCGGATCAGCCTGCCTCAGCTGAGTGATCTCCGAAACGGCCGGACTTATCACCTGAGCCAAGTGATTACACTCGCTCACCACCTCAAAGCGTTCACAGCCACACGCGAGCGACATCAAGAACAACCCCGCAACCAACAAGAGCCTCATCAAGGGAGGCGTAGCCCAGCCCTTGGCCGCCTCCAACTGAAAAACTTGAGTCTTCCAACGTGTCGCCGCATGATCGCTCGAAGTGTGGAGCCCTCGACATTTCTGGCTTGCCGCGAGTTTGGGCGCTTGCTTTCTGGTAGCCTGCGAAGACAGGCATCCGGACCTCCCGGATCACGAGCCACCAGAGCCTCCGAGTCAGACGGCACGACACCGCCCTTCTGCGCAGCTCCCCCAAGGCGGTGCCGGTGGGGTGGAGGATGCAAAGGACGAAGCCGAGGCTCACCTATCGGGTTGGCGCATCGCCCATCTGGATCTCGCGCCCAAAATTGCTCCGACCACGCGCTTGGCCTTTGGGCGCGGCTGGCTCGCGCAGGTGACGCAACAACGTCTGGCGGTGGTGGAAACAAAGACGTTTCGCACCATCGTTGAAGTTCCTGTCAACGGACATGCCCAGGTCGTTACGGTTTTTGACGGCGGCTTTCTGGCCGTAGATGATCGCCAACTCTTGCGGCTTTTGCCACGCGAAGCAAAATTCAGAACTTACGCACGCCCCACGTTCTTCGCTGGTTCACAGTTGATTCCCAACCCGCGCGACTACGAAACCTTCTACGTCTTTCACCACCCAACCCCGACCATCTACAGCTACGCACTGGACGACAGGGACGCGCTGAAGTTGGTCGATGCTGGGCTAGCTACCACCACAAGGTACGCAACGTTGCCGATTTCGCAGACACTTGCACTCGATGGCACGGCGCGCACGCCAGCCGTAGGCTCTACTCCGGTAGAGCGAGCCCGTGCGTTTGCCTTGCTGCGCGACGGATCATTTGCGGTGGCCTTCAACGAGCAAGTAATCGTCACCACTGTTTCCGGGTGGTCGCACGCCTTCAGCCTAAAAAGCAGCGAATTTGGGATTCAGCGTATGATCCCGGGGGCTTCGCTCCAGCAAGCCTGGGTAATAACAGGCGACGGAGCGCTAAAGCTCCTTCAGTTTGCTGGCACGCGCGCCAAAGTAGTGGCAAGCGTGCCCGGACACGCCAGCGTGATCGATCTAGGTGTGGCGGGCAAGCTGCTCTTGAGTTTGGAGCTCGCTCCCCCGGGGACGGGTGTCCGCCACTTTCGAGTGGTAGCGCGCGGCTTCACAGGGGAAGAACAGTTCAGCGTGGAAGTGGGCGCTTTGTCGAACGCCCGCGGCGTGGACTGGGCGAAGCAAGCTCTGGCCGACAAGAACTTCGCCGTTTCCCCCTACGAGCCGATTTTCGGGCTGAGCGGCGACGCCTCCCTCCGAGTCTTTTCCTCTAGAACGGGAGCGCTGGTGTTCGATTCGACATCCATAAGTCATTGAACGGGGTGGAGTTGCCCGATCCCTTCAGGCCGAACGACGCAGAAGTTGGCCGTTGTCGCCGAACCAGGGCACATCCTCTTCAATGTCGCTGGGGCGCATCGAACCGGAACTTGCCACCCTGCGCAAATTGGCTCAACAATTGGCCAAACAGCGCGTTGAACCCGTCACGAGCGTGCACTGGCTGGCAGCCATCAGCCTGCATCCGGGCACCGGCAAAGATCTGCTGGCCGAGCGCCACCTCGATTCTGCACGCATCCTCCAGGCAACCTCCGGACAAGGCGTGGAAGATCCGGAATTGGTTCGGAGCGCGACGGAGGCTGCGCGTCAGGTTGCCGTCAGTATGGATGCTTCCCACACCGCTGGCCTGCACCTTTTGATTAGCCTCTTGGGAGATGCAAGCTCGGCGGCCAGAAGAACACTCGCGGCCCTGCGAGTAGACCCGCTGAAGCTCCGCAACTCAGCGATGCAGCTAGGCCTTGGTAGGCGGGAGCGACCTCAACCGCGTGGCAACGATAACGCCCTGCCTGTCGAGCGTCAGAAAGCACCCGTCGGTCACGCACCCCCGAGGCCGTCGAGCAAGATTCCCACGAGGCATAGCCCGAGCGCGCGAGCACAAGCCGTGGTGATCCCTATCGTTCCCGCCGCGCAAAGCCCGCGCAAGAAACCACGCGCTGCTGGAGAAGTGGTGCCAATACGCCCCGTGCGCACCGAGGTGCAGAAGGTTGCAATTGATCGCTCCCTGCCAGATCAAGAACGTTTTGAGCTCCGACCAGCGGATTACCCAATGCTCAACAGCTTGGGACGCAATCTCACCTTGCAGGCCTTCCGAGGTGAGCTCCCCGAGTTCATTGGGCGCGACGAAGATCTTGAAGAGCTACTAGATATTCTGGCCAAGCAAAGTGGCAATAGCCCGTGTTTGATCGGACCCGCCGGGATCGGCAAATCAGCGCTAGTGCGAGGGCTTGCTCACAGGACAGCTACCAGTGCGCGAGCTCACAGCCTGGACAACCGCATCATCGTCGAGATTTGCCTCCGAGACCTCCTGAGCGGAAGCCAGCTTCGCGGGACACTAGCGGGGCGCCTCGCGACGTTGCGTCATGAAGTTGAAAAGTCCGAACGGCGCGTAGTTCTGTTTTTCGACGACTTGCATCGCGTGTTCTCCACCGAAGCCGCGGACGAAGCTTACACCGAGCTCAAGCTACTCCTTGGGCGCGGGTTCCCCTGTATTGGCACCTCAACGCTCGAAGAGTTCCGACGCTCGGTGGAGAGCGACCGGGCGCTCGCTCGCCACTTTTCGTTGGTATTGCTCGAAGAGCCTTCTCGCGAGGACGCGTTTCTCATTCTTCGATCCGTTACGAACACATTGGGGCAACACCACAAGATCAGTTATTCAGACGAGGCACTGGCACTCAGCGTTGCTTGGTCGCTCCGCTATTTACCCGCGCGTGTCCTTCCCGAAAAGGCCATCGCCATCTTGGACCTAGCCGGCGCCCGCAGCCGACGCAGGGATTTGACTGAAGTCGGCCCACCCGAGGTGGCGGAGGTGGTGTCCGACATGGCAGATGTTCCGCTCGATCGCCTGCTACAGAGCGATCACGAACGCATGCTTAACTTGGAGCAATTGCTCGGCGAACGTGTAGTGGGGCATGAGGAAGAGCTACACCGGATCGCCAAGATCTTGCGCCGAAATGCCGCAGGTCTAGGTTCACGGCGCCCGATTGGCACATTTTTACTCCTCGGCCCAACGGGGGTTGGCAAAACAGAAACAGCCAAAGCCGTAGCCGAGGTTTTGTTTCAATCCGAAGCCGCCATGACGCGCGTCGATATGTCTGAGTACGGCGAAGCGCACAGTGTGGCTCGCCTCATCGGCTCGCCTCCAGGTTACATCGGGCACGATGCAGGCGGTCAATTGACCGAAGCCGTACGAAAGCGTCCCTATCAAGTGGTCTTGCTCGATGAGATCGAAAAGGCCCACCCAGATGTTCTTACGACGTTTTTGGCGGTCTTTGACGAAGGCCGCCTCACCGATGGTCGCGGCCGAACAGTAGATTTCACCAATGTTGTGCTGATGCTCACCAGCAACATCGGGTCACGGGAAACCGAGGCGGGCCCGCGCCGCGTTGGTTTTGGCACTCACGCCCACGATGCGAGCCGGGAGTATGAAGCACGCGTCACCAAGGCCGCCCGAGATTCGTTGCTTCCGGAGCTCTACAATCGCATCGACGAGGTTCTTGCCTTTCGCCCACTGAGCCGCGACCGCGTGCGAGTGATCGCTACTCGGCTTCTCAAGAAGCTCGCGCTGGATCTCAGCGTGCGGCATCAAGTGAGCTTAGAGTTCGACACCTCGGTGGTAGAGCGCCTCCTAGATCTGGGCGGCTACGATCCGGACCTCGGGGCTCGGCCGCTCAAACGCGCCATTGCCAGGCACATCGAAGCACCTGTCGCTGAAGAGTTGCTCAAACACACCCTTTCCCCTGGCGACGCCATCCTTCTGCATGCAGAAGAGGGCGGCATCGGCCTCGACACGGTGAGCGCGTCCGCTGCAGAATAGCAGCTGGGGCAAAGTGCTGCGCGGGACGGTTGCCCGCACCGAAGTTCGTGCCATCCCCGCCCCCCCTTAGCGGCTTACTTGTTGGGTTGTGGCGTCATCCGCAGGTAGGGTCGCACCACTGTGTGGCCCTTGGGAAAACGCTGCGCGATCTCGACCGGGTCTTGAAGTGCAGGAACAATCACCACGTCATCACCGTCTTTCCAATCAGCGGGAGTAGCTACCTTGTGGCTGTCCGTTAGCTGAAGAGAATCGATAACACGAAGGATCTCCGTAAAATTCCTACCCGTGCTGGCTGGATAGGTGATCATCGCGCGGATCTTCTTACTTGCGTCGATCAAGAACACCGATCGCACCGTCAGGGTGTCGTTCGCCTCCGGGTGAATCATGTCGTAAAGCGTGGCCACTTTGCGGTCCGAGTCGGCCAAGATCGGAAAGTTCATCTTCGCGTTCTGCGTCTCTTCGATGTCCGGAATCCAGCGCGAATGCTCCTCCAGGCCGTCCACACTTACGGCGATCATCTTGATATTGCGCTTGTCGAACTCACCCTTGAGATTCGCCGCGCGCCCGAGCTCGGTGGTGCAAACGGGGGTAAAGTCCCTCGGATGCGAAAAGAGGATGCCCCAGCTACTGCCAAGCCACTCGTGAAACTTGATTCTGCCCGTGCTTGAGTCCTGCTCAAAGTCCGGGGCGATGCTGCCAATGTGAAGACCCATTGAGGTGCTCCTAGGGTTAGAGAGAGGCGGGAACCCTAAGGCTAGGCTCCCGGGGCAGCAAGCGTCAGGCCTGAGGCGGGGCTCACAAGCCGAGCGTTCCTGGGTGGCCCTCCGGGACCCGCCAAGCTCTCACCGGCACCTCCAACTATCCCTGATCGGCGCAATGCGCTTCAATGTTGAGAGTCGGCAGCCAGGTGCTCGGCATTGACTTTGTGAGCCCCAACGGCATTCTCCCGATCAACCACCCGGGCGGCCCGAGACACACGGTCGGTCCGCTGAACTTAGTTTTCGAGTATTTTTGGGAGCAAATCATGAGCCTCGTAGCGCGATCACACAAGTCCGTCCTTCACACTCTTCTCCGAGCAACCGCAAGCGCAGGTCTACTGGCCGTAAGTCTTCCCGCGACCCTGGCGGGTTGTTCCTCGTCCGATAGCGGCAACGGCGGCAATGGCGGCGGCGGTGGTGCTGACCCTGGCACGGGAGACAAGACCGGTCTGCAGGTCTATCTCAAGCTTGACGAGAGCAGTATCGGGGCAGGACCGAAAGATACCGCCGGCAAGGTGACAGCCACGTATGGCGCGGTTAAGCCGACGGTCAGCGTGACGGCCGCCACGGTGACTTTTGCTAATCCAGCGGCTCTAGAGTTCAAGGGCACGGAAACCGTAGAAATCCCGGCGTCTGACAACCTGAAGTGGACAGGCACCGAGAGCTACTCAATGTCGCTGTGGGCATTCCCTAAGGCTATGCCGCCCGCCAATAATTTCGCCGCTCTTCTGTCCAACAATCCCGGCGGAGAAAACGGCAACTACTGTGGTATCTATATCCATAGCGCGGGCACCTGGTCCTTTGAGTCCAACGGTTACTTCCGACCCAACCCGGAGGTCCTCAGCGCGTCGCCGGTTGTCCTCAACAAGTGGCAGCATATCGTGATCGTGAACAACGCCATGGCTGGTAGCCAAACCATCTACGTGGATGGGGTGCCCGGATCTACCGTGCTCGCTCGGGCGAACGCCAACTGTGAGAGCTCCGCCACCTTCAGCATCGGCGCCAAAGACGGCGATGGCTATGTAGGCCTCATCGACGACGTACGTATCTACGGCCAAGCGCTCACCGAAGCTCAGGTGAAGGAGCTGAAGGACGGAGCCGAGAACATCACGCCGTAACCCGCCCGGCGGCACCTGTCCTCACGCCGCGCAGTTGCGTGTCGGTTCAATCGCGTTGCCGTCCATTTGATCAGTCCGGCAGTACCTCGGTGCACTTTATGGCACCGAGGTATTGTCGTATTTGGAGTAAGGGTACAGCTAGAGGTGAGTGCACCCTGCCATTGGGAGAACGTGGTTGCGCGACGCAGTGCCGAAATCGATCGCACAAAATGCCGCAGCCGGTAGCCAAGCAGAGTGCGATCCGGGGTGGCTGTGCGGTAGGCCACCTCGGACGGCACACACCCACGCGCTAGCGCAAACGCTCAACGAGTGCGGCAAACCAAGTGGCTCCCATGATTTCGTACCCTACGTCGTTTGGGTGGTAGTCATCGACCATGGTTTCAGCGCTTGGTCTGCCGGCGAGGGCAGCGTTCATATTCACGTACGCGATGTGCATCCCGGAGGCTGCGCGAGAGGCCACAAGGTTTGGGATCGCTTCGTTGTAGGCGGCGATCCCGGCCTGAAGCCCCGCGTCCGGGTTCGTGAGCGGAATGATCTGTGCCACTAGGATGAACGCCTCGGGTGCTTGGGCTGAGATCTGATCGATAAGCCCAGAAAGGTCGCTCGGCCTGGGCCGATCTGTCTGCTGCTCCTCAGCATCATTGGTCCCGATATGCAGGAGAATAACATGAGGCTTGTTGGCCTGGAGGGAGGCGCTTGTCAGGGCTTGAAGCTGAGCGATGGTGTAGCCGCTGTGACCTTCGTGCGCTTGGGGGAAAGGGACGGAATCAACAGTGCTTGGACCATTTGGCTCCCCAGATCCAACGAACGTTATTGCCTTGCCGGCTTCGGTGGCAGCGCGAAAAAGAGAGAGCCTATAGCCGGCTTTGTGAGTCGACCCGACTCCAAACGTTATAGAATCCCCGAGCGGCAGGACCCTGCATGGAAGCCCGGCGCCGGGGCACGCCTGATAAGCCGAAGCACCACCCACAACTCCCTCGGAGCCCCCGCTTCCGCCAAGGCTCGCTCCACCGCCACTTCCAGTTCCTCCGGCACCCAGCGTCCCGGATGGAACTCCTCCCGTTCCTACTCTACCCGTCTGCACCTGTGCGCTTCCACCGAAACCAACGGATGCAGAGCCCCCTGCACCGCCGCTCGCGGCTATCGGCGCGTTCCCACCCAGCCCGAGAGAAGACCCTCCCCCCTGCTGGCTCTGCGTGAGCGCAAGGCGAGGTGTGGCCGTTGGATCCCCGCAGCCCATGAGCAGCTGAACCAGGAGGAACATTGCCGCGATGGAGCGTGACCACGCCAACGAAGAGAAGCAGGTGGTTACGACAAGAGCTCCGGCAGGGGGCCCTTACTCGGAACCATAAAGCCCTGCCCATCGGCATGCACGCCAAAGCCTGCTGACGGCGCACCAAGACCTTGGCCCATAGCGAGCAGCGCATCTTGAAAGCCAATCTCTGCGGAGCCTGGGTAGCGAATGTAGCGACCATCAAGCTTAAGACCCCCGGCCTTGCCAACCAGCACAAATGGCATGCGCAAGTGGCGAGAATGATGCGTCTCCCCATTGTCACTCACGAGCATCGCCAACGCGTTGTCGAACAAGGTGCCATTGCCCGACGGGATGGTCTTGAGAGCGTCAAGTGTTGCGGCAACCATGCCGCTCATCCAAGCATACACGCCGGCAATTACGGGTCCGTTGATCGGCTGATCCATGTGCCCAACATCACCAAGGCTTGTGCCATCCATACCATCGAGCGGCGTGCCGACGCGGAGCTTCGCTAGATCTGGCCCAAAATCGTGAGAATCTCCGCATCCGATATCGACCCCCATCACATTCGTCATGCCGCAGGTAAGCGCAATGCTCGCCATGGCGTTGAGCGCCTCGAGGCCGGCCACAGGTTCACCGGCTGCTCCAGCTGTGGGTGCGGTACCGCCTGTGCACGTGAGGTTTGCAGCGGCACTAAGGCTCTTTTCCTGTGCTTCAACCACGGCAAGGTACTTATCTAATTTCGCGCGCTCCTCACCCGCAAAATTCACCTTCAACCGATCCAAATCGTAGCGCAAGCCTTCAAAGATCAACCGATTCTTGACCGACGGTGTTCCCATCCCCGAAGCCTGCGTCATCGCCGTACCAAACAAGTCCTTGTAGAGCAGGGCTGGGCTCTGAAAGGAATCGATAGGCTGATTGGGACCACCAGCAAAGAGCATGGGCTTCATGTCTTTATCGACGTGGCTTGAAACACCGATAAGCACTGACTTTCTCGGTGTTCCCGCACCGATAGTATTGGCCAAATGCTGATCGTAGGTGATCCCGCCTGGCGTTACATTGTCGGGATCGGAGCCAGGCACGCAACTTAACGCCATATAGCCTAGACCGTGGCCCCCATCTTCACCCTTCCTTGGGTGGTTGCGGAGGCCATCCACCATCACCAACTGATTCCGGTAGGAGGCCTCCAGAGGTTTGAATGCAGCCGGCAGCGTGTATTCGGAAGAAGTCGCACTGATAAGTTTCGAGTTCGACGGCGACCCGGGCTCCTGCTGATTTTCTGGGGTCGGCTCGGGAAATTCCTTAGGTGTGAAGACCCAATAGGGGTTGATGCCATTGCAGGCCATCCAGAACATTGCAAGCTTCCTCGGTGCGTCTTGGCCACGAGCTTCACGAATGAGGTTGGAGGCGAGCGGAGCTAAGAGCGCAGCGCCCATTCCGAGCCCCATTTTCTCTACGAAAGACCGACGGCTGAAGGCGACTGACCTGCGGGAATTATCGATCATGGTAACGCTCCTTTAGTAGCTCCGCTTGAGGAAGGAATCGGAGGCCAGAAGCTCCGCAACGAACTCCAAATAACTTCCAGCTGGCACATACGCATCTTGGGCTTTCTTGAGGCTGCAGCTATCAAACGCCGTGGCAGAACGCCCCGAAAAGTACTGAAAGCCGTTAACCATCACGCACTGCTCAACGCGCTTACTGCCTCCCAACAAAGCCGAAAGCTCCACCGCATCCTTGAACTTTCCTGAAGCATCCCCAACGTCCACCAGAGTGCCGCTGCCATCAATGGGCTTGCCCTTGTCTACCGTTCGGTAGGTGCCGATGGTGTCGTATATCTCGAATGCGAGCCCTGCTTCGTCGAGATTCGCGTGGCACGGCTTGCAGGACGTGTTTGCTTGGGCGTGAACCGCAAGGCGCTCGCGCATCGTGAGGGTCGTAGTATCTCCGAGTGGCGGCACGCCCTCAATTGGGACCGCTGGCACACCTCGGCACAGTATCTCAGTATTCACAAACTTACCGCGACGCACGGGCAACGTGTCATCTCGCTTGGCCAACGCACCCATCAGCGCGGGGTGAGTAAGAAAACCCGATCGCTGCCCAGCAGGAGCCGCAGCCTTCATGTAGGGTTGCCCCTCTTGGGGACCGCCGGTCTGTCCGAACACAGCGGCCGTTGAGCAGTCGAAGAAAGTATCCGTTGTCGTGAACAATGACCGAACAAACCCATTCGAGCCATTCGAAGCATACACACTGTCCACCAATGCCTGCGCCTGCGGAATTAGCTGCATCCGATTGTAGTGGCACGTAGCCACTTCGCCGGGCAGGATCATATCCGCCGCCTTTGGCACCGCCTGGATGCTCGGCAACTCAAAGTACTCCATCACGAAATTCCTTGCGTTAACCGAGGACGGTGCCGACAACAGACGCTGGGCCTGTTGTTTGATCTGATCTGGGGTGCCAAGGGTACCATTGGTAGCTGCATCCCAGAGTGGCTGATCGGGCGGACCTCCGGTGAGCGCATAAGCCATGGAGGTGGCTGTTTCGAAGGGGGTGAGCACGGCCACTCCGGCCGTCGGCGTTGTCGCCCCGATCTCTGGGCGGAACAGGAACTGGGGAGCTAATAACATGCTCTGAAACGCCAACGCCAATGCACCGTCCGCGCCCAGCTCAGCGACGGCGGCCGCATCGGTCGCAAACTTGGTCACGTAGTGATCCTTCTCCTCCTGCGTAAGTGGCCTACGAAATAGGATCGCACCGCGATCGGCGAGCACCGTTGCCGCACATGCGGCAGAATTATCAGTGGCCCAGCAACTCCCGGGTTTCACTCGCGCGACGAGGGCTTGCGCCGAATCCCACGCGGCGGGAAGAGCCGCCCGGAACTCGGATTCACCGATGCTCAAGACGCCCGACTCAGTACTGTATTTACCCCCGGCAGGCTGCAGCGGCACCTTGAGTTCCGGCGGAAGGGCGGGAATCAGTACACTCGCATCTGCCGGTCGCCCATTGAGCGCCGCGGATACAGAAGCCGCGTACTGAGCTGGATTCAGCCTCCAAACGCGACGGGGCGGTGGTGCCTCAGCGGAAGTACTGCAGGCAAAGGGGTTGTCTATGGTGAGCGGGGGAACGACTGCCGGAGCTCCACCTGTACCTGGGGTGCTGATGCTGCCACCACTGCTCACTGATGCGCCGCCCACCGCGCTATTAGTCGACTGAGTGCCGCCTGCCGCGTCACCTCCGTTGCTTGCCGTATTAGACCGGGTACCACCCGCCCTTTCCACGCTGGAGGTGCAGGCTCCGGATAGCAAGGCGACACAAAACGTAGTTAGCAGATGACGCATAATATTACCGCCCTTGGCACAGCAAGCATTCGCCCGCTCCTAGCAACTGTGGGTACGCGTCAGATTAGCATTCTCCGATTGCACCCGACCTTACAAGCCACGCGCCTATTCGGGCCGTACTTAATACTCGGATTTACGCAGCGGATCGCTGTCTGTTCAAGAGCGAGGAGGCGGAGTCATTTCAGAGAACGCCGTGTCGGCCACTGCATAAGCAATGCCTCGGCCTTTGCGCTCGATGCGACAAATACCATCCGAAACCAGCTGCTGGAGCGCCGCTTGCACCGTCCGCAATGGAATGGAAGTAGCTTTGGAGGCCGTTAACGCAGAGATTACACCCATCCGCGAGATTACCGCCAACACCGCAGTGGAGAGTGGCTGTGAGCAACGGGCATCGGGTACCACCAAGAGATCCGCGGTAAGTTGCAGCTTCAACGAGTTACCTAGTCTAACAACCTCGCCACGCGCACCGAGCTCTTGTCGCACGCGGTGCACCAATACATCCAAGGCCCCCTGGTGGCGCGCCGCTGAGAATGCGAAGCCGTGCACTACGCGAAAGAAATCCTCGCGTGAAAGACCATCTTTGTCGGCCAGCGAAAGCGCGGCGATGGCGGCGCGAGTGCGCCCGCCTCGGCGTTTTGTGTCAGCCATTACGGGCTCAAATGCCGAGAGCTCCGTCAGCGCATCGGGGCCGAAGAGGGGCAGCCCACGACGCAGCAAGCGCTGCGGCTTCCGAGCTCTTCCCGCGATTACAATCGCGAAGGGACCTGCGCTAGGCTCCTCCGTCGTGCACACCCCGTGAAGGCCCGCTGGCGGCAGAGAAATCTCTCCCGCCAGCCAGGGCTTGGCTTCAGCCACAGGCAGTGCCGCGGGATCCATCAACGAAAGCAGCAGACACGCCTCGCGGTGACCCGGCTGAAAGCCAGAGGTAAAGGTGAGCATTGCGTGGACAGCCGCATCGAAGGCAGCGCGTGCGCCAACGCTGGCACTTTCGAGTGCGTTGTTGAGAGATATCGCAGCCTGGGTACTGCGAGAACCAGCTTCGCCGCTCAGGCGCTGAAGCATGCCGCTGGCCATTTCCGGGCCACCCGCCAAGAGTAGCTCCCACCCGAGCCAAGGGCCGAGTGCCTGAGGAGCGACGCCCGAAAGGGCAATAAGGATGCGGGAAGCGGCGTACGGTTTATCAGCATAACGACGAAACCGGGCGAGCACGAGATTGGCGAGACATACCCAATAGGGGAGGCCTTCAGAGGTGGCCATCAGCGACGCTCGACGCGCAAAGCCGTGTGCTTCGGTCACCGCACCGAGCTCCAAAGCTACCAGCGCTCGAAGCGCCGTGACCTCTATGACCAGTGGCCCTGCCCCCTGTGCCGACACGAGCGCAAAAAGCGCCTTGAGCTCCTCCTCCAGCCCGGCAGTTTCGCCGCGCATGAACCTCAGCCACACCTGTGCGACGCTCAACCAGGAGGCTAGACTTGGCTCAGACAGGTGGCCGTGAAACTTCACCCAGCGTTCGAGGGCGATATCATCGAACGCAAGCACTGCCGAACGCTCGGCGAGCATTGCCATATGTGAGTACCCGAGCCGCACGTCCGCGTCTTCTGATACGGGGAAAGCATCCGGCTCGGAAGCAGCAACTTCACGGGGATAGCTGGCGAAGAGCCAGGCGCTATGCTTCAGGTTCTTCTGCCACAGCGAGGCGGCAACGCTCCCATCTGCTTCTAACTCCTGGCACAGCGCGGAGACTTCAGTTGAATCGCCGGCACGAATCTTCCCGAGAACCTCAAGGATTCGGAGAGTAAGGGCTTCAGAAGGCGGCACACGTGTTACGCTGCAGGATAGCCGCGGCGCAGTGCGAAGACCAGCGTCCCGAGATACACTCTTGGTTGCCCCCATGTCTGGCCCTTCGCTGGCGAAAGCTCAAAACATCTCGCCCTACGTACCGCTCGCCAACCTCGCCGCCGGTGGCATGGCGGAGGTAACGCTTTGCGTGAAGCGCGATGGGCGCTTTGAGCGTTTGTACGCGCTCAAACGACCATTGCCTCAGTTTCGGCTCGACCCGGGCTTCCGGGAAATGTTCCTCGACGAAGCGCGGGTGGCTGGAGTTGTTCACCATGCCAATGCCGTAGGTGTTGTTGATTTCGGGGAGGATCAGGACGGGCTCTTTCTGGCCATGGACTTCGTCGAAGGAGTCTCAGTGGCTCATTTGCTCTCGGCAGTAATGCCCAAAACGAGCCTTCTGCCTGTCCAAGCTTGCGTGACGATTGCCTCTCAGGCAGCCCGCGGCTTGCACGCAGCCCACGAAGCGAAAACTGCCGATGGCCACCCCCTACATATCGTTCACCGGGATGTATCACCTAGGAATATACTTGTTGGCTACGATGGGGTTGTTCGAGTGGCCGATTTTGGGATTGCGAAGGCACTCGGTAACGCGTTTCGCACCTCTACTGGGATCCTTAAGGGCAGCCTCGGGTACATGTCGCCAGAGCTCCTCAAATTCCAAACGCCCGATAGGCGCTCGGATCTTTTCTCCCTCGGGATCGTCCTTTTTGAATTATTAACCCGTGAGCGCCTCTACACGCATACCGAATCCGCGATCGCTCCGCACCGAATTCTGAACGAAGCGCCGCCCGATGCCGGAGAATTTCGCGAAGATCTTCCCCCAGAGCTGGTGGAGCTGCTCTTCGAAATGCTGGCTAAAAACCCTGATGATCGCCCTCCAACCGCGGAACAGGTTGCTCAACGCTTGGAGAGTATTCTTCATCTGCTTGCAGCCGAGGAGGGCGCTTTCGATCTTTCTAGCTTTCTTGCCGAGCAATTTGGCGAAGAACGGGAAAAGCTTCGTTCCGATATCCAACGGCAGCTCGCGTCGCTGCGCGAAGCCCCCAACCAGTCCCGGGAAGAAGCGCGCCCCGAACAACTGGACGCCGTATCGCAGGTGTCCTTGCACCGACGAAGCTGGGCAAAGCCATTTATCGGGATAGTCGCCCTCTCCCTCGTCGGGGTGGTCGCGTGGGGCGAGATGGGCGATAAAGGAAAGCCCATAGAGGGAGCTACTCAGCGAGCAATGGCTCCAGCAAGCAAGCCGAGGAACCCCGAGGCGCGCGGAGTGCAGAACGTTTGGGCGGGCGCCTGGCATTCCTGTGCCACCCGTCAAGAGCAGTTGTTTTGTTGGGGCAAAAATGGAGATGGCCAGCTTGGAGAAGGAACCTATGGGGATCGAGGAGAACCGTACCCGGTGCCGCTGCACGATGTGAGCATGGCTTCGGGCGGCAACTTCCACACTTGTGCCGTTAAGCAAGGTGGGCAGTTGTACTGCTGGGGGCGAAACACCGAGGGGCAGCTGGGGTTGGACCCAGCAAAGGTACCCAGCGCTCCCCAGCCAACCCCTTTGCCAACGATGACCGACGTCATCGCCTTCGATGCGGGGGACTTCGCGAGCTGCGCCGTACGACGCGACGGCAGCGTTTGGTGTTGGGGTAAACTATTACCGGAGGGCCAACCCCCGCCACCGGCATTCTCGCCGCGCGGCGCTCCTCGTCGCATGCCAGGACTCGATGACGCCATAGCGGTCAGCGTGAGCGAATCACATGCTTGCGCGCTTCTGCGGGCGGGCACGGTGCTGTGCTGGGGCTCCAACACGCACGGGGAGTTGGGGAGTACACAGCAGAACTTCTCGCCCACCCCGCTCGCGGTGCCGGGGGTAAGTGGGGTAATCCAAGTGGGCACGGGAGCTGGTTTTACCTGCACGCTCTCCTCACGGAATCGGGTGTCCTGCTGGGGCGACAATTCGACTGGCCAGCTGGGGATCGGAGCGGCTACCCGTGTAGCGCGAGAGCCTCGTACGATCGAACACCTCGATGGGGTCAGCCAGATCTCCGTCAGCGACGCCTGGGCATGCGCACGGCACGCTTCAGACCAAGTCAAATGTTGGGGCAACGGGACTTGGGGCAATCTAGGGAACGGCGGGCTGGACATGCAGTACACACCCGTGAGGGTTCAGCAACTAGAGGACGCTATTTGGCTCACCACGGGCAGTCAGCACGCATGCGTCCGTCGCAAGACCGGAGCATTGGCGTGTTGGGGGCTCAACTCCAGCGGACAGCTGGGGGACGCAAGCGGAGAGTCGCGCACGATTCCAGTGAGCCCCACGACGCCGCCGCCGCTTTGAGCAACTCAAGGTTCACGTTTATCTGCCTTTCCTCGGCGTATGCGAAAAGCCTACGCAGGCCGCCCAGCATATGAGGCGAGAATCAGGCCAAAAGCGCCCCTAACGGGCCTTGATTGTATTCCGGCAACCCGAACGTTGTTGCCCCAACATCGTACGCATTCAAGATCGTAACCAAAAGATCGTTCACTTTTCTGGTCTTGTCCGCAATAGGGTCCGCCACTCGAACATGGCGACCTGTTTTGAATGTCGCATTCACATTCCCCAAGGTGAGCAGGGGGATATTCACGCTATTGTGGTTTTGTGCGTTCCCCATACTCTGCGTGTAGAGAACCAGTGTGTTATCAAAGGCACCAAAATCTTTGAGCCTTTGCGCTAAAAGAGCATACTGCTCAATGTTCCAGGTGGAGACCTTAATATACTGCTCTGCCCAATCGATCCAGACGGCATCTGCTGGGCCGGTGGTTGGTGCAAGGTGAGATAGGTCGTGCCAAGCACCCTTGTTCCCGAGCCATGGGAAAGGAAGATTATTGCCCTCTACAGCCATTTGAAAGCTGGCAACCCTAGTGAGATCACAAGCTAACGCCATTGCAAGCAACTCGAACTGGGTAGCAACCAGCTGCGGCATGATATCCAGCAGCGTCTGCTCGGACCCTTCAGCCACGCGGCGCCCGGCGACACAATCCGAAGGAGTTGAACCACACTGGATCGGCTCGGCAGGCTTCTGGCACCCCACTGCGGCGATCCGCGAAATGGACTGCTCAACTGCGCGGAACGATGTGAGATACTGATCGAGCTTTTGCTGGTCATTTTGACCCAGCCGGGTTCTTAGGGAACCCGCCTGCTGGAGTGCGAAATCCAAGACCGAGGCATCTTCCTGCCGAAGCGCATCGGCTTGGCTAGCATCGCCGCTGATCCCGGCAAACAGTTGTTCCCATACCAAGTGCGGGACGTCCTGCGCGGGTGCTGCCTGAAGCGGACCAGACCAAGAGCACGCTCCGTGTGCGCCAGTACCAGGCTGGGTAAATACGCCGAGCTGGATGGATGGATACCGCGTGTCTTTGCTAATGTACTTGGCAAGCTCATGGTCAATGGAGATGCCGTTGCCCATGAGGGGATCGTCATCCGACCCAGTCACGGGGTTGATGGGCGGCATTCCGGTGAGCATTGAAGCGTAGGCTGGATGATTGCCGAACGCATTCTCAAGCCCTTCGATCACGAGCAGATCACTCCGCCATGCCTCCAGCGGTTTCAGGATGGGTGAGAATTGAAAATTGGGGTCATCAAGCGGTGTCCGCCCGGAGTACGGATACTTCATCATCTGCCCGGCGCTGAAATCAAACGCGGGCATCCCTGGCCAGAACGCTTCCCCTAACGTGGCAAAAGGCTGAGCAAACGCGACGAACCGGGGTGGCGCTGTTACCGCCTGCCCTCGCCCCAGGCTTTCGAACAAAGGAAGAGAAATCACGCACCCGGCGCCGCCCATCAAGAGGGCACGTCGTGAAACAGTTCGAGACATCGACGGTCTTACTATTCTCATCATAGGGACCCCTTGGGTCGGTACACAAACTCATCAAGAACAACGAGCCGACGCAGCAGGCTCTTGTAGTCACCACCGGTGGCCGCAACGCCAGTAGCAAGCGCTTGTACTGACGGGAAACGTTCCACACTCGGGGAGCGGCCAAATGCGAACCGGTACCACTGTTGAGCGAAACACTGTTGCGCCTGGGAGCTTGCCGCGTACTTCTGCCCCAACTCCACCGCTCCCTTAAAGTCCCCAATGTCGCTCTGGTAGGCGGCCCCGGTGTCGTCGACGGTGACGCCGTTTTCCGTCTCGCGGTATTGCCCTATCGCATCGTAACGCTCAAGTCCAAAGCCGAGAGGATCCAGCAGCTGGTGGCACGGAGCGCACCCGGGGGCGTTGGTGTGTGCCGTAACGCGTTCCCGCACCGTACTCGCGCCAGATACATCGTTAGCAAGCAGCGGCACGTCTTTCGGTGGAGGCGGCGGATCTTGGCATAAGAGCTGCCTCCTAATAAACGCAGCTCGTCGAACAGGGGAAGTCCGATCAAAGCCCTCGAAAGCGAGGAATCCGGCCCTGGAAAAGAGCCCCGATCGCGTGGAAGCATCCAGTGTCACGGGTTCAAACGCCGCCCCGGCGGGCCCACTCACTCCATAGAAGCGCGCAAGCTCTGCATTGGCGAAATCACTATTGCTGGTGAAGAGGTCCTCAAACCCGCGCGAGCTCTCCCACGCAGCATGGTCTACGAATAGCTCAAGCTCCTTTCGAAAGGCATCTCGCATCTCGATCTTCCAAGTGGGAAAGGCCGAGGGATCCTTATTCAGGGAGTCCGTACGGCTGAACTCCAGCCATTGCCCATGAAAGAGAGCAACGCTTTCACGCGCTCGCGGATCGCTGAGCAACCGCTCAAACTCGGAGTTTACCTGTTCGGGCGATTTAAGTGCGTCCGCAGTCGCAAGGGCGAGTAATTGCGGATCTGGGGTTGAGTTCCACGCCAAGTATGACAGGCGCGAGGCCATCTCAAAAGACGTTGGGCGGGCCAGACCCGGCTTCCCTGCGATCTCGACGCCATCACCGAATTCCACGCGATAAAAGAAAGGGGCCGAAATGAATAGGGCTTCGACCACCAGCTCAACGCCCCTTGCAAAACTACGCTTATTGCCAGTTTGAAAGACCGCGGCAAGCCCAGCGGATTCTTCGGCAGTCACCGGTCGGCGTAAGACGCTCTTGCCAAAGGAATCGATGAACTGTTGTGCACATGCCGCATCCGGCGCGACTGCCGCGCACGGAACATACTGGCTCAAGTTGTTGCCCACACGTGCCGCAATTTGTTTCGAAGCGGCCAGCGCTTTCTCCGCGAGGAGCGGCGGAAAGGTGAGCGCAAACGCGTTGTTCGTAAACCCGCGAACTACCTCCTCCCCGGGAAAATTGTAGGCAAGGCCAAGGTCGATGTTCAAAATATCGCGGACGCTGTGATCGTACTCACTTCGCGTAAGGCGGCGCATGACCACCGGCTCATCAGCAAACTGAGTGCCAGGCTCAGCCGCCGACCCAGGGTTCATGCCAACAAAAGTTGGTACTTGTGGAACCGACGTGGGCTCAGAGATCGGTTCGGGGGCGGCGCCTCCTGAGCCACGGCGTGCACCCTCAATATTCCCCTGGCAGCCCAACGCCGCGAGGAAAAGCGCGTGGCCAAGAGTTGCGAAACGGAATCGTTGATAGCAAGGCATAGCACTTACACTCACGTACCCAACAAGCAGAGGGGTGTGGCGCCTCCACACGAACACGCGGAGGAAGCGCGTGGAATGAGAGAGTAGCATTGCTAGGTCCTCGTATCGGTAGGGCCGTGAGTATACGCAACGAATGTAAGCTCTCGCGGTTGCAAGAATCTCGCAAAGCAGGAAAGCGGCGCCGCCCGGCTTCGGTACTTTCGAGCTATTGAGGTTGTTCCCGAGCTCCACCCCGAGTTGACACCACCAGGAAGGGGCACCGAATGCTAAGGCTCAAATGAAGGTTGCTGTCGGATGAATCGAACACTGCTCCTGCTAATCTGCTTGTGCCTGGTCTCCTGTTCTTTGCCCCCTCCTGTGCCCAAAGATGGCGCGTGGCGAGTGGGCCGGGCTGAGCAACCGCCACACACCGCTTCCCCCGTTGCCATGGAAGGCGCTGAGCAGGCGCGTGATGTGCTGTTCCCGGCTGATTCCAACGTGGTGAACGTGCGCCTCCCCCCCTATTTTGCGAAGGGCGATGGCGTCACGGACGACACGCGCGCGATCCAAAAGGCCCTTTCGGACCACCCCAATCAGGACAGCATCATCTACCTGCCAGCCGGTACTTACCTGATAAGTGATACCTTGCGCTGGGGCTCAGGAAAGCACGGAGGAGAAGCCCAGAAGCGAACCATCCTACAGGGTCAAGGAGCGCATCGGACGCGGCTCCAACTTGCCGATAATTCCCCGCGCTTTCGAGCCTTGGAGCGGGCGCCAAACGGGGATGCCCAATCCAAAGCCATGATCTGGACGGGGGAACGGCCCGCACAACGTTTTCGCAACGGGATTCGCGACATTACCGTTGATATCGGGCTCGGCAACCCGGCGGCCACAGGTATCCAATATATTGCCAACAATCAAGGAAGCCTCAGAAATGTGGTGGTGCGTTCACGAAGCGGTGGGTTTGTGGGGCTCGATCTCGGCTACACGGACGAGCAAGGGCCGTGCCTCATCAAGAATGTCGAAGTCATAGGTTTTGCCACAGGCGTTCGCACTCGATTCGCGGTGGACAGTGTGACGCTTCAGCAGATCCGCGTTCAGAACCAGTCGGAAGTGGGCTTTCTGAACGACGGCCAGTCCATCAGTTTGGAGTCCTTCAGTAGCACGAACTCAGTGCCAGCCATCAAGAACATGAGCCGATCGAGCCTTCTGGTACTTATCGGTGCCGAGCTCGATGGCCAGGGCAGCCGTGGCCCCGGCATCGAAAACTCGGGCTACGCACTCCTACGCGACGTGCGTTCAACGGGCTACGATGCAACGCTCAAGGATAAAGGCAGTAGCACGACGCTCCGAGGCAACATCCGAGAGTGGTTGAGCCATCCGGCAGACAAGCTGTTTGCAGATTCACCCAAGGAAACGCTCAGGCTTCCCATCCGTCAGACGCCGCTCCGGCCTGATATCCCACTCAGCGAATGGGCGTCTCCTTTGGAGTTTGGTGCGATTGCGAACGACAACAAGGACGACACCGAGGCTCTTCAGCGTGCCGTGGATTCAGGAAAGCGTGTCGTCTATCTGCCCCGAAACGGGCTAACTCTAGACGGGACACTGCACATCCGGGGTAACGTCGAGGTCTTCGATGGCTTGGAGGCGCTGCTGCTGGGCACAGGCACGCTTTCCTTTGAGCCCACCGCCGGACGAACGCAGTTCTTCGAACGAACCGATCTTCGTTACGAGAAGGTCAACATCATTCATGCTGGGCAAGGAGAGCTGGTGATGAGCAGTGTCACCTCAGACGGCGGGAGGTTCGATTACCGAGGGCGGGGTGCACTTTTTCTTGAGGACGTCGTCATGGGAGATCTGCTCGTTCCGAAGGGAGGCCAGGTATGGGCTCGGCAGCTGAACATCGAATCCCATGGGAGCACCCGGCTAAGGAACGACGGCGGCAGCGTGTGGGTTTTGGGGTACAAAACCGAACAGCATGGGATTGTGGCCGAAACGCTGCACGGTGGAACCACAGAAATTCTTGGTGGCCTCGTCTACTCGCAGGGCCAGCCCAAAGACACTCCCATGTTCGTGATCGACAACGCGGCATTCTCGGCTTCCATCGCTGAGGTTTCGTGGAACTTTCAGCGTCAGGGCTATCACACCTTAGCTCGTGAAACGCGCGGCCCGGTTACACGAGAGCTCGCAGGCGGCGCGCGCGCGGGGCGCCTTTGGCATGCGAACGACGCATCTATGGTCCTGCTCTACTCGGCCTATTCACGCTAACACTTAACGTAACGCGGCCTCGCGAGGTTGAAGCGCGAGCCCCGGCCCCCCGGGCGCGAACAAATAGAGGCTAAGCTAGCTCCGGCAAGAGCTTGGTTCCGTAGACTCCAAACTTCGTGGCGGGCACACCGACAATATTGAGAATGGTAAGCAGCAGATCGTCGTAATTGGCGCGCTGGGCGGATGCATACCGAACATGCTGACCAAGCTTGAGCTTGCCACCAGCGTGCCCAGCCACAATCACCGGAACATTGGAGAAATCATGGGAGACGCCCAAGCCGCACTCGCTAGCGAAGAACACCAATGAATTGTCGAGTAGGTTCGTGGCACCCTGCATCGCCGCCTTCATTAGGCGCAAACCGTACGCAAACTGCTCCATTTCGTCGACAACAATCTTGGTTTGCGCTTCTATCCCCTCTGGGGATTCAAGGTGGGAGATACCATGGTGGCCATCCAGCTCATCCACCAAATTCAGCCATGGAAACTGGCGCTTATTGCCTCGGCTGGCCAGCATGAAGCTGCCCACGCGGGTGAACCCACACGCGAACGCCATCACCTGCAGACGGATCAAGAGCTGAGCGTGCTCGTTTGAGTAGGCCCCCGACATGTTGTCAATGTCAGGTGCCGACCCTCCGAGCCGACCATCGAAGGTCATCTCGCTGTTGCATTCGGCAGTGCTAGTAATCGGCAAGGCCAGCCGAGCCTCCAGTTCTCGGACAGAAGTGAGGTATTCGTCCAGCCTGTGCTTGTCAGCGTGGCTTATCTGCGCGCTCAAATCCGTGACATCCACCCTCACGTAGTCCAAGACGCTTTGACGATAGTCCGCAACCCCAACTGCCGGTTTTCCGAAAAGCTTCTCAAACAAGACGGCCGCGTCACGCTCCGCAGGCACCGGAGTAGCTCCGGATTGCCAGGAGATCTGGTCGGCAACTTCCCCACGCAAGCCGCCGAGTGCCACCGGGAGTGACTTGAAGCGACTCATCTTCCCAAGCTCGCCAGCTGCCACTTGATCCATCGATGCGAACTCAACAGTGGTGGCACTTGCGAGCGAACCTCCTGTGGCGAAAGATGCATGCCCACGCTGATGAGCATCGTTGTTGATGCTCTGATTTCTCAACGCCTCCTGCTTGCGCAGGCCCTGGATGATACTGAAATCCTGTCTGAATTCGGCTATTGGCACCAGGCTTCGGGTGAGCTCATAGGCGCTCCCGGTGGCCACCGGCCACCACGCATCAGGGACTACGCCGTTTGGGATAAAGAATGTTAATAGGTTAACCGGAATATTCGTCTGGCCGTGAGCCGTTCGCAGCAGGCCATTGTCCGTCAACATGGCATCCAGAATGGGCAGCCCGAGGCACACGCTACTTCCGGCGCCAAAACCTCGGAGCAAATGTCGGCGCGAAACGCGAATCGGCTTCATGGCTGCACCGCCGTGGCCGCGGAAGTGAACCGGAAAGCATCGCTCGTTACCATAGTCAAAATCATGTCCTTCAGGTTGAAGTTGGTGGTTTTGAGCGCTGTGCTCGCCTGCGCTACAGAACAGGCGTCTTGCGCACTGACCTCCCTTCCATAGGCAAATTGAAAAGCCTTCGTGGCGACGCAGTCCGCAACTTCGGGCGCGGCTTGGAGTAGAGCAGCGAGCTCTTTGGGCCCCACGAAGCCTGGATCCCCCCCAAGCCCGTACGCTTGCCCGGCACCCGTCAGCGCCTCCCCACGACTGCCCGTCGCATGAAATCGACCAATCTCGTCATACTGCTCAAGACCAAACCCCAAGGGCTCAAGGAGCTGGTGACACGCTGCACACTCCGCCGAACTTCGGTGGCTTGCCAAGCGTTCCCTCACCGTCAAACTGGGATCATTGGATACCGCCGGGATCATCGCGGGTGGACCTGGAACCGGGATCGTACAAAGAAACGCATTCCTTAAGAACTTGCCACGCAGAATCGGGGTCACCGTCTCAGAGGCCCCCGGCACACTTGCCGTAAGGAAGCCCGGTTGGGTTAAGAGCCCTGTTCGCTCTTCCGGGAGCTCAATTTTTGCCAGGTCCTTACCTGTAGGCGGCAACCCGTATATAGGCGCCAGGTTATCGTCTACGTAGGAGTAGCGAGCGCTCAGTGCATCCAGAAGATTCGCGCCCGCCGGTACCCAAAAATCCCTCAGAAATAGGTTTACCTCAGCGATCGCCGAGGCCTTTTTGGCGTCCGACCACTCTGGGAATTGCGTTAAGGGCCTCGGTACCACCTTCACCTCATCGAGCTCCAGCCATTTGCTCAGGAGGCGCCCCAGCCCTTCACTGGCACGCGGATCCTCCAGCATCGCGCGCGCGGCCCCTTGCACCTGGGCGATGTCGCCCAACTTGTCCTCGAGGGCGAGCTCGGTGAGGTAGGCGTCTGGGTTGGTCCCCCAAATCAGGAACGACAAGCGCGTCGCAATCTCGGCACTGCTGAGCTTGTTCCAGGTGGCAAGCTTACCAGGCAAAGTCCCATCTTCGACACGAAAGAGAAAGCGAGAAGACGAAAGGATGCCCGCTATTATCAGCTTCGCGGGACGGTAGAGATCCGGCTCCGGCCCAAGCGGAGTTGAAGCCAACGCGTCTAGATTGTCGATTTCGTTCTTGCTGAGTGCCTGACGATAGAGCGCAGTTCCAACAGAACTCGCAAGAAACTTGTAGCAAGACTCTTTAGCAAGATCACAGAGGGCGAGCGCGGCTCGGCGCTCTGGAGTGCTGACCGCGACATCCGCCACGTAGAACGCCGCCTTCATGTACTTCTCAAGATGGGTGGCCGACACCACGCCGGGGGGCGCAAGGATCCTCGATTCACCCTCCGGTTCAAGCAGGGCCAAGGCCTGTTCAGCCTCCGAGTCAGCCAGGTGCAGCACATCTCGAACAGACCGCATAAACTCTTGGTTGCTGAGACGCCGTAGGCCACTCGGCCCCGGCGTGATCGCGCCGCCACACGCCGGTACCTGCATCGGCGGTGAGGTGTCTGTGTCTCGAGGTACCTGAGCGGCCTCCCCCTTAGATCCCGCCGCACCACCGCCTGAACCGCTG
The DNA here is from genome assembly GCA_033763455.1 of Polyangiaceae bacterium. Lineage (GTDB taxonomy): Bacteria > Myxococcota_A > Polyangia > Polyangiales > Polyangiaceae > JBBRRP01. The sequence goes on from JANRKO010000033.1 coordinate 104,548, forward strand.
CAGCCAAGGCTCAGTGCGCCAAGTAGCCAGGCGGCACTGCCAACACGCGTTAACCCGAGCCTCTGTCGGTAATCCATAGTGTTCCTTTCTGAGACTATTCCCGAGCGGTGCGCGGGCGGGCGTCGACCGTTGTGTGCAGCCTATCCCTTTTGTCTAACTTCGAGAATGGACAATACGATTTCAGCTTCAAGCTCGCGACAGTCGACGAGCACGTCAATCCACAACAAATACAGCTTCACATTGTATTTAAGGTTTCATTTACCCGCCACCCAGCAACTCCGTGTGCGCATGATCTGTAAGGCCAAAGTGGCTGATCTTCGATTGCCAGTGACTGTATCTTTCGTTCGCGTCCTCGACGAGGAACACTCCATCTCGCCGCTCTGGTAATTCTATGGAGGGTGGGATGTCCCCGAGCACAGGCGGTGGCACCGGCGGCGCGGAGCTGGTGGAACTCTCAATGGAAACGCCGACGCGCCATCGTTGTAAGCGGTCCGCAGCACGAACCGCTTAGCGACTTTCCCGTACCGGTGCGCCTCACCACGGCCAATTTTGACTTCCAAGCCGCCGACCCCAACGGTGCGGACGTCGTTACCTTCTCCGGCTGGGTGAAGCCACGTGCGGGAGCGGACGAACAAAACGGCATCATCGCGATCGGAGGAGACCTTCGCTTCGACTCCGCGGGGCACCCAGGGTTCTCCATAGGCTTCGATGGGCCCAATTTGGTAATGATGGCGTTTCCTATGCGCGGCCAACCTACCTCTCTCACGCTTCCGCACTAGGCTCGGACTGCGTGGGGGGCCACGATTTCGCGGAGGCGACCTTCGATGAATTCAGACTTCAAAAGACCAGTCGCTCGGCAGCTTGGTTTGAAACCGAGTTCACATCCATGAGCTCCCCCACCTTCGCGGTGGTGGGCCCAGTCGAAGTTCCCTAAGCTTCGCAGAAGGGGCACCAGCTCAGGGCCCGCCGCCCGCGCCGCCCGCGCCCGCGCCGCCCATGGCGAGCGGAGGGCAGGTAGGACTGGTCGGCTTTACCGGCACTGCGCTCACCAAAGCGCTCGCTGGCACGGTTGCAAAAGTGTTCTCGGAAGGCAGCGTCCAACGGATCTCCCAATGATCAACACCCAAGTTAGCTCGATGAAAGAAGTCAAAATAGTAAAGATTATCTTTAATCATCGGCACCGCTTGGGATTTTTGCCCGGGAACGTTAAATGTGTCAGGTGACGTGTAGTAATCAACCGCAACCACAGCGCGCGCCTGGGTTCTGACTGAAACATTTTGCCCCGGCGGCACCACGGTGCTGATGTACAACTCGCCACCGTTTGAAGAAGTTAACCAAAAAATGAAATTGCCGGTTGCTGGTGCCTTGATAAACCCACGCACGCGTTCTCCATAGTTGTCGCCGTAATCGGTTGGGATCAGGGGGTCCTCAGGCGAGTGGCTCTTTAGACCATTGACCATTTGGCCAACCAGCGTGGGGTTGTCGGGGAAGTTGGGAGAGAAGGCACAGTTGGTAAAGGAAGCTACTTGGTCGTGGTTGCCCATGTAGCCAGGCAGAGGTACATCCGCCCAGAATTCGCGGAGAGCTGTTCCCGGCGAACCCAAGCCCACCACACCACCACACCCCAATTCAGGCCCACATCCGTTCTCTCCACTATCACGCCTCGTCAGGTTCACATTTCCAGGATCGGGTAGAGTGCCTCCCGAAGAACTCCCTCCTGACAAGGTTCCACCAACTCCACCGACGCCGCCCTGTGCAGGAGCACCTCCCAACGAAGCGCCACCCACCGATGCCCCTCCAGAGCCACCGCTTGGAGCGGCTCCCCCAACTCCTGTTTGATCGCCCCGACCCCCAACGCCGGCCGCAGGCGCCCCGCCGGAAGCTACCGTTTGGCTCCCACCGCTCCCGCCTTGCCCCTCAGAGGGATTCAGGCCCCCGTAGCGCGAGCCGTTGCTCGCCGACGGATCAGCACACGCATACACCACTGCAACGGCCATCGATCCACCAACCAACAACTTGAATGCGCGCGCCATGTTACCGCCAAGGTATGCTTCGGACTGTCGGGCGAGGCTGGCCCCGCCGCTTTCGACTATTGCTCAAACCACCACACGCGTCCCTTACAAGAGATGCGCTGATTTGTGGCAAGAGTTGCCCGCCCATGATCCAACGGTAAGGCGTGATCGGCATGCGCAAGTGATCGGAAATTGCTCCATCGATGTTTGGATAATGGACGTCACCGAATGGGTTGGATGCCCTCCCAAGCTGCCGCTTTGCGCGGCAGCTTGCCCCTCACCAAGCGTCTCCCTGCGCGGGAGCCGCGGGCGGGGCTGGGTGCCATCGCGCTCGCCTCAGAAAGTCGAATCCTCTTACACGCTCTCGAACGAGGAGCAAGCCGTCAGCGTGCAGTAAACCCACCGTCGATAAGTAGCGTCGCACCCGTAATCATAGCGGCGAGGGGTGATGCCAAAAATACTACGGCTCCCGCCACATCCGTGGGCTCGCCCACGCGCCCGAGTGGGATGTTAGCCAAGAGCTCCTGCCGGAAGCTCTCATTTTCAAGCCACTTAACGGTACCTGGGGTGCGAATAAACGTGGGAGCCACCGCGTTCACATGGATGTTGTGTTTGCCCCACTCAACGGCCAAACAACGGGTAAGATGGGAAATGGCGGCCTTAGTCATGCAATAAACAGATTCGGTGGGCAGCCCCACAAATCCTGCTTGCGAGCTCAGATTGATGATGCGCCCGCTCCCTGCTTGGATCATGTGGCGGCCCACCTCTTGGCTCACGAAAAATGTTCCCTTCAGATTCACGCCAATTGTGAGATCGAAGTCAGCTTCCGTAACGGATTCGGCAGGGTTCGGCGGGCCAAGGCCCGCGTTGTTCACCAAAATATCAATCCTACCGAAATGCTCAACGGCTTGCTTGACCGCACTTCTGATTTGATCCAGATGCAGCACATCCATCTGAAGCGGCAAGGTACGGCGCCCTAGAGCTGTGATGGCATCCACCAGCGCTCCGCCGGAATCTAGGTCACGCAAGCCAAGCGCGACATCCGCCCCAGCCTCGGCTAGTGCGAGGGCACAAGCCTGCCCAATGCCCCGCGCAGCTCCCGTTACCAAAGCGACCTGGCCGCTGAGATCAATGCCTGAAATACTGGATGTCATGGTTTGGTTGTTCTAACGCGGAGCCGCTTCCAGTGCGCGCCGATAGCGTTCACGGCGAGATGGGTCACTGAGAATTTCGTGCGCTTCTTCTAGCACTTCCAAGATGCTGTCCACGGATGAACGCAAGTCGAGCGTCTTGGGGGTGAGAACGGCTTCTGGCTCGAACTGCTTGCGAAGCTCAAGGTAGGCTTTTTGGATATCGTAGCTTGTGGCGCTACGGCCCACCCCAAGGACCGCGAAATAGTCTCCCTGCTCTACTAGGGCTAAGCGTGAGAGGACGCGCGCGCGCAATACTTCAGCGTCGAGGGCATCTTCCCGGACGGGTTCCGAGGGCACTACCTTCCTGAACACACGCTGGACATTGGCAATTGGTTGTTCACCTGTGGCTGAGATAACTCCGAGAGCTTTCAAGGCGTACAGAGCGGATGCCGCATCAGCCCCCGTGCGTTCAAGGAAATCTCCCAGGCGGATCCGTTCGAGTTGGCGAAGCTCGCTCTGCAAGGGTTCTTCAAGGGCGCACTCGCCAAGCAAATGCCACTCTGGGCCTCTTTCGAGCGTAACACCTGGACCGCCTAGCTGCGCCAACGCTCGCTTAGGCTCCACTGCGCGGCGCACGAGCTCGACCAAAACTTCAGCGCCTGTAGCGCCACCGAAGACAGCTGGTTCTTCCCGCAAACGCTCCGCAACATTCGCCTCTAGAGTGAGCTTGCACGAGCCCATTCCGATCAGACCAATCAGAAGCCACTCAGCGTGCGCCCGGAGGGCACTCCAAAGTTCGTCCTGCCTCAGATGCCCATGCGCAATCAGCGCCGCGCCCGCATGACGGCCAAAATGTGGCAAGCGGTGCCCCACTTGAAGCGCGGACTCAGGCGAAATCGAACCCCGCTGGACGAGGAAAGCGACCAATGACTCGCTCTGAGCGGCCGAGGCCACAATGACCAAATCTCCCTCACGGAACACGACTCTTCGAAGCCCGGTACCCGGATCCAAAGCGAGCGCTCCCGTGTATCGTGTTTGAATGAGGTGGCCCAAAGTTCCGATGAGATCTTGAGGTGCCACGCTGCTTTTCGCAGATTCGGAGCCACGCATGGCAGGAACAGAACGCGACCTCGGAGAGCCAGTGACGTGCCGGGGTGTGTCGGGCATCTCGGTGGGGTGAGGCGCCGGGGTGTCCGCCGGCCACTTCGACGAAACGCCCGTAGCGGTAACGCTCTGGCGGCGCGGCGGCGTGGTGGAAGTTGCCTCGTCGCGACGCGCTTCAGGTGGATGGAGGCGCGATGCAGGCGACGAATCCGTACGTGCCGTCTGCTTGGGTGTCACGCTTTCCCAGGCGACGGAGGCCACCGGGCCTGAGTTCTGTTCGATAGCAGTGCGACCTTCGCTCAGTGGGATTTCAGAGGCCAACTTGCGATTCTCGAGGAGCCCCAAATCCGAAAGCCTTTGAGGGGGAGGCGTAGTCACGGCTTTTCGTGGATCTGGAGCTTCCGGTTCACGCCGGCCAGGAACCGGCGCCGGCGTTCCAGCGTCCGAACGACCCGCGTTCGAACCATCCGATTCGAGGGCTGCAGGAACTTCCGACACGGCCTGCTCTTCCCGCACCGAACCTCTGCCGTCGGAAGTGCCGTGAAGATGACCTGTAGTGATGGGGTTGGCGAAGCCGCCATCTTCGTCGAGATCTAAGCCCTCATCGAGCCCGGCCAAGATGTCAGCGGGAAGCACCGCATCCACCTCCGCCTCGGGCTGAAGCCGCCGGGTACGGGTAACCAATGCCGGTGGCAATTCACCGAGGCGTGCCTCAGCTTCTGCCAAGAGCTCAACGAGCTGTTCGCTCATTTCGGACTCAGGAATAAATGCCAACGCATCCTTGGCTGGACGCTCCGCTCCTGCTGCGGGTGGAGTGACTGAGCGAGGTGATTTTGGCCCCATGAATGCGGGCGGTGTGCTCGCGTGGAGCACCTCCGACCCGCCTTCATAGCGGTACGGCTTTCGTGCCGACGCCACGAGTACGGGTGAACGCGAAAGAGCGTGGGGAGGTGCGGCTGAAACGCGCGCTTGCGGGGGACCCACCAGCGCCTCCACTTTGCGCAACAATGACGGCACATCCACAGGACGCACGAAAGCTCCGCTTGCTTCGTGAAACAGGGCGTCCGCCTGAGCGTCCAACGTTCGCCCAGGCTCACCGATGAAAATCACTTCCACGCTCTCGCCTCCCCTCACCTCGCGTAAGCGCGCGATCGTGTCCAGCGCATCCGTCGCGTCGACGTCACAAAGGATCAGCGCTGGACGCTGCGCCGCCAGGCGCCCGATCAAAAGGCCCAGCGGAACATCCACCACCTGATAGCCGCGCTGCCGCAAGGCCTCCGTGAAACGCTCCGCTTCCGCGGACGCATCGCTGACGAAGATCGGCGCATCACCGCCGGGCTTGCCGCTCAGCTCGGAGGCGGGAACTTCGGACATGCGGGAAGGTTAATCAATTGCTAACCTGGCCGGCTACCAATTCGGCACGCCGCACCTCAGCGGCCGCCCCAAAACCGACCCACGGCACGGCCGAGGCGCTCCCAGAGCGGCACGGAAAACACCGCGAACAGCATGAAGCCGACCACTATCAACTCGCCCCGGGTAAACTGGAACATGACCTCAGACAGAGCCTAGCCTAAGGTGGGGTGCCCTCCACATGCCCGACCGCGATTTTGTTCTAGGCCTCGGCACCAACTTGGGGAATCGCACCTTGAACCTCGTCCAGGCCGTTCAAGCAGTGGCCCCGCTCGGGACCCTTCTGAAGGCATCGGGGCTTTTTGAAACGCCCCCGGTCGGGCCCCCTCAGCCGGATTACCTGAACGCAGCGCTGCTTTTTCGATCCGGTCTCGGGCCCGGGGTGTTGATGGAAGGCCTGCTGGGGGTGGAGGTTGCGTTGGGACGCGTCCGCAACGAGCGCTGGGGTCCTCGAGTGATCGACTTGGATCTGCTCTGGTCGCCCGGTTTGGTGTTGTCCGAGTCAAACTTGGTCCTGCCGCACCCCGCCTTGTGTGAAAGGCCATTCGCTTTGCAGCCACTCCTGGAGGTCGCGCCCGATGCTTCGGACCCTCTGAGCGGGCGGACCTACCGCGACATTCTGGGCTCGCTGGGAGCCGCTCCACTTTACCCCTTGGCTGGAACCGAATTTGGGGCGTGGATTCGCTAGACCACCGCACCTCGGGGTGATAGGAGGCGCTCCGCTTGCTGCGGGTTTTGCATCTGCGGCAACTGAGTTGAAGGCAGGAAAACCAAGGACATGGGCCTGATGAGCGTTGATCTGAGCAGCTTGAAAATCGGCTTCGTGGGGCACGTCGTCGGTGCCGGCGGTGTCACGGTGGATTTCGACCGAACCGTGCTGGTGCAAATGGTTCTCTTCACGCTGCTGCTGCTCGTGTTGGAGCCCTTGCTGTTCCGACCGATGCTGAAAGTGTTTGCCCTACGGGAGGCGAAGACAGAGGGAGCGCGCGACGAGGCTCGTGAGCTTCAGGAACGCGCAGGTGAGCTTCTGCGGAAGTACGAAAGCGAACTGCTCCGCGTCAACCAGGTTGCCACCGAAGAGCGCGAGCGCCTCCGCGCCGAAACCACCAAGCTGGAAGCCCAAATCCTCGAAGAGGGGCGCCAGAGCACCGCTAAGCTGATTGAGGAGGGGCGAGCCCGCGTGCGACAGGAGATCGATCGAATTCAGTTCGATTTGGGGCGCCAAACCGAACAAATCAGTCGCCAAGTCGCGGCTCAGGTTCTCGGCCGGGAGGTCAACTAAAATGGCTCTACTTCGGCACATTGCGCTCGCGGGCCTGCTTCTTAGCCTTGCGCCATTCAACGTGCGCTCGGCGTACGCGGATGAAGCAGCTGCTGAGGGCGAACACGCGGCGGGCGAACACGGCGCCTCCGAACACGGCGAAGGACATCACGCTCCGAGCTTTGACGACGTAAACTGGTTCTACGGCTTCATCGGCGAAGACGCGGACGTTGAGCCCAACTTGCTGTGGCGCAAGCCAGGAATGCCCATTCCCGTGGGAGTCCTCGTGCTCAACACCGGGATCCTGTTCTTCTTGATCTACAAATTTGGCAAGCAACCCATCGCAAAAGCGCTGAAAGATCGCCGTGCCGGTATCGTCAAAGGTATCGAGGAAGCTGCCAAGATGAAGGCCGAAGCCGAAGCATCGTTCTTGGCCTACGAGCAAAAGCTGCAGCAGATTGACGCGCAGATCGAGCGCGTCCGCCGCGAGATGCGCGAAATGGGCGAAGCCGAACGCGAGCGCATCCTTGAAGAGGCGCGTGAACGCCGGCAGCGGATGGAGCGTGAAGCTAAAGTGCTGATTGATCAGGAAATCAAGGCAGCTCGCGAGCGGCTTCACCGTGAAGTTGTTGAAAATGCCTTCCGCACGGCACTCACAACTCTCGAGAAGCAGGTCACCAGTGCGGATCACCAGCGCATCGGCCAAGCCTACATCACCACCGTGGCGCAAGCCTCCGCGGTGTTCTCGAAAGGAGGCCAATCATGAGCCTCTCTAAAGTCGCTGACCGCTACGCCCAAGCCATCTTCGACCTGGGCCAAGAGCGCGGGCAACTCCCGCAAATGACGCGGGAACTTCGCAGTTTTTCAGATGCATTCATGCAGAGCGAGAGCCTCCGGGCCACGCTTGCGAACCCGCTTGTAACCGCAGCCCAGCGCCAATCCGTGTTGGTAACGCTCGCCGCAAAGCTGGGGCTAAGCCAGCTGACGTTGAACGCGATTCGAGTGGTCGCGCTGCGGCACCGGCTAGACGCGCTCGACGACATTGCGCAGCGCCTGGAACAACTCGCTGACACGCAAGCGGGCATCGTTCGCGCGACGGTCACCAGTGCGGCGGCGCTTGCTCCTGATTTCTTGGCTCAGCTTACCCGAGCCTTGGAAACCTCAACGGGCAAGAAAGTGCTCGTCGAAAGCCACGTTGACCCGAGCCTGATCGCCGGAATCACGACCCGAATCCGCGATAACACCATCGATGGCAGCCTCAAGGGGCGCCTATCCGATCTTCAGAAAAAGCTACTTCAGGCGTCCTAACCGCGCCCCCAACCTACCGGAATACTTATCATGCAGCTCAGCGCCGACGAAATCTCATCGATCATCAAGCAACAGATCCAAAACTTCGATCAGACCGCTCTGGTCACCGAAACGGGCACGGTGCTCACCAGCGGTGACGGTATCGCACGCGTACACGGCTTGAGTGCCGCTATGGCTGGTGAGCTTGTGGAGTTCGCTGGGGGTATCTACGGGCTTGTGCTCAACCTTGAGCAGGACAACGTGGGCGTTGCAGTGCTCGGTGAGTCTCGCGAAATCAAAGAGGGCGACCCAGTCAAGCGTACGGGACGCATCGCTGACATCGCGGTTGGCGATGCCATTTTGGGTCGCGTTGTGAACGCGCTCGGGCAGCCCATTGATGGCAAGGGCCCTATCGAAAGCAAGGATCGCCGACGCATCGAGGTAAAGGCTCCGGGCATCATCGCTCGCCAGTCTGTGAAAGAGCCGATGCAAACCGGGTTGAAAGCCATCGACGCAATGATTCCCGTGGGTCGCGGGCAGCGCGAGCTCATCATTGGGGACCGCCAAACCGGCAAAACGGCTATCGCCATCGACACCATTATCAATCAGAAGGGCAAAGGCGTTTACTGCGTCTATGTCGCCATCGGGCAAAAGGCCTCCACCGTAGCTCAGCTCGTCGATAAGCTGCGCGCGGCAGGAGCGCTTGAGTACACCACGGTCGTTGTCGCAACGGCCACCGAAACCGCGCCGCTGCAATTCCTGGCTCCGTACACCGGCGTCACGATCGGCGAATTTTTCCGAGACACAGGGCGCCACGCGCTTTGCATCTACGACGATCTCTCCAAGCAAGCCGTCGCTTATCGCCAGCTCTCGTTGCTACTGCGACGTCCCCCGGGTCGCGAAGCTTACCCCGGTGACGTTTTCTACATTCACTCCCGCCTGCTTGAGCGCGCCGCCAAGATGGCTGAGCGCTGGTTCGTGGTGGCTAAGGGCACGAGCGTAAAGGCCGGAGATCCGGACTTCGTAGGCGTAGACGGCAAAGCGCACATTGGCAGCGAAGGCAAAGAAGGCGCCGAGAAAGCCCTCGCAGCACGGGCAGATAAGGACAACCTAGAGGTCGCCAAAGATCCGTTCTCTGGTGGTTCACTTACAGCGCTGCCGATTGTTGAAACCCAGGCCGGCGACGTTTCAGCCTACATCCCCACCAACGTAATCTCGATCACGGACGGACAGATCTTCCTGGAAAGCGACCTTTTTTACTCGGGCGTGCGTCCCGCGATTAACGTGGGCATTTCCGTAAGCCGCGTGGGTGGCAACGCCCAAATCAAGGCCATGAAGAAGATCTCGGGCACCCTTCGCCTCGATCTCGCTCAGTACCGCGAAAAAGCAGCTTTTGCTCAGTTCGCGAGCGACCTCGATGCGGCTACGCGAGCGCAGTTGGAACGCGGGCAAAGGCTCGTCGAGTTGCTGAAGCAGGGGCAGTACCAGCCGCTCTCGATCGAGAAGCAGGTAGTAATCATCTACGCAGGTACTCAAGGGTTCGTGGACAAAGTGCCGGTTGAAGCCCTTCGAGCGTACGAAGCCGAGCTCTACCTCTACCTCGAAGAGAAGCACTCAAGCGTGCTCCCTAGCATCGCCGACAAACGCGAAATCACCGATAGCATTAAGAAAGACCTCGACGCCGCGCTCAAGGCGTTCACCGAAAACTTCGTCGCCAGCCGGAAAGCGTAATCGTGGCAAATCTTAAGGACATTCGCCGTCGCATCGCCAGCGTCAAATCGACGCAGAAGATCACACGCGCCATGAAAATGGTGGCTGGTGCTCGCTTGAATCGGGCACAGCAGCGCATCAGTGCGATACGTCCTTACGCGGTTGCAACGGGAAAAGTTCTTGCTGAAGTCACCAACCGTAGCGCCAGCGATGACGACACTTCGGCGACGGATGTCGATCATCCGCTCTTGGCTCGCCGTCCCGAAAAGAGCCTGCTCTTTGTCGTCATCACGAGCGATCGCGGTCTGTGCGGCGCCTTCAACTCGAGCATTCTGCGCCACGCCGAGCGCCTCTGGCACGAGAACGAAGCCCGCGGCGTTAAAGTGCAATTCGCGGTCATTGGACGCAAAGGGCGCGAGTACCTCTCTCGCAGAGGAGCGCCCATCCTCCAGGTGTTTGAGAAGGTGTGGGATGATCTTTCGCTTGAACAGGCGCGAAATGTTGGACGCGTAGTTCTCCGCCCGCTAGTGAGCGGCGAGGTGGACGCGGTGTACCTGGTGTACAACGAATTCAAGAGCGCAATGACTCAACGGGTGACCGCTGAAGCGCTGTTCCCTCTGGCTCAAGATACGAGCGCCTCGCCAAGCGCTCCCGACGGCCATGGTGAAGCACCTCCGGAGCTGGATTTCCTGTTCGAGCCCAACAAGGAAGCTTTGCTTGAGCGTTTGGTCCCCATGTACGTGGAGATCACCCTACTGCGAGCCCTTCTGGAATCGATGGCTTCCGAACTGGGAGCCCGCATGACGGCGATGGATTCAGCGACCAAAAACGCCGCTGACATGATCGCCAAGCTTACGCTCAAATACAACCGAGCTCGCCAGGCCGCCATCACCACAGAGCTCATGGAAATCATCGGCGGCGCCGAAGCTCTGAATTCTTAGGTGTTATAGCGCCTCTCTGGTGGGGCAAAGTGCCTCGCTGAGGCGATAAGGAAGCGCGAGCACCTGCGACACAGGTCTGCGCGCAGCACTTTATGAAAGCGGCACAAGGCCGTCATCTAGCGTCGCTACGGTTCGCGACTTATGGGTCGAGCGATGTATCGACGCTCACACGCGACTCTTGCTGTGCTGGTCGCCTTGGGACTGCTCGCGTGGACGTTCCGGCATGCCCAACTCGATCAAATAGCTGCGCTTTTGGCGCGGCTCCATCCAGCTGCCCTTCCACTCGTTCTAGTTCCGTACGCTCTTGCAGTAAGCAGTGAGGCATCTGGCTGGCGAAGCGCCATCCTCCGTCTGGGACATAGAGTGCCATTTTGGAGGCTTTTGGGAGTCCGTCTGAAGACGGAGGCTCTTTCACTCACTCTGCCGCTGGGACAGCTCGTGTGCGATTCTGCCACACCCGCCTTACTCCAACGCGAAGGGCTCCCGCTTGCGGCCGGAGTTGCTGCAGTGGGGGTCCGCAAGTACCTCCTCGCGCTATCGCAGGCGTTGTTTTTATTGTTCGCATTTTTTCTCGGTCATTCAGCACTAACAAGAGCATCGCAGAAGCTTGTAGGTTCGGCTGTTTTGCAGTGGTTGCCACTCCTGGCCGCCTTAATGCTGGGAGCTGTGGCCATTGTGTTGGGTTCGGCGCTGAGCCGAGGTGCGCTCGCTACTTTCACCCTGAGGGTGTTGTTGCGAGTTCCGAGTGAAGCTTTTCGACGCGTTCTATTCCCCGCTTCGCCGCATTTCTCTGAAACCGACAGTACTCTGCAGCTATTCTTCCGTCGCCGAGTCAGCCCAACCCAGGTGGCACGCATTATGCTTGTGGGGGTTATGGAGTCCGTTGAGACCTGGGTGATCTTGAGCCTTCTCAATGCTGACTTGAGCTTATCGGACGTGATCGGCTTCGAGGTTCTCCTCAGCTTCATGCGCAGCCTCGTTATCCTAGTTCCGGCGGGGCTTGGCATTCAGGACCTGGGTTATCTCGCCTTCTTCAGGGCACTCGGCGTAGCCGATCCCGTCTCCACAGCCGCTGCCTTTAGCCTACTGAAGCGAGGCAAGGAGCTTTTCTGGGCCGGCATTGGTTACGGGCTTTTTGCACTGCGACGCCCTTTCCCGTTAACGCCCTCCAACTTTAGGACCAACTCGACCTTATGACCCTCCGCGTTCTTTACATCTGCGGCTCCCCCAACCAGACCACGCAAATGCACCAAATATCGAGCTTTTTGCCCGAAGCGGAAGCCAATTTTACACCCTATTATGGCGGCCCAATCCTAGATTTCGCCAAGAAGGCGCGGTTGTGCGAGTTTTCCATCGCGGGCACCAAGCTGACGCGGCGATGCCTCGACTACCTTGAGGCCCACTCGCTTAAGCTGGACATTGGAGGTCGCAGGGGGCCGTATGATCTGGTCCTCACTTGTTCAGACGTTGTGGTGCCAGACAACATTCTCGGGGTACCCATCGTGCTAGTGCAGGAAGGGATCCTGGATCCGAATAACGTGCTGGGAGAATTAGTGCGAAAATTCCCAGTGCTTCCACGCTGGATCGCGGGAACCTCCACCACCGGCATGAGCCGCGCATATTCGCGCTTCTGCGTCGCGAGTGCAGGCTATAAGCGCTACTTCGCAAGGCGCGGTGCCCCGGAAGAGCGTCTGGTTGTTACCGGCATCCCCAACTTCGACAACTGCGCGCGTTACCTCACCAATGACTTTCCACATCGTGGCTATGCATTGGTGTGCACGTCGGATGCACGGGAGACGCTGAAGCTCGACAAACGACGTGAATTTGTGGAGTGGGCAGTTGAAAAGGCGGGAGGGCGGCCACTGATCTTCAAACTCCACCCGAACGAAAATCTTCGGCGTGCAACCCGGGAGCTCAAACGCTGGGTGCCCGATGCGCTCGTTTTCGAAAGCGGCGACACCAACGCCATGATTGCCAACGCGGAGGTCCTGATTACCCAGTATTCTACCGTCGTGTTCGTGGGCCTGGCGCTCGGGAAGGAGTGTTATTCGTACCACCCTATGGAGGAATTAGTGGAGCTCGTGCCGGAGCAAAACGGTGAGGCCGCCAAACGGATTGCCGACGTTTGCCGAGACCTTATGGCGGCAAGAGGCGCTGACTTGCGCGACGGAGTTGCCGCGTGAGGACCCTCGTGATCGTACAGGCCCGGCTCGGGTCCTCTCGCCTGCCAGGGAAAGTGCTGTTACCACTCCTCGGGGAGCCAGTCTTGATTCGAATGTTGGACCGGATTCGAGCGGCTAAAAGCGCATTCGACGTACTGGTTGCTACCACTTTGGAACCCGAAGACGCGGCCATCGTGAGCCTGTGCCAAGAACGCAAAATTGCCGTATTTCGCGGCAATACCGCAGATCTTTTGGATCGTCACTATCGCGCAGCTTTGCAATTCCAGGCCGAGCTCGTCGTTAAGATCCCGTCCGACTGTCCACTGGTAGATCCGGCAGCACTTGATTGCGTGCTTGGGTACTTTCTAGAGCACAAGCGCGAGTTCGACTTCGTCAGCAACCTCCAACCCCAGAGCTGGCCCGACGGCAACGACGTTGAGATCATGACGTTCGAAGCCCTTAGGACCGCATGGCTCGAAGCCGGGAGGCCGTTTGAGCGCGAACACACGACTCCCTTCATTTGGGATAATCCGGAGCGCTTTCGTATCGGAAATGTGCTCTACCCGGGCGGGCGAGACTACTCGGCAAGCCACCGTTTCGTATTAGATTACGAAGCCGACTACCAGTTCATCCAAGCTATTTTTGAGCGTCTTCTCCCGGAGTTTGGCCCCGCGTTTTCATTGTTACAGATCTTAGATTTGCTGAAGCGAGAGCCCGACCTTCTGGCGCTCAACCAAGCCCATCTCGGCGTGTGTTGGCAACAAAAGCACCGGCAAGAACTCAAAACTCTCCACGCCGTTCAATCGAGTCCATCGAGCACAGGAACACGCCATGCCGCCGGCTAACGAACTCGCTTTACCTCAAATCTCCGAGTCCAACGCCTGGTATGCGCGAGCTCGCGCAGTAATCCCCGGGGCGACACAAACGCTGGCCAAAGGAGCCTCTCAGTATGTGGATGGCGTGGCGCCCAAGTTCCTACAACGAGGAAAAGGCTGTCGGGTGTGGGATGTTGATGGCAACGAATTCATCGATCTCACGATGGCCGTGGGGCCCCTTTCCCTTGGCTACTGTTACGACAAAGTGGACGAAGCAATCCGTCGTCAGCTCGAAGATGGTATCACCTTCTCCCTCGTCCATCCCTTGGAGGTGGAGGTGGCTGAGCTTCTTAAAGGTCACATTCCAGGCGCCGAAATGGTGCGGTTCAGCAAAACGGGCTGCGACGTGACGAGTGCGGCGGTAAGGCTTGCGCGGGCCTTCACCGGCAGAAAAGTGGTCGCGTGTTCGGGCTACCACGGTTGGCATGACTGGTACATCGGCACCACCCCGCGAAACCTCGGAGTGCCGAGCGAGGTGCAAGCTCTCACACGCAAGTTTGCTTACAACGATCTCTCTTCCGTCAGGGCTATTCTGGACCAAGATGTTGCGGCCATCATTCTTGAGCCAGTGCTGTTTGAGGAACCGCGGGACGGATTTCTGCAGGAGCTTCGCCAACTCTGCACGCAGAACGGAACACTGCTCGTCTTCGACGAAATGTGGACAGGCTTCCGCTTAGGCCTTGGAGGGGCTCAGGCATACTTCGATGTCGGAGCGGACCTAGCTTGTTTCTCCAAGGCAGTCGCCAATGGCATGCCCTTGAGCGTTCTCAGCGGTCGCCGAGAGATAATGAGTTTGCTAGAAAATGATGTTTTCTTCTACACCACGTTTGGCGGCGAAGCACTTTCGCTGGCGGCAGCAAAAGCAACTCTGCAGGAGCTCAGGGACCAACGTGTACCTCTGCACCTCGCTGAGATGGGCGCTAAGCTGCAGCAAGGTTACAATCAACTTGCAGAGAAGCACGAGCTACCATTCACACGCTGCGTAGGATTGCCCTGTCGAACACTTGTTACGTTCGATGAAAAAGTCGTCGACCCGCTGCTTGCCAAATCTCTGCTCCAGCAAGAACTTATCCGCCATGGGGTGTTGTGGACCGGGTTTCACAACATGAGCTTTTCTCACCAGCACTCCGATGTAGAACGCATTCTCGCCGGCTACGACTCCGCCCTTCCGGTGCTCGCCCGCGCCGTCCAAAAGAACACGCTGCGGAGTGAAATCCAAGGCACGCCGGTGCAGCCGGTATTTCGGAAAACCCAATAACACTGTCGCAAGAGGTTTCGCCGCTCTGTCACCCAAGTCCGAGCAGGTCGTAACGAGTCTGTCATCAGCCATGTTTGATCTCACACACAAGATCGCCGTAGTCACCGGAGCCCTCGGGCTACTTGGGCGCGAGCACTGTTTGGCCCTCTTGAGCAACGGGGCCACGGTAGTTGTTGCCGATTTGGACGGCGCCGCGGCCCGCAGCCTTGCTGGAGAACTGGCAGAAGACTCTGAAGGCCGCGTCCTTGGCCTTGGCGTGGACGTGGGGGCAAAAGCATCTGTTGATGAAATGACGCGTGAAATCCTCGGGCGTTTCCAACGAGTTGACGTGCTGGTGAACAACGCAGCCGTTGACGACAAGGTGGAATCCCCGGCGCTGGCACTAGAGCAAAGCCGCTTCGAGAATTATCCGCTTGAGTCCTGGGAACGTCTCATCCGCGTGAACCTGACGGGAGCCTTCCTATGCGCTCAAAGTCTTGCTCCCGCGATGGCTCGCCGCGGTAGCGGGAGCATCATCAACGTGGCTTCCACTTATGGAATCGTGGCTCCCAATCAAGATCTTTACGTCGATCAACAAGGCCGACAGCAGTTCTTCAAGTCACCGGCCTACCCGGTGTCAAAAGCCGGCCTTTTGCACCTCACGCGCTACCTCGCAGCCTACTATGGGCAATCTGGAGTGCGGGCGAACTCGCTTTCCCCGGGGGGCGTAGCGAACGGACAAAGCTCGGACTTTCAATCCGAATATGCCAGCCGAGTGCCCCTTAGGCGCATGGCGAACAAGTCAGACTACCGAGGCGCGTTGGTATTCCTCGCCAGCGATGAATCCGCCTATATGACCGGCGCAAACTTGGTAGTGGACGGTGGTTGGACAGCATGGTGAGAACGCTCCCACAAGTTCAATTGAGCGAACGCGCTCGCAGAATTCGCCTACTAGTGAGTGACGTAGATGGCGTACTCACGCCAGCACAAGTTTACTACAGCGAACGCGGCGAAGAGCTCAAGCGATTCAGCCTCCGCGACGGAATGGGTACTGAGCTCCTACGCGTGGCGGGCATAGAAACGGCCTATTTTACGCGTGAAAACTGCCCAATTGCGCTCCGGCGGGCGCAGAAGCTGAAGCTTGCCCACCTGTGGCTCGGTGTGCACGACAAGGCTCGCGCGTTGCCGGAGCTTCTGCTTTCAGCGCGCTACCGACTCGGCGAAGTGGCCTACATGGGCGACGACGTGAATGATCTTGAAGCCATGGAGCTCGTGGGTGAAGTGGGGCTCACGGGAGCTCCGAGCGACGCCGTGGCTAGCGTGTTGGCCGCAGCTCACAAGGTAACAGCAAAAAGTGGCGGCCAAGGCTGTTTCCGAGAGTTCGCGGACTGGATTTTAGCCACTCGCCAGGAGGCATAGACTTATGACAACGCACCCAATGTTCGATGAAATGACACGACATTCCACGCTGATGACGCGTTTACCGGAAACCGGAGACACGCAAGCTCGAGTAAAAATCGGCAACCGCGATGTCGGTGAGGGGGAGCCCGTCTATTTGATTGCGGAGATCGGCATTAATCACAACGGCGACCTCGATATCGCCAAACGCCTCATTTCTGGCGCCAAGCGCGCCGGTTGCGACGCCGTCAAGTTCCAGAAGCGAACCCCGGAAATCTGCGTACCCAAAAGCCAGTGGGATCTGATGCGAGATACGCCCTGGGGGCGCCTAACGTACATCGATTACAAGCGACGCATCGAGTTCGGCGAAGCGGAATACCGGGAGATCGACCGATTTTGCCGACGAGAAGGCATCGATTGGTTTGCCTCCTGTTGGGACCCGGAGTCTGTAGAGTTTATCGAGAAATTTGAGCCCCCATGTTACAAGATCGCATCGGCCTCAATAACGGACATTGAACTTCTGCAGAAGCTCAAGTCCATAGGTCGCCCCGCGATACTTTCCACTGGTATGTCCACCTCGGCCGAAGTGCACACTGCAGTTCAAACTCTGGGCATGGAGGGCCTCTTGATCGCGCACGCAACCTCCACGTACCCGTGCCCGCTAGAAGAGCTCAATCTACGAATGATTCAGACTCTGAAGCTCCGCTACCCGAACTGTCCGGTGGGGTACTCGGGGCATGAAACAGGGCTTGCTCCTACGTGGGCTGCGGTGGCTATGGGGGCCACGTTTGTCGAACGTCACATCACGCTCGACCGTGCCATGTGGGGAACAGACCACGCGGCGTCCGTAGAGCTGAGCGGCCTTCAAAGGTTGGTTGCTCAGGTGCGAGACATCGAAAAAGCTTTCGGCGATGGCATCAAGTGCGTTTACCCGAGTGAGGTTCCCTACCGCGAGAAATTGCGACGAGTAGCCTCCACGGAAGCCTGAAAAGAGAAAGTGGGTGAGCTCTACGGCCTTCATCACATTCGGCTCGATCACGCTAGGCGCAGCGCTTCTCGTCGGGTTGGAGCGTTTTCGCCCGTACGAGCCGAGGCAACGTTTCTTAAGGCCGGGCCTCGGAACGGACCTCTTCTTGTATGCGATCGCGCAAAGCTATGTCTTGAGTTTGGTCATTGCCGGCATCATCGCTGGGATCAGCGCGAACGTGAGCTGGTTCGACGGAGGTTTGGTGAACTCGTGGCCTCTCTGGGTGCAGCTCGCTTTCTTCTTCGTGGTGCACGATTTCTATATTTACTGGTTTCACCGGCTGCAACACAAATCGGACACTCTCTGGCGCCTTCACGAAGCGCACCATTCTGTGAAAGATGTGGATTGGCTCTCCGGGGCACGCTCCCACGCACTCGAGATCTTGATCAATCAAACGATAGAATTTGCCCCGATGCTTCTTTTGGGGGCAGCGCCAGAAGTCATTGTAGCGAAAGGCGTCCTGGACGCCCTTTGGGGGATGTACATTCATTCAAACATCGACGTACGATCCGGCGTGCTGCAGTACGTTATTAACGGCCCGGAAATGCACCGCTGGCATCACGCTCGGGAAATTAAAGCGCCGGGCATGAACTTCGGCACCAAGTTGGCGATCTGGGATTGGCTCTTCGGAACGGCTTTCTTGCCGCCGGAAAAGCCCCAAGCTTATGGCCTGCCCGACATTGACTACCCAAAAGAAGGCTGGGCCGCCTACTTCTTGCACCATGTGCACTCGTTCCGGCGTTCGACGCCTCCCCAGCTACCGCCCTAAAGCACTTCGAACACGCTGAACGAGATTCGCGGCGTCGAGACCGTGATGCTGCAATACTTCCTGATTTCGACCACACGCGGGCACGGATTCAATCCCGATGTTGTGCACCCGAACCGCGTCCAAGCCGAGGGCCGCCACGGTGGCTCCTATTAGCTGCCCCTGACCGCCCAATACATAGTGATTATCAAGCGTAAAGACATGTCGACGAGAACCCACGACGCGGGCGAGCCAAGCTTCATCGATGCGGTTCAGCCACGGTAGCGATACGACTCCCACCTGAAGCCCATGCTGAGCCTCTAGCGCCAGCGACGCATTCCAAGCTTCCGCGAGAAGTACTGGTCCGTAGGCAATGATCACGGCGTCCGCCCCTTCGCGAAGTTCGGTGCCTTTGCCCAATTCGAGCGCACTTTCGGGCAACTGGAACGGGATTTCACAAGGAATGCTCACGAGGCGTAGCCACACGCTCGACGGTGCTCGCTCAATCGCCCACTCCAACGCACGGGCCACCTCCGCTTCCGTGGACGGCTCAAGCAAAATGAGCCCCGGGATAGCACCCACAGCAGAGATATCCCGCACAGATTGGTGGGAGTGCCCAGGGCCAGCCGGCAAGAGCCCCGCGAGCGATGCTGTGTAGATAACTCGCGAGTGTTCGGTGGCGTTGTTGTAAATCTGCTCATTGGCTCGAGTGGAGAGAAAACACGCGAAGGAATGGCAAATCGGTAGAAAGCCCTCACGTGCGAGGCTTCCAGCCTGGCTCACCATGTCCATCTCGGCGATGCCGCATTCTATGAAGCGTTCAGGGTACGCGTCGCGTGCCGGTAACTGTCCCGTATCCACCAGCAGATCCGCATCCATCACCACTAAGTTGGGAACCTTGCCCATCTGGGAAAGCAGCGCTCGCGAGTAGGCCCCGATCAAGCTCTCCTTGGGCCCAGTCGTAGGGACCGCGGCACTCTCTTGTGATTCAAAATGTAAGCGAGAAACCCCTAGAGCGTCGCATTGGCGATGAAGGCTTGCGATGAGCTCCTCTGCGGCACGTTGGTAATTTTCGGAGTCAGGTGCCCCAGAATGAAAGCGATAAAATGACACATCTGAGTCGAGGCTCGTGTGCTCCATGAACGAGACACCGCGGCCCTTGATCGTGTGCGCTATGATTACCTGAGGTCTATCGGTTACGGCACGAGCGGCCGCTAGTATCTCGCCGAGCGACCAGTAATCGTGCCCATCCACCGAAAAGACGGCCCAACCGAAAGCCTCGAACTTTTTGACAAGATCACCAAGCTCGCTCGTCTTCGCGACGAAGGTGTCGCTTTGAAGCTTATTGTGGTCGACAATAACAGTAATCTCGGAAAGCTTGTGGTTCGCTGCCGACACCAACGATTCCCAGATCTGCCCCTCCTGAAGCTCGCCATCTCCCGTTAACACGTAGATCCTCCCTGATCGCTCCTTTTGACGGCGCGCCCAAGCCATGCCCTTGGCCTTGGAAATGCCCATCCCGAGGGATCCAGTATTGGCCACCATCCCCGGTGTTCCAACGTCTGGATGGCCTGGCAAACCTTTGAGTACCCTCAACTGGTGCAACAAGGCGAAGGGCAACAACCCGAGGCCAAGCCGCACGGCGTACAGACCAGGGGCGTCATGACCCTTGGAAGAAAAGTAGACGTTCGCATTTGGCGCCGGGATACCAGTAGGGCTGAGTTCTAACTCATTCAGATGGAGCCAGGTGACGATATCAAGGCTTGAGAAAGAACTGCCCAGATGCCCCGAGCCGGCTCGGGCTATCATGTACAGCACGTTCAGGCGGCAAGCATCCGCGAACAACTGCGCGCGCCGCTCGGGCTCAATCTTGAGGCTCAAAATCTGCTCAAATTGTGCCAACGGAACCCAAACTAGGTTACCGGCAACAACTTCACCCACTAGGTCGCCCATAGTTCTAACGGTTACTCCACAACAACGTTGTTGATGCGGCGCCAGCGCTGTGGCGATTGGGCAACGCAGTGAGCTGGCGTACTTGGAGCTTGCGCTGAGGAAGCATCTACGGAGGAGAGTCGCACCTAGCTGGGGTCATTACCGTCACGGTTCGGTCACTTCGACGGAGCGTGAACAAGCCGGAGACCCGGGCGCAGTCGGGCGATAACGCCGCCTGATGCAAGTCCGCAAGAATTGTACGTTTTGGCACGACTACTGCTAATCGGCGAGGAGGCTCCGGCTTGGCCCCACCGCCCGAGCTACTCGTTCGGTGAGCCAAAGGCTCCCGTATCTATGACTTTGCTACTGCTCCTTCCGCTCTTTTTGCAGGCGCTGGCAATGTTCTTCGACGAGTTCGTATTTCATCGGGCGCGCGGGTTGCCAAGGTGGGAGCGTCTGGGGCACCCGCTTGATACTTTGACAGTGGCTGTTTGCTATGGATGGCTCGTGTCAACGCCGCCGACGCGTGCCCACGCCGTTGCGGTGTACGTTGTACTTTGTGCCTTTTCGTGCCTGTTCATTACGAAAGACGAGTTCGTGCACGCGCGCCTATGCAAGCCCGCCGAGGCGTGGCTTCACGCGGTATTGTTTGTACTTCATCCAGCGGTATTCTTGGCCCTTGGAATTATCTGGATGCGCGGAGGCAACGAGTGGATTCCAAAGGCCGTGCTTGGTGCAACGTTGGCTATGATGATGTACCAGCTCATTTACTGGAGCCCGCGCTGGCACTGGGGTGACAAGTGAGAATGTCTTGCTTGGCGTGAGTGTTTCACGCGCCACCACGCCTCAGTCGCGCTGATTTGCCTCAGTCGCCCCAATATCCACACCCGTCATCGTTTGCCGAGGGTGCCTACGCCACTCTGTTTTCCCTTCCTCCCCCGCTAACAAACCGTTGTGCGCGGCCAGGCCAGCATGAGGGCACGTAAGTTGCAGCAACATTCGCAGAAGCGCGCCCCGCGCCCCGCGTCGCGACTAGCTCACCATGCTCACCCTAACCAATTTCTCAATGCAGTCACCGCGTTTCCAAATTTCTCAGGAACGAGCGCTCGCTTGGCTCACCGACGTGCACGCTCAGTCCGAATCCACGAAGCGAACGCTGTCTTCCGAGCAAAGGGCCGATTTCGCAGCTCGATTCAGTAAACTGGTGAAGCGTTGCGCCTGCGGCCCAGACAAGATTGGTGCGCGCGGTCACTCGGTCGATCTCGCCTCGAAGGAGTCCGAAGATCACGCGCTTTACGACGTGGGTCGCCACCCGCAGGGGCTTGGAACGGTAGCGCGATCGCGTCTTTTCGCCGAGGTCGTCGATTCGTACTTCGAGACCGAGTACGCGGAAGAATCGACGGCGCCGAGCGAACTCATTCATGTCACTTGTACCGGTTACGTGGCACCCAGCGGCGCGCAGCGGTTAGTCGCTAAAAAAGACTGGGGCAGTGCTACACGTGTAACGCATGCGTACCATATGGGTTGCTATGCCGCTCTCCCAGCTATCCGAATCGCGGCGGGCAGCTTGGGTTTACCGGCTGCGCTAGGTCCGGACAACGTTCTCCGACGCGCAGACATCGTGCACACCGAGCTCTGCACGCTCCACCTCGATCCGAGTGATCATTCCATGGAGCAGTGCGTTGTCCAGAGCCTCTTCGGTGACGGGTTTATTCGCTACTCGGTGTTCGACGGGAGCCACATCCCTGGGCTCTCTATCCTATCCCTGAGCGAAGACACACTCCCGGATTCGACAGGCTCCATGGGCTGGAGCGTGGGAGATTTTGGCATGCGCATGACGTTAGCACGCGACGTGCCTGAGAAGATCGCGGCCTCGCTACGTCCATTCGTCACCGCTCTGTTCCGCAAAGCCAACATCAGCGTTGCCGATAATCTTGGCAGCACTGTGTTCGCTGTGCATCCGGGTGGCCCCAAAATTATTGATCACGTTCGCGACACGCTTGCGCTAAGGAACGAACAACTTCAGACGAGTAGGAACGTGCTGTTCGAACACGGCAATATGTCTTCAGCCACCTTGCCGCATGTATGGATGCGGATCGTTGGCGCCCCCGAAATCAGCGTGGGCACTTTGGTGCTAAGCCTCGCATTTGGGCCAGGCCTTACCGTGTGCGGTGGTCTGTTTCGCAAAACCAGAGGCAGCACCGCGCCTTAAGATGCTAGCAACATGACCGAAAATCCGACGCACCTAACGCCCGTGAACAACGACATCTACGCTACCCTCGGAGAGCGTTGGTACAGCGCCGAAGATGACCCTGTGGCGCTCTTGCGGGCGGAATCAAGGCTGCGCAACCCGTGGGTGGCCCAAGAAATCCGGCGCAAGCTTGGCGTCTCTTCCGCGGATATTTTGGACATCGGTTGCGGTGGCGGGTTCCTTGCTAATTACCTCGGCTCACTGGGTCATCGCGTCACCGGCCTAGACGCTTCGAACGATGCGCTGGCGGTGGCTGCCAGCCATGATTCCGGACAGACTGTTCACTACCAACAAGGTGACGCCCTACGCCTTCCCTTTGCCGACGCAACTTTTGACGTGGTATGCGCCATGGATTTTCTGGAGCACGTGGAAAACCCTGAGCAGGCGATCGCAGAGGCCGCGCGCGTACTCAGGCCGTCAGGCTTGTTCTTCTTTCATACATTCAACCGCAACCTGCTGTGCTGGCTCGTAGTGATCAAAGGGGTTGAGTGGTTTGTACGCAACACTCCCCAACGCATGCACATTTTGCGACTATTTTTGAAACCTGCAGAGGTTATTGCCTGGTGCGCCGAGCGCGGCCTCCACTCCGTTCAGGTCCGAGGGACACGGCCACAGTTTGGCTGGGCATTCTTTAGGATGTTGTTCACGCGGCGAGTTTCCGCAGAATTTAGCTTCGCTTTCACGCCTTCAACTCGACTTGGATATAGCGGAGTTGCAACGAAAACCTCAGCGGAGCCGGACGCGTGAACATGCAGGCAACGCGCGGGGTCGAAAGTACCCTTTCGGGAGGCCCGACGTCTGCTGCGCGCCGGGGTATTTGTGGGAGGCTCCCGGGCCCGATCGAGCGGCACCCCACCCAAACTCCTTGAAACTCGGGCTTATGCTGCCCTGCGCGCCGTCACCCAGGGGGAAGTCGAAATTACGCTTTCCAGCAAAGCTGCATGCTGCCGGGTGACCTAGATGCGCTCTGCCCTTTTTGCCACCCAAAACTTGCGTGGCGGGAGGCCTGTCGGCACCATGGGCCAAAATCATGCGCAAGCGTCCGCACGTATTAGGCATCGTTCTGGCTGGAGGAGAAGGCAAGCGTCTGTGGCCGCTTACCCGAGATCGCGCGAAACCTGGGGTGCCGTTCGGCGCCAACTATCGATTGATCGACTTCGCCCTGAGTAATCTGGCCAATGCAGGGTTCCTCAGGATTGCGGTCCTCACCCAGTACAAGAGCCACAGCCTGGACCGCCACATAGCCCAGATGTGGCGCATGTCGCCCTTGTTCAATAACTACGTGATGACGGTGCCTGCGCAAATGCGTCACGGCAAACGCTGGTTCGAAGGCTCCGCTGACGCAATCTATCAGAACCTGAATCTCATTCACGACGAATCCCCCGATTACATCTGCGTGTTCTCCGCGGACCACATTTACCGCATGGATGCTTCGCAGCTTGTAGATGCACACGTTCAATCAGGAGCTGGAGTCACAGTCGCAGGCATCCGCGTGCCGCGCGAAGAAGCCTTTCGCTTCGGCGTGATCGAGCCAGGTGCCAACAGCCGCATTGCTCGCTTTCGCGAGAAACCCCAAGAGGCGGCCGGGCTTGCGGACAACCCGAACCAAGTGTTCGCCTCGATGGGCAATTACGTGTTTTCCACTAAGGTTTTGTTAGAAGCGCTTGAAGCCGACGCCAAGGACGAAAGCAGCAGCCACGACATGGGTGGCAACATCATCACCAAGCTCGTGGAGCAGAACAACGCAGCTGTTTACGACTTCGCTGAGAATCGCGTACCCGGGGCCACCGAACGCGATCGCGGCTACTGGCGCGACGTAGGAACGCTCGATAGCTATTACGACGCCCACATGGATCTCATCAGCGTTCACCCGGTATTCAACCTGTACAACGCCGATTGGCCAATCCATTCATCGTTGAACGCTGTACCTCCCGCAAAATTCGTATTTGACGACGAGGGCCGTCGGGGCACAGCCATCGACTCGCTAGTGAGCGCGGGAGTGATCGTTTCGGGTGGTACGGTGAAACGAAGTGTGCTCTCTTCTGGCGTCTACGTGCACTCCCATTCGAGCGTTGAAGGGTGCGTGTTGTTGAACGGTGTGGATGTGGGGCGGGGCGCCGTGCTTCGAAACGCCATCATCGACAAGAACGTGAAGATCCCGCCCGGCACCAAGATTGGTGTTGATATTGAAGCGGATAGGAAGCGCGGCTTCACAATCTCCGACAACGGTGTAGTCGTGGTAGGTAAAGGCGAAATCTTAGAGCCGTAAGCGGCAAGGCGGATGTTATGTGCGGAATTGTTGGCTATGTTGGCTCCCAGGAATGTGCCGCGATTCTGCTTGATGGCTTGAGAAAGCTTGAATACCGCGGTTACGATTCGGCTGGCCTCGCTATCCACGACGGCAAGAAGGTCAACATCGTCCGTGCCGTTGGTAAGCTTCAGAATCTAGACCGCGCCCTCGCGAACCAACCGCTCGCGGGCCACACCGGCATCGGCCACACGCGCTGGGCCACGCACGGAAAGCCTAGCGAACCCAACGCGCACCCACACCAAGCCGGTAATGTTGCCGTGGTTCATAACGGCATTATCGAGAACCACCTGGAACTCAAACGCCAACTGGAGGCGGACGGTGTGCGATTCCAGAGCGACACCGACACTGAAATTGTCGCACACCTGATTGATCGTGCACTCAGCCATACTTCAGATCTGATGGCGGCGGTCCGCAGTGCGCTTGGCCAAGTCCGGGGCGCCTACGCGCTCGGGGTAGTGTCCAACCTCCAGCCGGATCGGCTGATTGTCGCCAAAAATGCCTCACCCCTAGTGATAGGGATCGGGCAGGGCGAAATGCTCTGTGGGAGTGACATCCCAGCGCTCTTGAATCACACGCGGCGCATGTTGTTCCTGGAGGATGGCGACATCGCGGAACTTCTAGCCGACGGTGTGCGCATCGAAACCCTCTCAGGCGAACGCGTGGAGCGCGTCGCGCGCACGGTGGATTGGAGCCCCGTGCAAGCCGAAAAGGGAGGCTTTAAGCATTTCATGCTCAAGGAGATCTTTGAGCAGCCGCGCTCCGTTGAAGACACGCTCCGTGGTCGCATCGATCTTGAAAATGGAGACCTTGTAGCGGAGGAATTGGGTCTCAGCGAAGCGGTGGCAACGAGTATCGAGCGAGTGTACTTCCTCGCTTGCGGCACCAGTTTCCACGCTGCACTCGTAGGGCGCTATTGGATAGAGCAATTGGCGCGTGTGCCAGCTACGGCCGAATTAGCGAGCGAAGTGCGCTACCGCGATCCTATTTTTGGCCCGAAAGATCTGGTGGTGGCCGTGAGCCAATCGGGGGAAACTGCGGACACCTTAGCAGCACTTCAAGCCGCCAAACAGGCCGGCGCGCAGATATTGGCACTCGTAAATGTGGTCGACAGCGCCATCGCCCGCGCCGCTCATGGCGCGCTCTACACACATGCTGGGCCTGAAATCGGCGTTGCTTCTACTAAGTGTTTCACGACCCAGTTGGCCGCGCTCTTGATGCTCGCCGTGTTCCTCGGGCGGCGTCGCCGAAGTTTAAGCCAAGATGCAGCGCGCAGCGTGCTTCAGGATCTCATTCAGGTG
Source organism: Polyangiaceae bacterium (assembly GCA_033763455.1). GTDB lineage: Bacteria > Myxococcota_A > Polyangia > Polyangiales > Polyangiaceae > JBBRRP01. The sequence goes on from JANRKO010000033.1 coordinate 130,642, forward strand.
CCGAATGAAATGCGCAAAGCCCTTGAAAATAAGGACCAGGCGATGGCCGTGGCGCGAGCTTGGCAGCACACCGAGCACATGTTGTTCCTCGGTCGTGGCCTCGGATTTCCGATCGCCTTAGAAGGTGCACTCAAGCTCAAAGAGATCAGCTATGCCCACGCGGAGGGCTATGCGGCGGGAGAGATGAAGCACGGCCCTATCGCGCTCATCGATTCGAACATGCCTGTGGTGGTGGTGATGCCTCAAGATCGCCACTACGAGAAAACGCTCTCAAGCCTGCAGGAAGTGAAGGCTCGCGATGCACAGGTCATCGCCGTGGTCACCGAAGGCGATGAGAACGCGTCCAAGCTGGCCGAGCACACGCTCGAAATCCCGGCGGCCTCGGAGACAGTCTTGCCACTGCTAACGGTGCTACCTTTGCAGCTCGTAGCGTATTATTTCGCTGACCTTAAAGGTACTGACGTCGATCAGCCAAGGAATCTCGCTAAGACCGTCACAGTAGAGTGAGAAGCATTGACGAACCGAGGCAGCTCACGTTTTGTGGCGGGCATGACGATACGGCCTTTGGGTTTTGTGATTTTAGTGCTCAGTGCGAACGCTTGCGGCGGCTCCCCCGCCCCACAGGCGCACGCTCCTGAAGCGGCCTCGGATCCCGGCAAAGCTCCCGCGCAAAGTCCCGAGTCCACCGCATCTGAAGCTCCCGAAGCCGAAACGACCGCGGAAATCCCCATCACGTGTGCCAAAGGCAGCGACCCCTGCACGCCGCCGGGCGCCTTCGTGAACAAGCTCTGCTCTGGAAGTTATCCTGGAGTTGCGCTATACCTCTTTGCAAAGGATACTCCCTTCGTGCGCAGCTACCTGACTCGTAGAACGGAAGCTTGGAATGCCTCCGGCGGAGTCTCGGAAACGGGCTTTGTGGAGTTTGACGAAGAGGTACTGATCTTGCGCTCGCGCAAGGCAGACCTCGGCGGCATGCAGGTGAGCGGTGCTGGTGGCGGCTACGATGCATTGCGCTGGAGCGGCACTTGCGTAACGCTCGATGCGAATGAACTGACGCGCAACAAGCCGCCAGCGGCCAAGAATGCAAAGGTGGAATTTCGCTTCCTCGACGACGCCATCAAAGATGCACTCCGCGAAAATGAGACCGTAAACGCTGCGTACCTAGCGAGGAAGAAAGAATGCAAAGGCGCCACCAGTGGCGATGTGAGCCTCGCTTGTGTAAAGGCGGATGAAGCCTTGAGCCGCGCGATTGTTAGCTATGTACGGGACGGCGGTACCGTCCCGATGCCCACCAATCGCCCCTAGATCGGCTCTCGCCACCAAACGTCGGCAAGTTCGAAACGCTCCAGGTTTACAAATCGGGCATCGCAGGCGCCGCGAAGCTTAAGCTCCCCCACCACCCCTAAGGGAAGCGTGAGCGCCACCTCGCGCGCCGCATTTACCTTCAACTTGGGTGGATGCAGAGCAAGCTTCGGATTTTGTGCGGCAAGCAGAGTCACGAGCATATGCTCACCTTTGGAGCCCAAGGCCCTCACAAACTCCAGGCTTAGCGCCGGTTCCCGCGTGGCACTGGCCCGCTCGATCTCCGTTTTGGACACACGCTTCACGAGAAGCTCGTGACCTGGTTGGCTCAACGTACCAGCCATAACCTGTGCCGCTTCCACCAATTGAGAGCATGCCGTATCCACCAAGAGCGTCGTCGGGGGGCCTCCCCAAAATCCTCGCGCAGCGCGCGGCGGCTCCCCCACAATGCCAACGTGGCCAAGCTTGGTGAGATCTGTTCCATCCAAGAGCGCCTGCAGAACTCCCGGCGCGCCCCAACGGCCCAGCCCCGCATGGCTTCGCAAGACTACCCAACCGAGCGAACCCGCTGAGAACGGGATCGCGCCGGCTCGCGGCCGATAGAGTCCTTTGCCAAACCAACCAACCGCCGAATCTCCCGCCTCAAAGGCAGAGAGCGCGTCGCCCAAAGAGTCAGCCCGCTCAACAACGATCGAATCTAGGTAAGCAGGGCCGCGAGGGGCTGAAAGATTGCGCGACAGCACCAATCGTCGTCCCGCGATTTCCGCAGTAAACGCCCCTAGTCCTCGATGTTTTTTTGGCGAAAAATTGGCCTCCGTCATACGTGATGCCGCGCAAGCCAAAATGTCGGCTACTTGATCAGGGGCAGGAGTCCGGATCAGAAGCGTGCGCTCTGCCGCAGGATCCACGCTAAGGTCTTGCCACTCCGCAAACAACCCCATCGCCGGTCCACGCCGCGCACGCTCCAACGATTGCAGCGCGTGAACTGCGAGAAATTTGGCACCGTTAGCCGCACGCAACCCGGGTCGAAGCGTCACACGAGCCAAGCCCTGCTCCACTTTCGGCAAGGCCTCGGTTAAAGTTGGAAATAGAGTCGCTCCGTTTCGGGCATACAGAGTTTCTGTGACAAACGGCAGAAAAGCCGCGGACAACGGATCTCCTAAGGCGTCAGGATCAAGCGCCTCAATGGCCCACGGCACGCGAATCTTCAGCACCCCACCAAACGGATTGCGCTCCAGCGCCCGGCTCTCAGAGACGGATGAAAGCAAGAGGGCCCCACTCACAACGCCGAGCTGTCGCCGCGAAATCCCGTTCATCGAAACACCAACAAGCGCGACTTCGACAAGACCAAAACTGGGCTAGATGGCCCGCCAAGCCAAGGACAGACCGCCACCGCAACGACTCCGTCCTCGACCGGAAAGCGTAGCCGTGGGGCGGAAAGGTTATCCAGCCATCGCACTTCGAGAGCATCCTCTTTTGGCGAAAACGTAGGGAGTGAATTCAGAAATTCGGGAGCACCGTCTCCGTCAAGATCCCCGAGAGCAAGGCTGCTTCCAACGCCAGCAACCTGTAGTGGCGCATCTTGAACACCAAACAGTAGCGCCACCCCGGCTCCCCAATTGCGAACGGCACCGAACACTTTTCGCTTCCCCTCCGCGGTTATCAGGTGTGCGCCGGCCACCGCATCTACAACGCCACTCAATTCGAAGCCCCGTGTGCTTGCCTTGGTGGCCGAAGGGCATCCTGTGGATAGCCCGCCCAAGCCGAGGCCCGTTCGTTCCAAACACCCGATAGAAGGCCAGGGCAACCGCCCCTCCCAACGAGCCATGCTGTCGTCGGAAAGGGAGAGTCGTAACATGAAGCGGCGATCAGTCAGCCCAGCATGCACGCTCCCATCGGGGGCGAAATCAACACTCGCCAACGGTTCTCGCAGGGGTACCGGCGCCACCTCTGAGAGCTTCGCCCAAGGCCAGCGCTTTTTCGTAGCGAGCTTTCCCCCCGACAATTCCTCGACCCAAACGCTTTGACGGCCGACGAATGCAATCCGCACACCGTCTCGTTTCTCATTATACTCACAGGCTAACGCTATGGGAGGCTCGGGCCCCAAGGGGAAGGACTCCGCGAGCTTGATTGATGCCGGTCTTGACGCAGAAGGAAGCAGCGTTCGCACGCTCGGATCACTTGAAGCACTTGCAACAAACACCTGAATGGCTGCAGTTTGGTTACGAATGCGGTCCCAGAACCCTCCGCGTTCCGCCGAAAACACTGAAACCCTAACGTTGAGCGTGCCGAAGTTGAGGCTCAATTCAAGATGGACCTGCTGGCCCTCATGCGTGCGTTTTGCCACCTCGCCCTTGGCTTGGGGCCCAGGATATTCGACCACCTGAATATTCGGGTCGCTGCCAAGCGGCCACAACACGGAACCCAGCGAATGCACGTGAGGCTTGCCACGGAGCTTCTGCGCCAGCGCGGCCTGTAGTTTTGCAGACACCGCATGAAGCTGACTTGCCCCCGTCGTATCCCCATAACTCACAGCAACCTTCCGTGCTCTCGGCAACTGCGCCGCGATCTGGCACGCGAGGAGATCTATCGCGGTGTTGGGAGTGCAGCGTGCTGCCAGCGCTGCTGGCGTTTCGTCTGTAGGCGTTCTTTCCTCGGCGGCCGAAACATGCCCGACCAAAAACAGGGCGGCACCTGAAATCCAAGCGGTCAGCGCTCTCCAACCCAACACACTCTCTCCGTAGCGCCAAATCCTCGGGGCCAAAAGCCTGAGCCGCAGATCGCCATTTTCGGATTGCCGCTCCGGCCTCCCTCAAATATGCTGCGCCCCCCATGAAAACCCTCGTTTTACTGCGTCACGGTCAAAGCCAATGGAACCTCGATAATCGCTTCACCGGTTGGGTGGATGTTCCGCTCAGTGATGTGGGTGTGGAGGAGGCACGGGCCGCCGGGCAACTCCTGAAGAAGGAGGGTTTTCAATTTGACGTCGCGTTCACCTCCGTTCTCAAGCGCGCTATCAAGACGCTTTGGCTCACGCTCGAAGAAACCGACCAGATGTGGATCCCAGTTCATCGCAGCTGGCGCATCAACGAACGCATGTACGGAGCGCTTCAAGGCCTCGACAAAGGCGAGACGGCACGCATCCACGGTGAAGAGCAAGTCAAGATTTGGCGTCGCAGTTACGACATTCCGCCGCCCGCGATGACGGACGACAACGAGTTCTTTCCAGGCAAAGATCGCCGTTATGCCCAGCTCAAAGGGGAACTCCCCCGCACCGAGTCGCTGAAAGATACGGTGGCGCGTTTCCTTCCGTTTTGGGAGGGCTCCATTGCACCGGCGCTGCGTGAAGGCCAACGTGTGGTGATCGCCGCTCACGGCAACAGCTTGCGCGCGCTCGTGAAGCATCTGGATAACGTGAGCGAGAAGGAAATTCTAGAGCTCAATATCCCGACGGCAGAGCCGCTCTTGTACGAGCTGGACGACAATTTGAAGCCTATTGTGCGCGGTGGCCGTTACCTGAACGAAGCCGCTGCCAAAGAGAAAGCCGCTGCAGTTGCCGCTCAAGGGTCTATCAAGAAGGCCTAAAAGCGCGTGACGTATTGAAGGGTACAAGGCCCTAAAAGCGCGTAACGTATTGAAGCTTGCGCTCGATAGGATCAAAGGTGAGCGCTTGGGCCTGCCCGTCGGGGCTGCGGCTTAGCCACAGAACCATTCCGGTTCCCGTGGCGACCAGCGCCCCGCCTCCAAGGATGAGCGTGCGAGCGTCCAGCTTGTGGGAAGTCACTGCGCTCATCGTGGTAGCACCGCCCAGCGCAAGCCCGACGCCAAAGGAGATGTGCATAGCTGTAGAAGAGCTACCCTCCCGAGCCGGGCTTGCAGCGGATGAGCTGGACATTTCCTCCAACAACACCAGTTCTCGCTTCTCCCCCGCTCGCAGGCGCAAGCGACGTGCTACCGGCGACATTCCCTCTCGCTCTACGCTCACACTCGCAGTGCCAGGAGCGGCGTAAAATACACCCCGTGCATTAGAAGCGCGACCATTGACGCGCAGTGTGGCCTCCGGAACCATCGAGGAATCGAGCCTAATTTCGGCAGCGTTTCGCAGCGCCAGAGCTAGCTGCTCTTCGCAGCGCTGCTTCAGCGTGGCATCAGTTCGCTCGTCGGCACGCACCTGCCGAAGATGGAAGATCCCCGCATCGTAGTCCTTCAAAGCCACCTCGGAGAGCGCGAGGTTAAACAAGATCACCGGGTGAGCACGCAGCTTGAGCGAGCGCCGAAAGAGTTTACTCGCCTCTCCCCACCGCTTGTTCTCAAAAGCCTGAACACCAGCCTCAAACGCAAGCCTACCGCACTCGGTAGCACCCAGCTCACAGGAAGCTTCGGCAGCTCGGGTTGGAAGTGCCCAGAGCGAAAACGCCAATCCCGAAACCAAAGCCCAGCAGCGCATTTTTCAAAAAGGATAACTCTTCACGAGGGGAGAGCGTTTTGGAGGGGACGCCTTTTCCAACTGACCCGGGCTTCCAGCGGCGCCCTCGCGGCGCCCAGCACGGCCCAAGTCGCTCGAAGCTGTGGTTGACGGAGCAGGAACCGGACCGGGCGTGGGTGGCGCGGCTGCCGAACCGAGCGAAGCACCTTGAGGTTCGCCGGCAGAGTGTCCGAGGTCGCCCACAAATCTGTCAAATGCCACGTAGGCGCCGAGCGCTAACAGCGCTGCCACGAGAGCGAAAGTGCGATATTTGGCGGACGTAGGAGCAGGAAGCACAGTGGTGTTCGACGCCACGCTAAACGTCGAATCCGTTTCCTCCTTGAAGCTTCCGGACTGACCTTGCTTGAGCAATGCCGTTGCAGTCTCTTGCTCGGAGCGCTCCTCACGGAATTGCTCGTTCATGATCGCAGCGAGCTGCTCGGCCACCGGCGTGGTTACCATGGTTGCAACGTATGCATCGAGTGCCTCGGCCATTTCCTTGGCTGACTGAAAGCGCTTTTCCGGTGCGCCCTCAAGCGCGCGCAACACGATCTTCCGCAAGCCTTCTGGAAAATCTGCAACGCGCTCACGCGGATCTGGAATATCCCCCATCACAATCTTGTGCAGGGCTTCTACCCTATCGAGATCAGGGAATAGCCGTGCACCCACGGCGGCCTCGTAGAGAGTTACACCCAACGAGAAGATATCCGCTCGATGATCGTAGTCACGAGAAAGCGCCTGCTCCGGCGCCATGTACGCGAATTTACCCTTAACTTGCCCAAGATCCGTTTGCTGAAGCCGACCTTCAGCTCGCGCAATACCGAAATCTATAATCTTAACGTTCCCTGAGTAAGTGACGAAAATGTTCTGCGGGCTCACGTCGCGATGCACCACATGGGCTGGGTCCCCGTGCTCATCCAGCAACTGATGCGCCTCGTGCAACCCTTCCAACGCCCGAGCTGCAATCCAGGCGACCACAGGATACGGAAGGCGGTCCCCACGCTGGCGGATCCGCGATACCAAGCGGGAGAGCGGCTGCCCGTGCAAATACTCCATGGCCAGCACGAGGCGGCTCTCTTCCTGCAGAAGATCGTACACGTGCACGACATTTGGATGATTGAGGCGAACAGCGAGGTTCGCTTCGTCCACGAACATATCTACAAAGGCCTTCTCTCCCAAGAGGTGTTCGTGAATTACCTTGAGGGCCACGAGCCTTCCGAAACTATGCGGCCCCGTGCTCACCGCCAAATACACCGAAGCGGTGCCACCCGAGCCGAGGCGCCCACCTACCCGGTAGCGGCCGAGGCGCGCTCCCGTGAGGGGTCCTTTATGCTCAGGTATGCCGGTTGCGAGCCCCATTGATCTTGCCAAGGTAACACGCGTAAACGTACGCGCTCAGATGCCGCTCACCCAAACGAGCTATTTGCACCCAACGGCCCACGAATTGCCGGGAAATGAAGGCTATTTTTGACCCGGAACGTCCGATCAGTTGTGTTGCCAGTGGTGCTCGAGCGCTCCCTCAGCCAGGGGCACCCGTGGGTGTACCGCGAACATGTGCCGCCAGGCTTTCAGGCCGAGGCCGGAGCGTGGGTGCAGGTAACCTGTGGTGCATTTCAGGGATTTGGCTTGTGGGAGCCCACATCGGCCATCGCACTGCGCATCTATTCGCGGAAGGAGTGCCCGGATGCCGGCTTCTTCCAACGTACAGTAGCGCGCGCATGGGAGCACCGTGCCTCGGTACGCAGCAGCGAGACCGATGCCTTTCGCCTTCTGAACGGCGAAGGGGATGGAGTGCCCGGGATCATCGCTGATGTCTATGGGCCGTTCTGCGTGCTCGTTGCCTACTCTCCCGCGTGCGAAGAGCTCTTGCCTGAAGTGGCGCGCGCCATCGGGAAAGTCCATCGCTTCAAGGGCATCGTGGGCCGCAGCGCACAAGAGCCCGATCTGCGGGCGCTCGTGGGAGATCTGCCGCCCGACGCCTTCCCGGTTCGAGAGCACGGCTTAAAGCACCGTGTGCATCTGCATACAGCGCAGAAGACCGGGCTTTTCCTCGACCATCGCGAGAATCGCGTGTGGCTCGGTGAACGGGCGCGGGGGCGCTCCGTGCTCAACCTCTTTTCGTACACGGGTGCATTCAGCTTGCACGCCCTGAAGGGTGGCGCATCAACCGTCACGAGCGTGGATCAATCGGCGCCAGCTTGCGAAGCCGCACGCGAGAATTTTCTCCTCAACGGCTTCGACCCCGCAACAAGCCCTATTGTGGCCCAGGATGCCAACACATTCTTGACCGCCTGCAAGACCGAGTTTGACATTGTGGTGAGCGATCCGCCGAGCTTCGCCCGCGAGAAGAAGCAACGCGCTCTAGCCCTCCGTGCGTACACACGCCTGCACACGCTCGCGCTTAGCCGAGTGAAGGCAGGTGGCCTATTTTGCGCTGCCAGCTGCACAGCGCAAGTAAGCGAAGATGCGTTTACAGAAACGCTCGCCGAAGCGGGCGCACATCTAAAGCTTGGCCTTCAGATCATTCATCGCGGCACCCAAGCCACCGACCACCCCTGGCAGGTGGGGCACCCGGAAGGCCGATACCTGAAGTTTCTGGCCTTGCGGGTCACCCGGCACGCTTGAGCGCACCACGCGAAAGCCCTACGCGTCACCCAGCACGCTTGAGCGCACCACGCGAAAGCCGTTCCAACCGCCCGGGATTGGTGAGGTAGTCGCCGTAGGTCATGCCAAGATCGTAGTACTCTTCGGGGCCAAGCTCCAAGACGCGCGTGGCCAAGGAATCCATGAACTGTACGTCGTGCGAAGTGAACAACATGGTGCCATCTAACTTTATCAGCCCATTATTCAGGGCCGTGATGGACTCAAGATCCAGGTGGTTCGTGGGGCCGTCGAACATCAAGAGATTCGGATCTTGCAGCATCATGCGCGACAACATACAGCGCACTTTTTCGCCGCCGGAAAGCACCCGAGCGCTCTTCTTTACGTCATCGCCGCTGAACAGCATGCGCCCAAGAAAGCCGCGCACGAAGCTTTCCTCTTGCTCTTTGGTATATTGCTTCAACCAGTTGATAAGATTGAGATCGGTATCGAAATATTTGGCGTTGTCCTTGGGGAAGTAGCCCACATTCACGGTGCGACCCCAGGTGACCTCGCCGGCGTCCGGTTGCATCTCTCCGCCCAAGATCTCGAACAGTGCCGTCACCGCGCGATCGTCCCCGACGATCGCCACCCGATCACCCTTACCTACGCTCAAGCGCAGGTTCTTAAAAAGGAGTTGGCCATCAATGGTTTTGGTTAGCCCATTGATCGACAGCACTTCGCGGCCCAACTCTTTGGTAGGCTTAAACTCAATGTAGGGATACTTGCGCGAAGAAGGACGAATATCATCCAGCTCGATCTTCTCCAGCTGCGCACGACGCGAGGTGGCCTGGCTCGATTTCGACGCATTGGCACTGAAGCGCTGAATGAAGGCCTTAAGCTCCTTCATCTTATCTTCCTTCTTGCGATTAGATTCCTGGCGCTGCTTCAATGCGAGCTGGCTGCTTTCGTACCAAAAACTGTAATTCCCTGTGTAAATCTGGATCTTCTGGAAATCCACATCGGCCACGTGGCTACAAACGCGATCAAGGAAGTGGCGATCATGCGAGACCACGATCACTGTGTTCTTGAAGTTCGCTAAGAAATCTTCCAACCACAGAATGGAATCGACGTCTAAGTGATTCGTTGGCTCATCTAAAAGCAAGATATCTGGGTTACCGAACAGAGCTTGGGCCAAAAGCACGCGTACTTTTTCGTCATCTGCCAGCTCCTTCACGAGCTTGTTTTGTCGATCGGGGCCGATCCCCAAAGAGCCCAACAATTGAGCAGCATTGGCCTCCGCATTCCAACCATCCAGATCGGAAAAGTCGCTCTCCAGAACTGCCGCTTTGATCCCGTCTTCATCATTGAAGTCGGGCTTGGCGTAAATGGCGTCCTTCTCCTTCATGATTTGGTAGAGGCGCTCGTGTCCGCGAATCACCGTTTCCAGCGCCGGGGTTTCGTCGAAGGCGAAGTGATTTTGCCGCAACGTACTGAGCCGTAGGCCAGCCGGCACGGTCACCGAGCCCGAGGTCGGCTCCTGTTCGCCGGAGAGGCAGCGCAGAAAGGTGGATTTACCCGCCCCATTGGCGCCGATGAGCCCATAGCAATTCCCCGGGAGGAACCGGATATCTACATTCTCGAATAGGGTTTTACCCCCGAAACTCAGGGTCAGTTGTTCGGTCGAAATCATAGCAAAAAGGGGCCGCTTACGGCGGGGCTCCTGTAGCCCCTCTTCGGCCCACGGGCAAGCGCGGGTCTATTCGAGCGAAGCTTTCGACCGAACGTGAAAGGCGCCGAACTCCAGACTGCCTTACGCGGAAAGGTCATTAATGCTGTAGAGCACGCGCCCGCCAGCCTTGAATGACCTGCAAGATTGGCAGGCAGCCAACTGCTGCAACAGCCGATGCGCTGTGCGACGCGGAATGCCGAGCACTTTTGAAGCCTGTTGAGCGCTGGCGCGCCCGAAGGTTCCAATTACGCGCAGCAAGCGCTGTTGAACATCCACCGCAGTGCGACCATCCGGAATCACAAAGGGTGACAACACGTGAAGCGCTAGCCGAGTGCTCCCAACACGCTCAAGCTCAGCCACCCCGGCCAGGCGGGCACGCATCCTGTGAACCAATACGTCCAACATTCCCTGATGGCGTTTGGGAACGTAGGAAATCCCGTACATGGTTCGCACAAACTCAGCGTAGGAGATGCCCTCTTCCCCGCACAGAGCGAGCACCGCAAGCGCTGATTCCGTGCGGGTGCCGCCGGTTCCCGCTTCGTCCGGACCCGCGAGGTTGCGCGCGGTTTGGTTCAAACGTACACCGGCCGCGAGAAAACGAACCGCGCGTTTTCCTGGAACCACGAGCACATAGCCCTCGGCATCCGTCTCAGTCTTCTCGCCCGAAATAGACTGAAGCCCAAATGGAACCTCGGCGTTGGTGCCAGCTCGCCACGCCAACACACCTGCCTCGGACGTTGCAAGTTCGGGATCGATCAACGCGGCTAATGCCTCCATTTCCCGACGAGGTGCACTCCATTCGAGCTCTACCCGTCGTGCGCGCGCCAGCGCCAACTGAAACTGCGGCCGTTCACCCTGCTTTGCGGCCTCCAACATCTCGCTAGACGCCGACACTAGGTCCGCAAAGGCCGTGGCTCCGGTGGCCACCGCTTCACTCGAAACGCTTGGAGCGCCCGCCAATAGGCACTCCCACGCTCTCCACGCTTGCAGCTCAGAAGGCACCGGGGCGGCTACTTGGGAGAGTGCATTGAGCGCTAGATGAGAACGCCCTGAGAGGCGGTACAGGCGTACAAGACAAATACCAACCAGAGCACGCGTACTTGGGGAAAGCTCCGAAGCACGTCGAGTGAGTCTGCGGCTCAGCTCGGTCGCATCAGCGAACCGCGCCGCAGGAGTGCCGTCCGCCTCGACGGCACGAAGGGCCCCAAGAGCAAGCTCGTCGTCCGAGCCAGCCGGAGCTGCCTCCAGAGAAAGGGTACGGCCACTTAGCAGGGCGTGTACCCAGCGCACGGTAGGAGACTCCAGAGGTACTGGGCTGGCTGGTGGGGCCCAGGAAGCCTGGACCGGGCGCTCGCGCGAACCGAGCTGATGAGTGTGTTCTGACAAAGCTTACTAGTGTGTCCCGGCCCGTGATACTGGACCTGTCTTAAATGGCCAACCGCTCCAGAATCGTGGGCCGGGGGGTGCGAAGGTAGGTCGGAGTCTGCCTAAGCACTGGCGCGAAGATCGACAAAACGGCGGACAATCGCCCGAAGATTCTGCAGATTGCGCCGAGGTAGCGGTTTCCCCCGTATAGAATTGGCCCCTCCCGATCACCTCCCATGTCCTCTTCGGCCTCCATCCGCCCCCTACGAGTGACGCACGTTGGGCCCAACGCCACAGCTGACGCAGAGGACCAGGTGGCGGTGGAAGCTCCCCTCCAGATCCGCGTATGTGACACTGAAGTGCACACCGTTTCGCTCACCATGCGCACCCCGGGAGATGATGCCGACCTAGCCGTAGGTTTCCTGTTTACCGAAGGCATTTTACGGCACCGTCACGATGCAGCAAACGTGCACCTCGCTGACAACGTCGCCGAAATTACTCTTCGTAAAGGTCTGAAGCTCGACCTCAAACGTCAGGAACGCCACTCCTACACCTCTTCGAGTTGCGGTGTTTGCGGTAAGACGTCGCTTGAGGCGCTCCGCATGGATGCCCCACCCGGGCAACGGGATACGCTGCAGGTTTCCACGCGTTTTCTTTCGGGGCTTTCACTCGCTGCGCGGGAACGCCAAGCTGGCTTTCTGGCAACGGGCGGCCTGCACGCGTCGGCATTGTTTGGTATCAACGGCGATCACCTGCTGATTCGTGAGGACGTTGGGCGCCATAACGCACTCGACAAACTCATCGGCGCGGCCTTTCTCGCAGAACTTCTGCCCCTTTCCAGCCATGTCTTGTGGCTGAGTGGGCGCATCAGCTTCGAGCTGGTGCAGAAGGCGGCTATGGCGGGCATCCACATCATCGTCGCGGTGGGCGCTCCCTCGACCTTGGCGGTCGACCTAGCTGTTGAGCACAACATGACGCTCATCGGCTTCCTGCGCGAAGAACGGTTCAACATCTATTGTGGTGCAGCGCGCATACGCACGGAATGATCCACCGCTCTTCCACGCAAAAGCCTGCAATGACTCGCCTCACACCCGATCCCAATCCGCTCAACCCCGAAGTGGTTGGCCCCGTAAAGGCTTCGGCACCACCCAAGAGTGCTGCCGGCACGACGGCCGTTCTGTCGAGCGTAGGTCACGTGGTGGGAGCTATGAGTGTGGTTCGAGGTGTGAAGGTGCTACGCACACTCAACCAAAAAACGGGGTTTGATTGCCCGGGGTGCGCGTGGCCTGATCCCGACGGCGCTCGCTCGCGCTTAGGCGAGTTTTGCGAGAATGGGGTGAAGGCGATAGCAGAGGAGGCCACCGAAAAACGCATCGGTGAGCGCTTTTTTCGTGAGCATTCGGTGCACGCACTTGCCGAGCTTGACGACTACCAGATCGGCAAACAAGGCCGAATCGTTGAGCCCATGTATCTGCCGCCGAATGGCACTCACTACGAGCCTATAACTTGGGATGCAGCGTTCGAAAAGATCGGCACACACCTAAATAGCCTGGCGTCGCCGGATGAAGCCGTGTTCTATACTTCCGGCCGAACGAGTAACGAAGCAGCGTTCTTGTATCAGCTCTTCGTTCGTGAATTTGGCACCAACAACCTGCCAGATTGTTCCAACATGTGCCACGAATCGAGCGGTGTTGCGCTCAAGGAAACACTCGGCACGGGCAAAGGCACGGTTACCCTTGAGGACTTTGACCACGCCGAGGTCATTCTGATCTTGGGTCAGAACCCAGGCACCAATCACCCGCGCATGCTCACCGCGCTTGAACGAGCCAAAGAGCGGGGCGCTACGATCATCTCAGTGAATCCGTTGCGCGAAGTCGGCCTGATGCGTTTCTCGAACCCACAGACCATGAAGGGTGCTCTCGGTCTGAGTACTGAGCTCACCGACATCTTCCTCCCGGTCAAAATCAACGGAGATTTAGCGCTCATCTTAGCAATCGAGGCGCTTTTGCTAGAAGCCGATGAAGCGCAGGGTGGCCAAGTGTTCGATCACGAGTTCATCTCCGCCCATACCTCGGGCTACGCCGAATTCGTAAGGCACCTAAAAGGGCAGAAGCCTTTCGAGCTCTCGAAAAGCGCTGGCGTATCGTTGGAACTGATCCGGCAGACGGCAAGCGTGTTGACCGCCAAACACAGGATTATTGCGTGTTGGGCGATGGGGCTCACCCAACACAAAAATTCCGTAGCCACCATTCAAGAAGTGGTCAATCTGCTTTTACTGAAAGGGAGCCTGGGAAAGCCTGGAGCGGGTGTGTGCCCTGTGCGCGGACACAGCAATGTGCAGGGTGATCGCACCATGGGCATTGATGAGGCTCCGTCGGCTGCTTTTCTCGATAAGCTTGAATCCGTGTTTCAATTCAAGGTTCCACGGCGCCCAGGGCTCGATGTGGTGAACAGCATTCAGGCCATGCACACGGGCCAGGCGAAAATCTTCTTCGCAATGGGTGGCAATTTCCTCTCTGCCACTCCCGACACGCTCTTTACCGCCGAAGCGCTCCGGCGTTGCCAATTAACTGTGCAGGTGTCCACCAAGCTCAACCGGAGCCACCTCGTTCACGGCCGAGAAGCGCTCATTTTGCCCTGCTTGGGCCGAACAGAGCGAGACCTTCAGAATGGGGAAGAGCAGTTTGTTTCGTGTGAGAATTCGATGAGTGTGGTGCAAATGTCCCAAGGCAATCTGAACCCCGCATCCACGCAGCTTCTCAGCGAGCCTGCAATTGTGTGCCGGCTAGCGCAGGCCACCTTAGGTACACGTTCAAAGCAAGACTGGGCGGGTTACGCCCGAAGCTATGACGCCATCCGTGAGGCCATCGCCGCCACAATCCCAGGGTTCGACCGCTACAACGAACGCGTCCGAATTCCGGGCGGGTTCTACCTTACCAACGCTGCACGCGAACTGAAATTTAGCTCTGCGTCGGGTCGAGCGCAGTTCACATGTTCACCCGTAACCGAGCTTAAGCTCGCGGAAGGGGAGCTCTTGATGATGACCATTCGCAGCCACGACCAATTCAATACCACCATCTACGGGCTGGACGATCGCTACCGTGGCATCAAGAACGGGCGGCGAGTAATCTTCATGAACACGAGAGATATTGCCGCGGCTCACCTAAACTCTGGGGACACCGTAGATCTTCATAACCACCACGGCGGGAAACATCGGGTCGCCAGGAACTTCATGGTGGTGGCTTTCGACATCCCAGAGCGCTGCGTCGCGACGTATTTTCCTGAAACGAACGTACTTGTGCCCCTCGAAAGCACTGCCGACAAGAGCAACACACCGACCTCGAAAACGGTCGTAATCAGCATTACCCCCACATCAGGTCCCAGCTAAGGCGCTGGAAACAACCGAACGCTGGCGATGATCTCCTTGGGGAGCGCGGGGCTTGACCAGGCGTAACTGATGCTCGCCGTGCCAGCTAAGTTGGATAGCCGTGCCTCAATCCGATGGCGTCCCTTTGTTAACGTCGCGGTGGTGGAACTCCCTTCACCGGTCTCTCCGAACAGCACATTGCCCCCAATTGAGAGCGGGCAGGTGTCGTCGCATGACGCCAGGATCGT
Source organism: Polyangiaceae bacterium (assembly GCA_033763455.1). Taxonomy (GTDB): domain Bacteria; phylum Myxococcota_A; class Polyangia; order Polyangiales; family Polyangiaceae; genus JBBRRP01. Next base: position 145,701 of record JANRKO010000033.1, read on the forward strand.
ATACGTGTCGTCAAAAGGGACCTCCACTTCACCAGTCCAACGCGCTGAAAACGTCTCGCCCAGGCCAAGCACCGGCATGCCAAGGGCCCAAGTCAGGTTCAGTAGCGGGTCCACACGTACGGCAACAGGGGTGCCCGTCCAATCCAACGACGCAAAGTACTCGCCCTTGAGCCCATGAATGGGAGCCGCGGGAGGGGTGGTGTTCGTGGCAGTCGGTGCAGCCATCTCCGGTGGAAATTCGCCGATGGAGGCGTGCTCACTACACCCAGAAACGAGCGAAGCCATGAGCGCGAGATTCAGAGAAAAACGGGTCATATCCTTGTTCACCTCAGGATGGCCGTAACGCCAAGCGACGCTGAGACTCCAAACGCCGGAAACATCTGGCTTGCACCAAGCGATCCATCGGCCGAGGCAACTTCCAGCACCGGGCGCGTCAAAGCCACGGAGCCTCCACCATCCGCGTGTAGCGCGAGATACGAGCCAACCGGCATTTCGAGCAGTAATCGAGCCTGAAAGACCGACCAGAAGAAAGTCACACTCTTCGCACGCACAAGACCGAGCCCTGCCACTTGGGCCGAGCCAAACAAGAACCCTGTAGCTGCTCCGGCGCCCAGTGGGCCCAAGTCCCAGCTTTTCTCGAGATCCGCTCGCCCCGCAAAGACAGCACCACTAGCGGCTGCCTTCCCCACAGCAAACCTATTGGGCGCCGTCGCCACAAACCCAAGCCCCGGCGATAGGCCTCGCTCAAGGCGAACGCGCGCAGTTATCTCAGCTCCCAGTGCGGCACCAGGTAAAAGATTGTGCGTGGAGAATACGGCAGCGGTTAGCGACCCTTTGCGCTCCGCCCTGCGCGCCGAAGGGCCCGCATCCTTCGGCGCGTTCGCTGATGGTTGCAAGGGCGCACCCACGCGCCCGGCTCTGCCCGGGTTTGGCGGCACCGACGCAGTTGGCTTGGATGGGCCCTGTGCAGTTGGCTTCGATGAACCATCGGACGGGGCATCTCCAGCGACGGCGCGTTCACTCACACTCGCGTCGATGGAAACAGCGATCGAAAAGCTCAGAACATCCAGCACGGATTCGCAGTTGGCAGTGAGCGATCCAAAACGCCTCACCGCAACCATCTCGCCGTCGGAAAACACTACAAACGACAGCATTCGCCCCTTAGGGCTCTCGCCTCCTTCAACCACGATGGAAAGGCGCCGGTCAACGCTATCGGTGCGCAACCAGCGTTGAACACGCGCCGCCACTTCGGAAGCCTGCACACAATCGCCCTCGTAGCGAACAGTGAGAGCTGACGCCACGGTTCTGGCCGGCAGCTCCGCGGTATCCTCAGCGTGAGCCTGACGCACGAAGCCAAGCTCAGCTACCACAGCAAGCCACAGATAACGTTCCAACCAATTCATAGGGCCGCAGGGATCGCGACCGGCAGGGTGAAGTTACCTAGAGGGGCTGGCCGCGACATGCTCAAGAATACCGCGTACCTTAGCGCTGAATGGCCCGTCGGGAAACTTGGCGAGAAATCGCGCTGCGCGCCGGCTGACTTCGCCGCTACGCCCGAGCTTTTCTAATGCAAACACCGCGAGGGCTTCCCGCTCCTCGCGGAGAGCTCCATTGGGAAACTTAACGCGACTTTCGTCCGCCAGAGCCAAGGCACGTGCGGGGTTCCGAGATAGCTCACGCCGCACTTCCGCGAGCGCGTTGAGTTCGCTGCGAAGCCTATCTTCAAGTGCCGCACTTTGCGGCTTCTTGGGCGTCGCCAGAGGCTGACGTTCAGGTTCAAGAATGGCGACGACTTCACCCGTTGCCGAGGGAACCATTGGCGCAGCGACTGAGGAGGCGACGGGTGGAACGTCCGCGACCGGTAGAGAACTACGGCAGCTCACATTTAAGCTCTGCCCCGTCTGCAGCCGACGCTCAGGAATGCAGCTCCCCGTAACCACTACACTGCCCTCGTGGAGATCTACCGAAAGCTTCCCACTCGGTTCATCCCAGCGCACCGAGAAACGAGTGCCGGTAACTGCCACTCGAAACGGACCTGCGCTCACACTCCAGGATGTATCGCTGCGGTGCTGAATGGATGCCTCAACGAAACCCTGAAGCAAGTCCACGCGCGCTCCACGCGGTGTGACATCTGCTATTGCGCAGCGGGTTCCAGGGGCCGCAAAGATCTCACTGCCATCGGAAAACGCCAACCTCTGCTGCTTGACGTTGCTAACCGAGAGAGCTCCGGCCACAGCAGACACTCCATCTACCGTGAAGCTCAACGGCTTTGGCGAGGGGAGCAGCAAAGCCACTGCCGCGACAGCGGTAGCGAGGGCGGCAGGAAACCAAACCCAGCTGAGTGAACGTTTTGCCGCTACCGGGCGGCGAAAGCCCTCCCGTGCGAGGCGGGCGCCAACACGCCATACCTGATCGCGCTCCGACGCCCAAGCAGCTAAATCTCCCCGAAGATCCCGGCCTAGACGCTCCATCATGAGCGTGGAATTCTGCTCAGCCTCGGTCATGCACCCTCCTTCAGCCAGTCACCCAACAAGGGTTCACGCTTGGCATACTTGAAAAAGCGCTGTTGAGCGCGAGTGATTCGATGTTTGGTGGTTGCTTCCGGGGCGCCACAGGCTTCGGCCACCTCTTTCAGGCTCAGGCCCTCGATGTAGCGCAGAGAGAAAGCTATGCGTTCATCGGTCGGAAGTTTTTCAAGCACCTTGAAGGCGGTGCGCAGCGCCACGCTTACCTGCTGAGAAGGTTCCGCGGCGGGCACAGGCACTTCCTCGGTGCTCAGGAACCCGAGAAGGTTGCGACGACGGCGCCGCTTAATGAAACTACGCGCACTGAACACAGCAATGCTGGTTAACCAGCCCTTCAATGCTGCGGGATTCTTCAGACCGCTGATGCCCTCGATCGCGGAAATAAATACGTCGTGCAGAAGATCCGCCACTTCGCGTTCTCTGCCCAGCGTGTGCAGGAGGATCCGATGGACGTGGCTGCCATACCGGTCGTAAAGCTCCTTCTTGGCGCTCAGCTCCCCTGCAACGAGGCTCTCCACCAGGCGCGCCTCCGCCGACACAACCTCCTGTACTCCCGACACTTCGCGCCCGAGCTCGCGATCCGCCAAAGGCTCCGCCGAAACGGAAACCTCCGTGCGCAAATCTGTTGAGGGTGAGGGCACAAGAGACGACATCAGCTTCTCAGCGAAGTCCCGCTGAGGGATGAGGCCCAAGCGGGAGCTCAAGCCTAGCACCGGGGTAGCCCCCGTCGCGATGGTGCGCGCCTTTCCGCCAAGTGCCCAGCCGCCCGGCAGCGGCAGCCCACTACCCCACGCCCACATTGGAGCGGAGTGTATTCGCGGCGGGCAAGCGACCAATTGCATCAAGGTGGACTAGAGTTTTCCAAACCCTCGGAGCGGTCCTTTCCACATTGACCCACTGGTTTGCGCAGCCCTGTTTTGAGCTAAATCGGCAAACTTTGCCGGGGAAACGCGAGTTTCACGGAACCTGATCGCAACCCGCGCTCAACACCCGTGTCAGGAAACGCTCGTTGGGCGTCGCGAAATGCAAAATAGCTAGCGAATTGCTTCAGCCACCCATGAAGTCGCGCTGAGTCGCCAAGCTCACCAGCGGGATCCCGGCCGCACGGATGTTCTCCGCCCCGCCTTCTAACCTGTCCACCAGCGCAACAATGCCGACCACTTCGACGCCGGCGGCACGCAATGTCTCCACAGCTTTCAGACTGGAGCCGCCAGTTGTGACCACGTCTTCAAGCAGCGCAACGCGAAGACCTGGACGCACGGATTTGTCGCCCTCCACTAGCTTGGCTGTGCCGTGATCTTTTTGTTGTTTGCGGACATAAAGCGCATTGAGCGGCCGCCCCTTTTGAAAGCTCACCAAAGCCACGGCACTTGCCAGGGGGCAACCCCCAAGCTCGACGCCAGCCACGGCGTCGCACGCTGGAAGCTCAGATAGCAAATCCAGCATGAGCTCACCCACGAGCGCATGCCCTTCAGCGGTCAAGATCGTCTGCTTGCAGTCGATGAAGAAGTCACTTTCGCGCCCGGATGCCAGCTTCACACGTCGGCGTTCAAAACTGAGGTCACGCAACAACTGAATCAAACGATCTCGCTTCACTACTTCTTTCCTTTTTTCTTGGCCTTTACGCCTTTTCCTAGAGTCGGGAGTTGGGGTGGCGGTGGGCGGCGTCGCGACGGCTCTGGGCGTGGGGTTATTGGACCTTCGTCGTCTTCGCTGTCGTCCTCTGGGCGAAACGCAGCGGGCGCGATGGGCGTTGGACGTCGAGGTGTTACCACCTCCTGATCGGCAACATCACCGCTCTGCAGAAGTGAACGCGAGCGAACTTCTATGGGCGCAACGGCAGACGCCACGTTAGATTCCGGACTTATGCCCCGTGCGCGTGTTCCACGCCGAACGGCCAACGAGCTCTCTCCGGCTGTCCGCACTTCTCCTTTGACCCAAGCCCCAACAGCGACGCTTACGCTGGGCGCCATGAGATCTCCCACGACACGGCCCTCCGATTCGATGGCAACAAGCTCGGTGCCCTTCAGATTGCCTTCGACAGAACCCGCCACCACCACACGGCTCCCGCTCACGGTGCCGAGCACAGAACCCGCCTGTGCAACGGTGACCTCGCCCTCGGAGCTGATGTTGCCTTCAATGCGTCCCAAGATCTCGAGGGCGTGGGAAGATTGAACGTCCCCACGGATTACCGTATCGGCGCCAATGACTGTCAATGAGGCTACTACCACCGTCAAACCCCCATATCCACGGCACCCTTGAAGGTGGCGCCGTCAGCAATGGTGAGACGCGCCGCTTTGACGTCTCCAATAAGCTTTCCGCCCGCCTGAAGATCCACCCGCTCAGTTGCTTGAACATCTCCCGTTAGCTGGCCCGCAATATTGAACTGGGTACCCACTACATCGGCCTCCACAAGGCCGGTAGCTGCAATCGAGACCACATCTGAGGCCTTGAGCTTGCCGCGAATAGTACCGTGCACCAAGAGCTCTTCCTCGGTGACCATTTCCCCCTCGATTATCAAGCCGTCGCCTAGAACTGTACCTGCCATGCTGGAACCTAACGCGCGCCGGGGGCGCCCTTCCCTGCTGTTTCACGAGCGGTGTCGAGCTTGACGGCGACACGCGCGCCGGCCTCGATGCTGATTTCGGAGCCCTTGAGTTCGCCACGCACGGTGGCCCCGGCGCGCACCAAGATCGCGCCCTCGGTCAGAGCATCGCCCAAAAGCGTACCTTCTACTTCGAGTGATTCGGCGCGAACGTTACCTTCTACGCTAGCGCCTTTCGCCACGAAAACCGGGCCCGTAACGGCAACGTCGCCGCGCAGGCTTCCCTCAATGCTGAGGCCTCCGCGTCCACTAACGCGGCCTGTCACCCGCGTGGCACGTCCCAAAACGCTGATGCTAGAGCCGTGACGAGCCATAAGTGTTGGCCACGCTAATACACCCACCCCTCCGTGTCAGCACATCGTGAGGCTTCGAGGAGATGTGCAGTATTTCGGGGCCCACAAAGAGCTCAACAGCACGAAAACTCCCTAAACGGGCTCGCCGGGAAGTGCTCGATGGGGCCTAAGTACCTGGCGAAGCCGTTCTACATCGCTCGGCGCAACCAGCATCCAAGCAATCCAGTGGATTTCCGTCACGGCCTCGGCTCCCGTACCCCCGGTGGCCAGGTGTTCACGCACCGCGAATTCGGCGAGATGCCGACTTTGATGCCTCGCTGTGCCTTCAGCGGTGCGCCCGCGAAAATCCCATATTAGGCGAATGCTTTCCGTCATAGCTCAAGCCCTGGAACCCTACCCGAAGCTTCAGAAATCCACGAGTCACTTTGGCCCTGTCGCCGCGGCGCCCGTGTAGGCCGTATCGAATGCTTCCCAATGCTCCAATTGAGGGCTAAGCCCCGCCCGTGCCCCGCGACACATTCTCAGAAGGCCGACCCTTCAATCAACACGGAGGGCTCACGCTGGTGCCAATGCCCGGGTTTGAGCAGCTCGCAAAGCGAGTCCAAAGCGAGTTCGATCGCGCGGGCTTTCAGTTCGCCACGAGTGTGGACATCGCCGAGCCGGAGTTTGGGTTTCGCTCGAGCGGTGAGCCCTATGTGCGCCTCGGCAAAGAGCACATCGCCGGGCACGATTGCGTGATTCTGACGAGCGGGCCGGGAACGCCCGAAATGTTGATCCAACTCATGCTGGTGCTTCGCTACTTAAGCGGGCGCCGGGCCAGCCGAACAGCCGTGGTTACAGGGTATTTCCCACTCGGGCGCTCGGACAAAGACGAGGGGGCAAAGGAATTCGCACTGCCGCCTTTGTTGATCGACCTCATGATGGCCTCCACCTTTCGTGATCTCGACCGCGTGATTGCCGTGGATCTGCACGCACCTCAGGTAGTGATGTCGGGACGAACGGGGTTTATCACTGAAGTGAGCTTGGTGAGGCGCGTCTTGATGCGCGCGGTGGTTGAAGCCATGGCCGAACAGGAACCGCTTTGCATCTGCTTTCCGGATGACACCTCCGCCAAACGTGTCGAGAGCGCCGTCGATCTGATCTGCAGAGAGCTTAACATTCAGCTCCCCACCGTTTACGGAGTGAAGCGAAGAAAGTCGAGCTCTCAAACGCAGCTGCGCGCTCTGTTTGGGGATCTCGAAGCACTCAAGGGTGCCACTGTCCTCAACCTGGACGACGAAATCGCAACAGGCAGCACCAACATCAACAGCGCCCGCGCCCTCAAGGAACAATACGGTGCCAAACGCGTGTGGGCGGTCGTCACGCATGGAGTCCTTTGCGGCAACGCGGCGGCCGAATTCGGCAAGGAGGATTGCCCGGTGGATCGCGTGTTCATCACTGACACCATTCCGGTGGAGCCGCGCCCTGAGCTGCAAGGCTTGCTCGCGAGCGGCCGGTTGCAGGTCACCGAGTGGAGTCCAGATCTGGGGTGGATCCTCTACCACCACCATTGGAACCTTTCGATCCGCGAATTGCGCTGAATTTGGCCAGAAATCCGGGTTTGGGCCGGGGAAGGTTCCACTTCCGACCGAGTGAACCCGGGAGTATAGTGCCGGGTCCGTGTCTGACCTCCCCCCAGACGTTTCCCTCTCGCACCTCCACCCAGGGGTGGTTGTCGTTGAGCGCTACGAACTTCTGAGTTGTATCGGTCGCGGCGGCATGGGGGTGGTTTGGAAAGCGCGCCACTGCAGCCTGGGGCATGACGTCGCCATTAAGTTTTTGTCGTCGCCAAGGTTGGATAAAGCAGCGCTCAGCCGCTTCGATCGCGAGGCCAGATTATCGGCAAAGTTGGGCGAACTCTCCCGTCATATCGTGCGGGTTCAAGACCACGGCACCCATGAAGGGCGCCCTTTTGTCGTGATGGAATTCCTCTCAGGCGAGTCCCTGGCCGAACGCCTCGCGCGTGAGCCTACCCTGCCACCCAGGGATATCATTCGTGTCGTGGATCACCTGGCCAAGGCCTTGGTCGTCGCGCACCAAGCGGGCGTGGTACACTTGGACATTAAGCCTGCGAATGTGTTCATCACGCGCCTGCCTGAGGATGAGCATATCTGGGTAAAACTGCTGGATTTTGGAGCTGCACGAGGTTGGCTTCGCAAAGGTGGGGATTCGGGGGAACACCAGGTCGTCGGCACGCCGAGCTACATGAGTCCGGAGCAAATCGCCGGGACGCCGCCAGTGGATGGGCGAGCGGATCTGTGGGCGCTAGGAATTCTCGCCTATCGCATGGCCGTTGGCAGGCCAGCGTTCGCCTTCGGCGAAAGAAGCGACCTTATTTTTCGGATCCTTCAAACACCCGCCCCGCCTCCTTCGTCGCTCAACCCAGGCATGCCGAAAGCATTCGACGAGTGGATGAGTCGTGCGCTCGCTAAGCAGCCGCACGATCGTTTCACGGATGGAAGAGAATTGGCCCGAGCGTTGGCCAGCAGCTTCGGATTCGACTTGGCAATGTCTGCGCCACCTTCGCGCCCGCCACCACTTCCCTCCACCCGCCCCCCAGCCGCAGTTGCGACGAGCGCCATGAGCCCGCCCGCCACGATCAACACCCGGCTTGAGAGCTCGGAAGCACTTGCTGCACAGCCCTCAGAGCGAGTTCCACAGTCTCTTACCCCTCTTGCCACTCCGGTACCGCCCGAATCGAGCGCGCCCCGTTTTCGCTGGGGCATTGCTGCCATCGTCCTCATCGGTCTCGGGCTTCTGGGTGCATATCTCCTCAAGTTCACAGCGCAAGCGCCTCCGGAAGCAGCATTGCCAGCTTCCGTGCGGTTGACGCAGGAACCCCCTGAAACACCTGTGATTGCCCCGGCTCCCACGCCCGCCCCCGAAGCCACCGTCGATAAATCAGCAAGGCCAGCACAAATCGAGCAGAGCCAAGAACCTCCCACTTCAAACGCGCCGAAGCCTGCAAGCAATGTAGCCCAGAAATTAGCCAACCCCGCCAGGCCGCTGAAGCAACGCTCAAGCCCACCAAAATCGAACCCCGCGGCAGGCCTCAGGGACGAATCCAAGAAACGCTGGGATTTGGATTCGCACTACTAACATGCAGCGCACGCGGGGAGCTGCAACTTACGGGCACGTTCTAGCTTTTTCTTTCGCCGCGGCCTGAGTCGCTGTGAGAACTTCTTGGGCCCGTGCAACGGAACGAAAGAGCCCGCGAGCAAAGAGGGTTTCGCGCGATGCCTCAGAAAAATCACCCTTACGACCGTAGCTTGCCGCACCAAGCAAGATGGCGGCCGATACACTCATGTTCAAGCTTTCGACGAAACCTCGCATCGGTATACGCACGGAGTTGTCAGAAGCCTGCACGAGGTCATCGGAGATGCCGGCATGTTCGTTGCCAAGCACCAAAGCTAGCCGTGGAATGTCAGCGAGATCTTGAGGCTCTAGGTTTCCCTGTGGGTGCGTTGCAATCAGCGTGCGTCCGGAAGCCTTCAACCTCTCAATTGCAGGAGCCGACGCATTGTACAGGTGCACGTCCACCCAGCGTTCACTCCCGCGGGAAGCCCGGCGAGCCACCATGAACGGATCAGTACGCTGAATCACGTGCACACACTGCACCCCAAACGCATCGCACGAACGGATAACGGCCCCACCGTTGTGCGGATCGTAAGGAGCATCCATCACCACCGTGACGCTTTCGAGGCGTGCATCAACCACCGCACGGATTTTGGCCTGGCGCTCTTCGCTTACCCACGGCGAAAGTGCAGCGATGACCCGTGCCGCATCCCAACCGCCTTCCCACGGGACCTCCAGTTCGGGAGCCGGCTCGTAGGCATCGGGGCTCGTGCGTCGCATCTTGAGACTCGCTCGTAGCTTAATTTTTGGGTTTTGTGGGGATATCCTTGCACGGAGTTCTAGCTACACCTGAAACGGCAAGGGGGCTTCCGCAACGGAACCCGGGGCATTATGTAGAAAGGGTTCGCCAATCGGGTGACCCTTGCTGAAATTTCTCGCGGATCATCCCTCACCGTCTGGAGCACCGAAACACCATGGCATCCGAAAAGGTCCAAGTTTTCAATGACCTCAACTTCGACCAGGAGGTCTTGAAGTCCCCCGTGCCCGTCCTTGTAGATTTCACGGCAACTTGGTGTGGCCCATGTAAAGCGCTCGCGCCCATCGTTGATCAGGTGGCAACGGAGCTTGATGGCAAAGCTATCGTCGGCAAGCTTGATATCGATGAGTCGCCCATCACGGCCGGCAAATACGGCGTGCGCGGTGTCCCCACCGTCATGGTCTTCAAGAACGGCGAACGCTCTGCGCAGCACGTCGGTCTGACGACCAAGCAGAAGCTCGTCGATCTGATCGGCGCCTAAGCGCATCGCTCATCCGAACCCCGCGGCTCCGTGCCGACGTCAGGAGCAGGTAACTGCTCCTGCCTGGTTCCCGTCCGCTCGGCGCGGGGCTTCTTCTAACTGCCTAATGAGTTAGCATGAGCCCCGTGAAAACAGCGTGTGGCGCGTGGTGCTGGTGTTTGCTGATCGTTGCGGCGGGCGCCTGCGGGCCTGCGGGCAAACCGGCGCCCACTGCCGGACCCCTGAAGACCAGCTGGCTGGCCCCCATGCGGAATCAGTCGAGTGAGTGGAGATACCACCCCAAGAAACCTGCGACGATGCGTGCCACGTTCGCGGTGGGAGCGGACACCGTACTTGCTGGGGACCGTGGTGAACGCTGGCTCATCGAGCCCGGTAGAGCTGGCGTACGCACGGCGCCCATGCTCGCACCGGAAATGTTGGTGGACGTAGTCAATCCGGAACCCCAAGCCTGGTGGTTCATCGGTGCGAGCGGCACTGTTTACCAGGCTGCATCGCCGCTGGGTCCGTTCGTACGCTCTGCATCGCCACAACAGCCCCTCGCACAAGTCGCGGCAGCTCCGGCTGCGCTACTTGGAGTGACTCAGCGGGGTGCCCTCGTGCTCAGTCGCGATGGCGGCGTAGTCTGGGACTCGCTGAAAACCGACGGGGCACGCTTTGTAGATGTCGCCGTAAATTCGGATGGCCGGGCCCTAGCGCTCTCCGTTCCTGAGCGACTTTGGTCGGCGGATTTGCCAGATCTGCGCTTTACGCCACTCGACCTCGCACCCGTAGGAGCGCTCAGCCTTGAGACTGTAACTGGGGATCTTCAGGTTGTCGGGCTTTACGAAAGGTACGCCCTTACTCGGGAGCGCCGCCTCGAACCGCTTGAGAAATCGGCCCCATCCACGGTCACAGGTTTTACGCCGCCACTCGGCCCAGATGCGGCGGCGTTAGTGCAAGGTCGAGCTAGCCTGGACGGTGGTGTCTACGCAGAAGCGCGCGAAGGTGAGAACGGTTGGGACCTTGTGAGCGGACGGCTGGGGGAGGATCTACAGCGACGTCGCCTACCAGGCACCTCGGAGTGCAAAATGCTGAAGCTCGCCGCGGCCGGCAGCCACATTTACTTTGCATGTGGAGCAGCCACAGGCGGAGGCACCCAGGAGCTGCTGCTTTACCGCAGCCAAGACTCGGGTCTTCACTTCGAGCGAGAACCTTACGTCGTCTTGGGCAACACCTATTCGCTGCGGATGGCAACGGGCCGGCAGGGGCACCTCTTGGTCACCGGCATCTGCGATCTCGGAGATACGGCTACGAGCTGCCAACCGAACGGCGTGTTCGTGAGAGCTCCCAATGCACAGCACAAGCTTGGGCGACGCCTCCTCCGGCGCGCACTGCTTCCGGGCCTAAGGGGCACCGCCCAGGCGGTAACATTTTCTTCAGATGGCGTCCGCGCCTATGCGATCGGTGCTCGCAATCGCTCCCAACAGCCCGCGCTCTTCCTATCCCAAGACGCCGGCGTTTCCTTCGATACAAGCCTCGTAGACTCGCGCGAGAACGGCCCGAATTCAGGCGATAGAACCACGGGCAATGAGTCCCTTGGAACCGCGGTGCGCGCCGCGAGCGGCCCCAACAACACGCTAGCTGTCTCTTTTGACACCGGGAGCAAACAGATAGCGCTTATTTTTGACCAAAACGGCCAGCTGCTGGCGCGCGCAACGCCTCCAGAAACAGCGCGTGTGCTTGCGGCCGCCGGCACCAGCCTAGTGGCTTGGTCCGAAACAACTGGAATTGGCTACATAACACTAGACGCAGGCGCGAGCTGGCAAAGCTTGGGGCCGCTTCCGGCTAACCTCTGCGAGCCAGGCCAGCGCTGCTCCCCCGCCATAGCCTGCGAAACTAGTGGTTGTGTATTCTCGGACACACTTACCAGGCTAGGCTGGGGGTTACCCAGCGAGCCAAACCAGCCACTTTTGAGGGCTCCGGAAGCCTCCACCCCACGAACGGAGCGCCACGTGCGGACCGCAATAAGCTGCCAATTGGGGGCTGATCCATGGCGCCCTCTGGAGGGAGCCGCCTACGCGCCCGAGGCGTCCGACGCCGCCATTGGAGAGGTGGACTGGATGGTTCCAGCCGTGAAAGCGGCCGACCGGGCCGTGGAGGTATTACACCAGCGCGGCGAGAAGCTAGAGCGCAAGTCGCTGTTAGCCAAGGTTCCTGACCCAAGCCGTTACGCTTTCAACGTTTACTCGCAAATCGAGGGTGTGGCCGCCATCCGTTACCCGCTTCCTACTCCAGAACGACCCACGCTTTCCAATATCGAGGTTGCTTGGGCGAATTACTTCACCAAAGCAATCGTCCACCAAGCCAAGTTGCCCACAGCGGGGCCCTACCTACCGGGGGACTACAAACAATCTGAAAGGGATCCCAAGCTAAATGAGGCCATGGCTGATCTTGTGAGCATCGCCGAGGGTGGAGTGTTCGTGCGGCCCCACAAAAGCCCTGAGGGGCGCCAAATCACCTACTTTCTAGACGGCCGCAGCGTTCAGCAGCTGGGGCCCGTAAAGTGGCCAAAGAGCCAGCTAGACGCGCGGCTAGCTTCTGAAATCGCTGTCGTGGGAGGTCAATTTCTGCCGCTGCTGCTTGAGTCAGACGGCGCCATGGTAGTTCGAGCTCGCGCGCAGGGCGACACCTTTGAGTTCGCCCCCATGACAACAGGCCTCCTATCCCCACAAAGTTCCCAACTGTTGCAACGTCGAAGCGTTGTCTACTTGAACGGAGCGGCGGCTCTTTATGTGCACCAGGAAGACGCTTTCGGCACTTTCTCAGAGGCCTCAGCTTTCCCATTCCAAGCGCTGGGTGCGCCAGTGGGTGCAGCCGTGCGCGTTCCAACGCAACTCCAAGCAGGTGATCCCCCCTCGCCGTGTGGTGCTCCTGCACGGGCCAACACTCCGCGCACAATCTCCCTTCTCACGGGTGGCACACGCCACCCTGTGCTCATCACCGAAGGGACCGAGCCCTTACGAACGCTCCTCACCAATAACGCGGTGATGTACGGCACGCTGGCTGAACCTTGTGTCGCCACGTTCGACGCTCAACCTCTCAAAGAGGATCGCAGCCTCGGTGAGCGTGCCCTGGTCGCTCCTGGAAATGGGGCCCATTCTTGGCTATTTCGGCGGCAACCGGGCGACGAACAAGGCCCGACCCGCATCGAATACCACAGCATGCAGTGTCTGTATGATCCAGCGGCCCAGGTGCCAGAAGAAGTGTTCGAGGCGGTGGGCACGCGGCGAGAACCGCGTCCCTGAAACGCGCCGCTCTGGACACCTACGCACTCACGGCCGGGGAGCGCACCTGCCGGTACCGCCTCTCGTGCCCAAACGCCTCTCGTGCCCGAACTTCCTTCAGTACCGGAACGTCCTCACAGATTGGAGTTGAGCGGATCGTATTCGTCGTTGGCGCGCGCCTTACGCTTGGCACCCGACTGCTTCAGTGGATCATTCATGCTGGAGCTTGAACGCGACGAGACTCCCGCAGAAACACCTCCAGTCGGTCTTCTCGAACGACGCTTTGAAATGCTTTCGTTCTTCACGCTAGCGCCAGCATCATCGGAGGCCTCGTCTTCCCGACCGGTAGACTGGCGCAGCAAGTGATCTGGCACTTCGACCGTTTGGTAGGCGTCTCGGTACTCTTTGACCAATTCATCGACGGCCCGCGGAGTACCGAAAGCCGGGCCCCCGAGCAGCGACTGATCAAGTGCATCGTTCCGGAACAGCGCGACTCCGCCGAACACCAACGCAACGCCAACAAGCAATGCGACCGAACCCCGGCCCATACTCGGCCCAGAAGGAAGCGGTGCTGGCGGCAGCGTGAAGGCAGCTGGGGCGAGGCTTGCAGGAAGCGCACTACTCACGACCGGAACGGAACCCGGCGGCGCCGAAGCAACCACCGGAGCCGCTGGCTTGGAGACTGGTGGCCAAGCGCTGTCGGTCTGCGCGACCACGAACTCAGCCCGGGGCGGTGCCGAAACCTGCGTTCGCGCTTGCACGCCGCTTTGGCTCGACGCTGTTGAATACGGCGCGCCCGCGGCAGGCCTAGAATTGATGCCACTCACCGGTGCGCCGGGCTCTGGAAGCGCCGGCTCCCGGGCCACTGTGGCACTTTGAGGGCCGCTCGTTCTTCGCGGCGGCGGGGCGGAGCCCAACGGCGGAGGACCACCTTGTGGGTAGGCTTGTGGAACCATGGCGGGGGATGCCGCAATAGCAGATTGGGCAGGAGCTTCAGGCTCAACCCCAAGCACACTGCCCAGCGTTTCCCAGCCTTCCATGCCCTGCTGCCAAACGAGCGTCGCGTCGTCGATGATGCCCAGGCGATAAAAATCATCAAGCTTCTCGAGCGTCAGTGTGCGCGTGTCGCCATCGGAAAACTGCACTTGCCAGTTCTCTTCGGGAGCCTCTTCGTCCATCAAGTCGCGGCCTAGATCGGTTGCACTTTGCACAGGTGAGGTCCTTTCCCCAGATTTGCGGAAGGCCTTGTTGTAGCAATCCCCCGCGCTCCGGGTAGCCAAGAATCAAACTTGGCGCCGCGAAGTTGCACGCGAATTCGGTCACCAGCAAATCATTCCAATCTCAAAACACAGCTCACCGGATTTCGGACATGAGCTTATTGTTGAGCTCGACTCCACAACGCACAGATTCGAGCTGGGTGTGAATGATGAAGCGTGGCTATTCGAATGAGGATCGAGTGGTTTCCAACAGGAAACAGAAAGTTATGAGTCGCCAACCACTAACAATGGAGGCAAGGTGGCGGTGCCCGGCGTTGAGCCCGGACATCTCACAACCAAACCAAGCTAACGGATTACCGAGGTGCACCATGGGTCGAAATGATTGGCAGAAAGCCGCAAACGAGGAAAATTTCGTAGCCGTAAGTGGTGCTCCAAAAAAAGGCGGTGTTCTTCCCGTGCTCGGAAGCCTCTTGGCGCTCGGTGCACTCGGAGCACTCGTAAGCTACTACCTACCGCTCTATCGGGCTCACGAAACGCTGAACGGCGAATATGTGAAGCTTGCGATCCACAGCCGCGAACAGCAAGAAAAGCTGAGCCAAGCCGGCACGGCATTAAGCCGTGTGGCGGCCGAACGCGACGCCTTGAAAGCCGAACGCGGAGGCAATCAGCAGGATGCGGAAACACGCAAAGCCGCACTCCAAGCCCTTCAGAAAAGCTTAGAGGCAGCACTTGCTACGTCGACGGCCAAAAAGCTTATCGCGCTGAACGCTACGGAAACCGGAATCGAAATTCAGTTCCAAAGCCCCAGCCTCTTCAAGAACGACGCCAGTGCGCCCACGCCCGCGGGCAAGGCGCTCCTCTGCAGCATCGCAAAGGCCGCGGGCAAGGCCGTGCGTTTTGAAGTGGCAGGCTCCGCCGCCGCAAGCGAGGTTAAGAAGCCCGCCCTCAAGGCCTTCCCTTCTGCTTGGCACTTGGGTGTAGCGCGCGGCGCCAGCGCGGCTCAGGCGCTCGCTGAAACCTGCAAGCTTGCCGAAACTCAGTTGGTGGCTTCCGGCAAACCGGCAGGAGATGCCGCAAGTTCTGCTATCCTCGCTCTCCGTCTCAGTCTGTAGTGGCAACCGGCTGAACAGCGCCGCGCCCGCGGGTGGCCGCTTGGGCACTTGTTCCCCACAGAGCCACCCTGCGCGTATCGTCCTTTAGGCGGGCCTTCTTTACACCCGAAATGCGGGGCTTCTCGGCGAGCTCACGCAGTTCCTTTTCCTCAGGCCAGTGAAACCCAGCCCCGCGCACACGCACCGTAAGAGGCGCCACAAGCGCCAAAGGCCGCTCGGTGAGCTCACTTTCTCGCAGTACGAGGCAGCTCTCCGAAACGCCAAAATGCTCGGCCAAGGGAGCACTCTTTTCGCCCACTACACTCTGCGCTCGAAAAAAACTTGTGCGGGGGATCAAAAGGCTCGCTGCGATACCTAAAGCGGCCTCGCTGGCTTCCTCAGGCTTGAGCGACGCTCGAGTAAGCCACCACTTCGCCAGCTCATAGGCTAGGGCCCAACGGCGCCGCACCGGAGGCAAGCTCGCACGCACGTAGATGCGCGGAGCGCCGTTTACAGTGATGAGCCCACACTCGCGGTTGAGTGCTGGGGAGGTTACCAACACTGGCTTATGGCCGAGCAACTTGCACACGAGTGCCTCAGGCTGGACACGCTGGGCCCACTGTTGGCAGTGCTTCAGGAGAGCTTCGGAGATGCGTTCTTGTTCATTGAGCTTCATGCGCCGAAGAATTGCGCGATCGCGCTGCCCCCGTCCATGTGATGTAGGACAAACAATGTCCCGCCGGCAGCTAAGGCCAGCCGCAACTAAGCGCTGCGTACGGAGGCTCTGTGCCGGTGTCGATCTAACGCGTGCGCTAAGCGCCAAGGGATTCGTGCCGGTGCTGTGGTTGGCTGTAAAGTGCGGCAAATAAACAAAACGCTCTGGCCGCAGCGCCAGGAGGTGCCCCGAAAAGCGGGAAATGGACACGGCTTGCCGGAAGGAATGATACAAGCCCTCGCGTGGAGAATAACGATGCCGAGCCAGGATTTGAGAGTCTTTCCGAGCTGGAGCTCACGCCCGAGATATTAAAAGGCTTTGAACAAGATCGCATCACTTCGCCCACCACCGTGCAACGGCTAGGGATCCCAGCAATTTTAGCTGGAAAAAACGTGGTATTGGCCTCCGGCACCGGCACCGGCAAGACGTTAGCTTACGCTCTCCCCATTCTCCAAAAGCTCCGCCATTCAACCGAAGGCCGCGCCCTCTGCATCACGCCCGCCACCGAGCTCGCCGTTCAGATCCAAAGGACGCTGGAGCGCTACAAAGATCCTGCTCTCAAGCTTGGAGCCTTGGTGGCTAGCGGGAACGTTAGAAAACAGCGCACTGACATTCAGA
The DNA here is from genome assembly GCA_033763455.1 of Polyangiaceae bacterium. GTDB lineage: Bacteria > Myxococcota_A > Polyangia > Polyangiales > Polyangiaceae > JBBRRP01. The sequence continues at coordinate 162,440 of JANRKO010000033.1, forward strand.
AAAGCACGCGCTTTATTGTGGGCACTACCGGCCGCGTGTTGGAGATGTACGCGGAAAGAAAGCTCAAGGGCGTGAACACGATTATCCTCGACGAGCCGGAGCCCGTGTTAGCCAGCAAAGGGGGCGAATTCTTGATGGAGGTGCTTTCGCGGCCTGAGCCGAAGCTGCAAATCATCCTCGCTGGCGCCACCATGGGCAGGCACGCCGAAGCCGTTATCGCTAAAGTGATGGGCAAAGACGTAGTGCGTCCGGAAATCGCTGAAAGCCCGCTGCACACCTTGATTCAACACTACTTCGTACCCGTGCGTGATCCTGCGCAGAAGGACCTCGCGATCGCGCGGTTCCTTCAGAACAATCGCTGCCGGCAGGTGATCTTATTCGTGAACCAACCCCATCTGATCCGGCATATTTTTCGCTTCCTCAAAGACTCCGGGGAATATCCCGTTACGGTGAGCCACGATCGCTCGAAGGCCGACTGCAAGCAAGCCCTCATCGATTTTGCACAAGGCAACGTGAATGTGCTCATCACCACGGATCAAGCCGCCACGGGCCTCGACATTCCGGACATTGAATGGGTGCTGCACTACGAGCTACCAACATCGGCTCCAGGCTACCTGCATCGCGCCGGGCGCACTGGGCGTGCTGGCCGTTCTGGGTCTTCGGTGGTGTTTACCGTTGAAAGTGAGCGCGCGCTGATGCAGCGTTTCGGCCGTGAGTTGAAGCTGGAATTTCAGGCCTTCCCTCGGCACTAGTACACACCACCAAAGGGCGAAGGCTATTGCTGCCGGAGGTTCTGCATGTCGCGCTTGAGCTCGCGATCCAAGAAGAACGTTCCGCCTGGGATAAGCGAAAGCACGAATGCGCTGAGCCAGCGTCGCAACGGCCAATCCTGCGCAGTAGCTGCAGACACCAAGGCTCCGACGAATGCGATAAACAACGCCCCGTGCAACGCACCAACTACTCGCACCGCGGCCGACTCGGCCCATATGTACTTGAGAGGCATTGCCACCAACAGCAAGACGAGGAAGGAGACGCCTTCGAGCAACGCAACCACCCGTAAGACCATCAGGCCCCTCACGAAGCCCTGGCCCCCGGGCGCGGCTGCCCCACAAAAGACTGAACACTTTTCCGCTCCCACGCACGATCAAAGTAACGCTCTACCTCTTGGGGCAAGACATCACCGTTGAGCCGCAGCCGGCCAAGGGCCAGCGCCAGATCCGCATCGGCACAGCTGAACTCAGCAAAGAGCCAGGGCTCGTTTTGGATCAGCAACCGCTCCGTTAACCCAACCAGCTTCTCCGCATCCCGCAGGGCTTGCTCCGAAAGTGGCACGCTAGCGCGTTCGTAAAACATCGACTCCGTGGAGCGCTCTTTCCTGAGCTGAAATAGATCTGAACGTAAAAAGCCCATCACCTGCCGTGCCCGTGCGCGTTCACGAACCCCTCGCGGTAAACAAGGCGCGAAGGCTGGACTCGGAAAGCTTTCCTCCAGGTATTCCACGATGGCGAGAGATTCGCTGAGCCAGAAGCCCTCATGCTCGACCGTGGGCACGCGTGCCGTCAGCGAAGCGCCCGCAAATTCAGCACGCCTCTGATCTCCGCGCTCCAGATCTAAGACGGTGAACGTGAAGGGGACACCTTTTTCATTCAGAGCCACCCACACCGTGAACACCCACGGGCTATCCCATTTGTGCTCAACGTAGAGGGTTACCATGCGAAGGCTCGTAACGAGGCAGAACGAACGCTAGCGATTATTGGGTGTCTGCACCACCCGCACCACCCGCTGAGCCGCCCGGCAGACCGTTGATCCAATCTGCCACGCATTTGAGCTCCTCGCTGGTAAACGGAACCAACGGGGCGTCCTTCTTTTCAGGCTCCGGCATTTGCTGCCCGCACTCGGCGGGCGGAGTGCCCGCGAGCTTGATGTAGAGCAAGCTCGTTTCCGCGTCCCCTGGGACGACAACGGTTCGAGTGGGGCAATTCAAGGTTGCCGTCTTCATTCCCATCTTGCCCACCCACCCTTCGAGCGAAGCCACGATATGAAAGCCATTGGGACCGAAGTGGCAATCATCGCAACGCCTCGCGTTGAATAACGCCGCCAGCGTTGCCGTATCGCAATTGGACAGATCGAGAACGGTACCCGCTCCACCGGTTACACCGGCGCCGCCCGTGCTCGTGCCACCACTCGCATTGCCTCCGCCCGTACCGCCCGCTGACGTGCCTCCCGACGACGCGCCCCCGCTCTTGGTGCCACCGCTGCCCCCAGAGCCCACTACAAGCATCCCGCCCGTTCCTGCTCCAGGCTTTCCTCCAGACGCTGCCCCTCCTGATCCAGAAGGTGTAACCACTGGGCTCCTACCGCCCGATTCATCGGAACAAGCTGCTGAGAGAGCCACCAAACCTACGAGCGCACAGATGGGAATGTTCAGGTTCATCGCGACGCGAAGCATGCCTGATCGTCCTCCGCCTTGCCACCAGATTTGCGACTGCATCGCACCTTGGGCGAAGACGCTGAACACTTCTCGAGTTTCCAGGAAAAACTGTCGCAAGCAGGCGGATTGCTTGGAATGGGCAGCTCGCACACCACCCGGATCCTTCAAGCTGGTGATTTTTCCGACATATTCCCACCCAAGTTTCGAATTGTCCTCCACTCCGTCAGCGCTAGATAGCCGGGAGGAACGGGAAGAAGTCGGCCATGAACGTGCATCCACAAGCTACCTCGAAGCTAAACCGCGCCGTCGACTTGGCGCAGCTCCAAGCGCAAATTCGTACGCTGATAACGCTTGAGGAGACGGAAACGCCTGTAATCAGCTGCTACGTGCGCCGTGTGGTTCGCCCCGATGGTGGCGAAATTCCCGAATTTGCGCACCGCTTACAAGCGATTCGGAACGTGTTGCGCGGCAAGGAGCTCGAGCAATTCGAAGAAAGGTTCGCTCGGGTCCAGAGCTACCTCAGCTCAGATCTGCTGCCAAAAACACAGGGAATTGCCATATTCGCGCGCGGCGGGCGGAGCCCGTTCTTTATGGCGCTGGAGTTTGAGGTGCCTCTTCCGAACCGGCTCTCGGTGAATTCAACCCCCGACGTTTACCACCTGGTGGAGCTGAAAGACACATATCACCGCTTCGTGGTCCTTATTTCCACAGAGCATAGCGCTCGCATCTTGGAGGTGAACCTAGGAACCATTTCGCGTCAGCTCTGGGCGGAACGGCCCGAGCTCCGAAGCCGCGTAGGGAAAGAATGGACGCACGATCACTACCAAAATCATCGACGGGATCGTGGCGAGGAATTCATGCAAGAGAAGATTGCGCTGGTTGAAAGGTTGATGGCGGCGGAAGGCCACACTCACCTGATTTTGGCGGGTGTGCCACACCTTGCCCAGCGCGTACGCGAGCGGCTCCCTAAGCACATTCAGGACAAAATAATGGATGTTGTCCCTACGCCAGAGTACGCGGGCGTTGTGGATGTGGTTGCGAGCACGTTGTCAGCTTTCATTCAAGGGATTCAGGCTCAGTCGCACAGTGCGGCGTGGAAACTCGAAGATGCACTCCGAACGGGAGGGTTAGCCGTATGCGGCACCGAAGCCACGTATGAGGCCCTCCGCCAAGGTCAAGTGGACGTGCTGGTGATGGCGCGCGAGTACGACGGCAGCATCGCCTGGCATTGCCCGAAGTGCGGGTGGGCGCAGACCGTGCATGTGCGTCCCCCCATATGCCCAGATTGCGAACACCAAGAGCTCCGCACGGTGAATCTGAAGGAAGAGATGATCCGCACAGCGGAGCGGCAAGGGGTGAAGCTCGAATTGGTACAGCAAAGCGAAACGCTGCTGCGGCTTGGGGGCATTGGATGTCTGCTCCGCTGGGAAAGGAAACCAAACTGGTCTGATTCGTGAACATGCCCAAGTCCACTTTGCGCGGCCGCCTGCAATCGCTGGTCGAACACCCACGTTTCGATCAGATCGTGGTAGCAATCATCGTGGCTAACGCCATCATTTTGGGGCTAGAAACCTCCGCTGACCTCACCGCGCGTTTCGGGGGCTTGCTCCGAATACTAGACCACACGGCGCTCCTCTTCTTCGTGCTTGAGCTAATGCTTAGAATGTTCGTTTATCGCGGTCGATTCTTGCGAGATCCGTGGCGAGTGTTCGATCTATTGGTGGTCGGCATTGCACTTTTCCCTGCAAGCGAAGTGTTTAGCGTCCTCCGAACGCTGAGAGTACTGCGCGTCTTGCGCTTGGTGTCTATAGTGCCATCTATGCGCCGTGTTGTGAGTGCGTTGCTCACGGCGCTACCAGGCATGGCGTCCATCATGGGGCTCATGTCGCTCTTGCTTTACGTTTCTGCAGTTGCGGCTACCAAGCTTTTTGGAGCCATCGCGCCTGAGTATTTTGGTGGATTTGGCGCCTCGCTCTTCACTCTTTTTCAGATAATGACGGTCGAAGGCTGGCCCGATATAGCGCGCACCGTAATGGAGAAGTCACCCTACGCATGGGTGTTCTTCGTGACATATCTTCTCATTGGGACGTTCATGGTGCTCAATCTCTTCATTGCTGTTGTGGTGAATGCCATGCAGGCAAAAGTGGCCGAAGATCTCAAGGACGAGGGGGACGCACACACCCAGCAAATCCTGAGCGAGTTGCGCAGCGTGCGTCAGGAGCTTGAGGCACTGCGGAAGCACCAAAGCTAACCGGGGTGCAAAGTGGCGATTTTCTAGAAACGATGGCGGAGCTGAGCAAGACGTCCTAGATATCCTGCGTGGCAAACGAACGTTCCAGTGAACTTTTTGCACCCACGGAGCCGCCCGTACCCCGGTGGGTTGAGCAATGGGTTAAGCTTTCGGAAACTGCCTGGGTTCTACCGGGGACGAACCTTCGCTTCGGGCTTGATTCGGTGCTGGGCTTCTTGCTGCCGGGCCTGGGAGACTGGATTTCATCAATGGCTGCGCTGGGAATGATCGGTGAAGCCGCGCGGCGGCAGGTCCCCGTGTCTGTGCTTGTTCGTATGCTAGTCAACGTGATGCTCGACACGGCGTTGGGCAGCATTCCTCTGCTCGGCGATGTTTATGACTTTTTCTTTCGTTCCAACACAAAGAACCTAGAGCTCTTCCGCCGGCACTCGGGGCCCATTCTGCCAACTGGGGAAGCCACCCGTCGGCTTGTCTTGGCCCTGGGCCTCATCGTGGCCACAGCGGCCGTCCTTTTCTGGGTGAGCGTCATGGGCCTGGTATCGCTGGCACTTTGGGCATTCTTGCGCGAAAAGCTGAGCTGATCATCTGTAGGTATTACCTACAGTTTAATTCTTTTTTGTCCTCTTGTTCTACGTTCTCCAGGCCTCATGCTTAGAGTCAGAAGGGCCAGCCATGCGTAACTCTCTGCGAATCGGTTCAATGTTTGGAATTCCTGTATTGGTGCACGTTAGCTTCTCGCTGATCGTGCTCCTCGGGGCCGTCCAAGGCGGCGTCGCTCACGGGTCAAGAGGCATCTTGTTCGGTGTGGCGAGCATGCTGATTATCTTTGCTTCCGTAGTGCTCCACGAGCTAGGGCATGCACTCATGGCTCGGCGCTTTGGCATTCAAACGGTCGACGTAACGCTCTATCCACTCGGCGGTATTGCCAGGATGAGCGGGGAGGCGAAGAGCCCATGGCAGGACGTAGCTATTTCAGTCGCCGGACCAGCGGTGAACCTGCTGCTCTTCATTGGCATCGCAGCTATTGGTCTTCAGATGGGCTTCATCTCAGCTGATATTCCGAAGTCTCTAGGTGCTACGCCTCAGGGCTTGTTGCTGGTGGGCCTTACCGCCAATCTCATGTTGTTCCTGTTCAATTTGCTTCCCTTCTTTCCGCTTGATGGCGGCCGGATCTTGCGTTCTTTGCTGACGCTCAAAGTTGGGGCATCACGCGCCACACTCTGGGCGGCGCGCACTGGCCAAGCCGGCGCCGTTGCAATTGGACTTTTCGGAATACTCTCAGGCAACCTGCTAACGGCTCTGGTGGCGGGCTTCCTGTTTATCTCCGCATCTCAAGCGCTCGCTCAATCTCAGTTTGAAAGTGCCACGGCACACGTTACTGTCGGTGAGGCCTATGAGCGTGGGAGTATTATCCTAGAGCCCGCCATGCAGTTGCATGCCGCGTTTGAGACACTGAGGCATTCGTCCCAGGTAGCCTTCCCGGTGGCTCTTGAAGGGCAGCTTCTTGGCGCGATTCACCGAGACGAGCTACTTGCCAAGCAATTGGCAAATGAGAGCCACGGGTACGTGTCGAGCATCATGCATCGCAGCCTCCCTGAGTTCGCTTCAAACGCCCCACTCGGCGGCTTTCTGGAGCTCGCCAAAGAGAACCCGCGCGTAATTGCAGCGGTCAGAGAAGAAGGGGCACTCTTAGGGTTCCTGACGCTAGAGCATGTGCTCAAGAGCCGAATTTCGACGCCCCCAGCACCAGAGCCTGGGGGGAAGACTCCTGCGGGCACGCGTGGCGTGCTTGGTGAAGATCGCAGCTAAAGGACCGGAACAAGAAAAATGTTAGACCTTCAACTACTCGCTCAAACCGCGGCCGTGGCGCCCGACCCCAAGCTGATTGCTCACGGCTTGTTTCTCTTGATGGTGGTGGCATTTCTTGCCCTTGACCTCGGCGTATTCCATCGCGATGCGCACGAGGTTTCAATGAAGGAGGCGCTCACCTGGTCTGTTATTTGGGTAACGTTGGGTCTTGCGTTTTCGCTAGTCGTCTATGCTGCCTATGAGGGTCAGTGGTTCAGCTTAGGCGCCAACACTGCGCTCTATAACCCCGCTGCCAACACGGACCCTGCGGCTCCGCTACTTATCACCGGCACCGTCAGTGGGTTTGAGGCCGCCAAGCAGTACCTCACGGGCTACGTGGTGGAAAAGTCCCTCGCGATGGACAACATCTTCGTAATCGCGATCCTCTTCGGGTATTTCGCCGTGCCGGCAAAGTACCAACACCGAGTGCTATTCTGGGGTATTCTCGGGGCGCTCGTAATGCGCGGTGCGATGATCGCCGTCGGCGGTAGCTTGATTCTTCAGTACCAGTGGGTGCTCATTATCTTCGGCCTCTTCCTCTTGCTTACCGCAGTCAAGATGGTGTTCGCGGGTGAGGAGAAAGATCCCACCAACAATCCCGTTGTGCGGCTAATGAAGCGTATTTTTCCGGTCACCGAGTTTTACGACGGCCAACGTTTCATTACCAAGCGCACCCTCGCGCCCACTTACAGCCGCGATCCGAACACTGGCAAAGAAGTTCAAGACCCGCCTCCAGCTGGCACACTCAGAGCCCGCTGGGCCATCACGCCGCTGCTTTTGGTGCTTGTCTTGGTGGAGATCACCGACCTCGTCTTCGCGGTCGACAGCATTCCCGCCATCTTCGCGATAACTCCAGACCCGTTTATCGTCTTTACGAGCAACGTTTTCGCTATATTGGGCCTGCGTTCGCTCTATTTTTGCCTGGCGGCCTTGATTTCAAAGTTCCGCTTCTTGAAGCCTGCGCTCATCCTCATCTTGGCCTTCGTTGGCGTAAAGCTCCTGTTGCTTAGCGTCCCCCCATACCTCGACGACATGGGTGCGATATTTGGAGTCGCCCTCGAAGCCGGTAGCGCCATCAAAGTGAGCACCACGCTGTCGCTCTCTGTTGTCCTAGGGTTGCTTGCGAGTGCCGTTATCGCTTCTATCCTTGCCCCATCACCCAAAGAGGCAAAGAGCAGCTAGGCTGAAGGTCCCCACGTTGCGGCTAGCCGGGTTCCCCGGTTAGCCGGCTTCGCGGAAGTGGCACGGCTCACTTTTCCGAACTTGTTCCAATTCTTCGTCCAGAATTTCGGCGATGGTGCCCTCGCAGCCACCGCACCCGCCGCCCGCGCCACAGGTTCGTGTGACGCCCGCAGAAGTCCGTGCTCCCAACGATATGGCTCGTCGCACCTCACGATCATTCACGCCCAAGCAATGACAGACAATCACAGCGCTTGGAGTGTAGCTTATTGAAAATGACTTTCAATATCAATTTGTCGAGGCGAGTATAGATCGGATTTTACTGAATCATATTGAATGCTTAACCCATAGGGGAGCACCTCCCATGCCATGGTATCCAGGGGACGCAGGCCCACCAGCCTATTGGGCCTCCCCGCCGCCCTCCCCGCCTTCTGGGCTCGAGAACAGAGGATCAGCAGCGTGAATCATTCGCGCTGCGCCCCACACAACTCCTACAAGAACGCGCGGTAACTTCTAGCTAGACTCGACTCCCACCTTTCAACCCGACGGACCACCTCATGCAAGGTAACGCCAAAGTCATCGAAACCCTGAACGAAGTTCTAACTTCCGAGTTAACGGCAATAAACCAATACTTCATTCACTTCAAGCTCTGTAAAAATTGGGGATATCCGCGCATCGCGCACAAGAAGCGAGAAGAATCCATCGAGGAGATGAAACACGCCGACGAAATCATCGAACGCATCCTATTTCTCGGTGGCATCCCCAACATGCAACGCATGAATCCCGTGCGCGTGGGTGAACGCCCAGATGAGCAACACCGGCTCGATCTTGCGCTTGAGGTGGAAGCGGTGGAGCGCCTCAATCGTGGCATCGAAGAAGCACGCTTGGCGGCGGACAACGGCACCCGAGCTCTCTTGGAAAAAATCCTCAGTAATGAAGAGGAATCTATTGATTGGCTCGAAACACAGCTGCACTTGATCGGCGAGCTGGGCCTTGAACGCTACCTAGCGGAGCAAACGCACTCTTGATTTCAAGGGCTAGGCCCGAAAGAGAGAGGTTCGCATGAAGCTTCGGCGCAACGTCGTGGTGATTGGTGGGGGGTTCGGTGGCCTCGCATTGACGCGTGAGCTCGCCAAAATGCCCGTCCACGTAACGCTTGTGGATCGGTCGAATCACCACCTCTTTCAGCCTCTGCTCTATCAGGTCGCAATGGCAGGCCTTTCTCCTGGGGAGATTGCAGTGCCCATTCGCTCGGTGCTGAGCAAGCAGGAGAACGCTCGTGTTCTTTTGGCCGAAGTCACCCACGTGGATCTGGAAGCGCGCCAGGTTCACACTCAACAAACCAAGCCGCTGCCGTACGACTATTTGGTAATAGCTACTGGGGCTCGCAATAGCTATTTTGGGAACGATACGTGGGCGCAGGCGGCACCCGGCCTGAAAGATCTGGATGATGCCATAGAGATCAGGCGGCGTGTTCTCTTGGCTTTTGAGGCGGCCGAACTCGAAGCTGACCCCACGTTGCAGCAACGATACCTCACGTTTGTGGTGATCGGCGGTGGGCCCACAGGGGTGGAATTGGCGGGCGCAATAGCCGAGCTTGCTACGTTTGTTTTGGCCCGTGATTTTCGCTCCATTCATTCGGACAGAACTCGCGTGGTGCTTGTTGAAGGCGGCGAGCGCATATTGGGCAGCTTCGCCCCGGAGCTTTCGGTTCGCGCGCGGCAAAGTCTGGTCGACATGGGAGTGGAGGTGCGCTCAGGGCTGAGAGTCACAGCTATCGACGCGGGGGGTGTTTCATGTGGGGATGAGCGCATAGAAACTGCCACTGTGCTTTGGGCCGCAGGCGTTGCAGCCTCCCCCTTGTGTAAAAGCCTGGGGTTCGAAGTGGATCGCCAAGGAAGGGCCAAGGTTGAGCCTGATTGTTCGCTCCCTCAACTGTCCGAAGTCTTCGTGATTGGAGATGCCGCTTGCTTCATTCCGAAAGGCACCGCCATACCCCTACCCGGCGTAAGCCCCGTAGCTATGCAACAGGGCCGCTTCGTTGCACGGCAGATCGCCCGCAGCTTAGAGGGAAAACCTCGCGAACAGTTCGAGTACCTGGATAAAGGCTCCATGGCCACCATCGGCCGTCGCCGCGCCGTCGCTCAACTCGGCAAGCTCAGGCTCTCAGGGTTTGTGGCCTGGCTTGCGTGGCTCTTCGTACACATCTTCTACCTCATCGACTTTCGCAATCGTCTCGTCGTGCTTTTGGATTGGACATTCGCCTATTTTTCGTACCGACGCGGCTCGCGGCTGATAACTGGACGCCGATTGCAGGCCGGCGCACCTGAGGTCACCCACCCTAAGCCGGCCCCGTCGCACCTTTAGCCTTCTCGGCGCCCCCCCCGCCGATTGACGCCTCAGCGCTTCCCCACTTCGCGCTGAGCTTGATTCCAGGCGTCACGCTGCTTGGAGAGTGAATCCTTAAGTGAGCGCGCTTTCGCCTCTGCCTCCGCCGCCGCCGATACGTCGATGGAAAGCTCCCCGTTCCCAGCGAACTCGGACGTGACGTTCAAAGGAGTGGGGATCAGATCGAACTGGAGGAATGGACGCACCCGCGTTGCCGATCCATCAACAAGCACTAGCGTATCGGCGAGCACAGGCTCATCCGCTACGCTCACGGGGCTTGAATCGCTGAGTGGTAAGACACGGTTGAAGAACCCAAAGGTGACCGGACCCGTCTCATCGGAGACAAGATAATAGTGAAGACTACCGATGGTCACCCACGCGGGGCCGTGATTGGCAACTGTCATAGTCAAGCCCGAAGCGCTCGCGCACAGGTTTTTCGGAAGCACTTTGGTGCTCGCCTTCGCGGATGCAAGCGGCGTATCCATCTGCAATTCGACCTGCGCGAGAGAAGTAAACACATCGCCAACGACGGAAGTGATACCAAAAAAGTATCCCGTTTCGTTGGTCTGCAAACAGGTGGACGAATAAATCCCCGAAGTGCCTCCCACCGATCCCTCGACGTAGGTGACCGTTTCGGTGGCGAGAGCCACGCCGTTGCTGTTCTGTAGCGCGCTCGCCTTGGTGGAGTGAAAGCACGCTGTTCCGACTCCCGTGTACGTGATGGGAATGATCCACTGCACGTAGGTGCTGCCTACATAGGAACGAGTGGCATAACCTTGACCAAGCGTGTACGGCGGGAACGTGCCTGGGCTGAATTTGGCTGTAATTGGCTTGCGCAATTGGCTGTTGGGAGTTGTACCCGACCCCAAGCTTAGCCCGCGAAATTCAGCCGAATTGCCGCCGAGCTCAACGGGAGGGCTGCCGGATACGCTGCCCACTACAGGCCCCTTGCAGTTGTACTCCGCGCCAAGATTCGGGATCGCCGGCGAATTCTGCACTCCGCCCGTGCCCACAGAACCACCGACATTCGAACCGCCCGGTCCGGAACCACCGCTCACCGAACCACCAGCATTCGAACCGACTGCGGCCGAACCACCGCTCACCGAACCCCCAGCATTCGAGCCACCCGTTGAGACCGAGCCACCCGTCGTGGAATTGCCGGAAACATTCGTAGCGGCGCCCCCGGAAGCCGCGCCGGCAGCCGCACTACCTGACCCCGTGGCGTGTTCCTTTCCCCCACATGCTGCAAGAAGAAGGGCAGCTGCAGTGAGTCCAACGAGCGACGAACGACGAGAATCAAGAGTTAAGCATTTTGAACGAGTCATGCCGCGAGCAATAGCAAGGGCACACTGCGCACCACAATCAGGAGAAACCCTTGGTTTTGTCGAAATATCTAAAACCATGCACGCGCTTTCCCGCCTCAATGAAACTTCAGAAATACTTTTCCAAAAACACAGCCTCCTCCGTGGAGAGCGACGCCTCACCCGTGATCATCGCCACGGATGGCAAGAACCGCTGGTGCTCTCCGCTGAGCTCCCTAAACCCATGCCGCGCGTAGAACGCCGGATTCACCTCGCAAAAGAGCATAAAGCGAACGCTCTCCTCTTGAAAACGCAGGAGCTCCATTACCGCACGCACCAAGCGCGACGCGTGCCCGCAGCCACGATGTTCAGGCGTCGTGGCAACCGATGCAATACCAACTAACCCCTGTCGAAAACGCAAAGTATTGAGCGAGGAAAGTGGAGTACCGTTCAAGTCTTCAAGTAAGTATCGAGTCCCACGCTGGTGATTCAAGCTCTGCTCGTAACTTGCAACAAACTCATCAAGGGTCCGCCCCTCGCTCCAGGCATCGTAACCAAAACGCAACACGGTGGCATTATCTTCTGGTTGGACGACACGCACATGCGCGATCGGCGCGAAACGTTCACCACCATCGTCCAACCGCCCCTCAAACATCGCCTGCGGGCGCACCCAATTGCCAGAGGGTGGGTCGCCGTACAAGCAGCGGTACACCACCAGCTGTGACGTATCTTCGGAGTGAACTGCGACGCCAAGTCGCAGGTAGTCTCGGCCCTTATAGTGGCGATACAGCGTCCAGCTCATGGGGCAATTAGGTCTCTGATTTCGCTTCGAAGGCAAGGGGCGGGGGAAATCGTTGACTTAGGGTCAGCCCGAGCCACACGCTCTCTGCATGAGCGAACCACGCCGCCACCCAAACGTGATCAACCGGGATGAGGTCCCCGCAATGCCCCTCAACAAGGGCAAACATCAGATGAAGCTACAGCGGCTTGGTGCTGCGGCGGGCGGCTCAATGTTGGGCGCCAATCTCACCGAAGTTGCCCCCGGCGGCATCAGCTTTCCGTTCCATTACCACTGCGCCACCGAAGAAGCGCTGTACGTAATTCGAGGTTCAGGAACCGCGCGCATCGGCGCCGAACGAATCGCCGTGCGCGAAGGGGATTACCTAGCTTTCCCGCCAGGTGCGGACCACCCCCACCAGATGATCAACGATGGGCAGGAATCGCTCGTCTATCTCTGTGTTTCGGCCTCAGTGCAGAAAGTCGACGTTGTGGGCTACCCCGATTCTAAGAAGGTAGCCGCCACTGCCGGCGCGTTCGAAAAACCCATCCACCGCTTCATCGCTCGCCAAGGCGACACCCTGGACTATTGGGAAGGCGAACCCGGCGCTACGGAGTGAGGCTCACCCCTTAACGCACAGCACTTGCTTGAGCGTGTGCACCACATCAACGAGATCACGATCACACTGCCGACTGTGGCACGATTCGGCATGAATTACCCGTCCGGATCCCTGTCCCGGAAGCCTTAGGGTAGTTGGCGGGGAGCTGATTTGGTAGGGAGCCGCCATGAAGGAAATGTTCCGAGCGCCACCCGAGCAACGGCGGCTTGTTGGCTTGTTGCTCGGCGCCCTTGCGCTTGGAAGCTGTACTCGCTTCGAGCAAGTAAGGGATGTCAATTGGTTGGGCGACGATGAGCGCGTGGTCGTGGGGGAACTCTTGATTGAGGGCACAGGCCCGGTGCGCGGCGCGCTCCTTTTCGCTAGCGAGGAGGATTACGAAACTGGAAAGTCGGCGTATCGCCTCAACGGCTTGGATCCCGCCGTGGTGCAGTATGGAGGGATCTTCAGTGTTCGAGCCGGTGGCGAAGCTTTCTACATGGTGGGGCTGGGTAGCGACCGAGCATCGCTGACTCGAGTGCCTAGGTCGGGGGGAGATCAAGGCTCGGTGAGTTTGCGTATCCCACCAGGCATCGGCTCTTGCGAGTACGTGGGCACGATTCGACTGAAGCAGTTGGCGGCGGTGATCAGCCCTACGACCCCGTACCAATCCGTAACACACTACGAAGTCGATCTAGTCGATAACTTCGAGTTTGGAAGCACTCGCATTCAGCGTGGCATCGCAAACTGCCACCTTGTTTCAAACGTTGGTTCCTTGGTGAAGAACCGATGAGCAAAAGAACTTGGCGAGCACTGGCGTGTAGCGTGTTGGTCATTGCCCTGTGGGATCGGCGTGCCCGAGCCGAATCGGAAGCAGAACCCAGCACTTCCGCGAGCTCGCAGCCGAGCGAATCGACCCCACCCGTTCCCGTGCCGCCATTAGATGACACGGGGTGGGATGTGGGCTGGGAAAACATCCTAGGGGATGAAAAGCCCCAGAAGGCCAACCCCGACGCCAAGGATGAGTCGAGGCCCGAGAAGCCTAAAGAGGCGCGACAAGTTCAGGTCCGAGAGGCGCCAGAGGGTGGTGCAGTCAAGGCCCCCAATGACCTTGGCCCCATCCCCACCACGCTCACCCCCGTCGAGTATGTTCGCGGTCCACGAGCTCACGACGGTTTTTACCTAGGAGTAGGCTACGGCGTCGGTTTGTTCGATATGTCCGTCCAGGCGGGCAGGTTAAATGGCTTCTACCTATCGGGTGTAATGAAACCGTTGGAGTTGCGTATAGGAGCCACCACCCTGCCGGGATTGGTTATAGGCGCAAGTTACCTGCAGGGAAGCGTCGTCGAGCCAGAGAAACTCTCCTCCGAAGAGCGGACCCTACCTAGCCCAAAGGAGGTGAATCTCACAGGGTTTGGCTTCTTCTTGGACTTCTACCCCTGGGTAGATAAGGGGCTACACGTCAGCACCACGTTGCGTTACTGCGCGACGGACGTGAAGGGAGATGAGGGGGATGCCGACGGTTGGGCCTATGGAGCGGGCGTTGGCTACTCGACGTGGGTCTCCAGCCAATGGAGCCTTGGTCTAGAGCTGCAAGGCGGGCGCGGCAGCTTCACGCGTACACGCGATAACTTGGACGACACAACGGAAGTAACAACGGCCCTATGGTCTCTAGCCGCCACCGCAAGCTATCACTGAAAGAGCGTTCCCTTGCCACTGCTTCTATCACAACAAAAATTCCTGCGCTTCGCCCGAAGGGTTTTGCACCCTAGCTCACTGCTCTGTTGGCTGTTGCCACTAACGCTAAGTGCCTGCGGGGCGAGCTTGCAGGCTCAGGCGGCAAAAGACTTCGGTTGTACCGAGCGCGTGAGCACCCAAACTATCAATTCACACGTCCAATTGGTCAAAGGCTGCGGGCGCGAAGTTTATTACCATTCCACCCAATGCGGCTTCCTTAGCTCTTGCCCTTGGCGGAGTGAACTTACACTCTTGGGGGACACGGCGCGACAGTTGCTCATGTGCAACGGCCTTCTCCGGATGAAGCCTCAATCGGATAGCCTGGTCGAAGTTTCGGGCTGCGGCAGAAAGCAAGTGGTGCGGCGGGTTATCACGACGCGTGGCCTCAGTTTCGATACAGACTTGAATGACGCCCAGCCTGAAGGGCCGCAGGCTAGAGTGGCCCGCAGCAACGCCGTACTCAACCCGCAACAGATCTTCGCAAGGTCACTCGCGTCCATCGTCCGAATCTCGACTCCTTCTGGGCAGGGTTCAGGCTTTGTCGTGGGCGCATCTGGCCTGGTTGTCACGAGCTTGCACGTCGTAGCGGGCGAATCCGAAGTGAAGGTGGAATCGATGAGGGGAGACGAATGGCCAGTGGTGAGAATTGAAGGTTACAACCGTGATGCCGATCTGGTCGTGATTCGAACGCACGGAGAGGCGCCGGCCCTGCCGATCTCTCAAGGGCCTTACCCACCTCAGGGATCCAACATCGTAGCGATTGGCCACCCGCTGGGCCTTCAGGCAACCTTGAGCAACGGACTGATAAGTGGCGTTCGATCTTGGAAGGATGAAGTGGATGTGCTTCAGATCTCCGCGCCGATCTCACCGGGCTCGTCTGGAGGTCCAATCTTCAACGATCGTGGGGAAGTGATTGGGCTCGCTACGTTTATCTTAAAGGGCGGAGAAGGCTTGGGCTTCGCCATCCCGATTCGCTACCTCCAAGCCCTGGCAACGCACCTGAATCCAATGCCACTCAAGCAATTTGCGGCTGAGACGGTGCGCGAAGCAGATCCGGATGAAGTTCAGCTTCCCCCGACCGTATTGGACAAGTGCCCAGCAGAAGAGCTAGCCTCAGTGTTGAAGAAGGTGGAAGGGGCACTGTCGGCGGCCGACCCCCTGCGGGACGATAGGAACTATCAAGCAGTATATTACGTGCTGCAAGGTGCCATCGAAGAGATCACCCAGAAGCACAGCACCAAGTGTACCGAGCTTGGCACTTTCCTTGCGCGCAAGAAGAAGCAAGCGGACGACCTAGACAGCCACCTCGAGAAGGCGCTGGTGCTCGGCGTCGCCATGGAAAGCCTGCAAAGCGATCTTCGGCGCCGCACGCACGAAAAAGAAGCCGACGGCAAAGACAAGCCTAAAGCACCGTAGCGCCCCACTCCCCCACCCGCACCACCTCGTGCGGCACCTCTTCAAGCTGAAATTCCCGCAAAATTTCCCCTGGAGTCACAGGGCCTTCTGGCAAAAGCCCGCACGAGCTAGCTACCCACTGCACCACGCTGCGGGCATCGGTGCCACGTTCTCGCAACGCCGAAAGCGAAAGAGCTCCGTGGCGTTTGGCTAAGCGTTGCCCGTTTTCGTCGACCACTAGCGGCAGGTGTACCCACTTGGGCGTATTGAGCTTCAAGGCGCTTTGCAGAAGCTGCTGCCGTGCAGCGCTCGGAAGGAGATCATCACCGCGCACTACCTCGGTCACGCCCGCTGCGGCGTCGTCCACCACCGTTGCTAGTTGGTAAGAAGCCGCGCCATCTTTGCGCAAAATCACAAAATCCCCCACCTCCGAACTCACATCGAAGGCGTGCTGGCCGGAGAAGCAATCCGTTACTTCTACGGGCCCTTCTTGCACCAAGAACCGCACGGCGGCGGCGCCCTTCTCGCGCTTGGCCGCTTCCCAAGAGCCAAAACGACGGCGGCACGTGCCCGGGTAATGAAGCTCAGAATCTTCCGCATGGGGGGCGCTTTGTACACGTTCAATCTCTGAGCGCGAGCACACACATGGAAAAGCCAGGCCAGTTTCAGTGAGCTTCGAGGCCGCCTCAAGGTACCTTTCGCGGTTAGCGGATTGCCACTCTATGGGGCCCTCCCAAGTTAACCCAAGCCACTCCAGATCTTGAAGTACGCGATCCGTCATGCCAGGACGCAAGCGCGTAGCGTCCAAATCATCGATGCGGAGCACCACTTTCCCACCGCGCGAGAGCGTGTACCACCAAGCGATCAAGAAGCTACGTGCGTGGCCCAGGTGCAATTCTCCCGTCGGGCTAGGAGCAAGGCGACCTACGGGCAAACTCATGGGCGTGAACAAGCACACGTGGCTGCACGACCCTGGCTCCGACTCAAATCTTCGTGAGCACTCTGGCAGCGTTCACTCTGGGCGCCCAAGATACGGCAAATTCCGTTCGTGGCCCGCTCCATCGAGCCGAGAGCGCGGCATATACGCTCACAGCGTGACTGCTCTGAATCCGCCTTCTTTTCTCTCTGGGAGGCTTCATGCGAGGCTGCCACTGAAGCGCTTGCCCTGGGTGCGGCAGCTTTCGGAGCACTCGGAGCAGTCGCTTCACTCCTCATGGCGGCACTGCCCATCGCATCCGAAGAGGAAGGCGCCGCTGGCTCATCCCGCATCGCCAAAGTGAGCTCATCAAGCTCACGGCGAGCTAGGTCGAACGCTTCGGTGGCTTGAGCAATATCCTGGAACTCTTCGGCACCCGATCCCGGCTGCGCTTGAGATGCAGGCATTGCGTGAGGGGCGGCGGCAGGCGCCACCTCGGGCTCGCCTGCCCCCTTGCGTTCAGCAGCGCACGCAGTGAAACCAAGTGAAACGATGCCGGCTAAGAAGCCCAGACACCAACGCTCACTCTGCCTAGTACCCGACGTTTTGCGCATACGCTCGGACAAAGCTTGCCGAAAACACCCGGCTGAGACAAGCCGCTCAAGGCTCGGCAATGATGTACGCAAGCCAACCTGGCTGATTCTCTGCCACCTTGCGCGGCCGATAATCCTCAACGTCGTCGTTGTCGCTCACGTCCCAATACACGGTTACCTTCGAAAAACCGGCTTCAAGCAGGAGCTCCTGAAGCTCCGGAAGCGTCCAGTGGCGCCAGGTGTAGGAAAAGGCTTCGTTCAGGCGGGTGCCATCCGGGAACTCAAAATGGATGTGATTGACCGCGATGCCGTTGATGGGATCAAAGGAATCCTGATCCCAAATATACTTGAAACCTTTAACCGTGCGCATCTCACTCATGAGTTGGTTGGCCTCCCAACCACCAAAGGCATCGAGAATAAGGAGGCCATCTCGATTGAGGCCCGCGCGCGCTGTCTTGAAGTAGTTGCGTAGGCTTGGCCGATCCTGAAAAATCCAATAGCTGAAGTTAAAGCCGCAGATGATGTCGTGTTTGCGGCGCACCGCCTTCATCACATTCTGCGCCAGAAGCTGAACGCGCTCGGCAGGCTCTCCGAGCGGAAGAATGTTGTGCTGCTTGCCCCACCCGAGCACCTCTTTATCGATGTCGATACCGGTGGCTGTGTTTTGAGGGTTTGCCTTCACCCACTCAGCACACAGGAGCGCAGTGCCACAGAAATCTTCCCGCAAAGAAAGCGGTGCACGCGCACGATGTTTGCGGAACATACGCGTCAGCACCCGTACCTCTTCCTTCGGATCCTGCACCGACTGCTGATAGAGCGCATGGCGGTCCGCCGTTTTCGCTGTGAGGCGGGGTTTCTTCTTGGATTTCTTTTGCGCGCGAGGGGCGGTTTTTTTCTTGATTGCCACGAGGTTTCCTTAGCTAAACAGGCTGGTAGGTACTCGCCCACGCAGGGCTTGGCAATGGTTGGATGGCTCAGCCGCGAAGCGGGCATTGGCGAGCTTGTTTGCGCTGTGCTGGCTCTGCTCGCTTAACGCTGATGAAGCTTCGCAAGCGTTGCGCAATCGGCCAAAAGGGCCCATGTTTCGCGATCCGCCACATAAGAAAACAACACTTTCCCTGCGTTTTCAGCAAAAGAAACATTGGAAAAGACCCTGGCATTGGCGAGCGTGAAGGCGCCTCCGAGCTCGCTCCCATCGAAAGACCGCAATTGCAGCTGCTCCGGAGAACGCGGCGCATCATCCACCGGCAGCACCGTTAGCAGAAAATTTACTCCGCACACTTTGGCTACTGCAAAGGGCGCAGGATCTAACCCGTTAGCGTAGAGCGTCCAGGAGAGGGGCGTAGTCGTAGTGGGGGCATCACCGAGCGCCAAACGCGCCAACCCAAACGTCGAGCTATCTCGCTCAATGGGCACAAACGCAAACAGGCCTTTGGGGCTATTTCCAAGGTGCACCTCCGTCATTGGTTGAGCGGTACCGCTCACCCAAACCACCACATCGGGCCCGAGCTCCACCTTATTTCCAGCACCCGAAACCAAGCGGGCATGCAGCGGGCTCATACCCGTGCGAGATTCCAAATAGACCACCCACACGCGCTCGCCGCTCTCTGCAATACTCACAGTATTGGCGGTGCTGCCGTCAGGAGATAATAACAGATTACCGCTCTTCTCCGTCCAAAGCCGGGCCACAAGGCCATCCGTCCCCGCAATTTTCCCTATGTAAGCAACCAAAAGCTGCCCACGGTAGCGAACCACTTGCACTCGAGTGCCATTCCGAGCGTCAGTCGCCAACACTTCCGGTGCGCTTCGGGAGGCCACACGCGCGCGCAGCAGCCTGCCGCTGGAAACCCAATAGGCCATTCCATCCACCACAGCAGGCCCACGCCCAATGGACACGAAGTTCTCCTTGGGCTCAGCTATCGACGAAAGCGTATTGCCCGTGAGTTTTGCCAACAGCACGCGCTCTTCGACTGTGACCATCACCACGCCTTCTTTGGCGGCAGTGGCAGGCCCCGCCGGCCCCACCTCAAACAGACGTGTCCCCTTCAACGGCAGTTCGACGGCCCGTGATGGCTCGTCCACAGCTTCAAGCGGCGGGGGCAGCGCTTTCACCACTTCAGGCAGCTTTGGTTTTTTTGGCACCACTTGCGCCCCAGGGAGCGCACCGGTGTCCCGGGGCGGCGCTTGCGTGCTCGCGGATTCAGGAGCGCTTCGACACGCACCACTCGACACACCGCTCACAAGCGCGGGCAAAAGGCATATGAGCCGCGCATGTTTGCAATATCTGGCAGCCACCGAACAAGCACCCTGCGCCCAAGGCGCGGATACATCAAGATGGAATTTCCCGGTGGGGTGATCTGCGCGGGAAAGCCTTGGCTAAGGTCGCTCTACTTCTAGGCCCGGATTTCGGAAATTGCGCCCCTGCTAATCATCGGATCACCGAAGTTCGCATCGGGCAGGCCATACGCGTTCAAGATCGTGGTCAAAAGATCGTTGATGTAGCGCATGTTCGTTGGATCGAACTCTGGAATCGGATCAGTAGTTAGCGAATTGCTATCGATGATCCTAATATGCCGGCCAGTCTTGAAGTACTTGTTGAGATTGCCAAGCAATACGAGCGGAATGTTGATGCTCGCGTGGCTGTTGCCCTGACCCATATTGGTGGTCCAAAGCAGGAGCGTGTTGTCGTAGACGGCATGCTGCTTGAGCTTCTCTTGCAGCTTGAATACCTGCCCGGCGTTCCACGCGCCAACGTTAATGAAATTCTGAACATCCTCCCACCAGCTCATGGAGCCAGGATCATTTGGGTCCATCTCGTAAGGCACCTGCCCAGGAGTGAGCCAAATGTGCGAGAGATCGTGCCAACGTGCTCGTTGCCCTGGGATCCAGGTGAACACTAGGTTGTTCCCTTCTTCGTTCATTTGAAACGTGATTATGCGTGTGAGGTCGCAGGCAAAAGCCATTGCGCCCAGGTCCATCATTACGTCGGCAATTTGGGGCTGCAAGGCTAAGTATTGCTCGTTGATCTCGCCGTTAGTTGGAAAAAGATCCGCCGGGTAAGCCGGGGTCATGCACGAAACCGTGGGTTGGGAAACAATATCGATGCGTTGTTCTACACTGCGAAAAGCCTCAAGGTACTGGTCGAGCTTCTGCCGATCCAAGGTGCTGAGCGATGGTCTCAACGTTTCTGCGTGTTGAATCGCCGCGTCCAAAACTGACTTCTGACGCGCGCGCAGCATGTCGGCCGAAAAGGTGGGTGCCGTCGCTGCGGGCGCCACTACTTGGGAGCTCGGAAAAAGCTTGTTGAAAACGTTGCGCGGGTTCTCCATTGCGGGAACAGACTGGCCTTTGTCAATCCACGACACGGCACTCTTGGTTCCCGCTGCCGTAACGATCACGCCAAGCTGGAGGTTCGGAAATCGCATGGTCTTGTCGTGGCCAAGTTGTTTCGCGAGGTAGTGATCGAGCGAAATGCCTCCGCCGGTAACTTCGGTGTCGCTGATCTCGAGCGGCTCGTACCCATTCAAAATGCTGCAGTAACCGTCGTGGTTAGAGCCAGCGTTCTGCAACCCCTCCAGAATGAGCATTTCACTCCGCACCGACTCGAGTGGCTTGAGGGTCTCGGTGAATTCGAAGTTAGGGTTGTCGAGGGGGCCAACACCAGATCGCGGATACAGGTCGATCGTACCCGACCGCTTGTCGTATTGGGACTTACCAGGTTCCGGTGGCCAGAAGGCATCCCCAAACATCGAGAAAGGCTGGTGATAGGTGATAAAGCGCGGTGGCGACACTGCCTGAGCACTCGCCACTCGCATACCCTCGAGCAATGGCAGGGCTATCATGCAGCCTGCACCGCCTTGAAGTAAGGTTCGTCTCGATATTTTTCGACGCATGACAACTCCTGAACCTGCGATTCGGCGCTTGCACGAAGCGCCGCTAGAGAACAAGGATGCCGGAAACTGGCCTCTTTGCTAGTCCCAAGTGTGCAACTTGTGTCAGCCTTCAGCCTGAACGCAACATGCGTGCGGCGCTGCAATTCAAGCAGTCGCGGGCTGCCATGCCCCCAGGTGCGGCACAACTTTGTACCAGTGCACTGCGTTGAGATTCGAACGCTCATGCTCTCGCGCGGCCCACAAGGTCGGCGCTGCGTCAACGCTGACCATGGGAGACACCCAATGCCGCATTCAATCACCGTCGCAACGCCGTGGGCCAAGCGCTCGTCTCCAAGAACCGAATCGCCCGGATCCCCATAGGTTTCAAGCGCTGCTTCGCGGGTTCGGGCAGCAGCACGGATGTTTGCTTCAACGACAGGAAGGATCTCCACGTCGCCCACTGTTGATCAAGCTTTCCACCGGCACGCGAAGCCTGCCACGCGCCACTTGGGTCGGAGGCTCTTGCCGGTTTCACCGTTGTCCTGGTGATATGGCCACGCGAAAACGCCATTGCCACGCGGTGTATGTTAGCATCTAGGTCGCGAGCTCGCGGCTCTTGCTCCAGCCCGAGAGATCTCGTGATAAGAGGCAACGCAATGACTCCCTGGTGCCACTGTGCCGCCCTAGGCCTGCTCTTGGTCTGCACTCTCCCAAGTTGCGCCCGAAGCTCTCCTCCCCAGGCGGGACCAAAGACATTCATTTCCAAGAGCGAGAGCGGGAGCCCGTCGCTTCAAGCTAGCCTTCCGCGAGCTATGAGCGCCACTCCTGCGCCTTCAGCCCCTGCGGACTCCGCGGCTGCCTCAGCACGCACGCAGCTCAACACCACACCAGCCACGCCTCCGTCAGCTCCAGGCACCACACCGTCCACTAGCCCGGCAGCCTCGACACCTTCCTCAACCTCGAACCCTGGTGAGAACACCGCACCAGTCCCTGCGCGAGCGTTGCCCAAGCTCGAACTCAAAGCCGTAGGCCTACATGTTGGAGGTGGGCCGAATGATGCGGCCACGCATCACGCCTTCGGAGCGCCCATAGCCCTGCAATTTTCGGAATTCATGCGATGTTATCGTTCGGTAGAGAACCCCAAGGCCTTAGCAATATTTGGCGTTGACCTGCTGGTGCCTTCCGATGAAGGGCGTGCGAGTGTCAGAAAAATTAGAACATCACTTAGGGGCAAGGAGTTTCAAGTTTGCATGCAAGGTGCGCTCGAATTGGTCCGATTCAAAAACCCCTTAAAGAAGCCAACAACCGTGAGCTATTCCGTTCGTTTCGCGCTCCTCGGGCTAGAACGCTGAGTCGCCCAGCGACGAACACGCCCCAAGCTTTGCTTGCCACTCGCTTCAGCGTCTGTCAGGCAAAGTGGGGAGCAGATCCGGAAGGCCTTGAAGCCACTTCAGGTCTTTGGTCGTTGGCAAGCGAAGGCCCTCGGCACCCTTCATGAGCTCACTTCCCGGGTCGAGACCGGCCGGTGCCTTCAGCCCGCAACCGATGCCCACGGTAAGGCGTGGAGATTGGGAGCTGAGCGCTGAGAGCTTGCTCTCTAACGACAGCTCGATCTGAACGCTGCCGTTAACCCATCGACTCGCAGGCTTGGACACCATGTTGCCGAACCAAGCGCCAAGCTCAGAGCGCAGGATCGCTTGAGTCAGCTCCTGGCAAGAGAGTGAACCTCGCAGGCGCCCAATCAACTGGGCTTCCTCCCCGGAGCCCGAAGAATTCGCCGTTCCCCCTGAAAGATGCTGAACCGTGGCCGTGCCAGCCAGAAGAAGAGGCCCCGCGTTCACTGAAATTCGACTCAAATGGAGCGTTTCGTAGTTCGCATCGAGCGCCCAGGGCGAGCGGACAGAGACGGTGCTTCCCAAGGACCCCAATCCGAAAGTTCCGGGAAGGTTGGTTCGTATCCCATCCACTACCAACTCCAAATCACCGATTGGGGTACTGCCCGAGCCGCGCAGTTGCTTGGCATGCAGCGACCCTTTCAAGTTCACGCCTGAGCTCGCACCACCGAATAAAAATGCTTCCGATACCTGCGAGAACTGCACATCCGCGGTCACCTCCTCAGGCGTTACATTCACGGCAACATCGAAGGCACCCACATTTCGGTCCCGGACGCGTTGAAGACGCCACTCGGATTCAGTGGCCGTGGCCGTAAAGGATCCGCGATTTACACCCCACAACCACACTTCCGGCAGGTTTAGCACCGTGGCAGTGGCTTGCCGCTCGAACGAGAAATCCCGAAGCAAGAGCCAAGGCCGTTCGCTGGTGGGTTCGGCCAGGCTGATGGTTATGTGCTCGCCTTCCATCAGCACATCCTGCTTGGGCCCCGGATCGCCGCCACCTGCAGGCTGGTCGAAACGGGCGCGCAGATCTCCGCGGCTGAAGCGCCCCGAAGCCTCGACGTGCTCCAAACGAATCTTCTGCAGCTGCAAGCCTTCAAACTCGAATCGCAGCCTCCCAATCGTACCATCCACCCTTACCGGACCCAGCGTCCTGAACCTGGTATGTTCCAAGGCAAGGTAGAAGAAGCCAGCCTTGAGCTCACCCGGCCACAACTCAACGCCTCGCTCGGCCGCCCGGGTTTGGAGCTCGTTGAGAATATAGGTTCGTGCGGTAAAGAGTCCCAGGCCCACGAGCCCCGCCAGCAACGCCATGCCCAACACAACGCGCACGAGCGTGCGAGGCTTGGCAGCATCCGGTCCCCTGGCGGCAGGAAGCGACTTCTGGTCGGCGTCGCCCTTAGGACTCTCTTTCATGGTGCGACCCTCATCCAAAAGTTCTAGCCCCTCCCCAGCTCACGCTCAACAAGGGGCACTTTCCGGTGCTATAGGCCAAACTATGCCTCCTACGTATCTCACCCCCGATGGCGCGAAGACTCTTTCCGCCGAGCTCAAGCAATTGCTCTACGTCGACCGAGCAAAGGTAGTGCAAGAGGTGTCGGATGCCGCAGCCATGGGCGATCGCTCGGAGAACGCGGAGTATATCTATGGGAAGAAGCGCTTGCGCGAGATCGACCGCCGCATTCGTTTCATTACCAAGCGCTTAGAGAATGCCGTCGTGGTGAACCAAGAGGAGCGCCGCACCGATATCGTGGCGTTTGGCGCCAAGGTGCGCGTGCGGGATGAGAACGGCAAAGAGAGCAGCTACCAAATTGTCGGGCCCGATGAGGCCAACCCCACGGAGCGCCGCATCAGCTTTCATGCCCCCCTCGGCAAAGCTCTCATGAAAAAGAAGGTGGGCGAATTTGTAACGGTGATGCGCCCGGTGGGGGAGATCGAACTCGAGATCTTGGCGATCGAGTATTCTTAGCAACCCACGGCCGATGGCCACCCCAGGCGCGCCAGCTTAGCCGAGATTCAGGGGCCCCGTGATCGACGCCGGGTCACCGAAGGTTGTGAGCGGCACACCCATCAGGTTGGCAAGATTGAGCAAGAGGTCGGAGCGGGCCCTGCCATTGGCGTTAAAGGTGCGTCCCGTTCTAAGTTGGCCCCCCGCCTTGCCCGCTAGCAACACCGGCACGGGGCGGTTAAGGTGTATTGATCCATCGCCCATTTCAGAGGTCAAAAGCACCAAGCAGTTATCAAGCATGCTGCCGCCGCCTTCGGGCGTGTCCTTGAGGCGCTTCACAACCACGGCGAGCTGCGCAAGGAGCCAGTTCTGCGCGGCCACGAAATCTGGCCCCGGCGAGTGCTGCATGGGATGATGCCCTAGGTTATTCAAACCGATCCAGCTGAACAACAGCTCGGCACCGGTGTTGAACATCTGCATGGTAGCCACGCGAGTGGCATCGCAATTGATGGATTGGTAAAGGAGTTCGTTCATGGCGGCCGTCACCGCCGGGACATCAGTACCTGATCCCAGCGTGGGAGCGCCGCAGGAAGCGCCCGGTGCGGACACAACCCCTCCACCGGTGCCACCGGGAGCGTTCATGATCTGCTTCTCAAGCTCGCGCAGCGTATTCAAGTGCTCATCCAGCCTCAGCTTCTCGGCGGACCCGACGAGGCCCTGAATGCTGGTCACCTGACCCTTCAGGAGATCTAAGATGCTCTGACGCTGGGCGTTGAGCGCCTGCAGCTTGGCCGTAGCGGCCGGATCCGTAGGAGCAGGGCCCACGGGCGCATTACCGAAGAGCCGCGTAAACATCGTCGCCGGGTCCATCACTGGCGGGAGGACGGCGCCATTGGAGTATGTGATCGCTCCGGTATGCCTGCCGTTGCAATCCGCAGTATCCGAGTAGACGCCGAATTGGAGCGAGGAAAATCGAGTATTGGCTCCAACGCTCTGGGCGATAGCCTGATCGATCGAGGCCATGCCTTGGGGAATGAATCCACCCTCCTCCATCATGCCTCGACCGTCCCCGGTGAGCATGGTGCGCTCGCCACCGTGCCCGGGATCACTACCATCCGGTAAGGCTGCATCAATGATGTTATTGAATAGTAAGATATCTGAACTCAGCGGTGCCAGTGGCGCCAGCATCTTGTCGTAGGTCCACATCCCCTCGGTGCCGTTGGTCATCATCGCGCCACCAGGGAAGTAAAGAACGATGAAACGCAGGGGGGCCGCTTGAGCCTCTGCCAACGTCGCTCGGAACACTGGGGCGGCAAGGAAGCTGGCTCCACCCAGACCCTTGAGGAGTGATCGGCGCTTAATGAGGGCTTTCGACATAGATCCGGCTCTTCTGGATAAGGTGACAGGTTGGTTGCTCATGGCACGAAGGTCCTCGTCGTAAAGCTCGCCGATTGGGTGAGTGCAACCAGCAGCTCCCGCACATCCATCCCCGACACTCCAAGTTTCATGTCGAGCGTTGCGGCAAGCTGTGTATCTGTTGCTATTTCCTTTCGCCCGTAGGCAAAGCGCGCCGCATTGATCGCTGCGCACTGCCGGACGGATGCGCTCATGGCAAGGCGGCTGGCCAACTCAACGCCACCCGTGAACTTCCCGTCGACGTCCGTGCCGGTCAAATCACCACTCGCATCTACCGCGAGACCATTCTCCGAAGTTCGGTAGGCACCTATCCCGTCGTACACTTCCAGCCCAAACCCGATGGGATCCATCAGGCTGTGGCAACCCGAGCAGGCTGCGTCCGCGGAATGCGCGGCGAAGCGTTCACGCGTCGTCAGGTTTGGATTCGACGGGGGAGGATCGATCTTTACGTTCGGGGGCGGTGGAGGCAGCGCCTGGCAAAACATCCGCGTACGGACAAACTTGCCACGACCTACTGGGTCAGACTCATTCTCCTTGGCTTGCACCGCTAAAAGCGAGGGCAGGGTGAGCATGCCGCTTCGCCCCATGGCACTCACGTCCACCTGAACCAAAGTGTCCCCCTGACCTGGATCCGGAACTCCGTACACTGACGCTAAGCTGCTGTTCACGAAGGCAAAGGGCGCCGATAGCAGCGTCTTTACCGTGCCGTCCCCCTCCCACACCACTGACTCTATGAAGCGGTCTGTAGACGCCCCCATCGCTGCTTTCTGGGTTTTCTCGAAGTCGGGAAACAGCCCCGGATCCTTCACCAGCTGCGGCAGAGTAGACACCATGAACCACTGCTCTAGAAACTTTCCAACGCTTTGCCGCGCACGCGGTAAACCAAGCAAGCGCCGCGCCTGGGCTTCTATTTGCGCTGGAGTACTCAATGAATTGGTGTCGGCTGCCTCCATCAGCGCCGCATCCGGCATGGAGCCTAGAAATAGGTAAGAGAGCTCGGATGCAACTTCGTACGGGGTGAGCGTGCGCTCTGCCGCACCAGCGCCATATTCCATGCGATAGAGGAGCGCCGGTGATTGGAGCATCGCCTCCAACAAGCGCCGAATTCCAATCTCATACGTATCCGTGGTGCGCGTAAGATCGTACACCACTCGATAAGCAGCGTGTTCTTGGGCCGTGACCGGCTGGCGGTGCACCTGCTTGCCGAATCGGTCGATAAAAGCATCGGCGCACTCAGCCTCCATGGCGGGAGCAGCGCAGGGAGCCAACGCTGAGATGTCAGCTTCCGCTGCTAACCGAACCGCCATCGTGGCATATTGCGAACCCAGAACCGGCGGAACCGTGAGCACCTCGCTAAAGTTCTCGTAGCCGAGCTGGCGAGACTCCGGGATCAAGGGGTCCGCAGGCGGCGCGGCTAGCCCCAGTAGATCCTGGACCGTCGCCCGATATTCGTCGTTCGACAGGCGGCGCAACGCTGTCGGCCCAGGTGAACCCGCCGGGATGATGACGGCTGGCTGCGCACCAGTGCCAGGAGTAGCTCCACCTGTGTTCCCCGCTCCACCTGTGCCGAGAGCTCCAGAGCCACCCGAACCGGGGGTACCATTGGTACCATCCGGTGTCATGCTGCTGTTCGTCGGCGGCCGTCGTGAGTTAGGCGAGCCTGCTTCGGCAGTGCAGGCGAGGCAAAGGCCAAGCGAAAACAACGTACGGGTTGCCAATAGAGAGCACGCACGAACACGCGGCATATTCATTGCCGAAGAATAGCTGTCACCAACTGGACTGGGGCGTCAAATGGATCAGAATTCTAGCACCAAATCCCCGCAAACCGATGCACCCACTGAAAACTCACAGTGTGTTCGCAATAGCACAACCACGACGCTCCCCAAGCCACATACTCAGGCTCTCGCTTTCCGGATCACACCCCGACGATTTGGCGCTCGCCAGGCCAAGCGGGGGCCGGGATACCGCTACGTTCGTTGCGATTCTCCGAAGCAGCAGAGTACGCCCCACCGAAAGCACTAGCTATTTTTGGCTTTGAACAGCTCACGGTGGGTTTCCAGCAAGAGCTCAGCGAGGGGCACATTTTCCGGAACTTTGGATAAATCTAGCTTGGCGACGTTTTCGGGAGTGGCAAAGGCGCCACCGAACCAGTCGTTGTTGCTGAACATGTTGTAGCGGTACTCACCGAAGGCGCGCATATCGTAACACTTGAGGAGGCGCCGAAAGCGCAGCACCTCTTGGATGTTAATGCCAGAGGGATCGCCATCGAGTTCGTAGCCCAGGTAGCGCGAATAGGGGTCCACATCTAGGCGTGCATCAAGGCGGCTCAGTATCTGGGAATCTTGCGGAGAAAGCGGAGTTTGCACAGGAAAGATGCCTAACATTTCCTCGAAGTGTTGCGGCTTATGCATCCCGAAGCTCAAGGTATGTACAAGCGGTGATTGCAGGCAAAACCTAGCATTAAATTGTATCGGGGTGAGCGGCGCCGTGAGTTGGCTCAAGAGTGCAGAAGGGTTAAAAAGGTTCCCACCCTTATCATTCGGAGAAATGATGAAGACGCCCATATCGCGCGCGGCCGCGAGCTGAATGGCACCCCAATTGCGCTGCCAAAAATAGTACCAATGCAGGTTTACGAAGTCGAAGAGATCCGTAGATATCGCATCGCAAATGGTCTTGTAGTCCCCATGCGTGCTGAACCCTACACTGCCAATGACTCCGTCTTCTTGGTAGCGCTTGAGCACATCAATGGGGCCACCTTTCACCAGGATGTCGCGGAGGGTGCCGGGCGAATTGATCCCGTGCCAACCGTAGAGGTCGATATGGTCCATTTGGAGCCCAGCTAGTTGCTCTTCAATGGCGCGCTTGGTGTCCTCGCCTGTACGCGGGCCACCTTTGGTCATGAAAAAATAGCTAGAGCGTGGGATCTTGAGTTCTTGGTTCAGAGCTCGCCCGTAGCAGTGCTCACTCTTTCCGTATCCTTGCGCCGTTTCGATATGATTGATGCCGGCGGCGAACGCGCGCTGGATAGAATCGCAGCATTCCTCCAACATATCCGCGGGCACTTCATTGCGCGGTTGTTCCCAGCCGTGCGGGAACCGCATGCCCCCCAGTGTGATCACACTCAGGGCAAGATTGGTTCGACCAAAACGTCGATATTGCATGGGGGCACGCTCCCCACGCCTTAATACGGAAGCACTCGAAGCGATGGACATCGCAGAAAGAGTGCACGCCCCTTCCTTCCACCGCAAGCCACACGCCCAAGGCTCAGACGCATATTCGCATGCTACACGCCCGGGCACATGTTGCCCACGCCCTTGCCTTGGTGTTAGCGCTTGCGTTCGCGTACTCGTGGTAGGCCTCGACGCCATACGCACACGATGGAGGCCTACTGCACCGAAGATGTGGAGGGTGCGGAGGCACACGCGGGCGGACAGGCGCACGCAGGCGGACAGGCACACGCGGGCGGACAGGCGCACGCAGGCAGGCGAGAAACGAAGCCATTTCGCAGAGCGATGAGATACTTAGCATGACAAGTACCTCTCGCTCAGGGAAAACCCCCACCCGGCAGCGCTGGCTTCACGGCCCACGCTACTTGGGGTAGCTAAGGCTTAGAGGAGCTCGGAGCCCGGGAAGAAGTAGGCGCCTTCGATGCGACCGTTCTCTTCAGAGTCCGAACCGTGGACGGCGTTTTCGCCGACGTTCGCGCCGTAGAGCTTGCGGATGGTGCCTTCTGCGGCTTTGGCCGGATCGGTTGCGCCAATGACGTCGCGATAATGTTGCACCGCGTTCTCGCGCTCAAGAGCAACTACGACGACCGGACCACGTGTCATGAATTGAACGAGTTCGCCAAAGAAGCCGCGTTCACGATGAACCGCGTAAAAGCCTTCGGCCTGCGCTCGGCTCATTTGAAGCTGGCGCATCGCGACGATGCGAAACCCCTCGTCGAGCAAGCGCTGAATGATGGCGCCCTGTTTTCGCTTTTCGACGGCGTCGGGTTTGATGATGCAAAGAGTTCTTTGAAGTGCCATGGAGTTCTCCGTTCGAGCGCCCCTCGACGCGCGGCGCACTTTTTAGGCGAAACACATGCTTGGAAACAAGCCCGAAGAGAGTCTTTTGCCCCTCCCATGGCTCCGAATGGAGACATTAGGGAGGGGCAAGCTGCCGGCCTCTGGCCGGCAGCGGGGCGTGGGCACCTAAAGCATGCTCTTCAGAGTGACGCCCATCTCCGACGGCGAGGGCGACATGCGAACGCCCGCCGCTTCGAGCGCCGCGATCTTGTCTTTGGCCGTACCTTTGCCACCGGAAATAATGGCACCGGCGTGGCCCATGCGCTTGCCAGGAGGTGCTGTGGCTCCAGCAATAAAGCCTGCGACGGGCTTCTTCATGTACTGCTTGATATAAGCCGCCGCCTTCTCCTCTGCGTTGCCGCCAATTTCGCCGATCATCATGA
The DNA here is from genome assembly GCA_033763455.1 of Polyangiaceae bacterium. Lineage (GTDB taxonomy): Bacteria > Myxococcota_A > Polyangia > Polyangiales > Polyangiaceae > JBBRRP01. Next base: position 192,932 of record JANRKO010000033.1, read on the forward strand.
CGCCTTCGGTGTCCGGATCGTCGTTGTAGAGCTTCAGTGCATCAATGAAGTCCATACCGGCGACCGGATCGCCTCCGATACCGATGCAGGTAGATTGACCCATGCCGAGCGCCGTGAGCTGCCCGACAGCCTCGTAGGTGAGTGTCCCGGAGCGCGAAACCACGCCGTACTTGCCAGGCCGGTGAATGTGGCCAGGCATGATTCCGATCTTACAGGCACCCGGCGTGATCACACCCGGGCAGTTGGGACCGATGAGTGTCACAGGTTTGCCTTCTAGCGAACGCCGCACACGGATCATGTCCATCACGGGTACGCCTTCGGTGATGCAAACCACCAGACGACAACCGGCATCGACCGCTTCCAAAATCGCATCCGCCGCACCAGGTGCCGGCACGAAGATGCAAGACGTGTCCGCTCCCGTCTGCTTGACGGCTTCGGCTACCGTATCAAACACCGGAACTTTCACGGCTTTGCCGTCCGCTCCTACGCCTTCAAATACTTCGCCTCCGCGATGTGGCGTACAACCCGCCACGATCTTCGTGCCATAAGCAAGGCATTGCTTGGCGTGAAAAGAACCTGCGGAACCCGTGATGCCCTGCACCACGACCTTTGTCTGTGCTGAAACTAAAACTGCCATACTCTGTTCTCACCTTCTCCGTATTATCGGGAGCCTTTTCAGGCAGCAGCTACAGCCGCAACAATTTTCTTGGCGCCATCGGCCATGGTGTCAGCAGCCTGGATCTTGAGGCCGCTCTCGTTCAGGATCTTCTTACCCTCTTCAACGTTGGTGCCAGCTAGGCGCACAACGAGTGGCACCGTGAGCCCCAGCTCTTTGCTGGCTGCTACAACGCCTTCGGCGATCACATCGCAGCGCATGATGCCGCCAAAGATGTTCACGAAGATGCCGCGCACCTTATTGCTCGTGAGGATCATCTTGAAGGCGTGCGTTACCTGCTCTTTGGTGGCGCCGCCGCCCACATCCAGGAAGTTGGCAGGAGTGCCGCCGTGCGTTTGGATGATGTCCATAGTGGCCATCGCCAAACCGGCGCCGTTCACCAAGCAACCGATGTTGCCATCGAGCGATACGTAGCTTAGGCCCGTGTCTTTGGCTTCGAGCTCCACGGGATCTTCCTCGTCTTTATCGAGGAGATCCGCCCATTCCTTGTGCCTAAACTGCGCGTTATCGTCGAAGGTGACTTTGCCGTCGAGCGCCACAATGTCGCCCGATTTGGTGACGATGAGCGGATTGATTTCGCAGAGCGAGCAATCTTCCTTCTCGAACAGCGTGGCAAGCTTGGTGAGGAGTGCCACAAAGCTCTGAGTCGTTTTCTTCGCATCCGGCACGCCCTCGCCGAGCTTGAGCGCAAACGCGAGCTTTCGCGCCTGGTAGCCGGAGAGGCCCACTACTGGATCGATGTGGACCGTCATGATCTTCTCAGGTGACTCCTCGGCCACCTTTTCGATCTCCATGCCACCTTCGGTGGAGGCCATAATGGCGATCTGACGTTGTTCGCGATCCACAACGAGCCCCAAGTACAGCTCCCGCGCAATATCAAGCCCCTGCTCGATGTACAGCCGGCGCACCTTCTGACCTTCGGGACCCGTTTGATGCGTAATGAGCTGCATGCCGAGGATCTTGCTGGCTGCTTCGCGGATCTCCGAAGCGCCCCCTTTGACCACCTTCACGCCGCCACCTTTGCCGCGACCGCCCGCGTGGATCTGCGCTTTAACGACGACCACCGGGATCTTCGTCTCCGCCATCAGCTTCTCGCCAGCGGCAACGGCTTCATCCACCGTAGTGCACGCGTAGCCTTTGGGTACGGCCAGGCCGTAGCGAGCGAAGATCTGTTTGGCCTGATATTCGTGGATCTTCATGCTTTTGCCTTTACGATATCAACAACCTTTTGCACGCTGTCGGCGCTCTGCTTGAGCATGGCTTTTTCCTCGGCAGTGAGGCTCAATTCGACGATCTTTTCGACGCCGCCTTTACCAATCACGGTGGGCACGCCCATGTAGAGATCCGAGTAGCCGTATTCGCCCGTAAGGTAAGCCGCACACGGCAATAGGCGCTTCTGATCGAGAAGGTAAGCCTCTGCCATGGCTACAGCGCTCGCGGCCGGTGCGTAGAAAGCGCTCGTGCCCATCAGGCCCACGATTTCGCCGCCACCTTTACGCGTGCGATCGACGATCGCATCGAGCTTTGACTTCTCAATTAACGATTGCACGGGCACGCCGCTGACCGTGCAGTGGCTCAACACCGGCACCATATCGTCCCCATGCCCACCGAGCACCATGGCACGAATATCCTTGATGCTCACGCCGGCTTCCTGAGCCAGGAATAGCGAGAACCTGGAGCTATCCAGCACACCCGCCATACCCACCACCTTCTCGCGCGGCATCCCGGTGCGGCGCTTGAATTCGTAAACCATGGCATCGAGAGGATTCGAGATAACAATCACGAACGCATTCGGGCAGTGCTTCTTGGCGTTATCAGCCACATCTTGAATGATGGGCAGGTTGGTACCCACGAGGTCATCCCGAGATTGACCCGGCTTTCTTGGAATACCCGCCGTGATGATGAGCACATCTGCCCCCGCGCAATCTTCCCACTTGGCCGTGCCCGTAACGCGAGCATCCGCACCGCTCACCGAAGTTGCTTGCTCAAGATCCAGCGCTTTGCCTTTGGCAAAGTTCTCTTTGGGCGCAATATCAAACAAAACAACATCGCCGAGCTGACGCGTGACCAACATGTTGGCGAGCTCGCCACCGATATTGCCTGCTCCAATTAGCGCGATCTTCTTTCTTGCCATGATGCTACTTGCTCCTAAAAGGTTTCTATTTTGGGAATGCTTGGGTGCGAAATGCGCGGGGCCAGGCCGAGCCTCTGGCCCCTATATTGTTCACGCCATGTGCGAAATGATGGCTTGGCCGAACTCTGAACACTTCACTTCTTTGGCGCCTTCCATCAGGCGCGCGAAGTCATACGTGACTGTCTTGGAGCCGATGGCTCCATCAATGCCCTTGATGACCAAATCAGCGGCTTCATTCCAGCCGAGATGACGCAACATCATCTCGCCGCTCAGGATCACTGAGCCCGGATTTACCTTATCGAGGCCGGCATATTTCGGCGCTGTGCCGTGGGTGGCCTCGAAGATGGCGTGGCCGGAGAGGTAATTGATGTTGCCGCCAGGAGCGATTCCGATGCCACCCACCTGCGCCGCCAAAGCGTCGCTCAGGTAATCACCATTGAGATTCATGGTGGCGATCACGTCGAACTCCTTGGGGCGCGTGAGCACTTGCTGGAGCGTGATGTCCGCAATGGAGTCGCGGATCTTCAGCATCTTCTTCCACTTGCCGCCACCATGCGTGGGAAGAAGTGCGGCGGCCTTCTCCACCTCTGCCCGAAGCTCAGCTTGTGCTTCGGGCGGCGCCATGTCGTAACCAGGCTCAATCATGCGCGCGTTGGCTTCAGCCGTGAGTGAGGGATTTTGCTCCAGGTTGCCGAGGATCCAAGATTCGCGCTCAGTGACCACTTTGCCGCGATACTCGTTCATCGCGACGGCGTAGCTCCAATCGCGGAACGCGCCTTCGGTGAACTTCATGATGTTGCCCTTGTGCACAATCGTGACACTTGGGCGGCCATTTTTCAGAGCGTACTCAATGGCAGCACGCATCAAGCGCTCCGTGCCCTCCGAAGAAGTAGGCTTAATGCCAATGCCGGACGTTTCCGGGAAACGGATTTTGTTAACGCCCATTTCCTTCTGGAGAAACGCGATCAGTTTCTTCACTTCCGGGGTTCCCGCCTGCCACTCGACACCCGCGTAGATGTCTTCGGTATTCTCGCGGAAGATCACCATGTCTACGTCGCCCGGGCGCAATACGGGGCTCGGCACATTGGTGAACCAACGCACGGGGCGCAAGCACACGTAAAGATCTAACTGTTGCCGGAGCGCTACATTGAGCGAACGGATCCCTTTGCCCACCGGAGTGGTAAGTGGACCTTTAATGCCCACCAAGTACTTGCGATAAGCTTCGACCGTTTCATTCGGCAGCCAGTTATCAAATAGCTTCTTCGCCTTCTCACCGGCGTAGACTTCGTACCACGCGATCTTCTTTTTACCTTTGTAGGCCTTCTCCACAGCGGCATCGAGCACGGCACTTGAAGCGCGCCAGATATCCGGGCCCGTGCCGTCACCTTCGATGAACGGCAGTATGGGCTGATCTGGCACATTCAATTTGCCAGCAACCATCGTGATCGGTTCGCCACTCTTCGGACCTTCAAAAGCAGTCATGTAAGACGTCTCGCTCCTTCAAGATTCGGCCAAGAATCGGCGCTTCGGGAGGCGCCGGGCCAGCTGCCGGTTAGACCAATAGGCCGAGAGGGGCAAGCCAGATGTGGGGAGCGAAGGAAGCGAGGCTTGTTTCCTAGCCGAAACATTTTGGACACGCGGGAGCCTGTAACCCAGCTGTAGCCCATTGGAGTTGGAACCGGACACTCGCCCCCGCTAGAAGAATTGGCGCGGACGCCCTCTGGTGAGTCGGACGCGGTGGTGGAGCTCGGCCGCGTTAATTGGGATCGGGATCGCGCTTAGGAGGGTGGCTTCGATGGTGACGACGCCGCAGCGCCAGGCTTTATCAGCCTTCGCTCAAAACGACCCACAACGATCAATACGAAGAGCGTAAGAGCTAGGCTCAGCCCAGCCAGATAATAGGCTCCTATGCCACACGCGGCGCCGAGAGAACCCGACATCCAAAGACCGGCGGCAGTAGTAACGCCGCGCACGTGTCCTCGACTCTCAATAATGCTCCCGGCGCCCAAGAAACCAATTCCGCCTACGACGCCTTGTAACACGCGCATCGGATCCACCGCCCCGCCCGCGGAGGAGGTGGATCCAAGTTCGAAGCCCAGAATGCAGAAGGAGGCGGAGCCCAACGTGACCAGCATGTGAGTTCTCAGCCCCGCTGGCTTATTCTTGCGTTCGCGATCCCAGCCTACCAGAGCGCCGGCCACGCACGCGGCCACAAGGCGCTGAATCATCTCCAGGATAGGTAGGCCATACTCCGCCTCGTACACGCCCTAATCCTTCTTTATTTTACTTGGGATTTGTTCCAGCTCTGCCAAGGCGGCGTTCATTTTTCGTGTGAGATCAGCTTGGAATTCCTGGATATTCTGGACGGTTTTTGATTCGAAGGCCCGCACGTCCCCGCGCAACTTAGCTGTCGTTGCGGCGATGGTAGCAAGCTTGGATTCGGCTTGAGCGCGCGCCTCAGCGGATTGATCTTTCAGGTTCTCGCGAGCGCGCTTAACTCGGTCGTCCAGATCGTTCAGATCCTTCTCTACCGCAAGCCTCGAAGCTTCGCCGGCCTTTCGCAAGGCCTCCCTCGCCTCCTTTGCCGCTACCTCAGCATCTGCTTGGGCGCCCTCAATAGCCTTGTTGCCATCGTGAACCGCTTCGCCCACGCGTTCCCGAGCATCTTCTTGGATCTTTGCAATATCCTTGGCGGCTTCCTGCCGCACCTGCTGCACCTCTTGTTGCGTCTGAGTGGTAGCCGCCCGTACCTCCTGTTTAGCCTCAAGGGCGGCTTGCTGTGCCTCTCGTTGCTCCTCACCCACACTCTTTTCGCAGCCCACGAGCAGAAACAGGACCACACACTTGCTGAACTTCGCCATATTCACTTTGCCTCTTGGTTGATAGGGAAGGCCGACGCTGGTGCCGCGGCCGAAGAGCCAGTGGCGCCCAGTTGGGCACGCGACCCCAGTGCACGACCCGTGCCGTGGTGGTACTCAACACCCGTGCGCACAGCGTGCTCACTGCCCCCCTGCCTTCAACACGTTGTGAGCTCGGCGTTGCACGCTCCGACGCGAGGGGTCGACGCAGTGCCGCTTGGCGCCGATCGTCGCAGGCCCCGGGCGGAGCGTCTTTGAGAATGTACCAATGTGCCACACTGTTGCGCGCGCTGTGGCAAGGAGGCGCCCGTGAGGAACGCTCACCCCGAGCATGGAGTACAAGCCCCGTTCGCGTTCGTTCCGCTTTGGGGAAGTGCGGAGGCACGGTGCCCACCGAACAGCTGGGTATGTTGCTTGCGGCATGCTGCTTGCAGTTTAGCTGTGGCCCCAAACAGGAGGACGAAGACATCATGCAAGCGTGCGCAAGCTGCGGAAACAACTACGATAAGTCATTTACGGTGCGAATGAATGGAGCAGAGCACACGTTTGATAGTTTCGAGTGTGCTATCGCCAAGTTGGCGCCACCCTGTCAGCACTGTAAAACTAAGATTATTGGTCACGGAGTGACCTCCCAGGGAACCTTGTTTTGCTGCGCCCATTGCGCGCGAGCTCATGGTGCGCAAGCAGATACAGATTAACCGCACCTAAGTATACACCTGCACCGAGCGGTGATTCGACAACAGGCATGGCCCGCATTGCATCGCGAGCAAGCCGAAATGTGTTCTCCTCTTATCCGCGCGCATCTCACTCAGATCGCCGCTCCAGAGCCCAGAACGGTCAGCTTCAGTATTTCGCGAGCCTTATGGCGCTGCACAAACTCTGCGAGCGCCCGATCCACCGTCTTTGAGTACGTCTTTTCCCCAGAAAGACGGGTGGCTTCTTCAAGCACAATTGCCGCGTTGGAGCCACGCCGGTCAGGCGTGAGCCCAATGCGTAGAGGGCGAAGCCACTACCCGGGGGTCAACAAGGGCACTGAGGCATGGTCGCACTACGGATTCGAGCACCCGCGTTCGAATTTCGCGGCTCAGCTCCGGGCTTGCGAGACCATAAGCGTGCAGTTCTTGTGCGGAGATGCCGGCGCGTTCTTCTTCGTCGGATCCTTCGCACGGTGGGTCTTCAGCCAACACACGCCGGCCGAGAGCCGCCGCTGCCTCACGCAATTCCGGATGCACCCCAAGCAACCACCGCACAGCACGGTAGGCAAGCTCCGCATGTCGAGCTTCATCGTCGCTCACTTTACGGAGCAGATCACGCACGTACGGATCCTCGGCGCGCAGGGAAAGTTCGAGCGCCTCCACGGCAGCGACAGTTTCCCCTACACAACCCTCCAAGAGCGTTGTGGTGAGAATGGCTTCGGGTGAGGAATCATTCAGAGCTCCCTCAATCGATAGAGCGCCCGGGCCAATTGCGCCCTCTGCATAGCGGCTCGCCAGGCCAAAGGCCTCGCGCGCATGGCGAAGCTCGTCGGAGGCGGCGCGCTGGGTGGCTTCGAGCAGATCGCTCGGCGCTCCGAGCGACAAAAGTTGGAGGGAGAAACGCGAAAACGCAGCCACAGAGGCGTGCTCCATGAGAGCGATGCGCGTCCAGCCGAGCACTACGGCATCGCGCAATGGCCGGCAAAGATTATCCGCGGCATCGATCGTGGGCTCAGCAATCCAATCGGGCGAGTTGCTGAGCGCCGCGAGCCTTTCGCTGCCATTGATCAAGAAGGGGCGCCCGATGACGCAGTTACCTGGTGAGCAGATCCTGATCCCGTTTTCCACCGTGCACACTGCGCCGGCCATACCGCGCGCGGCGCAATCTGCGTCCACAGCGCACTGATCGGCGGATGTTTGGCAAGCAAGAGCCGGCCCCCCACAAAAAGGCATCGAGACATAACCCGCGCAGAGTTGGCCGGTGGGGCAAGCTTGGTCATTCGCGCAGGTACTCGGAACACACTGTCCGGAAGCTTCTCCGCATTGGCAAACTGAACCCGCGTCGCAGTCGGCATCCGATGCGCACCCATAGGTGCAGTAGCATCCCACCTGCCCAACTCCACACTGGCCGTAAGGCTTCGCCTTGCAATCCGCATTGGTGGCACACTGCTGGTTTGAGCCCGGAGGCAGCATCACCTGGCTGCAAATCTCGGGAAGCGACGCTGCTACGGGGCACTTCCCAATGGTCGGCCGGTGGAGAAGCCCGTTTTCGCAGGTCGAAAACCCTGTATCTATGCCGTTGACCAGGAGAGGCATCGACTTGCCACATGCAAACATCGAAGGCTGTCCGCCAACACCGCTCGGAGCGCCTCCCGTACCGCCCGAGCCGTTCACGTCCACGGAGGAGCCACCGCACCCGGGCAGAAGCCCGAGCGCCGCAGCAAAGGTTGTGCACCACATATCGACGGATACCCGAAGCTTCATGCTATCTTTCTGAGCAAACCTCGTGCCATCTGCTACCTCCACCGCGCTCGCCCAGACTTATATGGCGCAAATCCGCAAGAACGTGCGCGAGGCGCATCGCGCAGGGCTTACACTGAACATCGGCCCGGCTGATCCGGCGTGCCAATGTTGGCACACCTGGCGCTTCAAGCCGCAAGGAGTGCGCTCGCCCCCACATCCTTCTCAGCCCTTTCCCGGAACCTTGACGATCAGCTAGCGTCGCCCACCTCGCATGCCGGCCGGTAGCCTTCTCACCCTTCTCGACGACATTGCCACCGTGCTGGATGACATTGCGGTCCTCACGAAGGTGGCCGCGAAGAAGACGGCTGGGGTGCTCGGCGACGATCTCGCACTCAACGCCCAGCAGGTCGCAGGCGTGCGCGCCGACCGCGAGTTACCAGTGGTGTGGGCGGTAGCGCGCGGCTCGGTGGTGAATAAGGCCATCCTGGTGCCAGCCGCCTTGGTCATCAGCGGCTTGATCCCTTGGGCCGTGACGCCCCTCTTGATGCTCGGCGGAGCATTCCTGTGTTACGAGGGCTGTGAGAAAATTGTCCATAAGTTGCTGCATCGAACCGAAGATGCTGCTCATCAACAGGAACTGAAAGCCGCCGTGATCGATCCGGAGGCAAACTTCGTCGCGATCGAAAAGGAGAAAATCAAGGGCGCCATTCGCACCGACTTCATACTATCCGCCGAGATCATCACCATCGCTCTCGGAACGATCGCGGAGGCACCGTTTGGAACGCGAGTGGGGGTCTTGATTGGGGTCGCGATAGTGATGACGCTGGGCGTGTACGGCTTGGTGGCAGCCATCGTGAAGCTGGATGATTTTGGTCTATATTTGCATACCAAACCCGGAGAAGCTGCTGGCGTTCGCATTCAGCGACGCTTGGGCATGGGCATCATCAAGTCGGCGCCGTACCTGATGAAAGGCCTGGGTATCGCTGGTACTTTGGCCATGTTCCTGGTGGGAGGGGGCATTCTGACCCACGGCTTTCACGCTCTCGATGTTTGGATCCAAAATGCCGCCAAGACGGCGGGAGCATGGGGCGTCATTTTACCCACGGTGCTCAATGGTCTCGCTGGGCTTATCGCCGGTGCGTTGATAGTCGCTCTTGTAGCTGGCGTGAAGCGCCTGCTACCGGTTCCTCGTTGACAGGCTTACTGACTCGGCGGTTCGTGTTGGGCGGTGAGCTTGGATTCGCAATAGCTGCCGGAGGACAAAGGCAATCCGCTGTGTTGCTACGGCACCTCGCTTGCTAAGAACCGCCGAAAAGCCTTCGGATCACTCATCAACGCCAGGCGCAGGTTTTCCAGCACAGTATCCTGATGGCCCTCACCTCGATGAGCCATCACCAGATCGGCGACTCCCAGCGCCTCGAGCACGTCAGCCTTCGCCACCTCTTTGCGTCCATGTCCGACTGCACTCGCGCGTGCGAAACGCGAAACCACGCAAAGGGTCAGCCCCAAGTCGACGATGACTCGCGTGAGGTACGTCTGGCGGGCGAAGAGCTGGCCGCGCGCGATGACCTCGCCTAGGTATTCCGCCACGAGGGGAGCCAATTCTCCGGCCAAAAAAGGCGGGACGCGGTCGATCTGCGCCATGGCGACGGGCGAAGGTACGTAGAGTAAATCCACTTTTCCCACCTGAAGCAGCCATGAAAGCTTGTTGCCCCAAGCTCCTACCCGCTGGGAAAAGGACGACCTCCGGGCTGCAAATTCGGGCAGCACGCGTGCTGGATAGCTGAGGCTGCCAAGAACATGAGCATAGAAGACGCGCGCCTGCCAGGTGGGGCGAGTGCGCCGCTCTTGGCTCGCCAGCACGGTGCGTTCCCTAGCCACTTCGATGGCTTGCTGTACCTCGAGATCTTTCGGTTCCGCCCCGCGTGGCAGCACGTCGTCGAATTCGTCCGTGAGCGCGTAGCTCTGCAGGGCACCTCGTAGCGGCGAACCCGCTGCGAGGATTTCGCGCCATGCGCCCACCACCATGAGATACTGCTTTAGCGCGAGTGTGCGCCCCGAACGCAAGCCCATACGCGAAGCCAGGGGGCGAGCACCGCCAGCCTGCTCCAGCTTGCTGGCAATTTGACCGGACAATAGTTCGCCGTAGTTGTCGCGGATCGAGGGGCAGTGCCGCGATAGCAACGCGACTGGCTCGCCCTGCTCGTTCTTCATGAATCCGAACGGATAAGCCTGACACGCCTGAGGAATGCCGGAGTGCCCGAAGCGCTTCTGCAGCCCACAGAGCAGATCGTCGTCGAGGAAAACACACTGCAACTGGCGATCTCGTTCCACCATGGGCAACGTGCCACCGGCTAGAATGGCCGGAGCACGCCCCACGAGTCGCTCGCGAAGCCCGCTGTCCGAAAGCGCGGCATGCGCAACCTCCGGCGACACCGGAATGCCCCACGGCGTCCGACAGCAGCGCGCGGGGCAATCCCGACAGGCGTAGCGCTGCTCCTCAGGGTAGTGGATACGAAGAGCCTTTTTCTTCGACGCCATGTGACCGCGACTCTATACGCCGCCAGCATCAATGAGGCCACAGTGCTCCGTCCTCGACGCTGGATTCTGGGGCGGTCAGCGGCGAAAGGAATCAACAATTGATGGGGGAGCGGATGGCGAACGCGTGGTGGTCCATGCTCGGCAGGTAAGGTGGGGATCGTCGCCACTTTTTCCTATTGAGCAGCCAGGCTGAGAGCTCATAGGGTTGCGTTCGGCTTTCACCGCCTGCCACCATGCCGAGCGAAAACCGGGGATTCAGTCTGATCGTAGCCGCGCTTCTGGTGGTGCTTGGCATTGGGCAGGTGCGTGGGGCCAGTGAGTCAACACAAGCCAAGGCGACCACTACGCCATCGCCAACGCCTGTGACTGCGTCAACGCCTTCGTCCAGCGGCTCCAGCGAGGTGCCACTGGTGGCAGCCAAGGTAAAAGCGCCGGCTACCTGCACGGAGGCGTTGGACGTGCTGGAGAGCTACCGCACGCTCTACCGTCAGCCCGGAGCGAAGGGTGTCTTTCAGTTTCTCGTGGTGCTCGCGCCCGATCCCGAAGACTCGGGCCACACGGACTACTTTGATGCCGTGATGGAAGGAGTCGAAGAAGCTGCAGCGGCTGGAACGCTTGGCCACAAAGACGGTCGCAAGTACTCGCGCCGCTTCGTCAAAGATCACCATTATTTTCCGTGGCCGGGAAGTAGTGCCAGCAAACGCAGCCAGCGTTGCTGGGAGAAGACGCCCGGTGTGGTGCTCTACCGTCCGGTTAACGATCCCCAGAGTGAACAAGCGCTCGCGCTCCTGGTGGTGGGAGAAACGCCAACCTGGGGTGTGCAGGCGCAGCAGCTCAGTACCGCGTTTTCGTGGATTGACGAGGATTCACCCCTAACTGAATACCGAATCCTCGGCCCTACTTTTTCTGGAAGTGCCGATTCCCTGGCGGCCATGATCCGGCAGCAAGCCGCAGCGCGTCGCGCCCAGGCTACCCCGCCGTTGCCAAACCTCAATTTCCATATCGCCTCGGGCACCGCGACAGGCATTAACGTTAAGCAGACGTTGGATTCTCTGAGCCAGGCCAATCTCGGCTTCACGATCGAATACCGCACCTCGGTTCCCAGTTACGACATCCTCCTGGTCGAGATGTTGCGATTTCTCGCGAGCACCAACGGAGGCTTGGCAAACGGGCCGAACGACACCGCACTCTTAACGGAAAGCATGACAGCCTACGGCGAGAATGTTCGGCGTAGCAACGCGCATCCGCTCCGGAACATCCCGCAGTTCGGGTTCCCGCCCAATCTCGAATCTTTGCGCCGCGCCTACAGCGGGATCGACCAAACGGCGACTCCCGCTATCCGCGCACCCTCTTCCGCACGAACAACGCCTGAGGAGCAGAGAGGGGAGCTCTCAGATCAGACACCCATCAGCCATGATTTGGCGCTCGCAGAGCTCTTAGGAAAGCTAAAGCAAAATCAGGTTCGCAACGTTGGCATCGTGGCCACGGGCGCTCGAGATGTCGTCTTTATGGCTGAACGCATCAAGCGTCAGCTTCCCGATGTTCGCCTCTTCACCATCGGTTTAGACATTCGCTACCTCCACCCGGACCATGCCGATGTTCTCAACGGCATGGTGGTCGCTCATGCAGCCCCCGAAGTAAGCGGACATAACTCAGCCGCGCAATCCACCGTTCTTGAGAATCCCATGAGCCGGGGTGTCGCCGGCGCCGCCCGACACCTGCTTGCCCAACAGCCGCTCTCGCGCAAGGTGCAGCTCTCGCTCTTGAGCAACGGAACCCAATTTTCGCTCACCCCGGGACTCAAGGTACCCGCCATCCCTCGTACTTTTCGCGCCGTCTATTGGCTATCTTTGGTGGTGTTTGGGTTGATTTCGTTGGCCGTCACAGTGCCGGCGTTGCTGCTTAAACTCACGCGGCTCAAGGAGCGAATAGCATGCCTAGAAGGCGTAATGCGAAGCAGCTTCGTGCGCCAACGCAGCAACTTCTGGTCCACTCTGGGAAACTGCGACCACCTGGACCTCGCAGCAGATCACGCTTTCGCTACAGCCACATTGCTCACGACAGCTCTCGCTGTTCCAGCGCTCATGGCGGCTGCAACGCTGCGAGTAACCTTCACACTTGCCAACGCGATGATATTCGGCACCATCGTCGCTATCACGCTTGGCCTAGCCTGGTGGAAGACGCGGGGCTATTGGTCGCGTAAGAACTGGCAGGCGTGGACTTTGGGCGCGGGTGCTGGTTCCGCTGCTTGCCTTGGGACAAGCTTGGGCTGTGCTCCGCCCCGCGAGGCGACCTTCCATCTTCTGAGTGGCGGCTCGCCGTTGCTGGCCGCACTGCTTGGCCTAGCCATGCTACTGGTGACAGCTTGGTGCTGGCGCGCACGACTCCGGTTGCTCGATACCTTTCGCTTCGGTGCCTTGTCGGGAGCTCGTTTCTTCAAGCACATGCCGCTTCCCTTGAGCCAGATCCTCGGCAAAGCTGAGCAGAGCGAACTCGGTCAGCATGAACGGCGACTGCTGAGGTTGTTGCAGAGCCCCTGGTCTGCCCCGGCGGTCCCGTTCATCGTGAACGTGCTCCTCATCGCCTGCATGGGGCTCGTAGTGTGCACAAAACCGGTTTTGACGTTCGAAGAGGGTTTTCGGCACTGGATCTTGGTTGGGTTCGTGTGCATCTGCATCCTCCCGATTGCGACCAGCTTTGCGCGCATCCTGATAGCCTCTCAAGCGCTCACACGAGTCCTCGGGGCTGCAGCCTGTGCCCCGATCCTGAAGGCGCTTCGCGACCTTCCTCCCAAGCTCGCACGCCGTCTGGAATCTCAGCTCGCCGAAGGCGGCCGCGAGGTGGGCGAGCTGCGTTACGCAGTGGAAACGCTGGCAAAAATCGGGAGAGCCTCAACAGCCTTTGCCAGCGTGGCCAAAGAATGCCGCGAATTGCTGGAGGCCGAGCTCGCCTACGAAGCTGGCGCAGATCCCTCGGACAAAAATCCGCTAGAGAGCGCCCGTGCCCCAGCTAGGCTCGCCGATCGCCTGCTGCTCACGGCACAAGAGCTCGCAAGCTCTCCAAGCTCTGGTCCGCTGCGCAATCTGGTCGTAGAGTACCAGGCGCGGCTCGTAGCGATCTTTGTCGCACGCTACGTACGCCAGCTGAGGCTCTTAATCCCCCCAGTGCTCGTCGGAAGCGTGCTGGCGGTGCTGATGACATCCCTATATTTCGTGCAGCCACGACACATGATCTCAAGCATTTGCTTCATCTGGGTTACCGCGATGGTTCTCGGAATTATAGCCGTCTACCTCGGGTTGGCGCGCGATCCAGTCATCAGCGCTATTGGGCGCACCACCGCGGGTTCAGTCACTCCCAGCTGGACGCTCGCTGTGCGTGTTCTGGGCGTCACCCTTGTCCCATTGGCGAGCCTACTTGCAAGCCAGTACCCCGAGTTTGCATTCCACGTGAGCTCGCTGTTGGGCGCGGTTGGTCGAGTGTTTCAGTAGTGAGCGCTAGCTCAAGAGTCGTCCCCTCGCAAGGCCCGGATCCGCACGATCGTGGTGCCTGGCTTGGGTACGATGGTAAGCTGCGGTTGCACCTCGATCTTCCTGGGCTCGACAGCCTCCAGCTGAAATTTGCGGAGAACTGCCGCCACCACCACCTTCAGCTCCTCTTGTGCTAACGACTGCCCGGTACACACGCGGGGACCTGTGCTAAACGGGAGGTAGGCGCGAGCGCGCGAATTCAGACCTCCAGAAACGCCCCAGCGTTCGGGGCAAAAGGCCTCTGGATCTGGAAAAACCTTGGGGTCCCTATGGAACACCCACAAAGGCACGAGAAGTTCGTCACCCTTGCGCACCAGGTGACGGCCGAGCATGACGTCGCGCACCGCCATGCGGGCTATCATGTGGACGGCCGGGTAGAGCCGGAGCGTTTCCTTGAGTGACCGGTCCAAAGTCTCGCTCGCGCCGCTCGCCGCAAGCTCACTGCGGATCATGGACTGCAGGTCCGGACGGTAGGAGAGCTCGTACAGAGCGAAAGCCATGGAAGTCGCGGTAGTGTCGTGACCGGCGAGGAAAAGGGTCACGACCTGATCTCGGATCTGGCGGTCCGTCATCAGGGCGCGACCCCGGGCGTCACGAGCCTGAAGCATCGCGCTGAGAAGCCCACGGTCGTTCCTCCCCTGCTTGCGTTCCTCGCGTATGAGAGCAAAGACGGCCCGGTCGAGAGCCCAGTTCGCGCTTCGAGACCGCAGGTTCGCGAGGGTCGGAAGATAGTGCGGGTAGGGTAAGCATCGGATCTCCACGGCTCGGTGCCAGCGTTGCACTGCGGTGGCCGCACGTCGGATCGAGGGGCGAAGCATCGCTGAGCCCACCCCGAACAGAGCCTGGCAGGCGACTTCAAGGCTCACCTCGATCATCTCTTCGTAGAGCTCAGGCGTGTCGCCGTCCTGCAAAGCATCTAGCCGCTTTGCAATCGTCGACTCCATCAGGCCGCGATAGCTGGCGGCGGCCTTGGGGGTCATCGTTGGACTCACGAGCCGTCGCTGCTGCCGCCATGCCTCGCCTTCGGAGGTGACCAACCCGTTGCCGAACGTCGGCCGAGAGAACTGAAGCGCCCGCGACTTGCGGAAAGCATCCGCCTCGACGGTAAGGATCTGAGTCACGAGTTCGGGGTCTGTAACGATATGAAAGCCCACCGAGTAAAGCCGCAAGCGCACGTGCCCGCCAACCTCGGCACAGCGCTGAAACAGGCCGAGCTTGTCCCGGCTGAGATCGCGAACGTGACCGGAAAGCCACGAACTCACCGGTAGAGTCGGGATGCTTGGACGCGCGGAGGTGAACTCCGACGAGAGCGACGCTGAGCCAGAGATCGACGGGACTCGCACGGGCGGCAGCGTACAGCATGGAGCCAGAGCAGTCAGCCGAAAGTCCGGGGAGGGTTCGCCGAGCATTGGGGATCACCACCGGTGACCTCGCCGCCGTGGTACACGGCTACCCAGTGATGACCAAGCGCGACGCGGGGAATGTTTGTGTCAAAGGTGTGAACACCACCTTTTCGCAGCGGGGTCCTGCTGACGATCCCGAAGCGGTGGTCTTTGTTCATGGTAACCCAGGGGAGCGTCACGACTGGGCGCCAATGATGGAGGCGCTCGATCCCACGATCAGAGCCGTTGCCCTCGATATGCCGGGCTTTGGTGGTGCCGATCGACCGCGTCGCTTCGACTACAGTCTGCAAGGGTATGGGCGGCACCTTTCCGGGTTCCTTGATGCACTCGGGATAAAGCGGGCGCATGTCGTTGCCCACGATCTCGGAGGGCCGTGGTGTTTCGCGTGGGCCCGAACTCGGCGTCAGAGTCTGGCGAGCCTCGTGCTCATCAACTCCGGCATCTTGCTCGGTTTTCAATGGCATGCGGTGGCGCGGCTTTGGCAAACACCTTTTCTCGCCGAGATCAGCATGGCTCTTCTCAACCGCTGGACCTTCGATCGACTGCTCGATGCCGGTAATCCGCGAGCGTTACCGAAGGCCTTTTTGGAACGGATCTACGGCACCATTGATGCCGGCAACAAGCGGGCGGTCCGGGCCTTGTATCGATCGATGCGTCCGATCGGCGAGATCTTTCAAGGCATGGCTGATGATCTCGGTGGGCTTCCGATCCCCGTATTGGTGATCTGGGGGACCGAAGATCCGTACCTTCCTGTGCACTATGCCACGCGCCAGGCCGCAATTTTTCCCAACGCCAGTGTCCACCTGCTCGCGGGCTGCGGTCACTGGCCCTTCATCGACGATCCGGAGCGCGTCATTGACCTCGTGGTCCCCTTCGTGCACGCCCAGAAAGACTCAGGCTCTCGGAGCGCCTAGCACACCACAGCGCTCACCTGCATGGTCGTTGGGATCACCGTGTTGGCAGGCTTCAGGCCTCCAATATCGGCATCGGTGAAACCGGTCTCGAGATCGAGCGGATTGATCGTAACTGCAGCTGCGTTTGAGCCGTTTGCCCTCGGATATTCCTAGGGGTTTTGGAGCAACTTCACCAGGAAGGCCGAGCCATTCGCAGGATTGAGATGGGTGCCCAACATATCGATTCCAAGATTCTCAGTCGAGCCAACAATATACAAGGAATAGTTAGTGTCCACCGCCAGCCCTTGGATCGTACTCGGGCCGCCGTCGTAAACCTGCGACCAACGGTGTGCCCCGCTGGAGGTAAGGCTCACCAAGAATAGCCCGTCAGCGATGCTCAGATTACCTCCGCCATAGTTGATGGTGCCTGTCTGATCCCCAGCGAGATACACATTGCCGTCCTTATCAACGGCGATCGCATTTCCCTGATCTGCACCGTTCGAGCCGAATCCAAGCGACCAGCGGTGAGCTAGTGTGTTGGTGAAGCTGGCGACGAAGATGTCGGTATTACCTTTGGTGGTGAGCGTCGCCCCGCCGAAATTGATCGAGTTTCTGAAGTAGCCGGTGATATAGATGTTGCCTGAAGGGTCCTGGGCTGCGTCCGTGATAGCGTCGTCGCCTCCTGCACCGAATGTAGCAACCGTGGAGTAAACACCTCCCAGTGTGTAGGTGGCGATTGCGGCGTTGAAAGGTGCATTGTACGTACGTCCGAACGCGTACGTTGCCGCGGAGCTCTCGATCGCCTGAAACCAGTGGTAATTGGGACGAGTGCTGGCAGCGAGCAAGGTGCCACTGCTGTTGAACACGGCCAAGTAACCCGAGCCGCCGCTGGCGTTGAGGACGGTGCCATCCACATTAAGGTTAGATTCATGGGCGCCGAACATGAAGACATTCCCCGACGTGCCCACCGCAACCCCTTCGGTGTTGGCATCGGCGAGCGAGTACGTACTGAGCAGAGCGCGCTTCATCCAGACCGCTTGTCCATTGGTGTCCATGACACCGACGGCGGCACCACCAGTGGTGCCCGTGGCTACTTGAAGCCCATTCAGCGTCAATGTTCCTTGATCGATGCTAATCGCGAATGCAGTGCCCGCTCCTGTGCTCGCTAGCCCCATGGTGGCATCAGCGCGCGCAAGCGTAGGATGGGTAGACCAGCGGTGGGTACCGGCTGAATTGTAGCTCGCAAAGAATCCGTCGGTGCCCTGGTTGCCGGACACGAGGTTGCCACCCCCAAAATTGGCGGTTCCGTCAAAGACACCGCCGATCTGCACGTTGTTGCTGGCGTCAACACACACGGAGGTCGTGTAGTCATCACTCGCGCCGCTGCCGCTAATCTGCTGACTAGCGGCAACTGACGAGGGCGCATTTGCGGGCGCTCCACCGGTTCCAGCTCCGCCAGTTCCAGCTCCACCGGTTCCAGCTCCGCCAGTCCCAGCCCCACCAGTTCCAGCTCCACCAGTTCCGGCTCCACCAGTTCCGGCTCCACCAGTTCCGGCTCCGCCAGTCCCAGCTCCACCAGTTCCAGCTCCACCAGTTCCGGCTCCACCAGTGCCAGCTCCACCAGTTCCAGCTCCACCGGTTCCGGCTCCACCGGTTTCAGCTCCACCAGTGCCAGCTCCACCAGTTCCAGCTCCACCGCTCGAGCTCCCACCCGTTGCGGTCCCGCCACTGGCTTCGGTGCTACCGCCGCCCGTGCCACCATTCGAGGGTGTCCCTCCGGCAAAGGCCATTGTCCCGCCGGCCCCACTTCCGGGCACGCCACCCGCAGCGTTGGGAGTACCACCTGCCCCCCCAACCCCAGAGGCGGCCTCTACGGGAGCGACGCCACCAGTTTGACCGTTGCTCCCGCCAAGCGATCCACTTGAGGTTTGAACCATGCCCGCATTGCCCCCCGTTGAAGCTCCCGGCATGCCAGCGACTATCCCGCCAAGATCGGTCGTTTCGTCGAAAGGCAGTGAGTCGTAACCAAACGCGCACATTGTAAGCAGCGCTGGCAACGCACCCATAGCCAGCTTCTCTGCAACCCGATGCGTACGTAGAATCTGAGACACTCCTGACGTCGATGAACGGCACGCACCCCATAGTGTTTAGTGGGAACTTCGCAGCAGCCCTAGCCAACAATGTAGCCGCGTGCCGGTTCTGCTCGTGTGAGGGCCGACACTTCCACACTATTCAGCGACTTTCGGCTGGCGTCCGCCATGCGATCACAGCTATCTACAGGAAGTCCCAATCACCTAATCGTGCCGTGGTTATGGTGAATGAATCCACCAACGTGGAGCCTTCTACGCGCTTGCAGCTCCTCCGCTTGGAGCTCTTGTTCCCTGCGCGGAACGACAACGGCAAGCCTGCCTGGTGTACGATTTGGCACACTCTGATACAGCAGCGATCCCACCTCGCCCAAAGCCCGCAGCATGGGCCGAAGGAAGCTGAACGCCCAGCGTTCAGTGCTTTTCTGTAGTGCGACGAACCAAGTCATCGATCGCTAGCAATTACGGCGGATTGCCATGGGTTACCTGCGGATTCGTGGCGACAATGCCCGCCCAGGCCATGCACCGCAATCTCGAGCACACCGAGCCGATACCTGTGCACAAGCACGGCATGACCCATCTCGTGGATGCAGATGAGCAAGACATACGAGAACCAAGAACCAGGTGCGAGCCGGAACCCACTGAATGCCAGCGCCCCGATAAGCACGGACCAGTGCAAGCGAATGGGTGCGCCGTGCCACGCCGCAATCTGCCACCATCCGCCGCGCATACGTCCACACATAACACAACGCTCTTTCGGAAACGCAAGGTACTTGCCATGACAAGCACCCTTTCGTCGCCGTGAAGGGGCCTGCCGCGCTCCATGAGTGGGCCGACGTTTCCCAGCAGTAGCCGCCTGAAAACCGGCCGCCTGCGAGGAATAGCCGCTCCGCATGCCCACCGTTGCTGGGGAGCGACAACTCCCCAAAGACGCGCTAGAGAGCGCCCATGCTGGATCCGGCCGCGCTCCTTTCACAACGACTCACCGACGCTATTTGCAAAGCACTGGGCGACGAATTCCGTGACACGGATCCCCTGCTACGCTCTTCTCAGCATTCGGACTTCCAGGCGAATGTGGCCATGCCGCTCGCAAAGCGCCTGGGACAGAAGCCGCGCGATATTGCTGCCAAGATCGTTGAAAATCTCGAGGTGAGTGATCTCTGCGCGAAGGTGGAGCTGGCGGGGCCGGGCTTCATCAATCTCAGCTTGAAAGCTGAAACCGTGGCTCAGGCGCTGATGACAGCGCTTACGTCAAGTACTTGGGCACCCCCCACCACCCAAAAGCAAACCGTTGTTATCGACTACTCAGGTCCGAACGTGGCCAAGGAAATGCACGTTGGCCACCTCCGCAGCACCATTATTGGCGATGCTTTTGCTCGCATTTTCACCGCCCTTGGGCACCAGGTGATCCGGCAAAATCACATTGGGGATTGGGGCACGCCGTTTGGCATGCTGATCGAGCTCCTACTTGAGCTTGGGGAGCGACAAGGCACTGAGCTACTTTCGATGGGAGAGCTCAATCAGTTCTATAAGATCGCGCGAATGAAGTTCGATTCCGATCAAGCTTTTGCTGATCGCGCGCGTGAACGCGTGGTGAAGCTGCAAGCGCTTGACACAGAGACCCTGAAGTTTTGGAAGCTTTTGGTGGACAAATCTGCCGAGTATTTTTCGCGTGTGTACCAAGAGCTTGGCATTTTGCTCACTCCTTTGGATATTCGGGGTGAAAGTTTCTACAACCCTTACTTAGACGGCACGGTAAAGGAGCTCTTGGAGCTCGGAATAGCGCGCGTCGATCAAGAAGCGGTGTGCGTTTTCCCGACTGGCTTTGTGGGCCGAGAAGGCGAGCCTTTGCCGCTCATTATTCAAAAAAGAGAAGGCGGTTATGGCTACGCGAGTACGGATCTTGCGGCGCTCCGCTACCGGGTGCGCGACCTTTCTGCCAACCGCATTCTTTACGTGGTGGGCAGCCCGCAACAGCAACACTTCGCAATGGTGTTCAAAACCGCTGAAATGGCTGGCTGGCTCACTTCTGGAGTGAGAGCGGAGCACGTAGGGTTCGGTTCGATTTTGGGCGCCGATAAGAAGATGTTCAAGACGCGTGCGGGGGATACCGTGCGCTTGATCGATCTGATTGAGGAGGCCATCACGCGTGCACGCACGGTCGTCTCCGAGAAGAACCCAGAGCTCGGAGAGGAAACCACGGAAGAGGTGGCACGCCAAATCGGCATTGGCGCGCTCAAATACGCCGATCTTTCAAGCGATCGCGTGAAAGATTACGTATTCGACTACGACCGCATGCTCTCTTTCGAAGGCAATACGGGGCCATACCTGCAATATGCCCACGCTCGCATTTGCTCCATCTTCCGCCGTGCCGAGCTCGATCCGAGTGCAGCCAGTGGCCCCATCTTGATCGAAGCCCCCCAAGAGCGCGCCCTGGCGCTCCATTTGCTCAGCTTTGGCAATATTGTCAGCAACGTTGCCGAGAGCCTAGAGCTGCAACGGCTCTGTACGTATCTTTACGAGCTTGCCACCCTTTTCATGAGTTTCTACGAACATTGCCCGGTGCTGAAAGCCGAAACGGAAACGCTGCGCACTTCGCGCCTGGCTATTGCTCGGGCCTCCGCGCTCACGCTCAAGCGGGGGCTTGGGCTCTTGGGTATCGACGCGCCGGAACGCATGTAGCGGGGACCGTTCTTCAGCCCCGACCTCAATGCGAATGCCGGGGCGGGCCTTGGCCCTCCTTACCCCCCTTACTGAAGCCCCTGGCAATTCTAAAGTAAGCTTTGGAATTGCCAAACCTATGCATGCTTGTCCGGGTGCGATGCCTTGAACTATCGCGTGATATCCAAAAGGTACTGAACGTGCAGACGTGCAATTCGACATTGCCGGCGCGAATGGCAGGCTGGATAATTTCACGCCCCATGCCACGCTCTCTCTTCTTACTCCTCGCGTTTCCCTCCTTGCTTGCTGCGTGTTCCAGCGAAAGCACTGCGCCTGGTTCGCCAGCGAGCTCAAACGGCCCCGGCCCAATGGCAACCAAGGCTCCACCCGTGGCCACCACGCCAGCAACGGTGCCAAACGGAAATTGCCCAACACTCAAGACTACGAAGAGCGGAACTTACGTAGATTCTTTCTTCGGCGCCGGCATTTATGCGCCTCTGGCTAACATCAATGATGCTGGCTACGAAGACGCAATCGGCATTCGCCTCAAAACGGGCTACGGCTACCTCGATAATATCACTCCGTACGAGCAGATGCCCGGCACCTTCAGCCTTACCGATCCAATCGATCAAGACGGGCGCACCTGCCGCCACTGCGTGTACGTAGTCTCTGATGTAAGCGGGGATCATATCCAGATCCCGTACATTGCAGTATCGGGCTCGCTCGTACTTGAGTCCGTCAATCAGGACACTGGCGAAGCCAAAGGTGAGCTCAAAGACGTGGTGTTCGCTGAAATTTCAGAGATCGAATATTACACGTGGGCGGGGCCCCTTCCGAACGGGCGTTGCTTGAAGCTCAGCAGTTTTCCCTTCGATACGCGGGCCGTGCCCGGCGGAAGCTGCAACAACGATCCCGAGGATTGCCCCAACGCCCAGCTGCAAGTGTGTACAGGCGGCAAATGCGTGAATAAGTAGCCTAAAAAGGCTGCGCGGTGAGCCGGCTCAGCGACGTCCACCTCTCCGCTTGGCTCTTTTCGGCCTAGCGGCTAAAAGCCCGGGCCATGCAATTCACTTTGGGTGCGGGAAAATCGTTGGCAGTAATCCTAGCGTTGGCGGCGGCCTCTATCGTGTCAGGCTGCACGCCGCCCTCGCTGAAATATCCTACGCGTTCCGTATCCCCTCAAGTGTTTCGCGATCGCGTAACAACTCTAGCTTACTCCCCCCTCTTCACCACGAAAGATGCTCAAACTGATCAGTTCGTGAACGCGGTGGGAGGTCAATTAGGTCGAAGGCTTCAATCGATAGGCGTTACGTTGCTGCGCCCCGAGCCTTGGAATGAATGCTGGCTTCCAGCGGTTGAAGAAGCAGGGGGCCTCTACAATGCCCGCACGGGGGAGTTCGACGAACAAAAGGAAGCGCGTGTGCGCTGGAAGTGCGAGCAAGATCTGGGACAGCGCTTACGCATCGACGGTTTTCTCGAGGTAGACATAATCGCAGTAAGCGCTCCGCTCTCCCAAGATGTGGTTCGGTGGCACGGCGTTGAAGAAGATACTCGCTCATTCGGAGATCGCTTCTGGTCCGGCAGCACCTACAGCGGCAACCTCCCGGCACTTTCACTGCTTGTGCGAATTCAAGATAAAGACGGCCACGGGCTGTTCGACAATGCGGGCGGTCTTGAGGTTGTTGGCAAGATCGAAGACGGGCAGGTGGAAAAGAAGTCCGGCCTCCTGCACAACCATGAGACGATTGCTCGCGCGGTACAGGTAGCTCTTAGGCCGTTACTTTCAGAGGAAAACGACTAACCCCGGAACGTAGTGCTTGTAGCGCGTAGAAAGCCCCTTTTGGACCAGCTGTGCGCGGAGCTTGAAGAAGAGTTCAAGATCCAGGCGCGTGCCATCAAGTGTGATCTGGGAGCCGCCGAGAGCCTGAGTCGGCTCTTGCAAGAAGTTTCCATGCTGAAGCTTGATTACTTGGTTAACAACGCGGGCTTCGGGTCAGCGGGCGCCTTTATCGAGTTGGATGCGGCTCGCGAATTGGAGATGATCGCTATAAATGTAACCTCGCTCGTGCAGCTCACTCAGGCTACGCTTCCGGGAATGCTCGCGAGAAAACGCGGCAAAATCCTCAATATTGGCTCCACGGCAGGCTTTCAACCTGGGCCGTTCATGGCCACGTATTACGCAACGAAAGCTTTCGTGAATAGTTGGAGCGAAGCGCTTGGCTTTGAGCTTAAGGGCACAGGCGTTAGCGTTACCGTGAGTTGCCCGGGGTCCACCAACACTGAATTTGGGCATATGCCTTAAACTCCGTGTCGCCAGCTCCGAGAGCGTGGCGTTGCGCGTAGCGCCACGCAGTGCGGTGCGTGCAGTCGTGGCAGCCCTCAACCGACCCGTGCCGTCCGCCCCGGGGATACCCAAGCTAACGGGCAAAAGCTAAGCGCGCGCGCATGCCCCAACGCGTGCTCATCCCCACCGTCTTGCTCGTAATTTTGCCTGTATCGCTCAGGAAATAGTTCGTGGGAAATGCACGAACCGCGTAATTGGAAACGACTCGATCCGAAGCCAGAAGCACCGGGTAATGAATGTCGTGTTCTTTGGCGAATTGCCGAAGCCGTTCAACATCGTCCGCATCTGACACCACGCTGAGCACAACCGCATCCGGGCCCGCCTGAGCCGCCACATCGTTCAGGGCACCAAATTCGCGGCGACACACGCCACACCACGTTGCCCAAAAGTGAAGCAGCACCCGCTTGCCCCGAAAGGACTCAAGGGACACAGGCTTTCCGTCAAGATCGCTCAGTACGAAACCTGGCGCCGTTCCGGCAATCAGATCCCGTTCGTTGTAGGCACTGACCCCAAAGTACACAACCACAAGAAGCAGTACCTGCCCAAGCCAACTCAACCACTTGCGACGAGGGGCAGCGGGCTTGCGCACCGACTCGGCGGGAACAGCCGGAGTGGGATCCGCGGGTGGCGTTGATGCTGAGTCGCTCATACAGGTGGGGTCGAAGTTGGGCGATGAGGCGGGTTCGGCCGTGCTGGCTCTCTAACTCCGGCCGCACGCTGTAGCACAATACCAAGGCGCACGTTCCCGAGCCACGTTACGGTAGCCGGACTCGGCCCTCCGAGAACCACCCCAGGCCACTAAGCGATGCGTTTCCGTCGCTCGGCAGGGCGCTCCCAGTATAGGATGCGCCCCCGAAATCCCCCTTTCAGGACTTTAAGGAACCACACGCATGGCAACCACACTTCGCAGAAAACTTCGACTCGGAATGATTGGCGGCGGCAAGGGTGCGTTTATCGGTGCCGTTCATCGCATCGCCGCACGCTTGGATAATCGCTACGAGCTCGTTGCAGGCGCGCTTTCGTCGGATCCCACGCGTGCGCGCGAGTCAGCAATTGAACTTGGGATTGCGGAAGGCCGCGCCTACGGCTCGTACGCCGAGATGATCGAAAAAGAAAAGCGCCGTGCCGACGGCGTAGATGTGGTTTCAATTGTAACCCCCAATCACATGCACTTCGGTCCCGCCAAGGCGTGCCTGGAGGCTGGCATTCACGTGATCTGCGACAAGCCACTCACCACCACGGTGAGCGACGCCGAAGAATTAGTGGCACTCGTGGAGAAGACAGGGCTCGTGTTCGGCGTGACGCACAACTACACCGGTTATCCGATGATTCGCCAGGCGCGAGAAATGGTGAGAAGCGGAGAGCTTGGCGCCATTCGCGTGGTTCAGGCAGAATACCCGCAAGGCTGGCTCGCCACGAATCTCGAAGGAACTGGCCAAAAACAGGCCGCTTGGCGCACCGATCCTACACAGAGCGGTCAGGGTGGTTGCCTCGGCGATATTGGTACCCACGCCTTTAACCTGGCAGCATTTGTGAGTGGGCTACGCGTGAGCGAGCTTGCGGCGGATCTTGGAACCTTCGTTCCTGGGCGCCAGGTGGACGACAACGTGCACGTACTCTTGCGTTACGCCAATGGCGCCAAAGGCATGTTGTGGTCGAGCCAAGTGGCCGTGGGCCACGAAAACAGCCTCAAGCTCCGCGTCTACGGCGAGAGAGGCAGCTTGCTCTGGGAACAAGAGCACCCGAATCACCTCACCCACCTGCGTCTGAACGACACACCCAGGCTGCTCACGCGTGGTGGCGCGGGGCTTGGTGCGGCAGCGGGGCACGCCACCCGAATCCCTTCGGGACACCCGGAAGGCTACCTGGAAGGTTTCGCCCAGCTGTACGCGGATCTCGCCGAGCAGATCTCTGCGGCCATCGAGAAGAGAAAGCCCAACGAGGCGGCATTGCTAGTGCCCACGGTGAAAGATGGCCTCGATGCCATGCGTTTCATCCAGAAGACCGTGGAATCCAGCCAGAAAAACACCAGCTGGGTGAAGCTCGCCTAGGACGCCGCTCGTAGTTTCTAGGCTAAAGCGGCGGTATTTTTGTAGGCGGAGGCTTAAGATTCGGACTGACAAGTCCGATTGAAACGACTAGGGTCTGAACCCCAAACGATTCTGTTCAGTGTTCTTCGCTTCAATCTAGGTCCCCATGACAACCTCCGAAATCGAACGCCGGCAAGCCATTCTTGGCGCGGCTGAGCGCCTTTTCTGCCACTACGGCTCCGGCAAGACGACGATCGGCGACATCGCCAAAGAAGTGGGTATCGGCGTCGGCAGCGTTTACCTGGAATTTGATTCGAAGGACGACATCGTTACCGAGCTCACCCGGCAGCGTCACCGGGACGTGCTAGAGGCCATGCGGCAAGCAGCGCGAGAAGGCACTTTCGCCGAACGCCTCACCCGAATGATGGTGGCGCGAACACAGGCTCTCTTTAAGTTCTCTGAGCTCGGCACCCACGCCTGTGAGCTCATTCAGTGTGACGGCCAAGCACCGAAGCATTGGGGCGCCACTACTTCTGACGAAGAGGTCACCCTGCTGGCGGCATTGATTGAGCGCGGCGGGCGGGAGAGTGAATTCGCGATGCACAACCCGCGCGCGATTGCCGAGCTCATTTTGCGCGCTTTTGCCACCTTAACCCCGCCTTTTATCTTCCAGCTTTCGGAGCGCGAAGCGCTGCGCGCAGTGCAAGAGCTTGCCGGCCTGCTGTTGAACGGCATCGTCGCGCGCCCAAGAACTTCCGCAACGGCTGCCGCAAGTTCACCGCGACGCCAACGGTTTGGAAGTCGCTAGTTCTCTCAACGGCTCTTCTTGCCTAAAAGCTTGTTCCAAAGCGCAGTTTCCGCGGCAGCTGCGCCCTTGCCCACGCTCGGAGAGCCGGCTTTTCGAATCTCGGCATACGCTACCTCGTTCGCCTCCGCCACCAACTCAAAACTTACAAAGCCCTCCACGGCGAGAACCCTGAAAACTTGCATTTCAGGCGCTGCATGCTGACGCAACAGCCGCTCCTCTACGGGTGAAAGCTCTTGCGGCCTCCCCATCTGTACCCACGTCTCCCACGCGCTCCCGGCGCCCGCTCGGATCCGCTCAACCACCACGAGGTGCTCCCCGGGGCCGTGAGCCGGCACACTCACCCTCTCTCGAAGCTCAGGTTGCTCCAACACTTCTAGAGGCTTGTGGTTACTCGCAATCACGTGAGTTGCCGTAGCATCTCGCGTCGCGCACAGCACGTGTTCAGGGTGCCTCGATGATCCCGACGCAAGCCGTAAGCGGGGCCCACGCAGCCGACTCATCAAGAGGAAAGCGTTAAACGATGCTTTGGGGATCCCATGAACCGTAAGGAGCCCGTAGGTGCAAGAATAGGGACTCAAAGGGAAGCCTACTTCTTCGAAGATATCGCTCACTACCCAGAAGAAGAAGGAATCTGCGGCACTATCAAGGGCAAGGCAATTTTCAACGATAAAGGAGGCCGCAAATAAATTATCGTTCGTCGGGTTCTCCACGCAGCTCACCGACATGCCGGCATCCGCAGACATGGCGTTCCACTCGGTCCAATGCAGCTCAAGCTCTGGGTAGGCAGAAGCCTTGATTTTGGCCTGTGCTTCGAGCGCCGTGGTCCGAAAAAAAGTTCCGGGAGAGTAGGGGCTCGTGCCAGGCTCGCTGAACTCCACGTATTCATCTTGCGGGTAGAGGTGTGTGGAAACAAAGTCGAGCGGCACCTCGTTCTTGGCGCAGTAGTCGATAAATTCCGTGATCCAGCGAGCTTGGCTCGAAGCTGGGCCACCCACTCGCAGCTGAGAATCGGCGCGCCGCAAGCCGTGCGCTGACGCGCGGTACAACTCAAAGTACTCAGCTTGGCTGCCCGACCAAAAGCAGTCCAAGTTGGGCTCATTCCACACCTCAAAATACCAACTACGCACCTCCTCGACCCCGTAGCGGCCCATGCAGTGCAGGGCGAAAGCGTACGCCAGCTCCTCCCACTCTCTATAATCCTTCGGAGGTGTGACGTTCATCTGATAGAAGAACATCTTCTGCTCACCCGAAGCGAGCGCGCTCGGCATAGGGTTCAGCTCTACAAATGGCTTTAGCCCCATGCTCAACAGCGCATCAAACACTTTGTCCACATGCTGCCACTGATAGACAACCTGGCCCGCCGCCGTTCGCTGGACCACCGCCATATCATCGTGGAAAATCCCATGAAATCGACAGTATTTGAACCCAATCTCTGCCTGTGCGCGGCGCAAATGGGAAAGTAGATCTTCCCTCAGAAGTTCGTAAGCGCGCCCCACGGCAATGCCCTTCTTCCATGGCATTCGGAGCGGTAAACCTGTGGCGTCGATTTCAAAGCGCATGGGGGAGACTCCTTGCATGTAGTGGCACGGCGCAGGTGACTCTAGAATGTCAGGCTCCTCGGGCCACGCAGAGTTCCGCCAATCGCGTTCATATTTACGTCGATCCCAAGCGACTGTTGGGGTCGGGGCCCTGATGGCTTTGAAGGGCCCTTGAAAGAGTGGCCGAAAGCTCAGAGGGCCATTCTGAAATAAACCCGGCACATCTTCTTCAGGGATTATTTGTGTAGCCACCCCCTGCTTGCCACCGAGTACCAGAGCCTAAAGGAAGACCTGCAAGTCAAATTCGATGGAGACCGCCACAAGTATCAGAACGGGAAGTCTGCCTTCTGCGATAGAATCCTAGCTCATCTAAGGATGGATTTCTCGAACCCCAGCGAAGAGGATGTGGTGTAGGAGCCTCGCTGTCACCCCACACATCAACCCCGACGGTTAGGAACAATGGGGGAGAGTTCGCCGTTCCGGGTGTGGCTGCCGCTCCCGGAGTCCTCCGGCCAAGATGCCCTAACGTCAGATCGCCCCCTTGACGGTTGCTTGAAGCGATTTAGGTTTCGTTCAACGTTCAGTCACCAGTTTCTTTGAACCGCGCTTCGGACTCCCTTGGCCCGAACGGTTAACGAAAGGCTCTTAATGTCCACTCTCCGTGATGGCGCACCCCTCCCCCAAAATCCCTTCCCCGTCATCGCACTACGCTCCGGCGTTGTATTCCCGGGCACCACGTTGACGCTCACAGTGGGGCGCCCAAGCTCCATCGCGCTCATTCGGCGCCTGCATATTGGGGACGTGATCGGCGTCGCCACGCAGCACTCGGCCAATACCGTGGAGCCACACGCGAGCGATCTTTACCAAACGGGAAGCTTCGCCAAAGTGGTCCAAATTGTTCGCCAGAGCGACACGCGATTTCAAGTTGCGTTGGAGGGCCTCGGGCGCGCCTCGTTTTCCGAGTTCGTGGAAGATGGGCCATTCTTGCGCGCCAATGGTGAGCTCTTACCAGAAGTGCACGGTGACACCCCGGAGGCTGAGCTTTGGGCTGAGCAGTTGCGCGAGAAGGTCGGGCAAACGCTGAACCACGCGGGCGGTGCGTTGGAGGAGCATAATCTGAAGGCTTTGAGCCCTTCGGAAGCCGCTGATCGTGTGGCTTCGGTGCTACCCATCGAGACCGAGCAAACGGTAGCCGTGCTGGCGGAGGCACGCGTGCCGGAACGCGTGCAGAAGGTGCTTTCGCTGCTCAACGAGGCGCAGGTGCGCTCCGAGCTCAAGGCCAAGATCGAAAAGGATGTGCGCGAGCAGTTTGGCAAACATCAGCGCGATGCCGTGCTGCGAGAGCAACTCAAGGCGATCAAAAAGGAACTCGGAGAAAAAGAGGGCGATGACGTAGAAGCCCTGCGCCAGAAGTTTGAAGCCAAAAACCCTCCCGCCGAGATCAAGGAGGCTTTCGAGAAAGAGCTCGGCCGTTTGGACTCTGCACAGGGGCCAGAAGCCGGAGTGATCCGCAACTATCTGGATTGGCTTTCGGAGCTCCCTTGGAACGTGCGCGCTGAGACCCAAGACGATTTGGATGCTCTCTCAGCGCAGCTGGATCGAGATCACACGGGCCTCGAAGATGTGAAGAAGCGCATCTTGGAGCACATGGCTGTGCTGAAGCTCTCTGGCAACAAGAAGGGAACTATCTTGTGCCTGGTGGGGCCCCCAGGTGTCGGCAAAACGTCGCTTGGTGAGTCTATTGCCGAGGCGACTGGTAGGCCTTTTGCACGAGTGGCGTTGGGGGGCGTGCGGGATGAAGCAGAGATCCGCGGGCACCGCCGCACGTATGTGGGCGCATTGCCAGGCCGCTTGATCCACGCGCTGCGTAAGGTGAAAGCGAAAAATCCTGTAATCTTGCTCGATGAGATCGACAAGCTTTCCGCGGGCTACTCGGGCTCACCCGAAGCTGCGTTGCTGGAGGTTCTCGACCCCGAGCAGAACCACACGTTCTCCGATCACTACGTGGAGCTACCGTTTGATCTGAGTGAGGTGCTATTTGTCTGCACCGCGAACACCTTGGAAACCATCGCGGCGCCCCTTCGAGATCGCTTGGAGATTGTGGAGCTGAATGGCTACACGCCCGAAGAAAAGCGGCAAATCGCCCGCAAGCATTTGATTTCGAAGCGCATCACGGAAAGTGGCGTACCCGAAAACACTCTGCTCATTACTGACGGTGCGTTGGATGCAATCATCACTCGGTACACGCGTGAGGCTGGTGTGCGCCAATTGAGCCGGGAGCTGATGCGGTTGATCCGTTCGGTGGCCTTGCAGGTTGCGCGTCACCACGGTGACGAGCCGCTCAAGCTCACGGTGGATGCCGATCAAGTGAAGGAATATCTCGGCAAAGCGCGTTTCGAAACGGAGCTCTCCGAAGGCCCACAAACGCCCGGTATCGCTACCGGCCTAGCCTGGACCCCCTTTGGCGGCGACATTCTGTTCATTGAAACTTCAAAAATGCCTGGCAAAGGGCGCGTAGAAATCACGGGCCAGCTGGGCGATGTGATGAAAGAGTCGGCGCGCGCGGCACTGAGCTTTGTGAAGAGCCACACGGATTCTCTGGGAATTTCAGCGGACGCCGTGGATCAGTTCGACCTGCATATTCACGTGCCCGCCGGAGGCGTTCCCAAAGATGGCCCATCTGCAGGCGTCACCATCTTCACGGCGCTCGTTTCCCTGCTCACCGATCGTTTGGTTCGCTCCGATACGGCAATGACCGGCGAGTGTACTTTAAGGGGTCGTGTGTTGCCGGTAGGCGGCATCAAGGCGAAGGTCCTGGCGGCGCACCGTTCGGGCTTGCGAAGAGTTATTCTGCCGAAGAAAAATGCTCGTGACCTCGAGGATCTGCCTCCCACTATTCTGGCCGAAATGGAGGTCATCTTGGCTGAAGACATGACGGAGGTGCTCGCGGCAGCGCTCGAGGCAACTCCACATTCGGGCAAGCCCCTGCGCGCGCCCGAAGCCGCGCCACCGGAAACACCGATGGCGGACATTGGAGCCTAAGCAGGCGCTGCGCGCGGAATGACCGAAAAGTACTATAGGCGGCACCTTCTTGGCCTAAGAGCACCAAACTATCTTCATAGCTGGGCGATCAGCTAGCTTGTTGCTACAGGCTCGTGCGCTAGAGTGCGGGTTCCAACCGTTACCGGTTACCCGCTATGACACTCGCACACACCGCAACTGCACACGCCCAAACTGCAGCCACATCTAGTGCCCAGGCAGCGCTCACAGCCGAGGAGAAGGTTCACTTCGCCGAACGCGGGTACCTCGTGTTGCCAAGCTTCGTGCCTCAAGAATTCAACGAACAGTTGAGGCCTGAGGTCGATCAATTCTGGGCTGATCAGGCAGCTCCGCCCGATCCCTATGCTCCCAGCGGCTCCCTGAAGAAGCTCCAACTGGAATACCCAGCACATGGCGAGCTGACTACAGAGCCACGCCTGATGGCCATCATCTCCGAGCTGATGGGCCACACGGAGTTCTCGCTTCACCACCTGCATACGGCTAAGCACACCGCAGGGTTTCCGGCAGCCAACTGGCATCACGATTACGAGCAGATCCCTCAGACGAACCGCTCGCACTTGATGCTTCACGTCTTCTTCTATCTGAATGGTCTGAACGGAACGGTGGGCGACCTCTTGCTCATTCCCGGAAGTCAGAAGCGCATCATGGCTCGCAATGCCTTTGAGTTCTGCGGCACCGAAACGCTGCCGGGCACCGTAGTCATCAATGATGTGCCTCCGGGCACGGCAATTATTGTAAATTC
Source organism: Polyangiaceae bacterium (assembly GCA_033763455.1). Lineage (GTDB taxonomy): Bacteria > Myxococcota_A > Polyangia > Polyangiales > Polyangiaceae > JBBRRP01. Next base: position 224,672 of record JANRKO010000033.1, read on the forward strand.
CGCGGTTTTGCACGCACGCCGGCCCCAACCCGGAGGGGAAGAGCAACCGCGCTACTTCATCGACTCCTCTTACTGCCAGGCCGGCATCAAGTGGCCGTCCTATCCTCACGTGCACCGCCGTATGTTTCAACGGGCTAAGGATCTTAACCTGGGGCGCAATGGTCAGTATGATTTCGTGTTCAACATCGACAATTTTTTCGACGATTCCGCCGCTTGGAAGCATCTGGCCGAGCTGAACCAAGGAAGCCTCATTGAGCAACTCTAAAGACGTGAAGCTTCTGCTTGTAACCGGCGCTACTGGCAAGGTGGGGCGGAACTTCATCGAGATGTTTCTGAAGAGCGCCCCGCATGAATCTTGGCGGGTGCGCGCACTGGTGCACGAACGCCCCTACCCTGCGCACCCACGCGTCGAAAGTGTCCGTGGGAGCATTTCTGAGAGGAGCGTTGTGAAGGCCGCCATGAACGGCGTAAGCCACGTGCTTCACCTCGCCACCTGCAAGGAAACACCGGAAGATGTGATGGACGTCACGGTGAAGGGCCTCTTTTGGCTGCTCGAAGAGGCGCGCATTTCGCCGAAATTTGAGCAATTTATCCTCATCGGCGGGGATGCAGCGCTCGGGCATTTTGTCTACCCGCACCCCGTGCCCGTAACCGAAGCGCAAAAATGGAGCGCATACCCCGGCTGCTATGCACTCTCCAAAGTGCTCGAAGAATGCATGCTGGAGCAATACTACATTCAATATGGGCTCAATGGCTGTTGCTTGCGAGCTCCTTGGATTATGGAGAAAGACGACTTTAAGTACACGCTTTCTTTTGGGGAAGATGTGTTTGGGGGCCCCATCTGGCGTAATTTAGTCACCAAAGAGCAAGCGGAAGCGTATTACTCACGCGGAGTGGTGCCCGTCATGCTGGATCCCGAAGGAGCACCCGTGCAGCGCAATTTCGTGCACGTGAGCGACCTCGCTGCGGCGATCTTAGCCGCGCTGGATCACCCCAAGGTACGGCACCAATGCCTCAATGTTTGCATGGATGAGCCCGTGCAGTATCGCCGCGTGGCCGAACACCTCAAAGCCACCCGAGGCTTAGATTCCGTAGATATTCCGACGGCGTACCACTCCACGTGGCTGGACAACACCAAGGCAAAGTTCCTCTTGGGTTGGCGCCCCAAGTACGATCTTGCACGCTTGATCGACGACGCGTTCAGCTTTGAGCGCCCCGCAGACGACCCCCGTAAAACTTGGTACCCAGGCTAGGCCCCATCAATCGCTATTCCGAATAGCTCGCACATCACGCGCGAGAGGTGCTTCGCCGCGTTTCAAGATCTGTGCACGGTGGCTTCTTGCGAATTCTGAGGTCAGATAAGATTGTCTGCAGCCTCCGGAGATCACCACGGAGGCGGAATACTTCCAAGGCCAACATGTTTGGCTAGCTCCCCCAGCCACGCCGGCCGTAGGAGCCCTGCGGCCACAATGCCGAGCCAACCAGCGGCAACCAAGGTGTTGCCGCGCCGCACCCCGAAGCGTTCGGGCAACTTGGAGAGCACCCACGAGAGCAACAGTGTTGTCCCCATTACGCCAATGAAACACTTGTAAGAAAGCAGAGGCACACTCAAGTAGGGCCGATACTTGATCAGCATGTGGGTGGACGCACCAAATAGGACCATGAGGGAGCAAAAGAGCGGAACAACCTGGTCGACACTCGGGTACGAACCGTGCGCCCTGCGAAATGCGCGACGAAGAAACTGTGCGAAGAGCGCTGCCACCGCTCCGGCCTGAAAGTACCAGAGAAACAGGTGATGTGCGTATGTCAGCTTCTGGTACTCGGCATGATATCCGAATTGCTGGGCGATTATCGTGTCACGGCCTAGATCTATGAGCGAGTTGGACGCGAGTAAGAACGGTGGGAGGTAGTTGGTGAGCGATACGTAGAGGTACGTCACTAGATTGGAGAGCAAATCCTCAAGGGTGATCACGGCAGCTTTACCCAGCGGAAGTGTGCGAAAATAGCCAACAACAAGCTCTGCCTCTTGGCCCGGTCGAAGGTGCTCCTGTGCACCACCAAGGGCAACCTTGAGTACCAAGTAGCTGAGCGTTATGGCCGAAGTTGCTATCGCAACAAAACGGAGCCCGGCCAAGTGCGCAGCGTGCAAGCGACTGCGGTGCACGACAAATGCCCAGGCGAGCGCGGTAGTTAGCGCTGCCAGATAGTCGAGCCACGTCTCGAAGGCCAGAGCTAGCAGCACCAGGCTCGAGGCGTAAAGTATCCGCACTGAGCTTCTAGCGGGGTGCCGCCATAGGAGCACCAGCGAGAGTAGATTGAGCTGCAACCAGATAGACATTGGAAGCAGGGAAGCGCAACCGCTGTTAACCAACGCATAGTCAAACTGCGATCCGAAAGCCATGCAGATGGTTGCGGTCACGGTAAAAACAGCCGAGCGGAAGGCTACCCACGAACACACAAAGACGCTGACCACATTGGCCAGGCTCCAGCACAGGTAAGACACCTTGGCCCCAACCAGAAGATCGAGAGCGCTCACCGGCACGAGGCCTGTGGTGGACCAGCGCCAGGCATCCCCACCGGGGGCATTGGAGACGCGCAGCGGGAGTAGGAGCTGCCAGGGTCGCGATAGCGCGTCGGGGGGCAACGGCAGGAACGTGGTGAGAGTCGCCGAGTGGACCTGTAGACCCTTGAGGTAGAGATGAGCCAGGCAGATCGCGACCAGCGCTAGTAGCAGCCGGCGGGATAGCCGCCGTGAGTTCGCCATGGGCCGGACCCTAGCGCACGCTGGTTTGCACGGTCCATGGGCTACCGCCCCAAGGGAAAATGCATACCCCATCAAACAGGCTCCTGTGGGGGGCCGAGAGCTGTGGTACGCGGGGAAGTAACAATAATGCTGAAGACTAGGAAAACGTGTCGCGCTTGCGGGTCCTCTGCTCTTCTCCCGGTGGTGTCGCTAGGGGAGCAGGAGCTTGCTAGCAACTTTGTGATTTCGAAGGATTTCCCGCCCACAGTGCGCGAGTTGCCGTTGGAGCTGGTGCGGTGTGCACCCGAAGTCGACGAGAACGCGTGCGGGCTTGTGCAACTCCGGCATACCGTTCCGGGGGACCTGATGTATTCCTCTTACGGTTACCGTTCGGGAATTAATCAGACCATGACAGCCCACCTCGGCGGCATTGCGCACGGCCTAGAGGAACGCCTGAACCTTCAACCAGATGATCTTGTCGTTGATATCGGAGCTAACGACGGCACGCTCTTGCTCTCCTATCGCAAGCCCGGGTTAAAGCTCGTTGGGTTCGAGCCATCCAACATTCGCCCGCTCGAACCAACGCCGCAAATCGAATTCATTCGCGACTATTTTTCTGCACTGGGCCTCAAGGAGCGCTGCGGAGATCGCAAAGCCCGGATCGTCACGAGCATTGCGATGTTCTATGACCTCGAGGAGCCAAATCGGTTCGTGGCGGATGTAGCGTCCGTATTGGCGAAGGATGGCCTGTGGGTGCTTGAAATGAGCTACCTGCCTTCAATGTTGGCGAACAATTCTTTCGACACCATCTGCCATGAACACCTGGAATATTACGCCATCGATCCCATCGAACGCATGCTTCACCGCCATAATTTGCGGATCGCGGATGCTGAGCTCAACGACGCCAACGGTGGAAGCTTAAGGATCACCGCGTGCCGCGCGGACAGCCCCTTCCGCGAGCATTCCCTCGAAACGCGTTCGAGAATCTACAGGCTAAAGAAGCAAGAATTTGAGTTGAAGCTGGATACCGCAGAGCCATACCGAGCCTTTGCCGAGAACTCCGAAACAATTCGGCGTGAGCTTCCAGCGCTGCTGTTGCAGCTGATGAGCGCAGGAAAGAAGATCTATGGGTACGGCGCTTCCACCAAAGGCAACGTCATCCTGCAATACTGCGGGCTCTCCACCGCTTACCTCACGGCTATTGCTGATCGAAATCCGGCGAAGTGGGGAGGAAATACCGTGGGAAGTGGCATTCCAATCATTTCGGAAGAGGAGATGCGCGCCGCCAAGCCAGACTACTTGTTGGTGTTGCCATGGCATTTCTTGACCGAGTTTAAGCTGCGCGAATCAGAGTTCCTGGCTCGCGGCGGGCGCTTCATCAGCCCGATCCCCAAAGTTACCATCGTTTCTTGAGGGGGCGGCATTGGCAGTCGCACGTCGCGCACTCATCACGGGTGTTTCAGGGCAAGACGGCTACTACCTCGCGCGACACCTGCTGGATCGTGGGAGAGAAGTCCTAGGAGTTTCGCGCGGTAGGCCGAGCCACCCTGCAGGTACCCACCGCGTTCTCGATATCTCCGAGCATGCAAAGCTCCGCGAGCTCATTAGCGAGTTCGCTCCAGATGAGATTTACCACCTTGCAGCCTACCACCGCTCTTCAGCCGCCGGTGTCTCCCTTTCCGAGAAGGAGGAGGAAGAGCTCTACTTTCGGAACAATATCGAGTCCACGAGGGCACTCCTACGCGCCACCTTAGAACTTAGGCCAAGGTGTCGAATCTTTCTTGCGGGGTCGTGTCACTTGTTCGGAAATGCGCAGGTGTCGCCGCAAAGCGAAACCACCCCCATTCGCCCCAATAGCCTGTACGGAATCACCAAAGCCAACAATTTCTGGCTCGGCCAATACTACCGCCAAAGCTTGGGGATGTTCTGCGCAACGGGCATCCTTTACAACCACGAATCCCCCCTGCGTGGCCCAACCTTCGTAACCACCAAGATCGCTAGTGCTGCGGCCCGCATCGCGGCTGGCCTCGAGGAGGAGCTGGTCTTGGGAGATCTCGACGCTCAGGTCGATTGGGGTTTCGCGGGTGACTACGTGGAAGCCATGGTCCACATGCTGGAGGGTGATGAGCCTGAAGATTTGATAATCGGCAGCGGCGAGCTTCACCGGGTCCGCGACTTCGCCGAGCTGGCATTCGCCCACGTTGGCCTCGACTGGCGGCTCCATGTGCGGCAAGCCGATGGGCTGCACCACCCCGTGGCCAGGACGGTGTATTTTGGTGACACAACTCGGATTCGTAAGCGCGGATGGGCCCCACGCGTTCCATTCCCCGAGTTGGTTCGCCAAATGGTAGACGCTCACAGGTAGCCAACCATACCCACCTCAGGCTATGTGGTCCCGAAGCGGGCGCAGCAATTAGCCCTAAAGCGCGCGAGACGTCAAAAAATGTCGAAGAAAACCCTGATCTTCATCCCGACCTTCAACGAACGCGAGAACGTCGGGCCGATGTGCGAGCAAATCCTTGCACTTGGAATGGACGCGGATCTCATCTTCATGGATGACAATTCCCCGGACGGCACGGGGCAGCTGCTCGACAATCTTGCGGCTCAGCATCCGCGTGTGAAGGTCATGCATCGTACGGGTAAGCTCGGCGTCGGCAGTGCCCACATGGCCGGGATCCAATTTGCTTACGCTGAGGGGTATGAGAGGTTGATAACCCTTGATTGCGATTTTACGCATTCTCCAAGTCTGATCCCGGCTTTCCTGAAACGGTGTGACACCGCAGACATTGTCTTGGGTTCGCGGTATATGCAAAACGCCAGCTTGCCCGGGTGGTCTTTCTTTCGCAAAACACTAACTGTACTCGGGCACACGCTTACGAAAACCCTACTGGGCATTTCGGAGGATGCGACCGGTGCGTTCCGCGTGTACAATTTGGAGACGATTCCACGTGGCCTATTCGACCTGGTGCAATCCCGAGGTTATGCATTCTTCTTTGAGAGCCTGCTGGTCCTTTCCAGGAACGAGTGCAAAATTGCGGAGCTTCCGATTGCGTTGCCGGCTCGCACATATGGTAGCTCGAAAATGTCGCTCACGGAGATACAGCGGAGCGTGCAGACCCTGGGCACCCTCTATTATGAGGATCTAACGAATCCCACTCGCTTTCTGGTAAAAACGCCTCAAGCAGCGCTCACCCCCGGCCTTCTTGACCCACAAAACTGGAACGAATACTGGGACAAGAAGAGCGCAAAAAGTACCGCCGCTTACGACGTGATTGCGACATTCTATCGCAACGCCGTCATTCGCCGCGGGCTCACCCGCGCCATCACTGCGGAATTTGCCCCCAATGCGGCACTCTTGCACGCGGGCTGCGGGAGCGGTCAGGTGGACGGGGATCTGCATCGGCACGCGAGAATCACGGCGATCGACATTTCCCCCTCAGCACTTAACCTGTACCGCCAAGCGAACCCGGGGGCAAAGGCAACGTACCACGCCAGCATCTTCGACTTGCCGTTTGAGAACGGCACCTTCGATGGCGCGTACAATCTTGGCGTGGTCGAGCACTTTACGCGTGACGAACTAGCGCGGGCATTCTCCGAGCTCCACCGCGTCATCAAGCCTGGCGGCAAGTTGGTAATCTTCTGGCCCCATGCTTACGCAACGAGCGTGATGGTGCTCGGCTCCGCGCACTTTCTACTGAATGATGTCCTGCACCGGAATGTGCGTCTGCATCCCCCCGAGGTTTCACTCGTTCATTCGAGAGAAGAGGCCGCGGAGCTCCTCGCGCTCGGGGGATTCGAGCTCACCTCCTATAGATTCGGAGCGAGGGACTTGTTCGTGCAGGCCGTGGTTGTGGCAAAGCGGGTATAGCTGTTCATACACCCGTGAGTGCCTTGGATTGCTCGGGCGACGCAGATACCGACTATCGCTCGCTGCACCCCCGACACTCGTTTTTCTGGCACGGCTCGACGTTAATCAGGAACGTCCTAAGTACGCTGCCAACGCTTGGGCGAACTGCCCATGATCGTTGTGAATTGTCGGTAGAAGTTACTCGGGCTCGCGAAACCTGCCGCCATGCCAGCTTCCAGTACACCCATGCCCGCACTCAAGAGGCGCGCCGCGTGCTCCACACGTAAGCGTTGCTGATACTGCTTCGGCGAACATTGCAAGGCCCGCTGAAACGAGCGGCGCAGCGTTTCTGAGCTCATACCGCACACTCTGGCTAACTCTTCAACCGAGACATCTTCGGTGCTGCGCTGAGCCACAATATCGAGGGCTCGCGCGATGCGATCAAGCGCCTGCCGACGCTCGGTATCCTGCGTAACGCGCCTGCCTGGTAAGCGCTGCAACTCTACCATGATAGGCCACATCAAGGCGCGCACGCCATCGCGCCAATCGGAGCGTTTTTCTAGCACTTCGGTGGCAAGATGCGACACTAACGAACTGAGGCGCGGCGCATCCGCCGGGTGCTGGCAATTCCTAAACTCAGGCCCAGCCAGTGGATAAGGATCCAACAGCTGTCGATTTCCACGCGGCGAACCCACGAGCTCTTGAGGATCAGAGAAACAGAAGAACCAACGGCTTGTAGTGCCTGGCTTGCTTTGCGCGAAATGGTGCTCATCAGGCCCCATAACTACGACATCACCGGGACCGAAGTGAAAGAGCTTGTCTTCCACAACAAAAACTCCCTCGCCTTGTAAGCAGTACCCAATCTCGAAAAAATCGTGCCGATGGAGGGCGTTGATCGGAGCATCTCGTTGTTCCCACTCGCCTGCCGCGCAGGGAAACTCCGCCGTAAGCCGGTGGGGTTCGTCGCGGACCCGCCGGGGCGTAGTAAGCAGGGTGGGATTCGGCATGATCTTTTTGGGGAACGAGGAAGAACTGCTAGAGCCTGAAGGCTATCTTAATCCACAAGCGACCAAGAGTGACGCCTTCTGACGCCACCAGGGCGCATTAGCTGTCAGGCATAAGTTTTACATTTCCGTGCGAAAACGCACCGAGAGCTCTCGGCGGCGAGTAACGGAGTGCGCCTTGCGCGCGCACCTACACCTACTGTTCGTTCTGGAACACCGCTTGGTCAACGCGGTGGGGAAGTTCACGTTATGCAACTCCGGACTCAGAAACCTATATGGATTGGACTGGTACTCCTCGGCACCACAGGTTGCCAAGGCACCGCCCGAGCGCCAGCCGGAAATTCAGAGAGGGCTGCGGCGCCCATGGCCAGCACCAACCCGGATGGTACCCCGAAAGTTCCGGATACTGGCACCGGTGGGCAGGGCGGGACGATGACGCCGCCTACCGCAACGGGCCCCGTCGTGCCTCCGCCGCCTAGTGTCTGCGCAACCGCGGCTCCAGAACCCGGCCCCTCCCCCCTGCGTCGCCTGACGCACACCGAATACGACAACACCGTGCGCGACCTTTTGACCACCACAGCTACACCCGCGCGCACCTTCGTAGCCGAGGAGCGTTCGCTCGGTTTTGATAATGGCGCCACCGTACGCACCGTTAGCCAGCTATTGGCGGAACAATACGCGAATGCAGCACGCCAGCTGTCGCAAGCTGCTGGCACTAACCTGGCAGGCACTTTGGGTTGTGACCCAGCCGTAACCAGCGAAGACGCCTGCGCTTCCAGCTTTATCGATAGCTTTGGGCTCCGGAGTTATCGCCGCCCGTTGAGCGTGAACGAAAAGGCTCGCCTGAATGCCTTTTACCAAGCTTCCAAGGCTGAATACGGCTTCCCCGCCGCGGTTGAGATGCTGGTGCAGGCTTTGTTGCAAACGCCGCAATTCCTCTACCGCATGGAAGTTGCGGACACCACGGGGCCCGCCGTGGCCCAAGCGCCCGGCGTTGTGCAAGCGGGGCCCTACGAGTTGGCTTCGCGGCTTTCGTACTTGTTCTGGCAGAGCATGCCAGATGCAACCTTGCTCGCCGCCGCGCAAACCGGCGAACTCGCGACACCCGCTCAGGTTGTTGCCCAAGCGCGGCGCTTACTATTGGATCCGAGAGCAAAAAGCGCCGTCGTGAACTTTCACTCGCAATGGTTCGAGCTTGGCCCCGTCGATCACATCTCCAAAGACGCGACGGTGGTTTCGAATTTCACACCTGAGCTTGGCCCCCTCTTGCGGCAACAGGCGGAGGCCTTTGTAGCGTCCACGGTGTTTGACGGGGCGGGCACCTTGGGCGCCCTTCTGACCTCGCCCGCGGGCTTCGTGAACGACACCTTAGCCCCACTCTACGGCGTTGCGGCTCCCGGCTCGGCAACTCTTTCCCCCATCATGTTGCCCTCCACAGAGCGCGCCGGCTTGCTTACCCAAGCCGCTTGGCTCGCGCTCAACGCCAAGCCTGATCAGAGCTCGCCCGTAAAACGCGGATATTTCGTGCGCAGCGAATTGCTGTGCAACACGCCGCCACCGCCTCCGCCAGCACTCAATGTCATGGTCCCTGCTTTCGACCCCAACGTGAGCACCCGTCAACGTTTTGAGGCACACCGTACGGACCCAGCGTGTGCCAGCTGTCACCAATTGATGGACCCGATAGGTCTCGGGTTTGAACACTACGACGCTCTCGGAGGCTATCGAGTAGCCGAGGCCAACGCTCCGGTGGATGCCAAGGGAGAGCTGACGAATACCGACATCAATGGCGTATTCAACGGCGCCATCGAGCTTGGGCAGAAACTTTCCTCCAGCGCGCAGGTTCAGAACTGCGCCGTGAGTCACTGGTTTCACTTTGGGTTTGGCCGCGCGGAAACCCAGGCAGACGGCTGCACCTTGGGCAAAATGCAGGAAGCCTTTAGCAAAACCAACGGAGACATTCGAGAGCTGATGGTCACCATGAGCCAGAGCGACGCGTTTCTGTACCGGAGTGCCTCTCAAGGCGGCGCGCTGTGAAACACAACCACTTCTTATTGCTCCTCAAGTAGGCAGCGGGCCGCTCGCGCGCGCCACCAATTAACACGAAGAGCTAGGAGAAACCGATGAATTTACCTCGAAAACTCGCTCGACGAAGATTCCTACGCGGTGCCGGCGGAATAGCCGTGGGCCTGCCCTTCCTTGAATCGTTTCTGCCAAGAAAGGCGAGCGCGCAATCGGCGAAGCCACGGCTTGTGATTGTGTACAGCCCGAATGGGTCGAACAACGTATCGGAATTCATGCTCACGGGGGGCGGCGCCAACTACACCTTTGGGCCCGAGACGGCGCCGCTCACACCCTACAAGAACAAGCTCTTGGTGATTTCAGGGATCGAAATCAAGCACCCCACCGCTGGCGGGGATCAACACACCGTGGCCATCGCGAGCATGTTGACAGGCGTAAAGACCGGCTATGACGCCAAATTCGACGACGTTGCTACGTCGGTGGCTGGCGGCTGGGCAGGTGGCATTTCCGTGGATCAGGAGGTGGCTAAAACCATCGGAGCCACCACCAAGTACCAGTCACTTCAGTTTGGGGTGCAAACGAGTTATCGCTACGGCAACCACCCGATCGGGCGGCTCTCGTACGCCGCTGCAGGGCAACCTCTGCCACCCGAGGATGATCCGGCTGCCGCCTACGCACGGCTTTTCTCCAACGTGGGCGCACCAACCGCCCCCGGTGTGCTGGATGCCAATCTAAAGCGCGACAAGAGCGTGATGGATTTTGTGATCGCGGAATATGGCGCGGTGAGCGGCGCCGTTTCAGCCGAAGATAAGCTGCGGCTTGATCAGCACGTGAGCATGCTACGCGAGGTGGAACGGGGGCTCACCGTAACTCCAGTGAGCAACCTGGCTTCGTGCACGCAAACAAGCTTTGCCTCCGCAGGAGATCCGAGTGCAGTAAGCAACTTCCCCGCAATCGCTAAGCAGCAGCGGGACCTCATGGTGCTGGCTCTTTCTTGCGGCCTTACGCGGATTGCGTCCTTGCAATATTCGTACGGGCGCTCGCTGCAACCTTTCCCTTGGTTGAACCTGGCTTCGGACCATCATTCGATGTCGCACGGGGACGCCTTGGGCTCAGACGGCACAAAAGAGATCAACATTTGGTACGCCAAGGAGCTTGCCGAGCTTCTAAAGAGCTTGGATGCGGTCAACGAGGGGTCGGCTACACTCCTCGATAACTGCATCGGCTGGTGGTGCAGTGACGTTGCAGACGGCGGCGATCACTCTTGGCTGAACTTGCGCGCGATCTTGTTTGGATCGGCTGGCGGCCGCGTAAAAACCGGCCAACTCGTCACGTACGGTCAACGCTCGGCGCCGGTTCCGGACCCCGATTCGGATCTCAACTACGGCTGGACCAACGGTCAAGCCACCAACGCGCTGCACGTGACGCTGCTGAACGCCATGGGAGTCCCTGCAACCACGTTTGGTGATCCGCAGGTCGGAAGCGGCCCACTGCCAGGCATCCTCGTATAGCCATGAGCTACTCACGGACTCTCATTTTGGCAGTCAGCGCAGCGGTAGGCTCGGGGTGTTCATCCGGTGCGCCAGCGCGTACGGTGAACGGAGCTAGCACCACGTCAGGTGGCAGCACGAGCGGGCCGCACTCTGGAGGTAGCGCGTCCACAAGTGGTGGAGCGAGCCCTACCAGCGGCGGGTTGCCCTCCGTTAAGCCGCCCGCCTCGGGCGAAAGTGGCGGCGCCGTGAACATGGCATTTAGTGGAGGCGCTGCTTCCGGGGGCACCCCTGCCGTGCCGCCTACGGGAGCTGCCGGCGGTTCTTCGCCCACAAACCCAATGATACCTGCTGCCGGAAATTCTGGCCTAGGCGGAGAGCTCAATGGGCTGCGTTGGGAGGCTCTATGCCGCGAAAATCTGCCACCTGGGAGCGCGGCTTGCCCCAATGTACCGGCTGACGGCATGTGCCCCACGGATAAGGCAGACCCATCGGGCGACAGGCAAGGTTACTACAGCACCGATACAACAGTGACATTTCCTGGAACACCCGGCGTTGTTTACAACGTAGGCATCCGCGTGCGCGGCGTCGTTGAATTTCGCGATTACCAGAATGGTCAGCATGACGGCGAGCATTTTTATGTGGGTGGTACCGCTCCAGATATTGTCCAGACCGCGGAGGGCTCCGAGGAAGTGCATCTGAACCTCTACAGCTTAGAAATTTCCGCGCCACACCAAATCTATTTCTTGAATCACGACGGTGGGCTCCCAACAGGCACCAACTCCCCTGTAGGTATCGTTGATCAAACCAAAACCATTCAAATTGAAGGCGGCGCCACCGTGCACGCCGTGGCCTTCGATCGCAACTGCAACGCCTACATGAATTGCGATAGCTACGACGGCGTATGCAAGCCTCTCCTCGTGCCGGGAGTAGCACCCTATCCGGCGGCTTTTAGCGGGCAATTCTTGCAGCTAGATGTAACTTCGGTGACCCCCAAAAATTGAGGAAAGAAGCGCAGGGCTGAATTATCGGGGAACTCAAATGAGATCTGGAAGCGGCCCTTGCGACGCCACATTGGGCCCGCCTCTTCCCGTACCGAAGCTGCCCTGCGGGACCCCGAGCCCTTGGCCAATGGCCAAATAGAGATCCACCAGCGAGCGCCCTTCAGTGCCAGGGTAGCGAATGTAACGGCCATCCAGCTTCAGGCTACCGGCTCGACCTGCGACCACTGCCGGCCAGCGATTGTGCGCTGAGTGGTGCGTTTCGCCGTTATCGCTTGAGATGAGCACGAACGCGTCTTTGACATTAGTATCGGCCAAGAGTGCGTCCAGCGTCTTTACGGCCATACTGCTCACCCAGTTGTAGGTGCGCGCTATCACAGGGCCGTTGGTAGCAGCCTGCTCGTGACCCACATTGGCCAGGCTTGTGCCAGGCGCATTTTCCACTTCAGACCCAACCAAGAGCTTGTGGAGATCGGGACCGAAATCGTGCGAATCCCCGCAGCCGATGTCCACCCCGAGCACGTTGGAAACGCCGCAAATCAGCGCAATGCTGGCCAAATTGTTCAAAGCTTCGAGAACTTCCACCGGATCATTCGCTTGCGTCAAAGACGGTTGCGCCGGAAGGTTGCAGCTTAGAACACGGGAGACGGTGAGCTGCTTTTCACGCGCTTCGATGGCTGCCAGATACCCCGATAGCTTGTCTTTTTCGGGTGCAGCAAAGTGTGCCTCAAGGCGCGTAATATCCGCCTTCAGCGTGTCAAAGATCAGGCGCTCACGCTTGCCAATGGCACGTGCCACAGCGCCTCCTCTGCCCCCCCCACCAGCAGGCGCCAAACCCGCAAACAGTGTTTTGAAGAGCTCCACTGGGCTCTGAAAAGCAGGAACAGATTTATTCGGCCCCTCGGCAAACAGATTGTCGACGAACGCGGCATCTTGCTTGCTTGAGATGCCGATATTGATCGATTTGCGCGGGGCATCTCGGCTGAGCGCATTGGCGAGATGTTGATCGAACGTGATGCCGCCTGGCACCAGGTGATCGAAATCTTGCCCCGGCACACAGCTGAGCGCCATGTAGCCACAGCCATGCCCGCGATCTTCACCGATGCGAGGATGGTTCTTCATTCCTTCGAGCAGCACCATTTGCTGGCGGTAGTTGCCGCCCGTGGCACCGCCGTAAAGTGCAGCTGTGCCCGCGAGTGGGGCGAAAGCAAGCGGAACCGTGAACTGCTGAGAGCTGACCTTTTCGCCCGCGGCTTCCGGCGGCTCTTGAGAATCAGCCGCAGGATCCTTGAATTCCGGAGGAGCGAAAACCCAATTGGGGTTGATTCCGTTACACCCCATCCAGAACATGGCAACCTGCCGATTCACGGCTTGGCCTTGAGCTTCACGAATGAGATTTCTCGCTAAAGGCCCCAGCAGGCTAGCACCTACGCCAAGCCCCATTTTCTCCACAAAAGAGCGGCGGCTGAAGGACACGGATTTGCGGCTGTGGGCCACCATGGTACCTCCTTAGAAGCTCCTCTTCATGAAGGACTCGGAGGTGGCGAGCTTGGCTACGAATTCTACGTAGCTGCCAGCCTGCTTATCGTAGGCTTCCTTGGCGCTCGTTAAGCTACAGCTATCGAACGCGGTTTCCTTGCGGCCCATATAGTAGCGGAAGGCGTTGCGCATCACGCACTCTTTTACTGTGTTAGAGGCGCCGAGCTTGGTAGACATATCGACCGCGTCCTTAAAGTGAACGCTTGCGAGATCACCGAGGGACGCGTCGCTCGGAAACGTTCCAGATCCATCAATAGGCTTATTTTGTGGGGTATCCGTGGCACGATAGGCACCCACCACATCGTAAGATTCAAACGCGAGGCCCGTGGGATCAATGAACTTGTGGCAACCGTTGCAACCTAGCCCCACATGCGAGACGAACCGCTCACGCATCGTTAGGTTTGGGTCATTCGGAAGAATGGGCACGGCATTGAGATCTACGGGAGGAATATCCGTACAAAAAACTTCCTCGTAGATGTACTCACCACGCTTCATCGGCTTCGTATCGTCGCGTGCCGCCTTCAGGCCAAGCCAAGCAGGGTGGGTGAGGAAGCCTGCTCGCTGCCCTAAAGGAGCGCTGAACTTGGCGGGAACGGCTCCGAATGCGGGTGCGCCTGTTACACCAAAAATGGCCTCAGATCCGCAATCCGCGAAGACAGTGGAAGTAGTGAACAGCGTCTCGAAAAAGCCACTCGTGGAATTGGAAGCATACACGTCGCTCACGAGTGCCTCCGCCTGCGCTACAATGCTCTTGCGATCATAAGGGCATGGCATGCCTTGTGTATCTGTCTCGAGCTGCTTTTGCACCTCCAGCAACTTGCGAAGCTCGAAGTACTCCGTCACGAAGTTGCGTGCGCCGTGGGCTTCGGACGAAGCCATGAGCCTTACCACTTGCGCTTGGATCTGCTCAGGGGAATTGAGCGCGCCGAGCACCGCTCTATCCCACAGCTCCTGATCGGGCGAACCACCCGTGATGGCATAGGCAAGCTGAGTGGCAACTTCATACGGCGTCAACGCCACCACGTTGCCCAAAGGCTCGGCGCCTATCTCCGGTTTGAACAAGAACTGCGGCGCCAGCAGCATGCTCTGAAGCACGGTGCTCAGCGACTCATCCGCGCTAAGCTCCAGCTTGGCACTCGCATAAACACCCGTATATTGAGTGAGCTCGGCAGCTGTAACCGGGCGGCGAAACAGGATAGCGCCGCGCTCCTGCACCAGCGTTTTCACGCACGCCTCCGATGGATCGGTGCGCCAACAGCTCGAAGCCTTTAGAACCTGCACGAGCTGATCCGCAGCCTCCAGTGTGACACCGTAGGCCTGAGTGAATTCGTCGTTCGAGACGCTTTGAAAGCCCGAACTCGTACTGAAATGTTCCGCCCCTGGGATGAGCGGATTGACCAAAGTTGCAGGCATAGGCGCGACCGGCGAACTTGGCGCACGACGCCCCTTCAGAAACTCACCCACTGTATTAGAGAACTCCGATGGACTCAGCCGCCACAAACGTCGCGGAGGAGGAACCCCCGGATCCTGCCCTGGGGGACACTGGAACGTAGCTGGCGACAACGTAACGCCGCCACTTCCCGGCGTACCACCCATACCGCTAGCACCACCAGCACGCTCAGTGGGCGTTCCTTGGCTAGGAGCAGAAGGCTCCGAGCTGCACGCCACTACCCCGAGCGCGATGCATGCAGTAATGGGGAGCGAACGCATACGAGGACGAGTGTAGCTTTCGACAACTCACGCTACCAGCTAGGTGCCACGGAGAAGCGAAGCAAGCAGAGAATTTCGAGCCAAAGATGTCGAACCAAGGGGTTTCCCGAATGGCCGGCTCGTAAGCGTCGCACTATCCATCCGTCGAGTGACGGCTTCTGATTCAAAAGTTTTCCCGCACGATGCACTGGTGCGCCGGATCTTTGGCGCACCAGAAAATGCAGCAGCCCAGTTTCGCGCTACGCTTCCTGCAGCACTCCTCGCCAACCTTGATTTGAGCACTCTCCGCGTCGAAGATAGCAGCTTCGTTAGCCAGGAGTTGCGAGGCACTGTTGTAGACATGCCTTACCGCACCGAGTATCGCGGTAAGCCGGCGTACCTCTACGTTCTCTTTGAACACATGAGCACAGTGGATCCGCTCATGCCGTTGCGCACTTTGGGTGGAGCATTGCAAGTTTGGGAGCGCCACGCACAGAAGGCTCGCTCAGAAGGGGCACCCCTTTTGCCGTTGCCCCTGGTGTTGGTGCAAGTGTTGCATCACAGTGAGCGCGGCTGGACGGCGGCGACGCGCTTCGAACAGCTTTTCGATCCAGAACATCTGCTAGATGAGGCAGTGCGCGGGGCCGTGCCGCACTGGGGCTTTTTGCTGGATGATGTCAGCCTGGCAAGCGACGACGAGTTGCGGCAGCGCCAGCTGGGTCCGATGCTTACAGTGGCGTTGGCGTTGTTGCGGGACAGCCGCCGGGGAGCTCGGCTACTGGGCACGATTGGGGCGTATGCCAACGAATTTGAAGCGATCCTAAAGCGCAACGGCGGCCGCGAGGCCTTCCTGGTTTTTGTGCTATATGTGTGGACGGTGACACAAGGCACGGTTGGGCAAGAGGCGCTGGAAGCCTTCAAGGCGGTCAGAGGAGCAGGAGATGCAGTCATGACATTCGCGGAGGAGTTGGAAGCGCGGGGCGAGGCACGAGGCGAAGCACGCGGCAAAGCCGAAGGCGTTAGGTTAGTCTTATTGAGCCAGCTGGAGGAAAAGTTCGGGCCCGTCGCCGACAGCGTTCGAGAGCGTATCAGTGGCGCCGGCGTCGCCGAGTGTCTCCGTTGGTCCGCAAGGCTCCTTCAAGCACGCTCGGCGAGCGAAGTATTAGGGGACTAGGTCTGCCTGCCAACGGGGCAGTGCGATGCTGTTAATTGGTAATTCATAAGGCTCGGCGGCATCCAACGGCTCTGGCCGTTTTATAGAACCGCGTAGAGCGCGTCCACATCCACGAAGCACCCGATGGAATCGAGCTCTACCCGCCCACCGGCTCCGATCTGCAAGGCTGACCACTCATCCCCCGAGCGACGCCACACCTCAATTTGCCGTTCGTGCTGGGAAACCAGTGCGTACTGCTCAAGGGAAGCAATGCGCTGATAGTGCTTCCTCTTCGCTCCGCGATCGTAGGCTTCAGTGCTGTCGCTCAGCACTTCAACAATAAGCTTAGGATTCGTCGCCGTGTCTTTCCCCGCCGGATCTCCTTCGAGCGGCCCGCACACCACCGAAACGTCAGGGTACGTTGCCAGGCCCGTTTCCAGCACCCGAATCCTCAAATCTGAACTATAAACGCGGCACGGCTTGCCCTGCAGCTGCGCATAGAGGGTGCCCACGAAGGCCGCCGTAAGGGCCGCATGCGCCGGCGTGCCACCGGGCATGGCATAGATCTCTCCATCAAAGTACTCGTGCCTGTGCGTGCCCTGCTGATCCACCGACAAGTACTCGGCGTACGTATAGCGATGGCGGGGCGCCGGAAACGAGGACATACCCGAAGCTACGGCCGTGTCCGCGCCCGCGCCAGCCCGAAATGGTGAGCGCTCCCCCAAAGCCGACCCTAAACCGACCAATCCTCAATCAGCAGCCCTGGCACGCGGGCGAGGTGCTTCACATTGGCTGTTACAAGCACCGAGCCGTGCGCGAGCGCGTGGGCGGCGACCGCAAGATCGAAGTCCTCAATGCGCTCGCCCCGTTTCTCCAGGGTCGCTTTCGCACGGCCGAAATCTGCGCTCACCTCATCCGACCAAATGGCTCGCGCGATCTCACTCTTTAACAGCTCGAAGCGCGCCACCAGCGCTTCCTTGCGCTTCGAGCGCGTGAGCCGACTCAGCCCGTATTCGATCTCCGCGAGTACGGGCTGAGGCAAAAACACCTGAGCTCGCGACACAGCTTTGAGGTGCTCAATCAAGCGGGCGTCTCCCCGCATCAAAGCCGAGACAGCATTCGTGTCTAGAATGTACTTCAAAGGCGCACCGGCTTCTTCGACCGCCGATGCGCATGGATCTGCTCAAGCATCTCAGCTGCTGCTTCCTCCACTTCCGGCTCCACCGTACTGAGCCGCTCCAGAAAACCTGGCGACCACTCCGTGCCCTCGACCACTTCACGTTCAAGGGCGCGTACGATGAGCCGATTCCGACTGATATTGAGCGCGCGCGCGCGGCGATCTGCCGCCAGAAGAAGGTGTTTGGGAATGTGCACACTCGTGGGCATAGTATATTTGTAGTATACTCGCTGTTCTGGGCGGGGCAAGGTGGGCAAGGGGCGCAAAACGGGCTTGATCCCAAACATTACCGTGGTA
Organism: Polyangiaceae bacterium; assembly: GCA_033763455.1. Lineage (GTDB taxonomy): Bacteria > Myxococcota_A > Polyangia > Polyangiales > Polyangiaceae > JBBRRP01. Next base: position 242,631 of record JANRKO010000033.1, read on the forward strand.
ATGTGAGTCTATGCCGCTTCCGAATTCCAAAGTCACCGCGCAGGGGCAAATCTCGGTACCTGCCGAAATTCGGCGCAAATTAGGCATCGGCCCGGGCTCCGTCTTGGAGTGGCACGATGCGGGTGATCACGTGGTGGTTCGCAAAGCTGGGCGCTTTTCTTCGGAAGAAATTCATCGCGCCGTTTTCGCCAAGCGCCCGCAACCTCAGAAGCTTGAGGCCCTAAAGGAAGCCGTGCGCAAGCATCTCCGGGAGAAGCATGCGCGCCGTTGACACAAATGTGCTGGTGCGTCTCATCACCCGTGATGATGCCGCCCAAGTTGCTTCAGCCGAGGCTTTTATCAAGAAGGGCGCGTGGGTATCCCATCTGGTTCTCGCCGAGCTCACCTGGGTGCTCGGCGCAGCCTACGGGCTCGGCCACGCAGCCATCGCGACGACCATTGAAATGTTGCTCAGCCATGCACAATTGACGCTGCAGGATTCGGACGTAGTGCTCGAAGCTCTCACCCACTACCGAAAGAAGCCGGCATTGGGCTTCTCCGATTGCTTGGTGCTAGAGATCGCAAAAAAGGCCGGGCATACGCCGCTTGGAACGTTTGCTCGGAGTCTCAGCAGGCTCGACGGCGTTGAACGGGTGTAGGGCGCACTGTGAAGGGCGGCGTTGGGAGGGCTCGCACTCACACGTTTTTTGTGTCAGTTACCTCCCAGCCCGCGTCCAATCGAAGCCTTGGATTTCAGCCCAAGGGACGACGCTACCGGACGAGCGCTTCTGAGAAGCGCTCCCACCATACACCAGAACTGGTTCGACGTTCTCTCGGCCGACGAGAGCCTGAAACTTGGCGAGAGCATCGAAAAAATCGGAAGCCACGGTGCGACCCGACTTTACCTCTACGGCGAGGAGTCGCTTTCCGGAGTCGACCAGGACGTCCACCTCGGTGCCCTGGTGATCTCGAAAAAAGCCGAGACGCGGTTGCATGCCCCGATTCGTGTGCGCCTTATAGATCTCCGACACAACCCAGCTTTCGAAGATCGCACCACGGTGCGGATGCGCGATCAGCTCGTCCGAACTGTGGATACCTAATAAGTAACACAGGAGCCCGCTGTCGTAGAAATGCAACTTGGGTGTCCTTACCAGCCGCTTGTTCAGATTCACCGCCCAAGGTGGCAACCGATGGAGCAGGTAGCTCGCCTCAAGCACTGAGATCCAAGCCTTCGCCGTGTTGTGCGTGATCCCGCAGCTTGCTCCGAGTGCTGAAAGGTTCAAGAGCGAGGCCGAGTGGCCAGCGCACAATCGAAGAAACGTCTGGAACGAAGTGAGATCGGTTACTTTGAGCACCTGCCGCACGTCGCGTTCGACGTAGGTGCGAACGTAGTTGGCAAGCCACTCTCGTGGCTTCTGGCGACGATCATAGATGGCTGGGTAGCCTCCAGCTAGAAGCACATCGAAGAGGTCACGCGGCACCTTGGGAAATTGACGAAGTTCCGCAAGGCTCATGGGGAGCAGCGTGATCAGCGCCACACGCCCGGCTAGTGACTGCGAGACGCTTTGGGTAAGCGTGAAGTTCTCAGAACCAGTCAGGATGAAAAGCCCCGACTTCCGGCGCTCATCGACGATGCTCTGGAGGTAAGATGCGAGCTCCGGCGTTCGCTGCACCTCGTCCAGAACTGCGCCTCGCGGGTACTGCGAAAGGAAGCCCCGAGGGTCTGACGTCGCAAAGTGGCGCGTATCTGGATCTTCCAACGAGACGTACGGCTTCTTGGGGAAGACCGCGCGACAGAGTGTCGTCTTCCCGGACTGCCGAGGCCCGAGCACTGCAACCACCGGATACCGCCGCGCTAGAGCCCGCAAATGCGGTTCCAGAGTGCGAGCGACCATGGGCCAAGTATCGACAAGCTATGAAAATTGTCAATTGCATTTACAATTTTCATAGCCTAAACCGCAGAAACAGGGTCATTGAGGGCCACTGGCAACCGCCCGACTTGCTCCCCAACTTGCGCCCCCATTAAACTAAGGATGACTCCGTGGATGGGCCCAATCGGCGGCGTGATTAGGCGTGACTTGTCGGATGTACAGTGTGGGCCTGGCCACTCATTTCGCCTCCCTCGTTACGGCCGCGAGTCGGGCCCTGCCCGCGGGAGTAAGGCGGTATCGCTGAAAGCGGCTGGTGGGCTTGTCGGGAAGAGTCAACGCAAGGGTACCATCGCCAGTGAGCTTTCGAATCGTCGCATGAAGCGGGCCAGACGGTTGTCGCTGCCCGAGCGCAGCGGCGATCGCGGCCTTTCCCATCGGGCCATTTAGCAATGCTGCAAGCACTCGCGACTCTAGCTGTGACCCTAGCTGTGACCCTAGCTCCGACTCTAGCTCCGACTCACTTAGCGTCGGCGGACTCGTGTTGATCTCAGCCTGCGCCGCACCCCCCTGCCATGCCCACCGGAGCCAAACACCGCTACCGTCGTACTCAACCGTCGGCTCCGATGCACCTGCCTCTAGGCACGCATCACGGATCTTCTCGTAGCCGCGTCCCCACGCCTCGATCAGCCCGGCGCGAAAGAAAGTACCGGCAATATCGGGATTGGGAGGCATGGACACGTGGGGTCCAAGCAGTGTCATCGCGGTCCACGTTTCAGGGAGCACACCGGGATTCCAGATCCAAAGCCGGTCTCGGTAGACGCGGATCTGGATGGGCACACCCGAACCGTAGTCCTTGTGGATGAGGGCGTTCAACAAGGCTTCGCGTAGCGCCTCGCGAGGGATCGGAAACGTTTCGCGGCGCCGCAGCCCTCGGTAGCTGATCCACGCAACCATGTATTTCGTGAGGAGGAGCTCGACTGTTCGCTCCACTTGTGTGAACAGGTCACCGTGCACTTCGTCGTGATAGGCAAGGTCACTCTCGCTGCGAAACATGCCAACCTTCACATAAGCGCCCGTGAACCAGCGCTCGGGATCTTCATGGAACAGCAGCAGCGCGGCGCGCTTTAGCATGCCCGCCTCCGTGAGTCGTAGGCGCTGCACTAACTCCGAACGCGGAAGGGTGAGCGCCTTCGGCGGAAGCCGCTCACTCTCTTTCGCGTACTCCTTGAACTGCCTAAACGCCGCCGAGCTGAGATCCTTCACGGCAATGCCCGGAACGGGGGCGCCGTCCCAGTGTCGGCCGAGTTTCCTCAGCAAGAACGCGGAGAGCGCATTTCCCGTCAGCTGCTGCTTTGTGCTGCCCGAGCGAAAGTGGTACTCGCCACGATAACTGATGGGCGTGGGCGACGCGCCGACATCAATCTCGACGAGCGCTTTACCCTTCTTGATGACGGCGCGCACCGGCACAATGAGACCGAGGCTGTCGCGGATCTTGTTCGGTAGGTCGACAAGCAGACGCTGAGCATCGCGCACACCGACTGGCTCACCCTTATCATTCTTGCCAATGATTAGCGTGCCGCCGTCTGCATTGGCAAAACCGCAGAGCCAACGCAGATACTCGTCGCGCCATGACTCCTTCCACTCGACGAGGTGGGTCTCAGCCTTTGAGGTCACGGCGCGAGCCATTACAGGTACCCTTGCTGGTTGTGGCGCGAGAAGAGTTTAACGTTCATGCTTCCCTCCGCATCATGCCTTCGTTGCAGTCGCCATTGCCACCGGCCCCGACGTTCCCGGACTCCAGGGCGGCCTTGTCCAGTGACGGCCGCCGCCCTAAACGTCACCTAGCCGCGCCCGAACCCTCCTGCGGCAGCAGCTCGATGCTCATGCCAGTCACGAACCCCACGACGCAACGGACCTCGATGCGATCGTCGAAGACGGCGACAGCAACGTACGAGCTCGGGTTGCTCATGTCCCGGTGGATGACGGCGTCAATAACAACTTCGCGCAGCGCCTCCGCAGCCACCGGCAGCCGGTCTTCGCGGTTAATGGCGCCCGAAGGAAAGCGCGCGGAGATTGGCAAAGTCCGGTCGAGCCAAGCCGTAGAGCATCTGCGCGGCCTGAGTGATCTGCCCATCGATACGTAGGCCGAGCCGGTCGAGAATATCGCCAACGTCCATGCTCGTGCCGGCCGAGAGCCGCCGCTGCTCAATTGCGGTTTGCCTTGTGCGGAGGACCTCCTCGCGGTCGAGGTCGTCCAGCCTCACTCCCACGGCGGGCTGATTCTCCCAGCGATGCCGGCTGTGATTGCGATCAAGGAGCGGGCGCCCGTATTCCTCTTGCGACATCACCGTCGTCGTCGATCCCACGCGCTTGTACGGCTTCGCCTCAAAGACGAACGGTGCGTACTGCAAGGACGGTGCTGCATCGAGCACGATCACTTGTCGGCCGTTGCCGAGGTCCACACGGCTCATCTCAACGCGCGCTGGTGGCTCAAAAACGGCCGAGCATTGCCGCGACGTCGCGGAGCGTGATGTCGGCGACCTCTTGACCGACGAGTTTTCCGTCGGGGCCTACGCCAATGAGCACCTTGCCGCCGTCACCGTTCAGAAACGCACAAAGGGACTCACCAGCGCGGCGCAACTCGGCGGTTTGATCGAAAGAGTCCCGGGCGGCTAGAGCCAAAGCAACGCTCGGTCTTTTGGCCGGTTCGACAATAAGCGGGGCTTCCCGTACGGTCGCAAGTTATCTTTAGCAAGCGATGCAGCGTGGCTGCGGAAGGGGCCGGCGGTGGGTCAACAGAACAGATACAAGAGCGTCACTCGCGTATTCCAAGCGTTTGCCGAGCAGCGCACTTGGAAGCAGGCGGAATTGGCACGCGATGTAGGAATTAGTGCAGACGCGTTACGCACTCTACTGCAAGAATTGCAGGCATCTGGCATGAAGCTGCACCAAGAATCCGAGCCCCCACAGGTTTATTGGAGCGTACCGAAGGGCTGGTTCCCAGGCGGGATTCTACTTTCCGACTCCGATTTTCCGACGCTTTTGCGCGCCGCCTTCGAATTGCCCGAGAGTACCGCCCGCACCTCACTTTTGAAGAAAATCTTGGGCACTCAAGGCCATCCTGAAGCCACTGAGCTCGTGTTAACTCGCGAGGGCAACCCGCGGGAAGATTTGGCGTATGAAGTGGTCCAAAAGGCACTCGTAGAGAACAAGGCACTGCAGCTCCTCTACCTGACGCAAAGCCGAGGCGTTGAGGGGTCCCGCGTGGTTTCGCCGCAAAAGCTCGTAACGCGCCCCCACCCTCGCCTGCTCGCCTGGTGCCACCAGACCTGCGAACTGCGCTGGTTTCGTCTGGACAACGTGCTCAGCGCCAGCCTCGGCAACGCGGAGGCCTTCGTGACTTGCAGTGCAGAAGCGGTAAAGCGCGTCCTCAAGGAAAGCGTGGACGGCTTCCACGGCTCCGAGCCCGAAGGTAGCGAGGAACTGGCATTCTTCGTGCGCCATCCGGAGGCCAGCTGGGTGAAGAAGAACCTTCTTTCGTCCATGCGCGTCGATGCTAGGGGCTCCACATCCGAAGGCATACGGATCGTTTGTGGGCGTCGAGGTGCACCCGTGGTGGCGCGCTTCGTAGTGGGCCTTGGCGCTGCCGCTCGCGCGGAGGGTCCCTTATTAAAGGCGCAGGTGGTCAACCTCGCCGAAGAATCCTTGCGCGTGCACACGGGGGGAGTGAAACGTACGGCGGGGCGCACGCCGCGCGTGAGCGCTGTTAAGTTGGCAGCAAAGGGGAAAGGGTAATGTTGGGGATCCAGCGTTTGGGAGCGGCTGCACTGAACAGGTGCGAAGTGCCGGCTAATTATGGCAATGGTTGGCGGGGTGGGGTGTGGGATGAAGGGGTGGTGATGGAAAAGGTGTGTGCAACATGAGAGGCGCTCCAACGACCTTCTGGGGAAAGCTTGAGCGTGATGAGACGAACACCGTACGCGCGTGGCACCCGCTGCTTGCGCATTGTGCGGATGTTGCGGCCCAACGATGCGGGCTGGGCGGGCGCTATGGATGAACTATCTCCTTCCGATCTAAAATCAATTCTCCACTCTAAGCGCGCGAATCTGTATTACCTTGAGCATTGCCGCGTGTTGGTGAATGGGGGGCGCGTGGAGTATGTTACCGAGCAGGGGAGCAAATCGCTCTACTGGAACATTCCGATTGCTAACACCACCAGTATTCTGCTCGGTACGGGCACTTCAGTCACGCAAGCAGCTATGCGAGAGCTTGCGAAGGCAGGCGTTCTCGTTGGTTTCTGCGGAGGCGGCGGTACGCCCTTGTTCAGCGCGAACGAGGTAGATGTGGAATTCGCCTGGTTCACGCCGCAGAGCGAATACCGCCCAACCGAGCACTTGCAGCGCTGGGTGCACTTTTGGTTTGACGCCTCCGCGAGGTTGGAAGCCGCCAAGCTACTGCAGCGTGCCCGCTTGAACTTTGTCGCCAAGCACTGGCTTGCGGACCGTTCGTTTACACAGCGCAGCGCCGAGGCAACGGAGCGGTCACTGTTGCCTCTCCTTGAAGAAACAAGCCACGCTGTTGACGCCGCTGGGGATGTGACGTCTCTGCTTACGGTCGAGGCACGCCTGACTAAGGCTCTTTACAAGTTGGCCGCTACAGCCACTCGATTCGGGGAATTCACCCGAAGCAAGAACGGCGCGGGGGGCGATCCTGCGAACCGTTTCCTGGATCATGGAAACTACCTGGCTTACGGTTTGGCTGGAACAGCCACCTGGGTGCTGGGGCTTCCGCATGGCTTAGCCGTCATGCATGGTAAGACGCGGCGGGGAGGCTTGGTGTTCGACGTAGCAGATCTGGTGAAGGACGCGTTGGTGCTGCCCCAAGCCTTCGTTTCTGCAGCACGAGGCGACGAAGATCAAGAATTTCGTGTGGCTTGCCTGGACAAACTCACGCGCGCTGAAGCTCTCGATTTCATGATTGATACGCTCAAGGATGTGGCTTTGAGCGTGGGGCAATCCTGACATGAACGTCCTTATCGTGTCCCAGTGCGACAAGCGAGCCCTCCCCGAAACGCGACGGATTCTGGATCAGTTCGCCGAGCGTCGAGGCAACCGCACCTGGCAAACACCCATCACCCAGGCTGGCCTGGACACATTGCGCAAGATGTTGCGGCGGAGTGCGCGGAAGAACACAGCTGTAGCGTGCCATTGGATTCGGGGACGAGATCACAGCGAGTTGGTGTGGGTTGTCGGAAATGCGGGGCGGTTCAATGAAGTAGGCGCGGTCCCGACCAATACCACTGAGCGTGATGTTCTAAGAGGCAGGCACGAGAACGACTGGCTAACCGGGGAAGAGATTCGCCTTCTGGCCGTTATGGCCTCCCTGTTCCATGATTTTGGAAAGTCCAGTCAAGCCTTTCAAACCAAGCTCACCGCTTCACCAGGGCAAGCGATTGCGGATGCTTATCGGCACGAATGGGTTTCCTTACGCCTGTTCGAGGCATTCGTCGGGACTGATGACGATTCTGGGTGGCTCACACGCCTCGTTCAATGCGACGAGAACGCGTCCGCGGATTGCCTGAGTCGCCTGGCCCGTGACGACCAGAAGGGTTGCCGATCTCCATTTTCGGAGGGCAGGCTTCCCCCGCTCGCACAAGCGGTGGGTTGGCTCGTGGTCAGCCATCACCGGTTGCTCTTGCCACAGAGCGACGCAAGGGTTGGCACACTGCGAGCACTACTCTCCCCTGTCTTGGCGAACTGGAACGGAGCTCGGGAAGGCGCTTCGGATCAGGAAAAACGAGATTGTTGGCACTTTCCACGAGGTTTGCCTTTCGCAAGTCGTGATTGGCGCGCCCGTGCGAGCAAGTGTGCCCGAGACATGCTTTCTCTCCCCGTGTTCGTGGAGAGAGCCCCCAAGCTGCTGGATGACCATTACACAATGCATCTCGCACGCGCGTCGTTGATGCTCGCGGATCATCATTACTCCAGCGGCCCATCCGAAACGCGTTATGGAGATGCAGCGTTTCCGCTCTACGCAAATACAGACCGCAAGACGGGCCAACTCAAGCAGAGATTGGATGAGCACTTAGTTGGCGTATCGCGATTCGCTCGCCGCGTTGTGCTCGCTCTGCCACGACTGGAGCGCGAATTGCCTAGAATCGCCCGCGCAAAAGCCTTCAAGAGGCGCTCTACTGACGAGAGATTCCGGTGGCAAGACAAGTCGTATGATCTTGCTTGCGGTGTCCGACAACACTCCTTGGAGCACGGTTTCTTCGGTGTGAATATGGCATCCACGGGTTGTGGCAAGACGCTGGCGAACGGAAGAATCGTCTACGCGCTCGCTGATCCCGCGATGGGCGCACGCTTCACCGTTGCTCTCGGCCTACGAACGCTGACGCTGCAGACCGGAGAGGCATATCGAAAGCGCCTTCACTTGGGTGATGACGATCTTGCGGTATTAGTTGGAGGCGGTGGCGTGCGTCAGCTGTTTGAAATGGGAAACGGCGGCGCACGTGGCTCCTGGGAACGTCATGGGAGCGAGTCGGCAGAGGAGCTCCTCAGTGACGACAGCTATGTTCACTTTGAAGGCAGCCTGACTGACGGCCCATTGAAAGACTATCTCTCAAAAGATCACGATACGATGAAGCTGCTCCAAGCGCCTGTCTTGTGCTGCACCATCGACCACCTCGTACCAGCTACAGAGAGCCTCCGGGGTGGCCGACAGATTGGGCCAATGTTGCGCTTAATGAGCTCTGATCTGGTTTTGGATGAGCCGGATGACTTTGATGTGGCGGATCTTCCGGCGCTCAGCCGCTTGGTGCACTGGGCAGGCATGTTGGGGAGTCGGGTGCTGCTTTCTTCGGCAACTCTACCCCCCTCGCTTGTTGAGGGCCTGTTTGAAGCGTACCGCGCAGGGCGCGCGAGCTTTCAAAGCGTACGCGGCGCGCCGGGGCGTGCCCTAAGCGTTTCCTGCGCTTGGTTCGATGAATATCGGTGCGAGTCTAGCCAATTCGGCAATTCAGCCGACTTCAGACAAGGGCACAATCAGTTCGTGGATCGCAGGCTGAGCAGCTTGCGTGAAGCGGCGCCTCGCAGGAAGGTTGAGCTAGTTGTGGTGAAGAGTGCCACGACCGAACGAGACGGGATTTGCACGGAACTAGGCCAACAGCTGGTGCCCTACATCACCGAGCTTCACAGGAGGCACCATACCGTGGACCCGATGAGCGCTAAACGCGTGAGTTTTGGGCTGATACGTATGGCCAACATCGAGCCATTGATTCGAGTAGCTCAGGCGCTTTGTTCGCAAGAGTTCGACCGCCACCGGCTCCATCTTTGCGTCTATCATTCGCACCACTTACTTCTGGTGCGCGCGGGGATCGAGCGAACGCTGGACAAAGTATTGCAGCGAAGCCAAGAACTTGCAGTCTTCGAAGAGCCGGAAATTCGCGCAGCTCTAGACGCGGACGGCCCTTGCGATCAGGCATTTGTGGTAATCGCATCACCTGTTGCGGAGGTAGGACGAGATCATGATTACGACTGGGCAATCGTAGAACCGTCTTCCATGCGGTCCATTATTCAGCTCGCCGGACGGGTTCGACGTCATCGCCCGGGCGGCTGCACCGAGCCGAATATGATGGTGTTCCACAAGAACGTGAAGGCGTTAGCCAATAGGCTCCCCGCGTATTGCAGGCCCGGGTTTGAGTTGGAGGGCTTGATGCTCAAGACGCACGATTTGCGCGAGCTGTTGACGTCTGAGCAGCTTGATCCGCTGGACGCTTCTTCACGCATCCGTGAACGCATCACACTAGACTATGAGAAGAACCTGGTTGACCTCGAACAACAGAGGTTACGCATGATGATGCTAGGGTTGGGAGCATCTCCAACTGCCTTCTCGGTGCCCATGTGGTGGCAGACGCGAGCACCTCTATCTGGCGTGCTCCAGCATGCGCAGCGCTTTCGTGCTGGGGAGCCAATGAGTGCATTCGCCCTCGTCCCGAACGAGGAAGGCGAGGAGTTTGGGTTCCAGAGTTGGGACAGGGAGTGGGCGAACGTTGGAAGTCAGTTCAAGGAAGTTGGTTTTCAGATGGGCCCACACGTCCGGCTGTGGGGTGCCCCTAACTACCGCGATGAGCTGCTCCGCCTGGCCGAGGAGCTGGATATGGACCTTGTACGGTGCGCCCGGAGGTTCGGTCTGGTGCAGCTGCCGGAGCGAACGCAAGGGTGGTGGTACTGCTCAAGCCTGGGTTTTTGGGAACACGGTTAGGTATATGTCGAAAGAATACGAACGTCATGCATTTTACCAACATGGGCTCCGACTATTAGTGAGGGCGCGATGAACGACGAGGAACAGGAAATTCGAGAAGCCATGCACGCGTTCGTCGCGGAGAGGCTAGCAACTAAGCTCGAAAAGCTGAAGGAGAGGGATGGGGCGAAGGCCGAGGAGCTCCAGAAGCAGTATGAGCCGCAAGCTTGGCTCGCTGACGCCGCAAATCGAGTCAAACAGATCCAGCTCGCCTCTCACACGCTAAAGTCGATTCATCCGGATGCGCGCGGGACCAATCTACACGTGATCCAAGGAGACCCGGGGTTAGGTCTCGTTGGGACACACGGCGTCCGACACAGTCGCGTCAATGATGTCGTCGGAAATGCGGCAGCATTGGATGTCTACAAGTTTCTGAATGTGAGCGTCAATGGGAGAACGTTACTTGAACGGGCGTTTGAGCACGACGAAAGCTTCATTCGTGCCCTGTCCAGCAATCGTAAGGAAGCCCACGAGTGGTGCTCCGCATTTGCGAGTATAAGGGAAATCAAGGGGTCGGTTTCGTCGCACACGCTCGCCAAGCAACTCTATCTGCCCCTAGATGACGGCAACTACCACCTGTTAGCACCGCTGTTTCCAACATCACTGGTCCATGCAGCGTGGAGCCAAATGAAGGAAGATCGATTTGGAGACGGAGCCAAAGCCGCAAGGCAAGCCCGCAAGGACGGCAAGCCTCATGATCGGGGATTCCGGGAGTATCCCAACCTTGCGATTCAGAAGCTCGGCGGCACCAAACCCCAAAATATCAGCCAGCTCAACAGCGAACGCCATGGCGAAAATTGGATACTTCCATGCCTTCCCCCGGTGTGGAAGTCGCCTGAGGTGCGCGCCCCCTTGGGGATTACCTCCGTATTCGACGGAGCGTTCGGACGCCAGAAGGGCGTGCGGGCGTTGACGCGCTCCCTGCGCGATTTTCTGGAGGCCACGACGCACAACAATGCTGGGATCAGACGACACCGAGCTTCCTTGGTTCAGCAGATCTGCAAAGAGGCACTCGACTACGCTGCGCGCTTGCGGCAGCTGCCTGCTGGCTGGACCAAGCACGAGCGATGTAGGCTCCATCCTGCAGAAAAGCTCTGGCTTGATCCCCTCTTCGTTCATGAGGATGAGCAGTTTAGAGCGGAGCGACGTGCGGGCGACTGGCTAGACGAAGTTGGCCGGCGCTTTGGCAACTGGCTCAATGCTAGCCTGGCTTCGAAGAAAGTCGCCCTCGGGGATGAAGAACACGCCCAGTGGACCGCCGATCTAGTGGGAGAGCTCGGTACGTTTCGCGAAATGATGGAGGCCGATGATGATTTACCCTGAAGCACTTCTTTTGCTGCCACACTTGCTCGTGCAAAACGCCAACGCGATTGCCAGCCCGCTCACGTGGGGCTTCCCTTCGCCATCTGCGTTCACCGGGTTCGTCCACGCGCTCCAACGAAACGTGGCGAGCGACCTCAATGTCAAGTTTGAAGGTGTTGGAATCGTTTGCCACCACTTCGAGGCGCAAGCCTCCCAACCGTCTGGGAAGCGGACCCGGGTATTTCACCTTACGCGCAACCCCGTGGGAAAAAGCGGCGAGACCTTGGCGATCGTCGAAGAGGGCCGCGCAAATCTAGAAATAAGCTTGCTCATAGGTGTTTCTGGGGCGGGCCTCGATGCGGGCATGCCGCGAGAGGAACTGGCCGCGCAAATCTGGGATTGCGCGATGAGCATGCGCATTGCGGGAGGAAGTATTTGTCCGCCCACGCAAGTGCTCTCGAAATGGGAAAGGCCGCGAATCGATGATTGGCCTGGCACTCCTGCCGCAGAGCAGAAGCTGTCGCGCGCGATTGCCAGCCGCTTGCTCCCCGGATTCGCGATCGTGAGCCGCGAAAATCTACTGGCCCAACGCTTCGCTGAACTGCGCGCACTCGATGATCGGGCGACGGAATTGGACGCCCTTCTTGACCTCACCAGCCTGTCCTATGATCCACCTCTCCCGTCGGGGGAGAGCGAGACAGCGAACGACCGAACGCCTCAATCCGGGTGGCACATTCGTTCAAAAGAGGGTTGGCTTGTTCCCATACCTGCTGGATATCAGGGAATTTCCGAGCTGTACCCGCCCGGGGTGGTCGAGAACGTCCGCGACAGAAACACCCCGTTTCGCTTCGTCGAAGGGGTCTACTCGATTGGTCAGTGGCTCAGCCCGCATCGAGTCAAGGACGTTAGACAGCTCCTATGGGTTCATCAAACTGATCTCGAGAAAGGCATCTATCGCTGGACCACGCCGCACTTTGCAGCTCTCAACGCATCAAAAGAAGGGAATTAATCACATGGCAAACAACGAGATATCTACAGCTTCCGTACTCGCCTTCGAGCGAAAACTCGACCCATCAGATGGGCTGTTTAGTGCAGGCAATTGGGCCGATAGGAAAAGCACAAACTGGCCACCCGTCGCTGTGCGTGAGAAATCCGTCCGAGGAACTATTTCGAATAGGCTCAAAGCGAAAGACCAGGACCCCGCCAAGCTTGACGGAAAGATTCAGTCCCCAAATCTACAGCGAGTAGATGTTGCCACCCTGCCGCCGGACGCTGACACTCTTCGTGTCAAGTTCACTCTAAGAGTGCTAGGTGGCGCGGGGCATCCGTCGGCCTGCAATAGCGACGCATATCAGACGAAACTGCTTGATACCGTCAACGCGTATGTGAACTCACAGGGTTTCTCGGTGCTTGCCACGCGGTACGCCTTCAACCTTGCAAACGGCCGGTTCCTTTGGAGGAATCGTGTAGGCGCTGAGGCTGTGGAGGTCACGGTAACGCAACTCAAGGATGGGAAGGCTCAAGATGAGTGGTGCTTTGATTCGCTCAAAATCAGCCTCCGCGAGTTTACCGAGAACGCTGAGTTGAAGCGCCTCGCTTCAGCTATTGAAGGCGGATTGGCTGGGAGCAGCCACGTGTTGTTGCAGGTCGTGGCTCACGTTCGCATTGGTAACGGTCAGGAAGTGTTCCCGTCCCAGGAACTCATCCTGGATAAGGGTGACAAGAAGGGGCAGAAGAGCAAGACACTCTACACGGTGAGAGATGTCGCCGGGCTCCATTCTCAAAAAGTCGGAAACGCACTGCGCACCATTGACACTTGGTATCCGGATTCAGCCGAGCTTGGTCCCATCGCAATTGAGCCATACGGCTCGGTGACTTCGCTGGGCAAAGCCTATCGGCAGCCGAAGCAGAAAATGGATTTCTATACTCTCCTGGATCGATGGGTGCTCAAAGGTGAATCACCACCACTGGAGCAACAGCATTATGTGATGGCCAACTTGGTTCGCGGCGGCGTGTTCGGAGAATCGGAGAAGGATTGATCCAATGGACCATTATTTGGATCTAAGGGTACTTCCGGACCCCGAGTTCCCGGCCTCACAGCTGATGAGCGCACTGTTCATGAAGCTGCACCGGGTGCTGGCTCGAACCTCAGCAGGCAACATTGGCGTGAGCTTTCCAGCGGTGAACGAAGACGCTCCCCACCTTGGAAACACGCTACGCCTGCACGGGACAGCTCAGGCCTTCGAACTTCTTATGCGTGAACCGTGGCTCACCGGTATGAGGGACCACATCAGCATTGGTGGAGTGGCGGCCGTTCCGTCCAATGTCGCGTATCGCCGCGTGCGCCGAGTGCAAGCGAAGAGCAATGTGGAGCGCGTTCGGCGGCGTCAGATGAAGCGCCATGGCTGGTCGGATGCGGAGGCCCGCGAGCGCATTCCCAGGACCGCCGAACGCACCCTCTCCCTGCCCTACTTGCAGCTGTATAGTGAAAGTACGGGTCACAAGTTCCCACTGTTCCTACGTCATGAAGCGGCTGAGAGCTCCACTCCGGGGGTGTTCAACGCCTACGGGCTCAGTGACACAGCCACGTTGCCCTGGTTCTGACCCTTTTTCTTGTGCTCTCGACAAACGCCCCTTTTTCCTGGGTCCCTTCTAGCCTACGGGAAAAGGGGATTTTTCGTTTCTGCGGACCACGGACGCGCTACCTACCCGAACTTGCTGTAGATTTTCGAGCGGGCCAACTGCATTCTCGTTGGTTCACTGCCGCACAGGCAGCTTAGAAAATGTTGAGCTCGACAAGGGCGAGATACCAATTGTTCACTGCCGCACAGGCAGCTTAGAAAAAGGAAGCGGCGCCCGAAGGCGAAACCCCCTAGTTCACTGCCGCACAGGCAGCTTAGAAATCGCGAACCACGCGCACGTCGCGGTCAACCACGTTCACTGCCGCACAGGCAGCTTAGAAACATCCGCAACTGGGGCAAGCACCAGAAGATTGAGTTCACTGCCGCACAGGCAGCTTAGAAATACAAGCGAGCGCCAGACTGGGACCGCGAAGAGTTCACTGCCGCACAGGCAGCTTAGAAATACCGCGTCGAGCTCCCCACGGGCGCCGTCGTGTTCACTGCCGCACAGGCAGCTTAGAAAACCGGCATCTTGAAAGTCACGGTTCCAATGAGGTTCACTGCCGCACAGGCAGCTTAGAAAATCTCCGAGCAAGGGCGGGCCCCAAAGAACGAGTTCACTGCCGCACAGGCAGCTTAGAAAGCCCTCCTCAAGCGTTGCCGAAGCGTCGAGACGTTCACTGCCGCACAGGCAGCTTAGAAATGAGCGTCTTCAAGGCCCTGCCTGACAACATCGTTCACTGCCGCACAGGCAGCTTAGAAAGCGAGCGTGAGCCCGTCTCGGTTCTCCTTGCGGTTCACTGCCGCACAGGCAGCTTAGAAAAAGGGGTCGAAGGCAACCTTGCTGCACAAGGTGTTCACTGCCGCACAGGCAGCTTAGAAAATTGTGTGGGGAGCCATAATGGTGGCGGCTGCGTTCACTGCCGCACAGGCAGCTTAGAAACCGACGCGCGCGGGTTAGACGGTCTCGAAGTTCGTTCACTGCCGCACAGGCAGCTTAGAAAAAGAGGAAGCGGCGGAGGTGGCAGCGTGAGCCGTTCACTGCCGCACAGGCAGCTTAGAAAATTCAGCAGCTGGTTCGGGCTGCGGTGTGGAAGTTCACTGCCGCACAGGCAGCTTAGAAATTCATAGGCCGCTCGCGTGAGTGAGAATTTTGGTTCACTGCCGCACAGGCAGCTTAGAAACTAAAGGATTCCCAGTCCCCACCCCACTCAATGTTCACTGCCGCACAGGCAGCTTAGAAAATATGGGGAGGGCCGGGTCGTGAGCGTGACAAGTTCACTGCCGCACAGGCAGCTTAGAAATCTACCACCCGATAGTCGCACACACGCTTGAGGTTCACTGCCGCACAGGCAGCTTAGAAAGTATGGTGTAACCACACGCTCCACATTCTCCCGTTCACTGCCGCACAGGCAGCTTAGAAACACTCCAGGGAGCACTTGCGGGATGCGTCCTTGTTCACTGCCGCACAGGCAGCTTAGAAAGGACGCTCCGGAATGCTACACCGGTCACACGCGTTCACTGCCGCACAGGCAGCTTAGAAAAAGTCGGTCCTCCGCTGATTGTCTATGGTTTCGTTCACTGCCGCACAGGCAGCTTAGAAAAGGGATGCTCGCGTTGCCGCATATTGGGACGGGTTCACTGCCGCACAGGCAGCTTAGAAAACCCACGAGCTAGCTCCGTCTGCACTACTTAAGTTCACTGCCGCACAGGCAGCTTAGAAAATGCGCCGTGGTGTTCTATCGGGCTTTACCATGTTCACTGCCGCACAGGCAGCTTAGAAAGTGCTGAGGTAGGGCGAGACAATCGCATTGAAGTTCACTGCCGCACAGGCAGCTTAGAAAGTGGAGGATGTGCGCTTTGCATGCACGCCCCTGTTCACTGCCGCACAGGCAGCTTAGAAAAGGAGATATTAGACTCCTTGCCACACATACTAGTTCACTGCCGCACAGGCAGCTTAGAAAACTAGGGTTGGGAAGTTCAACTTCCTTCACGAGTTCACTGCCGCACAGGCAGCTTAGAAAGTTTGCTGACGACCGCTACAGCGCCACCTACCGTTCACTGCCGCACAGGCAGCTTAGAAATGCGAGCGGTGCGGGCATACGTGGGAGGTGGAGTTCACTGCCGCACAGGCAGCTTAGAAATGGTAACCCGGATTGAGTTTCGGAAGGTGGAGGTTCACTGCCGCACAGGCAGCTTAGAAAAGTAGATGCTGGCGTGATCGGGCAAGCCCCGCGTTCACTGCCGCACAGGCAGCTTAGAAATTAAAGGGCTTGTCCGACTTCCACGCCCGTATGTTCACTGCCGCACAGGCAGCTTAGAAATAGCGGACCCAAGGGTCGGATGACACGGGTCCGTTCACTGCCGCACAGGCAGCTTAGAAAAGTGGTTATCGGCGTCACCCGAGCCCCAACACGTTCACTGCCGCACAGGCAGCTTAGAAAGTAGCGCTTGGGCGCGGGCTCTTTGCGGTTCAAGTTCACTGCCGCACAGGCAGCTTAGAAAGTGAAAAAGCTCTAGTTTGTCCGTGTCCATCTGTTCACTGCCGCACAGGCAGCTTAGAAAAATTGGGCGCGCTTGGCGTCCTTGGCTTCCTCGTTCACTGCCGCACAGGCAGCTTAGAAGTGACCCATCAGCGACGCCGGGATGATCTCTTCGCAACTTCGGTGCAGGCTCGCGGGCGAAGCGGAGGTGTTGAGTGGCAAGGCGAAGAAAGATCAAGGATGAGGGCGAAGCAAAACGGTGCCTTTTGGCGGCCAGGCGTGGTGGGCAGGACGCGGCTGAGTGGGCTCGTTCCCACGGCATAGATGGGCGGTCGCTGAATGCGTGGCAGGTGAATTTAGAGCGGTGGGGGACGAGAGGTACGGCGCGCCCCCGTAAACGGCGTCCGGAGTCGCGAGCAAGAGCGCTGGTTGAGCTTGTTCCAAGGATGGGCAGCCGAAAGGCAGAGGCGGCAGGCCGATACGTGCTTGAGGTTGCTGGGGCGCGCGTGGAGTTTGGCGAGGAGGTCTCTGTGGCGACGTTGCGTAGGGTGCTTGAGGCTCTTCGCTCGTGCTGAGTTTGCCGCCGACGGTGCGGGTGTTTGTTGCGGTAGCGCCGCTCGACATGCGTGGCTCGTTCGACGCTTTGGCTGGCGCGGTGCGCGGGCTTGGGCTCGATCCGGTCGATGGCCATCTCTACCTCTTTCTCAACAAACGGAGGCGCCTAGCAAAGGCTTTGTGGTTCGATGGCTCGGGCTGGTGCGTGCTCGCGAAACGGCTGGAGGCTGGGAGTTTCCAGCTGCCGCCATTCGACGGTGACGAGCCGCAGGTGTCCATCGACGGCTCGATGTTCGCCTCTCTTTTGGCCGGTATCGACTACACGGCCGCACGGCGTGGGTGGTATCGGCGACCTCGGTTCGAAAAAACGCTGAAGAGGATCGACATGGATCGCCAAGTGTGATCTTTACTTGTCAGTGGACGAGCTCGAAGCGTTGCGAAAGGAGAATGCGGCGCTGCGGCATCAGATTTCGCAACTTGTGGTCGCGCTCGCACGACTCAATGAGCGTGTCTCTGAGCTGCTCGCGGTAGCCCAGCGCAAACAGCGGAGGCCTCCCGCTCTGTCGGAGAAGCCGCCCGCGCCACCGCCCACCGTGGAGGATGAGGCACGGCGCGCCTTCGACGAGCGCCCGAAAGCCCCCGAGAAGCCCCCTCAGGAGAAGTTGCCAAAGCAGAAGTCGAAGCCCACGGGGCGCAAACCCATCCCCCAGCACCTCGAAGCCGAGGAGCACGAGTTGCGGCCCAATGCCTGCTCGGCGTGTCACGCAACGGACTTGGACGTCGTTGACGAGCTCATCGAAGAGAAGCTTCACGTCGTCAAGGAGCACCAGCGTCGTCGAGTGGTGCGGCGGTACACCTGTCGGTGCCGCTCATGCGGCGGGCGTACGACGCTTCGCTCGCTGCCTGCTCCCTACGAGCGCTCTAAGGTGACTTGCGAGTGGCTTGGGTGGCTCGTTTATCAGAAATTCTGGCTGCTTACACCGCTCGACCGCATCCGTCGCGATCTGGCTCAGCGAGGTGTGCCCATCGCGATGAGTACGCTCGTGACCCTCATCGAGCGCGCGGCGGACTTGCTTGCGAGCATCGACGGTTTGCATTGGAAGCAGCTGCTAGCAAGCCCTTGGATGGCTACCGATGGGACCGGACTTAAAGTCATCGTGCCCAAACTCCCAGTCGCTCACAACGGCTACATTGAGCTCTATCGAAACAGCGATTGCGCTGTTTTTCAGTACGAAGCTGACAAGAGTGGCGAGGTCGTCCTTTCGAAGCTCCAGGCATTCCGTGGCACTCTCACCGCCGACGCTGAGCATCGATTCAACGCCGTCTTCGCTTCAGGGCTTGTGCTTGAAGCAGGGTGCAACGCTCACGGTCGCAGAAAGTTCCGCGATGCCGAAGACACTCAGCCGGTGCTCGCTAAAGAGGGGGGCGCGTTCATCGGCGCCATGTACGGCGAAGAGGAAAAGGCGCAAAAGCTCGCCCTCATCGGTGACGCACTTCGCCAACATCGACAGCGATACATGCGCCCCATCGTGCGAGACTTTGAGTTCTGGCGCAACGCCGTAGAACCAACCCTTCTGCCTTCCGAGCCACTGGCGGTGGCGATTCGCTACTACAACAACCACAGCGATGCGCTCTTCCGCTTCATCGACGATCCGCTCGTACCCATCGACAATTCGCCAACCGAACGCGACTTCCAAAACGTCGCCAAGCTGCGCCTCAACATGCTCTTTGCGGGTAGTACCGAGGGCGCTCACCGCGCCTGCGTCCTCCTCGGTATTGTCGCCACCTGCCGCGCCCAAGGCGTGCCCGTCCAAGCTTATCTCACGTGGGCCTTTGAGCGCCTCGGTACTCACCGCGACCTCTTTGCCCTCCCCCTCGAAGCCATGACACCCGCTGCCTTCAAGAAAACCCTCCCCTAACTTCAACGCACGTTTCCATAACGTGCGCATCCCGGTGTCGCTGATGGGTCACGCTTAGAAAGCGAGGACCCTGGCGATATCGCCGCACGCGTCGTTCACTGCCGCACAGGCAGCTTAGAAATTGCCGTCGCGGTTGGGCTCCTCGACCACCACGTTCACTGCCGCACAGGCAGCTTAGAAAACAGGGGCTCGGTAGCGGTGTCCAAGTCTCCCGTTCACTGCCTGTTAGCGGGCACATAAAACGGCGCAAATGTGAGCGCGTCTAGTTGGGGTTCCGCTGTTTTGTGTGGGCGCGTTCCTTGGCTTCTTTGGCGCGATAGCTCTGGCCTTCGATGGGGAT
>JANRKO010000034.1:0-7127 GCA_033763455.1 Polyangiaceae bacterium
ACGGACAGGGCGAGGGATTCGAACTACACTTCTTTCCATCGGGCGAACTCCTTGGATTCAGTGGGCTTTAGCAACCGATCTGATCCGAGGTTTTCGCCCGAGTTCATTTCTACTGATCGATATTTGCGCTCAGCTATTTAGCTTCGGGCTCCACGTGCCCGAAGGACACAGCGGGCCTGGCCTCTCCGCCAAGGCGCCCTGCGCGAACAAGAAAGATACAAAAATACATACGAAGCACACCCGCCGAGTGCACTGGCCCGGAGTTCGCGTTTGGTGCTTACGGGCGGACCCATCGGGGGACCGAGGGCGGGTAGGGGTAGCCTCGGCGTTGATCACATCATGCGACGCTACTTCGACCGTGCGGCCTAACGCACCCAATCAGCCGCGCGGACCACGAGATCCAAACTTTGACACCGGTACATCATCGCGTCGGCACCATTGGCTGGTTGGGCGTCATTTCGTTTTCCCCAAGATTATGAGGTCTCTGGTCGAGAGAACCTAGCGTCAAGTGATGTCGTCTCCGCGATTGGAAGCTCACAGGTGAACTCGCTGAGAAACGCCTCTTTATCCTTCCAGCTCGGCACTTCTAAATTGTACGGAGCATTTCGTACCGGTGAAGCTGAATGAATTCGCCCATCTAAATGGCCGACTGCAAGTATCGATCAATAGGTGGTTGCCACACCCGGTCGCCGGCGTCGGAGGCCCCGGCGCGACTCGCTCAAGTGCATCCCTGTATCGCGCGAGCGCGCACGTCCTGTGCGCGCACGGTCGCTGCAGGAGCATCCGACACCGGCGGCCCACCTCGTCAGCTTCGACTGGCGCGTATTTGCAGTCTTCTATTCAGGTATCGCCACCTGAGGGCTGAGCTGAACGGCGCGAGTGCTGCTGTAACGGATTGAAGATGCCTTCGGACGTATCAATCGTTACTGTTGACTGCTTCCCGTGTCCGCTGACTTTTTCGTTACCCATATCCCAGTTGCTCATCGTTCATTCTGAGAGAAGCTTGTAGGCATCCAGCTTGCCAGTCCTCATTGCTGTGGCGGCCGGCGTCTCGTCTCGGTAGTTCTGGCGTGAGATGTCGGCTCCATTCTGGAGAAGTACTTTTATCGCGTCGATGTGGCCCGCAAATGCAGCGCTATGCAGTGGTGCGTAAAGCTGCGGGTCGGTCTGCGCGTTTACGTCCGCGCCACCCTGGATTAGCGTTTGGATAATCAGCGCATGACCGTGCATCGAGGCTGCGTGAAGTGGCGTGAATTTATTGCCGTGCGCCGCACGCGGGTTGGCGTTTATAGGCGGGGCCAAGAAATAGAGGACGAGGTCCGCGTGCCCGGCCGCCGCAGCATGATGAAGCGAGGTGATCTGTTCTGGGTCATCTTCCATCCGAAGCAACGCGGGACCGTACTTTTTCTCGAGGCGCTTGATACTCGCGAGATCGTTGTCGTGGATAGCGTCTACTAGTTCTTCGTAGGGAAAATTGGTCGCTGGCTCCATGAGTCTCCTCCGTCTCAATTGACGCCTGACGTTCGAGAGAATCCTGCCCGCCCCGGCAAGTGCTGTAAGGCCGGGCGGCGACGATGATACACACCTGACGCTGTCCGGCCTTACAACGCCTGCCATAGCGGGTCAGGGTCGAAAGAAGAGTTGGTCATCATCGGCGTAGGGGCGGTGCGAATCGTATTTTGGCGAGCGCTCGATCCGCACGTGTAGCCACGACACGCCTCCGCCCGCCGTACTGATCCAGATGGGTTCGGTCGACAACAAGGACTTGGCAGTAGACGCGACACATTGCCAGAGTGCATGAACCTGCGCTCGAGGAGCCTCGCGGACGAACGCCGCCAAATGCGTATATGAATAGAGGCCAACGAGTTTCTTCGGGACGACCATCGTCGCGGTCTTGCCGAGGTTCGGAACCGGTAGAACCGTTACGTGCTCATCCGTGGTCGCGAAGTAGGGACCAAAAACATCTGGCTCTGGGTTCCGCTCGAGATATGGATCGTTCACCACGACGAATTCGAACGGCCTACCAAGCGTGGTCTTGCTGATCGGAGGAGTTTCCCAGCGAAACGCGCTGTACTCGCTTTCGGCGAAGAGGCTTGTCAAGCCCTTCCTGAAACTGTGTTCCCGCTCAAGGAGGTCAAGAGCAAGACCGTAAGTGATGGGACTCCCGCCCATCGACAGAAGGTACTTCGTCCCCCGGCCGCGGAGTGTACTTTCTCGCCGGTGGGAGAGCTCCAGAGTTTTCATGACGTCCAAGCCTCCGATGAGCGGTGCCGAAGTGCGCAGCGGGAAGGCCGCGGCACTATCGGCCGGATAGGCGGAAGCTCGCGCACCTACTTATCCTTGTGCGACACCGCGTGAAAGCACACCGCTGACTTCTCTTACTGCTTCCTTGGCAAGGAACTCGAGGGTGCCCTCGTCTGTATCTATTGTGTAAATCGCAAGAACGCCTCGGTCGGTTTGATTTCGGAAGTTCCAGGCCTGCATCACTTCGTCCCACGCTGTGTCGGGGAGATGTCGCATTTGCACCTCGCGACCAACGGTGAGACGGCCTCGCCGCGTGGCGGATGATAAACCTGGACGCCACGCGGCCCGGCTGGTTTGTCGTTGGACCTCGCCTCGACCGAGGGGTTAGACGTCACGCTCAGCGCGCCACCCGCTGCGGATGCGCTCGACGAGCAATGTGTCATTGATAACGCTTCTGATGGGGAGCTGTACCATGCCAGTCTGGAGAGCGCCAATCCGCCATTCCTTCTCTCCGTCCCACAGCCACCAGGGGCCCCACCCATCCGCAGCGCGAACAGAGGCGCGGAAGACGGGAAAAGCCTGCGCAGCCTCTGCCAGGGGCGCCTGTCCTGCGCGCTCCACCAGACCCTGCTTGATTGCTGCGACCAGCGGGAAGAAGCACAAGAACTGGGGTTCGGCCCCGCTGATCCACTCGAAGTCGGTCGGTCGAGCGGCGAAGGTGGCCGGCATCACGCGCAACAGTGCACCATAGGTCTTGTGCTTGTGCGAGTAGTGCGCGTACGCATACCGATCAACTATCGGGATCTCGATCACGTCGCCGATACGTGGTGCCATGTGTGGTGTGACGCCTAACGAGGCTGTAGAGAAAGTAGTTTTGGCATTTCGCGCCCTCACTGCAATCAATGAGTTGGAAGTGCTGTAAGTTACGAATTCGGGGTTTCTCTACAACCTCAACGCCACAATGAGCCGCGCTTGAGGGCGACGACCGGAGCGGTAGCGGAGGGAGGAGCGGTCAAGCGTCGGACTCCATTGTGATGTTAGGCGCGACGTTCCTTTCGTCTACTGGTAGCACGTGCTAGTCCTCCGCGAGTCTACCGCGCTGTCGAAACGACAACAGCGCTTTTACCGCCGCCTCTCGGAGCGCAATCCAATATGGTGCCGCAAGGACTTCCTCTAGGCGAGGATAAGTATCCGGCATCGCCTCCGAGACTGCGACCAACTGAGCATTAAAGACGGCTATTGCTCGCCGTTCCTCCTCTGTGAATACAGGATCCGTGAATTGAGCGGGCCATGATTCATCCACGAAATCGTCCCAGGAGTTAAGTAGCTCATATGGAACATAGGCCACCGGGACATTCTGCGCGTATTCACGTTGTTCGTCGTATGACGAGAACGTTTCCAATAGCCCGATAATTTGATTTCGGACTCGCTGAAGAACAACTTGCGCACACGGCTCGGAGCCGCTCATTTGGCGCGCCTAACGAGGCTGTAGAAAAAGTGGCCGTTCCAGCGCACTCGGGCGGAACTTGGGCAGCACGCCCTGATCTGATCGAACGCAATCAGATCGGAAGGGTGTTCTTGTATGGCACGGTTCAAACATATTGATACGTCCCCCCGCTTCCTGGCCGTCGACCTCGAACGGCAACTGGCGCCAGGCACCTTCGAACATGCACTCCATCATCTCATCGAGCACGAACTCGACCTGACGCACTTCGACTCGCGTTACCACAACGATGAGTCAGGGGCGCCTGCCTACCCGCCCGCCATGCTCCTCAAGGTTGTCCTCTTTGCTTACTCGCGCGGCCTCGTCTCCAGTCGTCTCATTGCGCAGGCCTGCGTCGACCAGGTCACGTTCATTGCCCTGTCCGGCGATAGTCAACCACACTTCACGACCATCGCCCACTTCGTCAGCACGCTGGGCGAGGACATCGCCAAGGTCTTCGGCGCCGTGCTCGCCATCTGCGATCGCCAGGGACTCATCGGCCACCAGATGTTTGCCATCGACGGCGTCAAACTCCCCAGCAATGCGGCCAAGTCCCGCAGTGGGACTCGCGCCGACTTCGAGCGGCAGGCGAGCAAGCACGAGGCCGCTGCCGAAGCCATGTTGGCGCGCCATCGGGATGGCGACCAGACCCCTGTCGAGCCCAGTTTCACCGCGCGGGAAGCGGCCCGCTGCGAGCGCCTGACCCGTCAGGCGGCCGAGCTTCGTGATTGGCTCTGCCGCAATCCCGACGACCGACGGGGCAGCCGGGGCGCCGTCATCAAGAGCAATCGCACCGATAACGATAGCGCCAAAATGGCCACCGACAAGGGCGTCATTCAGGGCTACACCGGCGTCGCCGCTGTCGACAGTCGGCACCAGATCATCTGCGCCGCCCAGGCGCATGGCACCGGGGCTGAACACGCGCTGCTGATGCCGGTCGTGTCCCAGCTCCAACCGCTGCTCAAGCCGCATAGCCTCATCACTGCCGATGCCGGCTATCACAGCAAAGCCAATCTGCTCGCGCTCGACCGCTTGCAGGTCAACGCGTTGATCGCCGACAACCAGATGCGCAAGCGGGATGAGCGCTTCAGCGAACAGTCACGCCACAAGGCTGCACCCGACCCGCTGTACGACAAGGCCGGAAAGGCGGGCACCAAAAAACCGCCGTGCTTTGCACCGAGTGACTTCACTTTTGACGCCAGCACCGGGCACTGCGTGTGCCCGGCGGGCGATCGGCTGTACCGTCACGGCAGTCATTGTCAGATCAATGGCAAGGAAGCCATCCGCTTCCAGGGCGCGAAGCGCAATTGCGTGCCGTGCAAGTTGCGCGAGCGATGTCTGCGCACGCCCGAGAAGACCGCCACGCGCCAGGTCGCATTCTTCAAACAGCACATGCCTAACCACTCAGATCAACTGCTTCGCGCGATGCGTGAACGCATCGACAGTGCCGAGGGCCGTGCTCAATACGGCGAACGGTTCGCGACCGTGGAGCCGGTGTTCGGCAATCTTCGGTACAACAAACGACTGAGTCGCTTCACGCTGCGCGGCCGACAGAAGGTCAATGGTCAATGGCAACTCTTCTGTCTGGTACACAACATCGGGAAGCTGGCGAATGCGAGAGCCGCAGCGTAATCGAGTTCACCGCACGAAGACCGACTGCGGTCTGATTGCGACGATCGCTGAATCACCGACCCAGCTCATCGCTCAACTGCCAGACGCTTGAGTGACGTCCGTCATTGGAGATAAAAATGGGTTTTTCTACAGCCTCAACGTGGGGTTGAGCGGCGCCGAAGCGCGCAACGCGAAGGCGTCTGCTCCAACGGCTGGTTATGTGGCAGCCCCTGCTCTATCATGATGTGTACGACTACCCGCCATGCTACACACGGCCGACGACTATGCGAACCAACATTGTTATAGACGACAAACTCATTGCCGAGGCGATCAAGGTTACTGGCGCCGCGACCAAGAAGGAAGCAGTGGAGCTGGGCCTCAAGGCGCTTATTCAGCTTAAGCGTCAGGAGCAGATCCGGGGCATGCGGGGAAAGCTTAAGTGGAAGGATGACCTGGAACGGATGCGCCTTGACGCATGATTCTTGTCGACTCGGGTGTCTGGGTAGACTACTTCAATGGGGTTCGCTCGAGAGAGACCGACTTCCTTGACGCGACACTCGGGCGTGAGCCGATTGCTATAGGAGACTTGGTCCTTACCGAGGTGCTCCAAGGTTTCCGCGCCGATGCGGATTACCAGACAGCCAAGTCGCTGCTTCTCGGCCTGACAGTACTCGAACTCCTGGGCCAGGACCTGGCGGTAAAGGCAGCAGACAACTACCGAGCGCTTCGACGTCGCGGCGTGACGGTTCGGAAGACTGTGGACTGCATCATCGCCACGTATTGTATTGAGCGGCGACTCCCGCTCCTTTACTCAGACCGGGACTTCGAGCCTTTTGCCAGGAGCCTCGGCCTGGTTTCTGCTCTCCCTGCCACATAACGTTCGAGCTAAGCTGCCCGCGGAGGCAGGTACTGTAAGCCCGGACTGAGACAATGTACGGAATACCTCAGGCCGGGCTTACAGTGCCTGCCGTAGCGGCTCAGCTTGAGCGAGGGGTTAGGCATCACCGCGGCTCCGTGCAAAGAGCAGTTCCACGCAGGGTTTCCCCTTGAACAGTGCGTCTTGTGAGGCAGTTTGAACGAACCCGACTCTGCGTAGAACCGCGACGGAGGCGTGATTCAACTGATCCGTGACAGCGCGGACCTCGAGGACTGTGGGGAGCCGAAAGACTTGCTCGATAGCCAAGTGAGCGGCCCGGGTTGCGTGACCTTGCCCATGCGACTGCCTCGCTAAGGTGAAGCCTAGTTCAGCGTAGGTACAGTCTTGCGAGAGAAACAGCCCGACGTCCCCCAGAAGTTCATCCAAGGTGGAGTCAGCCACCGCAAGCTGGATCCACCCGCCTGGGATGAAGTGAGTCGCGGATGCTGTCTCCGTCAAGAAGGACTCCGCAGCCGCGGTGTTTATGGGCTCCCAGCTCTGGTACTCAGCGAGGTTGGGGTCAGCTCGGTAGGAGGCGAAGTTGGCAAGGTCGGTCGGCCGCAAGACCCGCAGGCTGGTTGCCCCCAGGGTCTTGGGTAGTTCGAGAGCCAATGACTGCAATTCGTGATGCCTAACGAGGCTGTAGAGAAAGTAGTTTTGGCATTTCGCGCCCTCACTGCAATCAATGAGTTGGAAGTGCTGTAAGTTACGAATTCGGGGTTTCTCTACAACCGAGAGTTCCTTCGAAAAAGTGGACACCCACTGATTAGGAACATTGCGCCTCAAACTCCACCGGAGTCTTGTAACTGAGTGAGGAGTGTAGACGCTGCGTGTTGTAGAAATCTATGTAGCTGTCTATCGCTCGCCGTAGCG
>JANRKO010000035.1:0-81904 GCA_033763455.1 Polyangiaceae bacterium
CACCATTTGGCCAAGACCTGCGCGATGTTTCCTCCGAACGCAATTCCAATAAACACAAACCGAAGAGCCGGATGCGGGAAATTCGCAAGTCCGGTTCTGTAAGGAGCACCGGGTGGCAACACCCGGTGTTTACTTGATGGCCGAGAGCGCTGTGGAACTCCAGGTGGGTGGGCAAACCTATCGCGTGGTTTCGCGCTCAAGCGATGAAGAGCTACACCGCCTCGCCAAGGTGGTGGATGCAAAGCTGCGGGCGCTGGTGCCAAGCGGTCGCCAGATCCCAACGCAAGCCTTGCTCCTAGTGGCGATGGCCTTGGCGCACGATGCCGAAGCTGAGCGAGAGAAACGCATCTCGGTCGAGCAACGTTCGCGAGAAATGCTTTCGAGCATGCTAGCTCGCATCGATGACGCCATCGAAACGTGTGACGCCGCCGAAGAGAAGCTGCTTTCGGGGCAGTCGCCGGCCGCGCCACTTCACGACGCCTAAGCCGAAGGCGTTCGGGGGGGGAGGCCACCCGCTCAATCAGGGAGCGCCTGGTGGCTGTTTGCAGATCGCTAAACTACCCGCGCAAACCCTGCAATCCACGCCCTCGTCAACACCTATCTGGCAAGGCGATTCGACCATGGCATCGGGCGCGGCCGTACACGTGTAGCCGTTGGCCGCAGGATCGTCGGCTGCCGCTGGATACTTCACGAGGCACCCATCGCAGACCTCCACGGTGAAAAGAAGCTCCGAAGACTGAACCTCAACGCCGCCAATCGTCTTACCGAACACCGCGACGCGCACAATGTAGAGTTCCCCCGGGGTGCCTACGTTCCCAGGCAATAGAGTCGCAAAAAAGACGCCGCGCCCAGCTTCTTTTCCGTTTCCCGGATCCACAAATCCGGTGCCCGGCGTGGTGTATTCAGCAAGGACAGCGCCCGTAGAAGAGCTCACCTTAACAATCGCTCCTTCAAGCGCCACGCGGGAGGTTTCAACGCGAAGCCGCTCTGGATCTGAGCGCGACACCAGCTGATTGCCAACTAACAGCGCCGCCGTATACGGAATGTCGCCAAAGGCGCGATCTACGACACCGCGACCCAATAGCGTGGAGGTGGCGTCCGGCTTGTAGATACAAGTTGGCGGGGTCGGCGCCAGTACTCCCTGGATGTAAAGCGATGTCTCCTGGTCACTGCAGCTGGTCGCAAAGCTCACGACCCCCATAGCAAGGAGGGAGCTGGCAAGGAGACCGCGGGAGAACAATGGCGCCATGGGTATCGAATCGAGAAAGCTGCTCGGAGTCAGGAAAGCTCTAGCGGTAGAGTCTATCGAGGCTTGTATGCAGACGCCAATATTCCGGGTTGCACACAGAGTAGGTTCGGAGAGACTCCCGCGTCCAACTGGCGTATTTCCGCGAGTAGAGTCGGGAACCGGACCGCCGGTCGAACCAGATGGCCCCTGGCCTCCTCAGCTCAGCGAAGCGGCTAGCTCGGCCGTCATTCGCTCAAGCTCGGCAAGCGGGAGCATCACGCTTTGCACCGC
Source organism: Polyangiaceae bacterium (assembly GCA_033763455.1). Taxonomy (GTDB): domain Bacteria; phylum Myxococcota_A; class Polyangia; order Polyangiales; family Polyangiaceae; genus JBBRRP01. The sequence goes on from JANRKO010000035.1 coordinate 1,520, forward strand.
TCCCACCCCCTTGGCCACCACGAATCGAAGCTGAGCCCCGGTGCGCTTCTTATCCCGTCCGATCAAGGCGATCGCACTTTCCAACTGAGCGCGGTCAAGCGCGGTGGGTAGGTTCAATTGTCGAAGTACTGACTCTACCTCGCGGGTAAGCGACGATGGAGTGGCCCCTAGGCGCTCGCCGATGCGAAGGGCTGCCACGAGCCCCAAGCTAACAGCTTCTCCGTGTGCCAAAACACCGTAACCCGCATCCGATTCCAGAGCGTGGCCGATCGTGTGTCCCAGGTTCAACGTGGCCCGCACACCACTTTCCTTCTGATCCACACTCACTACATTGGCTTTAACGCGAATGCAGCGGCGCACGATATCTTCGATGCAAGCCGGATCACGCGTGAGAATTGACGCCGCCTGCGTTTTACAGATTTCGAACAACTCTTCGTCCCCGATGATGGCTGTTTTCACGACCTCTGCAAGGCCGCTCACGAAGCCACGCTGGGGCTCCGTAGCAAGCACGTCGATGTCGCATAGAACGCGCCTGGGGTGGCAGAACGCCCCCACCGAATTTTTGGCGTCTTTGTAGTCAATAGCCGTTTTTCCACCGACCGAAGCGTCCACCATGGAGAGCAGCGTCGTGGGCAACCCAGCCCAGGCTATTCCCCGCATCCACGTAGCCGCCGCAAACCCGGCCATATCGGTGACCACCCCACCACCCAACGCCACGATGATGCTTTTGCGATCCAAAGTCTGAGCGTGGCAAGCGTCCCAAATCTGGCTCAGGCTTTGGACGTCCTTGTGGGGCTCTCCGGGTTCGAGCTCGCACAAACCCGTGGGCGCGTTTTGCCTAAGGCTCTCAAGTAGGCCCCGGCCGTGCAACGGGAAAACGTTGCGGTCGGTGACGAGCAAAGTGTTGGTGAAACCCTTCACAATGCCGGGCAGACGCGCCGCCAAAATGCCATGCCCCACCTGAACAACGTGGGAGGCCTCTTCGGCAGCTACGGCGATCGGATCGTCTTTCCAAACTTCGAGTGCCCGTTGTGCCAGCGCTTCGACGCTTTCGGCGTCGGTTGCAAGCACTGCATGCGCCTCAAGGTAACTGCGCTCACGCAATGCCAATAGTGATTCAGCGCGCTCCCGGACATCTTCGCCGTCGAGCAGCGGGCGGCCGCTGTGCACAGAAACCCGCCTAGCTATGGTTTCAGGTGTTGCCGTAAGCGTTACCACAACCGCCTGATTCAAAGCGTCGACGCGAGTTGAACGTTGCAGGAGCGCACCACCACCGAGCGCCACGACAGGCGGCAACCCCAAACGATCTCGCCAACCTCCGAGCACCCGAACCAATTCTTCCTGCTCCAGCTTCCGGAAAGCCTGCTCGCCGCGTTCCTTGAAGATGGTGGCCACGCTGGTTTGGGCACGAGCTTCAATCTCCGCGTCCAAATCAACAAAGGGGCTGCCCGTGAGCTCTGCGAGCTTCCGGCCCACGCTGGATTTACCGGTGGCCATAAAGCCGTTCAAAAGAAGGGGGCGCCGCATCAAGCTCTCCAAAACAAGGGGGTTGGTGGGGCGGTCTGTAGCACAGGCGCGTCGACCGCAAAGGGGTGGTGCCCGGGCACTGGTCGGGATAGAGCTTTTGAGGATGCCGCCCCCTCGGGACGAGCTGCAGTTTGAAGAAGACGCGGTGGGTCGTGTGAGGTTTCGCGTGTTCGCTAAACCCCGAGCAGCCAAGTCGCGAATCGTGGGGGTACGCGACGGCGCCCTTGAGCTAGCCCTCGCGGCCCCGCCGGTAGAAGGCGCTGCAAATGAGGAACTGGTGGCATTTCTAGCCCGTTGCCTCGATCTCCCGAAGAGAGACGTGGAGCTCCTTAGGGGTCAGACGGGGCGGCACAAGCTCGTGGCCGTTACGGGGCTTACGGGCTCGGAGATCCACGCGCGGTTGATGGGGCTGGCGGGGCGCTGAATTGGGTCAGGTCGTCAGAAAGAAGCACCTTGGAACAACTACACCGCGAGCACCGGCACTCCTGAGAAGTGAATCGCCAACTTCTCGAAGTCTTCCGCATCACCCGTAACGACAACGGCACCGAGCAGCGCAGCCGTAGCCATCACAATCGCATCCAAGGTGAGCTTTGCGTCGACGTTCTTCGCGCGCGCAAGCGCAGTGCCTGCCGCTTTCATGATCTCGACGGTTCCTACGATCTGTGTCGAAGCGAGAACTTCGTCCCGAACGTCAGTCCTCCCACGCCACCATTCCGCAACCACAGGCAGCGGAACAACAATCCGTGCGCGACCTGCGCGCACTAACTGGAGGAAGCGGGTTGCGCGTTGCTTGCCGCGCTCCGCGGAGATAAGCGCGCCAGTGTCAAACACGTAGGTGGGGATCACGCGGCCTTGCGTTTGGTTCGTCGCTTCCGCAAGGCGGCGATCTCGTCGTTGATCTGCCTCTGAATCGCGTCTGCTTGCTGGGTAGTAACGTCAGGAAGACCCTTCCTCCTTAGAAACTTCCCCGCCGCCGTACGTCGGCGCGCATCCTCAGCAAGGTCCGTCACGAGAGCCGACATATTCCCGCCGAAGGCACTATCTGCGAGTGCACGAAGCGCCCGCTTGGTTTCGGGGTCAACGGATACCGAAAACGTCTCCGTGGCGCCCGCCCTGCGCTGACTCTTTTTCATGCTGACGGTGTAGCATGAAACGCCATGCGTTCACAGTTGGAACGCTCAGCTAGCGAGGTGCGACCTTGGTGGCTGGTAGCGGGACTGGACACCAACCGAGACTCCTCCCTTCTAGCGGCCCCGCGTCGTGAGTGCTGGCGGGAAACCGTAGTTGAACTATGCGAGCGGCGCCTCAATCATCCCAAAGCCAATCCGGGTTCGAGCGGTCCTGGTAGTTTCGGGTTTCCTTCGCCTGGCGCGGGCGTACACTCGCCCCCCCCCGCTATGCCCCTCACGTTCACAAAATACGAAGGGCTCGGCAACGACTTCATTGTCGTTGACGGCCACGAAGCTGATGTAACGCCGGAGATCGCTCGGGCGTTGTGTGATCGGAATTTTGGCATCGGCGGGGACGGCGTGTTGCTGGTGCTGCCCGCTCGGGATCCAGGCGCACGTGCCCGCATGTTGGTTCTGAATGCGGATGGATCGCGTCCGCAGATGTGCGGCAATGGGCTGCGCTGCGTAGCGCTACACTTGGCCTTGGCGGATGAAGCGTCGCAAATCGTGTATAGCATCGAGACGGACTCAGGCACTCGCCGCGCGGAAGTTGCGCGTAACGGCAACCGAGCTGAGGTGAAGCTCGGAATGGGTGTGGCGCAAATGTTGGGCGAAAGACGCCTCCAGGTGGACCGCGGTCAGTGCTCGTTCCTGGAGGTTTCCGTGGGGAACCCTCACGCCGTCACCTTCGAGCCAGGCTTTGACCTTGTGGCGATCGATCGTATTGCACCGCTGGTTTCTTCCAAGATTGAGGGCGGCGCTAATATTGAGTTTGTAGTTCAGAAGGATGCTTCGCACCTGGACTTGGTGGTGTGGGAGCGTGGCGTCGGGCGCACTTTGGCCTGTGGCACCGGAGCTGCTGCTGCTGCCGCTGCTGCTGCTGTGTCCGGCCGCATCGCCTTCGATCAGCCGGTGGAGGTACGTTTACCGGGTGGGCCGCTGGAGCTCACGGTGCACCAGGGAAGCCTGGAAGTGGACCTCAAAGGTCCCGCGCGCAGGGTTTTTCAGGGCGAAATCGCCGTCCCGTCGTTCTAGCCCACGTCCAAAGGAACCTGGCCCCACGTCAGCGGAAACACGGGCGCACATTCTGAAGCCCGCTCAAGACTGTCGCATCCAGCCCAAGACCTAGTGTTTAAGGCGTTCGAGCTCGGCTTCGAGCTGGGCAATCCGCGCCTCGGCGTCTTCTGCACGACGCTTCTCGTCTTCTGCACGCTCAGCTTCCTGCTCAGCGCGGAGCTCGGCCACCAAAAGCTTGCTCTGGAGATCTTCGGCTAAGAAGTTGGCGCGTGCTAGCAACTCCTCAGTGTTGGGCACCACTGCCGTGCCGGCGTAGAACCGCAGACGATCACCCTCTAACCCAAGATCTAAACCGAGAATCAACGACCGCCACCGGCCCTGCTGCGGGATCAAAGGAGAGTAAGCAGTGCCGCCTGGCGGCAAACGCCAGCCGTAAAGACGGTGGTTTTTGCGATCGAAGACGAAATATTCGGCTATCCCAAGCGCTGCGAACTTCGCGACATTGATCTCTAGGTCCTTTTTCCGGCTGCCTTCTACCGTGACTTCGAGCGCGAAATCTAAGCCCTTGCCTTCGGCCGCAACGACCCACCTCTGCCGTTCGTGGACCTCAACGTCCATGACGGCGAGCAGATCCGGCGCGATCACCGGTGCACCGGGGTAGTACACGGGTAGTTCGCTCGACAAATAGACACGGCGTCCGGCTTTGCGAAAGTAAGCGTCCAATGCGTCGAGCGCCTGGTGCTTAGGGACACGGTGCACATCGCCCTCGGGTGGGGCAAGTTCGAATTCGGATGGTAGCTGGTCGATAACCCGCTGCCGTTCCCTCGGCGTAAGACGCCCCCACGTCTCCAGATCGGGAGCTCGTGGGTCGTTGAGATCGACCTCGTAGGGTGCGCCGGCCATGCGGTACACTAGCACGGGCGGGAATCGCCAGGAATTGGCGGAAATTGGGCGGAACCGAGTAGGTTCCCGGACGAAATCGGCCCTTTCTAAGGGGTCTTTGCGCGGTGGCGGCCGGGCGATCCGCCTAAAATTCGGCCCGATCGTTCGCGGTGTGTTAGCCGCCTACACTATGCAAGAGGACCGCTCTATTTCGGCAGAGCCCGAACGCGCCGCCCAGACCGAATTCATCCAAGGCTTTTCACGGCGATTAGCGGGCCTGCGTGAGGCCCTCACAGTCCTCCGTCAGCGCCCAGACGACAGAGCGGCCCGCGACCAACTCCAGCGGCGGCTCCACGCGGTGGCCACGGCCACTCAGGTGCTCGGCCTTGCGAGCGCGGCGGAAGCACTGCTGGATGCAGTGCGGCTGCTGGAAAACGCCAGCCGGGGCGGCGTTACCCCCGAGCAGGTGCAAACGCTCAACCGGGTGTTGGAAATCGTGCCAGAGCTCCTCCATGAACGCCCAGTTCCTTCAACAGAAGATTGGCAGGGCGCAAGCCCAGTACATGTGTTGGTCTTTGGAGCACCATTCATTGTGGAAGGGCTCGGAAACGGCCGCAGACAGATCGAGTGTTTTCTCACCGACGATTTCACCGAAGCCCTGGAGCACCTGCGCACCCACGGGCCCAACGTAGCTGTTGTCGACAGTGGGGCGCGACAAGCACGGCAACTCATCCGTGCCATTACCACCGATAGCACCACAGAGCCCATACCCGTGCTCGTGTTAACGCCGCCCGGCGAAGGAAGTGCTCAGCACTGGATCCAGGCGGGTGCCTCGGCCGTGCTGAAGCTCCCCTTGAGCCCCGAAGACTTCCGACGAACACTCTTTTCGTTCGGCAGCAAAGAAGCCTCGGGCCTTTCGAAAGAGGGCTTGGGCCAGCTGGATCTAGCCTCACTTTCGCGGAAGATTGCCGAAGAAATCCAATCCGCACTCGTGACCGATGCGCTCACCGAGGGGGATGATGTGGCGATCGACTTTGGCAAAGGCAGCGAAGTCATCGCGGCTGTGTGGGGAGCCGTGGCCAAGGTGCGCCAAGTAGTTGCCGTGGCCTCGGCCGGGCAGGTGCGCTTCAAAGATAGTGGCCCCGTGGGCAGCGTTGTGTTGGACGGCCTTGCAAGCACGAGCCGAGGAACCCTAGCGCGCGACGCGGGGAACCTTGCCCAGGTGGAGCTCAAGGGGCGAAAGGCTGTCGTGGCCGATGATGATCCAGCCATTGTGTGGCTCCTTTCCGATGTGCTGAAGAGCGTGGGCATGCAGGTTTTTGAGGCCAAAGATGGCGAGCAAGCCCTGGAGTTGGTCCGCGATCATTGGCCAGATTTGGTGATCACGGATGTGGTGATGCCGCGGCTCGATGGTCTTGAGCTCTGCCGGCAGTTGAAGCGCGATATCGCGGTGCGCGATGTGCCCGTGATCCTGCTCTCCTGGAAGGAAGATCTGCTGCAGCGGGTGCGTGAGCTCGGTGTTTCCGCAGACGGCTACATACGCAAGGAAACCGACGCGGGTACCCTAATGGAAAGGGTGCGAGAAGTCTTGCGCCCGCGTGCCCGAGTCGAAGCGCGTCTTCTGGCTCGCGCCCCGGTAAGTGGTCGGCTCGATGGGCTCACCCCGCGCTGGCTATTAGAGGGCGCTCGTCGTTTTACGGGAGATGCTCGCATTCAGCTTCACGATGCGGCGTATGTCTACGAAGTCGAACTCCGTGAGGGAGAGCCCGTAACCGCGACGCGCACCAACGGTGAGGGCTCGGTGGAGCGTGGAAAGAAAGTGCTGCGAGCCTTCCTCGGCGTGAGTGCGGGGCGCTTCGAGCTGAAGCCCGAAAGTACGAGCGTCACCCGCGAACTCTACGGCACGCTCGAAGAGCAGATCTTGCCACTCATCGATCAAGCACGAGAAATCTCGAGAACCCTTTCCGCTTCGGCACTGCTCAACATCGAGAGCGTGGAGCTGGACGCAAAAATGGCCTCGGGGTACCTCGGTTCGACGCCCCTTTCGGCACGCTTGCTCACGCAGCGACTGCTTTCCGGGGCATCTCCGCGAGATCTAATTTTATCGGGGGAGTTTGCTCCGAGTGCCGTGCATTCGGTGTTGTGGGATCTCAATCTCCACGGTGCCATCGAGGAAGTTCATTCGCTCGATCTCGCCCTGTGTGGACCCGAAGTTGTCGCCCCAAGTGGCTTCAGTTTTCAGCTTTCACCAGAGCCCGCCAAGGTAATGCCCGTGAACGGGGCTTTGCTCACAGGCCTCGATCTCACGCCTTCCGATCTCGGGAACGCCGTGCTCAGCCTGGCCGCTGATACGAGTCCCTGGCCAGCAAAGGCCACTCCTAAGATTGTCCTAGCTCCCGCCAGACAAGCCGAAGCTGTGGTCAACCAACCTCAACCTGGTGTTGAGCATTCTCTAGCCTCCACTGAGCAACCTCAAGCCCCCACCGAGCAACCTCAAGCTATCTCCCAACTGCCTCCAATCACCACCGAACAGCCCCAAGCCTCAGTCGAGCCGCCCGACACCAGCGCCGATAGCATCCTTCCGATCCCGCCAACCCCTGTCGTCGTTCGTCACCCAGCCAGGCGCCCTGAGGCCGAAGATGAGAGTCCCGTGGAAGCGGTGATTGCGAGTGAAGCCCTGGGATTTGGAGGAACACCGGAAGCTCCGAGTGTGGGTTCGGCCTGGCCAGACGATTCGGAAGAGGCCTCGCCCGCAGCACCCCCCGTCGCCGGTGATGGAGCCAACGCGCCTCCAGCCAGCATTCGAACGCGGCTTGTTGGCTGGTCGAAGGCCCTGGTGCCGCCAGCCGCCGCAGCTGTCGTTGCGTTCGGCCTGGTTCGTTACGTAGTGGTCCCGAGCCTGGCTCCGAGTGCTACGGCAGACACGCAAGTGGCCGGCCAGACCCAACCCGCAGCCCAAGCTCCTGCTCAGCCTGGCATCGAGGGGAACGTTGCATCTCCCCCGAACGCTGTGGCCTCAAGCCTGCAGGTAGCCGCGAGTGCCCCAAAACCCCCGCAAATCGAGACTCTCCCCGCGCCCGAAGGCATTCCAGTGCCAACCGGCTTGGGGCTCTTGTTGCTCGAAACGGGAGCCCGCCACAGCTTCTACCTCGACGGCGACTTCATCGGCGTGGGCCCCCGCCGTTACGCGCAGCTACCGCCCGGCAAACACGAGGTTAGACTAAGCCTTCCTGGCGCCGAGCAGACCTTCAGTGTGTCCATCGAACCGGGCAAAATGACTCGGGTAAGGCCCGCCGACGGCCTGCCCGCAACACCTTAGCCCCAAGAGTAAAAGAAAGCCCCAAGGGAACTATGCGGGACGGACAGCGCTATCAAGTCATCGACAAGATCGCGGCCGGAGGCATGGCCGAAGTGTACCGCGGAGAGAGCGCTGGCATCGAAGGCTTTCGCAAACAAGTGGCGATCAAGCGTGTGCTCAGCAAGCTGAGCGCCAACGAAGAATTCATCCACATGTTCCTGGATGAGGCCCGGCTTTGCGCCTTTCTGAACCACTCCAAATGCGTCCAGGTGTTCGACATCGGTCAGGCTGCAGGTTCACATTTCATTGTGATGGAGTACGTCGACGGCGCGGATCTGAAAGGTATATTGGATTACCTTTCGAGCCAGAACCGTGCGCTCAGCCCTGAGGTGGCGCTGCTCATTGCCGCCCAAATCTGCGAAGGCCTCGCCTACGCTCACGACTGCAAAGATCACCGGGGAGAGCCGCTCAACATCGTGCACCGCGATGTTTCCCCACACAACGTGCTGATGACAAAATACGGTGAAGTGAAGTTGGTAGATTTTGGCCTCGCCAAAGCCAGCTCGCATCTCACCGACGAAGACGAAGGCATGGTGAAGGGGAAATTCGGCTACCTAGCGCCCGAGATCTGCATTGGCGCACCCGCGGATAAGCGCGTCGACATCTTCGCAGCCGGGATTTTACTGTGGGAGATGTTAGCTGGTCGCCGTTTGTTTCTGGGTGATAGTGATCTCGAAACCTTCAAGCAGGTGCGAGCAGCCGAGGTGCCAGATATTCGTTCCATCCGCAGTGACGTGAATGAAGACGTGGCGAGAGTGCTCAAAAAAGCGCTCGCCAAAGATCCAGCAGAACGCTACGCAACCGCCGACGCGTACGCCAAGGACCTAAGCCTAGCCTTGGTTCGTCTGGGAAAGCCTGTTTCCTATCTGGATCTGGCAGAGATCGTGCGGGAAACGGCCGCCGCTCGCAGCCGCAACAAGAAGCCGGAAAAGGTGGATGCGAGCGCCTTCATCGGCGACGTGATCATTGAAGCTTTGCACTCCTTCTCCGAACAGCGCGCAGCCTCGCGTCTCCCGGGAGCCGCGAAGGCCCAATCACGACACTCTTTTGAAAACCCACTCGATTGGGGGCTCGACGACGTGCTCGGTGACTTCGGCGTGGAGCCCACCAAAGCGCCCCTGCCCGCCGCAGGAAGGCCGGCTGAGCCACCAGCCCCGGCACCGCCTCCGCAGGCGGGGGCGGCCCCGAGCGCGCCCGCCGCACCCGTCGCGCCGGGTCCACCACCGCGTAAAGCGGGCCTTCCGCTCCCAACCGCCGCAAAGCCTGGCTCATCATCCACCCCGGAGGTCGCTCGGGGAACGGCACCGAGCGCACCTCAGCCCCCAGGCGCGCCGGGTGAAAAGGGCAACGGTTGGTGGAAACGCTGGTGGAATTCTTAGCTCAGGCCTAAGCCCATGGTTGTTGGACGGGTATGTTTCTGGCGTTAATCTGAGGATTCGGGCGGATTATCCCTTTCAGATACGACCGACCTAGACGGCACGGCCAAACCTGGACGAACGCACACCTTGGGCTAATGAAGGCCCCTCCGCGCTTCTATCCAAAGGCAACCTGCTCCAAGAAGGCTCCCTCATGTTCTCATGGTTTGAAAGCCGCCTCGACCCATTTCCCACAGCGGAGCCGAAGCAGCCCCCGAAAACGCTGTTAGCTTTCTGCCGTCATTATACGGCGGGCGTCTGGCCAGCCATCCTCGTGATGGGGGCGCTCACTTCCCTCATCGCTATTCTTGAAGTCTCGATGTTCTCGTTCCTCGGGAACATCGTGGATTGGCTCGCCCAGTACAAAGCCGCCACATTTTTCACCGATGCGCGCCCCGAGCTGCTCTTGATGGCGGGCGTGGTGCTCGTGGCGCTTCCACTCACGCACTACGTGCATTCGAGCCTGATTCACCAGACGCTGCTCGGCAACTACCCCATGCGCATTCGCTGGGCCGTGCACCGCTATCTGATTCGTCAATCCATGACGTACTTTCAGCATGAGTTTTCGGGTCGCGTAGCGACCAAGCTCATGCAGACGGCACTGGCCGTGCGCGAAAGCGTGATGAAGCTGCTCGATGTTTTGAACTACGTGGCGGTGTATTTTTTGGGTGCCGTGTGGATAGCGGCGCGCGCGGATTTTTGGCTCATGGTGCCGTTTTTGGTGTGGCTCGCCTGCTACGTGAGCTTGCTGCGCTATTTTGTGCCAAAGCTGGGAAAAATTGGCGAGGAACAGGCTAACGCACGCTCCGTAATGACGGGGCGCATCGTGGATAGCTACACCAACATCGCCACGGTGAAGCTTTTCTCTCACACCAAACGTGAGGAAGTCTACGCCAAAGAGAGCATGCAGGATTTCTTGGGCACCGTGCACGCTCAGATGCGCCTGATCACCAAGCTCTACATGACACTCAACCTCTTGAACGCTTCGCTTCTATTTAGCACGGGGTGGCTTTCTCTTTCGCTTTGGACAACGGGTGCTGTCTCTATTGGTGCGGTAGCGGTTGCGATTGGGCTTGTTTTGCGCATGGGCGGCATGTCGCAATGGATCATGTGGGAGGCCTCCGCTTTGTTCGAGAATATTGGCACTGTGGAGGACGGCATCAGCTCCATTGCTCTGCCCCGTGTGGTGGAGGATGAGCCCAACGCGCCCCCTCTGAAGGTGAACGCAGGTGCTATTGAATTCCGAGACGTTACCTTCCACTACGGCAAAGGCAGTGGCGTGCTCTCTGGCGTAAGCCTTCAGGTAAAGCCCGGTGAGCGAGTCGGAATTGTGGGGCGTTCGGGTGCGGGAAAGTCCACCTTGGTGAACCTGCTGCTACGTTTCTACGACGTGGAGTCGGGTCAAATCCTGATCGACGACCAGGACATTGCGAAAGTTTCGCAGGATTCGCTGCGCGCCAACATTGGCATGGTGACCCAAGACACCTCGCTCCTACACCGCTCAGTGCGCGACAACATCCTCTACGGGAGGCCGGATGCCACAGAAGAGATGTTGCACGAAGCCGCCGACAAATCCGAGGCTGCGGCGTTTATTGCGCACTTGAGCGATCCTAAAGGACGCACGGGCTACGACGCCCACGTCGGAGAGCGCGGCGTTACGCTTTCTGGCGGTCAGCGTCAGCGCATCGCTATAGCACGTGTGATGTTGAAGGACGCTCCGATCCTTATCCTGGACGAAGCCACCTCAGCGCTCGATTCCGAGGTGGAAGCTGCCATTCAGCAGAACCTAGAAAAGCTCATGCATGGCAAGACAGTGATCGCGATTGCTCATCGGCTGTCGACCATCGCCGCGCTCGATCGCCTGATCGTGATAGATGGCGGTAAGGTGGTCGAAGACGGAACCCACCAAGAGCTCGTCGCCCGGGGAGGCCTTTATTCGCAGCTCTGGGCGCGCCAATCCGGGGGCTTTCTCGGGGCAGAAAAGGACGACAAAGCCGATAAAGCCGTGGATGCGGCCCAATAGGTAAAGGGCCTAGGGTGCCGTTTCCCGCCGAGGTTTGGCTCGACTTCGAGTCGCCACTTTCCACCATCCAAGCGAAGCTCATGCAGGGCTTTGAGTCATCCACGGAAAGTAGCGTCCGCAGGGATCGCCGTGGTAACTCGGCGTGAGAAACGCCGAGCCGCGCGGCCTTCGCCTTGGCTGTTTCGTACTCCTGTTCTGTGAGACTCCTGGGTGCGGAGCATGGTGATATCGGCGTCCCACGAAATTCTAGCATCGGCGCACCTTCTGGGCGGAACGAGTATTAAACCCATTGAACCCATTGGACCCCCGCGAGAGCCTGTTTCTTTCGTGCATGAGGCGCGTAGGATGGCTCCATCATCGCCAAATGGTTTCGGTGGGTGGCGCCAGGTAGTTCAACAGCCTATGAACAAGCCGATTGTGCCGCAAGGCACGCCGCCCAGCGCCGCACCGAGGGGAGCTAACCCATGAGCAAGCAACCAGAGAAGCCAGCCCCATCAACAGCCCCTGCCCGGGTTGAGTACCTGCGCGTTGAGAACTACCGGGCTCTGCGGAACGTGGAGCTCAAAGATCTCACGCCCCTCACCGCGCTCCTCGGACCGAACGGTAGCGGCAAGTCAACCATCTTCGATGTCTTCAACTTCCTGTCAGAATGCTTCCAACATGGGCTTCGCTATGCTTGGGATCGCCGCGGCCGCGCGAAGGAACTTCGTACCCGCGGGCAAGACGGGCCGGTCGTCATCGAGCTAAAGTATCGTGAAAAGCCGAAGCAGCCGATTATCACCTACCACCTCGCCGTCAATGAGGAATCTAAGGGCCCTTTCGTTGCGGAGGAGTGGCTGCAATGGAAACGAGGACACCGCGGACGACCGTTTCGTTTCCTTGAGTACAAGAATGGCCAGGGTCGGGCTGCCAGCGGCGACATGCCGGACGAGCAGGACGAGCGTGTCGAAAGGCCCTTGCGCACGCCAGACCTCATCGCAGTCAACACGCTCGGCCAATTCGCCGAGCATCCACGCGTGGCCGCGCTGCGCGAGTTCATCACGGACTGGTACGTCTCCTACCTGTCCATTGATGATGCTCGCGGGCAACCAGAGGCTGGCCCCCAAGAACGCCTGAGCAAGACGGGCAACAACCTCCCCAATGTTATCCAATACCTGAAGGAACGGCACCCGAAGGACCTGGAGCATATGTTTCAGGTGCTGCGCCGGCGCGTACCGCGCCTGGAGTCGGTACTGGCGGAGCCGATGCCTGACGGTCGATTATTACTCCAAATCAAGGACGCCCCCTTCGACCAGCCCGTCCTCTCGAGGTTCGCCTCCGATGGCACGCTGAAGCTCTTGGCCTATCTCACAGTGCTACACGATCCGGAACCGCCTCAGTTCGTCGGTATCGAGGAGCCGGAAAATTTCCTGCACCCGCGACTGCTGCCTGAGCTGGCAGAAGAGTGCCGAGCGGCGACGGAGCGCTCACAACTTCTGGTCACCACGCATTCGCCGTTCTTCATTGACACCTTGAAGCCGCAAGAAGTGCGTGCGTTGTACCGGGATGAGCAGGGCTACACACAGGCCGTTCGCGCGTCCGATGTCCAGGGCATTCCCGACTTCGTGCATGCGGGGGCTTCCCTGGGTCACCTGTGGCTCGAAGGCCACCTGGGGGTCGGTGATCCACTGGTCAACGCGGGTGCGCCTCAGCGGAAGGGACCAAGCAAGTGACCGTGGCGCACGTGGAAATTCTGGTAGAGGAGCCATCCGCCGAAGCCGCTCTGCAGATCCTTCTGCCAAAAATTCTCGGTGACACGACGTTCGCTGTGCATGCGTCCACATGCAAGGATGCTCTCCTCAAGGGCCTACCAAAACTTCTGCGTGGCTACGCGTCTTGGCTACCTGACGACTGGCGAATCGTGGTTGTGGTGGACCGCGACGCGGACAACTGCTCTGAGCTAAAGGGGAACTTGGAGGCGATGGCTGCTAGGGCCGGCCTTACCAGCAAGTCCAAAGCAAAGAATAAGCGCTTCACTGTTATAAATCGCCTGGCCGTCGAGGAGCTCGAAGCTTGGTACTTTGGCGACTGGGAGGCGGTGCGGCGAGCCTACCCAAGGGTGAACCACAGCGTCCCCACACAAGCCAAGTACCGATCGCCTGACGAGATCAAAGGCGGAACATGGGAGGCCTTCGAACGCGTGCTCAAAGTCAGCGGGTACTTCAGGACGGGCTTGCGGAAGATCGAGGCGGCCCGTGCGGTGGCCTGGCACATGGACCCCAACGTCAACACCTCTCCGAGTTTCTGCACACTCAGAGATGCGCTGGCTACTCTGGTGACCGCATAAGCGCGCTCTCCCCATTGGTGCTCGAAAACGCAGCCACAGGCCTCCGAGCGTCTCATCAGCACAACTAGCCCTGAGTCGCCGGCCGTGGCTCGCAATACACCGCAGTCGGAGCCATCTTCCTCCGGCAGTCCCGAAAGCCTGATCCCCCAGCTTCCGGACCTGCGGATCTGGGTCGACGAAGGCCGTCCGGTGGCGCTTGCAGCGCGCACGCGCCCGCTCCTTGGAGGAGGTCTGTCAGCCTGGTCTACACGCCGCCTGGATTCCGAAGGCGTGGGTATGCCGGAGCGCTCGTCCACGCACTTTTAGCCGAGCTGGTTGCCAACGGCGCCCGCCATGTCGCGCTTTATGCGGACCTGACCAATCCGACATCGAACGCGCTCTATGCCCGCATCGGCTTCGTCCCTCAGCTCGACCAGACGCGGCAGTACTGGCAGGAGCAACCTGGAGGTTCTACGAATTCATCGACGCGATCGCGAGCGCTCGTGACATCGCGGCGCGAGTGAGGATTATCGGACCTTGAAAATCCATTGGTGACCTATGAATCTAAGTAACCCTGTGAGGCTAGACTTGCGTGCCTTTTGACCCAAATCAGCGCACCACCCACAGGCCTGTGCGTACGACTCAGAAAACCAACGCCGCCCGTAGCTCATCAGCCGGCCCGGTTGCCTTATCGAGCGTTTCGACCGCCTTGGCCACATCTTTCGCGTCGCTCACCGGCAAGCGAATTTGGAAACGAACGTAAAGATCTCCCACCTTTTCGCCGCGCTTCACGCCGCGTTCTTTGAGCCGCAGCACCTGCCCGCTCTGCGCGCGCTGGGGAACTGTCAGCGTCACGTCGCCCGAGGGCGTGGGCACGCGGACTTTCGCGCCGCGATAGGCTTCACCGACGGAAATCGGCAAATCTAACTGTAAATCTAGCCCATCGCGATCAAAATACGGGTGGGGCTTTACTCGAATCGTGAGGACCAGATCACCCGGTGGCCCGCCGTTAGGGCCGGGGGCACCGTGACCGCGCAACCGCACTTTATCACCGTCGTCAGCTCCTGGGGGGATGCGAACGGTGAGCTCTTCGCCGCCATCCTGCACGCGCAACTTCAGATTGACGCCATTGAGCGCCGCCGCAAAATCGACCGTTACCTCGCTGCCAACATCCGCGCCCTTGGCGGCTGCGCGCGGCCCACCTTGCTGCGCGGCTCGCGCCCGAGCGCCGAACAAATCCCCAAATAAATCCCCAATATTCGCGCCACCTGCGCCCCCGAAAATATCTTCTACGCTGGCGCCTTGACCACCCCTGCGAAAACGAACCCTGCCGCCGCCCCCATAGGCCCGCGCCGCCTCAGCATCAAACCCTTCCCGTAAGCCATCTTCACCAAAATCGTCGTAGAGCTTGCGCTTGGTAGCATCACCCAAGATCTGGTGCGCCCTATTGATCGTTTTGAACTTCGCCTCGGCCGCCTTGTCGTCAGGGCGCTTGTCGGGATGAAACTTCGCTGCAAGCTTTCTGTAAGCCTTACGGATTTCGTCCTGACTTGCGGTCTTAGAAACCCCAAGCTCTGCGTAGTAGTCGACAGCCATTGGATGGGCGAAAAGGTAAGGCTGCGCTTCGGGGCAGGCAACGGGCCGACCGCCAAGGCGCATACCTTCTAGTGCGATTTCTGGCGTTTCCGCGACCGAGGCCGGCGCAGGCGGCAGTGAACCACGAGCGAATCGACCCAGTTCAGCCACCCCTGTTGGGCAAAATCTGGGCAATAGGCCGTGATCTCGAAGCCGTTGTAGTGAAGAAGCGCCTCCATCTCCTGGGGGAAAAATTGGCGATGCGTGAGCGGCACATCCCAGGGCTCACCGCCTTCGGGCTCATATTCGGACCAAACCAGAAGCGTCTGCTTGAAGCGTTCGTAGAAGAAGCGCTCCGACGAATGCACTCGGGCCTGGGTGGTTGGATCCACGAAGGGCGGCACTCGGTAGCGCCGGTTGGGATCTCGCCCAAGGTCTCCCGGTTGCGGCAGGGAGTAGTCAAAAACGAATTCGCCCTGGGGCGTTAGGTGATCCTTCACACGGGCCAAGAACGCTTCTACGTCCGTGCGCTGGTAGAGGTGCAAGACGACGTTGAAGGGCGCAATGATGAGCGGGAAACGCCGTTTGAGCTTCACCTTTCGCATATCGCCGTATTTCAGGGAAATGCGGCGTGCGACTTCGGGAGCCTCACTTTTGAGCTGCTCTTTCAAATCGGTGAGCATCGGTCGCGAGAGATCGATGCCAGTAACTGAGACCCCCTGCCGAGCTACAGGCAGAGCTACCCTGCCGTTGCCGACGCCGTATTCGAGCACCGGGCCACCATTCTGGCGCGCTAACTCGACGTAGTAACCAACGTCTTTGAGCCGACGCCGGTACGCGCGCGTATAAAACGCGGGGTTCGAGTAGTGCGCAAGCGAGCCGAGCCCGTCGGGACGAGCGAGAGCCTCAAGACTCCGAGGGTGTGCGGCTTTTCGCGGAACGTTAGTACCCGGTAATGGCGGCGGTCTCGTTGATGAACTCGCGCAACACTTCTTCGGTGTCCCGATGGAAGCGTACTTTACCTGCCGCGATTTCTCGGAGCGCGGTGACTGCGCACTTGTTGCGAGACTGCACCAACGTGGGCGTGCCCTTCATCAGCGTGCGGGCTCGGTGAGCGGCCAGCACTACTAGTGCAAACCGATTTTCCTCGTGCTCTAGGCAATCTTCAACGGTAACGCGTGCCATGGGGTCGCCGAAGCTAGTCGACGCCTCCCCGAGCCGCAAGCACCTTCGGAGCCACGAGGCTCTCGAGCGATGGGTGGCCAGGCGCGATCAAACGAAGCTTCTCCGCGAACATGCTAGCCGCCTGGAAGTCTTGAAGGGAGAAAAGCATGAGCGCATGTTCAGCTAGTTGATCTTCTAGGACTCGCAACGTTCCTGCGTCGCGGGCGCCAGACCTTTGGGCCAGAGCCACGACACGGCTGAATGCCGCGTCGGACTCCAAGGCGGCCCCTTCACGATCCGAGCGGCCGAGCGCGTGGGGCGAAAACGCTACCCAAAAGCCGTGCGGCACCAGGTGCTCTCGCATCCGTGGGTCCCAATTCGGATCGAATTCCACGAACAATGGCCGCTCGACCGCCAGGGAAGACAGAGCAAATTCACTGGGGCGGCGACTCAGACGCAGATCCCGAACCACCGGTGCAAGCGCTGGCACCTGGCCAATCAGAGCATTGGCACCACTGCCATGCTTCAACGCGGCGAGGGGCGCCACTATCAGGTCAGGACGTTGACCGCCGATTTCACGAGCAGCCCACAGGTGCCAGGCAAGCTTCGCGCTATCCAGCAACAAGACGCCACCCGGAGGCAGATCACTCAAGGCCTCGTCGGTCCAAGCTTCGCTCGCGACGTGATCGCGACGGGCCGCGACATGTGTGGAGCGTTCGAAACCGAGCAGCACCAAAACGTAAAGTGCCGTCACCAAGAGGCCCACGCTCTGCCGCGCCATGGGCACCCGCAAGCGGGAGAGAGTGAAAGCCGAAGCCGCTCCAACGCCAGCAAAAATGCCAATGCCCGCGAGGCCAAGCAGGGCCAAAGGCGCCCAGGGATTGGCCCCAAAGGCTTCCTCGTTCGTGTGCCCAAAGAACGCTCCTGCTACGCACAGTGTAGCCAGTGAAAGCGCCAAAGCTCGGGTGTTAGAACGCAGGAACGTCGCCCCTATACCCAGAAGGGCTAACCCAAGCGCAAGCAGAGTGAAGTTCTCATCCACCATTGCGAGCGGTTGCTCGTTGGTCACCCGAGGGGCGGTTTCGCCGGCAAATGCGATACCCAGATCGGTGAAGGTACCGCCGGAACGAAGCAGCTGCCCGAAGATAAGGCCAAGCGCGGTGAGGAAAAAAATGCCCAGCGCCACAGCTATCAGCCGTTTCGACCACGGCAGCACCCCGCGCCGTGTGCTCACGCGCACGCCGATTGCGACAGCCAACGCCAAGGCCGCCACCCAACTCTCAGCGAGCGCCGCACCAAGCAGCGCCGCCAAGGCGAGCGGCACCCAAGGCGCCTCAGGTTCTCGACACACCCAGAGCCCTGCCAAACACAGCACCGCGGCCAGAGTGAGGCCCCCTCCAACCGTGGCTTCGAGCTGCCAAGCGGGCGCCAGGGTAACCAGCCAGGCGGCACCCAAAGCTGCAGCACTCGCCGCACCAGGCGCGACGCCGAGCAGGCGGGCCAAATGCCGCGTGAGTTGATAGATCAAGGCGCCCGCGAGGCTGAGCGCCAAGACCGAAACGAGCGCGGCTCGGAGCCACTTGCCGCCAATCGGAAGCTCAACAGCGAGGCTGCCCAACAGTGCCGAAAGGGCCCCCTGAACTGCCGGCGGGCCCTCCCCCACTGCTGCAAGGAGCGCGGCGTCGTCCCGCCACTGGCTGCCAAAGCTGGCGCGCCAAATACCGACGACGAGAGGTGCGGCGGCCGCCAGGTAGCCAATCGCGGCAAACAGAGGGCGTGGGGCCGTGGGGTTAGGCGACATTGCTCCCACTAGGAATGCCCAGAAATTTGGAACTTGGCCTAGTTTCTGGAAGTGTTCCTGGGAACGTTCCGGCGCGGAATTGAGCGCTCAGCGTTTCAGCGCTAAAAGGCGCGCCCCGCTCCCGAAACCGCAATCTTTCGAATTTTCTGAGGCATTCCCTTGGCCCGCTTCATCGACGAACTCAAACGCACCCATCACTGCGCCGCGATTCGCGCCGCCGATATTGGCAAAGAGGTTGTGCTTTTTGGCTGGGTTGCCAACCGGCGGGACCACGGTTCGCTGATTTTCGTCGACCTCCGCGATCGCGAAGGCGTGACCCAGATCGTGTTTGACCCGGATGCCTCCAAGCAGGCCCACGAGCTCGCCAATACCTTTCGTGGGGAGTGGGTAGTGGGTGTGCGCGGTCGAGTGCGGAGCCGTGGCGAACAGTTCAGTAAGAAGGAAGGGCGCTTGATGAGCGCTGCCAATCCGAACCTGCCAACGGGGGAGGTGGAGCTCGAAGTGCTGGAAGCTACCGTCTTCAACAAGAGCGAAACACCGCCTTTTGAGATTGAAGCACGCAGCGAAACTCGCGAAGAAGTGCGGCTCGAATACCGCTACCTCGACCTGCGCCGAGCCCCCTTGCAGGAAGCGCTCAAGCAGCGCCACCGAGTGAACCAGGCCACGCGCAATTACCTTTCCAACAACGGTTGCTTGGAACTCGAAACGCCCGTGCTCGTGAAATACACGCCGGGCGGCGCCCGCAACTTCCTCGTGCCCTCTCGCCTCCACGCAGGAAAATTTTACGCGCTGGCCGAGAGCCCACAGCTCTTTAAGCAGCTGTTCATGGTGGCGGGCTTTGAGCGCTACTTTCAGATCGTCCGCTGCTTCCGCGATGAAGATTTACGGATCGATCGGCAGCCTGAGTTTACGCAGATCGACATTGAGCTCAGCTTCGTCAACCAAGACGACGTCTTTAGCCTCGTTGAAGGCCTCGTCTTCGAGATTTGGCGAGCTGCCCTCGGCGTCGATTTGAAGGAAAAATACCCTTCGGGGCACTTCCCGAGGATCAAGTTCGACGATGCGATGCGCGACTATGGCAACGACAAGCCAGACCTGCGCTTTGGGATGAAGCATGTGGATCTCACCGAATTGGTGATCGACCACTCAGGCGGCGGCGTTGGCTTTTTTGCTCCCATCGCCGAGAAGTTCAAGAACGGAACTTACCGCCGAGATCTGCCCACGGAGATCGTAAAAGCGATGGTGATTCCAGCGTCCGCGAACCTCACGCGTACCGACGGAGATAAGCTGGAACAGGCGGCCAAGGGCATGGGCGCCGCGGGCTTGGCACGAGCCAAGATCGGCCCGAACGGTGAATGGCTACAATCGCCACTGGCCAAGACTGTGACCGATGAATTCCGAACGGCCGTGAATCAGGCGCTCGGCGTCCAAGAAAACGACGTGGTGCTCTTCCAGTTTGGCCGCGCCGCGTTGGTGCACATGGTAATGGCGAATTTGCGGGTAATTCAGGCCAAAAAGATGGGCCTCATCCCCGAGGTCGGTCACGGTGGCGACTTCAACTTCGCCTGGGTCGTCGACCCGCCACTCTTTGAATACGACGACGACACCAAGCGATGGGCCGCAGCCCACCATGCTTTCACGCGTCCCCACGACGAACACGTAGCGCTGCTCGAAAGCGATCCGGGCAAGGTGCTCTGTTACCGCTACGACCTCGTACTCAACGGTTTCGAAATCGCAGGCGGCTCCATTCGTTTGCACGATCCATTGGTGCAATCCAAGGTGTTCGCGGCGCTTGGGATCGACGCCAAAGAAGCCGAAGATAAGTTTGGGTTCTTGTTGAAAGCCTTGCGCTACGGAGCACCGCCGCACGGTGGCATCGCGCTTGGTATGGATCGCCTCGCTATGCTGCTCGGTGGTACGGAAAGCATCCGGGACGTGATCGCTTTCCCGAAGACTCAAAAGGGCACCGACGTGATGACCGAAGCTCCCGGCACCGTGTTGCCGGGCCAGCTGGCGGAGCTCAAGATCCGTTCAACGGCTGAATAAAATCAGCTGGTTACGAAATTCGGCCAGGCTGCCGCCACTATTTACGTAAAAGTGGCGGCGGTCGACGCCCTGTTCCAGCTGTGCGCGCTGCTCTCTAGTTAACCTGGCCCGCGCGCCCAAGCAGGTGAAAAGCCGCATTCCGCCCTATTTCTCGGGTACTTCGGGCAATCGATAGGGTAGCATCGTCGGTCGCATGCCCCTGGGAACGCTCGAGCTCGGATGAGTGCCAAGATCCTCGTCGTTGACGACAGCCCAACCATTCGCAAGGTCGTTTCTTCGATCCTCGAGGCGCATTCCTATGAAGTCTTGCTGGCGGGGGATGGGCGAGATGCGCTCACGGTACTCGGGCAATCTTCCGTGGATTTGATCATGCTCGATTTCGTGATGCCGCGGATGAATGGCTTCCAGTTTTGTCGCGAGATACGCGGGCAAGATGCTTTGAAAGATTTGCCCGTGGTGCTGATGAGTGCCAAGGGCGACAAGATCCGGGGTCAATTCGTGCGCCAAACGGGCGCAATTGATTCGATCACCAAACCTTTCGATGCGCGCGGGCTGATCGCCGTGGTGGAAGGTGCCCTCAAAAAGAAGAACGAAGGGCGCACACGCGCCACCATCCGCCCCGATGAAGACGGGCCACTGGATTCTTCTGCAAGCGGGCTTCACCTCAGCGCGGATCCAGGAGCGCGCCGCGCCCAAGCCGTCAGCGAATTCGCACTGGAGTTGGCGCGGCAGCTCACGCCTTCGATGGCAAAATCAGCGGGGTTCCGGGGTGTTACGCCAGAGCAGATTTCTTCGGCTTTGCGCGATGCGGTTACGGCCGAAGCCGTCTCGCGTTTGGCCGGGCTTTTGAAGTCTGTTGAGTTTGGTGAAAATGAGCGACAGGTTCTCTCTGGAGATTTGAGTGTTGTCTCAGTCGCGGAGATCTTGCAGCTACTCACCTTTCAGCGAAAAAGTGGAGCGCTCAGCGTGTTTACGCAGACTGCAGAGGTGGTGCTCTTCTTACGCCAAGGCGACCTCGATTACGCCTCCTGGCGCGGGCTTACGGCTGAGTTCTTGCTGGGCAGATACTTAGTGGAAGAGGGTCTGCTCACCCGAGCAGAGCTGCAAACGGTGCTCGATAACCGCGCCGGCTCCAAGCGCCTTTTGGGGGAAACGCTAGTTGTTTTGGGGTTCGCTGATGAAGCTCAGATCCAAAAGGCACTGGAGCGTCAGACCTCCGAGCTCGTCTACGAAGTAGTGCGCTGGACAAAAGGCCGCTTCGTGTTTCACGTAAACGTGGAAAACCCCATCGCCGAAAAGACTCGTCTTGGTGCTCCCACGGGCGGGCTTGTGATGGAGGGCTTTCGCCGCGTGGATGAGTGGCGCGTTATCGAGGGCTCATTTGATTTTGAAGAAGTGCTCTATTGCGACCAATTGGGCCTTGAGCAGCTCGGCGATGCCTCGCAACTGACGCCCATGGAGCGCCGTGTTTTGGCTGCAATCGACGGTGAAAATACCGTGCGCGAAATCGTGGCTGACATGGGTGGGAGCTCTTTTGAGGTGTGCAAGATCCTGTATCAATTCCTGAACTCGCGCCTCGTGCGGCGCAAAGCGCAGTAGGCCTTGGCGAGCTTTTGGGTGTGTGCACCCCTCGGCGCGTCCGCGGGCGCGGACGAAGTGGACGCCGTGCAAAGCCTCTTTCGGACAACGGACTCCCTGTTTGAGGTGAAGGAAGAGTTGGCGCGCAGCTATGCTCGCATTTGGGTGGTTCGAGAGGGGCCTTGGGGCCCCGTTGTGGGAGCCCTATTGGCCTGGTTCGCTGCCGATGAAATGCAAGTGTTGCACGTCGCCTGCGCCGAGGCCGCGCGCCGAAAGGGCGTCGGAAGCCTGCTCTTCAGCACGGCCCAAAGAGAGGCCATCTTGCGCCATTGCAGGCTGATATTGCTGGAAACTCGGCGATCCAACACACCGGCCATCGCTCTTTACAAACGCTTTGGATTTGAAACAGTCCGTGAGCGCCGTGCCTATTACCAAACGCCCACAGAAGATGCTCTGGAGATGGCCTTGACTCTCAAGATCCCTAAACAACTTAAGCGCGTAAAGCTGCTCAATAGAACCGCCATTGGAGAATCCTACCAGGTTCTCACCTTCGATGATCCTTCCGAAACATTGGCCGAGCCAGGCCAATTTGTAATGGTGCGCGGGGAAGATTGGGGTGAGGCTCCACTTTTGGCGCGCCCGATGAGCTACCTTTCGGCTGGCAAACAGCCATCCATCTTGATCAAAGTGATAGGCAAAGGCACGTTGGCCATGGCGCGTGCGGAAGCCGGTTCTTGGTTCACGCTCATGGGGCCACTCGGTACGCGCTGGCGCGACCCAGACCCAGCTCGAAAAGTGGTGCTCGTGGGCGGCGGGGTTGGAATAGCTCCTCTGCTCTTTTTCGCTGAAAAGCTCAAAACTTCGGGCATTTCTTGCACCACTATCTACGGCGGGCGCAGCGATAAAGACCTACCTTTGCTCGAAGAATTGAGGAGTTTGAGCGAGGTCGTGGTGACCACCGAAGACGGCTCCCTTGGGACCCGCGGTCGTGTTACTGAAGCGCTCGCGGGGCTCTTGCAGGGCTCGGTACAGGTTTACACCTGCGGGCCTGACCGCATGATGGCTAAAGTTGCCGAGATGTGCCGTGAGGCGAACACTCCGTGCGAAGTGTCGCTCGAAACGCCGATGGCCTGTGGTTACGGTGTCTGCCTAGGTTGTCCCGTACCCACCCACGACGGCAAGTATTTATATGCGTGTGTGGAAGGGCCCTGTATCGACTCCGATCGTGTAGATTTCGCCCGAGCGGGGCACGCCCCCGTGCGCAAAGAGGCGGTGCACAAGTGACGGACCTTTCTGTAAAAATTGGGCAAGTAACCCTCAAAAACCCGATCCTTACGGCTTCGGGCTGCTTTGGGTACGGCCTCGAATACGACGATTTCTACGACGTGGCGGAGCTCGGCGGTATCTGCACCAAGGGCCTGAGCTTGCACCCGCGCGCCGGAAACCCTCCCGAACGCATCTGCGAGACCTCCGCTGGAATGCTGAACGCAATCGGCCTTGCCAACGTAGGCGTGGAGGCTTTCTGTACGGAGAAGCTCCCAAAGTTAAGAGAGCGCGGCGTCACGGTCATCGCCAACATCTTCGCGAGCAGCGTTGATGATTTCGTTACAATCACGCGCCGCTTGGAGAGGGAGACCGGCGTTACTGCCATTGAGCTCAATGTATCTTGCCCCAACGTAACCCACGGCGGCATTGAGTTTGGGCGCGATGCGGGCCTGGCTTCGGAAGTCACACGTCGTGTGCGCGACGCCACACGCTTGCCTATTTGGGTCAAAATGAGCCCCGAGGCAGGGGATTTTGCGGGAGTAGGCCAGGCGTGCGAGGCGGCGGGGGCCGATGCGCTTACCGCCATCAACACCATCCGCGGCATGTCCATTGATGTGCGTACCAAACGCTTGCGGTTGGCCAACCGCACGGGGGGAATGAGCGGCCCAGCTCTGAAGCCAATTGCCCTCCGCATGGTGTGGGAGCTGAAGCGCGCCGTTTCGATTCCCATCATTGGGATCGGGGGCGCCACGAACGCCGAAGACGTAATCGAATTCATGTTGGCGGGTGCGAGCGCCGTGCAGCTTGGGACGGTGAATTTTTACGACCCAGGCGCGGGCATCAAAGCTGTGCGAGGTCTTGAGTCCTATTGCAAGGAGCAAGGCGTGAACGCCCAAGAGCTGGTGGGTCAGGCCCAATGAGGTGGCAGCGGCCGGCAAAGGTGTGGCTTTCAGTCGCCCTGGCCGGCTGCGAACCGGAAAATGTCGCCACCCTTCAAGAACCGCCGAGCGAGCGCAGCCCGAACGCCAAGATCCAACCGGCACCGCTCGCGCCCTCCAAGGGCAGCAAGGCGGATCTTGGAAGTGCCGGAGGGAAGGCGCATGCCGGTGGCATCACGGACGCGGCTGAACTCAAGTCTGTGCGGGACGATCAACCCGTGCCCGCCGCGCCTCTGACAGCGAGCGAGCCTGAAACCTTGCAGCTGCAAGCACGATTTCAGTGGTTCGATTTGCCGCCCAGCGGAACTGTTCGCGATGTGCAACGCAGCACACTCGACCGGCTTGCTCGGCGTACGGCGCTCAACATGAGCCTCATCCTCACGCACGGAGGGCGGCTGCGGATCCGCTTCGACTCTGCCGGATTCATGTTCCCCGATCAAAGCGAAGTGCAGGCGCGCAGCGATCTACTTGGCCACATTCTGGTTTGGCCCAAAGGTGGAACCTACCGAACGCTGCCTTTGGGCTCACTCCGCGCGGTGTTCCTGGAGCGGCGCGTGGACGTGACACCCCTCAGCAGCCCTGCGGTGGCACAGCGGGTGGGCGCCGGGCGAGCCTTCGAGCAACCCGCCGAGCAGAGCGAGTTGAAGACGAGCCACGGCAAGGTTCGGCTGAATGGCGCGCAAATTGCCGGGTTTGAGGCGTCTGGAGCTGTCTTGTGTCGGTTTCTCGCGGAGCTCATCGGCGCCACTCCCGACAACCCCATCTGTGAAAGTGGGCTCGTTCCGATACGGGCTGATTACCAGTGGGAGCGTGGGGGGCAGCTCGCGTTCATTGTTGAGAGCTTGCAACGGCATGTGGATCCGGACACACCCCCACTCCAGGTGCCCCCGAGCGATGCCCGCTTCACGCAGGGCGAGTGGCCTCACCAAGATCCGCTCCTTGCCGATTCAGACACCCTCAATGCGCTCCGCGCCTCTTTCGGTAGCGAAGAAGCAAAAGGCCACGGCCTCAACATCTTTAACAACACCAAGCTTTTGCGCTACGTGCTTATCGACACCACGCCCGTGGCGCTACTCGCTCCCGGTACCACCCTGCGGGTAGAGGTTCCTGCCGGCCGCTACCAACTCCAACTCCGCGACTTTTTCGGGCAAGACGCACTTTTACCCAGGATCGTTACCGCGCCCACGCGCGTCACCGCCGCACCCGAAGTCAGCCCCAGTGCGGACTCGGAACCGAAGCGCTAGCTCAATTCAGTCCGTGGCCGAACTCTGCCGCGTAATCGTTCTCGCTGAATTCAACATCCGCGTATCCGCGCGCGCTCATCCTGAGCCGCAACGCTTCAACGGCTATTTCGAGCGCCTCAAGCCGAGTGGTGAGTAAGTAGAACTCCGCTTCGGGCACAGGTGGTGCCTCGCTCAGCCTAAAATCTAGGGCTTCGCGATCTTCGGGCGCAACGCGCAAGTGCGAACGTGGGCCATCGTGTTCGGTGGTGTTAAAAAGCGCGTCATATGCGACACCAATTGGGTTGAACCACAGGAAAACGCTGCGCAAACACAGCTGCCAATCGTGAACGTTGGGTGCACTTGCCCGCCACATCCCAAAGTGTGCTTTGCGCACAACTTCTCCGAAGTACGCACCCACCACGCGAGCCAACAGCGGACCAAGCTCAGGCTTTGCGGAAAGCTCCCCCCTGACGCCGGCGATGTAGTGGTCCAGCAGGGGGAGCGTCTCAGGGGTGAAATCCAGCGGCACCTTCAGCGACCGCCAGACATACTGGACGCATGATCCGCATAGCTCAGCAACGTGATCGGGCACGTCAATAAGGGTGATCGGGGCGGGTAAGTCCGAGGAGGCATCGTCGAAGGACTGGGGGGAGCGGGAGTCGTCGTCAGAAGGAGGCACCACGCGGCCAGCATAGCCGAAAAGAGCTGCGAAACTCCCGCAATCCCTCCGTGCGGGGAGCAAAACAAAGTGCTCGGCCCCAAAATCGCGGGAACTTCCTGAAGCGGCCAAAGAGGCAGCGCGGCGTCGATTGCGGGCATGGCCGAACCGGCGCGTTTCGGCAAAAGCTAAACAAATCGGGGCGAATACCAGCCGGGGGGCTTGGATCTGGCGCCAGCGTGTTATCGTTTGTGCTCTATGCGCATTGGCATCCTCAGCGACATCCACGCCAACTACGAGGCGCTGAGTGCCGTGCTAGAGGCGTTCAAGGGTGAACGCATCGACAAATATTTCTGCCTCGGGGACACCGTAGGTTACGGAGGGTCACCTAACGAGTGCGCTGACATCGTTCGCGGTCTCGTGGAAGCCACTATCTTGGGCAACCACGATGCAGCTGTGGCAAGCCGTATGGACTACTCGTACTACTACGAGGCTGCACGGCACGCGCTCGATACGCACGCACGCATGATCTCAAAAGAGAACATGGAGTGGCTGAAAGGCCTCCCCTATCAGATCCGCCTGGACGCGATTAACGTGCTCCTGTGCCATGGGTCGCCCGTGCGGCTTGAGGAATTTGAGTACATCTTTGCACCGGAACAGGCGCGCGAGTGTCTCCCCATTTACGAATCCTTGGGCCACATCACGCTCATAGGCCATTCGCATCTGTGCAAGGTTTTTGAACTCAAGAACAACACCGTGGAAGAGCAGCCACCGATTGATTTTGTGCTGGAACCCGACAGCAAATACATAGTGAGTGTGGGCAGCGTGGGTCAGCCGAGAGATTACGATAACCGCGCGAGCTACACCGTGTACGATTCAGACGCTCGTCGCTTTGAATTCAAGCGTATCGAATACGACATTGAGACGGCGGCGGACAAAGTCCTGCGCGCCAAACTGGAGCGCACCTTCGCGCATCGGCTCTTTATCGGCGTTTAGGACCCGCCGGTGCATCCAGCGCGCACGGCACTTTGCCGGCGTTTAAGGCCCGCCGGAGCTTTCACCGCGGCTCCGTTCTTTATTGGCGTTTAGGCTTCGGCCGGAGCTTCCACTCGCAGAGGCGCTATCGACCAGATGGTGCCCTCGGGCGAATCCTGCAGATCAATGCCCAAAAGGGCGAGCTCCTTCCGTAGTTCGTCCGCGCGCGCGAAGTCTTTGGCATCGCGCGCTTCGATGCGAGCGCGCACCTTTTCTTCAACGCTCTGTTCGGTGAGACCACGCAAAGCTATGCGTTTCTTTCGCGTTCGAGCGCGGTATGCTTCCGCGCTTGCCTGTAGGAGGCCAAGGCTTGACGTAGTCCGAATGAGGGCCCTTTTTAGATCGCGCGCCACAAAGCCAGCGTTCATAACAAACCCGGCATCTTTACGGCGTTTTTTGACCAAATCCGCCAACTCGTTGCCGAGCTTGGCAAGCTCACCGATGGCTGCCAAGGCCACCGCGGTATTGAGATCGTCGTCCATGGCCGCGGCAAAACTTGCTTCGGTCTTGCTGGCCGCATTCTGGAAGTGGGTCAGATCGGTGGGCAGCTTCTGTGGCTCAACATCGGTGGCGAGGCCGTTGAGGCGGGTGAGCGTTTCGTAAAGATAGTCCACACGCGCTTCGGCTTCTTCGATACCGGGAAACACCACGCGACCGTTGTCAAAACGATGAGTTTCGAACTGCATGGGGCCGCGATAGTGCACAGTAAGTAAGAACCAGCGGAACGCCTCAGGATCATTGCGCTCAAAAATGTCGCGCACTCGCACGAAATTCCCGAGAGATTTGCTCATTTTCTCTTTGTCGATGTTCAAAAATCCATTGTGCAGCCACAACCGCGCCATCGGCCCGCAACCGGGGCACGCCGCCTCACTTTGGGCGATCTCGTTTTCATGATGGGGGAAAATGAGATCCATTCCGCCCGTGTGAATGTCAAAGCCGTGACCCAAATATTCGGCGCTCATCGCAGAACACTCAATGTGCCAGCCGGGGCGCCCGTGGCCAAACGGGCTCTCCCACCCCATTTGATCGAGCGGTGCACCTTTCCACAAAGCGAAGTCGAGTGGATCGTGCTTGTTCTCGTCCGCTGAAACCCGAGCACCCACAAGTAAATCTTCGATCTTCCGGCGGCTGAGCTTGCCGTAATCCTTGAAACCTCGCACCGAAAAATAGACGTCACGAGTGCCGTTAGGCATGTCCACAGTGTAGGCACTTCCCGACGCAATGAGCTTCTGAATCAGGCGAATAATCGCGGCAATATGCTCGCTCACCTTCGGCTCGTGATCGGGCACCAGGCAGCCGAGCGCTTGCATTTCTTCCTGGTAGATATCGGCCATGCGAGCAGAAAGCTGTAGCGGCGGCTCCCCTGTTTCGGCGGAGCGGTTGAGGATCTTGTCGTCTACGTCAGTCAAATTCCGAACGTAGGTAACCTGCAGACCCTTCTCCTTGAGCCAGCGCACCAAAATGTCTGGGGTGAGGGCCGCGCGCGCGTGCCCCGCGTGCGGGAAGTCGTAGGTAGTGGGGCCGCAGCAGTAGATGGTGGCCTTACCCGCTTCCCGAGGAGCGAACGTTTCGGTGGTACGGCTGAGCGTGCTGTAAAGCTTGGGCAGTTGGGTCATGCGGGAACGGCGAAAAACGTATCTTGGGCACAGGCGCGGGTCGAGGTCCCGAAGTTGAGCGAGGTGCCCGGCGGCTCCAAGGTCACTCTGGCGAGGCCACAAAGTTCGGCCGAGCCGTGGCGTTCTGGGTCAGTTCCAGGGATCGTTCGGATCTCTGGGGCGAGGGAAATTCGACCCTAGGTCCCGCGGCGGAGGCCGCCTGGGAGGGGGTTTCCAGCCGTTCCAGCGCTCCGCCGAGGGGCGCTCACGAGCGCCCAAAAGCGGCCGCAGGAGCAACAGGCCGCCAACAAACCCCCCGATATGCGAGAAGAAAGCTACCCCTCCGTGCGAATTCGGCCCGAGCGATCCCAACCCCAAAAATAAATTCATCAAAAAGAATTCCCCCACCACGATCCAGGCAGGGAACTCCAAGAACAGAAAGCCGAAGAATACCGTGATGGGTGCGCGCGGAAACAAGATCAAATAGCCCCCAAGCACACCAGCAATCGCACCCGAGGCACCCACTATCGGCGCATGGCTGCTCGGATCTATAGCTATCTGTGCCGCGGCTGCTGCCAAGCCGCTCAACACGTAGAACGCGAGGTAGCGAGCATGCCCGAGCGAATCTTCGAGGTTGTCCCCAAAAATGTAGAGGAACAGGAGGTTGCCCCCGATGTGTTCCAGGCCTCCGTGCATGAACATGCTGGAAAAGATCGTGAGCACCTCGCCCGACGGATCGGCGAGCAGCCTGTGCGGCACGATCCCGTAGCTCGCGACCACCAGGTTGTCCGAACGCCCCTCCTTCATCTGCCACAGAAAGACGGCTATGTTCGCAAGCAGAAGGGCATAGTTCACCCACGGGCGCAGCGTAGTGGGATTCTGGTCGCGGATAGGGAGCACGTGGGGCCAAGCGTCAGCCTAACGAAAGCGGGGGCTCGGTCAAACCCGGGCGCATATCCGTCCCACCCCGCCGAGCCCCAAGGTTGGGGTGAACGGCTCGCGCCTTGCGCAGGGTGCCGGAGGATCTGCTAGGTTCGAGCCTTCTCGCATGCGGCGATTGTTGGTTGGGTCACTTCTATTGCTCGTGAGCGGCGCGCCCGGCTGCGCCTCGACACCGTTCGATGGCAAGACGTACTCTAACGACGAGCTCGCGTTTCAAGTCGGAGCTTACCCTTCTACCTGGCGAGCCATTCAGGCTGAGGGCACGCTGCTCGCGTTTCGAGACGACACCCACCAGGCAACGGTTGCGTTGAACGGACGCTGCGGCAAAGACGGCGATGATGTGCCGCTAACAACGCTCACCGCGCACCTCTTCCTTCAGTTCACCGATCAGGATCCGTCGGAGCAGCGCGAAGTGAGCCTGGATGGGCGCAGCGCGCTTCGAAGCTCGCTCACTGCAACGCTCGACGGGGTGCCCAAGCGCTTTGTGGTCTACGTGCTGAAAAAAGACGAATGCGTATACGACTTCGTTTGGATTCAAAATCAATCGGCGCCGCAGGATTCACGAGAATTTGACGCATTTGTGCGGGATTTTCGCGCCCTTTCCCGACCATGACTCAGAGCTTGCCTCCCCCATCTGACGCGGACGCAAACAGGCCAGGCCGCGAAAGCCTGGCGCCAGCACCGCCGCCAAGTGCTTCGGCCCGCTTCGCCGAGCGTGCGCTCAGTTTTTTTGACCACTTGGGCACGGTATCGACGATGTTTGTAGGTGCCTGCCGCGCTGCCACGCGTTCGCCATTTGAGGGCAAAGCCATTCTCAAACAGCTGGATTCGCTCGGGGTAGCTTCCATGGGCATCGTGGTGGTCACCAGCCTTTTTATCGGCATGGTGATGGCGGTGCAATTTGCATTCGGGCTGCAGAAGTTCGGCGGCATGGAATACACCGGGCGGGTGATTGCCCTGAGTTTCACCCGTGAGCTCGCCCCCACGCTCACAGCGGTGATAGTGGGTGGGCGTATTGGAGCGGGAATGGCGGCGGAAGTGGGATCTATGGCCGTCACCGAGCAGATAGATGCCGTACGCGCCCTGGGTGCGGATCCTCTGAAGAAGCTAGTTTGGCCACGCCTCATTGCAAGCATCTTGGTAATGCCCTTCCTGAGTGCCTTTGCCTTGGTGCTCGGCTTTGTGGGAGCCATGTTGATAACTGATATTCAGTTCCAGATCCCGGCGGGATTCTTCCTAAGGAGTGCACTTGGCACCGTAACCCTCAGGGATTTTCTGAGTGGCATGTTCAAAACGCCGTTTTTTGGGGCGATCATTGCGCTCGTGGGTTGCCACTTTGGAATGACCACCCGCGGTGGCACGGCAGGCGTTGGCAACAGCACCACGCGTACGGTTGTTGTGATCTCCATCAGCATCCTGATTGCAGACCTCTTCCTCACGCGCCTGTCCATCTTGCTCTGGCCTGCCGCGTGAGCTCTTCGGGCGCATAAACTAAGCGTTTTAGTTGGCCCCATCGCCTTGACCAAGGGGGGTTTGGTTTCTACCTTTACAGGGTAAGTGTCTGACGCTCCGTCCAAGCCCAACGTGCCGCCCGATTCGGTGAGCCTCCGAGAGGATTGCCGATTAACAACGGGCGATATGGCGCGGCTTTCCGCCAGCACATTGCGCACCGTACGCTTCTACGAGGAAGCTGGGATCCTGGAGCCGTTGGAGCGTACCCCGGGCGGGCACCGCCTGTTTGCTCACGAAGAGCTCGTGAAGCTCAAGTTCGCGGGAGATCTACGGCACGCGGGTCTTTCACTCGAAGAGGTTCGAAGTTTTTTCGCAACTAAAGCAGAACATAATACAGGCGCCGAGGCGGCCCTCGCGCTCAGCGAAAAAATAGACAAGCAGCTTGCATTGGTGGAGTCTCAAGTGCAGCTCCTTCAGCAGCTCGCTCTTGAGCTTTCGAGTGTAAAGTCGGCCCTCCGAGGGTGCGCTTCCTGCAAAGACACGGAACATTTCCCCGATCATTGCGGGGATTGCGCGGTCATGCGGGCACAGGAGCAGGTGCCGAAGGCACTCCAGGTGCTATGGGGAGTTCAGTCGTGAGGAAAGAAGCGGAGTTCTCGTGAGCGATAGGATTTTCTCGGTGGAAGAAGTGGATGCCCTGGTGGCGCCGATTTCGAGGCTGGTGGGTGCTCAACTGAGGTTGCGGAGCGAGATTGAAGGCGGTCTGGCGGAGCTAACGCGAGTCTCGGGTGAAGCGCCGCGCTATTTGAATGACGGGGACGGCGATACCGCGGAAGCCCGCTGCCTGAAGCAAAGGATCCGCGAGCAAGTGAAGCGGTACGATGCTGGTTGGCGTGCAGTAGAAGAAATGGGCGCCGCCGTGAAAGATCCCTCGATTGGGCTTTTGGATTTCTTGGGCCAGGTCGATGGCAAGTTGGTCTGGTTGTGCTGGAAATACGGGGAAGAAAGCGTGAGTCACTTTCACTCTCTGGACGCCGGATATTCGGGCCGTCGCCCTCTCAACAGCGAAATTCGCGCCCGACTTTTGAATTAGCCGATGGCTCGGGACGTGCGGCGCGCCGAACGCGCGGTCTTGGAGTTTCTCGAAGCACTTGGTTTTGATCCAAAAAACGACGCCGAGCTCCGCGATACGCCGGCCAGAGTTGCCGAAGCATTCTCCACGCAGTTACTCAACGGCTACGATGTGAACCTAGACGCGCTTTTTTCGGAAGGTGCTGTCAACGCCAGCACCTCTTCAGGTCAATGGGTGTTGCTTGCGGACCTCAACGTTGCCACAGTCTGCCCACATCATTTGCTACCGGCGCTCGGCACGGCCACTGTTGGCTATGTTGCGGGTGAGCGGCTTTTTGGCTTAGGTGCCCTGGCAGGGCTTGTCGATGCGCTGAGCCGGCGCCTGATATTGCAGGAAGCAATTGGGGAGGGTGTGGTCGAAGCATTGATGAAACACGCGGGTGCGCGGGCGGCGTATTGCGAGCTCACACTCACGCACAGCTGCTTGAACGCGCGGACGCCCGGGCGAGAACACTCGCGGGTAACCACCGTCGCCACCTCGGCCAATCTCGCGCCAGAATTGCTTTCCACACTCACGCTCGCACTTGGGCGACAAAAGAGCGACCCTTCGTGACTCTCGCGGTAGTGACAGGCCCAAGCCGTGGGATTGGGCGAGCCACGGCTCACAGGCTCGCGACACGGGGGGTAAGCTTAGCCCTTTTGGGGCGGCCATCGGCCGCGTTGAGCCAAACCGAACGCGAGCTTTCCGAAAGCGGCACGAGCGTCTTCACCGTGGCGTGTGATCTCTCAAATCCAATGGAAATCAAGCGTGCCGCAGCCCAAGTCACCTCTCTTGGCGGCGTGCCCGACATCGTGATTCACAACGCCGCCGTGATCCATCGCGCGTCCGTTACGGAGCTAGCACTTGAGGCTTGGGACGAACAATTGAACGTGAACCTACGCGCGCCATTTTTGCTAACGCAAGCTTTCTTGCCAAGCATGTTGGCAAGAAAGACGGGGCGGCTGCTGTATGTCTCCAGCATCTCGGCCACTCTGGGCACTCCACGAGCTTCGGCTTACAACGCCAGCAAATGGGGCCTCACCGGCTTTGTGAAAAGCCTAGCCGAAGAGCTCAGCGATACGGGGCTCATGGCGACCGCGATACTTCCGGGTTCGGTGCAAACAGATATGTTAACCGGAAGCGGCTTTCCCCCGCGCATGAGTGCCGAGGAAGTGGCCCGCACTCTCGAATATCATGCGCTCGATGCCCCGCTCGCTCACAACGGCGGCATTATCGAGATGTTTGGGATCTGAGCGGGCCCGCCACACCCGCTTTTCTCTACCGTTGCTCCCTTCCGGGCCTGGCGGAGTTCAAGCTGCGCTGTTGACGGACCCATAAATGGGCTCAGAGCCACGGGTGCTATCGCATCGGGTCAGGCTTGTAAAGTGGCGATTGGGCTCGGAACCAGGCTTACTCAACGCGCGTTGCTTGAGCCCCCGCGATGATGCATATCAGGCGCGCAAGGCGGACACTCTGAACCCGTGTCTATAACCGCTACTGGAGAAACCAACTGTTATGAAGAGAATTCAACTTGCTGCTAGCACCGTCGCTCTTTTCGTCGTGGGCTGCACGGGAAATGTCGTTGACGAAAACGTGGGTTCGCTCGAGCAGGGCATCCTTGCCCAGTGCGGCACGGGGTATGAGGTTGCACCGATAGAGGTGGCAGCAGCACAGCTGCCCGTGACCAGTGAGTTCCTGGCCACGAACGGGAGAGCCATTGGGATGTACGATTACAGCTGCTCCGGCGTGCTCATCAGCCCAGATCTGTTTTTGACCGCAGGGCACTGCGTCCCCGAACCTGTCGGCCCCATTCCCGCGTCTTCCCAACGCACCGTGGTGTTCAACTACCAGGATGATCCGACGGGGATCCCAAGGCCAACCACTACCGTCCAAGCCCTCGAAGTTGTGGAAAAGACCAACGGGGATGCTCCTGCGTCGGGAAGCGGAGCGGACTACGCGCTCGTGCGCATCGCAAGCCCCGGAGCGCAGTTCGGATACGCTCCGATCGGAACCACAGATGCGGCGCTCAATACGCCACTCGTCATGATTGGGCATCCTGAAGGGGCCTCCAAGCACGCTGCTACCGGCCAAAACGTCAGCTCCTTTGGTCCGTATTATTGGGACCTGACGATCGACGCCTCGTCGGGGAATTCTGGGTCGCCCATTTTTGCTCCTGACGGCAAGCTCTCAGCGCTCTTCTTCCGCCTGGGGTGCGAAGTGGGCGCCTACAACGGAGCCATCAAGGTCTCGCGA
Source organism: Polyangiaceae bacterium (assembly GCA_033763455.1). GTDB lineage: Bacteria > Myxococcota_A > Polyangia > Polyangiales > Polyangiaceae > JBBRRP01. Next base: position 35,853 of record JANRKO010000035.1, read on the forward strand.
CTTCTCGAAATCTCGCCCATCCTCCGTAATCTGGCTGCGAATCCGCTGCCCCCGCCCCCACCGCCCCCGCCGCCCGGAGAAGAAGACGATGGCGGTGGCGAAGGCCCTGAAGCCTTCGTCGTCCAAGGCGAGGGCTTTGTCGCTGGCTCCAGGGTGGCGCTCAACAGCAACGGTACCGCGGTTACGAGCAACGGCACCGGATCCTGGGCGAAATACACGAATGTCGATCTCGGCTCCGGCAACGGGAGCCTGCTGCTCAATATGTCGAGCACGCGCGCCGGCCGCGTATCCGTTCGCCTGAATAGCCCCACGGGCACGGTCATCGCCACTACGGAAATCGAAGTGAGTGGTAGCTTCAGCGTCTACGAAGATGTCCACACCAACTACAGCGCACCAGCAGGCGTTCACACCGTGTACGTCACATGGGAAGGTTCGACTCGTCGCGCAGGCGACATCGAGTCTATGGAATTTACGTCGCTCTAAGCTCTTCAGTGCCTCAAGCGGCGGTGCCCCACGAGCTCTGGGCACCGCCGTTCGTTGGCCGTATCCCACCGCTGTCGTCCCTTTGGCATACTCGCGACGCGATGAAGCACATTCTGCCTTGGTGTTTGGCCCCAATGGTGCTTGGGAGTTGTGCACCAGCCACGGCAACCTCGGTTTCCAAGCCCGCTGCAGCTGAGTCTACGTTTTCGCCCCCAGAAGCGCGCGATAAACCTGCAGTGCCACCAGCCCCGAGCGTTACTCCAAGCGCCCAACCCCTCACCCGGCAAGCGATCTCCTGCGCATTCGAACGCGTACTCGAGGGCGACTTCAGAGCGATCGCGGTCGAAGCGCCGCCTTACGTTGCCGCGCTGAGCACCGAGCGCGTCTACCTTCACGACGCGAGAGGCTGGCACAACGAGCGGCTTCCGGGAGATATCGCGCAAGTTCAAGTTTTCCTCGGCCGGGATTTCCGGCCACGTCTGCTCGGCACTCGTGCTCTGAACGGCAACCTTGACAATGCTTACCTACGCTGGACCGAGGGCGGCATCCGAGCGGCGCGCGACGAGCTCGGCCGCCTCGCTCGCTCGACGAAAGGTGCTTTCATCGCAGTGCTCGGCATTGAAGATCCAGAGATGGTCTGTGTGGCTGGCGACGTCTGCATCTTAAAGCGTCTTTCGGGTTGGGCCACCCTCCCTGCGCCGAACGATCTAACGCACGTGGCTATCTCCGAGGGTGTTGGATACGCCCTCGCAGGCCAACGCTTCCTGCAAGCGGAAGCGCGCGGCTGGGTCGAGGCGGGTCCGCAAGGAACATGGGAAGGCGCCACAGCTTTGAGCGTAGGGAAGCAACAAGCCGTTGTATTGGATGCAAAAGGCTATGTTCACACGCTCTCGGAGGGCGCCGAGCAGTGGCAGAGCGAGCCTTCGCCGATAATAGGCGCGAGCGCCATCTGGGCAGAGCCAAGCGAAGCTGTGTGGATCGGCGGGAAAACGCTCGCCCAGAGGGCGCACGGAGCCTGGCGTCACGCCGACGCGGTGGGGGGACCCATCCATGCAATCTCTGGCCGAGGAGGCTGCGACGTGTGGCTCGCCACCGCACAGGGCCTGCTGCGTGGTGCCCCGAGCGAGTAAGGGCGGGACCCCAACCGTCGTGACCAGTGCGAGAGAGCGCGCTATAGTGCGCAGATGTCTATGGTCCCTCCCGAGGAGTCGCCGCATTCCCCCGGAAAGCAGCCGGCCGTGGACGAGCGCCTGGTCGCGCCTGAGAGTCGCTATGAAATCCACGATGGGAGGGTTCGTTACGTGTCCCCAGCAGATGAGCCACACGGCACTCGTCACTCCAAAATCTCAGCGCTCTTAGAAGCTTATGTGAAAGACGCTTACGATGTCGCCAGCGACATGCTCACGCGCACTTCAGAATCCGACGATATGGCGCCCGATGCCAGCGTCTTCCCAAGCGAGCGTGACCCAGTAACGGGCGGTCGCAGGCTCGAAGAGGTCGTGTTCGAAGTGCTCAACACCGAAAGCCTGAGCCATTCGGGTCAAAAAGCCAGCAAGCTGAGCAAGCGAGGCGTCCGGCGCATTTTCGCGGTCGATGTCGAACGAAAGCGTGCTTTCGAATGGTCACTCGATCTGGGCACATGGAGCATCCTTGCCTTAGACGGAGTGATCACCGACCAAGTGTTCGTCGCGCCGCTCCCCATCTCGGCCCTGGTGCAAGCAGCCAAAGCGGACGACGCCGTGGCCGCCGCACTTCTAGCCAAAGGCAATCGCATCTTGGAGCGGGCGCTGTCCAATCGTGAGAGCCGGGGAAAGGCCGAAGGTAAGACCGAAGGTAAGACTGAAGGTAAGAGGGCTGCGCTTCTAACCGTCCTCAGTGCTCGTGGCTTTTCGCTTTCGCTAGCAGAAAAGCAGCGGCTGGAGGCTGCCACCGAGGTTCAGCTCGACGCTTGGTTGAGCCGCGCCGCAACCTCTAACTCTGCGGCTGACCTCTTTGGATGATGATCAAAGGGGCATATTTCCGTGTTTCTTGGCGGGCAAGCTTTGGCGCTTATCCTTTAAGATATCGAGCCACTGATTCAGGCGCTTGCGAATGCCTCGCGGCAGGATCACTTCGTCCACGAACCCGAGCTCTGCCGCCTTGAACGGATTGGCGAACATCTCACGATATTCAGCGGTGAATTGGGCTTCGGCAGCCGCTTTATCCGGCGCACTTTGGATCGCGTTCCGGTGCACAATATTCACAGCGCCGGCCGAGCCCATCACGGCTATCTCCGCGCTTGGGAAAGCGATGTTCACATCCGCCCCAATGTGCTTGCTGCTCATCACATCGTAGGCGCCACCGTAAGCCTTGCGCACAATCACCGTGATCTTGGGGACAGTGGCTTCTGCGAAGGCGAACAGCAGCTTAGCGCCGTGCAAAATGATGCCGCGGTGCTCCTGATCCACGCCTGGAAGAAAGCCTGGTACATCCACCCAGGTCACCAGCGGGAGATTGAAACAATCACAGAAACGCACAAATCGCGCTGCTTTGATGCTGGCAGCAATATCCAAAACACCCGCCAAATACGCCGGCTGATTGGCCACAATGCCCACCGGGCGCCCACCGAGCCGCGCGAAGCCAACCACAATATTGCTCGCGTGGGACGCTTGCACTTCGAAAAAGTCTCTGTCGTCTACCACGTGTTCGATGAGGTGCTTGATATCGTACGGCTTGTTGCTCTCCTCGGGCACCAGAGTATCGAGCTCCGGAATTTCGCGATCAGCCGGATCTGTTGCAAGAGCGCGCGGTGGATCTTCGGTGTTATTCTTGGGCAGAAAGCTCAAGAGTTTTCGCACTTGGGCCAGGGCTTCGGCGTCATCAGCGGCAGAAAAATGCGCAACTCCGCTCTTCTTTGAGTGCGTTTGCGCGCCGCCGAGCTCTTCTTTGCTCACCTCTTCGTGTGTCACGGTGCGGATCACGTCCGGCCCCGTGATGAACATGTAGCTTGTACCCTCTACCATGAAGGTGAAATCAGTGAGGGCCGGCGAATAGACAGCCCCCCCGGCACACGGCCCCATGATAACGCTGAGCTGGGGAACTACTCCCGAGGCCAAAGTATTCTTGTAGAAGATATCGGCGTACCCACCCAAGGACTCAACGCCTTCTTGAATGCGCGCGCCGCCGGAATCATTGAGGCCAATGACGGGCGCTCCCACCTTGAGCGCCAGATCCATCACTTTGACGATCTTTTTTGCGTGGGCAGCGCCGAGGGAGCCGCCAAATACGGTAAAATCCTGTGCAAATACGAAGACCTGCCGCCCATCAACCGTGCCGCTTCCCGTGACCACTCCATCCCCCACAGCTTTCTGTTGAGCCATATCAAAATCGGTACAGCGATGAGTAACCAAGCGATCGACCTCCACAAAGCTGCCCGGATCGAGCAGGAGCTCCAGGCGTTCGCGCGCCGTTAACTTGCCGGCCTGATGCTGCTTCTCGATGCGTTCTTTGCCGCCACCTTCAAGCGCTGCCTGATTGAGCGCGGCGAGCCTATCCGTCACCTTGCGCGGAAATGTCTCAGTCATAATCCTGGATCCAGGTAGTCAACGAGCACGCCCGTTGGGCTTAGAAAGCGAGTGCGGCCCGGTGCGCGCTCCACCACGTAATCTGGGTAAACCGGAACCTTGCCGTGCCCACCCGGTGTGTCGACGATGAATTTGGGCAAACAAATCCCACTCAATTTCCCCTGGAGCTGCCGCATGAGCTCGATTCCTGTGTTCAAAGGAGTGCGCAAATGGCCTGTTCCTAGCACCGGATCTGCCTGCAGAAGGTAGTAAGGGCGCACGCGTTCGCGCACCAAGCCGCGAAAAAGCTCGGTGAGCACGGCAGCGTTATCGTTCACTCCCCGCAGCAACACCGTATGATTGTTGATCGGAAAACCATAATCAGCCAAGCGATTGCAGGCGGCGCGCGCTTCAGGAGTAAGCTCTTTCGGGTGGTTGAAATGGGTCATCACCCAAAGTGGATGAAACGGCCGAAGCGCCGTTAATAGCTCGTCGGTGATGCGTTGAGGCAACACCACCGGTACCCGCGTGGCCAAGCGGATCGTTTCGATGCTCTTGATTTCACGCAACGCACGGAGCACCTGCACGATGCGTTCGGTGGCTTGCGTGAGCACATCCCCACCACTCACGATCACATCTTTCACCTCAGGGTGAGCTCGTAAATAGGCGAATGCCCCCGCCAAGCGCTCGATCGACCGAGCGCCGCCACCGTGCCCCACCATGCGGCTCCGCGTGCAAAAGCGGCAATAAACAGCGCACCTGTCCGTTACCAATAAAAGAGCGCGATCCGGGTAACGCTGCACAAGCTCAGGGGCCACCTCGTGCACCTCTTCGCCCAAAGGATCGCGCAGATCTCCTTGAGAAAGCTCTGCCTCTTCGGCACGCGGCACCACTTGACGCCGGATCGGACAAGCTTCATCCGCGGCATCCATGAGCGACAGATAATACGGTGTGATAGCAATGGGTAAGCCCGCTCGTTCGGCGCCGAGCGCCCCCTGCCGTTCACTTTCGGAGAGCTGCAGTGCTTGCTCGAGATCGCTGAGCGAACGGGTAGAGTTCTGAAGCTGCCAGCGCCAATCCTCTGGCCCCCGGGGCAAATCCTGGGTGCTGACTACGCGAAGCTCACTCACGGGGTAGCTTTCGGTGCGGAGTTGGTTGCGGCCGTGCCTGTTGGGGCATTGGCCTTGGATTCTACGCGCAACTTTAGGGCGGCAAGCTCCTCTGCGTCTATCTTTACAGGGTAACGCTTCCGAAGCTCCGCCTCAAATGTGGCTTCTTTTTCCTTAATTCGCTCTTGCACGAGCGCTACACGGATGGTGCGTTCGGCCTCAGCCAACGAGCGCGAGCGTGCCTCCGTTTTCCCGGTGAGGCGCACAATGTGGAAGTGCCCGCCAGCCGATACCACCTTCGGCAATACGCCACCGAGCTCACCGATTTCAAACACCGCGTGCTTCAGTGCATCTGGCACCGACGCCGCAGAGTCCTTTTCTCCGGGGCGGGAAACAATTCCGAGATCGCCGCGCAACTCAGGCGGCTCGCTTTCGGAAGCCGTCTTCTTGTCTAAAGAAAACTCGAGCACCAAGGCTCCCCACTTTTCGGGGGTGGCCTTGAGCGCCTGGCGCAGCACCTCTTCGGCTTTAGCCTGCGTAGCGAGCTCAATGTGCGAAAGCCTGCGCCGCTCGGGATCGGCGTATTCGGCCCGATGAGCAGCGTAATAGGCCTGCACCTCGGTAAGGGGTATTTCTTCGGGTTTTGGTACGGTTTTCAGCAGATCGCGTTTGAGCTCGTCGCGCAACGCTTGGCGAAACCTGAGCTCCACTTCCGGATCTTTGTCGAGGCCACGGCGTTTGGCCTCCTGCGCCAAGAGCTCTACTTTGATGATTTCGTCGAGGAGCAGCTTTCTGCGATCGGGGGATTGGTAACGCAAACGCTCAAACTGATCCATGCGAGAGAGAATCGCCGCAAAATCACCTAGCGTTATCTTGGTGTCGCCCACACGCGCCAGGACTCGAGCCGCAAGCTCGGGCGAAAGGGTGTTGGTGGGCGAACCTGGGCCAGCGTCGGCGCCCGGGGCACTCGAGGGAGCCGTGTTCTTCTGGGAACTGTCGCATGCGTTAGCAGCCAAACACGCGGCCAGCACGCAAATGCCGAGCTTGCACCGACCTTCGCGCCAGCACTTTTCCGAAGAGCTCTTGAAGGAACTTCGCATCAGCCCGTGGAATACTACGGGCTTGCTGGCTCGGCCAGAGGAAGGCTCTGTGCCTTACCCGAGTGGGCATCAAGGTTGCCCAGAGGCCAGCAGCCACTTGGCGATATGAGAAGCGATATCCGCGCAAACTTGAACAGCGAGCATCAGGTTAAACGACAACAGATCCAGCGTGTCGCGATCACCCCCTAGCTGCTCAGGCGACGGCGGATGGTGGGATTCGATGCGCGTTAGGCGATCCTGGAGCTGAGCGAGCTTGGCGCCGATGACATCAGGCTTGACCACTAGAAGCCCCTCTCTAGAGGCTCCCCATCGGGACGCATGGACGAAGGCTCGCACACGCGGTGGTAGGGCGGGCGGTGGCGAAAACCCGGCAGGAGCAGGCACCTCTCGCGTCCTGACATGTACTTGTCATGCTAAGTACTTCGCGTAGGGGAAAATCATCGCCTGCAGCCCAATGCGGTGCCACCCACGGGCCGCATGCAGACACGTTCAGCGGCGCGATCGTTGCTGCTGCGACTTCTTGCCGTAGAAAAGCTCCATCTTGAACCCACGGGATCAACCCCACAAACAGCCATTGCTCGATTGCGCGGGCCTAGAGTAACTGTGCCTCTGTGGAGCCCAAACCAGCCGAGAGCCTCAAATATCAACGCGTTGTGGTGAAGCTGAGCGGTGAAGCGCTCTGCGGGAAAGAGGGTGGCTCGGGGATCGATACGGCGACGCTCAAAGCTACCGCCCAGGAGCTCAAAGAGGTGCACGCCACCGGGGTGCAAATCGGCATCGTTGTCGGCGGTGGCAACATCTTCCGTGGGTTGCGCGGAGCCAGCGAGGGCATGGACCGCGCCCAGAGCGACTACATGGGTATGCTGGCCACCGTCATCAATTCCCTAGCGCTCCAGGACGCTCTTGAACGCTGCGATGTTCCAACACGCGTGATGACCGCGATCGAAATTCGGCAAGTGGCCGAACCCTACATCCGGCGCCGAGCCATGCGCCACTTGGCTCGCGGCAACGTGGTGATCTTCGCAGCCGGAACTGGGAACCCGTATTTTTCGACCGATACCGCCGCAGCGCTGCGCGCGATGGAAATTCGGGCGGATGGGTTGTTCAAAGCCACCAAGGTGGACGGCATTTACGACCGTGACCCTAAGCGCCACCCAGACGCCCGGCTGCTTCAGACCGTCACCTACGATCGATTCCTCGGCGACCACCTCGGCGTGATGGATTCCACGGCGGTGGCCCTTTGCCGTGAAAACGGCCTGCCGATTCGAGTTTTTCAGATGATTCCAGGAAATATCCGGCGAGTCTGTTTGGGCGAGAACGTCGGGACCACGGTCACCCACTAATTTCCGAGCGGTACTCTCGGGTGCCGGCGGCGCCAAGCCTCGACCGTGCTCGGCATTCGGCTAAGCTGCGTGCACCGTTATGTGGAGCTCGCTGCAGATAGGTTTGCCCGAACTTGGAACGTCGGTCATTTATGGCATTCTCTTATGCGCAGCGTACACGTTCGCTGTCGCCGTAGCCGCTGGCCGAAGTAAGCCGCGCTTGCTTCAGGCGGCTCGCGTGGGTGCCTACGCGACGAGCGCCATGGTCGGCTTTGCGGTGCTGCTTCTGGCGTACGCCTTTCTGACGCACGATTTTCGGATCCGCTACGTGCTCCGCTACAGCGATCGATCGATGTCGACGCCTTACCTGCTCACCTCGCTCTGGGGGGGCCAAGACGGATCGCTGCTTTGGTGGATCGCCTTGCTCAGCGTCTACATCACGCTCGCCATTCGCTGGCTCAAAGGGCGCTACCGTGACCTTCAGCCGTACGTCATCGCCACCCTGATGGTGATCGTCGCTTTTTTCACAATTGTGCTGATTTTCTCGGCCAATCCCTTCGCCACCACGATCGCTTCGAGCCCGCCGGACGGTGAAGGCCTAAATCCCCTCTTGCAGAGCTACTGGATGATCATTCATCCGCCAGCACTCTACACGGGCTTTGTGGGATGCTCTGTGCCCTTCGCTTTTGCGATAGCGGCGCTTATCACGGGCCGCTTGGACAACGAATGGATCATCGCCGTTCGTAAATGGATGCTGTTTGCGTTTCTGTTCCTATCAATCGGCAATTGGCTCGGGATGATGTGGGCCTACGAGGAGCTCGGCTGGGGCGGCTACTGGGCTTGGGATCCGGTAGAGAACGCAGCGTGTTTGCCGTGGTTTACCGCCGCAGCTTACGTGCACTCCACGATGATCCAAGAGCGCCGCAGTATGCTCAAGGTGTGGAACCTTTTTCTCATCTGCCTCACGTTTTTTCTGACGATTTTCGGCACTTTCTTAACGCGTTCGGGCCTCATCACAAGTGTGCACAGCTTCGCTCAAAGCAGCATCGGTAATTACTTTTTAGTCTTCATGGGGCTGATTATCGCGACCTCGGTGGGGCTCATTGTTTGGCGGTTGCCAGAGCTCCGGGCAAAGAGTGAAATCGAAGCCGTCACCAGTCGGGAAGCGATGTTCGTGCTCAACAACTGGGCACTCCTCGGAGCGATGTCGTTCATCGCCATCGCCACGCTGTTCCCGAAAATCAGCGAATGGCTGTGGAACGAAAATGCAACGGTGGGGCCTCCATTTTTCAACCGTTGGCTGGCGCCGATTGGCCTTTTGATCTTCGCGTTGATGGGGTTGGCACCGCTTTTTGGTTGGCGGAAAACGAGCCCTGAGCTGTTACGAAAGAGCTTCGTTTGGCCGCTTGCTGCGCTGTTTGCCGGCGCGGCCCTGCACCTCGCGTTGGGCAAGGCCTTGGGCTTTCCGGCCCTCGTTGAGAACGATATCTTCTATCCGGGAGCCGTGGGTCTAGTGCTCCAGAAGATCGGCGCCATCTCTCCGCTGCTCACCATGTCCCTGGCAGCGTTCAACGTGGCAGTGATCGTGCAAGAGTTCGCTCGCGGGGTTGCGGCGCGACAATCAGCTGCGCAAAAACGCGGGGAGCAGGAGAGCATCGGCCAGGCGCTTTTCCGTCTGGTCTCGAAAAACCGCCGCCGCTACGGGGGCTACATCGTGCACGCGGGTATAGTGTGCATGTTCATTGGGTTTGCCGGTGCCGCTTGGAACGTGGATCGTGAAGCCAGCCTTTCGGTCGGCGAAACGTACACCGTGGGCAACTACACCGTCACGTATAAGAGCGCGCGCATGTGCCCCAGCATGCGGCCAGATGGCGGCGGTTGCAGTGTGGAAGAACAATCCGACGTGAGCAAACGACGGGTGATAGCTAACCTGGAGCTCGCCCGCGGCGGGAAATATGTAGGCAGCGTGAGCCCGGCACAGTTCGTTTACACACGCCAGCAGCAAACCACCACGGAGGTCAGCATCCTTCGAACCTTCCGCGATGATTTCTACAGTGTAGTGGGGCGCGTGGATCCCTCCACCAAACAAGCTACGTTCCAATTTCACGTTAAGCCCTTGGTTTCTTGGATTTGGTTGGGGGTGACCATTTTGATTTTTGGAACCACGCTTTCGCTTTGGCCACAGTTCTCTTACGGCAGGGTGGGCGTGTGGAGTCTTGTGCGCACGGCTTCGGGTGCCGCCACCGGCATTGCTTTTTCCATCTGGCTCGCCATGAGTCCCTCGCTAGCCCACGCCAAAGTGCGTCCAAGGGCAGTTGCAAGTCCGGCCGCCGTGCAAACGGAGCCCGCCCGGAGTTCCCAAATGGCAATCGCCCTAGCGCTCGGCGCGGGCTTAGTGGTAGGCGTGGGGCAGAGCCTTCGGCGCCGACGTGACCTCGGTGAGTGAACCTAATTCTTTAAGCCTCCTGGCCTTGCTCGAAAGGCCCATCTATCGGCGAGTCGCTATCGTCGGTGTGGTGGCGTTGGCTTTCGCGATGGGCACTTCTCGGGGCATTGCGAGTGGTTTCTTGGTGCTCGCGGGGGCTTTTCTGCTGCTCACGCTGGGCCTGCTGTGGACAAGCCTGGAGAGCCTGAGCGGCAAAGCGAAGCTCAGCCTAGATGAGGCACTGAGCTTGGCGCGCCCGAGCGCCGAAGAAGAACAGAAGCAAAGCGTGCTCCGGGCGCTGAAAGATCTCGAGTTCGAGCGCAGCGTCGGCAAGATCAGCGACGAAGATTACCAAGAGCTCTCCGCCCATTACCGCGCAGAAGCCAAACGGCTCATGGCCTTGTTAGATGAGCACCACGCGCGTAGCCGGGCGGAAGTGGAAGCCCTTGCGCGAGGGGAGCTCGCGGGTGCCAAGAGCAAAGCAAAGGTTGAGGCAAAGGTCGATCCGGTGGAGCCGAGTTCATGATGATTGTGGGTTACCGGAAGCTCTGGCGCCTACGAGGGGTCGTTGCCGGACCGCTGTTGATCTCTTCGCTCGTTGGCGCAGCTTGGTCGGTGTTGTTGATCACCTCGGTAACCGGTGCTGCCGCGCAAACACTGGGCACCAGCCCTACAGCAGCGCCAGCGCCGAGCGCGCCCGCGACAACTCAGGCACCGGTCTCCAGTGGGCCACCTGCGTCAGGACGGGCCTCGCCGGGACCAGCTGCGGCGCCCTCTGCGCACGGCGCGGGGAAAGCAGAAGATCCCCTCGCCGACACGGCAGCGGCAGATCCCGCGCTGCCAGTCGGCAGCCTCTCGGCCCAGATCGTCAACGATCAAAACCAACCCGTGCCCGGCCAAGCCGTACGCCTCGCGATCCACTTTGAGAGCATCGCCGAAGGCCAGGAAGACAAGGAGCAAACGGCGCAGACAGACAGCGCGGGTCGAGTCCAATTCGACCGCTTAGCGATCGGCTCCAAATACAACTACCGCATCCTTACGCAGTATGCGGGGGCAGAATACAGCTCCGAATCCGTCAACCTCGGGCCGGATATGGGCATTCACATGCGCCTGCATGTGTTTCCGTCTACCGGTGATCTCTCCTTAACGCGCATTACAACGCGTGCCCTTTACAGCATTGAACCGCGCGATGAGGTCTTCCAGGTTCAGGCGCTGATTCGCCTGAGCAATCACGGCCCCCTTACCTTCAAACCTCAAGGCTTCAACATTCGCCTGCCCGAAGGCGCCAAAGCCTTCACCGACGACAGCAAACTCGACCAGAAATTCCAGGAAAGTTCGGGGGTTGCGCGCCTTTCTGGCAGTTTTACTCCGTACCGCCACCACGACCTCAAGTTTCGTTTTCAGATCCCCAACACCAACGAAGCGCGCCAAAGCTTCACGTTGGGCTTGCTTCCGAACGCGATCGAGTCGCGGGTGATCGTCGAAAAAGGGCGGGGAATGCAGCTTGAGGTACAGGGCTACGGCGAAGTCAAAGAAGACGCTGCTCCCGATGGGCGTGCGATCATTTGGGCGCAGAACATCGCCTCTCGCGACGGCGAACGGCGCGAAGCTGAAGTTGTTATTTCAGGGCTTCCAACGGTGGGCCCGCTCAGGATTTGGATTGTTGCCTTAGCCTTGGCTATGGCGCTGCTAGGCGTGCGAGCGGCGCGACTCAATCAGGCCCCGGACAAAGCTAAAGCGGATCCGGACCGAGCAAAGACCGAACTCGAACAGGCCCAAGCGGTTCTATTGCAGGAGCTCCAGGCACTTGAGCGCGCCCGAGACACCTCCGAGATCGGCCCCAAGACGTACGAGCGTGCCCGTGAAGCCCTCATCCTGGCGCTCGTTCAGCTGCGCCAACAGCTCAATCAACGGCCCGGCTAAGGTCTCCGGAGGCCCACGCCTCCAGAGATTCGAGTGCTTCAACCAAACGGCCGATCCCTGAACAGCTGTCGCGAGAACGACACAAAAAGCGAACAAATCCAACAATCCACAGGCTGTGGATAAATTAGGGGTAACTCTGAGGATGCTTGCGGGCCACACTTGTGGACCAAAGGGACCACCCCCATTCGTCCCCCATCGCGCCGCAGCAAGCCCCCGAGTTTCTCAACAGGGCGCCGGACTAAAACCAAAACGATTTTAGACAGTTATGCCACTGTCCACAGAATTCACAGGCCCTTCTATCACCACTAATTCTTTATTTAGATCTTAAAGAGAAAAAGAACGTCGGGTTCCCTCCGTTCTTCCGGCCCGAGCCCGACTCGATAATATGTGGGTTTTAGCCCCCACTCCGGCCGAACTACGTATACCTGCTGCGGGTGCTAGCCGTGAGGCGCGACCCCGGCTAGTGAGGAGCGAGAATGCATGTTGTCGTGAGCAAGAGGGACCTCATTCGAGTTTTGGCTCGATGCCAGGGTGTCGCTGACAAAAAGAGCACAATGCCGGCGCTGGGCAACGTCGCGTTGCAGACGATAGGTAACGATAAGTTGCGCTTGTCTGCGACCGATCTGTTCCTTGCCGTAACGAGCAGCATCAACGCCAAGGTGGAGCGCCCTGGCACCATCGCCCTGGGCGCGAAAGATTTGCTCGAACGTGTGCGCATGATGCCCGAAGGCGAGATCTCGATTGAAACGCCAGTCGGCTCAGCGAACAGCACGCTCCGCGCTGTGGGTTCTGCTCGACGCTACACACTGCATGGCATCCCCGGCGAGGAATTCCCGACCCTGCCAGAGCCCGATCCCAAAGCCAGTGTGTTGTCACTCCAGGTGGATTCCCTTTCACGTTTGATTGCAGCGACGCATTTCTCGATTTCCACCGACGAGACGCGTTTGCACCTGAACAGCGCCCTGTTCGAGTGGGAAGGCGAAGCCGTACGCATGGTAACCACCGATGGCCATCGCTTGAGCAAGATGGAAATGTTTGAACCGGGGCGCCAAGCTCAGGCCTCCATGCTCATTCCGCTCAAAGGCGTGATGGAATTGAAGCGCCTGTGCGACGAAGCCAAAGGCGAAAAAGAGGGCGGAGCCGACGCCAGCATTCAGATTGTGCAGAGCGGTCCGAACGCGTTTTTCTCGCTGTCTGGTTTTCGCTTCAGCGTCAAGCTGGTGGATGCCCAGTTCCCGCCGTACCAGCAGGTGATTCCCGAAAGTAGCGAGCGCGTAGTTACCGCTCCCAGGCTCGCTGTTGCAGACGCTCTACGCGCTGTAGCTATCGCCGCAAGCGACCGCACAGGTGGCGTCAAGCTCACCATCACGCCCGGGCGGTTAAGGTTTGAGAGTGAAAGCCCCGAAAGTGGCGAAGGGTTCGACGAAGTGGCCGTGGATTATGACGGCGTGGAAATGACCGTCGGCTTCAATGCGCGGTACTTTTTGGATGTGCTCACGGCCGTGGAGGACGATGAGATCGCTCTTGGGCTCAGCGGCGAGCTAGATCCCGCAGTGGTCCAACCGGCTACCCAGGCTAAGAGCACTCGCCAAGTCGCTGTCATTATGCCGATGCGCATCTGAAGTGAGCGGTGAGCCTGTGCGGCTGAAACCGACGCAGAGCGAACATGACGCACGCCCCTAGCCTCCTTTGGTTCGAACGGCTCAGGGTGCGGAGTGCGAGGAATCTTGAGGCTGTCGACTTCGATGCAAGCCCGGGGTTGAACCTGATTTATGGGGACAACGGGCAGGGAAAAACAAGTTTGCTTGAGGCGATCTATCTGGTTGCCACCAGTCGTTCCTTTCGAGCTGAGCGGATTTCAGAGCTCATTCGCGAAGGGGACCTAAGTGCGACCGTCTCTGCGAACATTGTGGAAGCCGGCTTTTCGCGCGAGCAGCGCGCAGTGATAGGGAAAAAGGAGCGCACGTTTCTTCTCGACGGAAAAAAGCCTCAATCTCTAGCTGAGTTTGCGGTCCAGACCCCTGTCGTGATTTTCCACCCCGGAGACCTTGGGTTGGTGGCGGGAGCTGCAACGATACGCCGGCGTCTGCTTCGGCGGGTCGCTCTCTACGCCAACCCGGGTAGCGCCCTTCACCGTATTCGCCTTTCCTACGCGGCTCGTAGCCGCCAGCAGGTGCTTAAGACTCGGGGAACACAAGCCCCTGAGTTGGACGCATTAGAGGCTGTGATGGCCCGACACGGCGTGAGCTACGGCCGAGCGGTGGCCAGTGCCGCAGCGGATCTGATCTCGGCTTTGAAAGGTGCTTTCGCCCAACTAGCGGCCCCCGACCTTAAGTTTGAGGCACGCCACCGGCAAGGAGGCTCCCTAGACGAAGCCGAATACCAAAAAGCACTCGTTGAGCGACGGGCGCTCGATACAGAACGCCACGCTCAAAGTTATGGCCCTGCCAAAGATGAGCTGATCTTCGAAATAGCTGGGCGGTCCGCCCGCAAACATGCGTCCCAAGGTCAACAGCGCATTTTAGCGCTCGCCGTAAAGCTTGCTGAGCTCGAGTGCGTGCGGCAATTGCGCCAAAAGAACCCTGTGCTCCTTTTGGATGATGTTTCAAGTGAGCTCGATCCGGCGCGTACAGCGTCCGTTTACGAGTTCCTTTCCGCAAGCAAAAGCCAGATTTTCCTCACCACTACACGCCGTGAACTGTTCGCAATTCCGAGCGGCCTTGAGGGTGAAAGTGCAGTGTGGCGAGTCCAAGCCGGGAAAATTGAAAAAGCCTAAAAGCGGGCCTTAAGTTGAGCCTTAGGGGCGGCGAATTATGGCTGCTTTTCGGGGGGCTCCAAGAACAAGAATCCAGCATCTTTTTCGCTAGTTCAGGCTTGCTGGTGTGGGAGATTTTGGCTATACGAAAGGGCCGTTTTTTAGGCGCTGGGCGAGGCCCTTCTGCCCACACTTCTTGAGGCGTTTCATTTGATGACCGAAGCCACTCTTCCGACAGTTGACCCCCAGACGCCCACCTACGATTCGAACAACATTACGGTCCTTGAGGGCCTGGAAGCCGTTCGTAAGCGCCCAGGCATGTACCTGGGAGATGTGCATGATGGTTCGGCGCTGCACCACCTGGTGTGGGAAGCGGTCGATAACGCCGTTGATGAGCATCTCGCGGGCTATTGCACCTCGGTGAGTGTCACCGTGCACTTCGATGGCAGCATTACCGTTGAAGATAACGGCCGCGGCATCCCGGTAGACATCATGCGAGATCGCGGTGTCAGCGCCGCTGAGGTCGTGATGACGGTACTGCATGCAGGCGGCAAGTTCGACCACTCGAGCTACAAGGTCAGCGCTGGGTTGCACGGCGTGGGTGTGAGTGCCGTAAATGCCGTGTGCGAGAAGTTGCGGCTTGAGATCAAGCGTGACGGCAAGGTGTGGACTCAAGATTACCGCCGGGGCGTGCCCCAGGCACCCATCAAGGCCGTCGGCGACACGGATGCGCATGGCACGAAGGTAACCTTCAAGCCTGACCACGAGATTTTCACGATCACCGAATACAGCTACGACATCTTAGCCAATCGTCTGCGGGAGATCGCATTCCTTAACTCCGGCCTCATCGTGAAGCTCAAAGATGAGCGGGATGGGGGTGCGAGCGATACGTACCTTTTCGAGGGTGGCATCAAAGAATTTGTCGCGCTTCTCAGCCAAAAGCGCGAGGCCGTTCACGAAGACGTGATCGCTTTTACCGCCGAGTTTAGCCCCGGAGAAGGCAAGACACCCATCATGGTCGATTTGGCCATTCAGTGGACCAATGCCTACCAAGAGCACATTCTCCCATATACGAATAACGTCTTTAACAAAGACGGCGGCACGCACCTCACTGGCCTGCGCTCAGCGCTCACGCGCACCTTGAACAACTACGGCACGGCTCAAAATCTGTTCAAAGAAGTAAAAAATGGTCTCACCGGTGACGACACGCGAGAGGGCGTCACGTGTGTGATTCACGTCAAACATCCGGACGCTTCTTTTGATTCTCAAACCAAGTCCAAGCTCGTATCTAGCGAAGTGAAGGGCATTGTTGAGAACTCCGTCAGCGAGCATTTGAGTCGCTACTTTGAAGAACACCCACAAACCGCCCGCAAAATTATCGATAAGGCCATTCTCGCCGCCAAAGCCCGCGAAGCTGCGCGAAAAGCGCGCGAAGTGGTGCGAAAAGGCTCGCTCGATCTCACCACATTGTCGGGCAAGCTCGCAGATTGTCAGAGCAAAGATCCGACGCTCAGCGAGATCTACATCGTGGAAGGTGATAGCGCCGGCGGCAGTGCCAAGCAGGGCCGGGATCGGCACTATCAAGCTATTCTTCCGCTGCGCGGCAAGATCCTCAACGTAGAGCGTGCGCGCTTAGATCGCATGCTTGGCTCCCAGGAAGTAGCCACGCTCATTTCCGCGCTGGGCTGTGGCTTGGCGGATCACGGTGGGTTAGATATTTCCAAGCTTCGTTATCACCGCGTCATTCTCATGACAGACGCGGACGTCGACGGCAGCCATATTCGCACACTGTTGCTCACGTTTTTCTATCGCCAGATGCCCGCTCTGATTGAAAACGGCTATTTGTATATCGCGCAGCCCCCGTTGTTTGGGGTGCGCAAGGGCAAAAAAGAGCTCTACATGAAAGATCAGGCAGCGCTTGATCGCTTCCTCGTAGAGAGCGGTGTGGATTCACTCACCGTGCGTTCGGCAAAGGGTCATGCCATCTCCGGCGTTCCTTTGTTGAACCTGGCAACCCGCCTCAAGGCTTATAAGAATCTGCTCACCAAGATCGATCGGCGTTGTGACGCACGTGTGGTGGCAGCCCTTATGCGTACGAGTAGGCTGGATGAAGCGGCCCTCCGCGATACACAGAAGGCCCAAGATTCAGCGCAGAAGTTAAAAGAACAGCTGGAATCCCGCTATCCGGATCTATGTCCGCTGACGGTTACGGTTGAATCTGACAAAGAACATGGGGCAGCCCGCATTCTGGCCCGGTTTCGGCCGGGTGCGTCCACGCGCTCCGCCGTGGTTGATGTTGAGTTGGTAACCTCGCCTGAATATCAGGAGATGCTGTCAATTCAGGAAGATATCCAGTCGATTGGTCCGGCGCCCTACGAAGCCCTCGAAGGCGAAAAAGTTACACGCCTCGAGGATGCCGAAGCTTTGGAAGTATTCGTGAACGACCGAGCTCGCAAGGGGCTTCACATTACGCGCTACAAAGGCCTCGGTGAAATGAATGCCGATCAGCTCTGGGAAACCACAATGAACCCAGACGCACGCACTCTTCTACAAGTTCGCGTGCACGATCCCATTCGCGCCGACGAGATCTTCAACGTGCTCATGGGTGATCAGGTGGAGCCCCGCCGGCAGTTTATCGATGAGAATGCGCTGAACGTTCGCAATCTAGACATTTAGTAAAGCCTTGCGAGCGGCGTCCGCGTCTCGCCCGAGAAATTCGAGCTTCGCGCTCGCCCAAACGCCCGGCGGTGGTGCCGGTCTTGGGCGGGTGCAGCGCTAGATCGAGCTCTAACGGCCCCCGCAAAATACGCGTCAACGCCGATACCATCGGAGCAAGCTTTGTGCCGCGGGGGCCTTGATCTCGCCCCTGGGCGACTTATTTTCCGGTGTACGGGTGCCGGAGGGCAAAACGCGCAGCAATGCGGGTAGCGCCTGCTTGTATTCCAGTGGTTTACGCACCGAACGGTCACGTCGGTGGATGAAGAGGAGAATGTTCCGTGCAAATGGATAAACTGACCATCAAGAGCCAAGAGGCGATTCGCGCTGCTGTGAATATGGCGTCCCGGGCGGGAAATCCCGAGGTCACTCCCGAGCACGTGCTGGTCGCGGTGTTGGAGCAGGGCGAAGGCGTTGGTGGCCCACTGGTTGAGAAGGCTGGCGCCAATGCGAAAAAGCTCTCAGCGGACTTCAAAGCGCGCCTGGAAACGCTGCCGAAAGTAACAGGCGGTGGGGAGCCCTCACTCAACCGACGCTCAACTCCTCTCTTTCATCACGCGGAGGACGAAGCCAAGCACCTCAAAGACGACTTTGTGTCCGTTGAGCACTTTTTGCTCGCCGGCGCCAAACACGACAAGGATGTTCAGGCCATTTTCGATCGGCATGGCCTTTCTTACGACAAGCTATTGCACGCCTTGGCGGCTGTGCGCGGCACTCAGCGCGTTACGGATCAAGATCCAGAGGGAAAATTTCAAGCCCTTGAGAAATACACGCGCGATCTAACTGCGCTCGCCCAGCGCGGAAAAATCGATCCCGTTATCGGAAGGGACGAGGAGATCCGTCGGGTGATGCAGGTGTTAAGTCGCCGCGGCAAAAACAACCCTGTTTTGATCGGTGAGCCCGGTGTAGGTAAAACGGCTATTGCCGAAGGTATCGCTCGGCGCATTGCAGCAGGCGACGTGCCCGAATCGCTACGCGACAAGCGGCTATTGGCGCTGGATCTGGCGAGCATGATCGCCGGCTCGAAATTTCGAGGCGAGTTTGAAGATCGGCTGAAAGCAGTATTGAAAGAAGTCGAAGCTTCCAGCGGCGGCATCATTCTGTTTATCGATGAGCTTCACACACTGGTAGGCGCGGGTGCCGCTGAGGGCGCTATGGATGCGGCCAACATGCTAAAGCCGGCGCTCGCCCGCGGAGAGCTTCGAGCCATCGGTGCCACTACGCTCGACGAATACCGAAAGCATATTGAGAAGGATGCGGCTCTCGAACGTCGCTTTCAGCCCGTGATGGTGGAGCAACCTTCGGTGGAAGACACCATCGCGATCCTCCGGGGTTTAAAGGAGCGCTACGAAACGCACCACGGCATCCGAATTTTGGATTCTGCTTTGGTGGCCGCGGCCACGCTCAGCAATCGCTACATTACCGAGCGTTTTTTGCCCGACAAGGCCATCGATCTTGTCGACGAAGCGGCCAGCAAGATCAAGATGGAGATCGACAGCATGCCGGTCGAAATCGACCAGGTTGACCGCAAGCTTTTGCAGCTTCGTATCGAGGAGCAGGCGCTCAAGCGCGAAACAGATAAGGCAAGCCAAGCACGCCTCGCTGATCTTAAGCTCGAAGTATCCGAGCTTTCCCAAAATAGGGATCGCATGCGCGCGCAGTGGTTGAAGGAAAAGGAAGTGATTTCTCAGCTGCGCGACGTGCAGCGCGAGATAGAAGAGTTAAAGACCAAAGCAGAGCAAGTGCAACGCTCGGGAGATCTGGGTAAAGCCGCCGAAATTCGCTACGGAACGCTGCCAGCCGTCGAAAAGAAGATGGCAGATCTGCGCACGGAATTGGGTCGTGTTCAGGAAAACGGATCGTACCTTCGCGAAGAGGTGGGCGATGAAGATATAGCGGCCATTGTGTCCAAGTGGACGGGAGTGCCTGTCTCCAAGATGCTTGAGGGGGAGATGCAGAAGCTGCTCCGCATGGAGGAAGATCTTGCAAAGCGCGTCGTCGGTCAAGACGAAGCGCTTTTGGCGGTGGCCAATGCTGTACGCCGCTCGCGCGCCGGACTCGGCGATGAAAATCGTCCCATTGGGTCCTTCCTGTTCTTGGGGCCCACGGGCGTGGGTAAGACGGAAACAGCACGCGCTTTGGCTGAATTTCTGTTCGACGATGAGCGCGCCATGATTCGCATCGATATGAGCGAATATATGGAAAAGCACGCCGTTTCCCGGCTAATTGGCGCCCCTCCCGGGTACGTCGGGTACGACGAAGGTGGTCAGCTCACCGAACCGGTCCGTAGGCGCCCCTACAGCGTCATCTTGTTCGATGAGGTGGAGAAAGCGCACCCGGATGTGTTCAATACGTTGCTCCAGTTGCTGGATGACGGGCGCCTCACTGACGGCCAGGGCCGCACGGTGGACTTCAAGAACTGCGTTGTGATCCTAACGAGCAATATTGGCACGTCAGATCTCGCTGAGATTGAGAACCGCCGGGATCTGCGAGCCGACCAGAAGAAGGAGCTCGCTTACACCGCCGCGATGGAGGCCTTGCGTGCGCACTTCCGCCCAGAATTCATCAATCGGCTCGATGAGATCGTGATTTACGGGCGCCTGGCTCGTGAGCAGATCCGCAATATTGTGGATATTCAGCTGGAGTACTTGAGAAAGCGCCTAAGCAAGCGTGAGCTCACGCTCGAGTTGACGGACGCGGCGAAAGACTTTCTCGCGGAGGTGGGCTTTGATCCACAGTTTGGAGCGCGCCCACTCAAGCGTGCGATCCAGAAGCAGGTGGAGGATCCGTTGGCGCAAAGGATCTTGCGCGGCGAGTTTGCGCCTGGCTCGCGCATCCTTGCGGACAAATCTGACGATGGAAGGCTCACGTTCGCCGTGGGCACCGGGGCCTAACCCGACGACACCAACGCCCAACGCCAAATGCCAATGGGAGGTTGAAGCCACAAGATCCTCAACCGCCAATGGGAGGTTGAAGCCACAAGACCCTCAACCGCCAATGGGAGGTTGAAGCCACCAGACCCTCAACCGCCAATGGGAGGTTGAAGCCACCAGACCCTCAACCGCCAATGGGAGGTTGAAGCCACAAGATCCGCGGGATCATTAGCTGCGGAGTTAACGGCACGTCAACGCAGTGGCTAGTGCTCGGTGTGTTCCAATTTTGCTTGGCGGCTGCGGGAAGGTACCTGCACTGCAGCAAGAGATAATTGTCATGCTAAGTACCTCATGCGCGAAAGAAAGTGCCCAACCCAGGCGACAAGCCCGAACTTCGCCCGCACGCGCGACCCGCGCTTTCTCCGCCAATTCAGACAGGCGCAACCACAGATTCACACGATAGGTTTCGTGGGAGCCTCGTCGTCATCGCGCTGGAGGTCCGCAAGCGCCGCTCGCACTAGCTCTAAGTACGCATCCCACGGAAAATTCTTGCCCGGGTCGACGTGGGTGGACTTCTTGAATGCCTTTGTTACGTCGATATGCCCGCAGATCCCGCGCTTCTTTGCCAAAAGATCCGCCGGCGTTAGTCGAACCACTGGAATGCCATGGCGATGGCAGATGTCGGCACACAAGCCAGCGGATTTCTGCAGCATTGCGAGTGAATAAGCGTCCGCCCAGTTTTGAGTGCTCTGCCCTGCGAACCCCGCGTGCTCCAAGTGCACTGCGTTGCGGTTGGCGCCGGGTGCAGCCCACGCGACATCTTTCTCACGTACGCTCTGCACGACATCGACATTGTCGATGCAATAGTGCGCGCTCGCCTTCGGGGCCGTTGGCCCGGAAAACCAACGCGCCACGGCGAGTGCGGTACCGGGTTTTTCCGCCGCCTCCATCGTGTGGATAACGACAAGTTCGACGCTGCGCCCTGCGGGCACGGCGGTGTAGTTCTTGGCCTGAATGAATTGCATGGTGTCGACTCCGGGGCTGCCCGCGAAGGGCTCAAAACGCAGGAATGGTTGGCGCTAAGGTACCAATTCTCTATCCGGTCTTGGGCATGGCCGGTCAATGGTCACCTATTCATCGGTCGGGTCGCTTTGAATCTCGAATTGATTTGTCGGGCCGGACGTGTAGAAGTCCTGGCGTTACCTTGGCCATGACGACCCGCGTACTTCTGATCCGCCACGGCGCCACCGTCCTTACTGCGGAAGACCGTTTTGCCGGCGCGACGGATGTGGAGCTTTCGGAAGAAGGTCGTGAACAGGCAAGGAGTTTGGGCGCCCGGCTGGCCGGAGAGAAGCTGGCGGCCATCTACACGAGCCCCCTCAGGAGAACGCGCGATACGGCTGGGTTTCTGGCAGCGCCCCACGGCCTTCAAGCCCGCGAACGAGACGGACTGCGGGAAATCAATCATGGCCGCTGGGAAGAGCTCACGCGGCGCGAGGTGGAGGCGCGCTTTTTGGAAGAGTACCAGTCGTGGGAGCAAGATCCGTTTACCTACGCGCCGGAGGGTGGAGAATCTGGTGCTCAGGTAATGTCGCGAGCATTGCCAGTGATTCGTGAGGTGGTATTGAATCACACGGGCCAGACGGTTGCCGTGGTATCGCATAAGGCGACGATACGGTTGGTGTTGTGTGCGCTTCTGGGTATCGATGCGCGAGGTTATCGCGACAGACTTGATCAGTCGCCCGCTTGCCTCAATGTTATCGACTTCAAAGATCCGGTGAGAGCACGGCTCATGACCTACAACGACACCTCGCACTACAGTTCTCAGCCGCGCCGCTCAGAAGCCCAGCTCTCCAAATGGTGGGATAAAGAGGGTTCGAAGCGAGGGCCATATGGCAGCTGACCCAACTCCCGATCCCAAGGTTGCGCCGGAGGCTTCGGCTCACGAAGGCTCAGAACCACTGAGAAATGAGGGGCGGTCACCGTCTTCCGAATCGGTGTGTGATGCTCCAGAGGGTGATACCCACACGGAAACGGCGGAGGAAGTTGACGAGTTGGGTTGGGCTGGCCCCAGCCGCAGTCAGGTAAAGCGTGAAGCTGAGGCGGCGACTAAGCTCGGTCAGAAGCTCACGGGGCTTCCCCCGGGCGTGCTTCAGCACCTTCCGCTCACCCCCGAGGTGAGAGAGGCGATTGAGGTGTGGCGTAAGCTCCGCCGTGGCGCTCAAAGCAGGCAATTGCGCCGCTTGGGGTCTCTCCTCCGAGCTACGGATCTTGGGCCAATTATGGAGGCGCTCGGGCGCCGAACGATTCAGAGCCCCGAGGAGCAGCAATTGGAGCAGTTGGGGGAGCTCTGGCGCACGCGGCTCATCGAAGGTGGGGACGACGTGGTGGAGGCCTTCCTTGCCAAGTACCCGGGTGGGGACCGCCAGCACTTGCGCCAGTTGGCACGCGCCTCCAAAGGTGAGCCCGTTACAGATCGAATGAAGCGAACCAGGCGAGAGTTGCTTCGGCAGCTTCGCGACATGATCCGTGCATCGAATGCTAGCGCGGAGGGTTAGGTTTCGCGGGCGGATCCGTGCGCTCGGCACGAATAGCTTATTCAACTTCGAAGTGTACGGCTTGGCTCCGTTGGCCATCAGGGGTGGCAACTTCAAGTTGATGCCTCCCGGGCACCAGTGGCCAGCTGAGGCTGTACGGTGAGTTTACTTCGTCTAAGAGTTGGCCATTTAAGAAGAACCGAAGTGGCACGGCACGCGGTGAACGCGCCCGAAATACGATGCGCTGTTGGTCGCGGGTGAGCGAGGGATCCAAGAGAAATCGCGCCCCTTCGAACGGATATTCGAGAGCAGGCAGCGCGTTTTTGGTGGTCGACGCAGGGAAATCATTGAGCACACCGTGGGCTCGCCCACAGGCGCTTATTACACCTGGGCGGAGCGGGCGTTTGGCCTCCCTTGCCCACGACTGATATTCGTTCGGGTACACTTCGATGACGTGTGCTTCTGCGCCAGGGCACGCAGACGCGCTGAGCTCGCGGCTCATGGGTTCGATCCACACGCGTTCGTGCATGTCACACGCTTGGGTGGAAACATGGGAAGGCGCAAACCATTCGATCTGGGAATGCGGACAGGCGGACCCTACCAACTTACCGCTGAGGGGGCACACGTTTTGCGCTATCAAGCCTTGCTTGTCGACGAGCGGAGCGGGAGAACGCCCACGCATCGCCAACAGCATAGCGTCGCGAAAGAGCGGGCCTGCACCCGTGATGCCGCTGGAGCGTTCGAGCGGGGTGCCGTCAAAATTCCCCACCCACACCGCTACCGTTACCTCCCGTGTGTAGCCGACCGCCCAGTTATCCCGAAAAGCCTTGGAAGTGCCCGTTTTTGCGGCCACAGGAAAGGGAAGATCCAGCACGCTGGTTTCGCCAAAACCGGGCGCTCGCGCGGCGCTGTCTGAAAGAATGCTGGTAACGAGTGCGGCCGTTTTAGCCGCGAGCACTCGGCGTTCGGCGGGTATTGGCACCTCGAAGGATTGTCCCTTTGCGGTCACGGCTCGGTTCGCAAAGGCCAGCGCTTGGTAGATCCCGCCGCGGGCTAGAGTGGCGTAGGCCGCTGCTAGTTCACCGAGAGTGACTTCACCGTCTCCGAGAGCAATCGCTGCACCATAGTGACCCGCAGGCTGATCGAGGCTCGCGAAGCCAAAGCTGTGGAGCATCTCTAACACTTCGGGAGGCCCCACTCTGCTTGCCGTGTAGACGGCAGGGACGTTGAAGGAACTGGCCAATGCTTGCCGCAGGCGTACGGGGCCATGGTAGCGGCGGTCGTAATTTCGCGGTGCGTAGTCGAGCTTCTCGCCTGCGATGTGCAGCTCTACATCTGGCAGGAGGGTTGCGGCGGTGAACCCCAATCGCTCCATGGCGGCTGCATAAACGAAGGGCTTGAGTGCCGATCCAGGCTGCCGCCGCGCCAAGACACCGTCATTTTGGCCCAAATCGGCGTGGGATGCGAACTCTGGAGAACCAACGTATGCCAAAACTTGGGCCGTAACGTTGTCGACGATCAAGGCCGCAGCTGCAGTGCCGTGATAGGCCGTCATTCGCTTACGTGTGTGACGGACTAACTCCTCGAGTTCGCGTTGGGTATCTAGATCGAGCGTGGCTCTAAGCTCTTTGAGTGCCCCATGTTGGCGCAGCGAGCGCTCGAGCTTCCCACGAGCGAGCGCTCTTACCAGATGTTCCGCGCCTTCGGCGAAGGTAGGCCTCTGTAGAGTTACCGGTTGTGCGAGAGCGAGGTTCAGCTGCTCGGGTGCTATTGGGAAAAGGCGCTGCATGCGCTCTAGAATACGGTTGCGGCGCGTCCGCACTGCGGCTGGATTGCGTAGAGGATCATAGAGGTTGGGTCCCCTGGGGATCGCCGCTAGGGTTGCCGCTTCGGCGAGATCGAGCTTGGCCGCGGGCTTGTCCAAATAGCCCCTGCTTGCAGCAGCAATCCCGCGCAAATTGGGTCCAAAATTCACCCGATTGAGATACTCCTCCAGGATAGCGGGCTTGCTCAGCTCTCGTTCAATTCGGAGAGCTAATAGGGCCTCCTTGAGCTTTCCCCAAAGCCCTGGCGGTCGCTTAAACACGGCTCGTGCTAGCTGCTGCGTGAGAGTGCTCCCGCCTGAAACTACGTGCCCAGTGGTTAACCACTGGCCGAATGCGCGTGCGGTTGCCAGAACATCCACGCCTGGATGGCGGTAGAAACGGCCGTCTTCAGCCGCGATGAGTGCGTTGATGAGTGCCGGGCTTACCTCTGAAAGCCGGATCGTGGAGGCTTCGGCGCGATCCGGCGCCCGTAGCTCGGTGAGCCGTCGACCATGGCGATCCAACACCAGCAACCCGGGCTCGGGTGGACCCTGAATGAGTGAGGCAGGCAGGGGCGTGAGGGAGACCGCAGCAACTAGCGCGAACGCAAGTAAAACAAATGCCAAAGCTCCCGAAAAGAGCCATCTTTGGAGGCGGGCCTTAGGCGTTAGCTTACATTGCGCCATCTAATCGTGGGGTTGCTGCACCAAATAGAGCAGCATCAAGGCGTGGCCGCCGGGGTGCCTCACGGCCAGCGCACTTCTAGGGTGGCTCAACGAACCTCAATCACGGTGGCTCCCGTGCGACCAAAATTCTCCGGGCTGTACATCTCTTCGGCCTGGGTGGGCGGCACCACAAAGCGCCCAAGCGTTGTCGCGCGTGCAAGGTAGCGGAAGTGATGAATGCCAGGGGGTAAGTGATCCATGAAAAAGAGCGCGCGATCGTCGCGGAGCTCCTGGCGGAAAGGTACAGAGAGAACACGCGAGCCTTCGGCGGTGGCTTCGTAGTCCTCTTCCTCGGTATTGTTGTTACCAAAGCCGCTGCTCGGAGCTTCTGTGAGCCAGGCCGCTGTGGTCACCAGGTTGGTATCTACAGCTTCCATGCCCGCAGCTAAGCGATCGTCGAGCACCACGTATTCGCGCGGCTCCCCGGTAACTATCAATAGATCAGTAACGACCAGATCTCCGCCCGCAAATGTGGTTTGGCTCTTTTCCGGAAGCGACAGCAGCGCGGCTCCGAGCGACTCGGAGGTGACTTTTCGTAGGGACTTTTGCACGAAAAATCCTCGATCGAGCGGCTCTTTGGGGGGCTCTTTGAGCGCGTACCGGAGCTCGGCCGCATAAAAAAGTACACCGCGCCCGGTTTGTTGAAAGGTAAGATCCCGACTGTTCACGGCGGCCATCGGGAGCTCCTTGATCACGGCGAGGGAGCTTCGACCAGCGAACGCGTGTTGCAAGAATTTGTTCTGACCGAGCGTTACCGTGATTTGAGCATCCGGTGAATCGCGCTCCGCTGCCTTCTGGTAGTCGTTCAAGGCGAGGAGGGCAAAAGCCGTCTCCTGCGTTGTTCGCCAAGAGCCGCCCTTTCTGGCTAACAAGAGCCCGCGAGCGAGCCGTGCGCCTAGGGGGTGATCGGGGCGCGCTGCCACCAGTGCGCGTAACAAAAGTGCGGTGGTGCGTGCTTCGGAGTCCATGAGGCTCGCGTAATCGTCCCCCAGATTCTCCGTGGAAAATGCTCGATTTTCAGTGATGTGAACGCTATTTTCGAGGGCTTCGATCAGCCGGGTTTGTGCGGCTTCGGGTTGCTTGGAGGTTACCAGAGCGTGCAGCACCAGCGCTTTGGCGAAGCTAGGAAGATCGGCGCGTTGCGCGAGGCGCGTCATATAACCCACGTCGGGCTTGCCGAGGAGGGCGAGCACATCCACCATGAATGCTTGGGAGGCTAACGCCACTTTATCTTCCTCCGAGTGAGCGAGATATTGGCGGAGGTATTCGGTGCCGCGCTCCAGCACGCTAGGTCCGAATTTTACACCGCGCTGTTTGGCCTCGAACAGCACCCAGAGCGCATAGGGGCTCACCCACGGAGAGCTTTCACTCGATTCTGGCCAAAGACCAAAACCCCCGTCGCCACGCTGCCGGCTCACGATCTCAGCCACGGTGCGTTCGATCAATGCGTCAGCATTCGGGGGCAGTGCGAAGCCAAATTCCCGAGCCAGATCACGAAGCGGCAACAACGGCAGAATTCGGCTCGAAAGCTGCTCGGTGCACGCATAGGGGTAGTCCAAAAGCTGCGACATGCCCGCGTCCAAGCCCACCAGGGCCGTGGAGGAGGCCGTCACGGTGAGGCCCCCTACGTCTCGGCGTACTGCACCCAAATTACCCAGCTGTTCTCGCGAAAGAGCGCGCGTCTCCCCGTAGAGAGCCACAGTCTCCAAATTCGTGGGAGTTTCCACGCGACGGTTCACTTCCACCGCGTCCCGTTCTTTGTCGGTACTCGCAGTGAAGTTGAAGCGTGCGCTGCCCGCTTGGTCAGCACGGAACTTGAAGCGAACTTCTTTAGATTCGTTGCGACCAAGGGCTACGCGCGTGAGCGGCTGACTCAAAAGGGAGATGCCCGAGGCTTGAGCCTTTACCGAGACCTCAGCAGGCCCGAAATTCTTCGCGCTCACCACAACTCCCGCCTCTAGGTTATCGCCAATCCGCAAAAATCGCGGCAAGGCGGGGCGCGCCATGAGTGGCTTGCTCGTGGTGATGTTGGTTTCAGCGAACCCGTAGCGGTCATCCAGGGCAGCGGCCACGGCCATTAGACGAAAGCTCGTGAGCGTGTCCGGTAGCTTGAAGGATACCCGCGCCATTCCTTCGGGACCGACTGCTAGCGTCGGATTGAAGTAGACGCTTTGTCGGAAATCCCGACGCACAGAGGAAGAGCCCTCGCCGCCGCCACCTCCTTCGGCACCTTTCTGGAGACCCAGAATGTCCCCGAGTGGATCGAGGTTCAAACGCGCGAGCGCCTCTCGCGATTCGAGCGTGGCAACCTGAAGTGCCCTCGGTGCCATGAACACTTTGAGCGGATCGGGTGCGTGGTAGTTGATGAGGGAAAGCACACCTTCGTCGACCGCATAGAGGGTTACCTCAGCCGGGTGGGGCTTACCTGCAGCCGTCTTCACCGCCAGATCCACCACGACGTCTTCGCCGGGGCGATAGTCTCGACGGTTCGGCTTGATATCTAGATTCAAGCGCCGAGCTTCGGCATCCACTTTGAGCTCCACGTAGCCCAGGCGAAATGTCGGTGCACCAAGATCCGGCTTTCCCGGGCCTTTGGGGGGAGCGGTTCGGGGGCGCACCAATTCTACGGAAATGTACGCATTGGGGCGGATCGCATCCGTCACGGGAATAGTAACCGTAGGCGTTGCACCGGATACGTGAATGCGCCGCTTTTCGTAGACGCCGGCGCGCTCCACCGTGATGATGGCATCGGCTTGTGGAAAGGGGGATTTGATCAGCAGCCGCGCTCTTTCACCGACTTTGTATTGAGCCTTATCCAGTGAAAGCGAGAGCTTTTGGTCGTCAGAATCGGGCCACCAAGCTTGGCCGGAACCGATACCGTAGATGGAGTAGGCGGCGCGAGCCTCCTGGCCTTTGCCATCTTTGGCGCGCGCAAGCACCAAGAAGTAGCCGGCATCGGGAACCTTGAGCTCACACTTAGCAAGCCCGTTGGTGGTCACGCCAGTGCAAGTTGAAACGACCTCATCGATCGCTCGGCTAGTGGAACCGTAGCTATCCCCCTTTTGCTCTCGCACTAAGCTAAAGCGGCGGCGAACCAACTCAACAGTTACGTTCCGGCCAGCTACGCGTGCACCCCCAGGATCGATCGCGGCAAACTCGGGAGTAAGTGTGCCGGGAGCATCTACGAAGTAGTTCTTCGGCTCCAAAAGACCGAGGTAGAAGCGCGCCGGATGCACAATGCTTGTTGTTCCAGCCGAAAAGGCCTGGCGTGAAACGTCGGTTACTTCTGCGTCCACACTGATTGCTTCTGGCTCCGTTTGGCCGGGCAGTGCCAAATCTATCGGAAGCGCGAAGTGCCCCTGGGCATCGAGGGTGGCATTACCCTCTTTTAACGTCGAAAAGCCTGGGGACTTACGATCCAGATCGGCATCATACGCGCTAGCGTCCGTGATGAGCCCAGCTGATTGGGGAACAACATAATGGGTCGGGTTGCGACTGGCCCGATAGCTCACTTTGGCGCCATTCATGGGCGCCCCGTACAGATAATCTCCGGTTACAGTAAAAGATGCACGCTCACCGCGTTGGTAGCTGGGCTTTGAACTCTCAACGCCCACCTTGAACTCCGCAGGCTGGTACTCGGCAACGCTGAAGGTTTCATACAGTCCTCCCGGTGCCAGGCCATCGGTGCGCAAGCTGTAGCTGCCAAGTGCTGCTGAAAGCGGTAAGCGAACTTCAAGATCAAACGTCCCGAAGGAGCTCGTGGTTACCTTCTGACGCAGAATGTTTTGGCCATCCGGAGCTTCCGCAACAATGTCGAAGCTTTGATTGGGCAAGATATCATTTCCGGTTTTCGCCTCGCGACGCACAATGCCTTTGACCTTCACCGCGTCACCCGGCCGGTACAGTCCACGTTCGGTGAAAAGCACGCCGAAGTAGGGCTTTTGCCCGGAGTAATCCGCGGGCACGTCAAAACGCCAAGGCGAGATGATGTTTTCCGCGTGCCGCACGACAAGATCATCTTCGGTGCGCGCCACAAGCAGCTGGTCGTTCGTGGAATTGTAGCTATGCCGAAGTTCGCTCGCGGGCACTTCAGTGAAACCCTCGGGATTGGTGAAGTAGCGTTTTGATACGCGTGCACCTGTTTGCACTTCGACAGCCGCGTTAGCCACTGGGGCTCCCGTTGAAAGGCGCGTGACCCAAACCAAGGCTGTGTCCGTTGAGAGCTTCGCCGTGAGCGCAAGATCGGTAATTTGTAAGATCCTGAGCTGGTGTTCTTGCTTACGATCCGCCCCAATGTGTTCGGTGAGTATGGCCATGGGTCCGCGCCGTGCACCTGTTGAACCAGTGGGCGAGGAGGCGAGTTCAACCCCATTTTGATCGGGCCGATTCTTGACAGCGGGGGGCTGAAAATCCTGGGTTCGCGCCCTCGGCAGGGCACGCAACAGGCGTGCCTTTTGGGATGTTTCGTCTATTTTGTCGAGGTCCGCCACGTTCTTTGGCGTGAGGGGAACCGTGGTGACTCGATAGCGCTTCAGATTAACGCTAGAGATCGGTATCTTTGAACTTTGCTCTGGCTCGAAGATCTCGCCTTCCACTCCAATGGCGAGGGTGGGCGGGTAATCTCCGAAGGTGAAGTTGCTCTTGGTTGAGCCAACCACGCGCTGGCCGTAGATGTCGCGGAGGTTCGGATCGAGCGAGAGAGTGTAGGTTTGCCCGGCGGCGAAGGGCCCCGAGAGGCCTACCCAACTGGTGGGTTCGTTTTCGTCTTGCCAGCTATCCCAGCGCAGTTTTACGGGCGGCTCAATGCGTACAGCTTGCCGCAGATCTTTAGCTTTGATTGGATTGGAGAGATCGAGCCAGGGGGCGCTGCCCGCTTCGCAAGGTGCCTTCGGAGTTTGTCGCGAACACGCAAATTCTACACGGAGTGGGCCATAAGTAAAAAAGCCGATGGTTTGTGACCTTGCACTCAAAAGGGGGCCCGCGAGGCTACCGAGCTTATCCGAGATGCGGAGCTCGATTCGGCTATCGACGGGTAACGGTGTGTTGGGCTTTACCAGGAGGAGCTTGTGGTTCCCCTTTCTGGGATGCGATACGCTAAATTCGAGCGGGGTGAGTTTACCTGCGGTGATCGCAAAAAGGCCCGACTCCTGCTTGAGCGTTTCAAGCGCAATCGGCTGATTGAAACGCAGCTCAAGGCTCTTGTCGGTGGTGACACCTCGGGCTTCCGCGCTGGGATCACTTGATACGAGCTTGGGCCGAGGTGTGGAAAAATCCCAACGAAATTCGGCAGGAAGCTGCTCGCCGGTGAGTGACTTGAATTCGCGCGGGATCGTGACGACGTAGTGCGTGGCCTCCCGCAAGCGACCGGAGGTGGGTGCGAAGATGAGCGCACGGGTTCCCACCATTTGCCAGCGGCCAGGGACTTCCGGTGTGAGGCGCAGCTGTGGCGTTTTCTCGCCTTCCGCCAAGTCCAGCGCTTGTAAGGGTGTGCTGAAGACCACCTGAAGTTGAGAAAAAGCTGAAGCCTCTCCCTTTGGCCCCGCAAACACCACACGGAACGGCCCCGCATAGGAGTCGCCTTTCGGCGATTGCGCTAGGCTCAAGCCCGGATTGGCCACGGGCGCACTCACGCGCTGCTGCGGAGCGCAGGCTAACACTACGAGGGCTACCAGACCCAGCCAGCGTTCCGAGCGCCGTGGGCCCAAAGCCCGGCGTATCGCAGGCCCCTTATGGCCTCGACTGGAACGGGCCGCCTGCAAACTCTTTCCCACGCCCAAGAACTCTAGAAACACGCAGAACCTCCAAGCCTCACAGTGGAGAACGAGGGCAAGCGATACAAGCAAAAACCACGAGAGGCTCCCCGTTTTGAACGAACAGCGCTACATCTTGCGTCCTTAGCTTGGCCCCCCACGAGCGGGCCGGGCGAACACCCTAAAAAGGAGCGCACTGTGATCAAAATCCGCCGAGCTTCGGAGCGTGGCCATGCAAACCACGGCTGGTTAGACAGCTACCATACGTTTTCGTTCGCGGACTATTACGATCCCGATCAGATGGGGTTTCGCGCTTTACGCGTGATCAACGAAGATCGCGTGGCGCCGGGCAAAGGGTTCGCCACCCATTCCCATAAGGACATGGAGATCGTTTCTTATGTGCTTGAAGGAGCGCTTCAACATAAGGACTCCATGGGTACGGGTTCTGTCATCCGCCCGGGGGACGTACAGCGCATGAGCGCTGGGACCGGCGTGTCGCACAGTGAGCAGAACGCGTCGCCTTCCGAACAGGTACACTTCCTCCAGATTTGGTTGCTGCCAGAGCAACGCTCGATCCCGCCGAGCTACGAACAGAAAAGCTTCCCAGAGTCTGAGAAGCTTGGTCGGTTACGCTTGGTGGCGTCGCCGGACGGAAAGGAAGGCAGCGTTACCATCCATACGGAGGCCGCGCTTTACGCGGGAATTTTTGATACTGGCCAAGCCGCGGAACACTCTTTAGGTGCTAACCGGCATGCGTGGGTCCACGTGGTGCGTGGCCGTGCAGAGGTCAATGGTACCGAGCTTTCCGCGGGTGACGCGGTGGCTCTTTCAGCCGAACCCCGCGTGTTGCTCACAGGGATCGAACGCGCCGAAGTCTTGGTGTTCGACCTGGCTTAAGCTCGGCCCCGAGCCCCCTGATCAACTTCCCCTCAACCCACAAACCCACAATTCCCCAGGAATTGCCCCGGGCGCCCAACGAATGTTAGGCGCCCGGTTCGGATGTTAGTTAACTCCAGTTAGGCAATTTTACATAGAGCCGGCACCGGCAGCGCCTCCGGCAGGCGCCTCCGGAAAGTCTGGATAATAGAGAGCCGAGCCCGGCACGATTTCAACGTCGGCGCCGGTCGTCGCCGTAGAGGGAGCGGCCTTACCCGGCGTTACCCATACCACCTTGGCATGTGTATTGCCTGCGCCTTCCCGGTGGTAAAAGTCAAAGAAGTAGTACTTGCTGGCGTCTAGCGTGACAGGTTTCGAGAACTGCGAGGCCTGTGCGAAACTGTCTGTCGGCGTGAATTCGGGGTTTAGCGTTTCCGCACCAGCGAGGTGCTTGCCATTTGCGGCGCTTGCGCACGGCATCTGCGGATCCAGTCCCTTGCACGCCTCAATCTGCTCGTTGATCGACTTGGCGCTCTGATCCTGGCTCAAGAAAAACGATACCTGGTTGTCGCCTGAGACCCCGAAGTAATACGTGCCTGTGGTTGGAGGCTTGATGAAGCCGCGGATACGCTCGCCAAAATCTGAACCGAAATCCGCGGTTGCCGTGTCCGCATTGAAGCCATCAGCCTGAAGCTTCGTGAGCTCGTCTTTGCCGGTGGGCGGGACGGTCTTTGCGGTTGTTTCGCGGAGGATCTTGGTGAACTGGTCACCTTCTGGGAGGGGTATCCACCACTCCCGGCGCACCTTGCCGGCGGCTCCCACCGTGGCGTCGCCATCGGCAATGGGAAGGATCGGATCGCTATTACCGGTTGTGCCATCGCTGCCACAGCCCACGAGCGCCGTAACGCCGAGAGCTAGGAAAAGGCCTCGCCCAAGGATGGGCAGATTTTTCTTGTTTAAGGAACTCATGGTTAACTTACCTCCGAACTAAGGTTTTTGAAATTGGGCAATGCAGCTTAACTGCGTGAAATGATACACAAGCACTCTAAGCTGCGGGCGGAGCATACTCACGTGAGTGAGAATGTCGATGCTCATATAGCATGGACGGGGCAATGATCGACCGCGAGTCAAGGTTGCTTCGCCAGCGTCGACGCGAGGGTTGCCCAACGGTCGACGGATTCCGCCAAAGCTGCAAAAAGCCACGACGAATGGGCGCGAAAGGCGCATTTTGTTGCGCCGGAGATCGCGAGGTCGCCGACCTTATCCACAGAGTAGCCACACGTGAGGCGGTCAAGAGGCCAGGGGCGCGTGTTCAGGTTTCTGCCGCGCACCGCGACACTCAAGTCGCAGTTGCGACTAACCACTTGCGTAGGTGATTGAGCGCTGAGTACGCGGCAAAAATGCGATTTTGGGTACGCTCGCCGGGCCTTACGTAATGAAAAGCGGAAACATCATTGGGCGTTGCGAGTGCTACGTGAACGAGCCCGAGTGGCTTTTCAGCGCTTCCGCCCGTGGGCCCCGCGATGCCCGTGATGGCCAGAGCGAGGTGCGCTCCGAAGCTCTTTTTCGCGCCAGCCGCCATCGACTTCGCGACTTCTTCGCTCACCGCCCCGTGCGCCTCAAGCAAACGCGGCGGAACATTCAAGAGCTGCTCTTTCGCCGAGTTGGCATAACAAACCACGGCGCCAACAAAGAAATTGCTGGCCCCGGACTCGGCGGTCAAAAGCTCCGAAACTAGGCCCCCGGTGCAGGATTCAGCCGCCGCGAACGTGAGACCGCGTTCAGCCAGCAGGCGTGCGACCTGCTGAGGCAGCGATTCCCGACCTTTGCCGTACACGGCTTCTCCTAGCCGCGCAGCTACGACCTCGGCTACGGCTTCAGCTTTCTGTTGCGCGAGCTCAAGCGTGGCTGCCTGAGCTAGCACTTTTACCTCGATCTCCGGGAAATGCGCGCGATACCCGAGGACGACGCCGAACTCAGACTCGATTCCCCTAAGAGCGTCATTCACTGCCGCTTCTGCCATTCCAAAAGTGCGGAGCACGACCTGGTGGAGCGGGTTGGCCACGTTCGAAAGGAGCCGTGGCTCAACGTACCGTTCGTACATTGGCCGCATCTCCAGAGGCACGCCTGGCAAAAAAGAAGCGTGGCAACCAGAAAGCTCCACGCTGAACCCGGGTGCTGTGCCTTCCGAATTCGGTAACACGCTTGCGCCGGCGGGAAAGTAGGCCTGCTTTTCATTCGAAGGCGTAAGGCTGCGACCAAACCGAGCCAAGCGCTCCCGAATGGCAACTAGCGAAGGTTCGTGCAATTCTAGATTCACACCTAACGCCCGTGCCACGCATTCGGTGGTGATATCGTCTGTTGTCGGGCCTAGGCCGCCGGTACACACGATCGCGGTGTGCTCTTTTGCCAGGCGCTTCAGGCTGCGCAAGATCCGGTCGGGGTGGTCGTCGACAGTCTCGATTGCGGTGACTTCTAGCCCAAAGCTGCTCAGCCTTTCCGCGAGCCACACTGCGTTGGTGTTGGTGAGCTCTCCGCGGGTGAGCTCCGTGCCGATGGAGAGAAGCGCAATGGTCATGGCGTTCGTTCGTTGGAGAGCAAGGGGGACGGGGCCTCGGGGGCGTAGACGCAGCGAAAGCCGATATGGTCCCTCGGGGTTTCCCCGTCAAATGCTGCGTTCACCGAAAGCTCGCCAGCGACACGTGAACGAAAGGAACCGCCGAGAGCCCGGTAACGTCCGTCCGCAGCACGCGCCCATTCGGCGACGTTGCCTGCAAGATCCGCAACTCCGAGCGGAGTTTGGCCGTCCGGGCGGGCGCCAGAAAGCTCGGGCATCCCCGAGCCTTCTGCGCAGGGGCCTGCCACAAGCCCAAAGCTTGCGCGTCGACACACTAGGCCATTCGGACCCCACGGAAAACGCCGCTCCTCGGCACCGCTCGCGACCCAAACCCACTCTTGCAAGGATGGTAGCCGCCCGCCAGATTGTCGGCAGAAGGCTTCGGCTTGTGCTGGAGTGATCCGAGTAACGGGGTGGCCCGGCTCCGTTGGGTTCGGGGCCTTTGGCAGGGAAGCGCACTTACCTCTGGATGCGCATTCCTCCCAGCTTTGCACACTCACTTCGAAAGCGTCGATAAGGAACGGAGCGATGGGGGTCGGGCCATTGGCTCGGTTGGCATTCTGCCAGTCTACGGGGCCGTTTTTCAAAAGCCCGCCAGCTATCTCAATCTTCTTGGGTTCTACGGCGCAGCCTGTTCGGTAAAGCGTGAACCCATGAGGGCATGTTGCTGGCGACCCCTGACAGCTTGCACCAACTAAGCTCTGACCCGGCGCGCAGCAGCGAGCTCCCTGCGCCACAAGGCCCTCTGGGCAGCGTGCTGTTTCCACGTGGGGGCGATAGCCCAAGAGAAACAGCGCGGCCACCGCCGTGGCGACAGCGCTTGCAAAGGCGCCGCCCCAATGGCGTCGCAAGAAATGAGCGATCCCGTTCGACATATGGAACCTCAGTCTCAGTTTCCGAATGGGCGAAAGCCTACGAATGCGTCGAGATGCGCGGCCAACTCAGTGCTCCCACCCTACGACTGCAGAGCGGCGCACGGCCAACTCAGTGCTCCCACTTTACGACGGTGGCGAGACGCACGGCCAACTCAGTGCTCCCACCCCACGACGGCAAACGCTAATTCTCCGATGCTGGGCGCCGCCACGATTACGCTATCTCCGGCCGAAAGTGGCCCCACCCCCGCTGGCGTCCCGGTGGCGATGAGATCCCCAGGCTCTAGCGTGCAAAATTCGCTCGCGCGCGCGATAAGTGTGGCGACGTCGAAGACCATATCGCTCGTGTTCCCGCTTTGGCGTGCAACGCCGTTGACTTGTAGTGAAATGTCTAGAAGGTTCGGGTCCAGGCCGGTTACGATGACCGGGCCCGTAGGGCAAAAGCCGTCGAACCCTTTGGCACGCGCCCACTGGCCGTCTTTCTTTTGCAGATCACGGGCGGTGATGTCGCACACGAGTGTGTAGCCAAATGCTGCCGAAAGTGCCTCAGAAACGCCAATATTGCGCACCTTCTTGCCGATGATAACGCCAATCTCGGCTTCGTAGTCGACCCGCTCGCTCAACTTCGGGAGAGCCACTGTGCCTTCATGCGCCAAGAGCGACGAAGGAGGCTTATAAAACCAAAGCGGCTCTTTGGGTACTTCGTTGCCGAGCTCTGCTGCGTGCGCTCGATAGTTGCGCCCGACGCCCAGTATCTTGCTGGGCTCCACTGGAACCTGAAAGCGGCAAGCTGAAAGTGGGATTTGCTCGCCAGTGAGCGTGCCACCTAGCCAGGGAGCCGCAGTGAGAATGTGCGCAGTTGTTGCAGGCGCGAAAACACTTGGGTCGCTCCCAGCTCGTAGTTCGGCGTAAAAGGTTCCACGGGTGCCCACGAGAAGTCGCGCGACGATCATCGGGTGGGAGTGTACGGTAGGGTTGCTCCCGAATGCGAGGGAGGGGTTTCAGGATGCCCTCCCCCGCCGCCGCATTCTGCGGCAGCTTGCCCCGACCCAAATGTCTCTCGCTCTGCGCGAGCCATGGGCGGGGCGGCCAAGCGAGACCGCACCGCGCAGGAGCGTGTGTCGACCGGAAAGGCCGCGGGCGGCGCAGCAGCTTTGGGATTGGGAAAGATGTACGCACTTGGGTCGGGGTGGAAATAGTGCGCCCAATCCCAAAACCGAGCCCATTTGGGGACTCACCGCCATGAGTGAACCCATAGTAGTTAATCTAAAAGGACGCTAGAAAGACCCTGCCGCCACACCTCCGCCACACCCTTGCTGCCCCCTACGGCCGCCGAGAGAGGTGAGGCGCGGCTCAGATGAGTCTCCATTTTCGCTATTCTCCAGCGCCTCACCTCTTCGAGGAGGCTTCGCGCCCGTCCCTTCCACCTGAGGCTCATCGGGCGCCTTTTCCGGGCGCGACTTCGCCACTCCCTCTCCCCCACCGTCAGCGGAGGTATGGGGGAGAACGCCCGAGCCGAGCGCTACGCGCGAGCACGGCGAGTGGGGGCACCTGATCGCACCGCCTAAGCACCAACGGGTTTGAATCACACCCGTTCTTGCGAAGCTAGCGAGGTAAATCCCGCACCCAATCGACGATCTGCGAAAGCGCCGGGTTGTAGCCAAATGAAGGATCGGAGGCGGGACGTGCGAGATCTTCTTTGCTGTAGCGCGGACAGATAGAACCGAGCCGTGCTTGGTCCCCAACTGCTTTAAGCAACGAGAGGTGCCGCGGTGGCGGGAGCGCACCGGCGAAAAACTGCGTGGGTTCAGCGGGGCCACCTGCGGGTGGGTTGCAGATGGGGCGGTTTTCAGCGAGGACGCGATCGCGAACCATCTGCTCGGTGCTGGTGCCAGAAGGTTTGTATCCGCAAGCACAGCCGGACTCTTGCATGAGGCAGTTGATGGGGGTCGGCAGTTCGTAGATGCAGGAATA
This sequence comes from Polyangiaceae bacterium, assembly GCA_033763455.1. Taxonomy (GTDB): domain Bacteria; phylum Myxococcota_A; class Polyangia; order Polyangiales; family Polyangiaceae; genus JBBRRP01. The sequence continues at coordinate 73,256 of JANRKO010000035.1, forward strand.
CTGAAGATCGTCGCCGTCTACAGGGTTGTATTCGTGGCCGTTGGCCGCGCCTTTGGGGTTGGTGCTGCTAGGTGGCGCTAGAGCCAAGCCAGATCGAGGGCTAGTGCCGGAGCGCGGCTTAATCGAGGGAACCATGAGTGGATCGTTGGGTCGAACGGAGGCCTCGGGAGCTCCCAAGATGTCTCCCCAAATACCGCGCGCCGTGAACTCGCTCGGCTTCAGGTAGGAAAGCTGTGTTTGTGCGCCAGTTGGGTCCTGAGCGATAGCGGCCCACGGCACCCCTACCACGCTCGTTACCAGCACCATCGCTGGGTTGCGCAGCGGAGTACCGTTGGCGCCGGGTTGGAACAAACCATTGGGCTTCATGGCTCCCGTGCGATCTGGGACCATAGCTTGGGTGAGAGCCGCCGAGTAGCGCCCAATGGGCTGCAGGAGATCCAAGCCGAAACGGCGTTTTTGTTCGAAGCAGCGCAGATTTGCTGGGTCGTCGGCGGCCTTCAATGCCAGCGAGTTGTTATTAGAGGGATCCGGCTGGCAATTAGGATCTGCGGCCAGGGGTTGGCAGCCGGGTGGCGGATTTCCGAGCACGGCGCAGGAGCGACAACATGGGCTATTGGGCTCCGTTTCGCAGGTGCTCGTCGGATGGATCATGTTAAACGTCTTTGAGACGCCAGCAGATTGGATAGCTGTAGTTCCCACCAGCCACCCCAGGCTCTCGTCTAAAATTGAGCAATCGTCCTCGCCCGTGAGCATTACTATCGCCACGTGCGAGTCTGGGCGGAGGAAGAGAGAGCGCTGAGCCAGAAGCGAGGAATCCAGACCAGCCTGCAGGCTGGCGCTATTGACCTGGCTAATGCTCATGAACGGATCCGGGTTTACCAAGAACCGGTACCAAGCTTCGAGCGTGGCCTCGTAGCCGCAGCCCGTGGCACCGACGGCCAAGATGCCGGACTCTATTGCTTGTGAAAACGAGCTCAAGTTGGATTCCCCCGCCGGCAACCGTGCGCCCTTTGGATCCCAAACCCAAAACCCCTTGCTATTGTAGCTTGGCAAATTGGGATTAACGACTCCAATGAGATGGCCGGCGTCGTCCTTTCGAGGGGTGAAAGCGGCATCTTCGATGCTGCAAGCCGTGCTCCCAAACCCACCCAAACTGGAAGTGATGACGCCAACGTGCATGTCCGTAATCGGGGGAAATTCGCGAGCGAAACCCTGCGGACACGCGACCTCTCCATCTGTCACACGTTGCCTCACGGCAGCGTTGCCAGCCTGCACGCAGTCGGGATTGGTGAGCTTGCTCATAAGCTCGCGCGCGCCTTTCGCCAATAGCGGTTGATGGGGCGCCATGTCGATCGAGTTGTCCACCACGAAGAGCAGATCGAGCTTGTGGATTGGCTTCGGCTCAAATGGGATCGCCATGCTGCCTGCGCTCCCGCCTACGGGAGCGGAGCCGATGCCACCGCCAGCGTTGCTGACGCCTCCAGCTCCTGTTGGGAGACCACCACTGCCACCGCTCGCGAGATTGGCTCCTCCGCCACCCGAAGCCGCGCCACCCGAAGGCCCGCCACATGAAGCCCCGCCACCTGAAGCCCCGCCACCTGAAGCCGCGCCACCCGAAGCCGCGCCACCCGACGTTTCTTCGGTCTCGCCAACGGTTTGTCCCTTACAGCTAACAACGCCCGTGGCTGACAAAGCTGCCAGCACGAGGCTGAAAGCGTGGGCGGCCCTGCGATTCGCGGTCTGCAGAGGGGAGCGGCCCGCGCCGTGATGAGGCGATTGTTTGATTAAGTTCATAAGGCTCCGTGATAAAGGCAAACCCGAGCTGAGACTGACGACGCTCGGGCGCTCTATCTGCGAACTTCGAGGTTAACGCGGTTTCGCGGAGCGTCAACCGAACCGAATTCCAGCTATTGTGTAGACGCACCCAGTGGTGGCGTCCACTCAAGGGTTAACCCTAGGTTCACTTCTTAAGCAAGGCGTCCAGCTCAGCTTCGGTGAGTAACTTTGCTCCGTGCTTTTTCGCGGCATCAAGCTTGGTCTTTCCCACTTTTTCGCCAATTACCAAGTAGCTCGTGCCTTGAGTCACTCGTTCCTGAATGCTACCGCCAGCGTTGCGAATGTCGGTATGGATGTCTTCCCGTTTGCGTGAGAGCACACCGGTTACGCAAAACGAAAGGCCACTCAAAGGCCCTTCGGCAACCTCAGCCACTTGTGGCATTGGGCGCGAAACACCGAGGGCTTGGAGCTTCTGAAGCAAGCTTCTCTTATCCGGATCAAAAACATAACGCACCAGGCTCTCGACCATTTTGGGGCCAAAACCATGGATTGCAGTCGCCTTCTCTTCGAGCGCTTCACGCGAAAGGTTGAGCAAATCGGGCAAGGAGCGAACCTCTTGTGCGAGCTGGCCCGCCGCTACTTGACCGAGCGATTCGATCCCAAGCCCAGTAAGCAGCCGATCAAAAGGCTGATCCTTCGAAGCCAAGATCCCCGCTAGCAAATTTGCAGCGCTTTTCTTCCCCATGCGTTCAAGCGCCGCCACTTTTTCTAGCGTTAACGTATAGAGGTCAGAAACGTCGCCTACCAAGCCGCTCTCAACGAGTTGGTCCACGAGCGATTCGCCTAGGTGGTCGATATCCATAGCGAAACGCCTTGAGAAGTACACAATCGCAGCTTTCACGATTGCCGGGCAACGAACGTTTGGGCAGCGGAGCAACACTTCCCCCTCGGTGCGCACGCTTGCGGTTCCGCACACGGGGCAAGCCCTTGGCATCAAGTAGGCCACCTCTTTTCCGCTTCTTTGGCTCGCATCCACCGCCACTACTTGCGGGATAATTTCCCCTGCTTTTTCGATCGAAACGCTGTCGCCGATCCGCACGTCCAGGGTATCGATGATCTCTTGGTTGTGGAGCGAAGCCCGGGAAACGGTGGTGCCGGCAAGCTCCACCGGTTGAAGCACGGCCACGGGTGTGAGCGCTCCGGTGCGGCCCACCTGCACCAGAATATCCAATACCCGTGTGGTGGCCCGCTCCGCACCAAATTTGTAGGCGATCGCCCAGCGCGGAAATTTGGAGGTATTCCCCAAGATTTGTTGCTGCTGAAAATCGTCCACTTTTACGACGGCACCGTCGATTTCAAAGGGATAATCTTTGCGCTTTTCCTCGATGCCTTCGATCGCCCGGATCACCCCTTCAAGATCTTCGGCAACCTTGTGCAGGCCGTGCGTCGGCAAACCAAGCGTGTGGGCGCGTTCCAATGCCTGAGAATGAGAAGCCGCAAAGGCTTGCCCCTCTACCACCTGCCACACCATGGCGCGCAAGCGACGCTTAGCCACCACTCGCGGATCGAGCATCCGGAGGCTGCCAGAGGCGGCATTTCGGGGATTGGCGAAGGGTGCTTCTCCTTCTTGTTCACGAGCTTCGTTAATGGCGGTGAGATCTTTTCGGTAGATTACCACCTCTGCACGCAGCGTCACCGGATCTGCTATCGGGATCGTGAGGGGCAAGGAGCGAATGGTCCGCGCATTGGCGGTGATTTCTTCGCCTTGGATCCCGTCGCCGCGTGTGGAGGCCTCAACGAGTGAGCCGTTTCGATACACGAGCTCCACGCTGCCACCATCCAGCTTGGGCTCTACGCAGTAACGAACCTCTGCGTTTTCCGGGAGCCCCTGCTTTACTCGCCGCACAAAATCCGCGAGCTGCTCGCGGTTGTAGGTGTTATCAAGCGAGATCATCGGCACCACGTGGCGCACTTTGCGAAGGTCAGTGCGGAGGGAATCGCTCACGCGCTGCGTGGGGGAGTCGTCGGTGACGAGAGCCGGAAATGCGGCTTCGAGGTCGCGCAGCTTTTGGTAGAGTGCGTCGTAGTCCCGGTCGCTTATCGTCGGGTCATTTTCGACGTAGTAGCGGTAGTCATGCGCACGCACCTCTCGGACGAGTTCCCCGTGTAGTTCGGCCACGTCCTTCGGGGGTGCTTGGGTCTGTTTAGACTTGCGGCTCGCGTGGGGAGCGGAGTCGGCTGACATGAGCAACCCATGCAACTATTCGTGCGGGCTGTCCACGCTGTCATACGGGCTGCTCAAACGGGCCGTTGCGGAAAGAAAAGCCCCCGTGAGGGGTATGGAAGCTGGGCCTTCAAAGATATAAGGCGCCCGTGGAATCACCCAAGGACCCGCCCGACCTGGCTCGCACGCCTGCCGTCGAAGGCGATACGGACGGCGCCCGGGAGGAGCGCGAGGCTCCAAGTTCGCGGATTGGTGTTGAGGTGGATTCACTTCGCCCGCCCCCGGGGGAGGGGCTTCTTTGGCGACTGCGGGGCGTGGTGCGGATGATGCGCCCCCACCAATGGGTAAAGAATGTGTTCGTGTTGGCACCGGTGGTGTTTGCGCGCGAGATCTTCGATCCTCTCCTGCTCACACGTGCCGCCTCGGCGTTCCTGGTGTTCTGCCTACTCGCAGCGGCTGTCTACACGATCAACGATCTAGCGGATGTAGAGTCCGACCGCAGCCACCCCATCAAGCGCTTTCGCCCGATTGCTTGGGGCCAAGTGCCACCGTCGATGGCGCGCGTGGTGGCGGTGGTATTGGTGATTGTTGGGCTCACGGGCGCGGCACTTACGTCGCTGCCCTTGCTAGCGGTGGCGGCGGCCTACTTTGCATTGAATGTCGCCTATTCACTCAGGCTAAAGCACGTAGCCTACGTTGATGTTGCGTGCATCTCCGCCGGCTTCGTCTTGCGCGTGATGGCGGGCGGATTTGGCACTCGGATCGTCGTTTCCAACTATTTGTTGGTTTGTACGGCGCTTTTGGCCCTTTTCCTTGGCTTCGGGAAGCGTCGCCAAGAGCTCGCCGTGGCGATGGGCAAGGCAAGCCTCCAGCGCGCAGCGTTGGAATCCTACTCCAAGCGAGGCCTCGATACGGCTCTTGCCACGATGGGGGTGGCCACCGTGGTCACGTATCTGGCCTACACGCTGGATCCTCACACGGTGGCGTTTTTTCGCAGTGACTATCTTTGGGTGAGCACTGTGTTTGTGGTTCTCGGTGTAGCCCGCTTTCTGTTTTTGGTCTCGCACCGGCCGCGTGCGGAGAGCCCGACCCAGGAAATGCTGAAAGATGGACCGTTTGTGGCAATCATGTTGTCGTGGGTCATCTTGATAATCTGGCTGGTCTACAATTTGCGCCCAGGCCGCTAACGCGAGGTTTAGTTTGGCCGACCCTCCCAAGCCTCAGGACATAGCGAAATCGAGTCGGGGAAGTGGGCCCTTGGAGGATCTCGCTCTCACCTTCCCCATTTTGGTGGGGTACCATCTTGCGGTCTATTTCATGCCCGTTCGCAACGCGGCAGATCTGGTGACGCGGGAGCTCGTGGCTCTCTCAAAGGATAGCTCTGTTGGGTATTTGGGGCTGACTCTTGGGATTGCGACCCTCTTTGTTGGGGTGCTCTTGATCCTAGGACGTGGCCAAGCGCTCCGGGCGGATCGTTTCTTTTTTGTTGCGTTAGAAGGGGTGATTTACGCGGCGGCGATGCGCTTCATCGCAAGCTACGTAGTGGGCAAGATGTTCCTAGCGGGAGGAGGGGAAATGAGCCCCGCGATGGATCGTTTTACCGGGCTTGTGATGTCTACGGGTGCAGGCTTCTATGAGGAGCTAACGTTTCGCGTATTGCTTTATGGCCTCGGCGCGCGGCTGGTGATGCTGCTTTTTCCAACCGACGTTGCTTCCCGTTTCTTAGTGCGTGTTGGCTGGGCGATCCTTGCGGCAGCCGCTTTCAGTGCCTGGCACTACATTGGTGAATTGGGGGACGAATTTGAAATGAGGTCGTTCATCTTTCGGTGGGTGTGCGGGCTTGTATTTACCTTGATTTACCAATTTCGAGGCTTCGCTCCCGTGGTGTGGACGCACGCTCTCTACGATATTTGGGTGCTCGTTCTCTGATACGGTTACGAACCCAAATATTTAGATCCGCTGCGCCAACACGAAGTGCTCCAGGTTGCCTTTCGGCCCTTTGAGCTCACTGTCTATTTGGCTTGTCAGGGCGAAGCCAGCTTGCTTGAGCGCGTCACAAGCACTCGCGATGGCTGCGGTTCGGACGCGTGGGTCGCGTATCACCCCGTGCCCGAGGGCCACGTCTGTAGGATCCGCCTCAAATTGCGGTTTGATCATCGCAATCAAACGCCCGTTCGGGGGCAAGATACGAGCTAAGGCGCTCGCGATCTTAGCCATACCGATGAATGACACGTCCACCGTCACTAGGTCTAGCGGAGAATCGAAGCTCTCCGCCGTAAGATCCCGAGCGTTCGTCTCATCCATCACCACCACGCGTGCATCGTTGGCGACCTTCGGATCCAAAAGGCCTTTGCCAACGTCCACCGCAAAGACCTTAGCCGCGCCGCGCTGAAGCAAACAATCGACAAACCCGCCCGTGGATGCGCCGAGGTCGGCACAAACCAAACCCCCAATATTCAGCTTAAAGTGCTTGAGCGCCCCTTCAAGCTTATTGCCTCCGCGGGACACGTATTGGCGTTGACCCGCCACGCGTAGCTCACAATCAGCTGGCACTTGGTCCCCCGCTTTTTCGATCTTACGCTCCCCCCAATATATCTTGCCGCCGAGGAGCAGCGCCTGCGCCACCGCTAACGACGGAGCCAAGCCAAGTTCAAGTACACGTCTATCAGCGCGGATCTTCATGAGTAGCGAGCAGAGGTCGGGTCAATGGGCCGGCCCAAAATTGTGCGGACCAGAATTGTACTGAGAGGACAGCCAGTTGAGACGACAACTGAGGAAGAAACGTAAGGCAGCATCGTACTTTTCTTGGCCGTCCTAGGGCAGGGCCGGCAACATGTTTCGGCCACAACCTGGCCCCTCCACCTATGGGCGGGCCGCTGCCGGCTGGCGCAACCAACTCCGCCGGCCTCTCAATCGCAAGGAATTTCCAGATGAAAAACCTCTTCCGTAACAGCTTGATAGTTTCTGCATTTCTTGGCGCCACCGCCATTTCCACGCTCGCATCAGCGCAGACGCCAGCGCCCGCTCCTGCACCAGGAGCAAGCGATCACGACAGCGTAGTAGGCCACCTGGGCGTCGGTTACCTGGGGCGGCGCGGTATGCTCATTGGAACTCTCGGGAATGAAGTGCAAGCACCGGTTATCGGGGTCCGCTACTGGATGGACAGTCAGATGGGTATCGACGCTGGCTTGGGCTTTTCTTCGACTTCGGGCAGCACGGAGGTATCCGGGGGTGGAGTGAGTGTTAAGGCGGACTCGCCCAGCAACACCGCTTTCATCCTGCACGGTGGCGTTCCGATCGTGCTCTCCAATGGCAAACACTACAGCTTTCAGATCACTCCCGAGCTCAACCTAGGCATTGGGTCTGGCTCCAGCGAGCAGGTACAAGGGGGCGTCGCCTTAAAGACCGACACCAGCGGCTTTCACCTTGACCTCGGAGCTCGAGCCGGCGGTGAGGTTCATTTCGGCTTCATGGGGTTACCAGAGGTATCGCTCCTCGCGAATGTTGGCCTCGCCTTGGCGCACGATAGCGTTTCCACCGAGGGCCCACAGGGAGTAATGAATGGGGTGCCTGGCCCAACTGTCAAAAACAGCGCTTCCCAACTCGGAATTGGCACCACTGTAGGTAACAGCCCGTGGAGCATATTCACGAGTTCAGTTGCGGCACTCTATTACTTCTGACAAATTGAACCCCTCCCGGAAGCTGCTCTTTGCGGAGCAGCTTCCCCGCGGCTTTTGAATGGAGAAGCTTCTATGCGATCACTTTTGTTTTTAAGCCTGGTTTGCTGGGGCACGGCTTCATGCAGTGGAGGTCCCGGGCTGGAGGTCTACAATGGGTCAGACCAGACAACCCCACCCACCGATCCTCAACAATCTCCGGTTAACGCCACTCAGCAAGCCGCGTTAGACCCGCAAACAAGGCCGCCTTTGGATGCGCAGAGTGTTGCGCCAGTCGGCGACGCTCTAGGTTCCACGGCGAAAGGCGGGATCCCCCGGCTCTGTAATGACTGGTGTCAGAAGAGTCTGATGTGCGAATCTAAAGCGGAGCCGGACTGCTTCACGGAGTGCGTGGCTGAGCTGGTAAATCCGAATGCCTGCACGGCATCATTGACGGCATTGGTATCGTGTCTGCTGGCCAGTCCAGATTTCAATTGCAGTTTGAAGGAGAAGGACGTCCCTGCCGCCTGCAGCACTCAGTTAGCAACCTACCTTGCGTGCAGCCTTACTCTCGACAACCCGGGGCCACTAGAGATGCCCGGGCAGGGAAATGGCGGCGGAATGCAGGGCATGGCCGGTGCGAGCGGCAGGTTGTAAACGCCGAGCCGCTTGCGATTGGGTGCACGGGCTATTAGCGCTTTCTGAAGCGCCTCCACTTCTCCGGGCACCCACCCACTCAAATGGGGCGCGCTGGTCGCGCCCCATTCTTTCTTTTGATAGACACGGTTGGAGGGCCCTCGAGCGGGCAGTGGCAGGTTCACGCGTAAGGGCGGGGGTTTCGCGAGCGCTGGGGATACTTGTCATGCGCTCATGGTTGATCACTGTGTAGCTGTAATTTGGCGGCGGTCCAGCCTTCGGTCAGGGTGCTTAGTTTTTCAAAGCCTCGGGCGAGCGTGAGCCAACCCGGGTTCGGCTTGTACCTGATGTGACCGC
>JANRKO010000036.1:0-20689 GCA_033763455.1 Polyangiaceae bacterium
CACCATTTGGCCAAGACCTGCGCGATGTTTCCTCCGAACGCAATTCCAATAAACACAAACCGAAGAGCCGGATGCGGGAAATTCGCAAGTCCGGTTCTGTAAGGAGCACCGGGTGGCAACACCCGGTGTTTACTTGATGACAGCGTTGCCGCCCAATCGAATCGTGGAAGCCAGTTTCTCGGCTGGAGCCAAACATGCCAGTTTGTTCCCTCCACCGCTGGGCGTGGAAGTAGCGTTCGCAGGGCGCTCGAACGTCGGTAAAAGTAGCTTGTTGAACGCCATTATGGGTCGAAAGAACCTAGTGCGCACCAGTTCAACGCCCGGCTGCACACGGCATGTTGGTTTCTTTAAAACGCGCTCCGCCGATGGGGCAGTGATAACTTTGGTGGATTTACCGGGGTACGGCTACGCGAAACGTTCGAAGTCCGAACTCAAAGAGTGGAAGGAGCTGGTTGAGGCTTACCTCTTTGAACGGCCCTGTTTGCAGACCGTGGCTCTGCTCGTCGATTCTCGACGTGGCCCCGAAGATCTAGATTTTCAGCTCATTGAAGCGTTGTCGGATCGGAAGACTGAGTTTCGCAAGCAGCTACCGCTGATCTTGGTCGCCACCAAGCTCGACAAAATGCCGCGCTCACAACAAGCGCCGGCACTGCTGGCTATTCGTAAGGCGACCAAGCTTCCAGTAATGGGGTTCACCACCGAAGATCCCGCATACATCGAGGCCCTCTGGACTGGAGTGCGCGCCAAGCTCGGGTTCGACGCTACGGGGTCTTCGGCCGTTGACTCGGAAGCGGCTAGCGCCAATTCTGCTGAGACGCTCGGACGCGAGACCTAACAAGCTTGGTTTAGGAAGCTCGCACGCGAGCCGTAACAAACCCGGGTTACGGTACGAAGCCGAAGGCCTCAACTTCGCTGAGCTCACGTTGGCAATCCCCCGCTATCGCAAAGCGATAGGGGCTGTTGGGAATGATGAAGCGCCAAGCTGGGCCGGCCTTGCTGCGGTAATATTCAATGCGCGCGGGGCGGTCGGTGGGGGCGCCTTTTTGCTTGCCGAAGGCCCAAATTTGGCTGAGCGTGCAGCGAGGCTCAGGCAGGCCATCGGAGTGGTCCACCGAACACGAAGCCTGGGAGTTGTCGGGCTCGGCCACAATTCCAAGCTTCTGAATGTGCACCCTTTGCCGACCGCAATACGTATGGCGCGGCAGTGTGCCGTGATCTCGCGGAGGCTGCGGGCCATGCCCTGGTGGGCTCTGAAAGGCGTAGCGCACGTCGGGTGAACCGGCCGAAAAATCAATTGTGCCCGCGCTCGACACGCCATCGGCAACCATGCCCCGAAGTAGATTGCGCTGGGTTAACGCCCTCGCTTTTGCCAGCGTCGCTACAGGGTCCACATGTTTCTGCCACCCCACCACGCCCTCGGTCGTGGGAGGCCCCGGCGGTTGGCTCTCTTCGGGTTGAGCATGTTCCCTAGCCCATAGCGAAAACAACAAAGAAGCGACGAACGATCCGCCGATGATGAGCAGGCCCAGGCGACGATCGTTGCGGTAGTGGAAAGGGGCGACACGTGGCCGCGGCCCGGGTTCGGTGAGCATTGGGCCCCCTATACCTCGCGATCCGCGGCAATTCACCCGGAGTTCCGCACTTTTGCGCTTCCTCTTCCGAAAGCGCCCAACAAAGCTCGTTTGCCTCGAAAGGCTGATTGCGATCGAGCACGCCCCGCGCTAAAAGCTCGGCCCCCCAGAAACCAGGCAACGGGCGCATAACTCAGCGGTAGAGTGCCACCTTCACACGGTGGAAGTCGTAGGTTCAAATCCTACTGCGCCCACAAAGTTAGCCGAGCAGGGGCTCGGCACGAAGCCGTGATGGTGGCCGAAGAGCTGCCCCCCGAGTGAGGCTCAGGCGCGCGCACGGCGCCGCGACGCACACGCAGCGACGGCGAGCCCCGCTACAGCTAGCAGTGAGCTCGACTGCCCGGGTGGCGAAACCAACCCGCACCCACTCTTGGCCTGACCTCGCGACGCGCTCGTACCAGGGCCGCCACTGCCGGGTACCTGACTCCCCGTAGCCCCGCCAGCGGCTCGCGCGCCTCCCGAAGCTGTGCCCGGGTTGGGAAAGACCGAGACAGAACCGCCCGCCACAGCGGGACCCGCGCCACCGCTGGAGGCGACCGTGCCTCCACCGCCGGAAGCACTGTTCACGCCACCCGTTGAACTGCCGGGAGCACCGCCCACTTGCGAGGCCCCACCGGAGCCAGAAGATGCGCCGCCGGAACCTGAAGCGGCGCCACCCGAACCGGATGGATCACCGATTGGGCCCGTCATGCCGTCGGGACCTTGGAACTCGAGTGCACCGATATCTGGAGCGCTCCCAAACGGTACCCCGCGACCCAACAGATCTTGGGTGTACCCGAGCACAGCACCGGCGTCGATGGCAGGGCTCCCAGAAAGGAGATGGAGGTTACGTGTGGCAACGTCCACGAATTTCGGATCTCCAACGACCTCACCGGCACCAAGGGCAACACTGCCCAGGGGATCTGGGTTTCCAGGGGCAAAATACACGTTGTTGCTGTGAACAGACCCCACTGGCAGCCCATCTCCGTAGACGAGAAGATCATCGCGCACGAGGAAGATGTTGTTCTTCAAGCTGAGGCCAGTAACGGCTCCGGCGTAGAGCACGGTTTCTTCGGCGGGTTCACCGCTCTTGAGAATAACGGGCGCATTGATGCGACGAATCGTATTGTTCTCAAAAGTGATGTTGGTGGCCTCATGAAACAGAAAGCCCTGCAACACGTCGTCAACGAGATTGTAGGAGAGCTTCAGGTTCTTGCCGCCTCCATTTACGGGCGTAACCTCGATAAAACCAACGTTACCAATCGACACATTGTGGTGAACGTTGAGATCTTGGATAAGTGCACCGCCCCCTGGCGCATTTTGACTATCCACCTCAATGGAGCCACCGTCGCCCCCAAAGGCGCTCAAATCCCCCAAGACGGCGTAATTTTCAAAGCGATTGTACGCGATCTCCACGCCACTCGTGCTAACGAACACCCCGATTGGCCCCCAGAGATCGCCCTGCAACATGCGTGTGCAGTCGTGAATATGGTTGTGGGTAATCAGAGCATTCTCTCCCCCAACGCGAATGCCAATCGGAGCGTTTTTGAAGTCACTGTTCGTGACCACCGCATGGTTCGCACCGGGATAGATGTGTACCGCCCCGGTGACACCAACAGCTCCGTAGTCCGGAGCTGGCGCCCCGTCGGCAAACCCAAGGCCATCGATCACCACGTAGCTTCCGTGCACAATGATGGAATTTCCGTTGTTGTCAGCAAAGCTCGCATTGGTGAAAAGGGGGAGCGGGCCGCTACCGTAAGAAGTCAGTGTGATGGGGGCATTCGCTGTTCCCGAAGCAGTCACGTCGAGTGACCCTGTAAACGTGCTCCCGCGCGCGAAAAGCAAGCGGTCGCCAGCCGTTAAGCTCTGGCTCTGCGCCTTGCTGAGAGTTTTCCAGGGCGCACCCATGTTACCCGCCCCGCTATCGTTGCCGGCTACGGAATCTACATAGTAGTCGGCCGCACTGGCCGTGGCAGGGGCGGCCAGCAGCGCCAATGCCAGAAACGTCAGATTTACCCCAAACCTTTGGCTATTTCGCATAGTTAACGGTGACAGCCCACCCCCCTCCTCAGCAACGGACTCTTTGTGCGAAACCCCCGCATTTCGTCGCGTCTGAACCGCTTAGCGTGGAACCTCCGCGGACCACGGATTGTCTCCGAACGCTGGCGCGTGGCAGAGGCTATGAGTGATTTCTGAGCAACCGCGCCCCGTGATGAGCAAGCACAAGGCCCCTGTCTACCTCGTAGGGATACTCGTGGGAGGCCGCGGCTCGCGCATGGGCGACAGAAAGAAGGGCCTGCTGCGAACACGGGAGCTTGGCGAGCCCACCATTCTCACACGGTTAGACCGAACTATCACCGAAGCGCTCGGAGCCGTTCCGCGGGTGCTTGTCGGGCGGAGCGACGGTTATGAGGCGTACACCTTTCCGACAGTGACGGATGAGCCCGAAGATGTGGGACCACTCGGGGGGCTGCATGCGGCCCTCTTGTACGCAGCGCAACGGGGAGCGTCGCAACTTATCGCTTTGGCGTGTGACTTGCCCTACCTAGAAGCAGAAGTGCTTCTCGCGCTTGCAGAACACTCCGAGGGAGCCAAGGCTGTGGCACCCCAAGCCGCAACCGGGATCTTTGAGCCACTCATTGCGCGCTACAACGTAGCCGAGTCGCTCCCTGCGGTGGAGGCCGCCCTCGGCTCGGGGCGTTACTCACTCCAACAAGTATTGCGAGCTCTCGCGTGCGAGCCTTTAGAGCTCTCCCTGGCCGCTCGGGCTTCTTTGCGCGATTGGGATACGCCCGCCGACATGGAGCGATGAACCATGACAAATGCCCTGAGAACATTTGAAACGCGCTGGGATCGCCTGCAGGCAAACCTCACCCGGCTCAAGGGCTATAGGAAGGATGCTCGCTGGTCTTGGAGCCAAAACGATGCCCCCTTCGAGCCGGTGGAGCTCCCCGCAGGCTGGGACGGAGCTGGGCGCCGCGTGCGCTTCGCTACGACCTACACAATTCCAGAACAGGTTGCAGGGATCCGTACGGCTGGGTCCGAGCTCAAGCTCTATAGCCATTTCACCACCGTCACCACGACCATTCGAGTCGACGGCGTGCAACGTTTTCGAGAAGCGTACTGGACTGACTTTCGCTTGCCAGAGGTTATTGTGACCCCAAGCGCGGTACCAGCTGCCACCCATCACGTTGAGCTCGAATGCGAACCTTTCGAGGGCAGTGCCGGCATGGTGCCGCTCGACTTCATGCTCTCGGCTGTAGAAGCTAACATTGCGAACCTGGAAACGGTATTGGAGGCCGCGCGCGTGGTCTTGGCGCTGGATCCAAAGGCTGCCGAGCTTGCGCTCGCGGAGCTTGAAAAGCCTGCGTTTGAGTGGCCTGAGCTATCTGCCGCCTGCGCTCGCGCTCGCGAACTTCTCCTCCCTTTCTCCGCAAGCATCAAGCAGCGTCGTGTGTACGCCATGGGGCAGTGCCACATCGACCTCAACTTCCTCTGGCCCATGGAAGACACGGTGCTCACGGTTGTCTCCAGCTACCGCGCCATCTGCGACATGCTCGATGAATTCCCCGAGCTTGTTTTCACGCACACGCAAGCGGCCACCTACGAAATTTTGGAGCGCCACGAGCCCGCGCTGTTAAAGCGGATCGAGGCGCATGTTGCCAGCCGCAAATGGGAAGTTTTGGCGGCAACCTGGACTGAGAGCGATACGAATCTGCCCAGCGGGGAGGCTTTGATCCGCCAGTTCTTGTATGGCCAAGCCTATTGCGCCAAGCGTTTCGGAACTCGCGCCAAGATCGCTTGGTACCCGGACGCGTTTGGCCACTCCTTCAATTTGCCCCAAATCCTGAAGGGCTGCGGCATTAGCAACTATTTCTTCTGGCGCTGTGGCGATCAGTCGAAGCCGCTCTTTACTTGGAAAGGCCTCGACGGCACGGAGGTAACAGCGTTCAACTGCGACTACTATCTGCGCCACGTCAGCGCGCCTCGCGTTGGCAAGTTCTCACGCCTGTTGGCGGAACGCTTCGAAATCCAGGAAAGCCCCTACGTTTTCGGGGTCGGCAATCACGGCGGCGGCCCTTCGCGGGCTGACATCGAGCGCTTGCGCCAGTTGCAGGCAGATCCGCTCATGCCCACGCTCGAGTTTTCATCCGCTCAGCGCTACTTCGACACAACCGTGGCACACGCCGGCAAGCTCCCCACCATCTGCCGCGAGTTGAACTTTGTGTTCGACGCCGCTTACTCTAGCCACGCGGACATCAAGTGGCATAATCGACGGTGCGAGAACTTGCTGTACGCGTGCGAGGCAATTTCTGCCCTTCAACGCGGCGGCTCGCCCTATCCCCGCGCCGCTCTACAACAAGCTTGGAAGCACAAGCTCTTCAATGATTTCCACGATTTCCTAGGCGGAACCTCGATCCGCGAGGCATACGCTTACGGCCTTGCGCGCGCGGAAGAAGTGGAAGCCCTGGCTCAAACCGAGCTTGAAGCGCGACTGCTGACGGCGCAACGCCAACACGCGGGACCCGGCGAACAGGAGCTCGTGGCCATGAATCCCCTGCCCTGGCCGCGAACGGCAGTGGTGAAGCTTTCAGGCTGTAAGGCGGGGTTTACTGGTGTACGCGACGATGCTGGGCAAACGCTCCCTGTTCAATACGTCGACATCGACACCCTCATCTTCGTTGCACCCTTCTCGGCCACCGCCATCCGCAACTTCGTCTTAGTGTCGAGCGACCCTGCACCGAACGCTCCGGAAGCATCACCTGCACCCACCCTTGATGAGGCAAACCTCACACTCAGCAACGAATTGCTGACGCTCACCTTGTTGCCGGACGGAACCATCAAGACACTTCTGGACCGGCGCACGGGCTCTCCGATCCTACACACCCAAGATTCCCTCGAGGTCCCCGTGTGTTTCTCGGACTACGCCGAGGTCACACGCCCGCACCTGAACAACCACCTAACGGTTCAGCACGAAGCACCTGTGGACGGTTCGGCCTGGTTTCTTGGAAGAATTGCGGGGCACACCGCGCTCACCACGCCGATCAGCATCTCCTTCGAAGCAGGCCCCGTTCGCGCGGCGGCACACATCGTTTACCGCTACCAGGAGTCCACCTTGCGTCAGACGCTTTCCCTGTATCGAGGGGTGCCGTGGGTGGAAATAAGCTGGGATATTGATTGGAGGCAGGTAGGCCATCGCGACACCGGAACCGACATTCTGCGTTGCAGCTTCACGCCACTCGTGGAGCACAGCCGCGCCCACTTCGAAATTCCGTGCGGGGCCATCGAGCGCGAAGCGAACGGCCGAGAAGTGCCGACTCAGCGCTGGCTCGCACTCTCCAACCAGGAGCGTGGGTTCGCCATTTTGAACGACGCCAAATACGGCTGCAGCGTGCAGGGGCGCACCATGAGCCTCACCATGCTACGCACTGCCTACTGGCCCGACGCCACCTCAGATGTGGGCCGTCACCAATTTGCCTACGGCCTCTATCCCCTCATGGGTTCTTTCGAAACTTCCGATGTGGCGCGCCGCGGAGTCGAATTCAATCAGCCAATCCTAGCTGTGGCTCCAAAAACTGGCACCGCAAACGTCAACTCGACGACTTGGGTAAGCGTGGAAGTTGAGCCTCAGAACGTTGTGGTAAGCGCCATAAAATGCGCTGAATCCTCCAACGCGCTCGTAGTTCGCATCTATGAAAGCCACGGCCTCCCAACGGTGGGAACGCTCCGCCTTGCGCCCGCCCCCAAACGCATCCGCAAGCTGAATCACCTTGAAGAAGCGACACCCGAAGGCACATCAACCTTGAGTCAGAAAGGCGATATCACTACATTTTCACTTCGCCCGTTCGAAATCTGCACCCTAGAATTGGAGTATTAGCCCATGAAAACGTTCGTCATTACGGGCGCCACGAGCGGCGTTGGCGCGGCCCTCGCCCATCACCTTGCACACCAGGGGCACACCGTATTCGCTCTCGCCCGCAACGCTCAGAAGTTAGCAGCGCTTGCGCTCAATTTCCCTGACAAAATCCGTACCTGTCCGTGCGACGTTCGGGATCGCCAAGCCGTGGCGCGGGTCGCCGAAGGGATCTTGAAGGGCGGCGCCCAAATCGATGTACTGATCAACAACGCCGCCATCTTTGACATGCGGCCGTTCGTCGAACAATCCCTAGATGTGGCCGATCAGATCCTCGAAACGAATCTTAACGGCACCATCTATTGCACCCACGCGTTTTTGCCGCACCTGATCAGCAAGAAGCAGGGTGTCATCTTGAACATCGCGTCGGTTGCCGGCACCCGCGGCATCGAAGATCAAGCCGTATATTGCGCCTCCAAACACGGCATGGTCGGTTTTGGGGACGCGTTGGCGCAGGAATTGAAGCCGCACGGCGTATTGGTCTGCACCTTGTGCCCAGGTGGCATCGATACTGAGCTTTGGCGCGAAGGCTCCGTTCGTTATCCGGGGGATATCAGCTCCGCCATGACCACAAAGAACCTTGTAGATCTCGTCGACTTCGTACTGAGCCAGCCGAACAACGTGTTGTTCAAAAAGCTCATCTTCTTCCCGACTGGGGAGTGGCACTGAATGTGCGAAGGTGGTCTCAAGTCGCTTGCGGCTCCACGCGCATCCTCTAGCTACCTCGTTTGAAAACGCATTCTGGTTCAGCGTGCACGGAATTCTCTTCGCCAAGTTCGCCAAGCCCGAAGCACGGGTAGGCTAGCAAGTTCCTTCTGGTGAACACTCGGAACGGTCAGCCTTACGGGGATGGTCGACAAAGTGGCGCGCCCTTGCACTGGCGCGGAGGTGGCTCAACCTCCGGCCGCCCCCCAAAATCCGCCTCAACATCTACGCAATAGCTCGGTCCAAGGCTCCGGGATTGACGGCGCCCCGCTTCGGCGCTTGGTTTGCGGCCCTCATGAACCAAAAAGCCCAGAGCCAGGAAAAGACCGCTATCAGCCCCCGCCGGGATCAGGACTTCCCCGAGTGGTACCAGTCTGTGGTGCGCGAGGCCGATCTCGCAGAGAACTCGGATGTGCGCGGCTGCATGGTGATCAAGCCGTGGGGCTACGGGATCTGGGAAGGCATCCAGCGCCGGCTGGATCGGGTGTTCAAGGACACCGGGCACAAGAACGCGTATTTTCCCCTCTTCATCCCACTCTCCTACTTGGCCAAGGAAGCCGAACATGTCGAGGGCTTTGCCAAGGAGTGCGCGGTGGTAACGCACCATCGCTTGGAAGCCGCACCCGGCGGCGGGCTACGCCCAGCCCCGAGCGCCGAGCTCGTAGAGCCACTCGTAGTGCGGCCCACTTCTGAAACGATCATCGGTGCGAGCTTTGCCAAATGGGTGCAATCGTATCGCGACCTGCCAATTCTTATTAACCAATGGGCCAACGTGGTGCGCTGGGAGATGCGCCCCCGCGTTTTCCTACGTACGGCGGAATTCCTCTGGCAGGAGGGGCACACGGCACACGAGACCGAAGCGGAGGCACGCGAAGAAACCGCGCGCATGCTGCGCGTCTACGCTGACTTTGCTCGCGACTATCTCGCTGTGCCGGTTTTTACTGGAAAAAAGACCGATGGCGAGCGTTTTCCCGGGGCGGTGGAGACCTTGTGTGTCGAAGCTTTGGTGCAGGATCGGAAAGCAATTCAAGCTGGAACGTCACACTTTCTGGGGCAAAACTTCGCGCGTTCCAGCGGCATACGCTTCCTCTCTCGCCAGAATCAGGAAGAGCATGCTTGGACCACAAGCTGGGGCGTGAGCACGCGTTTGGTGGGCACCCTAATTATGGTGCACGCCGACGACGACGGAATGATCGTGCCGCCGCGTGTGGCGCCCACGCACGTGGTGATCTTGCCCGTAACGCCGAAGCCTGAGACGCGGGATGCCGTGATAGCTGCGGCACGCGAACTCGCGGACCGCATCCGCGCCGAGCAGTTCAACGGCGCTCAGATAGAGGTGGAGGTAGATGCTCGTGATCTGCCGGGTGGTACGAAGAGCTGGGAGTGGGTCAAAAAAGGCGTCCCAGTTCGCCTGGAGATCGGGCCGCGCGACATCGAAAAGGGCACGGTGGCGCTCTATCGGCGTGACCAGCCGGTTAAGGAGAAGACGTTCCCGGAGGTTGCTGGAGTGCCCGCCGCTTTGCCTGGGCTCCTGCAAGGCATTCAGGATGCGTTGTACGCACGCGCGCTCGCACTCCGCGAGGCCCACACCGTGCGCGTGGACACCGAACAGGACTTCTACGCCTTTTTTACACCCAAAAACCCAAACAAACCCGAGATCCACGGCGGCTTTGCCCTGGCCCATTGCGCACCCACCCGTGAGCTTGAGGAACGCCTGAAGGCCGACCTCAAGGTGACGGTTCGCTGTATCCCCGACGACGCTAATCCGGAGCCAGGTACCTGCATTTTTACAGGCAAGCCCAGTGCCCAACGGTTAGTCTTCGCCAAATCTTATTGACGCGTCCTCTGCACCAAGAGGCGCTAGAGCCTCCCTGTGGCGCGTCGTTCATAGTTCGCGCGAAAGATGCTAGGGTCCACAACAAGAAGGCCCACTCTTCAACCAGGGAGCTCACTCCATGCCCCATTCTATTTCCGGCATCCACCCTCTATTCTACGTCTCCGCGTTCGTGGGGCTCCTGGCCACCACAGGTTGCTCGTCGAGCAACTCGGACGGCAATGGCACCCTTGGTCTGGGGACGGGTGCTGCAGGCGCTAACGGCGCACTTGGAGGGAACGGCGTAGGCACGGGTGGCAAAGGCTCCAACGGGAACGGCAGCACACCAGGCGGTCTCAACGTCGGTGCGGGCGTGGGCGCCGAAGCTCCGGTGGATGGTCAGTGCAATCCCAAGTTAATCGGCGTGCTGAGAGATTTCGGCCCCGAGCACCCTGATTTTGAGCACTACAACACCGGCTTGGCCCAAGGCATGGTGCAGGTAAATCTTGCAAATGGAGTACCGGTACTTGCGAACGCATCACCCAAAGGCAAACAGGCAGTAACCGACGCTCAGAGCTACTCGGAGTGGTACGACACCAAACACCCCGCCTCAAAAACCTATCCATTCGATCTGGACGGCGGCTATCTGCAGAAGAGCGTCGATGCGGCGGGCCGCACCGTCTACGAATCCAAGGCCTTCTTTCCGCTAGACGGTAAACCCTCGATGCAGAGTGGGTTCAAGGACGGCAACAACGTGGAGCGCAATTTCCATTTCACGCTCGAGCTCAACACCACGTTCGCTTACAACGGCGGCGAGGTCTTCTCATTCAGCGGGGACGATGACCTCTGGGTGTTTATCGATGGTAAGTTGGCGGTAGATATCGGCGGCGTACACGGCGTTCAATCCGACTCCGTGGAGCTAGACACGCTGGGTTTGACCCGGGGCAAGGAGTACCCGCTGTCGGTATTTCACGCAGAACGCCACACAAGTGCGAGCAATTTCAAAGTGACCACCAGCATCAAGTTCACCAATTGCGGCATTATTCTGCGCTAAAGTCTGCGTCCCCGAGCCAGGCGGCCCCCGGGTGCGCGCATCCCGCGTGTTTCTGGGGGGTAACCCATCGGCGTAAGCGGCCGTTCCTTGTACGTAAGATGTCGGCGACGCCCAAAGCAGCCCCCAAACCTCCTCCACTCCCGGCGAGCCAACGCCAGATCTTTGAGCAGATCCGTGAAGATCTGTGGTTCGGCGATGCAGATCCTAACCGCACCGAGCTCTCTGCGGCCAAATCAATGGCCGCAGCAACGGGCAAAGCCTTAGGCTTGAAGCCATTCCCGGTAGTGGCACAAAAAGTATTAAGCCTGCTTTCAAACCCTGACACACACACTTCGAAAATCACCGACGCGATCGAAAAAGATCCGGGCCTCACCGTAAAGCTGCTCCAGGTTACCAACAGCGTGATGTACCGAGGAGCCACGGACATCACCAACATCTCGGACGCAGTGGTGCGCTTGGGGCGCAAAACCGTCATGGAGCTCGTAGCGGGAGTCGCTGCCATGGGCATGTTCAGTGACACTCAAGGCAGCGGCCTCACCATCCGCAACCACTGCGCGCGAGTGGCTGCCATTGGGCGCGTTTTGAGTACTGAATGGAAGTACAAGAAGGTCGATAGCATCTTCATTTCCGGGCTTTTGCACGATGTTGGCAAGCTACTCATGATGCAGGTGGGCGATATTGACTACAACAAGCTGGATCAAACGGCCGTGCATACGCCGGACGAAATCCATCTGCACGAGCGCGCACAACTTGGCTTTGACCACGCCGTGCTTGGTGCTCATGTTCTCGTTGCCTGGAAGATACCCGATTCGATTGCCAGCATCGTGGCGCTACATCATCAGCCGGGTCGGGCTTACGCCGGAGACCCAGAGAAGGGCCTCCCCGTAGCACTCCTGCGCCTGGCGGATAAGATTGAGTACCAACTCCTTCAGGACACCGCTCTAGACGACGCCTTCGCGCGCGCAGTGGCCGCTGACGACGCCGCGACGTATGCCGAATATTCAGCGGACATGTTAGTCGCGATGTGGCCGAAGTTCGTCGAAAGCACTGCGGAGATCGTGTCTATTCTGAAGTAGCTCCCGGCTTTAGGGGCCACGCCACACAGCAAAATACCCATCGCTTTTGCCCCCGCCCGGCACACTCTGAACCGCATCCACTCCGAGCAATGGTGAAGCTGTTGTTGCGCTCTCTTTCAGAGCTTGCGTAATCGCTAAGGCCATCCGCCCGCCACCTGTAGCGACGGAGACGCCTGTGGTACCTCCGCCGGTTGCTCCATCAAATACCGTCCACGCGAGGCGTTGGCTAAAATCCGCAGAGACCACGAGCATGAACCCGCCGCCTAGGTATGCACTGAAGGCAGGCAAGCCGTTCACCGTTTTGCTGGCCGCATCTTGAACACAACAAGCCGCAGCGCCCGTGAGTAGGATGTTCCCCTTTTCGTCGGCTGCAATCGCGATGGGCCGGGCGGCGTTCCCCTTCTCCCCCTTGTCTGGTGAGAGGCGGGTTACCAGGTATTGGCTCATCTCCAGCGTGCCATCTCCAGGCTTGAAGCGAGCGTAAAACGCGATCGGCGCGGCGCCATTCAGATTGTACGGATCGTTGTATTTATCGAATTTCTTGACGGGCGCCATCGCCGACAAATCCTGGGGCGAGCGCCGATGCACGGTGTTGCCACCATGGCTTTCGCCGGCGTAATACAACATACCGTCCCGGCCCATTGCCACCGAAAGCCCACGGCTATCGGCGCACTCATTCACGGCGCCAACCTCCGTATGGTTCCAATCATACGCTTTCCAGCTGAGCGCGCCGTTGTATTTGTAAGCGCGCAAGAAAGGGATCTGCAGCTGGGTGCACGGCGCGCCGTCATCCTGCTTGAAGCCCACCACAAATACATTCTGGGTGCCGCTATCAATCGCAATGTCGTTGACGGTGCTGCCGCTAACGTCGAATTCGCCGAGCAACGCGCCTGCCACATCAAAAACCGAAACGTGCTTCCCGGAAAGCGCGGCCACGGTTCCATCAGCCGCGACCGAAACTCGCTGAGCCGCACCTTGTAGCGGCTTGCTCCAGAGCAGTTGGCCGCCCAGGGGAGCCAAAAGCCCCACGCCTAAGTCGCTCGCGACCGCGATATTCCCGAGCTTCGCGTCCGCCTGCATGTCATTCATCACGTTCCCCCAACGGGTGACTGACACAACCTTGCGACCATCAGCGCTCAAGTGCAAAAGGGCACCGTCACCTCCAGAAGCGAGCTCCACGGGCGTCGTACCGAAGTTGTTCTGGCTTATCTTGCCCGCCCACAACACCTGACCATCGGGCGCAAAATCGACCGCGGAAGCGTTGTCATCAGCTGGGCCCGCAAGGTAGCTGGCCGCACACACCTTAAGTGCATTGCCGGGCACAAACTCGGGGCAAGGAACACCCGGATCGGAGATGACCGTGCGCGTCCCCATGGCACTAGGATCGCCCCCTCCAGGAGCGCCACTCGCTCCGCCACCTGCCTCATCAGCACTCTGGCTGTTTCCACACCCACCCAGTGCCAACGCGACCAATAACAGCCCCTGGTTCCCCAATTGCCCGTATCCGCTTTGCATGAGCCACTCCGAAGCAAGCTGCGTAAGCCAGGGAGCATAGCCGAGGTGGCTGTATTTCGCGAGTTGCACCCCCTTTGGCCGCCTAGGCCGGGGCTCGGAGCCGCGAGGTCGAAGCCGCGCGAGAGCGCTTCAAACACTAGGCCTGGCGGTCGCCACCTGGCGCCTATTCAGCTTTCTCTCCAGCAAAGCTGCCACAAGAGGCACCACACACGCGACACACAGGGCCGCCACAGCGACCCCTTCCATGCCAATCAGTGATCCGTTGGGCGCTGCCACTAGCACCGCTGAAGCAAGGATCGCGCCGAGCGCAGAGAACAGGTGCTGAGTGGCAGACTGCGCGGACATGAAGCTCGCTCGCTGTTCAGGACGTGGCACACGCGAGGCCAACGCCTGAATAGGCACCATGCGCACGCTCCCAGACAACATGTAGACGGTGAAAACCAAGAGAATGGGCATGCCGAGGCCCGGACGGATGAAGCCAAAATACAGCGCGAAAGCTTGGAAAGCCGTTCCTAGAATCACCATGGGCAACGCGCCAAAACGATCGACGAACGCCCCCACCAAACGCATTGCGACAAAGCTCGCCGCTCCCCCAACAAGATAGAACATACCCATTTGTTCGCGTGGAAAGCCAAGATTGTGCTGCAAGAATGCCGAGATATTCGGCACCACCGCAAAAACGCCGAGCATCACCAACGCGCTATTTCCGAGTGAGAGCAGCGTTGTGGAATCCCACAGCGACACGCGTGGCCCCGGCTGTCGCACTCGCGACAAATGCCCTTTAAAAGACGGAAGCAGCCGAACCGCCAAAAACGTTAACACAAGCCCGATACCTGCAACCGCAAAAAACGGAACACGCCAACCAAAGCGACGCGCAGCCTCTAGCCCCGCGGGCACGCCCAAAACAGAGGCCACCGAAAAAGCGCCCATCACAGCCCCAAGCGCCTTACCCCTGCGCTCCGGAGGCACAGCATCGGCAACTACCGCCAACGAAAGCGATGTGGCTGGGCCACCGAATGCTCCCGCCAACACGCGCGCCGCCAGCAAAGATGGCAGCCCCGTCGCAAAACCACCGAGCGCCGTGCCCACCACCAACCCCAGCATGGAAAACCCAAGTGCGAGCCGACGGTCAAAACGATCCAAAAATGTCGACCCAACCACCCCTGCCACGGCCGCCGCTGCAGTATAACTTCCACCCACAACTCCGATGTGCGAGGTCGCGATACCCAGGGCCTTGGCGAAATCCGGACCGAGCGGCATCACCATCATGAAATCCAACACATTCACGAACTGAATGGCCCCCACCAGGAAAATGATCCGACGTTCTAGAGCAAGGTTGGCGGTAACGCCGGTGGCGTTCGGGGGTGAATCAGGCAGCATCCGAGCTCGCATCCTTGCGCCCGCAAGGCCCCGCGTACAGGGGTCGAACTGATAAATACCCGCAAATAGCCTACGGGCAGGCGGCGATGCCTGCCGGCGTTTGGGCAAGCTCAACCGGAGCACACACCCCCAGTTTCCCGAAAGTCTGCTCCAAATCACGGTTGGCAAAAGGATCGCACACGGCGGAAGGTTGGCTGCATTGGGAATTGCAGTCGCAGAGCTGCCCACAAAACCCAGTGTCCCCAAGCGTGCCCTCCGCAGACGCAAACGTGCACGCACCACTCGGCGTGGTCGTATTCTGACAATCGTAAGATTGACCGAATTTACAGCGCTGCGAACACACGGCGTAGCTCTGAGCCAGGCTCACGCAAAGGCCATCGCACATGGGAGCTGCCGGATCACAAGCTTTGCCAAAAGTGTCCTGCGCTCCGCCAACGTCGACGCAGACGGCCTCTTTGCGGTCACATTTCCGAGCCCCGCAGTCCGCGTCTACTTCACAGATGGGTCGGCAGAAACCCGCTGTTGTGCTTTGCCCAGGTATCCTCCTCGCAACCCGCGGCGCTTACCACTGCCAATGCCAGAAAAATGCTCCGAATCCTCACAGCTTCGCAGCCTATTTTGCCTACTGAGCCAGAGCAAGGGTTCCGTTTATCGACCGACCTTCCTTGGCGTCGTGATGAGCAATGCTAAGGTGCGCGGGCTGTGAAATTCGGTCGCGAAAATGCCGATGGGCGCTACGAGCGCGGCCCGTTTCGGCGCGTGTTTGCAGGGTTTGCCCTAGGTAGCCTTGCGCTCGCCTGTTCAACCCATGCCGAGCGAAGCGGGCTAAAATCCGAACGTTTGATCGACGGGGATCTGGCACCGGCCGAGTCTGGCACGGTCTGGCTCACACACCCGGGTCAAGCGTTCCTCTGCAGTGGGGCCATCGTGCACCCGAGGCTCGTTGTAACAACGAAGCACTGTGTGTTCGCGTCGCGCACAGAAGGTGATGAACCGCTCAGCGCTTCAGGTTTTCGCGTGGGTTTCGGTCCAGATCAAGAAAGCCAGGAGTTTGGCTCCGTTACTGCGAGCGATTGGGTGGGCGCACCTCTTGTCACATCCATCGCAAGTGCCGTTGCTGCCGGGCAAGACGTCGCCGTCTTGGAGCTGAGTACCCCCGTTCCCGCGGGCACACACGTTCACTCTATAGCTTGGAATTTCACTCCCTTGGCTCAGCAGCAATTCCTGATGGTCGGTTTTGGACTCTCATCGCTCACCCTGGGAACCGTCGGAGCTCGAAGGTCGGCAACGGGCACCATCACAGGTTTTTCTCCACAAACAGGCATTGTGCAGCTGGCGGGAAAGAGCGCTTGTTTCGGCGATTCAGGCGGCCCCATCCTCTTCGGCACGAACCAAGAATGGGTGGGCACGATAAGCCAGATAGGTGGCTCA
This sequence comes from Polyangiaceae bacterium, assembly GCA_033763455.1. Taxonomy (GTDB): domain Bacteria; phylum Myxococcota_A; class Polyangia; order Polyangiales; family Polyangiaceae; genus JBBRRP01. The sequence goes on from JANRKO010000036.1 coordinate 16,499, forward strand.
AGTGCCGATCAATTCTGCGATATTGGCCTTACCTTCGGGGCCACCCTCCTAAATCCCGAGGTGCGCGCCCTGCTCCAACGGGCGTTAGCCCAAGTGGGATCCGGCGCAGGCGGCGCACCAGCCATTGGCGAAGGCGGCAAGGGTGGCGAAGCCGGCGCGGGCGGCACCTCACCTCTAAACGTTAACCAGGGTGGAACGCCGGCGGGGGGAGCACCTGGGATGCCGCTCGATCCCAGCACGGGCGCACGCGCTCCGGTGCACGTGGGAACGCTGGCTCCGCTTCCGGCGGCTTCCGGTGGTTCTCAAGGTACTGCGGAAGCCAGTGGGGGCGCGAGCGGTGCCGCGAGTGGGGTGAACGGCGGCGGGCCTCAATTAGTGGCTAAAGGGGGCTGCTCGTTGGGTGGGGGTGGAGGCATGGGCGGGGGGCTTGGGGTGCTCTTGAGCTTGGGGTTGGGTTTCAGGGCAAGACTGACTCGACAGCGGCGAGCACGCTGTTAGCCAATAGCGCTATCTGGGAGCTATGGGGGCCAAGCATCACACATGCTCGTTAAGGAAGCCTTCAGTTCGCTTGAAGACACCGCGGGTCTTCGAGCACAAGAGCGATTTGGATCGAAGGCTTCGGCTCAGTCGCCGAGCAAGTCTTCGAGCTTGCTCGAAAGGCGGCGGCGGAGTGCAATGCTGACGCTACGATACGCGTGGACCTGATTTGCGATGCCTACGCGGAATTTCCGCCGGAATCATGCGGCCGCAATTTTGTATGGGCTTACGATAGCAATTGGGCGCGTAACAGCTACTTTTCCACGATCATTTCGATCTCAGTCGAGCCCATAGTATGCGCCTCTTGGCCGTCTCGAACGAAAAACCTCTGACGCAAGGCATACCCGGGGGTGAATACACGAGCCTCGTATTCAGAGTCACGCTTCAATTTTTCGCAGCCCACGATTGGCTTACTTGTCTCTGCGTCTTCTCCGTAAACCCAACTTGGAGACGACTTCCCGAGCTTGATGTCGCAGACGGTACGCCTTTCATTGTTTGAGATCTTCAGAAAGGTCACCAACGTTGGCGACCCGAGACTTCGATCTGCCAAGTCCAACGAAAACCGTGGTGGTGAGCTACCTTGCTCAATGCGAATGTGCGCACGTGAGAACTTGGCGCCACCTGCTATGGCACCTTGCCTATCGACAAATACGCCACCTCTACGGACTGCTTCCGCGAGGGCTAAATCGTGTGCGGTGCCGCTGGCGATAGGCGGTACCCAACCAGTACGGGGCGCCTCAGCATCAGGGCCCGCATTGATGGCGCTACCTGGACTGGGAGGCAAAAGGACAATACCTGGTGCGGCACTTCGGTCCCCGGGCGAAGGTGAGCCGCGCTCGCACGATAACGATAGAGCGGCAGCTACGAGGGTTGTTCCGATGCTAGCGCCGAGCAAACCGGGAATCGATCCCAAAGTAGTCTCCCAGTGCCTCATGTGAGACACTCTCAGCAATAGATTCCAGTGAAAACCGGGGATCTGTCCAGTAGCTGTCCTTGTAGTAAGTTCGTTCCAGTGCCCCAGTAACCGCGTACCGTTTCTCCTCATTAGGCCACCACGCATTGTCTCGAAGGATTCTACGATCCATGGCCGCTTGGCTACCGTAGAATTTGCTCTGCGCCTCATGGACGAGCTCGTGTGCGACGACTACGACCTTATCAGCATTGCTAAGGTTTGCGAATTTGTCCCCGTGCGAGTTCACTAGAATTTTCCCCGCCTTCCCACCAGTTCCACCAACGTGGATCGCCATAACGTCGTCTCCCAAGTGGCTCAGATCCGCCTGCGCGAACGTAACCTTCGACACGTCCATTTGCCGTCCCTTTCCCCCGCAATCACCCAACGCCGCCTGAAAACGTTCCGCATAGGCGGTGCTCAGGTGATTTCCATCAAACAGTGCTCCTTGGGGTAGCTTGGATGCATCGAAGACTTGAGCCACCACGTCCTCAGAGAACGCCAACACCAGATCAGGCCCCTCACTCTTCTGCGCCTGCTCCTTGATAGTCCCAACCGCCGTCCCCACCCCATACCCAATCCCGCCACCGATCGCGCCATTCTTCGCGGCGTTCCCCACGCCTTTCCACGTAGGACCACCGTGAAACGATGACGTCGCAACGTAGCTTGCCGTGCCGGATGCCGCACCCTTGTACACCCCGTCAGCCAACGCCGACCCGGTATCAGGCAAGTTGCTAGACACAGCTCCGCTCACGGCCCCAGATACAGCCGCGTCCCTCAAGCCCGAACTCGTTACCTTCTCCCCGTTGAGCCCCTGTTTCAGGGCATAGCTACCTGCCGACACAGCGGGCGCGCCCCAAGGTCCGAGGTACATGCTCGCCCAGGCCGCGGCTCCGTCCACGAACGCATCCGACTAGTCGACTTTCCGTTCTGCACAAGCTGCGTCACCGCACTCGTGACGAAGCCGACCCCAAACGCCGCGAGATCATCCCAGCCGGCATAGTTCCCATCCGGATCCACCCCCATCAGCGGCGTGCAGTGCACGTAGGCGTACGGATTGAGATCTCCACCCAGATCATGAATCGTCACCGCATCGGGACTCATCCACCTCCCCAGCGCTGTCGAGTAATACCGAGCTCCGAAGTACGAGAGGCCGACTTCGATGTCCTCCTCTTTCCCCGTGAACTTATACGGCTCTCGTTTTGATGCTCCCTCGTGGTTGCAGAGAATCGGCGGCCGCTAGCGCTTGCTTCGCTACGCGCTAGCGAGGCCCTCTTGTCTGTGCTCGCGCGTGATGCTTGCTCGCGTGTGGCTGCCCGGCGCGCTGCGCGCAGCCGAGGTACCTAACGGCTGGGGTGAGAATAGGGGGCGCTCGGAGAGCGTGAATATCCGTCTGGCGCACACATAAGACCTCAGAAGGAACGCACTCGACCTTGCCGCTCATTTGAGCTAGATTGTCGAGAATGCAGGCTCACCGCATCCGTGTTGTCATCCCGAGCAATCACCAGCTTACGGTTCGGCTGCCTAGTGACGTGCCGACAGGGGCGGCGGAGATCATCGTTCTCACAGAGTCGCCGGTTGCTGCCTCCCCTCCGGCAGGGTTTCTCGATTGGTTGGACAACTGGATTGCCTCGCTCCCGCCGAGCCCGGCCGTTCCGCTGCATGCCCTCCGCCGTGAGAATCTCTACGAATGAGCGTCGTCGTCCTCGACACGAATATTCTCCTCAGGCTCACCAACCCATCAGCGCCCGAACACCTTGCCTGCAGGGCTGCGATCACCAACCTTGCAGAAACTGGAGCTGTTCTCGCCATTGTGCCCCAAGTGCTGGTTGAGTTCTGGGTTGTCGCTACTCGGCCCGCGGAAGTAAACGGGCTCGGTTGGACGCCAGCTCTCACCCACACGGCCATCAGCGGATTCCTGAGCCAGTTTCAGCTTGTGCCGAAACGGGGCAGGCATTCACCTGTTGGCTGGACTTGGTGTCTGTCAATCGGATCCAAGGAAAACGAGCCCACGACGCCCGCATCGCCGCCGTCATGCTTGCCTCAGGAGTGACAGAGCTACTGACCCTCAATACAGATGACTTCGAGGGGATGCCGGGTCTCACTCTTCGAAGTCCACTTGCTATTCTGCGATGACAAGAGGCGCCTTTGTGGACATTTGGATATCTCCGGGGTGTCAAAGAAGAACAGACTTGCTCGAACCCGCGCGGCTGAGCGGTTAACATGCAACGCTAGAACTTAGCAACTTAGCAGAGCCGGAGGCCTAATGGATCGTTGAAGCAGTCGACCGATGCGGCCTCTGCTTAACGTTTGGTATTAGAGCCCAGAGGTCGTGCTAGTGAATTCCGAATGCTCGCGCAAACTGCGCAGAACGTTTCGGCTCAGTCGCCGAGCAACTCTTCGAGTTTGCTCGAAAGGATGATCTTCTCCGCCAACCGGTCGAGTTGTTCAAGCGACGCCGCACGCACTCGCTCTTGGACCGCTTCGTTCGGAGGACCAAACTTGAGCTGAATCTGCTTCAAGACGGTCTCAGCCTTGCCCTCAGCTTTGCCCTCAGCTTTGCCCTCAGCCTTGCCCTCAGCCTTGCCCCTGGCTTCCCCTGCTGCCTCTCCGAGTTCTCGTTCTTTTTTGAGCGCAAGCTCGTAGAAATACTCTGCTTCGGCGCGCTCGTGAGCGAGGCGGGCGATCTCCGGATCTGAAGAGAG
>JANRKO010000037.1:0-27830 GCA_033763455.1 Polyangiaceae bacterium
CACCATTTGGCCAAGACCTGCGCGATGTTTCCTCCGAACGCAATTCCAATAAACACAAACCGAAGAGCCGGATGCGGGAAATTCGCAAGTCCGGTTCTGTAAGGAGCACCGGGTGGCAACACCCGGTGTTTACTTGATGAAGAAACTAGACATGGCCACGAAAGCACTCCTTCCATCTAAGCGAGCCATTTGGGCTCGGCTCACCACCTTGGCTTGCGCTGCGGGGGCAGCCTTTTCGTGTAGCGACGACGCTTCATCCCCATTGCCCACGGGTACCGGTGGCACAGCGGCCATCACGGGAGGCGCGAGCGCAAAGAGCGGTGGAGCCGCGAGTGGCGGGACGGGTGGGGCGGGGGTGACAGCCGGGGTTGGGGCAACAGGTGGAGCTGCTATGGCCGGAGCTGGAACCGGGGGCGCTAGCGGCGGGGCGAACGGCGCGTCGGGTGGGCAGGCGGGCGCTGCGGGGCTGGCCGGGGCGGGGGGTGCGTCCGGGGGCGCACCGTCGTCGACTGGGGGTGCTGGCGGTCAGGCAGGGGCTCCCGTTGCCGGTGCCCCAGGCTCGGGCGGTCAAGCTGCCACTTCGTATACTGAGTTCTCGAGTCCAGTGCCGGTTTCTCCGACGGAGGCAGATCGCTTCTTTGGAGTTACGTTCGATCCAGAAGGGCGGGTATACGCCACGGGTTATGTCGTCGGGGGCAACGGGGACAGCCGTGTGGCGTTAGTGCGGTTTCTCTCGAACGGTAACTTGGATACTGGTTTCGGAACCTTTGGTGTTGTGACCTTAAATACCACCGTCGGGGCAGGAACCACAGACCAAGGGCGCTCCGTACGCGTGCAGTCGGACGGGAGGGTTGTTGTAGCGGGGTACACTCAGAACGCTTCGAACATGTTGGACAGGGACGTGGTGGTGGCCCGTTTTACCAGCAGCGGCACGCTTGATACCACGTTCGGCAACTTGGGACTCACGATCTTGGATATTAACGCCGCCACGCCTACTACTGGTGCGCCAGACACCCTGTGGGACATGGATCTTGATGCGACAGATCGCATCGTACTGTTCGGAGTGACCGAAGCGCTCGACATACGCACCGATCAGGAGCGCTTTGTCGCCCGGCTCACCAAAGACGGCGCTCTTGATACGAGCTTTGCCGCCGCGAGCACTTTGCCCGGAGTTTTCACGCATGATCTGGATGCGCTTGGCCTGGCCGACCAAGCCCGCGGGGGGTTCGTTCAAGCGGACGGCAAGATCCTCGCCTCTGGCTACACCCCAGTAGGCGGCAACAACGAAGTCGTGCTCGTGCGCCTCAACGACAATGGGACACCCGACCCTACGTTCTCGGGAGGCGGCGTGGTTCGTTCGGCGGTTTTTCCAGCTCCCGGCATGGCAGAAGCCTACGGAGCCGTCCGGCAATCCGACGGAAAATACGTCACTACAGGTTACGGGCGAGAGGCAGCTTCGCCGGCTCCGGTGGACTTAGTGTCCTTCCGCTATGGATCGGATGGGGCGCATGACACGAGCTGGAATGGAGGTGGAGCCCTCATTCACAACGTGGGCGTTAACGACCGCGGCCGAAACCTCTTGGGCTTGCCCGATGATCGGATCGTGATGGTGGGTACGGCTACGCCGGTGGACTCCGAAGACGCGATGGTGGTCCTTGTCCGAAACACGGGCGCTCTTGAAACCACTTTTGGTACGATTGCGAAGCCAGGCTACCGCTTGTTCGACTTCGGGGGTGCGGACGAAGAGTTCTACGGCGTGGCACTCTCGCCTGATAAGCGACTGCTGGCCATCGTTGGTTACCGCTCAGGCGGCGTGATCACCAACGACGACGCCACGCTGCTCTTGCTGCCGGTTCCCTGACGGGCTTGCCTTCCAAGTTAAGCTTCGCACCTCTGCCCTATGACTTTAGCCTGTCTTAAGCACGTCAAGCGACGACCACCGCTGATTCTTGGCGTGGTGGCGTTCTTGGCCACGCCAGCCTGCCGCAAACCTGCGCCTGATGAGGTGGTTTTTCAAGGCACGAGCGTGGTCGCCCGCCCCATGAACACGGCGGGTGCCACCGGAGGCAGCCCCGCGCTGGGCAGCGGTGGCGTGCTCAACAGGCCTACTTCAGGCGCCACAGTGAGCAACCCCACCGGCGGGACTGGGGGGCAACCGAATCCAGGTAGTGGTGGGTCGCCGTCCAGCGCATCCGGCGGGAGCACGCCTCAGCCAATGGGAGGTTCTGCGGGCCAAAGCCCGCTACCTCCGGAACCACTCATTCCACGAGCGGTAAGCTGTGGAGGCGCCAACGTTGTGGTTCCCTTCAGCAAGGAAGCGTTGCTTGGCTCGATCGCCGAATGTGCGGTGAAGTCCTACGTCGATTTCGAGGTCGCAGCGCGCGCACTGAGCTTGGTCCTCGCTGGCACCCGTACAGACACAACCCCCGAACAGGCCTGGCTCAGCACCCAACGCGCCTGGCAGCATGCCGAGCTTTTCCGCTTCGGCCCTGCGGGACGCTCTACCGAGCCAGGCGGGCGGGACCTGCGCGACCACATCTACGGTTGGCCGTTGATCAGCCGCTGCAAAATAGAGGAGCAGTTGGTGAGTCAGGCCTACGCGCTCCCGACGTTCTCCGACACTACCATTAATGGGCGCGGGCTAGGCGCCCTAGAATACTTGCTGTTCTACAAGGGCAGCGACAATGCTTGCTCCGCCTTCTCTCCAATCAACGCAGGAGCGTGGGTTGCATTGGGTCCCGTTGAGCTCGCTCAACGAAAACGCGCGTACGCGTTGGCCGCTGCCAGCGACGTAGTGGCGCGCGCCAATTCACTGTTGTCATTTTGGGATCCTGCCTCGGGCAACTTCTGCAAGGAAGTCACCCAAGCAGGCACAGGTAGCACAACGTTCGGTAGTACTCAGTTGGCTCTGAACGCGGTGAGCGACGCGCTCTTTTACATGGACGAGGAGTTCAAAGATTGGAAGCTGGGGCGCCCCTCGGGCCTGGTAGAGTGTGCTGGGTTGAGCTGCCCTGAGGCGGTGGAGGCTCCGTATGCAGGGGCTTCGTTGGACAACTTACGAGCTAACGTGTCAGGGTTTCGCAGCCTGTTTCAAGGCTGCGGCCAGGGCCATTCAGGCCTTGGCTTCGATGATTGGCTCATCGCGGTGGGTGCGAGTGACCTCAACGCGCGCATGTTCGGCGCACTCGATCAACTGGAGCAAAAGCTCAAGGCCGTCCCCGTTCCGCTCGAAGATCTGGTTAGAACGGACCTTGCCCGCGCCCAGGAGCTTCACGCTGCCGCCAAGGCCCTTACTGATCTTCTGAAGACGGAGTTCGTCACGTTGCTGAATCTGGACTTGCCGAAATCGGTTGAAGGTGACAACGACTAGTTCCTTCTACCGCCTCTTGACGCGGCTGCGAGAACCCGTCGATTCGGCGTGGTTGGCTGCCTTTCGTGTATTGTTTGGGCTGACGCTAGCGGTGAGCATCGGTCGCTTCATCTGGAACGGCTGGATTGATACCTTCTACGTTCGCCCCACCTTTCGCTTCTCGTACTTTGGCTTCGAATGGCTCACCCCGCTTTCAGATGAAGGGTTCCACCTGCTGTTCTGGGTGCTGGGTGCACTGGCTGTCGCAGTGGCACTCGGATTTTTGTTCCGCCTCACTGCCCTGCTGTTCGCCCTGGGCTTCGCTTACCTCCAGCTCCTGGATGTGGGAACCTACCTCAACCACTATTATCTGGCTGCGCTCCTCAGCTTTCTGTTGTGGCTCTCCCCCGCCCATCGTACCTGGTCGTTGGATCGCTGCCTGTTTCGAATGCGTTCGCCTGAGAAAGTACGCGCTCTCTGGCTTTACCTATTTCGATTTCAGCTGGCGGTTGTTTACACGTTTGCTGGGCTTGCCAAGGCCACTCCAGATTGGTTGTGGCACGCGCAGCCGCTGGGCATTTGGATTTCGTCTCACACTGACCTGTTCCTGGTTGGGCCGTTCTTCCGGCTGCCTTTTGCGGCCCACGTCATGAGTTGGGCGGGCTTTCTGTTCGATATGAGTATCGCTTGGCTCTTGCTCGTTCCGCGCTTGCGCCCCTTTGCGTACCCGGTCTTGCTTTTCTTCCACAGCATGACGAGCGTGCTGTTTCCAATTGGGATGTTCCCGGTGATCATGACCTTGGGTGCGCTGGTTTTCTTTTCACCTTCTTGGCCAAGGAGGCTCCTGGGAATTCTCGGCGCACGGCTCGCGTCGGATCCCAACCCCGCCACAAATGCAGAGGGAACCCTAGGGTTTTCCCGGCTGGACCGTCTGGGTCTCATGGCTGCCGCCAGCTACTGTGTCCTCCAACTCGCGATGCCGTTGCGCTATTTGGCATATGGAGGCAACGTGCTTTGGCACGAGCAAGGCATGCGCTTCTCCTGGCGTGTTATGGTGCGCGAGAAGAATGGAAGCGTTACCTTCGTTGTGCGTGAGCCGCGTACGGGCAAGATTTGGCACGTCAGTGCACGCCGCTACCTGAACCCGGTGCAGGAGCGTGAAATGTCCACCCAGCCTGATTTGATCTTGCAGCTAGCGCATCGAATCAGGGACGATTACCGTGCCCTTACCAACTCGCCCGTCGAAGTGCGTGCGGAGGCCCTCGTGTCGCTCAACGGAAGGCGCATTCATGCTCTGATTGATCCCAATGTGGATCTCGCAACAGTCCAAGACAGCCTCCTTCCAGCCCGATTCATCCTCCCCTCTCCTGTGGAAGCCCCACCTCACCTTAAGCGCATATGAGCTGCCGTCTCCCTCGTTATCGTCCACCATCGAGATTTCGTTCCAGGCTCCTTGCAGGGGCGTTCGGTGGGTACTTAGTGGCTGTAAGTCTTGCTGCTGGAGCTCAGACCGTCGAGGCAACTCCCGCTGCCGAAACGAATCCAACTGAAGCAAGTCCACTGGAGGTGATGATCGTCGGGGTTCCAGCGCGGCGCGTGGCGGGTTCAGCTCACGTGATCCAAAAGGCTGAGCTCGAACGCTTCGAATACGACGACCCGCACGCGGTCTTGCAGAGTGTTCCGGGCGTCTACGTGCGAGGCGAAGACGGCGTCGGTTTGCGCCCGAATGTCGGCCTACGGGGAGTTAACCCTGACCGCAGCAAGAAGTTGGCACTCTATGAAGACGGCGTCCCGTTTGCGCCCGCCCCGTATTCGGCTCCTGCGGCCTATTATTTCCCCGTGCTCACCCGCATGCACCACCTGCGGATCGTGAAAGGGCCAAGTGCGATAAGCTATGGGCCGCAGACCGTGGGCGGCGCGATGGAGCTCATCACGCGACCTATTCCAGCGAACGCAGAGGGAAGCGCGGACGTGGCGGCGGGAGAATTCGGCTACGGCAAGGCGCACGGGTATTTCGGCTCAAGCGACGGTAAGAGCGGGTTTCTCGTTGAGGGTGTGCATCTCATGAACAGCGGCTTCAAGGAGCTCCCAAGTGGCGCTGACACGGGTGCCTATCGCAATGAATGGATGTTCAAGTCATCCTACGCCCCCAACCCAAGCGCCGCGGATCAGAGCGAGTTCACTTTGAAGCTCACCTATTCGGACGAAGTCTCTAATGAGACTTACCTTGGCCTCACAGACAGTGATTTTCGCAAGTTCCCCGATCGAAGGTACGCGGCGAGCCAACTCGACCGCATGGCGTGGCACCGTTTTGCCGTAGCTCTCAAACACGAATTCGTGACCCTATCAGGAGTGAAGGTACGGACGCTTGTCTATCGTCAAGACATGGCTAGAACCTGGCGAAAGCTGAACGGGTTCCGCGGTGCCCAGCTCTTCGACGTTACGACCACCCCAGATACGCCACAGAATCAGATTTTTGCCGAGTTGTTGCGCGGCACGCAAAACTCCGGCTCACCCACCGAGGGGCTCCTCATCGGGCCGAATCAACGCGAGCTCGCGTCCCAAGGCATCGAAACTCGCGTTCAGTTAGCAAAGGTGACGGGTCCCGTGCACCACGATCTGGAATACGCCGCGCGCTTGCACAACGATCGCGTAGAGCGCCGCCACAGTGAGGATGGTTTCGTGTTCGTTGACGGTCGGCTTCTGCCAGACGCCACCCCGACTGTCGTAACGGCCTTCAACGAGGCGGAAAGCTCCGCACTAGCACTCCACGCCGTAGACAAGGCAACCTGGGGCGAGCTTACGCTCACGCCTGGCGCCCGCCTTGAGGTTGTGCGTTCCATCTTTCGCGATCGCACCTCCGGGGAACAGGCGACCCAGCTCACCCACGCCATTCTTCCGGGCGTAGGAGCATTTCTGTCCTTGTCCGACGCGTTCGGCGTTCTGTCCGGCGTGCACCGCGGTTTTAGCCCACCCGCTCCGAGCTTGGAACGCCAAGTTTCCCCTGAATTCAGTGTGAACTACGAAGCCGGTGGGCGCTTCATAGAAGGGGCGACTCGCCTCGAACTCATTGGTTTCTACAACGACTACTCGAACCTCACCGAGGTGTGCACGTTTTCGAGCGGCTGCAGGGAGTCGGATTTGGACCAACAAGTGGATGCCGGCCAAGCTGCCATCTATGGCGCTGAGGTGTACCTCGGGGCAACGCCAGCTGCCGGCGAATTCAAGGTCCCGATGAGTCTCGCTTATACCGTGACGCGCACTGAGTTTCTCCGCGCCTTTGCTTCAAGCGACCCAATCTTTGGAACGGTTGAGGTCGGTGACGAAATTCCGTACGTGCCACGGCATCAAGCGTCTGCCTCTTTGGGGCTCGAACAGGAACGGTTCGGTGCCGCTGCGCACGCAGTCTTCGTATCCCGTATGCGTGAGCAGGCGGGCTCGGCGCCCCTCTCCGAGGTACTTTCCACCGACGAACAATTCACGGTGGATTTTAGTGGATATTATCAGATTCACGCTTCGATTAAGCTCTATGCCAACCTGCGTAATGCCTTCGATCAGCGGGCCATCGTATCCCGCCGGCCGTACGGGGCCCGCCCGAATGCGCCGCGCTGGACGCAAGTGGGCATCAAAGCTGATTTCTGATCTCGGGCCTCTCGCCTGCTAGGCTCCGCGCAGCTGGGAGAGATGGGTGCAAGGTCATCGAGCACGGTGGCCGCTCTGCCAAAAGTTGGGACCAAAGCGCATCGACGCCCGCCACCTTTGGTGTTATCGGAGAGGTCGCTATGTTTCAATCCGTTCATGCTAGCCGATTTCAGCGCTCATGGCTCGCCGCTGGCACTCTGTGGCTCCAAGCGGCCGTAACCTTGCACGCTTGTGCACCTCAAAGCGACGCCAAGTCTCCGACTACTGTCTCGCCTAGGGCGGCCAGTGGTGCGGCTCTTGCCCCAACACCTGCCAGCCCTAACGATGCGCGAGGTGGGCGCCTTTACGACAATTGGCGCAACGAGAAGAAGCTGCTGAGCTTCGTCGCTGACTCTTCGAAAACCCCAGAATTGGATGGGGAAGGTGGGCCCCATAGTAACGGAACGTTGAGCGATTCCGAGGGAAAGCCGTTGGCAAATACGGGGCACGATTATCGGCTTAAGAACTTCTTTGGTTGGGATCTGCGTGGCGCCGAGGGCATCTATGGGGCCACGTTTCACAACAAGCCGTTCGCAATCAGCGTTAACCTGCTGACCGACACACGCACGGAGGCCGAACTCTTCGCATGGTTTAAAGGGGGAGGCAGTGGGTTGCCCGCATTCGGCTCAGTACTGAGCGACGCCGACTTGAAAGACCTCGTGGCTTTCGTAATAAAGACCCGCGCTAATGCTTTGCCACGCCCTGAACAGATCTTTCGACTAGATGCGGAAGCCCCCAAGAACTACGCCCTTTTAGACGGTGGGAATGCCGTCAGGGGCAAAGCCAGCTATCAGGAGGCCTGCTCCGGATGCCACGGGGCTGACGGCCGCAACTTCCCCCTCGACGAGACCGAAAGCGTGGGGAGCCTTTCGCGCTTGAGCGGCTATGAGGTGTGGTTCAAGGTCGTCAACGGTCAACCGGGCTCGCGTATGGGCCGCATGCTACCCGAAGCTCACGGCAAGCTGGAGGCCCAGGCTGTGCTCGACGTATTGGCAGCCCTCTGCGATCGAACAGCCTTTCCAGCGCTCAACGGCACCGCCGAAGTCCCGGACGGCGATGCTCGGTGCGGTTCGTATTTGAAGTAAAGCTATGCAAATGGGGGGAAAGCGCCTTCACTGCTATCGAGCCTCAAGTTCCCGTCGATCATCCGCGAGCACTCGACCGAACTGTTGCTGAAAGAGTTCAGCGTAAAGCCCGCCTCTTGCGAGGAGTTCTGTGTGCGTGCCAGATGCGACGACGCGGCCGCCATCCATTACCAAGATCTTGTCAGCATTCAGGATGGTGGAGAGCCGGTGGGCGATAATGAGTGAGCTTCTCCCTCGGAGAAGGTGTTCCAGGGCGCGCTGGATCAGGAACTCACTGGTGGCGTCCAGATTGCTGGTGGCCTCATCGAGGATCAAAATCTTCGCGTCTTTGAGCAGTGCGCGTGCGATGGCGATACGCTGTTTTTCGCCTCCAGAAAGTCTAAAGCCGCGTTCACCCACGAGGGTGTCGTAGCCCTGGGGCAGGTTCTGAATGAAGTCGTGGATCTGGGCCGCCTCGGCTGCCGACTCGATCTCTTGCTGCGTAGCGGTCGGTTTGGCGTAGATGAGATTGTCGCGGATGCTGGCGTTGAACAGGAAGGTATCTTGGGTGACCATGCCGATGTGTGTGCGCAAGCCTTCTTGGGTGAGCTCACGCACGTCGTGGCCGTCAACGGTGATCTTGCCATCGCTCACGTCGTAAAAGCGGGGCAACAAATAGGTGATGGTGGTCTTGCCGGCGCCGCTTGGGCCAACGAGCGCTACTTTTTCGCCAGGCTTGATTTCAAAGCTTACGGCATTAAGCAAAAAAGACTGCTTCTTTTCGGTAGCTGAGCTTTGCTCTTTGAGCGCCGCCGGAGGCGTGGGGTACTGAAACGACACATGCTCGAAGCGAATGTGCCCTTCGGTGCTCGGAAGGCCTGTGGCATTCGGACGATCAGAAACTTCCGGCACGCGGTCGAGGTAATCGAAAATTCTATCGAAGACAGCGAGCGACGCCTGGATATCCACATACACGCTCGCTAGGGAGTGCATGGGCCGATAGAGGTTGCCGAGCAGTGCCGCAAAAGCCACCACCGTTCCCACGCTGAGCTCGTTCTTCAGGACCTCGAGGCCGCCATACCAATAAATGAGGGCGGGGCCCGTTACAGCGAACACGCTCAGCACCATAAAGAGCCAGCGGCCCACAATGGCGTTCTTAATATTGAGTTGTTTTACGCGCGCACTGCGCCCCAAAAACACATTCTGATCGGCCTCTGCTTGGTTGAACACCTTAGTAAGCACCGAGCCGCTCAGGTGGAGCCGTTCGTGCAAGAACGCCAACAGATCGGCTTGTGCCTCTTGCAGCTGCTTGGAGAGCCCGCGACGCATTCCGCCTACGATGCGGGAGGGGAAGTAGAAGGCCGGCATAATGAGGAGTGCCAACACCGCTAAACGCCAGCTCATGGAGAAGACCACGATCGAGGTCACAACGAGAGACAATACGTTGCTCACGATGGAGGTAAGCGTGCTTGTGGCAACATGTTCTACTGCGTAGACGTCATTGTTGATGCGAGAAACGATCTCACCGCCGCGGGTGGTGGTGTAGAAGTGCAGCGACATTTTTTGCAAGTGCCGGTAAAGCTCCCGCCTGAAATCAAACAGGATGCTTTGGCCCGCGCGTGCTGAATACGTTTGTTGAAGCACGCTGATGAGGCCCATCAGCACCGCGATGGCGACCATTGCGAGCGCAAGCAGGCCCAGCAGTTGATGATTCTTCTCGGCGATGCCGCGGTCTAAAATCGCCTTCACGCAAATCGGCGGTAGCACCGAAAGGCCCGCAGTTAAAACGATGCACAGGAAGATAACCAGCCACTCTTTTTTGTACGGGCGAAAGTAGCTGAACACACGTCGGAGGCGCTCACGGCTGAACTCGGGGCGAGGGCCTTCAAAGCGTTTGGTGAGAGAATCACCCAGGCCGTACGTGCGGGCCACGCCGCCAGTGCTGGGGCTCCCGCCAATCCAACCGCCTTTCACCGACTCTCCCAGCGTCCGGAAGTGTTTAAGCTCGAAATCACGTTAGCAATTTATGCCTCCCCTACTGGGAATGCCAGCGTGGGTGCAAGCCGAACGGCAACCACAGTTAAAACGTCCGAAAAACGGCTGGCATCGCGTTCTCCGCTTGTGTAAGAGTCCGCCGCCTCTCGCGCCAGGTAAGCGGTAACATGAGTCACATAGCGCAAGTCACCGAAGCTGTGCGGGCTTCCGAGCCTGGGGCTGGGAGCACGTCTTCTTCTGCTCGCCGCGTCGAGCGGCTGCTCGCTGGTGTTGCGGTCTTTCTGGGGCTTCTGCTTCTGGGCATCTTCTTTGGCGTGCCCTACCTCCCCATGGTGGATTTACCACAGCATGCGGCACAGATCAGCGTGTGGCTGCACCTCGGGGATAAAAGCTTTGCTGGGGTGGAGAATTTTAGAGTTAATCTGCGAACGCCTTACCTTACCGGTTACGCTCTAGCCCGTTGGCTTGGCGCGTGGTTGGGCGTCGTGCCGGGCCTGAAGTTGGCGATCTGGCTCAGTGTGGTGGCGCAGTTTGGAGCCTTCGCTCTTCTGGTTCGAAAGCTTGGGCATCCCTTTTGGGTGAGCCTTTTCGGGCTCCCTTTTGCCTTTGGCTACAGTTTTTACTTTGGATTCGTGAGCTTTCTGGCTGCTGTGCCCTTCGTTCTTTTGGCACTCACTCTAGCGCTCTGGCATCGCGAGCGTGCTTCGGTGCTCACTGGAAGCGCGCTTGCGCTTGCGCTTGCGGGGGCCGTGGTTTCGCATGGCTTCGCCTGCGGCGTGGCGTTAGCCATGGTGGGGCCGCTGTTGTTGCGTGGGGCTGGGCACTTCTTTGTGCGTGTGGCACCGCTCGGCGCGCCGCTATTGGTCTCGTGGCTGCTGCTGTCCGATGGGGATTCCGCGAGGAAGATCGGCGCCACTATTTGGGACCCTCGCTTCTTCGAGCTCGCGCAGGTCCCGAGCTTGATGTTGTCGGCCTCAGGCGGAGACGCCGCTGCAACCGCCTTCGGAGTGTTCATGCTGGCGGCCATGTCGCTCGGCGTTGGGAGGCCTTCGCGGGAGCCCGAACGTTGGCTTCCGTTGCTTCTTGTGGTGGCGGGCTTTTGCTTGTTTCCGGCTGTGATGGGTGGGTTTGGGCCGCTGCATCCCCGTTTTGCCTCATTTTTTCCAGCCGCGCTTTTGCTGGGGTTTGAACCCAAAAATGCACCCGGCTTTAAGCTGTTGCCGGGGGTGGCCGCAGCACTTTGCGGTGCATGGTGTGCGGTGTTTGGCGTGCGCACCTACGCGTTCAGTCAGGAGGCAGCACCTGTCCGCAATTGGGTAAAGCAGATGCCAGCCGGTCTTCGCGTTCGCCCTATTGTTTTTGAGCGCGAGAGCGAAGCCTTCCCCGGGGCCCCCATGCATCTGCATATGTCGGCTTATTATCTCGCCGAGAAAGGCGGGATCCAGGGCTACTCCTTTGCCATGTATCCAACCAGCGTCATCCGCTATGTGCCCGGCTTCGTGCCAGGCATGGGTGGGGGCGCGGAATGGCACCCGGAGCGCTTTAGCGCACTGAAAGACGTGCCGCGGTTTGATTGCTTCTTGGTGCACAGCGAAATGGATCGCTCGGTGTCGTTATTTGGGGATCTTTTGAGTCAGGTTGAGTTGGTTTTTCACGAAGGAAACTGGTGGGCGTATCGCGTGCGGCCTCAGGTGAGCGTGCGGCGTCAAAAAAGAAGCTGGGTATTATGAGCGAACGATGGGTGTCTGCGGTTGAGCCGCTGGAGCATGTTCCGGCAACTTCGGGTTATCGATTTGAGAGCGGAGCGGTACCGCGTGCGGGCGCCGAAGAAGAACTCCAGCTTGCGGATTTTAAACGCTATTTCCCGCACACGCCCACGGCTTTGGCCATCAAAGAATGTGCTCGGTTGGCGGCCGTCAGGCGCTATCCGTGTCCTGGGCCTGTGTTGGATGTCGGCTGCGGCGATGGCTTGTTCGCGCGTCTTGCTTTTGACAACGTGGAAGTTTGGGGGATCGACATTGATGCCAAAGAAGGGCGCTGGGCCGCAGCGAGCCGTGCGTACGCCCAGGTCATTTTGGGGGACGTAACCCAAGCCAAGCTTCCCGAGGCATTCTTTGCGAGTTGCGTCGCCAACTGCTCGCTAGAGCATGTGCCTCGCATCGACCTCGCGCTCCGCTCAATCCAGCGCTCGCTCAGGCCCGGTGGGGTAGCGTATATGTTCGTTCCGAATCCCGAGTGGGCTCGGCATCTGCTTTCGGTGCGCGTGCTCCAGGAGCTGGGTGCCCCGGGGCTCGCTTCAGAGTTGCAGGGCGCGATCGATCGATTTTTTGTGCACCACCACCTCTACGACGAAGCCCGATGGAGTGAGCTCTGCGTGGAGGCTGGGCTCGAAGTGGTGGCGGTTGAGCCGGTGCTTTCCTCTGCCACAACGGTGGCATTTGAAGCATTTCTGTTGCCGTCTTTGCTTGGTCTTTTAAACAAGAATCTTACGACGCGTTGGACCAATTTCCCGCGTTTTCGACGCTTGTTTGCCCGGCCCGTGTATGAACTCGTTCAGCAGGTGATGAAGCGGGCCGACCCGAGCCTTACGGCTGAATACCTTGTGATTGCCAGGCGTCCAGCATGAGCGCTGAAGCCGTTGATTATTTCTCGAATCACCGCTTGAAGCTGAGGTTCCCGTGGAGCCTGTATCACGGGCCCATCGTGCGTGAGCTTGGGCGCGTGCTGCGAGCGCACGGGCCTGAGGCGCTTAATGTAGGGTCGGGGCCGTTTTTCGAGTTGGAGCAGGTGTCCGGCAACGGGCTCAACTTCACTATCTGCGATATCGATGCGCGCGCGATTGAACTCGCGAAGGAGATTCACGGCGGCCGCATCAAGCGAGCGGATGTCGTTGGTATGGATGGGCGCCTTCCGTACCAAGATGACTCCTTCGACGTGGTTGTATCCATGGACGTGGTCGAGCATGTGCCCGAGCCACTTCCTTGGTTGGCCGAAACCTTGCGCGTATTGAAGCCTGGCGGCGTGCTCTTTCTCACGACACCGAATTATGCTTCCGCCTCTTTGCGCATCATCGAAAATACGGCGCTCGAAGCGATTGCACGGGTGCAGGGGTTCAGCCGTAAGGAGTTGCACCCCACCAAGTTGAACTCTCAGAAGCTGAAGGATCTGCTGCGCCAAGTTGGCGCGACGCGTATTGAGACGCGTCCGATCGCTCTCGGATGGGTTCTCTCGGCGACCGCGCAAAAGGCCTGAGGGTTGCCTACTTTTTGAAGCCGCGCGGGGTTTTCCAGCGGGCACGAACGTAGCGCTTCAGTACATCTCGAAACAGGCCAATGTGCGCGCAGTGGTCCATGGTGTCGTTGCCGGAGTAACCGCGCACGATGAAGTTGCCGCGGTTGAAGCGCCGAATCAGGTCGAGGCCCATGGGGCCCTTTCCCTTGGTGCTTGATGCTTTGCCGCCGACGGTGTCGACCAAA
Source organism: Polyangiaceae bacterium (assembly GCA_033763455.1). Lineage (GTDB taxonomy): Bacteria > Myxococcota_A > Polyangia > Polyangiales > Polyangiaceae > JBBRRP01. Next base: position 13,566 of record JANRKO010000037.1, read on the forward strand.
AGCTCCGCGGTTTCAGTCGTGGACGCGTAGCCAGGGGGAATGATCGAGGAGTGGCTAACAAACATGAATTTTCGGCCCCTCGCGGCGAGTTGAGCGAAGCGAATAAAGGCCCCGAGCTGCACGGTATCGAGAGTCTTTATGGCTCCTTTTTGCACGTAGCTTCCGTGCAATCCGTCGAGCAAGACCACGCTATCGATGCGGCTCACCACTGCGGGCTGACCGAGCAAGCTTTGGATCGCGCCATAGCCGGCGCTCCAGGCCGAAAGCCCAATACGTCGAGCGTGCGCGCGTTTGAGTTTGCGCGCCTTGGCCACGCCTGCCTCCACGCTTTCGATCAGCGTTTTCCAAGCTTCTGGAGACGCAAAGGCTTGTTCGTAGACACCAGAGCCTAGGCCGAGATCAATACCAACCAGAACGGGCCCATCCATGACCCGAACCCACTCCTTGCGAACTGCTTCATGCCCGTGGAAGTGGAGCATGACGTCGAAGTCACCATTTTTGGCTACGCCTCCGCGCCCTGGCAAGATCATTTGCCCCATGCTGGGCGCGCGGCTCCAGGGCTCGTACACGCCATAGCCAGGATCGGGCGTCATACAAGGGTTGATGCCGCGCTCTTCGGAGCTCTTCTGGACTTGTGTCGAGGCGTTCGGTTGCCTCGGAATAAATGGCTTGCTCGATGAGCTCGTTGCCGCGTGCAGCGAGGTGACGCGGAGCACGCTAAGCGCGAGCATGATGCTCGCGACGCTACGCCTCATGGCTCTTGAGGCTGTGTGAGCAGCACCTTCACCTGGGTTTCTAGGTGATTTTGTGCTGAGAGTGAGTTTGAAACCAAACAAGCGTGTTTAGCTTTTTCGAGGAGCCGCTGGGCTCGCTCAACACTGGCTCCGGGCAACACGTACAGCGTGGCGCGTGTGTGAAACTCCGTGAAGCGAGTCACGCGTTCCACGCGCTCCAAGATCCCTTCCACCTGGCACTCTAGGCGTTCCCACGAGAACGCTGACGCCTTGGCGATGGCGCGGAACGAGAGCACGAAGCAGTCCGCGATGGCCCCTGTGAGCAGTGTTTCTGGAGCCCAGTGATCGCCAGGTCCGTCGAACTCGATCGGTCCGAAGGATACCAGGGAGGGTACACCTGGTGTACTCAGCGTTACTCCGCCTTGGGCGTCAGCCTGTGCGGACACTTTGTAGTGGTGAGGAAACTCTTGCATAACGGAGGTCTTCTGGTTGGCTCTGGACGCTAGCACTGCGCCGAATGGGAGCGAAACCGTTCAGCTACAAGGCCAAAAGTAGCTCGCCTAGCTTCAACACCGTACGCCAGTTTCGAACCGTGCTCGTGGTCTTGAGGGCTTTGTCGAAGTACGCATTCGTGAGCTTGGTGCGTGCCAGGCCGCTGGGGCAATGAAGGTAGATGTCTCGGCCTTTGACCACGAAAGCGTCGCCAGGCGAGCGGTTCACGTCGAGTTGGGCGACGGCGGTCGATGTGGGCGCGTCCTTGAGGCACATCAGGTGAAGCGCCGCTTCGGGCATTCCGGCCTTCAGGAAGGGGTTTTGGCGACAGGCAGCGTGGAGCTCTGAGGCGGAGCGCAGGATGATCGGAACTTCGAAGCCGAACTTCGATCTGATCTTGCTGCTGAGTTCAGCGGATAGGTTCTTCAGCCGTGCAGTAGGCGCCATGAACACCACGTTGCCGCTTTGGATGTAGGTGCTCACTTTGGTGCAGCCCGTTTGAGCGAACACTTCCCGAAGGGCTTCCATCGGCAAAGTATTCTTCCCACCCACGTTGATCCCACGGAGAAGTGCCAGGTGTGGCTCGGGGGTTGTTTGGCTTCTAGCTGAGATTGCGGGCATCACTGGTACGTCTATGTTCCCCCACACTTGCAGCAGCTGTAAACAAGGAGCGTCGCAAGTGCGATAGAAGTGATCGGTTTGTGTTGCGGAAAACGCGACGACTATGCGAGAGGCGGGTACACTGGGCCTAGCTGACGAGCTCTTTGGCAGAGGGGTACATGCGAGGCTTCAAATGATACGACCTTTCACGAAAACTCTGCGATTGCTTTTAACCGTGCCGGCCTGCGCGTGGGCTTTCGCCGGCTGTTCGGCACCTGAACACTCCGAGATCTTCGGCGCGCAGCGTGCCGCTGGTGAGAACTTGGGAACGGGTGGTGCAACGAGCGCGAGCGGGGGCGGCACCTCGATTACGGGTAGCGGTGGGGCCGCTAATCCCGGTGGAAAAGTGCCCACCGGTGGGCGGAACGGTGGGATGGGAAAAATGGGTGGCGCGCCCGCAATGGGTTCTGGAGGCGCCGCGCCGATAGTGGATCCGATCCCTGGCGATACGGGGGGTACCGATGGCGGCGTGATCGATGCGACGGGTGGTGCTTCGAACGGCACTGGTGGTCAGCAAGGCGGAACGTGCGTGCCAACGGCTGAAGTGTGCGACGGGCTCGACAACAACTGCGAGAACGGAACGGCTGACGAAATGTGCCCTTCGGAGTGCAAAGGCTTGGCGATCGCTGGGCGCGGGTACATGTTCTGCGGTGCGCGTGAGCTCACTTGGCTTGAATCGCAGAAATTCTGCGTCGACCACGGAATGTCCCTCCTGAAACTTGAAACGGCCGATGAAAACACTCAGGTGCTGGCCGTGGCGGCCGGGTTACCTAACGGTGGAATCGAGTGGGCTTGGCTTGGCGCCACCGATATTGCCAACGAAGGCTCGTGGGTCTGGGAGGGCGGTGTGCACTTTTGGCAAGGGGAAGCGAACGGTACGCCCGTAAATGGCCGGTTCTCCGCCTGGATGGAGTCGCAGCCCAACAACAGCAATGGTGGGGACAACTGTGCGCGTGCCTTTCCGGACACTGCCAACTGGACCGACGGCGATTGCGGCGTCACCTCGGCCGGCTTGATCTGCGAGGCGGACTAACAAGCCGTACAGAGTCCGTCGCTAAGCCTTAACGCTTGGCCCAAAGCTCAGGCCTCGCTCCTCCGCGAGCTCGGCCGTTAGCCCCGGAGCTGGCTCGAACCCTGCGGCGAAGCGTTCGGCTAATGCGGTGATGGTGAGGCTCGGGTTCACGGCCAGGTTGCCAGGGATGACGCTCCCATCACAAACGTAAAGGCCGGGGTATCCGAACACTTCATGATGGGTGTCGATGACGCCCTCTTCAGGAGTAGCTCCGATTCCGCAACCGCCCAAGATGTGAGCGGTTGCCGGCGTTCGCAGCAACACTTCGGAGGCGATGTTCTGGGCTTCACCGTTGATTTCTTCAGCCAAAATCTGGGCCGCCTCTTGAGCTACCGGCAGGTAGCTGGGGACGGGCTTGTCCGTGGCCGCACCCGTGAATTTGAGCCCAAACAGTGAGCGTTTGAGGCGCAGGCGTAGGTGCTGATCGACCGATTGCATCACCAACAGTATCACGGTGCTTTTGGCCCAATCGGAAACGCGCCACAGCTTCCACGTCTGCAAGAAACGAGAAAAAATCCGCCCGAGCAATTTTAGCGGCCGGGTGAGTTGAGTGCCGTCTGGAGTGAGCGGCACTCCGAGCAGCCGCATCGCACCTGAGCCACTCGGGTAGCGGACGCTTTCGATCTTGGTGAGTGAATTGGGATGAAACGCGGCTCCAATCGCGATGCCACGCGATAGCTCACGGTGGGCCTCGAAGCTGGTAGCCCCGAGCAGGCTTTCTCCATTGGTGCGCACTCGTTCGCCAAGCCGCGGAGAAATGCGGGGCAGCGTGCGGTATTGGTCGCGATTGCGGAGGAGGAGCTGAACGGTGCCCAAGACGCCTGCCGCCAAGATCACGCGTTTTGCGGCAAGCGTGCGGGTGCCACCAAAGAAAGCCGTCGAGCTTTTCGTCTCCACTTCGTAGCCAGCACCTGAGGGCGTAATTCTTGTGGCTGTTGTTTCGGGTAGCACCTCGGCTCCCCATTTTTCAGCGAAGTAGAGATAGTTCTTGTCGAGCGTATTTTTGGCACCAAAGCGGCAGCCCACCATGCAACCTCCACAAAAGTTGCAACCCGTTCGGCTCGGGCCTTTGCCGGAAAAATACGGATCTGAAACCGTAACATTCGGCTGACCAAAATAGACGCCTACCTCCGTTGAATGAAACGACGCCTCGGCCCCCATGCGTTCACTTACACGCCGCAAGGCCGCTTCGCCTTCAAACATTCCGGGGTTTACCGCGACGCCCAACATTGAGCGAGCCGTTTGGTAGTGGGGGGCGAGCTCAGCTTTCCAGTTTACGGCGCCTGCCCACGAAGGATCGTCAAAGACGTCGTCGAGCGGCTGCATCAAGGTGTTGGCATAGACGAGGCTGCCTCCGCCCACTCCGGCTCCGTGCAACACCATCACACCATTGAGCAACGTGATGCGCTGGATGCCAAAACATCGGAGCGCGGGGGCCCACAAATAGCGCGCCACTTTCCAGTTGGTTTTGGGGAAATCTTGGGCGGTCCAGCGCTTGCCAGCCTCCAAAACGGCTACGCTATAACCCTTCTGGACCAAGCGCATCGCGGCCACGCTGCCGCCGAACCCACTGCCGATGATCAGGAAGTCGTACGGCGCTGAGCTGGTGCCGAGATTTGCGGGGGACACGTGGCTAAGCGTAGCTCACCGGGTTGCGGGTGGGGAATATTCCGAGCATTCTCCGGCTCACCGCATGCTGAACGTGTTGACTGGCCCTAGGTGCGAAGCCGTGCGCCTTTTTTTCGCTTGCCGCTTCTCGTTGGCTCTGGCCCTGGGGCTTTCGAGCCTAGGTTGCGGCGAGCCCATCGCGGACGATCTCGACTTCGACCGCCAAGCCGTGCCGATCTTCCGAAGCACGGCCCGGCCAGAGGCCCCGCCACCGCCCAAGGAACTGCGCGTCATGGCCTGGAACATCAAATATGGCGCGGCTCGTATAGATTTCTGGTTTGACCTTTGGGGGGACCGGGTGCACATGCAGCGTGCCGAGGTTGAGGGGAATTTGTCGCGGATCTACGCACTAATCCGCGAGGTAGATCCTGATGTGCTGGTGACCGAAGAGATCGAGGTGAATTCCCAGCGCTCGGCCTATGTGGACATGGTGCAGGGGATCCTGAACCACACTTCCCTTGGGTATGCCGCATACATCCAGACATGGAATAGTCGCTACGTGCCTTCCGAGGGGCTCGGCCGCATGGACATGGGTAATGCGATTTTTTCTAAGTACCCCATTTTATCCGCGGAGCGCATTCGCCAAGTCGACCGCACGGATATCGATGCGCTCACCCGTATGTTCTACCTGCATCGCATGGTGGGCCGCGCCGTGATCGATGTGGGCCGTGCCCAACCGCTGGCAGCCTACGTGGTTCACACGGAGGCTTACGACAAAGATGGCACCAAAGGGCGGCACATACAGCAGATTTTCGATCTGCTCTCTGCGGAGACCTTGCCCTTCGTGATCGGAGGGGATTTCAACGAGCTGCCCCCTCGGGCTGTGAAGCTGAGCAACTTTCCGGATGAGAACCCGCGCGCGAAAGGTACGGACTACGAGCAGCCGCCATACGTTCCGGCCCAAATGCAGAAATTCTACGACAACTTTGAGCCTGCCATTCCGCTCTCCGAGTACGGCGACACAGAAGAGCTTCAGCGCAAGTATTTCAGCCATTCGGTGATTGGTCCGGCCACGAACGGCACCGATGGTAAGCCTGGCTTTTGGAATCGGACCTTGGACTATTTGTTTGCTTCCAAGGGGCAAACCTGGGCCACGGGCAAAAGCGATGTGCTGCAGACGAGCGGGCGCCAGGGCATAAGCGCCGATCCATTGTATCTGAGTGACCACGCGCCGGTCGTGGGAACACTGCAGTTGGATGCCAGCCCAGAGGGGACTCCGTGAAGGTGCGAACGGTCAGCTGCGGGGCGTTGTTGCTAATTTTTGCACTGAGCCGAAGTGCGTTTGGGGGCACCTTTGTCGCTGTGAAAGCACCTAAGCGAACGTCTCCCGGTGCGGCTCCCGCGGAAGAATTGGTGCAAGATGGCACCGCAGCGCTACTGCCCAAAGGTCGAGCCTTGCTGCGCGTTACGGGTGAGTCCCGCTACGGTTTGACGCCGCGTTTCGAGCTCCGGAGTACGCTGGGCGCGTGGCTCATGCTTGTGCCGAATGTCGATCTTCGCGAGCGGGTCTACGTTTCAAAGGATTTGTTGGTTTCAACGGACTACGGGTTCTCGATTCCGAGTTTCAGCACGCGGCTGCTTTCGGGCTACCTTTTCCCGACCAATGAAGTTACCGGAGAAGCGCTGGGCTTTGCCATCGTGCCGCACCTTGGCATCAAGCTCACCGTGCCAATCGTGTTTTTGCCACGTCAGGGCTCTGAGTTCGGCACCTCGCGCCCGGGTAGAAGAGCCTGGTTGACGAGTGCTCTCGATATTCGCGGCAGAATCTCGGCCGGAGGCCGCATGCCTACCTCGCTGGATACTTACGCCCCGATTGAGCTTGCGTACGCCCCGTACACCACCGGTTACCGAACGAGCGCCAGCGTGACGTACAAATCGCCCATGAGCGAGAACACACGCCTGGATATAGCCCTGCTCGCCGATCGCACCGGCAAGAGGAGTGAAGGTTTGCTCTCACCTTTGTTCTTGGGTGGTCGTGTGGAGCTGCAGATGAACCTGAGCGCCACGTTTGCTTTCACGTTTGGGGCCACGGTGTACAATTATGACCAAGGGGCCACGCGTATTCGCATCGGGAATGATGGCGTGGCTAAGCGAGAACGCATCCGCCAGACGGACCTTTACCCGAGCGCGGATCTGGCGTGGCTGTTCTAAGTTGCCTTAAATACAGCTAGAAAACTTCGAAGCACGGTTCGCCATAAAAGCGTGTACTCTTGCGTGGCTATGGCACAAACGAGCGCGGGCTTAGTTGCGGGGGTGTTTGGTTTGATCTTGATCGGAGGGTGTTCCACAAGTTCCAGCTCAGGGGGCAATCCGAGCGTGGGGAGCGGTGGCGCCCAAGCGGCGGCGGGCGGGGCCCAAGCGGCTTCTGGTGGCAAAGCAAGCCAAGTCGGAGGAGCGGTGAGTGCCGCAGGAGGAGCGGTGAATACCTCGGGAGGGGTTGGAAATGGCACAGGGGGCTCAGTAAGCGCGGCGGGCGGCTCAACAGCGAGCGCCGCTTCAGGTTCTTACTTTCCGGCGGGTACGCCTTGGACCACCGATGTTTCTCAGGCCCCCGTCGATCCTACGAGCGGTGCGATTATCGGTTGGCTCAATCAGCAGGGCTTTGGGACCGGGCAGATGCGCATCGATTTTTCGATCGAGGTGCTAATGGCGGACGCCACCACCCCCCAACAATCCTTCCAACCTACGAAGGATTTTTTCTCTCCAGATTGCGATCAAGCGGCCATTCCGATCCCCGTGGGCGGGAATTTGGAGGGCGAAACAGGTTACCAATGCACAACGGACGGGGATTGCCACCTGATTGTCGTCGACCGTGGAGCTTCGAAGCTTTATGAAATGTGGCGTGCCAATATTGTCGGGCAAGCTTTCATGGGTGGTTGCTTGGCCGTGTGGGACCTGAGCCGCGTCTATGGCCCGAAAGGAAGAGGGGAGGGGTGTACGAGCGCAGATGCGGCGGGTTATCCGATTGCACCACTTTTGTTTTCGGCAGATGAAGTGAAGGCTGGTGCGATTGAGCACGCAATCCGCTTTATTTTGCCGAATTCCAGCATCCGAGCGAACGAATACGTTCACCCAGCAACGCACACCACGATGGCGGCTTCTGGCCCAAGCACCGCCCCACCGTACGGCGCGCGCCTCAGGTTACGGGCTGATTACCCGCTGGCCAATTTGCCAAGCGAAGGAGCGCGCGTGGTCGCGAGGGCTCTTCAAAAGTACGGAATGCTGTTAGCCGATGGGGGCAATATCGCACTCACGGCCCAGAGCGACGTTCATACGCAGGCAAAGTGGGACGGGTTGCTCGATTCGCGCGATCTGATCGCCATCACACCGGGCGATTTCGAGGTGATGACCCTGGGCCCCACGTTCCCGCTTTCGGGCGATTGCGTGCGCGAGCCGTGAGTCAGAAAGCGCTGCGGTACCACTCCAACACGAGCTCACACGTTCGTTCGGGGGCTTGATCATGCGGCTTGTGCCCGATGCCGGGCATTGAGTAGTGCCGAATATTGGCGGGAAGTGGCCGTAGGCTCTCCAACACAGCATCCGGGAGGATCCCGCCCGCCTTAGGATCGCCCTGGATGAGGAGGGTGGGCATGGGCAAGCTTAGGAGGGCCGGGCCGAGATCGATGGCGGTGACCTGGCCGGCCAGGGCGCAGCGTAGCACCGCGGGATCGAGCTGAAAAAGTGTTTCGGATTTGTAGATAACTTGAAACGGCGAAAGATCCCCTCGGGCTGCCAACGCGTGGCTGATCTCAGCCTCACTCAGGTCGGACTCTGCCAATGAAAGCCAGAAGTCGAATACCGATGGCTTCGTGCTCGGCGGGGCCTTGGTGAGAGGCGGATCTTCCAAGATCACGCCGCCCGCTAAATCCGGCTGTTCTGACAGCAGGTAGAGCGTAACCGCCGCTCCCAGAGATTGCCCCCAAACGATCGCGCCCGGGCCCGTCACGTTCCGCAAGAACGCGCTCAAGTCACCTGCATAGTCGGCCAACGCGTAGTTGGGAGTCTGGCGCCCTGATTGACCATGCCCTCGCTGATCGAGCGCGAACACATGGAAGTGTTGCGTGAGTTCAGGCAGCACCTTGATGAACGAATCGCGGCGGCCGCTGAGCCCATGCACGAGAACCAGCTTGGGGCCGTTCGCGGGACCCTCAGAATAGGCGAGCGGCGGAGTTCCGGCTTGGTACGTCTTCGGAGTAAGTCCCAGCGGTTCGAGATCGGCGAGCGACATGCGCCGCTCATACCCGCGTACAGGGCGCCGAACAACGTTGCGGGCGGTGCGTCCTTGCTCAGGCTACCGGCTGGCGGCGATTGATCGCGACTGCGAGGCCCCGTGGGCCGGGCCTGGGGTTCGCGGCTTCGCCAAGATGGCCCCAACGGTTGGATTACGCCCTGGTACGCGGCCCCGGGTTGCCGCGCCGCGCCTGAGGCACGTACCATCTGCGATCCGGTGGATAAGAAGGCTCTTTCAGAGCGGGACGTTTGCACCAAGTTCATCACTCCGGCAATTGCCAAGGGCGGGTGGGACGTGCAGGCGCAGGTCCGCGAGAACGTTTACCTGACGAAAGGGCGGGTGATCGTGCGCGGCAAGCTGGTTTCGCGCGGCACGGCGAAGTTTGCCGACTACGTGCTGTACGCCAAACCGAACGCCAACATTCCGCTGGCCATCCTTGAGGCTAAGGACAACAACCACGCCATCGGTGATGGCATGCAGCAGGGCCTCGCATATGCCGACATGCTCGATGTTCCGTTCGTGTTCTCCTCGAATGGCGATGGATTCTTGTTCCACGACCGCACGGGCCAAGGGCCTGAAGTTGAACAGCAGCTATCGCTCGATCAGTTTCCATCACCCGATGAGCTGTGGCGGCGCTACTGCACGTGGAAGACGCTAACGCCCGAGTCCGAGTCGATTGTCACCCAGGATTATTACTCCGACGGCGGTGGCAAAGCGCCCCGGTATTATCAGGTGAACGCTATTAACCGCGTGATTGAAGCCGCGGCCAAGGGGCAGAATCGCATCTTGCTCGTGATGGCAACCGGCACGGGCAAGACTTACACAGCGTTTCAGATCATCTGGCGCCTGTGGAAGGCAGGGGTAAAAAAACGGATCTTGTTTCTGGCCGACCGCAACATCCTGGTCGACCAGACCAAGACGAACGATTTCAAGCCCTTCGCCGGGGCGATGACCAAGATCACCCATCGCAAGGTCGACAAATCATTTGAGATCTATCTAGCTCTGTATCAGGCTATTTCAGGCACCGACGAAGAGAGTGACCTTTTCCGGCAGTTTTCGCCGGATTTCTTCGATCTCATCATCGTGGATGAGTGCCACCGCGGCAGTGCCAGCGAAAACTCCGCCTGGCGCTCCGTGCTGGATTATTTCTCGGCGGCCACCCAAGTTGGGCTCACAGCAACCCCGAAGGAAACGGCCGACGTTTCGACCACGCACTACTTCGGCGAGCCTGTTTACACGTACTCTTTGAAGCAGGGTATCGAGGACGGCTTCCTCGCTCCCTACAAGGTCGTGCGCATCGATCTGGACAAGGACTTGGCCGGGTGGCGCCCCGAGAAGGGCAAGCTCGACAAGCACGGCGAAGAAATCGAAGACCGCATCTACAACCAGCGCGACTTCGACCGCACGATGGTGCTCGAGAAGCGCACGGAGGTTGTTGCCAAGAAAGTGACGCAATTTCTCGCGGAAACGAACCGCTACGATAAAACGATCGTCTTCTGCGAAGACATTGACCACGCCGAACGCATGCGCGTGGCGCTCGTTAACGCCAACCCGGAACTTGCCGCCAACAACCGCAAGTATGTGATGCGGATCACAGGCGACAACCCCGAGGGCAAGGCCGAGCTCGACAACTTCATCCACCCCGAGGAACGCTACCCCGTCATCGTTACGACGTCGAAGTTGATGACCACGGGCGTCGACTGCAAGACCTGCAAAGTTATTGTGCTCGATCAAACGATCCGCTCAATGACGGAGTTTAAGCAGATCATCGGTCGCGGCACGCGCATCGAGGAAGATTTCGGCAAGCTCTACTTCACCATCCTCGATTTCCGAAAGGCTACCGAGCTTTTTGCCGATCCAGACTTCGACGGCGATCCCGTGCAAATCTATAACCCAAAGGATGACGGCCCGATCGCGCCTCCCGATGTCGACTCAGCGGTTGACGGCGGCGATGGGATTGACGGTCAAGATCCGTCGGCAGCCGGCCCCGATGGCTTGCTCGCTCCTGGCATTGAAGGTGCGCCCGGAGGTAATTTCGCACCTACAGGTTTCGGAAGCGCAGACGACGCCTCGACCCCGGGTGGCAAGCGCGTTAAATATGTCGTCGCAGACGTGCCCGTGTACATCGTGGCCGAGCGCGTCCAGTATTACGGCAAGGACGGCAAGCTCATCACTGAATCGCTCCGCGCCTACTCCAAGAACGCCATTCGTGAAAAGTACGCCAACCTGGACGCCTTCTTGAAAACCTGGAAAGCCAGCGACCGGAAGCAGGCCATCCTGAAAGAGCTGGAAGAGCACGGTGTGTTTTTCGAGGAATTGGCCAAAGACGTCGGGAAAGATCTCTCAGCATTCGATCTCGTCTGCCACGTGGCGTTCGACCAGCCGGCACTCACGCGGAAAGAGCGCGCCAATAACGTGCGCAAGCGCGACTATTTCGCCAAATACGGAGACGCGGCCCGGGCCGTGCTGGAGGCTCTGCTCGACAAATTCGCGAACGAAGACGTCGATGACATCGAAAATATCGGCGTCCTCAAGGTCCAGCCGCTCACAACCCTTGGCACGCCGACCGAAATCATCCAAAGGTTCGGCAGCAAAGACGACTACCTCAAAGCCGTCCTCGACCTTGAGGACGAGCTGTTCAACGTTTCCTGAGTTCGAGCATCAGCATCTATGGCCATCGGCACGACCATCAAGACCATCCAAGACATCATGCGCAAAGACGCAGGCGTGGATGGCGACGCCCAGCGCATCAGCCAGCTCGTTTGGATGATTTTCCTGAAAGTCTTCGACGACCACGAGACCCAGAAGGAGCTGCTAGAAGACAACTATCGCTCGCCGATCCCCGCGCGGCTGCGTTGGCGCAACTGGGCCAAGAACTCAGAGGGCATCACGGGAGATGAGCTGCTTGATTTCGTCAACAACGATCTGTTCAAGACGCTGAAAGAGCTGCCCATCACCGGCAAGAACGCCGCGATCTCGGGCGTGGTGCGCGGCGTGTTCGAAGATGCCTTCAACTACATGAAGTCCGGCACGTTGGTGCGCCAAGTCATCAACAAGCTGAACGAAGTAGATTTCAACAAGAAGGCCGATCGCCACGAGTTTGGCGACATCTACGAAAAGCTGCTTTCCGACCTGCAAAGTGCCGGCAATGCAGGCGAATTCTACACGCCCCGCGCCGTAACCCAGTTCATCGTCGATCAGGTCGACCCCAAGCTCGGCGAAACGATTCTCGACCCCGCCTGCGGCACCGGCGGGTTCCTTACCTGCGCCATCGAACACGTGCGCAAAAAGTACGTGAAAGATGCGGACGACGAAGAGAAGCTGCAAGCCAGCATCCGCGGCGTCGAGAAGAAGCCGCTACCTCACTTGCTCTGTGTTACGAACATGATGTTTCACGGCATTGAGGTGCCGTCGAATATTCGCCACGACAACACGCTGGCCCGCCCCTTGCGCGACTACGGCCCGAAGGATCGCGTCGACGTGATCGTCACGAATCCGCCCTTCGGTGGGATGGAAGAGGACGGCATTGAGAACAACTTCCCGGCCACCTTCCGGACTCGGGAAACGGCAGATTTGTTCTTGGTGTTGCTGATGAGCTTGCTCAAGCCCGATGGCCGCGCTGCGCTTGTTCTGCCGGATGGCACGCTGTTCGGCGAGGGGATCAAGACCCGCATCAAGGAAAAGCTGCTCGAAGAGTGCAATTTGCACACGATTGTGCGCCTGCCCAAGGGGGTGTTCGCGCCGTACACGAGCATTAAGACGAATTTACTGTTCTTCACCAAGGGTGAGCCGACGAAGCACGTTTGGTTTTACGAGCACCCTTATCCTGAAGGTGCCAAGAGCTATTCGAAAACGAAGCCGATGCGCATCGAGGAATTCGCGCCCGAAAAGAAGTGGTGGAGCAAGCGCAAGGAGAACGACCAGGCTTGGAAGGTGTCGCTCGATGACATTAAGGCGCGTGGGTATAACCTGGATATTAAGAATCCGCGGGCAATTGATGATGGGCCAGGGGATGCGGATGAGTTGTTGCGGCAGTATCAGGAGGCTGCGGCGGAGGCGGCGCGGATTCGGGATCAGTTGCGGGATGAGTTGAGGGCGGCGCTAGAGGGGGGGCGGGCTTGAGCGCACAGACCTCGCTTTTCGGGGAGACCGAACCTAAGCGGAGGAACTCGAAGGTGCCGCCAAGGGTCGAGGAGAGCATCGACGGGAGCTTTGGCGTGAAGAAATTTGTTGAGAACTTCGGGGTCATTGTGGAGGCGGTCGGTGGCGTCGAACGAATCCGTGATGCGATTCGCGATCTCGCTATCGTTGGAAAACTGACGGGGACCTTTGCGGAACGTGAAGATTGTTTGCCTCGCGGATGGATGTGGGCGACGCCGGACGAACTCTGCGCGCCGCACCGCCACGCGCTCGCAATCGGCCCTTTCGGGAGCAACCTCCTCAAAGAGGACTATACGGATTCGGGAGTGCCGCTCGTCTTCGTCCGAGACATTACGTCCCGGAGTTTCGGCGGCGAGAGAACGCGGTATGTGACTCCGAAGAAGGCGGCGGACCTCGGCGCGCATCGCGTGGAGCCGGGAGATCTTCTGATCACCAAGATGGGGAGTCCACCAGGAGACACCGCCATCTATCCTGCGACGCGACCACCGGCGATCATCACGGCCGACTGCATCAAGCTCACGCCAAATACGACCATCACGTGTTCGGAATTCCTTGAGATTGTTGTTCGGGCCGGATCCGTTCGGGAGAAGCTTCTTGAGATCACAATGGGAGTCGCCCATCAGAAGGTGAGCCTGAAGAGGTTTCGCGTCGTGAAGTTTCCCCTTCCCCCCCTCGCCGAGCAGAAGCGCATCGTCGCCCGAGTCGACCAGCTCATGGCGCTCATCGACGACCTCGAAGCCAAGCAGACCAAGAAGCGCAAGCTCAGCACCCGCTTCACCAAGGCCTCCCTGGAAGCCCTAACCACCGCCGAGTCCCCCGAAGAGTTCGACACCGCATGGCAGCGCGTGGTCGAGAACTTCCCAACCGTGGCGGACAGCAGCGACAAGGTGAGCGCGTTGCGGCGATGCGTTCGGACACTAGCGGTCCAGGGTTTGCTGAAGACGCAGAGTGCTCACGACGAACCGGCCAAAGAGCTCCTTCAGCGTTTGGCCACATCCAAAAAGACACCCGCGAGTTCGGCTGAGGCGATAGCTGGGCTCGATCGACCGCTCCCGCCGCTCTGGTCTTGGGCTCGTTTTGATGAGGTGGCGGTCATTGCGTCTAATCTAGTTCTCATCCAGAAACGGCAAGAGCTCGAAAATAAAGCTGTTCTTGATGGTTAATGATGGAAATAAAAGCATCGGAGTGCGTGTTTTCTCGGGGTTCCTCCAAGAACGCTCGAAAGAAACGGCACTCCGATGCGAGAA
>JANRKO010000038.1:0-85203 GCA_033763455.1 Polyangiaceae bacterium
CGAGTACCTCACGGTTTTCTACAACCGCCAGCGAAAGCACTCGGCACGGAATGGGCTCAGCCCTGAACAGTTTGAATCTTGCAATGCAGGCCGCCTAGCGGCATAACCTAACAACCTGTCCGGGAAAGCGGATCAACTCCAGTGTGTTTCTTTCGCTTTCGACGAGTCTTGCTTTCCATGATCTAACTCCGAGGATACCCTCTTTGCTGGGTGTCCTGGAAATCCGGGGAAGCTCAGTGACTCGATGATTGTGCCGAGTCCAGGAACAGCGTCAGGATGGTTCGTTATGGCATTTTGAGCGGCGGCTAGGTCCCTCGACACAAACGTCGGAGCCCGTGCCGCGTCGAGTCCATTCTCAAGGATGGCGGGCCCATTCTTGATACTCCCGTGAAAGACCGAGACTGTCTCCTCTGCCGCTTGCGCGCTCACAACCGTCGCAGGTTTCAAACTCCGAGCAGCCGCCGCCTGCATGGCCTTGCCCAGGCCTCGGGCAGCTCCAGCGCTGGCCATACCGATGGCGCCGTCGATCGCTACATCCTTAAGCGTTCCGAAATCCTTACCGCCGCTCGAAACGCCGCGCTCTGCCAGCCCAGCCGCGGCATTGGCCACCGCTCCTTGGGCGAGCACCATGCCAAGCCCAGCTTGCGGGCAGGCAGTCGCTATCGCTCCGCCGACCGCTCCACCGAATGCGGCTGCGCCAATCCGGCCCCAGTCCGTGATGTGCCCGTTGCTTTGCATCATCTGGGCAGCAGCTTGCAAACCAGCGCCCACTGCCCCCCCAACAATAGCTCCAGCCAAAACCTGCCAAAATTCCCCACTAGAATCCCGCGCCACCATCGGCGTCAGGTTCGCGTAAGCGTAAGGATTGACCGCTCCGAACTCGGCACCTAGGTAACGCTCTGGTTCGTCTACAGCTACAGGGTCTCCGCTGATCCAGAAGCCCAGCTGGTGGCTGTAAAACCTCGCCCCCACTTGGTCGAGGCTCGCGCTTTTGTCGCGAATGCCCGTGGCGTACTTCGAGATTTCGCTGGATGTATCGTAGCGACTAACGCCATACGGATAGCTCGCAAAGCGGCCCCGCACTTCCCCGGTGCCGTTCGTTTCCACGAGCGCTGATCCTAATGGATCCGAGAAAATCAGTGTATCTTCAGCCGTGAGCACCTGCACGCTGCCGCCAGGGAGCGCCGCCTTTGGGCTATCGCTGCTGCACGCGCTCACCACCAAGAGCGCCAATGCTCCCAGAGCCAAACGTGCTGGCCACACCAACCGACGTCGATAATGCCAACCGAGCACCACCAACAGCAACGGAGCTACAAAGAAGTAACCTGTAGCGGCTACTTGGGCAAACCAGCTCCCGAAGCGCGCCAATGTTCCCGTCTTGCCGCCAGCTGCATCTCCAGCTGTATTACCTCCCTCCAATCCGGCTATTCCCGTTGGTGCCCCAGCAGCCGCCCCATTACCCGTCGCAAGCTTCGCCACGATCAAGTGGGCCCACTAACCGGAAAGTCGGAGCGACGATGCGAGTAGTGCTTGCGCTCCATAAAGGCAACGTGCTTGAGCCTTGGCAGCCTCTTTAGGGGTGTCAGGTCTCCATCCTGAACATTCGTGGACTCATAGAACAGAACCTGCTCAAGTTCCGTCAAAGCGCTGAGCGGCCTGAACGTGTCGATGTCCTTGTCGTTGCAGAGCTGCAAGCGGCGAAGCCCTCGTAGCGCCTCTAGCGGTGCAATGTTCGTGACCTTGGGGCAATCGTTCACTTCGAGCCCAACGAGCCCGGTAAGTGACTCGATTCCGTCGAGACTGGTCAATCTCCGCGCAACGTATAGCCCTAAGAAGCTCAGCGATCTGAGCGTTTCGATGCCTCTCAGCGTTTCGATCTTCGGGCTCGCCAGCGAAAGCGACTCCAGACTGATCATCTTGGACATTGCGGTGAAGTCCTTTTCAGCGCACTTGTTGATGAACACCTCCTTCACTCCCTGATGTGAAAACAGAGACACAGCTCTGGGCCTCCACTCCAGGCTGCAATCCTCCAGCAAAGGTAAACCTAGGAAGAGCAACTCTGTTTTACAGTACGTGAACACTTTGAGGTAGCGAAGAAACTTCAAATCGTTGACCGCGCTGACGTCAACGGCGTTCCAATCAGTAAGTTCGAGCCCAAGTAGATTTGGCATCTGTCTTAGAAAAGAATAGTCGCTACCAACCCACCCCTTGGCGTAGTTCAGCTCAAGTTCTCGAATGCGCGCGCTTTCGACCGCGCCAAGGGCCAGAGGCGACCATGGCCCATGCATAACGAGCCTCGGACCATACTTCCCCGGTTCCACGATCCAGTTAGCAGACATCGATCAATTGCCTTCCTTCAAGAGATTCTTGCGAGCGGGACCAATTGGATTTACCTTGTTTTCTAGCTCGCTTACTCCACCGAGAGCGTCGATCCTCTTTTGCTCGGCGATCTCCCTGGCAGTCTTCCCTCCCAATACCTCCGTCGATGTCACCTGGGCACCTTCCGGAAGTTTCCCTGACCGCGCGTGCTGCTCCAGGCGCTTGGGGATGTTGCCAGATTGCCCGACATACTTTTTCCCAGACCGGCCGATAAACTCGTAGATCCCCTCGGTTGCTTGGGCCCCCGGCTTTACACCACGCGACGCCCTATACTGCGCCTTCCACGCAGCTTCACTGCTCAGGACCGTCGCAGATTTCACCTGCGGCGCAGGCGCCTTGACTACCTTGCTCAGGCCCCGTCCAGCTTTGGCCCCGTTGGGCCCCAACATCCCGATAGTGCCGTCGACAACCACGTCCGTGGCGGTCCCGAAGTCTTTCCCGCCACTCGCGATGCCCCGCTCCGCAAGCCCCCCGATAATACTTCCCCCGGCGCGCACCAGCACCATCGCCAGCCCAGCTTGCGGACAAACGGTTGCTAACGCTCCCCCAACCGCTCCACCTGCAGTCGCCGCGCCTATCCGCCCCAAATCCGTGATGTGCCCCGTTTCGCTGTACTGACGAAACGCCTCGAGCCCGCCGCCCACCACGGCGCCTATGCCCGCCCCCACCAAAATCTGCCAAAATTCCCCACTAGAATCCCGCGCCACCATCGGCGTCAGGTTCGCGTAAGCGTACGGATTGGCGGCTCCGAACTCCGCACCCAGGTAAAGCTCAGGTTCATCTACAGCTACTGGGTCTCCGCTGATCCAGAAGCCAAGCTGGTGGCTGTAAAACCTCGCCCCCATTTGGTCGAGGCTCGCGCTCTTATCGCGAATGCCTGTCGCGTACTTCGAGATTTCGCTAGATGTATCGTAGCGGCTAACGCCATACGGATAGCTCGCAAAGCGGCCTCGCACTTCGCCGTTGCCGCTCGTTTCCACGAGCACTGATCCCAATGGATCCGAGAAAATCAGCGTATCTTCGGCAGTAAGCACCTGCACGCTGCCGCCAGGAACCGCCGTCTTTGGGCTATCGCTGCTGCACGCACTCACCACCAAGAGAGCCAATGCTCCCAGAGCCAAACGTGCTGGCCACACCAACCGACGTCGATAGTGCCAACCGAGCACCACCAGCAGCAACGGTGCTAAAAACAAGCAACCTGTAGCGGCGACTTGTGCAAACCAGCTCCCGAAGCGCGCCAATGCTCCCGTCTTGCCGCCAGCTGCATCTCCAGCTGTATTACCTCCCTTCAATCCGGCTATTCCCGTTGGTGCCCCAGCAGCCGCCCCATTACCCGCCGCAAGCTTCGCCACGCGCTTATCCGCATGCACAATGTAGCGCTCGAGCTTCCCGTCCCTCACCTCGCTCCATTGATCAATAAATACAACTTTTGACTCCTGACCGCTCGCTGCCTTCTCAACGCGTACTCGCCTCACCCCTTCGCGAGTCTGAGCTGGATTTGTTGCCCCAACTCGCTGCGGCCTCCGTGCTTTCGTCATCGATGGGCCAGCATGCTACCTGTCGCGGC
This sequence comes from Polyangiaceae bacterium, assembly GCA_033763455.1. Taxonomy (GTDB): domain Bacteria; phylum Myxococcota_A; class Polyangia; order Polyangiales; family Polyangiaceae; genus JBBRRP01. The sequence goes on from JANRKO010000038.1 coordinate 3,947, forward strand.
CGCATCGGTCTTCCCCTTATCTGGGCAAGCCCAGATGGGGAAGACGAGTTGCTTTCTAACGTTCGCTCCCTACTGCCCCTTAGGTCGCATTGAGATCACCCATTTGTTCGGCTTGCCTGCAAAATGATCTTGGAGGCGATCGACAACGTGACTAGCGCTCCACACGGCTGCTCGCTCAAGGGCATCCAGCTGACCTGGCATAGGTTGTAGCTCTTCAGCCCCTGTTCTGCCCACCGTAATCTTGCCCGAGATGGCGTCCTGCTTAAAAAACCAGGGCGCAACTGCCAAGTCGGGCGGCACGTCCGCCTTCCCAAGAACTGGCCACAGGCCATCGACAATGGGCTGATTCATGACCCAGATCTTGAAAGCAACTGGCGAGCGAATGATTTCCTCGACAGAAGGCATGGAATCCCTTTTGGCAGATAGATCGAAGAACGCCATCAAGGGCTCCTCAAGCACAAGTCCAAACCCAACCCGTTCACCGTCCGCCAACGGAATTGCAACCAACTCACCCGCCACGCGTGGAATCTTGCGTCTCCGACTCATTGCTCAAACTCCTTCTTCGCTGCTTCAATGTAGGCTGATTTTTTGGGATTCGAGGGTGATATCCCGTTTATTGCGTTGCCGGAGGTACCGCCCCGCGACTTCGCGCCGCCGTTAGCGTCGATGAGCTGCTGCTCTCGCCCTCGGATTGCAGACTTGTTGGCAGAAGACTTGTCTAGTTGTGCCGGACCGAAGCCTTGCTCGTTCATGTGATGGTTAGTGTCACGCCGAGCGATATTCTGCTCCGGTGTGCCTGTGCCACTTGTTCGCCCCGAGTAGACCTCCCCAGTTGTCGGGTTCGTTTTGGTGTACGTTTGGTAGGTTTTGCTTCCCCCTCCAGTGCGCGAAGCCTTATACTGCGCTTGCCACGCAGATTCACTGCTCAGTACCGTCGCAGGTTTCGCACTCCGAGCGCCAGCGGCGGTCACCACCTTGACGGTGCCGCGCAGCGCCCCGCCCGAGGCTGCTCCCATTGACGCGTCCGAAGCTACCTGGTGGAGAGTCCCGAAGTCGTTCCCTCCACTCGCTATCCCGCGTTCTGTCAGGCCTCCGGCGGCGGTGGCCAAACCTCCGGTGAGCATGGCCTCCCCAAGCCCAGCCGCCGGAAGGAAGGCAAACACTGCACCCGCAACGCAGCCCCCACCGGTGGCTGCTGCTACCCGACCAAAGTCGCTTACGCTACCTGATTCCGAGTACTGACGGAACGCCTCAAGCCCGCCGCCAACCAGCGCACCCACGCCCGCCCCGACCAAAATCTGCCAAAATTCCCCCTTCGAATCCCGCGCCACCATCGGCGTCAGGTTCGCGTAGGCGTACGGATTGGCCGCCCCGAACTCCGCACCTAGATAACGCTCAGGCTCGTCTACAGCTACAGGATCTCCGCTAATCCAGAAGCCCAACTGGTGGCTGTAAAACCTCGCCCCCATTTGGTCGAGGCTCGCTGTCTTATCGCGAATGCCTGTGGCGTACTTCGAGATTTCGCTGGATGAATCGTAGCGACTGACGCCGTATGGATAGCTCGCAAAGCGGCCCCGCACTTCGCCGTTGCCGCTCGTTTCCACGAGCACTGATCCCAATGGATCCGAGAAAATCAGCGTATCTTCAGCCGTAAGCACCTGCACGCTGCCGCCAGGAACCGCCGCCTTTGGGCTATCGCTACCGCAAGCGCTTACTGCCAGAAGCGTCAGTACTGCAAATGCCAAACGTACTGGCCACAGCAACCGACGTCGATAATGCCAACCGAGCACCACCAGCAGCAACGGTGCTAAAAATAAGTAACCTGTAGCGGCGACTTGTGCAAACCAGATCCCGAAGTGCCCGAATGCTCCCGTCTTGCCGCCAGCTGCATCTCCAGCTGTGCTACCTCCCACTAATCCTGCCCCAGCCACCCCATTACCCGCCGCAAGCTTCGCCACCCGCTTATCCGCATGCACAATGTAGCGCTCGAGCTTTCCGTCCCTCACCTCGCTCCATTGATCAATGAATACAACTTTTGACTCCTGACCGCTCGCTGCCTTCTCAACGCGTACTCGACGCACGCCCTCGCGATCGAAATGATTCCTCACGCTGGAACCATCTGCGTTGGTAACCTCTTCCAGCTGATCGACGTTGTTCCAGCGGTAGCTGCGCCCACCCTCATTCGTGAGCCTCCCCATTGCATCAAAGCTAAGCGCTTGCCCGTCGATCGTGGCCGGCACATGGGGCCGCATGCCATTGCCATAGGTGAGCACAAGCGCCGTTTGCCCTGGGATCGTGCTCTTTCGTGACAGTAGATTGCCTGTAGGCGAGTAAGTCCACGAAGTATTGCCCCAGCGACCATCCACACCAGTTAACCGGTAGAGATTGTCGTAGTGGTAAGTTTCTGAGCGGTCGAGATCGGGTGTGATATCTGGCCGGCGATCCTCCACGCCTGTAAGGTTTCCGCCCGGATCGAAGGTCCACTTGAGGTGCTCCACGAGGCTGCCGTTGGCCGATAATATCCGCTGCTCGGTGAGCCTATCGTCCGCATCGAAGTCGAACTTCTGCAACACGCCGGTGTTGAAGCGCCGCTCTTGTTCGAGGCCGTCGCCACCGTAGGTGACCTTGAGGGCGTCTCCATATTCCGCCAGCTGCCCGCGTGAATTGCGCCCTATCCGAATCGACGACCCATCTGGATAAGTGTGGAGAACTTCGCGATCCAGGTTGTCGAACTGGCTCTTGGTGACGAAGCTTTGGCCCATGATAGCTAGCCGCGTTTCGGTAATTCGCGAGCGCTCGTCGTACGTGAACTCCGCCGTGGCCGTTGCGTCCTTTGCACGTACAAGCTTGCCTCGGAACCTTAAATCCTCTGGTGCGCTCGGAGCGACGTCCCAGGTTTCCTCCACATCGAGCGTTCCATCAGCGCCCCAATCTTCGCTCACTAGGCGGCCCGCTAGATCGAAGTTGTAACGAATAATGGTGCCGTCCGGGCGCCTCCTTTCGATAAGGTTCCCTGTTGGATCCCAGATGTTCGTGTGCGTGCCGAGATCCGGATCGTGCACGGCAGTGCGCCGCCCGCGGCCGTCGTATTCATAGCTGGCTGTATTTCCCTCGGGATCAGTGCGGCTTACGAGCCGCCCTGCCGCGTCAAATCGGGCCTTGGCCGCAAGCACTTGGCCCTTCAGGGTGCGCAGGCTTTGTACCTCTCGGCCCTGACCGTCCAGCTCCGCAATGGTCGGAGTGAGCTCGTAGCCGGCGCTCGCATCCAGCTGCCCGCCGTCCCAGGTTTTCTTTTGAAGCGGCGCGTATTCTGCTCGCGTTTCGATACCGGAGGGAGAAACCGCGCGCACCACGCGACCGAGAGCATCCGCGTATGTGGTAGAACCGCGACCGTCTTCAAGCAGTGCGCCAGAAAGCTTGGGGTCCTCAGCTATTGCGTTGGGAATGAACCGGGGCCGCAAGTCCTTCTTTGCTTCCCCTCGAGCATTCAGAATTCGTACTCCAGCTAACACCCATTGCGTGTCATCCACGCGAGTCAAACTGCCGCGTGGGCGCCCTAGGCCATCAGAAAGCGCTTCCCCATGCTGAATGGGCGCTGTTTCAACGCCCGTGCGCGATTCCGTCACCACCCGTGAGAGCGGTGCGCCCGGAATGTAACGATAGGTGGTGGTGGGTGCATCGGCAGGGTCGCCCGGAGCGAATACCCGCACCACGCGGCCCAGCGGATCATATTCGTACCGCCGCGTTTGCCCGTTGTATTCAGTAGCGGTGAGCAGAGTACCAAAACGCGGATCGTAAGTTGCGTGTTCGGTAAGGTCGACGGCCGATTCCAGCTTCACCTTCTCGCTCGTGAGGCCCGTGTGGTGCACCGGATCCCACTCGAATATTCGGCCACCGCCGCGAGCGTCTTTCGTTTCTATCGGCAGCCCATCGCTGTTGTAGCGAGTGGCAGTGACCATTTCGAACTCGGTTGCGGAAGGCCCGACCCATTCCTCTTGGCGTACTAAATCACCGCGTGTGATTTGCTCCAGGGGCAAGCCCACGAAAGGCTCGCCATCGTAGTAGTTGCGCTTGAGCGCGCGGCGTGTGCCGTCCGCTTCGGTGACCTCTTCCGTTGCAACGAATCCAAACAGCCATTCTGCCGGATCGTTGGCAAAAGTACGCTGGATGAGCGTTTCATCGTTGCCATGAAGTCGATCCTCTCCGCGGACCTCCCCCCAGCGTTTCTCTCGGATCACGTTGCCGTAGGCATCCTGCTCCCACTCCGTGAGCGTCTCGCGAATGGCCGACGCAACCGCACCCTCTACGTGTTGGACGCGCTCGGCAGAAGCATAGCCGTAGTGAACAACGCCGCCGTCGAGGGCTGTTTCAAGCGTTACCTCTTGATAACTTGCGATCTTTCTTTGAAATACCTTTCCCGTTTCGTCACGCACCTCGACCAAGCTGGGAGCGCCACGCAGGGCGTGCGTGGTGAGGCCCATATTGAAGGTAGTCTCGGAAAGAAGCGTCGGAGAAAATTCATCGCCGACCTCCTTTTGGATCCCGGCGCCGAACCCCGCAAAAGTGCGCTCGTTCGGATCCCATGCTCCATCTCGATAAATAAACTCCGTCACGAGCGGCGGATCCCCCAATCCTGAATCTGTGGTTATCCGGCTCACGACTGGTAAACCAGCGTTGACTCGGGTGGTCCAAGGCTTGCCTGCGCTCCGTGCACTCGCGGCAAACGAAGCCGCTGTGGTGTAGCTAATGGTCGTTACCTTGCCGAGGCCATTGTCGATCTTCTGAAGGAGGCCGGCCCGACCTTCTGGGAACAATTCGAGGTATTGCCAGGCTTTTTCAGGCCCTAGCGTGGGGTCGACCCAAACAATATCTGTGCTGCCGGAGCTGTTGATATCAACGAAAAAGCTCGCTCCATTCGGACCTTTTTCGGGCGTTCCGGACAGCGTCTGCAACGCGTCAAAGTTCCCAATCGCGTTTGCTAACGCGTACGAGACGCTCGTGGTGCCAACGCGCACCAGATCGTCCCACCCGTCCCCGTCAAGATCGACGAGCTGAAATGGCGCGGCGACGTCAAATGCTGGCACACCTGTGGCTACGCGCGCAGCTTCGAAGCGGCCACGCCCTCGACCTAAGTAATACGAGAGCCCCTCCGAACGCAGGTGGCAGATATCCTGCACGCGGTCCCCGTTAATATCGCACAGCGTCGTTTGCCCGTCTGAGAAACGGAGAGGCTGTGTGGCGTCTATCTTTCCGACCGTAACCGGTGGCGCCCAATCTTTCCCACTAAGGTTGTAAGAAATGGCCAACCCAGCGTCGGTGGTGATCACGGCATCCGTGCGCCGGTCCCCGTCCATATCAGCCAAGCGCACATCCGGATCCTCGAAGGAAAAGGCGGGCACAGTTGCAATAGCGACAGCTGAGCCGAATTCACCCGCATTTTTCCCGGGCAAGTAGCGAAAATCTGCGGTGCCGCTCTTCACCACCAGATCGATCGCGGCATCGCCATCTATATCCGCCAACTGGACGCCCACGCTGCCGAGCGAAACCGAAGGGCTGTTACCCGGAGCGAAATCTTGCGGAGGCAACCAACTTTGGCCATCTTGATTCACGTACGTACGGAAGCTTCCGGCGGCTCCCACCACGAGATCCGGCAGCCCATCTCCGTTGAGATCCGCGAACTCCACTCCCGCCTCACGGGGAGACCGACCTGGCGGATCCTGCATCGCCTTGACGCCTTGGGCGCTGAGGGTTGCCTCCGTGTACGCGAGTGAAAGCTCGGGCGCCGCGGTAACCCCATCGGCTCCCACAAGCTTAATGTGCGTGAGGTGCGCGTGCGTGCCAGCCGAATATTCGAGGGAGTAGCGCCGCACGAGAGCGCCACCGTAGGTAACTTCAATCTGACTGAGCTGCTTTTCGATCAGCTGGCGAATGCCCGCCGAGTACAACTCATAACGGCTCTGGCCGGGCGAGTAAGAAAGCTCAATTTTTGCCGTAGATTCAGGCGAAAATGCGTTCCACACCACGCTCGTGAGGAGCGCATAACCACTTGCAGTGTCCCACACGTAAGCAATGCGATGGCCGTGCAGATCGAGCTGTTCACGCAAGAGGTAGCTGACAACTTTCCCGGATCCTTCTTCGGTGTAGCCGTCACCCCCGAAGCGATACGTCACACCATTTTTGGTGCGGGCTTCGAAAACCTTTCCATCTGCTGAGCGCTTCACGCGCACGAACGCACCGGATTCCTGCTCCGGCCGGAACACCCCTGGCGCGACCTCTAGCAATGCCGACGGCAAGCCGAGCCCCACCAATTCAAAGCGATCCGATGCATCGAAACGAGGCACTCCATCAGTCGTGCGGAGGCGCACCTTGGGTAAACCTCCCAAACGAAAGCCCATGCCCAACTCGCTCACGCCGCCCCCGCCATCGTACTCTAGGGAGAGTGCAGGGCCGAAACCTGCCGCTGCGGGTGGGACCGCGATATCCAAGCCGAAGCTTGCCGTGCCGGCGGCGAGCGACGCCGTAAAGCTTCGCCCCAAACCCTCAATCGAACCAGGGCCCTTTGGCAGGCTGATTTTCGTTGGATCTACGCCGCTGGCTCGCAAGGGCGACGCCAAAAGGAATACGAAGCATGCGAAAATCCAGGTCGAAAGCACTCTCAAGATGATTGAACGTTTCATCCGCTCAATGTCTCTGCCGCAACCCCAGGTATGCCGTCGTTGGTCCCCGCCAGTCCACCATCGCCCTTGGCACCAGGTGTTCCGGGAGTAATCGTCGTGTCCATACGTGTTGGCTCGGTGCCCGTATAAACGATTCCCACCGACAAGCCTCCGGCTCCGCCGCCGCCTGGGCCGCCAGCGCCGCCAGGAGCGCCTGCTCCACCGTCGCAGCCCGACATGTAGCCCTTGCCACGCAGCCCCCCGCTTTGCCCCACTTGCCCCGCCGCTCCATCTCCGCCCTTGCCGCCATTCTTAGCTATCAACTCACACCCTTTCAGATTAACGATAGAGTTGACAGATAGGAGCGGAATGCTTCCTCCCCCGCCCTTTCCTCCGGACCCGAGCGCTCCACCACAGCCACCGCAAGCACCACTCCCACCGCCGCCATCGGCCTTGCCCGCGCCTCCGCCTCCACCTTGACCAGGCTTGCCGGGCGTTCCGTCTGTACCGGAGCCCGGCTGCCAGAGGTTGGACGAGATGGAGCCGACACTACTTGCGCCGACACCTGGCGTACCAGCGGAGCCAGCGGTACCGACCCTTCCGCCGCCGCCGCCCCCACAGTCCGCCATTGTATCCCCCTCATTGCTGGCCACAGGAGTAGTGGCAGGAGATGAAGACCCCTTGCCACCGTTTGCATCCTGACTTCCACCGGACCCCCCCTTAGTGGTCCCCCCGCCCACGCAAACGCAAGCTTCAGGCATCAAGCCACCCGCTAGGCCGGTGGCGTCAACGCCCTTCAACGCCGGGAGGCTAAAGTCATAGCTTGCTAGGCCACCAGGCGCACCATCAGCACCATTGCCCGCCGTTAACTTAACTCGGGTCAATGTGACATTCATCGAATCCACGACGCGCGCAACGATGCTCGACTTGCCCGCTGTTGCGTTCTTCGCTTCAAATTCGAAGTCTTCAATACTCACGACCGCAGTCATCGCGCTTACGTCCAACGCCAACCCCTCATTCGTTGGCACCACCTTCGCTCGCGCCGCCGCCCCATAACTCCACGGCGTCGCCGACCCGGGACACGCAAAGCCTCCGTACATCACCACGCCAGCGTTCACCACAAGCGACTCAGCGTACGTTCCTGCACACGCATACACGCGCTTATTCTGTTCTTGAGCCAAAGTTACGGCTTTAGCCAGTGTCTTCACAGGTTTCACTTTCGTCCCCGCACCGGTATCGCTACCGCTCGGCGCCACGAAAATGCCGTACAAATCGTCAGTCACGCACGCATCTTCCGACGGCTGCTTGGTTCCGTCACACGGTGGCGGCAACGCTCCGCCCGCGCCGCCGCTCATGTTCGTGGCTCCGCCCAGCGAGCTCATTCCGCCGCTTGCGCTTCCGCCAACGCTCATCCCGCTTCCCCCAACGCTCGCTCCGCTTCCACCCACCGCCGACATTCCGCCAGGGGTTCCGGATTGGCCTGCGCCACCCCCAGAACCTTTGCCGCCAACACCTGGTGGCGCTGCGCGAAACGGCCCGCTGGGGCACTCCTTGCTCGAATCTTCGCAGGTACCGGAGAGGCACGCTTGGGCCAACAAGGCCGGCGCGGCGAGCAGGGGAACCAACACCAAAACGTTACGTATACGCATAACCGCCTCCAGATGGATGATTGTTACTAGAGGAAGGTCCGACGATCCAGTTTCTGAAAAAGACCTGGTTAATCTGCGCCCTATTCGCTCGTGAGCCCAAGGAACAACTCGAGGCCTTGGTCGAGGGCCGCGAGCTCGTCCTTTGCGATACGCCCGAACACCCGCCGTATGCGGCGCTTGTCGACCGAGCGTAGATGATCGATAAGGGCGTAAGAGATCTTCGTCAGACCACTCTTGCCTGGAGAGAGCTCAGGGTAGAGCGCCCCATCGCCCTGAGTGCCAGTGATCGGCACGACCGCGATGAGCGGGAAGCGTTGATCGGCGTTGACCGCAGGGTCGCTAACCGCAACGCATGGGCGCGTGCCGCGCTGCTCGTGGCCGACGGTCGGATCTAGCTCGACGAGAACAACGGACCCACGATCGACGATCACGCCGAATCCTCTACCCAGCCATGGCCCTCGACCCATCGCACCGGCTTACCAGCAGACTCGTCGACCAAGCCCTCATCATCCGGCGGCAGGCTCACGCCCCAGTCGGCGAGCCCTGTTTCGGCAAGCTCGGCAGCCTCCGCGTGAGGGCTTGCAAGTGACCGGAGTAGCCCCTCTCGCCGTCGCCGAACGAGCTCGTGCTCGACGGCCTCGGTAATGAAGCGGCTTCGGTTCCGCTCGAAGCGATCGATACCCTCGACGAGGTCGATCGGCAGGGTGACGGTGACTCGCTCAGTAGCCATGGATTCTCGGATATGCATCAGGATATGATCATACCGATCTTCGCGCAACCCCTAAACCGCGGCCCTCTTTTGCAGCCGAGGGCCTGTGAGGCCCGGAGACGGCGTTTGGCAGGCGAACCGCGCCACCGCCCCGACCACCCCACCCACCAATTTCAAGACTGACTAAGCGTCAGACACTTTTGGCAGGAACAGGCGCCCAATCTCGAGCTCGATGGCCTCGAACGGCGGAATGCGAGCGGTCGCTGCATCGCCCCACGCACCAACTTCAAGCCAACGCCCTTCGCGCAACTCAAGGGCTTCCAGGATTCGCGCCTCGGGATCAATAATCCAATAGTGGGCAACACCATGGCGTGCGTAGAGAGCGCGCTTGTCAACACGATCGCGTGCTTCGCTTGATGGCGAAGTGATTTCGCAAACCCAGTCCGGCGGCGTTAAGATCGGACGGGCGGCACCAGGATCGGCGAGCCTTTCGCGGCGCCATCCCGAGAGATCAGGCCTTACGACATCGTGAACACCAAGCTGAACGTCGACCTCGACAAAGATCCACCAGCCGCCTGGGCCACCGCGCCCGTCGTCATCGTGAAAAGGCCCCCCAACGAACCGCCCCAGCGCGCGCTGAGAATTTGAATGTCGGGGGAGAGACGCTGGCGAGGTAACGACACGCCCGCCCAGGATCTCCGCCCGCGCATCTTCCGGCAGTTCAAGGAGGTTTTGAAAGGTGGCCAGAGCCTCTGCCGCCAGCGACATCCCCAAGTAGCTAGCACAACAGGGCGACACCGCACACGCCCAGCCCCACACAGACCCTTTAGGGCCGCTTCGCCTTGGGGTGCGCCAACACGTTAAACCCCTCGATTGCGGCGGCATTCGCGAGACGATCGTCGAAGCACACGAAAGCATGGCCGGCGGGCGCTTCCGACACGGCTAGTAGCGCGGCCGCCAGTTGCAGGGCGTCCGCAGCCCCTGCCTCCTATGCCGAGAGTTTCGCGATGTTGGCTAGCCACGGCGTCATTGAACCCGCGCTCGCTCAGCGTAAAAGCTCCGCGCAGCTGTTTTCAGCGTTCAGTGCGCACTTCTGGAACCTGCGTTTGCGAAGCGACGCCCCATCCAAATCCCAAGCCCCAGCAGCCCAACCAACGCCCACCGCCCGCCGTTCGAACGTGCCCCACCCTGTGCAGAGCAGCCGCCGTCTCCACTGGACGCACGCGGGACGGTTTCGTTGTAGGCATTCACGCTGGAAAGGATCATGCTTGAGTTGTCTTCGAGCACCTGCCCGGTGCCCGCTTCGGCTTGGCGAAGGATCCTTTGATTGGCGGGAGCGTCGTTTAGAACGGTAGGCCAGGTTCCAATGTTGCTTGGCCAACCGCGGAGTACTCCACCTTTTGGCAATTCAATACGCCAGGGGGCATCCGACACCGTGTACGCAGGAGAACATTCGATGATGCGTTCAGCCGTATGCAGGTTGCTGACGGGAGGGAGCTCGGCGTTGAACCCAAACAGAGGGTCCACCGTCATTTCGTCAGCTGAGAGAGTGGAGTAAAAGCGGGTGATATGCGGGTGGGCGTTAATTAGCTGTTGGACCACCCGCATGGGCTGGATCACCGCGGCGTCGAGGGCAGACAGGAACTCCGCGGTATTGAACGTGGCACCGCAGAAAGTGCACGTTCTCAGGAAGTCATCTGCCGTGCCGGCCTGCACCGTGACGTGCTTTTTAACCACATCCCAAAACCCATCCATGCCACCGTACTGATTGCGCACATTGTTGAAGATTTCATCGGGCAAAAGCCCTGGCGATTGCCGAAACTGCTGCCAATTCGCCTCCTCGGAGGCACTCCAAATGGCCTCCTTCAAGTTGGAGGAAGGCTGAGCGTATTCGGTGACGAAGCCTTGGCCTCCGGCATCATTGGCGGCAGCGGTCACCACGTCGTTGTAGTTCGCTGAGGCGTTGAACCAATTGATGCGGGCCTCATTCAGCTCAAGGGCGTTGTAATTTTTGGGGATAGCCTGAGCCTCGCCCAGCACCCAGGCCATAACACCCATGTTCTCATTGGCCGCAACGGCCGTGAGCTTGATAGGGATCATGGGGTAGGTGGCGTCGTACGTGAGCACGAGAGGGCGAATGGAGCCCGTGTCTGCACCTTTTACGAGGCGGAGCGCCAAGAGCTTCAAGCCGTCGGCAAGGTAGGGGCCAAGCAAAGCTTTTGCACCGGGTGGAACATCATACCCATTCGCCGTGAGCCAATTGACGGCGGCATCTGCGGGATCGGGGAGGCTTGCTTCGAGGGAAATGACGGTCCATTCGAAGGAGCCTACGATGCCCATGGCTTCAACGTTGACACCAGGGCCCTTGGTGGAATCAGCCCCAGGAGCGGAAACAGCAACATTTGCAGTACCTCGAAGCACTTGGTTGTCCGTTTTGCACTGTCCCTCGACACGGGTAGTTAAGCTGTATTGAGGGTTGGTAGCTTGTTGAAGGCGTTGGAACGCAACGTTGGAGGCTACGGCAATCTGATTGCCCACCGGAACCGTGGAAATCGGCAAGAGCCAGGAGAAGTTCTTTGAGGGGCCTTGATATTGGATCTCAATCACGGCAGTGACCGTGCCGTCGTTATTCTTTGAGAAGATAATGCGCTCGGCAGCCTGATTCACCGGCTGCACCTGCGAACAGAAGAACCCACCACAAGCAAGCGCTTCGCTCGGCAACGCGAGTGTGCCAAAAGCCAAGAGCCCACAAGCTGCCCACTTGCCGATTGAGAATTTCATAGACGCCGTCCTAAATGCCAAGGCTAAAGACCCGGGCTGCCACCTGCAGCCGGGCCGAAGATAAGCAGCTCACACTGATTCTGGAGGTTGCATCGGGTCCCATCCTGAAGGGGGCAATTGGGCGGAATTACCTGGCTGCACGCATTGGTGCTCCAGGCCCCGCACACCGCGTTCCAAGCCGCAGTGTTAGCATTGCAAGTAACAGAATTGAGAGCCTGAGGACACGCGGCAGAAGGGCAATAACACTCGCCAAGACTGGATGGTGCGGCGGGATACTCGCAGGACGTACAGTCGCTGTAGTTCTGGCGGCACTGTGTGGAAGTGGGTGTGATGGGCCCATTCTCACCGCAAAACGGGAGCGGATCGTTATATGGGGCACAGACGTAATAGTTCTGCTGAACCCAGTTTGGGCAGATGGCGTTCCATGCCGCTTGATTGGCCTGACACGTCGCTCCTGAAATGGGGACAGGGCACGTTCGATTGTCGCAGTAGCACTCGGCCTCAGATGCCGGAGCAGTCGGGAAGGTGCACGCCGGCGCGCAAGTATTGGTAGCAGCGAGGCAAGTGGCGGCGTTCAAGCCGGAGCAGACAGCCGGTGTTACGTCGAGGCAGCCAGTTTCAACAAACAGGGAGCACACTCCGTAATAGGCGGCTTGGTTGGCCTGACAAGTGGCGGCGTTGAGCGCCACAGGGCAAACGGATTGAGGGCAATAACAGTCGTTTGCTGTTGCTGGGATGGTAGGCGTGTCGCACAGAACACAGTCTTCTGTCGCATTGCAGAATGTATCAGGGGCTCCGCTCGTGCCCCCACCGCCTACACCACCGGTGCCCGAGCCGCCCGTTCCTGCGCCGCCCACGCCCGTGGTGCCACCAGCTCCTGCACCGCCCGCTCCATTGGGCGCTCCGCCACTACCAATACTCACATCGTTTGGATCCACGCAGCGGTTCTTGCCCTGCCGATTCGGATCCGGAACACAGGCCACCTGCTTAGCGCTGCAAGCTTGCGATTCTTTCGGGCATACCTTCTTATCGCAACGCTGCTTTTTGAATTCGGCTTGGTTGGTTTCGCAGCGTGCCGTGCTCATCACTACCGTATTACAAAATGGGCAATAACATTCTCCCGGATTGCGCGGAGCTGTGTCCCACTCGCAAGCGACGCAATCAGCCGCCGTCTGGCATTCATCGGTGGGCAAAACCAATTCGCCGCCGGGCCCCGTTCCGCCGTTAACCGGACCTTCGCCCCCGCTACCACTTCCCGTTCCCCCGCTACCACTGCCCTGCCCCGTGGTAGAGCCCGAACCGCTTCCTGGGCCACCCATGCCATTAGCACCCCCAGTTAACCCCGCAGAACCTCCCGAACTACCTTTGGAGCCGCCGCTCTTGCCGGAATTGAAAGAGCTCCCACCCACGCCACTAACGCTGCCGCCACTGCCATCGCCCGAACCGTTCGCTCCCTGGCCGGGTTCCCCACCGTCGCACGAAGGCGCGAGAGCGCTGCCAAATAAGCCTAGTAGAAGGAGCCACGGGAAGCTGCGCACGCGGGTCATAAGGCCGGGAGCCTACGACGAAGCCGGAGTTCACGCCAGCCTTTCGGGCAAAGCCCGCGGGTTCACGCCACAGACAAGGACTTCAACCGTGCCCGTGATTCCATCACACCTTGCCCAGACATAGCCGCGGCCAACTTCAACATCGCGGCATCCGTTCGAACAACCCTAGAAAATGACGGGGGGCACAGCGGCAGCCGCCGAAGACTGCGTTCAAGAGTGAAGCGCAGGCGATGACTCAGATCCTCAAACAATATACCGAGACCTCGCGAGCGATCTTGCGGCCTACGCCCATGCACCACGCGCGCCACCACCGCGTCCGTATCGATCCATGTAGCGGTTCCTGGTAGGCGAAAAGAAACGATGAGCTTCTCACCCGTGAGCACCGGATCGGCAGGTGAAACCAACATCCCCGTCATGGAAAGATCCGTAATGGTGTCCGCGACCAACGAAAAGTCGCGCTCGCGCACGACCTGGCAGTCGGTGCGGACGCTGTGGCGGCTGGGGCGAAGGCGCGGAAACGACGAGGCTGACATCGGACTACTCCTTGGGGACGTATCTGGAATGCTAACGTTTGGCCCTCTGGAGTGGCCAAGTTCCCCGCAGTTCAAAGTTCGCACTTCAAGAAGGGGGTACGGATGCGAGGCTAGCGCACGGCCAGGAACGCCGGCTTCTTGCGATCTGCTACACTAAATCATGCTCGATCTTGCAGCCATTCAGGCCGCGGCCGTCGCCATCCGGGAAGGAGTACGGGTTTCGCCCTGTGCGTACTCGGAGCGCTTGAGTGAGCTTACGGGCACGCACCTCTTCTTTAAGCTGGAGAACCTACAACTTACCGGATCGTTTAAAGAGCGAGGCGCCTGCAACAAGTTGCTCTCGCTTTCAGCAGCTGAACGCGCCCACGGCGTTGTCGCTGCCAGCGCTGGAAATCACGCTCAAGGAGTCGCTTACCACGCCAAGCGCCTTGGTATCGATGCCACCATCGTGATGCCCGAGAGCACGCCTCTGGTGAAAATCGCAGAGACGCGGCGACATGGGGGCAACGTGATCCTGTTCGGGCATGGCTACGACGACGCGTTTGAGGAAGCCATGCGCATCGTGCAGCGAGATGGGCGGGCCTATATTCACGCGTTCGATGACCCTGCGATTATCTGTGGGCAAGGCACGATTGGCCTAGAGCTCATGGAGCAGGTTCCGAATCTTGACGCCGTAATTGTTGCAGTGGGTGGCGGAGGCCTAGCTGGGGGGATTGCGCTTGCCGTAAAATCACTGAACCCAAAGGTGCGGGTAATTGGGGTTGAGGCAGAGCAGATGCCCACCCTGCGCAAGGCTCAAGAAGCCGGCAAGCCAGTGCGAATACAGCGACAGAAAACGCTCGCCGATGGCATCGCTGTGGGGCAAGTCGGCAACTACACGTTCGACCTTCTCAATCGCTATCTAGACGACCTTGTGCTCGTAGACGACGAAGAGGTTGCCGAGGCCATTTTGCTTATGCTGGAGGGAGAAAAAACAGTAGCAGAAGGCGCTGGGGCAGCTCCTCTTGCTGCCTTGCGCCACCGCAACCTAGGCCTAACCGGGAAAACGGTGGCGCTGGTAGTAGGTGGGGGGAACATAGACGTGAATCTGGTATCGCGAATCATTGAACGTGGGCTCACCAAATCTGGCCGCACCATGCGCCTACACGCTACGCTGGACGACGTACCCGGAACACTCGCTCGCCTCATCAGCCTGCTTGGCCAACAGAACGCCAACATCCTCCAAGTGGAACACGATAGGCGGCGAAGCGACGATTTTGGCAAGGTTTTTGTGGAAATATTGGCGGAAACGCGCAGCTTCGAACACATCGAAAACATCGTCGCAACTCTCCGCTCAGCAGGCTTTCAAGATCTCCGTGTGGGCCTGCCGGCTTCCCTGCCCCCCACGCAAGCTTAGGTCAAAGCCTCACTCCGGCTTTTGCCACGTGAGTGGCCCTTCCGCGAATGCATTCGCGGACGCAGACTTACTTGCAACCAGCACGTAGCCATCTTCGCTCACAAAAAGCGGCCGCAGCGAGATTTTGCCCAAGATCTTGTGGTGAGTTAGATCTACAACATACGGGCTAACCACCGCCGCGGCTGTGCCCTGAATCACGTACGGCAAAAGATCCACTTCCACACCAAGATCACGCAATTCACCGTTTTCTAGGTCCACCCAGAAGAGCTTCCGCCCGCGTTTTATCAACGCTTCCTCGCCTGGAGCCGCCCCCCGAGATGCACCGTTCGAGCCTTCACTGCCAAATGCCACCACAGCATCGTCCGGCAACAACCCCAGAAGTTTGTCCCGATCCATGTTCAAAATCGCGGTAAGTGCCCCTGGATAGAGAGGGACGTAGCGTGCTGGCGGCAACCACCGATCGAGACCAAGCGGACGCAGCTCAATGCCCAAATCCTTCACCCCGCTGCCATCAAACAGCTGTAACTTTGACAGAGCGACCGGTTTGTCGTGCGTGCAAACGAACACCACTTTACCCCGCCTCGAATCGACATGCCAGACAACCGCCGAGCACTTGGCGGAAGCCAACAACTGGCGCACGTCGCCTTTCTCCAACCACAGGCTACGGTCGGTGCCGCGCACTAAGAATTTGTCAGCAACAGGCGCGATCAACCCCGGCACACTGATTGGGGTGGCCACTCTCGGCAACGAATCCACTCTCGGCAACGAATCCGCTCTCGGCAACGAATCCGCTCTCGGACCTTGGACAGCAAAGGTGAGCTCAGCAACCTCGTTCGTAACGGCGTCAACCGCGTCGAGCCAGGCGGGGAGCCTCGGGATCGGAACGAACTTCTGACAGCTATAAGGCGCAGTCGCGAGCGGAATCGGTAAATCTAGGCGACCATTTTTGTTCGTGTCGTCCTCCACCCGCTTGAACAGGAGTGCGTCACCGCCGGGTGCAAACTCAAGCCGCACAAGCGCACCTCGCCCAATCTCAACCGAAACCTCAGCACCCGTTTCGAGGTGCCTTACGACCACACTCAAGTTCTCGCAACCCGAAGTGGCACAGCTTTCGCCTGAGCGTGTGCGCGGGACCTTTAAGTACGCTAAGAGCGGCCGCGTTGGATGAAACGAGAGAGCACGGTGCGCCAAGTAGAGCGAGCGATCGGAGGCAGTGTCAGCGCCGAGATCAGCCAGAGAGAGCTCAGTGTTCGCGCGGGCGTCGATGAGCCGAACAGAGCCTTCCTGCCGTACAATAAGCCACCGTCCGCTCGGATCTGTGGCCAAGAGCTCCCCCACAAGCTCGCGGCCCCCGAAGGCAATGTACGGCACCATCACGTCCCCGCTCCGTGTGCCATCAGGAGCTAACCGCACGGTGATGCTCCCGTCCCCATCCGTGTCGGCTCTGGCTTGGCAATACGCCGTCCAGGTGCCATCGGGAGCAGCAGCCTCAAACACGAGGGGGCCATCGGTGCCGAAAGGACCCCGTGAAACCTGTTGGTTCGGCGATGCCTCGGCGGACACACCCGCTGAAGACGGTACAATCAACGCCCCGCTCATTCCGCCCGTCGCGTCAACGCCCGTCGGGGCACGCCGCGGCGCTTCTACGGACACCGCGGGTGCACCGCTCGGCGAAACCACCGATGGGACAGCCGGGCCACACGCAAAGCCAACAACAGCCAACCCCCCCACCCACACTGCCTGCGCGGCCCTCCGAAGCGTTACACCTGTCACCGCTACTAGGGGAGACCACCAACCAAACACCTGCATCACAACTCCTCCCGAACACCGCCGCACATCACAACATCTCCGATGCCGAGCAGCCCCACACGCGTATCACGACTCAGTTGGGGCACGATTAGAGCCTCAGGTGGCGGTAAATTCCTGGTAAGCTGCCACACATGCTTCGCATGAGACGCAACCCACCCGTTGGCGCCAAGTTATGGGCATGCGGGCACCACCACACCCCTCCTCCAACAAGTGAACACAAGATACTTCGCATGCTAAGCACCTCACCCGCACCAGCACCAGCACCAGCACCAGCACCAAAGAAGGCGCTGAACTCACTCGCACCCAAGATTGGCTCCCGCCAAACCGCTACTCCACCCGTACACAAGATACTTCGCATGCTTAACACCTTGCTCGCAACGAAGAGGGCGCTAACCACCTCACTCCCAACAAAGAGCGGCTGCCACCAAAACACAAGATACTTCGCATGCTAAGCACCTCACTCGCACCGAAGAGGGAGGCCTCCCGAATCTCAAGCCATGCCTCGCATAAGGGGCGAGGACCCTCTCCGCTACTGGCCCTCTTGCTCAGCGTTGCCATTGCCTTCACCGGCGCTCCTTTGTGTGGTTGTGCAGACAAGTCCGACATTTCACTCACCGCCACAATGTCTGAGCCGCACGGGAGCGCCACGGCGGGCGTATTTGGCGCAACCTTTACGGGAGACTCCACGTTGGTACTCCAAGTTGGCGAGCAATCATCCGGCACGAGCACCGTAACGCTAGAAAGCTTTTCTCTCAATAGCGCAAGCCTTGAGAGTTTGGTCTCGCCGTTGAACGCCAAACCCCGGGGAGCTCAGTTACCAATAGTGGTCTCGCCGGGGCCAGCCACAAAAGTCGTATTTGACCTCGGCCCCACCGAGCTTTCTGAAGCTCAAAGGACACGTATCTGTGGTGAATCGGTCCTCTACGTTGCCAGCATCAGCGATAGCTTGAGCGGCGGCCAAGTGAGTCAAGTTCAGGGGCCGGCGTTCACCGTGAGCTGCTTGCCATGACCCCACCAGTTCGCAAATCCAAGTTTACTACATCGAGCGGCTTTGAGGTTCCTGCCGCCCTATCCGCCGAGGAGGTGCCGCTCGCGCCTGATACGGATCTTGGGGCCCCTGGCCAATACCCCTTCACACGCGGAGTGCAGGAGAGCATGTACCGTGGGCGGCTCTGGACGATGCGAATGTTTGCGGGGTTTGGAACGCCCGAACAGACGAATGCTCGCTTTCGTTACTTGCTCGAACAGGGGCAAACAGGGCTTTCTACTGCGTTCGATTTTCCAACTCTCATGGGCTACGATTCGGATTCGCCGCGAGCACTGGGCGAGGTGGGTATGTGTGGCGTCGCCGTCGACACTGTGCGCGACATGCAAGTGCTATTCGACCAAATTCCGCTGGATCGAGTGACAACCTCGATGACAATTAACGGCCCCGCGCTTGCCATACTTGGCTTCTACGTGGCACACGCCGACCAACGCGTTATCGCTCGTTCAGCACTCGGAGGTACAATTCAGAACGACTGCCTCAAAGAATTCATTGCACAGCACGCGTGGCTCGTTCCCCCACGCCCGGCAATGCGCATCGTGACGGACATGATCGAGTTCTGCTCCCGTGAGATGCCACGCTGGAATACGGTAAGTATCAGCGGCTACCACATTCGAGAAGCCGGAGCCACGGCCGCCGAGGAGCTAGCTTTTACCTTGGCTGATGGAATTGAATACGTCACCCACTGCATCGAACGTGGGCTTAATGTTGACTCCTTTGCTCCGCGGCTCAGCTTCTTCTTCGATGTTCACAATGATTTCTTCGAAGAAATCGCCAAATTTCGCGCAGCACGCCGTATGTGGGCTCGCCTTATGAAAGAGCGCTTTGGGGCCAAGCACGAAGCCAGCATGAAGCTGCGCACCCATGCGCAAACCGCAGGGGTATCGCTCACGGCTCAACAACCTCAAAACAATATCGCCCGTGTTGCGCTCCAAGCGTTGGCGGCAGTACTCGGAGGCACGCAATCCCTTCACACCAATTCGCTCGACGAAACCTATGCGCTCCCTACCGAAGAAGCCGTTACCATTGCTTTGCGCACACAGCAGATTATCGCCGAAGAATCCGGCGTAGCCAACACTATTGATCCGCTCGCGGGCAGCTACTACGTAGAGTGGCTTACCAACAAGATTGAGGCAGAAGCGCTCCAGAAGATCGCCAAAATCGACGAACTCGGCGGCATGGTGCGCGCGATTGAGCAAGGCTTCCCCCAGCGCGAAATTGCGCGGTCCGCGTACGCGTTCGAACAGAGCGTGAACCGCGGAGAAAGCATCATTGTTGGAGTGAACGACTACAAGCAGGGCGGGGGCTCAAAGATCCCCACGCTGAAGGTGGACGAGAGTGTTCAAAAGTCCCAGCTTTTGGCGCTGGCCAAAGTGAAAGCCGAGCGGAGCGCCACCGACGTTGCCCGCTCTTTAGCCGAGCTTCGTGCGGCCGCTCGTGGGGACAATAACCTCATGCCAAAAGTGATCGCGTGTGGTCACGCCTATTGCAGCGAGCAAGAGATCTGCGACGTGCTTCGTGATGTTATGGGCGCCTATACGGATCCCGCGCTGTTCTGAAATCCAGAGCAATGCCCACACCCTGAAATTCACGATTGCGAAAAACTAACCGCCGTCTTTGCCCACCTTGGGGTTCACGGGCGAAACGGCGACCCAGAGGCCACTTTTTGAGGCCGGCTTAGGAGCATGAAGCGGGCGCTCTTTTTTCGGATCTTGCTCGGTGGAATAAATTCCACTCGGATACGCATCATCACCAGTTGTAGGCGGCGCCATGCTCTCAATTGCTGGTGGAGTGAGAGAGCGTGTAGCAGCCGCACGTGCGAAGGCTGGTGGAGTGACCGAACGTGTGCCGGCTGGACGTGCAGCCGTGGGTGAGCTTTGTGGGTCAGAAATATCCACCGACTTCATCATCCCACTCGGTGAATGGCGCGATGCCTTGCGGCGCGCTTCAGGCTCGATATTCCACTGGCTCACCCGCGAATCCGCGAGCCGCGCTGACGCCAAGATCTGCTCGACTTCGGCGCTGAGTTGCCCAAATTGCACGGGCCTAGATGAATGAGGCCGATTATCACGCAGCGCCTGGGGCGGAGCCAAGACCTCTGAAGGACCTCGCACGGAGCTGTAGGTTACCTCAACGCGACAGCGGTCACCCACACTCTGCGCAGTTGCAACGAGAGACCCACTGCTCTCCATCGCGAAGCGTTCTGCGGCGAGAACAGCACCCGTGGCCATCTTGCCCAGAAGGCGTGTGGCTCGCGGCCGCGCATTCACGCCCAGTAACCAACCAAAACCCTGCGGTGATTTGGTGAGATCCATCACCGGCTCAACACCCACGAACGGGCCGCCCAGCCAGCCTCGCAACCGCTGAACCGTGCCCAGCAAATCGTACCCCACCACAAGCGTGCTACTTTGAGCCAAGGCGCGAGCGGCCAACTCCTCGAACAAATGCTCCAGAACCCGCTCACCGAGCAACCCATCGAGTACGCCAAAGAACTCTTCCGCCTCATCCAAACTGACAGCATCTTGCGAGCCCTGAATGAGCACCACCTGGCTCAAACGTTCCGGGAGTGCGGCACTTAGGCGTTCAAGCACAGATGCACCGCGCGTGCGCCCAATGAGCTCCCAAACATCACGTAAGAATTTGCGTCGAAACTGCCCCATGTGCGGTGGGCTCCCTAAACCCGAGGGGCAGCATACCCTAACGTTCGAGCGCAGCCACTAGATCTCGGATGAGGTCCGCGGATTCTTCTACGCCCACCGAAAGCCGGATCAGGGCGGGGTCGATCCCGATTTGCGACAATTCCACCTCAGAAAGCTCAAAAAAGCTCATGATCGCTGGCTGTTCGATCAGTGTTTCCACGCCGCCGAGCGAGGGCGCCAGCGCCGCAATCTTGGAACCATCCACAACCTTGGATGCAGCAGCTTTTCCGCCCTTCACGATGAAGCTAACCACGCCCCCGCCGCCCTGCATTTGAGCGGTAGCAATGGAAAAGGACGGATGGCTCTCCAGAAACGGATAGTAGACGGACTCAACGCGCGGATGCTTTTCCAGTGCACGCGCCACTTCGAGCGCGCTGGCATTCTGTCGTACCACCCGCAGCCCGAGCGTTTTCAAGCCTCTGGAAATCATGAACGCAGCGTGCGGATCGAGCACCGCACCGGTAATGCCCCGATGATCGCGCAGCAGCGAAATGAGGTGAGGCGCACCTACGACAACCCCACCCAACACGTCGTTGTGGCCGCTTAGGTACTTGGTGGCACTGTGCACCACTAGATCGATCCCAAACATGATCGGGCGGCAGTTAATCGGCGTAGCAAAAGTAGAATCCACCAGCGTTTTGACGCGGCCGTGTGCTTTGCAAATCTTCGCGAGCGCTTCCAGATCTACGCAATATTGATATGGGTTCGTCGGTGATTCGCTCACCACCAAGCGCGTGTTGGGGCGAAGCGCAGCCTCTAGCCCGGCCAGATCACCCGGTTCCACAACGCTATGTTCGACGCCGAAGCGGGACATGGTTGCGGTAACGAGCTGACGCGTACGCCTGTAGCAGTCCCGAAACAACACAATGTGATCGCCCGCGCGCGTGAGGCCCAAAATGGCTCCTGTTACCGCAGCCATGCCGCTTGAAAACGCCACCGCGTCCCCACCACCCTCCAGCACGGCCATGCGATTCTCAAATTCGCGCACCGTCGGGTTGCCATAGCGGCCGTACTCCTCGCGCTCAGGATCGGCGTCCTCGCCGCGCATGTATTGTTCAAGATCTGCCGTATCTTCGAACGTGTAAGTTGCCGTGAGCGCGATTGCTGGAGCCAGCGCGTGGTGAGGCCGTTTACGGGGTACGCCGCCGTGAACGGCCAGCGTGGAGTTAGCAACTTCCTTCTTAGTCATTAGCGAGCATGAGGGGTTAGCATGAACCGGTTGGGTGTAAAGGCCCGAACGATCCGTAGGCAATGAGCTCTTAGCGATCTGGCGCTGCCAAAGGGGTAAGCGCCTCAGCCACCAGCTCTGCAAGCTCGTTCGGCAAGGCGAGGCTCTGTGCATAAGCCTGCCCGTTCGAGCTCATCTTCTTCCACGTCTTGCTGAGAACTTCGAGCACCTTGCCGCGCGGATGTTTGGCGACGAAGTCTCGAAGCTCGTATTCCAGGAATACCAAGCAGAGGGCATCTTCGATGAGCTGCGTGTTCGTCGGACCTCGCAACCCCTGCTTTTGATTGATCCGCGCAACTTCTTCAATCGTCTCGGTATCATAACCGACACGCTCCAAGATCTCGCGGGCAGCGGCCGCATGAAAACGCCCAAGCGCCGTACGCCACTTTAGGTATCCAACGCGCCCTTCTGGGAATTCGGAGCGCGGGTGCTCGAATCGCCGCAGGTGTTGGCAACGGGCCGCCAAACGTGCAGCTTCCGGCGCTTGGGGGTCCAGGCGCAGCACCCATGCTGACAGACGCTCGGCGTGTACCAGCTGTTTTGGACGAGCGACGCCCGCCACTAGCACACGCTCAGGGTCTTCTGCGTTAGCTCTATCGAATGCAGCGAGGGCGGCTTCAAACCGGGACATATTCGTTGGCATACAACACAGGAATACGTTGAGGGAAACAGGTCGTAAGTTAGCGCAATTTCTGCCGCAAACGATCCACACCCATGGCAACCACAATGATAACGCCAGTCACGATTTCCTGCACCCAGTTGGGCACCCCCACGTGCGTACAACCAGTCTTGATGGTGGTGAGCAAGAACGCCCCGAGCAAGGCGCCAGCCACAGAGCCTTGCCCGCCGGCAAGCGAACCGCCCCCGATAACCACAGCCGCAATCACCTCTAATTCGAGGCCCACCGAGTCCGTTGGGTCCCCTACCGTGAGCGTCGAGAACTCCAAGACCCCGGCGATGCCAGCACAAAGCCCAGCCAGCACGTACACCAAGAGGCGCACACGCTCCACCGAGATGCCACACAAACGCGCGTTGTCGGCATTCGAGCCCACCGCCACCACATGGCGCCCCCAGCGTGTGTACGCTAAGAAAAGTGCCGCGAGCGCAGCAAGGATCATCGCCAACCAAACGCCCGCCGGAAAAAGCCAGGGCTCACCTTGCTGCACGGGTGCCATCCACGCGTCCAGCCCACGAGGATTGGCGTCTATCTTCTGTTCGTTGGCGAGCCCCTTAGCCGCTCCCCTGAGCACGCTCATTGTACCCAGTGTTACGATAAACGGCGTGATGTTGAGAAGATTCACCAAGAGCCCATTCACCAAACCTGCAATAGCTCCGGTGGCCACCCCAAGGACCACCACCTCGCCGAGGCCAAGATCGGCGCGGAGTGCGCGCGCCACTACCACGGTAGTAATCGCCACCACCGAACCCACAGAAAGATCAATACCTCCCTGCACCATCACGAGCGTCATGCCCACCGAAGCAATGGCCAACACGGCTGTTTGGCGCAACATCGTCGTGAGGTTTGCGGAGCGCGCGAAGGTATCTGGGCTTAGAAATGAAAACAAAAGGAGCAACACCAAGAGGGCCAAAAACGGCCCAACCCAGGGATTCTTGAGGAACTTGTAGCCATTCATGAGTTCAACATCGCTTCCGCCAACAGATCGTGTTCGTTGAGTGCCGAGGCTCGCCGCGCCTCACCCAACTTCCCATGGCGCATTACCTGGATCCTATCGCAAACACCCAGAAGTTCCGGCAGGTAGCTTGAAACCATGAGCACGGCTTTGCCTTCGCGTGCGGCCGCATCCATGAGTCGATAAATTTCGCCTCGGCTCCGCACATCAATGCCACGTGTTGGCTCATCCAAAAGAAGCACGTCCACGTTGTGATACAAGAGACGAGCGAAAGCGACTTTCTGTTGATTACCTCCCGAAAGCTCCGATGCTCTCTGCAGAGGACCTTGACACACGATACCAAGGCGAGCAATCCAATCTGCAACCACCGCCAACTGCCGTCTTGAAGAGACGTAACCAAAAGCCCCCAGGGCACTCAATCTGGATAATGTGAGATTCTCCGCCACACTCAACTTCTGGCTGATACCCTCCTGCTTGCGATCTTCACTCAGAAGGCCGAGCCCCTGAGCTAGGCGTTGAGCTGGTGTTGCAGATCTATGAACCTTGCCGATTTGGGTTTTGGGTGAAACCCCGCCCTTAAAGGCACCCACCAGCACGTCCCCGGAGCGCACCTCCGTGAGGCCAAAAATGCCGCGCAATAGTTCGCTACGCCCGGCGCCGAGCAGGCCTGAAATACCTAGAATCTCACCCCGAAATAGCTCGAGGCTTGCCCCCTTGGGGAGCTTTTCACCACAAAGGTCGGTCACACGCAAGGCGAGCGGACCTGGCTGCCGTTCGGTGTGAGCAAAAATGTCCCCAAGCTTTCGCCCCGCCATCTTCTGAATGAGCTCCTTGGGTGAAGTCTCCGCGATATCGCCAGTAGCCACGTTCACTCCGTCGCGCAGCACCGTGTAGCTCATGGCTATCTGCCCAACTTCTTCCAGAAAGTGGGAGATGTAGATCACGCTCACTCCAGCCTGGCTCACTTCTCGAATCGCTCGGAACAGCGCGGCAACGTCCGCCTGGCTCAGGCTAGCGGTGGGCTCGTCCAGGATTAACAGTCGGCAGTTAGGTTGCGCGAGAGCACGGGCAATAGCCACCAACTGGCGCTGGCTGGGCGAAAGCTTCGACACAAGCGTTGCTGGGTCAATCGGATTCGAAGCCGAGGTAACCCGCCAGAGCGCCTGGCGTGCCTGCGCAAGGAGAGATTGGCGCCGAACCCATCCGTAGCGCACGGGCTCACTCCCTAGGAACAGATTTTCAGCCACCGTAAGATCGGCGCACAGGTGCGGCTCCTGGTGCACCATATGAACTCCCAAGGCACGCGCTTCCCCTGGATTTTGGGGCTGATAAGGCACCCCATCCAGCTCTAATTGTCCGGCATCTGCCCGTTCCGCACCCGACACAATAGCCATCAGCGTACTCTTGCCGGCGCCGTTTTCACCCAAGAGCGCGTGCACCTCCCCTGCCTGAACAGTGAGAGACACTGCTGCGAGCGCTTGTGTCGGCCCAAAGGCACGACTCACCGCTTCCACCACGAGGCGGGGGCTTGCCATGTGCAACTGTTACTTCTCTCCTAGCCACTTTTTGAGATCAGGATGCAACAATTCCTGGTACTTGGCCTCGGCGATGTTGGCCTTATCCACGAGAGCCGCGCCCGTGTCGATACGCGCTGGCACCTTTGCACCGCGCAGATGCTCCACCGTTGTTTTGATCGCAAGGTACCCCATGCGAAATGGATCCTGCAATACAAGTGCATCAATGTGCCCAGCACGCACGCCTGCCTCCAACTTCTCCGAAGCATCAAAGCCAACAAAACGGATCTTGCCCGCGAGCCCCGTTTTCTGAAGGGCGAGCAGCATGCCAAACGTCGTGGATTCATTCGGGCAGAAAACGCCGGCCACGGCGCCTTTGGCGGCCGATTGGGCCAAAAGCAGGCTTTCGCTCGCAGCAAAAGCGCTTTCCGTGTTCGCGCCTCCATATTGGTTGGCACTCAAGATCTTGATATCTGCCTTGCCCCCAAGTGCACTCAGAAACCCTTCTTCACGCTCACGCGTGCTCGCGGAGCCCTCCTGATAACGCAAGACCACCACTCCGCCCTTACCTGAAAGCAGCTGCACCATGCGCTCTCCGGCAAGCTTGCCGGCTGCGAAATTGTCCGTCGCCACAAAGCTCACATGCGCTGTGCCGGCAAGCCCGGAGTCGAAAACCAATACTGGGATCTTAGCGGCGACAGCGCCCGCGACAGCACCAACGAGCGCCTTGTCGTTCAAAGGGGCCAAGGTGATCGCAGATACGCCCTGCGCGGTGAAGTTCTGCACCACGTCGATCTGCCCTTTGAGATCATCCTCACGGAGCGGCCCCTTCCACAGCAGCTGAATGCCAAATTCTTTTTCCGCCTTCACAGCCCCCGCATGCACGCTCTTCCAAAATTCGTGCGTGGTGCCTTTGGGGATCATGGCAATCTTTACGACCTTGGCCGCTTCTGCCACGGGCTTCGCGTTGCCTTCAGCCTGAGGCCGGCTGCACGCCGAACACGTAGCCCAAGCCAACCAAGTCAACCCCGCCGCAACCCAAAACCTACGGTGTGTATTCAACATCGGCCGCAGCATACGCGCGAAGGTTGGGGTACCAAAAGGTGGTATGCGGGGGGGCTCAGGCGAAGGCCCGTGCGAGATCGAATGCTCCGTAGATCAGCCGAAAAATGGGGCGCTGACCGAGGCTCCCTGATCCGGCGGGTAAGGTGTGAGCAACGCGCGTAAGTGATCGAAATTGCGCCAAGCGTCTCCCTGTGTGAGGGAGACGCGGGAGAGGCGTGAGCCTGGCAGCTCCGCGCTGCGACGGAGGGGTTGCGACCTGAAAAGCCCCGGGCAGCACGGTAGCTCGTTTTTGGGATTGGGGATAGACAAGGTGGAAGGGGCGGCGACTACCTACGGATGCCCAATCCCAAAACCGAGACCTATCGGGATTTACGGAAATGCTCGAAGTTCGACAGTAGTTAATCTCCGAAGATTCCAGACAGAGCACGACCACAGGGAGCCCAGACTCCTCAAAGAGGTGCGACCAAGCGCCGGGCGCGGAGCCAGATCGACACGCAGCGACCCCTCATCATCCAAATGAACATCTATGCCACCGGATCAGGGAGGCTGATCTGCCATTGACAAAACCCGAACCAAGCCCAGACGGAGGTAGTCCCACCAAGAAAAGGAGTTTCCAATGATTAAGTACCTAACAGTTTCGTCCCTATTGCTGTCCTTTGCCGTCGCCGCTTGCGGCGGTGCCGCCGCGGCTGGCCCGCCAAGCAACACGGCGGCAAGCACTGCGCCTGCGCCACAGGCCGAGTCTGACATCGTGGACACCGCTGTGGCGGCCGGATCGTTCAAAACACTGGCGGCCGCGCTTACGGCCGCGGATCTCGTGGATACTTTAAAGGGGGAAGGCCCTTTTACGGTGTTCGCTCCGACGGACGAAGCTTTCGCAAAGCTACCTCCGGGGACTCTCGACAGCCTGCTCCTGCCGGAGAACAAAGCCAAGCTCCAGGCTATCCTCACCTATCACGTAGTTCCAGGCCGCGTTGGCTCGGACAAGGTAGTTGCGATGAACGCTGCGAAGACCGTCCAAGGGGCAGAGGTTAAAATCGCAAACAACGCAGAAGGTGTGATGGTGAACGCTGCGAACGTCGTTAAGACTGATATCGACTGTTCTAACGGGGTCATCCACGTTATCGACTCTGTGCTCATCCCGGAATAGGCCTAATGCATTGCGACCCTTCGCTGCTAATTCACGGACGTTAGCTTCATACTAGAAACGAAGCTAACGTCCGACCTCAATACACCACCGGAGGGGCGGCAAATTGCCCAGGGAACGGCTCGGCGCGTTCACGCAACCGCAGCTCTTCTTGGGGCACGCGGGAGCCAATTTCGTCGAAGAAAGCCACGCCAATCACGCCCACGTTGCGATCGTCCCCTTTGCTCGCCGCGTAAGATTCGCCTACTCCACCGAAACGAAAAGATGCCACTTCGTTCTCACTTTGGCGGAAGCCATCGATCTGCACGGTGGCCCAGGGGCCCACTAAGTAACCGCGCTTTTCGAAATTACCGGGCTGCCCATCAATCACGTCTAACCCGTCCACCGTGGCCACAGCTTCGTAGCGGCTGCCAGTATTATTCTTGATCTCGATGAGGTAGCGCTCTCCTTCGCGGCCAGTAACGTACACATCTGAGCCGCGGCGGTAAGCTGGGAAGCTGCCACCGGAGCCGTTCACTACGCGCACTACGAGGTTGCCTTGCTCAGCGCTCCATTGGCTTTGCCCGAGCACGCGGAGTTCGCTGCGATCGAGCATGGCCTGGATGCCCTCAGCGTTGTTGTAAAAAAGGCGAGCGGTGAGAAATGGTGAGTACTCGCTGTCGCGTTGGAACGGTACCGATGAAACCCGGCTATACCGCGTTTCGCCCCAACGGGTGGCAAGGCCCGGGCGATATTGTGGCTCGGGTGCGCTCTTCCAGGCTCCTTTGGGTGCGCTCTCACTCTCCGCGGAGCTTAGAGCCCTTGAATCTCTGCGCTCCGCCGAACGATCCTGAGGAACACTTCGGGGCGGTGCCGCACCTTGCGCGGCGGGGGCCGAAGAGGGCTCCCTGGAAGTGCGGCCTCGAGGCGAGTACGAGTCTTCTGTTTGGGGCGCCACAGCCTCGTCAGCGGAAGCGCTATAACGAGCGCCGCCCGGGGGCTGGGCGTAACGAGAAGCGTTTGGAGCACTCTTCGAGTCAGCGTAGCCCTGCGATGACTCCGAGTAACCGTGCGATTGTGCTGGCGAATTCGACCCCACCGAGCGTGGTTCCGTCTGCACCGTACCGCAGCCCCACGCCGCCGACCCACACACCACTACCGCCCAACCAATTACGCTTCTCATGATTCATTGCCTCCTGATAAGAACCCAACGGGAGACAGCCGCCCCCCTTACACCTTGGGTCCTGATTTTCAGGAAGCGACGCGAATTTTGCCCAACCAGGTGGCAAGGATCCGCTGTCCTACCTCCAGATCCGGCAGGAAAGTCCACTCATTGCGCTGGTGCGCCTGGCTCTGAGTGCCCGGGCCAAAATTGACGGCCACCACGCCGAGCTCTGAAAAGCGCGCCACATCCGTCCAGGCTTGCTTGGGCTCCACGGCTTTTACACCACTATCGGCTAACGCCATAATGAGCGGATGGTGCCGGTGGGGTAGAGCAGCCGGTGAAAGATCCACAAATTCTACCAGAGCTTCACCTTGCACCAACGCCTTCACGCGCTCACACGCCTCCGTGAGCGTGGAATCCGGTCCGAAGCGATGATTGAGGTTGAGCTCGAAAGCGTCGGGAATAATATTCCGGGCGCGCCCACCTTGAGCCATGGTGGCGCTCGTCACGCGCGTGTAGGTGAGGCCATCTACTTCGATGGGCTCGGGTTGGAGAGCCGTTAGGCGAGCCAACAGGGCATGCGCTTTGTGAATCGCGTTTTCACCTTGCCAGGGGCGTGCGCTGTGCGCGGTGCGGCCTTGGAACGTAACTTTCGCCTGCACCGACCCACTGCAGCCAAGCTGAAGCTTATTGTCGCTCGGCTCTAGGCAGAGCGCGATATCCACGTGGGAAAGCTCGCGATCTTCGGCCAGCACCACGCCAAGCTCATTTTCTGCGTAGGGGCCCTCTTCACGAGCGTAAAACACGAGCGTCAAGTCAACGCCCGGCGGCACCGGCTTCATCGCTAAATCGAGCATCAAGGCGAGCCCGCTTTTCATGTCAGCCGCGCCTGCTCCGTACAAGCGCTCCCCTTCGATACGCGCCGGACCATCGTGCGAGGTGCGCACCACATCCAAATGCCCCGCCAACACCACGTGCGGACCGCCCGTGCCCCGGCTGAGTGGCACCACGATGGAATCCCCATAGCGCCGAATCGGGCTTGGTATCGGCTGAGCGCCGAGCTTCCGCGCTAAGAGATTACACAGCTCCTGCTCCTCGCCGATGACCGAAGGCACCCGGCAGAGCCACAACAGGGTTTCTGCCAGCGTCATTAGCGTGAAAACTCCCCAGCGCGGTTATGCCGAAACGTTAAAGTCTCGCAGTGCTGCGTTGAGCGAAGTCTTACGGTCGGTGCTTTCGCTGCGCTGACCGATGATGAGCGCACACGGGATCTGATATTCACCAGCCGGGAACTTCTTGGTACGTGTTCCCGGGATCACGATGCTCCGAGCCGGGATGCGACCCCGGACGTCTTTGGGCTCAGGCCCGGTAACGTCGATAATGGCGGTGGAAGCCGTCAGCGTAACGCCAGCGCCGATCACACATTCGCGCTCGATCAACATGCCTTCAACCACGATGCAGCGCGAGCCAATGAAGCAACCATCTTCGATGATCACGGGTTGCGCTCCCGGGGGCTCCAATACGCCACCAATACCGACGCCGCCCGAAAGGTGGCAATCTTTGCCGATCTGAGCGCACGATCCGACGGTGGCCCAAGTATCCACCATGGTGCCGGAGCCGACGTACGCGCCAATGTTCACAAAGCCGGGCATCACGATAGCACCCGCTTCAATGAAGGAGCCGTAACGCACCGTGCCCGGCGGGACCACGCGCACCGAGGCTTTATCCAAACCCTGCTTCAGCGGGATTTTATCGTAAAACTCGAAGGGGCCTGCGTGCCAGGTTTCCATTTTCGCCACCGCGAAATAGAGCAACACGGCTTCCTTCACCCAGGCGTGCGTCGTCCACTGGCCGGGCCCATCTTGCGTGCACACGCGGATTTTCCCAGCATCTAGCAGAGCGAGCGCCTCTAAAACGGCGCTCTTGTAGGATTCTTGAGCGAGCAGCGAGCGATCCGCAAACGCTTCGCGGATCTTCGCAATCTGAGCTTCTTGCATTTACTTCTTCGTCCTATCAGCGAGATCGAGTGTCATCCCCTCGCTTGCTACCACAAGATCGGTATTTTCCGAGTGCCCTTTGAGCCAGGCGCGCCCACGTTCGGCGATGAGGTCCAAAGCGTCGTCGGTTCGGTCCGGATCGTGGTGAAAAAGCGCGAGCGTACGCGGGGATGCGAGCACGCCGAGGCGCAGCACATCATCCACCACGCTGTGCCCCCACCCGCGCTTATACGGCATGTCTGTCGTGAGGTACTGCGAATCGTGGATCAAAAGATCAACGCCTTCGGCAAATTTCGCCAAATCGTCACGGGAGATTTTCTCGCCGGAAGGCGCGCTCAATTCGTTGTCCGTAAGGTACGTGAGGGAGGTTCCGTCTTCGTCTTCGAGGCGAAAGCCTTGGGCGCCCCCCGGATGATTGAGCTGCACTCGTTGAACCTTGGCTGAGCCAACCGTCCAAATTTCTTTCTCCTGCTTGATGAACTCCACCTTCGCCGGAATGTCGTTGGCGCTCACCGGAAAGTGAATGTCGTCGAAGATGCTGCGTTGAAACCGCGTCTGCCCTTCGCTAGCCAGCGGGTAGACCAAAAGCCTGTTCTTGGCGTTCCAAAGCGGACCAAAGAAGGGCAGCCCCAACACGTGATCCCAATGCGTGTGCGAGAGTAGCAAATGCACTTCCTCACCGCGATCCTCACGCAACAACACGTTCCCAAGATTCCGCATGCCCGTGCCAGCATCGAGCACCACAGTGGTGCCGTCAGCCAAGCGCACCTCGACGCAGGAGGTATTGCCTCCATACCGCACAGTTTCCGGTCCGGGTGCCGGGACCGAACCCCGAACGCCGTAAAAGGTGACCCGCATAAGCTGGGGTCCACTCTAACAAGAGGAGCGCGCTCGGGTGCAGGCAAAAAAGCACGAAGCCCGAACGCGAACATCGCCTGACCGGCCACACACCCCGGGGGCCCTCAAAAAACAGCATCCAACCGCATAAACAGAGCACCGAACGAACCTCACATGCCCTGCCTGCGTGGCCCGGGCCGCCCGTCCGATCCCTCGCAGCAACGCACGCGCAAGCAGGTCGAAGAGAACTCCAAGGAGTCCCAAGGCGTCAACGAGGGACCTTTCCAGGACTCAGCCCAAGTGCGCCACCACTCGCAAACGTTATGTTAGACTGTTTCCATGTCGAAGTTGGCCCCAGGTTTATTGCTAGCGGCACCGCCGCTCGGGGATCCGAACTTCGACAAATCTGTCGTGCTCCTGGCGTCCCACGGGGACGAGGGAGCCTTTGGTTGGGTGCTCAACGGTAAGCACCTCATGACCTTGAGTGATCTGCTGTCGCGTGCCGAAATTGTTGAAAACTCAGAGGTAGCGGGCAGCGTTCGTATTGGTGGTCCGGTTTCACAGGAGCAAGTGTGGCTCGTGTACCCCTCCAAGTTTCGCTTCGAGGATGTAGAAGGTCAATTCGAAGTGTACCCGGGCATTACAGCCACTGCATCGCGCAAAGTCTTGGAGCTTATTGCCGAAGGCAATGTGCCCGAGCCGCTGATCTGTTTGGCTGGTTATGCCGGCTGGGGCCCGGATCAGCTGGAAGACGAAATCCGACGCGGTTCATGGTTACCTACTGATGTGGATCCCCAAATTGTATTTGAGGTTTCCCCCGAGCAGTGCTGGCACCGCGCCTATGAACGCGTTGGCACAACCCCCATGGCGTTTACCACAAGGACAGTAGGGTCAGCCTGAGAAGCGCGCCAATTCGATGAAATTTCGACTCACCCTCGGAGCGGTAGCGTTTTTCACAGCCACACAGGTTCTCGGCCAGTCGCTGAATCTGAACGGTGCTGGGTCACGTCAGGTGTTGGGTGGGCCGCACCCTACAGAAAGGGCGCCGTCCGGCACGGCTACGGGCGGCTCGGGCTCCCTACTTCCCGCTTCCACTGCTCGACCAAGCCGCCAGGAAGGAAGGAACGTGAACGGGTGCCCGGGCGAGATGGTGCGCGTCAACGCCTTTTGCATTGATCGCTTTGAGGTGGCCACCGTCGATAAGCAGACCCAGGAACCCCTCTCACCCTACTATCCCCCGAACCGCCTGCAGCTTGAGCGATCCTACAATCTCTGGCAAATCCAAGCGAAGGTGAGCGGCGAGCCGAGCGCACGCACGATGCCGCTTCCGGATCTTCCCGAGTGGCAGCGAGCGAACCCTTTTTCGCCGCAAGCTGTAAGCCGAAAAGGTGCCGTGCCGCAAGGTTATATGACGTTCTATGCGGCCCAAGAAGCCTGCGAAAATGCCGAAAAGCGCCTTTGCTCGAAGAAGGAATGGACGCTAGCTTGTAAAGGTGAAAAGAACACACTCTTTCCCTATGGCGCGAAATTCGAACGCGCCGCTTGCAACGTCTTTCACTACTATCACCCCGCATTTTTGCTGCACGGTTCGTCCGCAATTGGCCACACCGATCCACGCCTCAATCTAGTGCTCGAACAAGGGAAACAGCCCGTGCTCGCCACAACCGGCAGCTACACCGAGTGTGCGAGCGCATGGGGCAAAGATAGAGTCTACGATATGGTGGGCAACCTCGACGAATGGGTCGCCGACGGCGCCTTCCTCGGCGGCTTCTACGCCCGCGGCACGACCAAAGGCTGTGAAGCTGAAGTAACCAACCACTCCCCCCGCTATTACGATTACTCCACTGGCACTCGCTGCTGCAAAGATGCCAAGTAGCCCACGCGTACCAGCGGGTGCCATCCACTTGTTTGGTGTTCGGGGGAGGCACCTTTGCGCTAGCAAGAGGTACTTGTCATGCTAAGAATCTCCGTCGCCAACGAAAGCCACTATGTCAGGTCGAAAATCCCAACCTCAAAGCAACGGAACCTAGCGTGAACGCCCCTTCTTCCAAAGATCCGCTGCATGGCATCACCTTGGAAGCGATGCTGAAGGCGCTGGTGGAGGAGCTCGGCTGGGAGCGCATGGGGCAGAGCGTGAAAATCCGGTGTTTTACGTTGGATCCAAGTATTGGTTCGAGCCTCAAGTTCCTGCGCCGAACGCCCTGGGCGCGCGCCAAAGTGGAGCGCCTCTATCTTGCGGCGATCGTTGGGCGGGGTTGTTCGGATCCCGAGCTCGGTTGAGTTCATTCAAGGTCTGTTCGAGAACATCCTTGCCCTCACCAATTGCTCTCGAAATTTAGCCGCGAGCATCGGGGCAATTACTGAGCACTCGCGAAACCTATTCGGGAACATCCGAACGCTTGAGGTTCGCCACCACAAGGTCGCGATTCAGGCGCGCAATGTGCCCTAGGCTGATGCCCTTCGGGCAAGCGGCTTCGCATTCTCCGTGGTTGGTGCAGCTTCCGAAGCCTTCGGCGTCCATCTGCGACACCATCTTGCGCACGCGAGTGTAACGTTCCGGCTGCCCCTGCGGCAGATGCCCCAGGTGCGAGACCTTCGCAGCTGTGAACAACATGGCAGACGCATTGGGGCAAGCGGCCACACATGCTCCGCAGCCAATGCACGTAGCCGCATCGAAGGCCGCATCGGCATCGTGCTTGGGCACGGGGATGGCATTGGCATCGGGCGCCGCACCCGCACGCACGGAAACATAGCCGCCAGCCTGAATAATGCGGTCGAATGCGCCCCTATCCACGCACAGATCTTTTAGGACTGGGAATGCCTCGGCGCGCCAGGGCTCCACCCAGATTTCTTCTCCGTCCTTGAAGCTTCGCATGTGAAGCTGGCACGTGGTGGTGAGCGCACGCGGGCCGTGGGCTGAGCCGTTGATCATCAAGCCGCACATGCCGCAGATCCCTTCGCGGCAATCGTGATCGAAAGCTACAGGATCTTCGCCCTTCTGTTGCAGCTCCTCGTTCAGAACGTCGAGCATCTCAAGGAACGACATGTTTTCGCTGATATTGGGCAGAGGATACGTGGCGAAGCTGCCCTCCGCCGCCGCGGACTTCTGTCGCCAGATGTGCAGGGTAATCTTCACTTGTAGCTCCGTTGAGAAGGTTTCACGTATTCGAACTCCAGCTTTTCCTTGTGTAGCTCTGGCGCCTCACCCACCCCTTTGAATTCCCAGGCGGCTACGTAACTAAAGGCCTCGTCATTTCGAGCAGCTTCACCTTCGGGCGTCTGGTGCTCCGTGCGAAAGTGCCCGCCGCAAGATTCTTCCCGATTGAGCGCATCACGCACCATGAGCTCAGCAAACTCAAAGAAATCCGCCACGCGGAGCGCTTTTTCGAGCGATTGATTGAGCTCAGCTCCCACGCCCGGAATAAAGACATTTTGCCAAAATTCCTCACGCAACATGGGAATGCGTAGAAGCGCTTCTTTGAGCCCTTGGGCATCACGCGCCATGCCGCACTTATCCCAGCAAAGCTTGCCGAGCTCTCGGTGGAAGGAATCCACCGTGCGCTTGCCTTTGATGCTCAGCAGCTTAGCGATACGGGCTTCCACTTCTTTGAGCGTGGCTACGGCTTCCGGTGCTTTTGCATCGGAGGCGCCAGGCTTGATTTGCGCAAGGTAGTTGCCAAGCGTGTAAGGGATCACGAAGTAGCCATCCGCTAGGCCCTGCATCAAGGCGCTCGCGCCGAGCCGATTGGCTCCGTGGTCCGAGAAATTGGCCTCTCCTAGCACGAAGAGCCCGGGTACGTTGCTCATCAGGTTGTAATCCACCCAGAGCCCGCCCATCGTGTAATGCACGGCTGGATAGATGCGCATGGGCATTTCGTAGGGGCTTTCCCCCGTAATGCTCTCATACATATCAAAGAGGTTGCCGTAGCGGCTCTCAATGGTGGAGCGCCCAAGGCGAGCTATGGCGTCGGCAAAATCAAGGTACACGCCGAGGCCGCCTGGGCCCACGCCACGCCCTTCGTCGCACACTTCTTTGGCACTGCGCGAAGCGATATCGCGCGGCACTAGGTTTCCAAAGCTCGGGTACTTTCGCTCTAGGTAATAATCCCTATCTGCCTCGGCGATGCTCGATGCAGCTCGGCCCACATCTTCCTTCTTCTTCGGAACCCATACGCGGCCATCGTTACGCAGCGATTCGCTCATGAGCGTGAGCTTGGATTGGTAATCACCACTTACCGGGATGCACGTCGGGTGGATCTGCGTGTAGCAGGGGTTAGCAAAATATGCTCCACGCCGATGTGCGCGCCACGAGGCCATCACGTTGCAGCCCTTGGCATTGGTGGAAAGGTAAAAGACGTTGCCGTAGCCGCCCGTGCAAAGAAGCACCGCGTCCGCCATTTGGCATTCGAGCTTCCCCGTCACCATGTCGCGCGTGACGATGCCGCGCGCTTTGCCATCGATCACGATGACATCCATCATTTCGGTACGGGTATCCATCTTCACAGTGCCCGCAGCCACCTGGCGCTCCAACGCCTGGTAGGCCCCGAGCAAAAGTTGCTGGCCCGTCTGCCCGCGGGCGTAAAACGTGCGGGAAACCTGGGCGCCGCCGAAGGAGCGGTTGTCCAGAAGGCCGCCATATTCACGCGCGAACGGCACGCCTTGAGCGACACATTGATCGATAATATTGACGCTGATTTCCGCCAAGCGGTGCACGTTGGATTCGCGCGCTCGAAAATCACCACCCTTTACCGTGTCGTAAAACAATCGGTGCACGCTATCGCCGTCGTTTTGATAATTTTTGGCGGCGTTGATGCCACCTTGCGCGGCAATACTGTGCGCGCGCCTGGGGCTATCTTGGTAGCAGTAGCAGCGCACGCGGTAGCCCAGCTCACCGAGAGTGGCAGCGGCTGAAGCACCGGCGAGCCCAGAGCCCACCACAATCACTTCAAACTTTCGTTTATTGGCTGGGTTCACCAGCTTCATGTTGAAGCGGTGCCTTTCCCAACGGGTTTCGATCGGGCCAGAGGGGGCGTTGCCGTTCAGTTCCATCGTTCAGTTAACCTTTCGCTCCGTAACGCCGCACTCAGCCGACCAAGCCAAGCCAAACAGATAGGGGAATCGAGATATTGCCAAGCGTAAGGAGAATGGCCGCAGCGGCGCTCAGGCTGCGCAACCGCGGTTGCACCTTGGGGCTATTGAGGCCAATGGATTGCGTCATGCTCCAGATGCCGTGATAGATGTGGAAGCCCACGCAGAGGTTGGCCAACATGTAGCTTACTGCGACCCACGGGATCTGAAATCCGTTCACTAGGTTCGCGTACACATCCGTGGAGCTGTGCTCATAGTCGCCCATGGGAGTGCCGAACGTGAGATGGGCCAGGTGGTAAAACAGGTAGAAAAAGACGATCGGGCCGGAGATGTACATCGTGCGCGCCGCATACGTGGTGGCGGCGTCTTTGCGCACCTTGTAACCCACCGGGCGAGCGTCTTTGTTGCGCATCCACAACTTAAAGGCGCACACAATGTGCACGCACACAGAGGCTAAGAGCCCGAGGCGCGCGGCCCACAGCAACTCGGGATGCGCGTGGAGCTCAGCCGAATACGCGTTGATAGCTTCTGGGCCGACGAAGATGAGGGCGTTGCCCGCTAGGTGCGCAACGAGAAACCCTACGAGTGCCAGCCCCGTCACTGCCATGAGCACCTTGAGGCCTACCGTTTGGCTGAAGAGGCTCTTGAGCCCGCTCGGCCCGATGTCACGCCATGCGTTGATCTGACTCATGGCGCGCAACATGATGGAGCTTATTGCCGGTTGCAATAGCTGGGAGCGAGCGCCGCGGATTTGAGAGGCGGTTGTTCGGGATTCGAAGCGCCTCTTGCCCCCGATTTTCATGCCACTTGGGGACCGTTGGTCTAGGGGGGAGTGGAAGCCTCGGCTCTAGTGCTGGGGCCGCTCTTACACAGAACCGGACTGGCGGGACATGATTCGGTGCTTCGGGGGTCGGCCGAAGCCAGCTTGGGGGCAGTTGCGCGGAGTTGTCGTCAGAATCGTACCGGCCGAGAGTTTGCACTGGCTTACGATCTTGCGACGTTTGGGAATTCGCAGGTGGGCTCCTTTTTCTTGTTCGCGCTCCTCAATTTTCGAGGAGTGTCAAGCCGTGGCCTTGCCGCTACGGTTACCGCCTTTTTCAGACTCACGCCGTCCAATTCTTTGTTGGAGCAGACGGCGGCAAGGCCGCCGCTGCTCAACTCGGATCATTGGAGGGATTCGCGCACATGCCTCAAAGGCTTAGGCACGGCTCCTCGTCAGGATATATCTTCCTCCGCTTGCCTCTCCTTCGTAGAAAGCAAGCCTTCCCGGCACGCACGAGACCACAGTACCCGGCACGCGTCCAACTACGGCGTCAAGCGCATCTCCCAGCAACATGCTTCGTCCGTCTAGACTTGCATTCGCACTGACAACGTAACATGTATCAGGGGCACCCTTGGAACGGAGCCAACTCAGAATCCCCTCTGATGTCTGGCTAGACGGAGGCAGGTTTTCAACACATTGCGGATCAAAATCCGAAAAGTGGTAAAGGGACTGAAGGAAATCCTTCCTCCGTTTCTTACTAGCCAGGAGTTCTTGAACCCGGCGTCGTTTGTGCGACACGATGAACGCCCTTGCGAAATCGCCTTCGATATCCGGTGCCGTAGTCAATTTTCCTCCTCCCACCCGTGTAGTATCCCGAATCGGCCGTATTCCCCGACGGTCACTTCCTGAGCGAGGGCAAGTAACCAAAGCACTCCGGCTATGCTCCTCACGACCCAGCCGCCAAGCCTTGCTCCATGAAACGATGTAGATGAAACTTCAGTTCATTACAGCTTGTAATAACCTGAGATCCCTCGCGCTTTAGCCGGTGTTTCAGCACCTGCCAGTAGTTCTGCGCCGCCTTGTAGCTCGCCTGCTGCGTCAACACCTGCATGATGTCCACCACCGAGAACCACCAGACGTCGGCTTTCTCGTCGTAGACCCGGCGAATCTCGTGTACCTCGAAAACCGCGAAAGTCTTCATACTACCTCCCGAATTCGGCCTAGCACCTCGACGCACTCCGCGTCCAGAACCGCAATCTCGATGCATCGCCGTGCCCCCGCCGTGTGGTGCCGGACCCCGCGGCCTCAACTCTCCCTCCGCGAGCGTGTTGGGAGTGTGGTCCGAGTACCGCGTGGGTTTTCAGGCTCTGGGCAGCCCGGAGACCATCCACCGTCGAGCTGGCGCTAGCGAGACCGGGCGGTCCTTTGTCGGATCGAAGTCTTTCCAGTTAGCTTGAGAAAACTTCAGCGCCTAGCGGACGAATAGGTCCTTCAGTTCGAGGGTGAAGCCCGGCAACAACGGAGACTCAAGCTTGCCTTCAACCAGTTCCCTAACCTGTGCCAAGCCTTCCGCTGCTCGAACTTCTATGGCGCCTGCTTGGTCGATCAGCCAGTACTCCCGCACGCCGGCTTCCGCGTACACATACCGCTTGGCCACCCGATCGTAACTTCGGTTTAACGACAGTACCTCGATGCAAAGGTCCGGGACCCGATCAATCGGCCCCTCTTGGTCTGGGGGTAGCTTGCACAAAAAGACGCAAGCATCGGGTTGCAGGATTCTGCCCGGCCCGAAGCGGATATCGAGCGGCGCTTGCGTGAGAGTCACGGGCTCCGGATGTGTATCGACCCACCTGCCGAGGGCCAGCACTAAACGTCGCAAGATTTCTTGATGTCGAAAGCTCGGGATCGGCGCCATCACTACCTCCCCATCCAAGAGCTCCACTTGCTGCATAGACTCCGGGAGAGCCAAGAACTCGGCTTCGGTTACCAGGGAGCGAGCAGCGTTTGTCACCGGCGCTGAGTATAGCTGAAGGTGCTCGGAAAGCGAACCCGCAACGGTTTGAGTCACACGAATTCTACGCGGAGGCCGGATATTTGGACGAGACAAAAAAAACAGATCGCACGATGCTCCGACACAGAATTAGACTTCGCACCATGCTGGACCAACTACTGCTCGCGACCAAAAAGGGGACGCTCATTTTCGACCGAGAAAACGGGAGCTGGAAGCCCCGCCCCATCTCGCACCCGGGGCTTGCTGTTAGCTATGTGGCGCGGGACCCACGTGACGGCACCATCTGGGCCTGCATGGACAACGCACACTGGGGCCCTGCCCTCTCGCGATCGAAAGACGACGGCGTCACCTGGGAAGATACGAGTCGCATCGCGTACCCCAAAGGAGCTCGCTACATCGAGCAGCTCATCCCCAGCCCGGAAACCATGGCGGCAGCAGAACGGCCTATCCAGTACAAACCTGCAGTGCTCATGAAGGTCTGGAGCCTCGGCTTTGCGGGAGAGGATCAACCGGGAGTGATCCACGCGGGAACGCTCCCAGGAGGCCTTTTCACCACACGCGATGGCGGCGAAAGCTGGGAGCTCAACCGGCCATTGTGGAACCACGAAAGCCGCGGTGGAGATCTCTTCGCCGGCGAGGCCACCAGCAAAAATCAGTGGGGAGGCACCCCTGCGGCCATGGCCTACGGGGATTTCGTTCCAGGCATCCACTCAGTGGTCGTAGATCCTCGGGACTCGAACCACTTCTACGTTGCTGTAAGTTGCGCTGGGGTCGCAGAAACTCGTGACGGGGGAAAGACATGGGCGGGCTGCAACCGTGGCATGCTGAATGATTACCTACCCAACCCGGAAGCCGCTTGGGGGCATGACCCTCACCTTGTGACGTTATGCCCGGGCCAACCCAATCGGCTTTGGCAACAGAATCACAGCGGTGTCTTCACGAGCGAAGACGGCGCCGGAACTTGGAAACGGGTAAGCAAGCCCGAGGTAGCTGTCCACTTTGGCTTTCCCATTGCCGCCGATAGCAACAGCGGCAACACCGCTTGGGTAGTCCCTCTGCGCGGCGACCAAGAGCGGATGACAGTGGGGGGTGGGCTTTTCGTCGCCCGAACCGACGACGCCGGCGGCAGTTGGCAAGTATTCCGCAAAGGATTGCCTCAGGAGAATTGCTACGACGTTGTTTACCGGCACGCACTCGACGCGAGTGGAGATCGAGTTTGCTTCGGCAGCACAACTGGCAACGTGTATATGTCGGAAGATCGGGGAGAAACCTGGAGTTGCCTCGGCAACCACTTGCCACCTATTCACTCTGTACGATTCGCTTAGCCCATGGCTCAGGTAACCTTCACCAAGCATTTGCAGCGCTTTTTCCCCAGCCTCGCCGCTCTAGAGGTACCCGGCGGCAGTGTGCGCGAAGTGATCGACGCACTGGAGCAGCGCTATCCCGGCCTCTCCGCCTACCTGGTTGACGAAGCTGGTAGGCTCCGCCGACACGTCAACATCTTCGTTAGGGAAGAGCCTATCTACGACCGCGAGACACTGGGCGACAAGCTCGCCCCCAACGACTCAGTGTTCATCGTGCAAGCTCTATCGGGCGGCTAGCTGGCGCGACACGTAAGAAAGATCGACGAATAGAAGCCCAGCGCGCCCCTTCAAACGCTACTTTGATGCGGGATGTTTGAATAGCTTACGCTGCAAGCTGCGGCGATGCAGGCCCAAGAGGCGCGCGGCCTGGCTGATATTCCCACCCGAATCCAAAAGAACCCGTTGAATGTGCTCCCACTCGGCTCTCGCAAGCGAGGGCACTTCGTGTTCCGATGTCGAGGGCGCCACGGTGGACGTAGAAGAGCGCTCAAAAGCGGCCAAAATATCGTCGATGTCGGCGGGCTTGGTGAGGTAGTGCGTAGCACCCAAACGCACGGCTTCAAGCGCCGTTGCGATACTGCCATACCCGGTCAACACCACAATATTCGTGGTGGTGTCGATTTGCTTGAGCGCTCTTACGAGCTCAAGGCCTGACATTCCCGGCATCTTGAGATCCAAAAGAGCTAGCTCAGGGCTTTCGGTATGTGCCAAAAGGAGCGCCTGCTCTCCATCAGCCGCAGTGCGAACTTCGAAACCCCGTTCAGCAAAGGCGCTGGCGAGCCGATTTCGAAAGGTAGCATCGTCGTCGACGAGCAAAAGGGTGCGAGAGGAGTCAGGCACGGGCATGGCTCTCGGTAAGTGGAAGCTCAATCGCGGCTCTAGTGCCGTGGTTCAGCTTTGAAGTGAACACGAAGCGCCCACCTAAACGCTCTGCAAACGCGGTGGCCAGAAAGATTCCAAGCCCCATGCCTTGCCCGGGAGGCTTCGTGGTGAAGAAAGGCTCGCCGATGCGCGGCAGCAACTCGGGTGGCACACCGGCCCCGGAATCTTCCACGACAAACCGCACCAGCCGTTGTTCTACCTCCGCACTCAAACGCACGGGCTTTGCTGAGGCATCGCTCGCGCAGAGGGCATTTTGCACCAAGCTTACAAGAACCTGTGTGAGCCCTTCAATTGGGCACACGAGCTCGGTTTCGGTGAGAGGCAGCCTCTCCACTCGCTCAGCTTGGGTTGGGCTCAGGCGCTCGCACGTGCGGGCTAACACTTCGGACGATGTAATTCGCTCGGACGTCTCACCCATCGTTTGCCCCGCCTGAGCGCTCATGCGGCGCAAGATGTCGTGGCAACGCTCAAGTTCGGCGCGGATCAAACGCGCATCGTCCAACGCTCGTTCAGGGTTTTGGGTGATGAGTCGATCCAACTCCTTGGCGGCAACGGCAATGGTAGAGAGCGGGGTCCCGAGCTCGTGCGCTGCACCCGCCGAAAGCGTGCTCAGCGAAGCCAACTTTTCGCTCCTTGCACGGGCGAACTCAGCCTCCGCCAACTGGGCCTCACGCTCGCGCAAAGAACGAGCAAGCTGCGCTACGAAATAAGCGATGAGCGCCGCCGCAACAGTAAAGGCAACCCACATGCCTTGCAGGTGAATCGAGAAGGCGGAGCCACCATGGTGCGCGTGCTCCAAGCCCGCAATCGGAATGTGCCAGAAAAACAGCGTGGCAAAGGCCAAAGAAGCCAATGCCACGATACCCACGGCCCACCACATCCCTAAAACCAATGCCGCGAGCGTAACGTGCACCAGATAAAGCACGCTAAAAGGATTGGATGGGCCGCCGCTCAGGTAGAGCAATGCGGTGAGCACCAAGGTATCAAAGAGAAGCACCCACCCAATCGAGCGTGTCGATACTTCGGGGCGGCGGGTGAGCCAGAGCGAGATGGCTCCGTTGGAGGCAGCCGTTGCGAGAACTAAAAACGAAAGCGGAAAAAGCGGGAGCCCTAACTTTAAGATCCAGGCGCTGATCGCTATCGTAAGCGCCTGACCGACCACAGCACCCCAACGCAGAGGCACAAGCCAGGCGAGCGAGATGGCGGCCGCCGAGGAACTTGCCGCAACTTTCTTCAGGGGGATCGAACGGGGCACGCCGCGGGCGAGGCTAGCCGATTTGGGTCAGAGCGCCATGCGACACTTTGCCGCTTGGTCAAAGCGGAAGGGCCGACAGATAGTGGCCATATGACGGCACTTTTCCGGCGATTTTCCGCTACCAGCCGGGCCTTGCTGGCGGTGTTTTTAGCCGCTCCCGCGCACGCACAGCACTGCGCGCCTGAGCTTACAGAGGCACCCCCGTTGAAAGCTACCTTTGCCCTGGCGGCCGCCAGCTATCGAACGCCTCGCTATGAGGGCAGATGGGAAGGAGCACGCGTTGGGCTTGCGGGGTCGTGGGCGCCTCTTTCGGGGCGAGTTTGGGTACCCGCCTACCGCCTGGAGCGAAACGGGTTGACGTCAACTGGCCTCGGAGACGTGGGGGTTGGAGCCTCAGCCACGTTTTGGGGCGGTGAATTGAGAGCCTACGGTGGTGGTCTAGATGTGGCCATCACGTTACCCACGGGCGCGCCGGATAAAGACCTCGGCATGGGGCACCCGATGGTGATGAGTGGTCCGTTTGGCTCATTGCGGCTCGGGCGCTTTTCACTTGGCGCAGAGCTCACGTTCGCAACCGTACTCAGCTCCGAACACGCGGGCACGCCTGCCGGACACGACCACGGCGCACACACGCACGGCCCCTCGCCCATCGTCGCGCCTATGAACGGCTCGGAAGCTGAAGCTTCAGCATTGGTTCGTTTCGCGATTTCGCCGCACTGGCGCGCGGAAGCCTCGGCCACCGGGGCAACCCCGCTCGCAGCTCATGGTGGGGA
Source organism: Polyangiaceae bacterium (assembly GCA_033763455.1). GTDB lineage: Bacteria > Myxococcota_A > Polyangia > Polyangiales > Polyangiaceae > JBBRRP01. The sequence goes on from JANRKO010000038.1 coordinate 47,470, forward strand.
GGCGCGCCTGTTCGGCGGCGTTGGGCCAGGCTTGAGTATGGGGCCTTTGGACCTATTGCTGCGCGTTGAACTGCCATTCTACGGCGATGCTTTTCTGGTACGAACCAGCCTTGCTGCAGGGTGGGCTTTTGGCGCTTAAGGCGTTTGGCCCAGCTGTCTCGTGCGGAGCGCGGAGCGCGAAGCGCGAAGCGCGAAGCGCGCAAAAAGAACACCGAATGCGAGAAATCACCCCGCATCTACTAACTTTGCCAACTCAGGCAAATTCCCTAGCCATTTCTTGGCCGCAAGCACCGTGACACCCTGACCAAGCGAATAATCCGCTGCGCTCCGTGCGATCACGTACCCCTTTTCACACCCCATATCCCGCATGAAGTTGCGCAGCGCGATCGCCGCATCTATGCCCGGCGCGGTGTGCGTCTTGATCTCGAAAGGCGTTACGCGCCCGCCAACCTGCACTACCAGATCTACCTCAACGCCTGTGGCCGTACGGAAATAGAAACACTCCGCCCCTAAAGCATAGCGTCCAATACCGGCCGCAAGCTGCTCGATCACAAACCCTTCCCAACTTTCACCTCGGCCTGGGTTCACATCAAGGCGTTCGCGCGAATGTGCCCCGGTAAAGTAATGCAAAAGACCGCTGTCGCGCAGATAGATCTTGGGGGCTTTTGTTAGGCGCTTGGTCAGATTGGGTAGAAACGGAGGCAAGCGTCGAATGAGGAAGGCGTGTTCTAAAATATCAACGTAGCGATTTACTGTGTGGTAGCTCATGCCGAGAGCAGAGCCAAAGCGCGACGCGTTCCACTGGGTGCCTTGAGCGTGCGCCAGCATCGCCCAAAGCTTGCGCATTTGCGCCACCGAAACATCAACCCCCATAACGGGAAGATCACGCTCGATGAAGGTTTTGGAATAGGCGTCGAACCAGTCGAAACGCAGCTGATCATCGCGAACCAAAGCGGCCTTCGGAAAGCCTCCACGCAGCCACAGATTATCTATAGATATCTTTAGTGAGCTAGCATGAACCTCTTCCCAAGTGAGCGAGCCTAGCTCGACGAATGCAACCCTGCCTGCCAGTGTTTCCGCGATATTCTTCATGAGCAACGGGGACGCTGAACCCAACAAGAGATAACGCCCGTTCTTGTTCGGGTGTTCGTCCACAAACCCTCGGAGCACCTCCAACACGGAAGGGACCAGCTGCGCCTCGTCCAAGATGGTTTGGTCCCCAAGGTTTCTCAACCGATCTTCCGGATCCGCAAGGAGTGGTTCGCGTTGAGCAGGTCGCTCGACGTCCACGTACGTCCACCCCGGCCTAGCGGACCGAGCGAGCGTCGTCTTTCCGACTTGGCGAGCCCCTAAGATTGCAACAATTGGAAATTGCTTCAGCTTTCGCTCCAACTCCAACCGGGCCGAACGGGGGATCACCTTCGCAATTTAGAATTGGCACTTCTAAATTGCAAGATACTTGTGCCAAAAAGTCGCTTGCCGGGGGGGCCGGTGTTCTACTATGGCGACAACACAGACAACCCCGAGAAGACCTATCTTCTGAACGAGGTACTTCCCACAACCGAGGGCCAAGGAGAGATCTTATTTTGGTTCGGACCCGGCAACGCTAATCGGGGAGAGCTTAGGCACCTCGAGCTCAGCGTGGACGAAAATGAGCTCAGCTTTGAGGTTTGGAAGGACGCCTACGGCCCGCTTATCTTTACGCTGACCCGTGTCAGCCGTTGAGCCGCGGCCCCCGGGCGATTCTGGCGTTCGGGGTCGTAACCTGGCCGCTGCGCGCCCATGCAGCGAGGCTCTGGTGCCCCGCACAGAGCTGACGCTCAGTACAAAAGGGAACCCGGAGCTTAAGGCGCTCCACAAGCTAACCATTCACCAAGCCGCTTGCGCTCGTCGAGGCTGGGTTTCAGATTACCGGGGGGCATCGCCGTGTTGGTACCCAAAGGCCCTGCAGCTGCATTGGAATCGATGTGCTCTAACGCGGAGCGAATGCCACCGACAGTGTCAAAGTCGTGGTCGGAGGGGGCACCACTTCTAGAAGTCCCCGAAAGTGCGCTCGAATGGCAGCTCGTACAGTAGGTCTGCATGAAGGTCTTGCCGAAGCTTTCATAGGTCAGCGTGCTGCCGGCTGCGCACACGGCGCCGCTTGGGGTCACGGGCTCGGAGTGGTGGTCATCGTCGCTGCAACCGAAGAGCGCCAAAGCTCCGACTCCAAGCCAATACATCCTCTTGTTCATCCGCCATCCTTTACCGAGATCCCTTCTCCGAGCGCAATGTGACAGGATGTCGCAGGGTCCCGAGATCCCTTGAGCGTGGCTTCGTACCATTGCAATCAACGTCCTATGTAGATGCTGCGTGCCACGTAGCAACAGGTATCGTCGCCCTGGGGAGCGGAAGTCTTGATATCCGCTACGCTGTGGGGTGTGAATTGGGCCAGGATGTCGAGCCAATTCGGAGGTTCTTGGTACACCACGCACACTCCGTCTGCGGGCGCCCGTGTGCAGAAATCGAGTCTTGTATGAGGGCCGCCGCCGCCCGAGAGAAGGGGCTCGCTCGACTCACAGGAAATAGCACCTTGTCCCGCCGCCAGCTCACACAAGGGCTGGGGGGTAACGGATGCCCCGAGGTCGACCTGAATCGTCGGCGCACGCGGATCTCCGTTGCCTAAGTCTGCAGCGCCCGCCCTTCCTCCTCCCACGCCATGTCCCACGCCGCCGGTACCGTCGACACTGGCGCGAGGCTCGTTGGAGGGTGAATGGCCACACGACAGTGCCAGCAACGCGATGAGCCAGCCGCTACGGCGCAGTTCAGGAAGCATGGGACATGCTACCGCATTTGACGCGTCCCATCGACCAGAGATCGAGAAGTTCACGAGCTCTCTGCGACCTCGGTGCTCGCTAACTTCTTTTAACTGGCGTTTTCCTCACGCGGACGCGTGGCTTGCCTGTCGCCCAATCGACGTTAGCAGAACGTCTCCAACTTGGTGTCAATTGTCAGTTCCATTTACAATTGACACCTCTGCTGACCCAAATATCTCAAAATAGCAGCACTTCCAGCTAGTGAGCGAAGGCTTCTTGAGGCGCTCGAATCCCTCCTCCCCACGAGTATCCCCTTTCCCGACAAAGGCCCGAAAGCGCGCTCGAATGTCGCAGGGTCCGGGAGGGGTCCCCGGCTGCCGTGCTTGAGTTCAGCGACCAAGTAAGGTCTGCTGAGCACGGAGTTGTAGAAGGGTGAGCGTTGCCATTCGTCTCGAAAATGTGAGCGTTCGTTTCGGCGAAACGACGGCACTCGGCGGCGTGACGCTCGACGTTCTGCCCGGAGAGCTCATGCTGCTCGTGGGGCCGAGTGGTTGCGGCAAGAGCACCCTGCTGCGCAGCGTTGCGGGATTCGTGGCGCCCGGAACCGGGCGCGTGCTGTTTGACGGGCAAGACGTGACTCAGGTGCCACCACACCGGCGCCAGGTGGGGATGGTCTTCCAGAGCTTCGCTTTATTCCCGCACATGAACGTGACGGAAAATGTCGCCTTTGGCCTTAAGGAACAGCGACGTCCAAAGCCAGAGATAGCGGCACGCGTGGAGGAAGCCCTCGCCGATGTTCGCTTGGGGGAACTAGCAGCGCGCCGTGTGGATCAACTCTCAGGCGGAGAGCAGCAACGGGTGGCGTTAGCCCGTGCCCTCGTCACGCGCCCGCGCTGCCTGTTGCTCGACGAGCCTCTTTCAAACCTGGATGCCGGGCTCCGCCACTCAATGCGGGATGAAATCCGTCGAATCTGTAAGGTGCATGGCCTCACGACTTTGTACGTAACCCACGATCAAAAAGAAGCCTTCGCCATCGCGGACCGCATCGCTATCCTGCGGGGCGGGCGGCTAGAGCAATTAGGCACGCCCTGGGAAGTGTATCGCACGCCAGCTTCGCGCAGCGTGGCCACTTTCCTGGGCGAAACGAACCTCATCCAAGCCAACGTGAGCTCCTGCACCGCCGACACCTTACACGTGAAAGCTGGCGAGCTTGAGTTCTCCGCCAACCCACGCCGTAACTTTGAAATCGGCACACCCGTGCTTCTTTCCATTCGGCCAGAGTGCATTCAGCTCGCGGATGGGCCGGGGCAAGCTCCCGCCTTTCAGGTTACAGTAACACACTCCAACTATCTCGGAGAACTCTCCGAACATGAGCTCGTGCACGGCAATCTGAAGCTTCGGTCGTATGAGCTCAATCCTCGGCTCCCGGCTCGCAGTGCCGGCAGTGTGCTTTGGGCCCGGGTCGCTCCAGCGGATGTGGTCGTCTTGGAACCGGATATTAGCCCATGAAAGCCGCGCTACCGGGCCTGTTTCTGCTCGTAGTGCTGTTAGTTCTGCCATTCGCGCTACGTCCGGCCGCGGTTGCAGACGCTCCGGATGCCGAAACGGTGGTTGTAATTACCCCGCACAACGAGGCAATTCGCTATGAATTCGAGCGTGGCTTTCAGCGCCACATGTGGAAAAAGCACCATCGCCGAGTTCGCATCGACTGGCGCACTCCGGGAGGGGGCTCGGAAATCACACGTTATCTTGCCTCTGAATACCGAGCGGGATTTGAACTTTATTGGACGCGCGATTTGAAGCGAAAGCTCAGCGAGAAAGTCTCCACAGCTTTCTCCAATCCAAAACAAACACCCGTGGGCACGGACGAAGCCGCCACCGCACGCCGGGAGTTTCTAAGTTCAAATGTTGGCGCCAAGGTAGACGTCTTATTCGGAGGCGGAAGCTACGATTTTTCACAACACGCCGCAGCGGGACGACTCGTGGATTCAGGGATCCTTCAAAGGCACCCGGAGATTTTCGGCGCCTCTGGCATTCCACAAACGCTCGGAGGCGAACCCTATTGGGACAAGGAAGGGCGCTGGGTGGGCGCTTGTGTGTCGGGCTTTGGCATCTGCTACAGCCCGAACACCCTACGTACCTTAGGTGTCACCCAGCCGCCGAGAAGCTGGGCTGATCTGGCCGATCCGCGCCTTTTGGGGCACGTGGCGTTGGCAGATCCAAGCAAAAGCAGTTCCGCCAACAAGGCTTTCGAGATGTTGGTACAGCAAGCGATGGCGGATCGAGTGACAAAAAATGGCACGCCTGGCAGAGGCAGCACGCTTGAGGCTCAAAGCCTGGCGGAGGGGTTTGAAGAGGGGCTGCGCCTCATCCGCCGCATCGGTGGAAACTCCCGCTACTTCACCGATGTGGGGTCAAAAGTTGTTCAGGACATCACTTTGGGCAGCGCGGCTGCCGGTATGTGCGTCGACTTCTATGGTCGGTTCCAGAGCGACCCCTCCGCCCCGGTGCGCATCGGCTTTGTCCTGCCCGAAGGCGGCAGCTCACTCGGTAGTGATCCCATCGGTCTGTTGCGCGGTGCGCCTTCACCCGAGCTCGGGCAAGCCTTGATTGACTTCGTAATGAGTGTCGAAGGCCAAGCGATCTGGGCTTACCGGCGCGGCGTTCCACTCGGCCCTGAGCGTTACGCTCTTCGCCGCCTACCTATCCTCCCCGCGCTGTACGCGCCCGAGCATCGCGCGCAGCGTTCGGATCCAAACGATAACCCTTACACAAGCGCCAGCTCATTCACCTACCACCCAGCCTGGACAGGCGCCTATTTTCGAGCGCTTGCCTTCGTAGTGCGGGTTATGTGCGTCGATACCGAAGACGAGCTGCACACCGCATGGGAAGCGCTCGTACAAGCGGGCTTCCCTCCCAAGGCCACTGCCCTGTTCGACGACATGTCAGCAGTTTCGTATCGGGTAGTCACGCAAGAAATTGCACCCGCTCTCGGGAGCGGTGCAGCGCTCGACGAAGCCAACTTGCAGGGCCGGCTCGTTGCACAACTTAAGGCGCAATACGAACGGGTTGCGCTGTTGGCCAGGAGCGGCCAATGAAGGCTCGCAACGCCACGGCATTTTTGGTGTTTGGTGTAAGCGCCGCCATATTTCTCTTGTTCTTTCTATGGCCGCTTTGGGAGAGCGTGCGCGGGGCATTTGTAGACCGGCACGGCAGCTTCACCTTGGCCTACATCCAGGCTGTTTTTCAGAACCCTGTTTATCTCTCTGGCTTCAAAAACTCGCTCTTGGTGGCTCTCGGGGCCACGTTCTTGGCGGCCATTTTGGGCATACCTCTCGCCCTTTTGTTCCAGCGTTATGAGTTCCCTGGGCGCGCCTTGCTATCTACTTTGATTCCGTTGCCACTTTTCGTACCGCCTTTTGTTGGTGCGCTCGGAGTGCAACACTTACTCGGACCAAACGGCGCACTGAACGCTTTGTTGCAGGCCCTCCACCTGGCAGATCCGGCTCACCCGATGGATTGGCTACGCGACGGTCGTTACTTTGCCGTGATCGGGCTTACCGCGCTGCACCTCTACCCAGTCCTCTATTTTAACTTAAGCGCAGCACTCGCGAGCCAAAACCCAGATTTGGAACGCGCCGCCGAAACCTTTGGTGCCCGCGGCCTACGAAAGCTCTGGCGAGTCACGTTGCCACTCACCGCACCGAGCCTGTTCGCTTCGCTCACCACCATATTCATCTGGTCGTTGACGGAATTGGGCGTCCCTTTGATGTGCGACTACGGTCGCGTCACTTCCGTTCAAATCTTCGCAGGCCTCAAGGATATCGGCCAAAATCCCCTGGTTTACGGGCTCGTTACCGTCGCGCTCGTGGCCACGCTTGGCCTGTATGCTTTGAGCCGGCTGTTGTTCCCGAGGGTCAATACAAGCGCGGGAGTTAAGGGCTATGCGCGGTTCGAACGCGTCAGGCCTCGCTTATCCGTCCGCCTTCTGTGCACGAGCGGCGCCCTGCTCATCTTGTTCATTGCGGCTTTGCCAAACTTCGCCGTGGTGCTGCTCGCCTCCTCGCGCGATTGGTATGGCACAGTGCTCCCAACGGGCTTTACCTTGGACCATTTCCAGTCGGCGCTAGGGCACTCCATGGTGGTGCCGTCGATTGCGCAGAGCCTGCGCTATGTGTCTTTGTCAACGGCGTTTGACTTAGTTCTAGGGTTCAGCATCGCCTGGGTCGTGGTGCGCACCCGAGCCCCAGGAAGGAAGCTGCTGGATGCGCTTGCCATGCTTCCTCTCGCGGTACCCGGGCTGGTGTTAGCGTTTGGCTACTTAGCGATCTCACGCGAAGGCCGCCCCCTATACGTGTTCAATCCAATCCGAGACCCAACCATCCTCTTAGTAATCGCGTATGCCATGCGGCGTTTGCCGTTCGTACTTCGCTCAGCTGTGGCGGGGCTCACAGAGCTTGATCCAAGTGTTGAAGATGCAGCGCGGAGCTTGGGCGCAAGGCCCGCGCGTGTACTCACACGTGTCACCCTGCCGCTCGTATTGCCTCACCTTTTGGCGGGCGGAGTGCTCGCCTTCGCGTTATCGCTGCTGGAGGTTTCAGATTCGCTCATTTTGGCCCAAAAGCAGGCCTTTTATCCCGTTACCAAAGCGATCTACGAGCTCTCCCAGCTGCTCGGCGAAGGGCGCCTCTTAGCCTCCGCGCTCGGCGTGTGGGCCATGCTTCTCTTAGCCACCGCCGTTTGGCTCGCGCAACGCCTGGCCCGTGGCCGCTCGGGCGGCATGTCTGATTTGTAGGCCAGGCCGGGTTACCAAGGTCAGCGGTAAACCTTTGGCGAAACGAATGTCTTACGACCTTCCCGATCTGCTACTCAGTTGAAAGCAGCGGCCGATCGAAGGGCGCCGTCTCCGCAGCTACGCGCGGATCCGTCAGCCCGTTGCGCATGAAGTCGATGATGTCCGCGATTTCGTCTGGCGTGAGCTGCAACGGGAGAATGGTCGGTGAGATCGGCACACCTGCGATATCGGGGTCGTTCACCAGCCCTCCCATATTGTAGAGCTCCATCAGTTTTTCCAGTGAAATACCTGGGCCAGCTCCTGAATGCGTGAGCCCCGAAGCCTCACGTAACCCCACGTTGCGCAGGGTGGGTGTACGTATCGCGCCCGGCGTCGAAGCAATGGTATCGAACGGGTAACGGCCCTGGTCCCAGGCGGGCTTGTGGAAGCCAATAAAGTGAAAAGCTCCGTCTGCAAAGGTGGGTGGTTGGTGGCAAAGCGAACAGCGAGCCTTGGTATGGAAGAGCTCAAAGCCGCGTACTTGTGCCGGAGTGAGCGCAGCATCATCTCCCGCGTTCCAGCGGTCCCAGGCCGTTTGGTTCGAAAGCAAGCGCCGTTCGTGGGTGGCGATCGCAAAGGCAATTCGGCGAGTGTTGATTTCGTCAGTTGGGCCGGACGTTTGCTGAGAGCCGAAGGCGGCAGCGAACAATTTCGGATAAGACTTATCGTTTGCCAGGATGAATTGCAGTAAATCTGCGGGGATTTGTCGCGCAAGCTTGAGGGGTTCGGCGCCGGCCAAACGCGCGTGCAATGCAGGCCACGCGGCGCCTTCACACGCCATTTCGACGGGCGACATTGGTGGCCCAACAGCCTGGTTTTCGAGCGCCCCGCCGTAAGTGATGGGAAACGTACCGGGGTTGTCCGGATCTTCGAATGCGGTAAAAGATGGGCAGCCCTGGGAGCGGCATTCGGCTCGCCCGTCCCAAAACAACTGCGGGGAAAACATTGCATCCAGATAGGTGGGAGCCTTGCGGCCGGTAACCTGCACCGCAAGCCCCGTCTTTACACCCTGGGCGTCGCAACGCACCACGCCAAGGGAACCTCGTACGTCGTCGGCCGTGTCGAGCAAGGTATCTGGGCCCGGAAGGTGTGCTGCTACTTGAGCTGAGCGCGGATCGGTGCCACCAGCATTTGGTCGATGGCAGGTTCCGCAAGCAACCGTGCTGTCGCCACCTAACTGTTCATCCCAGAACAGGATCTTGCCGAGCAGGGCTTTCGTTTCAGAGTTGGGATTTTCGACCGGGTACGGGCTTGGTCCGTAGGAAATGAAGCGAGGGACAAACCCGGCTGCTCCTGCACTGGCTCCACCCCCACCCGCCGTACCACCAGAGTTCGTACCCGCGGCACCGCCCGTAACTGCTACCGCGCCGCCAGTGGTGGCATTGCCCGCACCTCCGCTGGTTTCAGAAAAGCCAGCCGCACCCGCCATCGCAAGCTGGCCCGCTTTGCCGCCCTGAGCTGACGGCATAGCCCCCGTCCCAACCGCGCCTGCGACGCCCAGTGTGCCCCCAACTGCACTCGCTCCCCCCGTGTGCGCTCCGCCCGTGCCAGCCGTGGAGTTAGTATCGTTCAGCGGGCCAACAGGCTTCTCCTCGCAGGCACCCACAGTGAAGCCCGCAAGTAGAAGCCTGAATAGCCACTTTCGGGAGAATGCTTCGATCATTGAAGATTGATAAGGCCGCAGGCGATTTTGGCACCAGCTTGTGGATCACCGGCTGCGTGAACCATGAAGGAGAATTGAGTGACATCTGTGTCGGTATCACCCCCACCCACCGTCCACGTGGTTGTTGCCTTCGAAACTTCGTGCGTTCCGACGCCGTCCGCACAAGTATAATTGCCCAGATTTTCGCCGTTAGGCTGCCAATGGCCCCCAGCATTAGCCGCAGCGGTTCCCCCGCAATCCTTGACCAAGTGCAAATGCGAAGCGTGCGGGCCTGCAGGACAATTCGTTAGCGCGATCACCAGCGTTACGGTGTTTCCAACCTGTGTAAAAGTGGCTGTGCCGGCAATTTGACTACCATCAACGGCCGTGATCGTAGCGATGGCTACAGGATTGGCAGAGCCGCCACCTCCAGTGCCGCCCGCGTTGGGCGTGCCACCACTTGCTGCTCCACCACTTGCTGCCCCACCACTTGCACTTGCTGCTCCACCACTTGCACTCGCTGCTCCACCACTCGCACTCGCTGCTCCACCACTTGCACTCGCTGCTCCACCACTTGCACTCGCTGCTCCACCACTCGCACTCGCTGCTCCACCACTCGCACTCGCTGCTCCACCACTCGCACTCGCTGCTCCACCACTCGCACTCGCTGCTCCACCACTCGCACTCGCTTTGCCCCCACTGGCTTGAGCCGCTCCGCCGGTACCAACCGAAGGTTTTCCGCCGGTGCCGCCACCCGTGCCGCCGGTGCCAGCGTCATCGCTGCAGGAAACCGATGCGACAGCAGCGCTGCCGATGGCAAGCGCGATAAGAAGACCTTGGATGCGAAGTGAAGTCATAAAATTCGTATTCCTTGGGTGGGAAGAAACCGGCACACGGGGAGCGGCAGGCGGCGTAGTTATATCCAAGTTGCAGGACTCGGAAACTCCCAATTGCAAGTTTTCCAAGCTCTATTTCAGGCCTTTCTACCGCAAGCCGCAAAACTCTAAGTGTTGCTGGAAGCCGCAACCCGCGGCGCTTACGCGACAATGCCATGGGGCGCGTCCCCATAGTGTGGTCTTGTCGCCCACAGGTACACCACACACACCAGCGACAAACGCGCACGTTCAACGGCACCCCAAACGTGGCCTGGTGGGTCCTTGCGAGTCAGACTAAGTGTCCCTTGGCGCGTCCTCCGACAAACCGCAGCTCTGGCCGGATTCGATGCTTCAGCCCCGCGCTTGCTCTGGGTTTGCTGGCTGCGGCATGTGGCCCGTTGAACAGCGAGGAGCCGGTCATTTTTTCAGTCATGCCGGCCCAGATTGCTGCCGGCACCACGCCAGAGATCCAAGTACTTGGCAACAATTTCTTCGCCTCGGCAGGCGTGGACCTCAATTCACGTAAGGATGTTTCAGTGAACACATCGTTTCAGATCCACGTCGGAGATCTCGCGGCGCAAGAGGTTCATTTTTGGGGGGTTCACAAGCTCACGTTTATGGCGCCCGTGGGTCTGGTCCCGGGGTTGCATTCACTCACCGTGGAGACGCCCCACGGTAAACGCGCCATCTTGGAGCGAGCCATAACGGTGTTAAGGCCGGAACTCCCTGGCAGCGGTGGGACTGGCGGCAAACCGAACTTAACCTTTAGCGGCAGCGGAGGAGTGACAAACACGGCTGGCGGCAGCCGTGGCACCATGAACACCGGCAGTAGCAGCAGCACGAGCGGTGGCGCTACCAACACCACAGGCGGCTCCCGCGGAACCGGCACCTTACCGGGTTGCATTCAGCAGACGTACGGACCATCCACTTTCTTGTTCTGCCCGGACCAATTCGTGAACTGGGACGAGGCGCGCGCGTTGTGCCAAAGCCTCAATATGGACCTCCCTCGCATTAATTCCGCGGCCGAGAACAACTTCGTGCTGATGGGCATGCAAGCGGCTCAAGTCGACTACATCTGGCTGGGCGCCAATGATCGAACGGCGGAGGGCTCTTGGTGTTGGCTCAACGGAGATCCGCTGTGGACAGGCGAGGTAGCGGGTATGCCCGTTGGCAACGCGTACACCAATTGGGACGCGGGACAACCCGACAACAACAGCCCACTTGCCAAAGGCGAAGACTGCGCGCTACTGCAGGAAGACATCACGGTCGCTTTCTGGGCGGACCATGAATGCAGTCGTCGATTCACAGGACTGGGGTGCCAAGCAATCCCCTGAAGCGAGAGCTTGCAATGCACCTGCCGCTTCACGCCAACTACAAGCCTAGTTGGCTGGGCACCCGCGCACTTTGCTCACCGAAAAATTCGCAAAGAGCACAGTATCCTCTTCGGGGCGCAGCGCGGCGCTATCAGCAAGGCTGCGATAAATACCCCATTTGGGGCGAACGAAATCACCCGCACGCCAAAGATCGAGATTCGTTCTATCAACGTCGATGAGCACGGTACCGTCAAGCGTCTTTATCGTGAGCTTCAGGCTCCCAGTATCGGTGAACGTCGCCAAGACCGAAGCCTCCAGCCACTGCCCGCGCGCGGCGGTCCAAGAAGTGGATCCGAGAACTTGGTCAACCGCGGAATCTGCCTGGCGAATCTCCATGATATCAGTTCCGTTGCCCTTTTTAGCCCCGGTAATGGTGACAAGCGGGTGACTATCATCGCCCCCCACCGCCTTGAGCTGAAAGAAATGCGAAAAGTTCTTGGAAACAGGCATTGCGGCGTCGATCTTGAACTTCCAAGTAATCAGAAATGTCTCGGCGAGCCGAGCCTTGAGCGACTCCGCAGAGCCATCATAGGTTTTGATCTCGTTGCGCTGGCGATCTGTCGCCCCCGTGTCGCGATCCCAATCATCATCCCGGTGGATCTTGAATACGAAATGGTTGCCAACGGTGCCATCGCTGGCCTCTAGAATATGGGGAACGGCTGGGTGGTTAATCGCGTATAGATCCGGCGCTTCGATCGCCGCCGGCCCAAACGCATCGTAGATGCGCATGTAAGTGTCGACTCCTCCGGGACCATCGGCGTCGAGCAACACCGTGGAGAGCACCTCCAGGCCGCCAGCACACGCGCCACCTCCAGTGCCACCACCTCCCGATCCACTCGTGCCGCCCGATGCGCTAACACTTCCTCCAACGCCAACGTTGCCGCCTGCCGAGCCAACAACTCCCCCGGTCCCGCCCAGAGCGGCAGCGTTTCCGCCCGTCGAACCAGTAACCGTACCGCCACCGGTACTGCCGCCACCGGTACTGACTCCAACGCCACCTGTGCCCACCACGCCAGCGCGCCCGCCAGTCCCACCCATTCCCGCTCCGCCGCTCGCCGAAGAGGCGCCTCCGCTCACCCCTCCGCCGGGCACCAGCAGTTCTCCCCCAGAACGCGTTTCGTTGCCGCAAGCGAAGCCACTCAGAATCGCCAAAGGGAGCGCTATCATCCAACTAGAACGCGCGAAGGCGGTCGTCTTCATCATCAGGTATCTACCATACTCTAGACTGCGCCGGCCGTCAGTCGATTCGAAGCCTTCCCCCGCCCCGTGCCCAGCCGAGGTAGACGCGTCGAACGGGGTCGAGGTATGCGGCAACCGATATGCAACGTTGGCCAATGGATCTTCGCACGCTTGAGGCCATTGTGCGCGGGCTTGCAACCCACATACCGCGCCCACGTAAAAGCGGCGGGAGTACTGCCTTGCCGCGTTATTGCTATACGGTGTGGGGCCGGCACCTAATCACCCTCCGCAAAATGGGCTGTACGCTCACCGATGCCAAAGTACTGGAGCTTGGCCCGGGCCATTCGCTCGGCAGTAGCTTGTGCGCGCTCTTCACTCTGGCTCGGGAAGCCCACGGCTTGGATCTTTTTGCTGTTCGGCAACCTGGCGCCGAAAACAGGATGCTCCCCGAACTTTCCGCGATGTTCCAGAGAAGGGAAGATTTGCCAGGCCGCAATGAATTTCCGAAGGCAAAGCCTTACCTTGAAGACCTTGCGCTGCCAGACGGCGAGCCCATCCGCAACGTAGACCGAGCGGACCTGGAAAGCAGGCTCCGATATCACGTGGAGGAGATCCATACCTTCGGAGATGATGGCAGCTTCGATCTTATCTTTTCTCAGGCGACGCTTCAACATATCGAAGACGTCGAGGGTTACTTCCGAGCGTTCGCTCGACTGTTAACCCGAGGTGGCTGGATGTCACATCAAATCGATTTTTCGTGCTTCGAAACCGCGAAACGCTGGAACGGGCACTGGCTCTACCCAGGCCCCCTCTGGCGCGTCATGCGCGGGAATTATTGCCTCACCAACCGACGGCCGCTCTCCCATTACTTGGAGCTCGGTGACAGGTTCGGCTTCCGCTTGGTTGGTACGTTACCTACGCTCGACCGGACAGGCTACCCGTACGAAGCGCGCCGCGCTTGGTGTCAGGACTTCACACAGGCCGACTTCGAAACAAGCGGCGCGATGCTGGTTTGGCAAAAGGAATAAGACAGCGAGCACCTAGCCAGCAGCGCCGCGAAGATCAACGAACATGCGCGCGGCTCTGCCAATGCCAGTTGCGGCTCTGATCCGCTACTGAGAACACACAGTTTCAAACAGAGCCTCCCAACGAGGAATGATCTGACGGGTGTCGAAGCGTTGCCGGATGCGTTCGCTCGCGGCTGCCGACATGCGCGCGCGAAGAGCCGCGTCCTGCAATAGCGTAACGGTGGCGGCAGCGAGCGCAGCAACATCTCCGGCCGGAGCCAACAAACCCGTGACTCCATCGTCGATCACTTCTTCACCGCCAGCGTGTGTGGCTACAACAGGCAGCCCTAACCCTTGCGCCTCGATGACCGCATTGGGCGAACCCTCGTGGTCGCTCGTTGTAAGCATTATCGTCGCTTTGCGCATGAGGGCGAACGGATTCTTCTGAAAGCCTAGCAGCTTGACGTGCGGCTCCAACCCCAAGTCCGCGAGTTGAGTGCGCGTGGTCGTGAGGAGGTTTCCATCCCCAGCAATCCAAAGTTCAGCGTCAACCTTGCGCCTCACCCATTCAAAGACCTTGAGTAGTAGATCGGGGCGCTTATCGAGTTGGAGCCTCCCAACCGCCAGAATGATTGGCCGCTCAGTTGCAGTGGGCTCCCAAGGAACGTTCGCCAACGTGTCAATGAACTCAAAGTCAGCCGGATTAGGGATCATTGTGGTCCTACCCCTTGCAAAGGGATAAACATATTCCAGCTCGCGTTGCATGCGGAGAGAGTTGGGGGCAAACTGATCAGCGTCGCGAACGAACGCATGCGAAAACAGCTTGCGTGCCACACCGTCGTGATACCGGGGACTTGTGCCAATCCGGGCCACCCACCTTGGCCGCATGCGGGTGAGGCGCAAGGCGCACCCCGTAATGATGTTGGCGGAGGTGAGAGTGCTAAGGAGCAATTGCGGGCGCAGTTTGGATATTAACCCAGCGAGGCGGTGGATAATGGCGGGCCCGGTGGCGGGGCCGTCGTAGCCAAGGCCATGGACTGGCACGTCTTCGGGCAAGGGGAAGGCGATATCATTGCGCATCAAGGCAAGTTCTGGCGAAAAGCGCGAACGATCTAAGTGAGCCACCAGGGTTGCGGCAAAACGCTGAGCGCCGCCGCGCGCCATGGATGGGCTAACGACAAGTACTCGCACCTTCACAGGGTACCTGTTCGAGAGGAATGTTGGTTGGGAGGGAGCCACTCGGTCATCGCACGGAGGGCGCCTGTTAGCATATTTCGGGGGGCGCGTTCGAAACCATCCAAGACTTCAATGTGCCCGTCGCAGTCGTAGGTGTGCGTGCCGAGGCAGCCGTCGAACCAATCCGCCTCAATGGTACCTACTTCGTGCTCGGCGTAGTGCTCCTCACTGAGCTCATCAATCTGGTGCAGGATGATCCGGCCTCCATAACGTTCGGAGGAATCTTGCCCTGGCCGAATCAACGCTCCATTTCGTAAAAAGACACGCCCCCCAGGCCTGGCTCCACGTACGTTTGAAACCAGCGGGTTCTGCGGATGGCGAGTAAATGGCCCGAACGGGTTGCGTGAATAGAAGAGGTGGAGCTCATCGGCGGCCGAGGTCGCACCCTTGGGCGCGATGTTCGCAAGGATCCAGAATCGGTCGTTAGCTTGAAACCATGTCGCATCCACTGCATCCAGGGAATCAATAAGCACGCGGTCGAACACCCATTCATGAGGAAAAGCCAGCGCCCTCCAGAGCTCGATCCTGCGTTTTGCGCGGCGCTCGGGAATAATGTAGACCTCACCCTCCCACGTGAAGACGTAGGGATACGAAAGATGATCCTCAGTGGCGAACGCGACCTTCGGCTCCGTTACCTGAGAATTGGCCTCATCAATGCTCACCCAAGAGATCAATGCTCGGCCCTGTTTGCGCACGTAATCCTCAAAGAACATGTACGTGCGCCCCTGGTGTCGCACGAGGGAAGGGTCGGCGTAGAACCTATCTCTGGGCGGGATTATGAAGTTGAACGGACCAGGCGCGCCCCCACTCTGTTGAGCTGTCCGACGCCAACCAATTCGCCAGGACTTCTGAGTACTGAGATCGAGAGCCACACGCTTCGCTGCGCGGCGGGCAAACTCGCCGCACCAATCAATGACCTCTGCACTGCTTGGAGGTGGGCTCTCATGAAACCCAGCTTGTATGGGCCCTTCACGAAAGGTCGCGAGAGATTCAATTGCCCCCCAGCCACCCGTACGGAGCGCGCTCAAACGGCGCAGCGCGAATTCCGATGCTTTCCAATAGCCAAGGTTCTGATTCATGTGCAGCGAGAACTCATGCAGACGGGAAAATGAACGATAAATGGTTCGCTTCTCGCCATTTTCGAGCGTCACCAGTAATTGCGTGATGCCAACCCGGCGCCCATCAAGCATTTCCCTAAATGCAGTGGACGCGCGCCCGAATCCCGGCCCATCGCCGAGCTCTAGCGACCAAATCCCGTACTTGGCGTGGCGTGCGAGGGCCGCCGGAACATCTCCCTGCAAATCCAAGAGCACATCAAGCGCTGCATGCTTCAACCTGCCCTCCGCCGTGCCATACCCGTCTTCGGACAAGGGCAGCAAGGGCAAAGGTCGCAGCATTTCGGATGCGTCTTCTTGTTCGAAGGCGTCCGTGGTGCCGCCCAGGCTCTTGGTCAGCTTTCGGTCCAACCATTCATACGCTTGAAACAAGCTCCCGCGTCGCCCTTGCGGGGAAGAACCGAAGAAGGATTTTTGCCTGGGCGTGTCACAGAGGACAACGAGAGCGCACTCCACGTCGCCGCTCTCCAAGATCCCGCGGATAACCTTAGCCTGCCAGGCACTCACGGTTTCGCCAGGGAGCACGACGCCGACACGAATGCGTGGATGCCCAGCAGCGGCACTCAACGACCCCTCAACCTCCGAAACTCCTCGTGATTGCACCCCACTCCAACTCACTTCAGTAACCATCCTCGGAGCTTCCTGCCCAGACACTGCATCCATGGCTGACTTGCCAGTGGCAGCCTTTCACAGATGCACGGGAATCGCCATCCAAGGGCGCACTTCTACGAGACGCGGCCGTCGAATCCCCTCGGTCTACCGCTCACCGTGGGGCGCCGTTGTAAAGGGGCCAAGCCGTCCAACCGGGCTCCCTCACTTTGTCGAGTTCTCGAACATCGTCGTCGCGTTCTTCACGGAGCTTTACTACGTAGGGCTGGCCGTTGTGGCAGATTTCGCGGATGCCGGCGATGGAAAGCCAGGCATCTTTGACGGCAAACATGGGGCGACGATCTTTGTCGTCGATGGGTTCGTTAGTGTATTCAAAAGCCCCGAAAATTTCGGTTCGACCTCCAGACGTAGTGCGGTAGCGCACCCCCTTGCCTTCGCTCTTGGTGCCCAACACCCAGAGATCAGCTCCCTGGTTGAGTGCCAACCCGGTATCGGAGTGGCCCTCAAGGTTCAGGTGCCTGGCCCACATGTGTTGCCCCTTCTGCATCAAACGCACACGCCCCGGTACGTCCGTCGCAAAGATGTCACCTGTGCCGGTGCCGAGGATTGCAACGCCGCTGCTTTCAACCACCAACGTGCGCGACCTAGAGCGATTCTCAAGCGTGATGGGGTCACCACCGAACGCATCGATGCCCTGAAACTTCACAACAGGTGCCGAATCATCCGTCACCACGAAACCTGCCCCAGGCGCCTCACCCAAGATGCGACCGAAGCCGAGCCCCAAGATGTGGCGCACGCTTCCCCTCACGAATACCTGATTTTTGAACGTGTAACCGTTCGGATCAGGGCCGCCGACGCCCCTAAAGTACACCGTACTTTTCCCAGATTTTGCGGCGCTATCGATGGCTTTCTGAAACGCCGCTGTGTCGTCCTGATCGTCCCCGGCAATGGCACCAAAGTCGTTCGCTGAAACCCATTTTTGGGTGTCGGTTTCCCAGGGAACATTGGGTTCAGTGGCGATGCGCAACCCCAGCGAAGATTTCGGCCCTTCATCGAATAGATTGAACACAGCCGAGGAGAGGTACTCTATGACATCCGGCCCCTTGGCGCCCGGTGACTCCTCTGAGCTGTCAACAACCGCGCTATAACCTTCGGTGTGCACGTCGCGCGCATACAGCTCGCCAGCGTTCAGGATGGCGGGGCCACTTGGAACCTTGGTTGAAAAATGCCCACCCACAAGCGCCACCACACCAGCCCAATGGCCCCAATCATTCGGGATAGTAATAGCGATCGCTACTGGGGTATCTACCACCGTCAGATCTTCAATCGCCACGGCGTTAGCTTCAACGGCGACCGCCTGTTTACGACAGTTCTTCACGGTAATGCGCGACAGCGTTTGCCCGTAAACCCACGACGCCACAATGCCCTTCTCGAACCCCTCCACCAGCACATCTTGCATCATATTCGGGCCACTTTGCCCAAGAAACGAGGAATTAATCCCAATGTTTCCGTTACCTCGCACGGTGACATTTTGGATGATGCCGCTGTTGGTTGCGTAATAACGAATACCGTCAACTTTGGGATTATTGCCCACGTCAATCGTGAGGTTTCGAATATTGCGCATGAACCAGTCCGAAGAAGTATCACCGCTCTCGTTTGGGTGGGTTCGAAGCACTGAGGTAACATCCGAAACCCCGTCGTCGAGGCGCAACACAACACCCTCTCGCGATTGACCGTAGAGCCACGGCCCAAGTGTGCTCTTTACAATGAGCGCGCGCGTGAGCCGATAGGTGCCGTTGGGGATGTAGACCACACGGGTCGGATTGCCACTTCCCGCCTCTAGGGCTTTCTGGAGCGCTTCGGTATCATCTGTTTTGCCATCACCTTTGGCATGGAACTCCGTGCGAACATTGATCACGGATGGATCGTTCGGGAAAACGACCTCCCCATAGGTTCGCACTTTGGAAGACGCCACGCCTTGCTCCGGAACTGAGGCCGCTCTAGGTTTCAACCCAGAATTGCTGCTACCGACCGCGGAGGCGGGCTCCCCGGGACGAAGCTCTGCACGGTGTGGTGCTAAGCAAGCTCCTCCACCGATGAGACCCGCGAATAATAGGGCTACCAAGGCACGCCGGGGGCGATGGGCAGCCTCCAATCGTCTAACTCTAGGGCCAATTCCGAGGACTTTTGACATCTCGGAACCCTACCACAGGATGCTCAGCCTATGCGACGGCAGGCCACTGCCGGTGCTTCGCTACCGTTCGAAGTGATCCATCAGCGGTTGCCAGTCAGGCGTGCCCACAAGGAAATCCGGTGCGGCGCCTTCTTTGGCGCTGCTCAATGCAAAACCCGGCTCCCACACACCGAGACGCAATTCAGTGCTCACACCTTGAAGTACGAGCACGGGAAAACGATAGGTCCCATAGCGGGTGCGGTACACGTAAGTTTCATACCGCCGCTTCACAGCGTGTGCGCTCTCTGCCCATATGCTTTTTCCGTTGGGCGAGGAGAGCGAAATATTTCCGCCGGCAAGCACGAAAGCGAAGCGTGGCTTCGGTCGCTTCGCCAGCAGAAACGTCCGATAGAGGCCATACCCGATGGCCAGCACGCTCACCAGCGCCGGCAGCCAGGGGGCCTTCTGCATCATGGTTTCACCCACCAAACCGCCTAAGACACCAACAAACGCAAGGGTAAGCAGCCAAGGAAGCATGCCTCGAAGTGCAGCAACGGCGCCCTCGTGCCGAACGACAGTAAACCTCAACGTAGCTGAGTCGCGCGCTTCGTTGGAGTCGACGTCAGCAATTCCGAGGCTCTTCAGCAACAAATCAAAATCGCCTGCGCTCACGAAGCAATCCGGAGCCGAGGTTGAGCCGTCACCCGTAGCACTACTGGGTAACGCCTTCCCCGCTGCAGCCACAATCAAGGCTCGGTGCGCACCCTCACTCGACGCAACAGAAAGCCGCACTGCAGCGCCATGCGTCGAGCCAAGCCCCGGCAAAACCCAAGGAACGCACTCGAAGCCCTCTATCTTGCCGCGAAGGAGCGATCTTGTACCTGTCTGGATATTGAGCGTGCGCCCATCCAAATCGAACTCAACGGAACGCATCCGGTTCCCAACAAACAGCCACACCAAAAGCGCAACTGTGGGTAGGCCCGTGTACGGAAGGTACTCGACCGCATCCGGCTGCTGCGCAAGCACAGCAACCAGAAGCACAGTGCCACCCGCCAGCGCGTATGGGATCCAACGCCAGCGCTTGCTGCCAAAAGCTCCATGGGCTTGGGCGGTAATACGAAGCGTCACGCGGAGGCTAGGTCATACGCAGACACGCCGGGAACCACCAGCCCTAACACGACCTGGGCCCCCTCCGGGCCAAATGCGCTTACGACTTTGGGGCCTGAGCCTTTCCGCCAGCCCTAACCCTATTTGAGCCGTCGACGCAGAACGACCGACGCCACCCCCGCGAGGGCGACCGCCAGCCAACCAGAGCCTCCGCCACGTTGCAACAACCCATTGCTCACACTGCACCCCGATTTTGACCCCCTGCTCGGAGCCTCCACTTTTGGAGCGCCGTTACTCGAGCCACCGCCTACGGAGGCTGCAGGTGAAGGACCGCCATTCGCACCGCCGGTAGCCTGCGACGGCGGCTGAACGGAGCCGCTACCACCTGAGGAGGCACTGGGTGCAGTGGGTGTGCTAGGAGCGCCCCCCGCGCCTGGGTTCACGTTTGGTGCACCACCCGTGCTGGTATTGGGAACGCCGGGGGCTGGCGGCACAAAGGGAACGAGGGTTGCTCCCTGGGGGAGAGGAATATCTCCCACCTTGTAGGGCTCCGCGTGAAACATCGTGAGCTCCGCCTCGCCGCTTCCGGAGTGGGCGGCCGCGATGACAATGGCACTTGTATCTAGTGTGAAGGGGCCCGTGTAGAGCGTGCCAACATCGTTGAGAGCACTCGGAATGGAACCGTCCGTCGTGTAGCGGATCTCATCGGCGCCCACGCCCGCCAGAGTGATGGTGACTTGCCCAGCCGGGTGTTGACCACCTTCGGGCGAAAACGTCAGATACTCGTTTGGCCTAGAAGGCACACCCAGGCGCTGTGCGAAAAGCCACGGCACAAAACCCATTTGAGACTGCCGCTTCATCCCGCCAAAGTGTTGACCCCGCACGCCTTCGGTGAAGTAAGGCCTACCGCCTGCACGGGCGAGCGTCTCGAACATGAGCTTGTCACTGTCGTAGGGGACCTCATCGTCAATGTTATGGCTGGACCAAATAGCCATATTGAGGAGACCAGGCACCGCTTGCGGCGAACCCCCACCATCCCAAGGTTGGCCCGCGGCGAACAGCTGCGGATAACGCGAAACAAACTCCCAAGCACCGTACCCCCCCATAGATCCGCCAATCACATAGATCCTATTGGGATCGATATTTGGGTACTTTGCCCGCATCGACGCAATCATCTTGATGGCTGTCTTGGTGGAAATGGACTCAGGAGTCTTGGTGATATCGTAGCTGTCCTTGTTGGCCCAATCCCAAATTACCCACGCAGCCGAATTCGGATCCTCATTGAAACTCGTTCCGGAGTTAATCGAACGCGGCGCCATCAAAAAAGCCGGGAAATTCGCCCGTGCCTGCGGATCCATCAAGGATTGCAGGTAGCAGTTCCAATCGAGCAGGTGGCCGTAGGTCCCATCCGTGCCTGAACCGCCGGCGCCATTCAGCATAACAACGAGCGGATACATCGTATTCGGATCGTTATTCTGGGGCTCCCAGTAGTCGCATTGCATGCCGTCTTCGCTGCAACTCTTGATCGTTGCTAGCGGGATTTCGATTTGCTCCTCACCGTCCTTGCAGATGGCGTGGGCAACGCTCGTGTAGAGGCTGAACGCTAATGGGACAAAACAAGCTGTAACTGCTGTAACACGGAATTTCATAGACGATTCCTCGACCGCACCATATCGGTGGCATTGCCAAGGTGAGGTAACATGGCGGAGGCACGGCTGCCATATCGTATTCGCAACAACCAGCGTGAACTGCCAGCCGTTACTCGCCTCACGCGTATCACTTTCTGCTCTATTATTCTCCTATTCTGCTCTTCGTGTCGCCATGCTGTTCTTGGCGTCTCCAACCGGATGACATGCCTCAATTCCGCGCTCACCCCCCTTCTGAACACATATTGAATCTGAAGACACCCACAGTTCCCGTGGCGGATACCTGAGCCAGCCTATTCAAGGCTATGACGTTAATCCGTAGCTACAACAAGCAAGAACCATCCGACTCGACCAATGGGTCCGTGATCGAAGTCGCCTGCACATGGCCCTGCGACCCTGGCACCCACCTTGTAGGTGCGTGTTGCAGGAGCATCCTTTCCGGGGCGCTTTTCGGCCTTATGTCGCTGTACGTGAATGTTCCAGGCCTCGTTGGTACACCAACGAGCCACGCTACCTCTAACATCGCGCGCCATCACAAGCTTGACGTACGTTGCGTGCCGTCGCTCACGCACGAATGCAGTTGCGACTTCCACCAAAAGTGGCAACTTACAAAGTCACTCGCGCAAGAGGCTAAACTTCAATTGTGCAAAGCAGGATCGAACAAGACTTCGCTTGAACAGGGCCAGGATCACCTGATTTTAACTGCTAACTTGGTGGGAGAAAGGTTGTCGCTATGCAACCACTGAACGCACCCGGCAGAAGGTCAGCACTGCTCCCGAGCTATTGGTTCAACCTCCCTCTCTCGCTTGTGCTCCTGGCTTCGGGACTGGGTGGCTGCACGGCTGCCGTAGATAGCAACGGGCGGCCTCGAAACACCGGGACTGGACCTAATAGCCCGCCAATTGCAGCGGATCCGAACAACCCAAATCCTCAAGGCACCGGAGGCACAGGCCCCAGCCCAACTGCAACAACCACTGGGCCTCTGCCTCCTGGCGCCTGCGCGCCGGACGCTTCCCTAGCCAACGCACGCATCTGGCGCCTGACGGATCCAGAGTATGTGAATGTAGTTCGTCAAGTGTTCGGCGTGAGCATCAATCCAGAGGTAAGCAGCGCTCAAAGCTCCGTTGAAAACTTGAACCTCGCCGATAGCGCGGGTGTAAACGCGGCCAACGCCACCAATTATCAGACCTCAGCGCGCATTGCTGCCGGGCAAATGGTTCAGAATCTGGCCTCGCTGATGCCCTGTGGCACAGCCACGCCTGACACCGCATGCGTGGAGCAATTCGTGCGCACCAGTGTGGCTCGCGCTTACCGGCGTCCTTTAGCTGACGCGGAAGTCACTGACCTACTCGCGCTGTACACGCTCGGACTTGCCGATAGCCCGAGCGTGGGTGTGCGACTGATCCTCGAAACGGTACTCCAATCCGCCAATTTCGTGTGGCGAACCGAAATCGGAGAGGGCGCAACTTCTCCTGCCGTTGGCACAAAGGTAACGCTCACGCCCTTCGAAGTAGCCAGTGCCGTGAGTTTCTTCCTCCAGGGCTCTGCGCCTGACGACTCCCTTTGGGCGAAAGCTCAAGACGGCAGCTTGCTTACGGCCGGCGTGCTTTCCCAAGAGGTAGATCGGCTGCTCGCACAACCAGAAGTCAGAACGAACCTCACCGCAGATGCCGCGATATGGCTCGGCCTTGGTCGCCTCAAAGCGCGCCCCAAAGATGCCGCACTCTTTCCGGAGTTCACGCCCGCAGCAAGCGATGCCTTGCTGAAGAGTGGCGAGGCGTTCCTTGGGGAAACTATGTGGAACGGGCAGTTTACGGATTTTTTCAGCTCAAAGAAGATCTTTCTAAACCAGGAGCTTGCCGCGCTGTACGGCGTTCCAGGTGTCACTGGAAGCCAGCTCGTGCCGGTGGATGTCACGACAGCGGAGCGCAGCGCCGGCCTTCTTTCGCAACCCGCGGTGCTTGCCGCCCATGCATCCCCGAGCGAAAGCGACGTCGTGCATCGAGGCTTGTTCGTGTTCCGATCGCTGGTGTGTGGCGCGACGATCCCAAAGCCTGCGGCCAATGCGGTGCGGGAAGCGCTCGCGGCATTGCCGGCTGACAGCACACAGAAGGAGTTTGCCAACTTCCGCGCCCAAAATCCTAGTTGCCAGGGCTGCCACTCGCAGTTCGACCCGTTCGGTTTGGCTCAGGAACGCTACGACGCGCTCGGTCGATTTCAGCAGACCGACGCCAAGGGCCAACCCATTGATGACACTTCAACCATCATTAGCATGGGCCAAGGGATAGATGGTCCCGTCGCCGGAACAACCGAGCTTGCTGCGCGGCTGTCCACAGCACGACGCGTTGCGGACTGCGCTGTTACCAATCTCTCAACGATCGCGCTCGGCCAAGACACCAAGCAGGACATGAGCTGCGCTCTTCGCACCGTTCAGGATTCGTTTGCAACTTCCGGATCGTTTCCCGAGCTCTTTCGTTCCCTACTTGCGAGCCCCGGCTTCGCCACACGTGACGTGAAGTGAGGACCCCAAAATGAATTCCCATCGCTCCGATTTCAATCGACGAAGGTTCTTGCAATTCGCGGGGCTCAGTGTGCTCGGCACTTCTGTCTTGAGCTCGCTGATCGCACGTGCTCAGGCAGGAGCACCCAAGCGGCTATTGCTAGCTGCACGGCCCCATGGGTCCATCGCGACGGAGTTCTTTCCGCAGGGGGGGAGCGCCACAAGCTTTCAACTCCCCTCCATCACCAGCCCATTTGAGCCCGTAAAATCAGAGATGCTGTTGTTCAACAACCTCACGAATCCGCGCCAGGAGGGTTGGGCGGGAGAACACGACGTGGGCATATTCGCCATGACCACCGGTCGCGAAGGACAGTCCATCGGCGACGGCGCGGTAGGGACCGGGGTTTCCATTGATCAGCTGTTGGCTCAGTCGTCCCCCCTGCTCAACGGCACTCTCAAGCGTTCAGTTCAGCTCGCCGCAAGTCCCGAGTCAGGGCCGGGTGGAGCACGCCACGCTGGTCTGCGAGTGATTTCGTATGCTGGTGGCGGCATCACCGGAGCGATGGATCCAGAGACGCGTCCGGATGTGGCACTCACCAATCTATTCGCCGGTGTCTCGACGGGCGGCGCTTCGGGGAACGATGCTGCACAAGCGCGTGCGCGCCAACTGAACCGCGCGGTGTTGGATCAGCTAGTGCTGGACGCCAGCCGCCTGAAGGCAAAAGTCCCAATTTCACAGCAATCTAAGCTCGACGAGCAGCTCAGCGCTCTGGCAGATTTGACACGCCAGAATGACACTGTGGTAACTTCCACAGCAGGCTGCAGCACACCCACTTTGGCGCCTCTCCCAGGTGGGTCGGCGGAACATGCCGCCCAGTCGCGTGCAATGTTCCAACTCATCAAGGGGGCGTTCGTTTGTGACCTTACCCGAGTGGTGAGCTTTACGTTTGCCCCCGAGCAATCCAGCATGTCGTTTAATGACATTATCCCGAACGAGGTCAAAAACCCGGACGGGCATCACGATATCTCGCACGCTTCGGACACCGGCGAGCGCGGAGCCATCGACAAGTTTTACTGTTCTCTCTTCGCCGAGCTCTTGGTGGAAATGAAAAACACGCCCGACGGCGCCGGCACGAGCCTGCTCGACAACACGGTGGTCGCTTTCGTTACGGGCATCAACGATGGCAATGGCCATGGGATGGACAACATGCCAGTGGCGATGTTTGGCGGAAAATCCTTGGGCCTTGCTCAAGGAAAAATCGTCGACGCCGGGGGGCGTACCATGAATGACGTCTGGACGTCGGTATCTCAGGCCTTTGGTGTGTCTGGGAACTTCGGAGATCCCGCCCTCGTGAAAGGCCCCCTGAGCGGAGTGCTCGTCTGACGCTCGCGCCCGAGGCCAGGGTACGCTAAGCTAGCGCTCCGTCCTGGGCCTCCCGTAGTCCTAGTGCGACAGTTGATGGTAGTCCGAACCGATCGCATCAGGATCTGGAAGCAGACGCAGGGCAACATCGCCACGGCGCAGCACCCATTCGTACTGGGGTCGGATGTATTGGTTTCCCAGCCCGGGCAGCCGAGCGGAGCCGCCCACGCGCACATCCACGGCGGAATCGAGCTCGGCGCCGTGGTGGATGGTCCCGCTATCCTTCACGCCAATGGCGCCGACTATGAGCTGGTAGCGGGCGACAGCTTTCTGGTCGATTCGTCTGTACCGCACCAGATGGGAGCCGTTTCGGGCACGAGCTTTCGCTACAATTACGCCCACCTTTCCTACGACGCAGTCTTGAGCATTCGCCCCGGGGAATGCGGTTTGGCACTCGCAAACAGGGTGCAGGGCGGAGTGCCGCTCTTCCTCAAAGGTGAGCCAACGGTGGGAGCACTTTTGGCGGAGGCCTTCCGGTTGCAGGAGGGGAAAAGCCCGTTCGATGCCGCCCTAGCGTGGTCGAAAACGGTGGAAGCTTTGGTGCTCGTAGCCCGAACCCGCACTCCTCCTGCGGCATCCAGCACTGGAGCAGCCGCAGGAAACGACGCTGTGTTTGCTGCAGTCGAGTTCATTCATCAGCACTATCGTGAATCGATCGGCGCCACCGAGATCGCAAAACACTGCTCGCTCAGCAGCTCACGGCTGACGCACCTTTTCTCGAAGAAAATGGGCTACAGCCCCGTTGAATATCGAAACAAGATCCGCATCGATCACGCCCTCGATGCCCTGCTTGGTTCTGCCGTTCCTGTGGAACGCATCGCTTCGGACGTTGGCTTTCAGAGCCTGGGCATTTTCTATCGAGTGTTCAAACAGGCCACAGGCAAAACGCCCAAGCAATTTCGCAGCGGAAAGAGCTGAACGCGGCCTTCAGAACAACAATGCCCGACTGGCGTCGATGCGAGGCTTCACGATATCGCCCGGCTTCACCTCGCTACTTCCCGAGGTCACGGCATGCACTTCTTGCCCGGCCCACGTTAAGAGCACCGTGGTGGAGGCACCCACAAATTCAACTACTTTGATCACGGCTTCCGTGCTCCCCCCAAACAGGGCCACGTGCTCGGGGCGAAAGCCGAGCAAGCGCTCAGCGTTTTGACTCGGGTGCTCCCGCACTTGGCTGGCGTCAATGTCAGCGGCTCTGCAAAGCGGCGTTTGATCAGCAGCCACCCACGCATCCCCCATGAGCTTCACGCGAACGAGGTTCATTGCGGGCTGCCCCACCTGCAGAGCCACAAGCGGCGATAGTGGCTGTTCGTAGATGGCGCGCGGTGTTCCCGTTTGCAGCACCTTGCCGTAAGCGAGCACCACGATGCGATCCGCCATCGAAAGCGCTTCTGCCTGGTCGTGGGTCACGAACAACATGGGAATGGCAAGCTCGCGGCGTAACTCCAGCAATTCAACGCGCAAGCTCTCGCGCAATTTCGCGTCAAGGTTGGTGAGCGGTTCGTCCATGAGGAATAGCCGGGGACGCCGTACAATTGCCCGACCAATGGCCACACGCTGCATTTCCCCTCCAGAAAGCTTCGCTGCGGCGCGGCCAAGCAGGTGGGTGATTTTCAACAACTCTGATACCGTTTCAATGCGTTGCCTGAGCTCCGACTCCGTTAGCCTTCGCCCCGGTGCACGTAACGGGAATTCCAAATTCTCGCGCACGGTCCAGCTTGGATAGAGCGAGAAGTTTTGGAACACGAGGGCGACGTCACGCTCGGCTGGTTCGAGCCGCGTCACGTCTTTGCCTGCCATCACGATCGATCCTTGATCCGGCTCCTCCAAGCCAGCGATCGTTCTTAACAAAGTAGTCTTGCCGGCACCCGTCGGGCCGAGAATCACCAAGAGCTCGTCGCTCCCGAGCTCAAGATCTACAGCATCGAGAGCCTGTTGAGCGCCAAACCGTTTTGAGATCTGCCGAACGCTCAAAAAACAATCGCTACGAACTTCCGTCATAGACAAACCCAGCCCGTTCTCCAGCGTTTCCGCTAAGAGATCCAACCTACTGCTTCAACTCCGGCAAATGCTGTAGCAAAAATTCGGCGAACGGGAGCACCAAGATATCCTCCATGAGCTGAGCTCTTTCACCTCGGAATACGATGAACGCACGCACCGGCTTGGTCGCGATGGCGCGGAAAGAACGGATTCCGCTCAGTTGCGTTGGGCGCACCGTTCTGCTCCATTTGCATTCGATGGCAAGCAGGTGCTTACCTGTGTCGATGATAAGGTCCACCTCAGCACCGGCATCTGTTCGGTAGAAGAATATTTTCCAAGGAAGCTTGTGAGCACGAATAAAATACGCGCATTGCAAGATAAACCAATGCTCAAATAGCTTGCCTTTTTCGGTCTCGGAGAGGGGCCCCGAAGAAATGCCCAGCAGCGCATTTCGGACGCCGATGTCGAAAAGAAGTATGCGTTCACGCTGGGGGACACGCCGATTGGCCGCCTCCTTGCCATACGGTTGAAGCCGAAATGCAAGGAGTGTGTCCTCAAGCAGCTGATAGTAGCGGCGTAGCGTTTCCTTTGGGATCTCTGTGTCGCTGGCCAGTTTAGAATAGTTGACCCAATCGCCACTGGCGAGCGCTGCCGCATCAAGAAAACGGGCGTACGCGCCAATGTTATGGATGACAGCTTCCGCCTGAATCTCTTCCCGCAAGTACACGGCGGCGTATGACTCCAACACTTCTTGACCAGATTCGCGATCAAGGTAGATCCCCGGCAGGCAACCGACGTGCAAGCAGCGCTCAATATCAAATAGAACGCCCAACTCCCAAATGGTAAGGGGATCCAAATGTTCGAGCACAATGCGCCCCGGCAAGAGGTTTGCGCCACCTCGCTTCAGCTTGCGCGCGCTCGATCCCGTCAAGATAAAGCGCGCGTTCAATCCCTCGTCCATCAGCGCCTGAACCGTGTTGAGCAAGGCGGGCACACGCTGGATCTCATCGAGCAGAATCAGCCGCGCTTGCTTGTTCGCCATGAGCTCCCGCCGCAACCGATTAGGATCTTTTGCGTACTCAAGGTACCGGCCCTCGTCGGCGAGGTTGATCACCACGTCGGGAGATAGCGCTCGGGTCAAAGTGGACTTGCCCACCTGGCGCGCACCGAGCAAAAGTACGCTCTTTTTGGACGCTTTAACGCGTCCGCTCACCAGCCTGTCCAACATGTAGGCTATTTACAACGTAAATGACCCACGAGTAAATAACCCCAAAACGCTACGAAATTGGGCGGCCAACGGTTCGATCAGGATCACGAAGTCAACGTCATAGACGATCACCACTCGTTGGATCGAAAAACACCACGTGGTCTGGGTCGAACGCCAGCCTGATCTGCCGGCCTTTTTCGTGTGTTTCCGCCCCCAGCTCTCGCAGAATGATTCGGCCTTGGCGGGTCTGAACATGAACATTGCGCGCGTGTCCTAAGTACTCATCGGTGACCACATTTCCCTCAATCGGGCCTTCTGGATGTTGGTGCACGTGTTCCGAACGCACGCCTAAGATAGCCTTCCCGGCTGGTAGTTGGGGCTGGATGGGAATGCGCGCGGAGCTTTGTTCCGGAGTAAAGTCCGCGGACGAGCCATCGCGAGTGATCGTTCCAGGGATCAGATTCATACCCGGGCTACCCACGAACTTGGCTACAAACAAGTCTCGTGGATTTTTGTAAATCTCTCTTGGAGTACCCACCTGGCGGATCAGACCGGCTTCCATCACCACGATGCGATCGGCGAGGCTCATGGCCTCCTCCTGATCGTGCGTTACGTAGAGGGTGGTCACCTTGAGCTCAAGCTGTCGAGCCCGAATGATCTCGCGCAGGCTCAGCCGCTGATCACTATCCAGAGTGCCGAGCGGCTCGTCCATCAGGTACAGCGCCGGCTGCCTCACCATTGCGCGCGCCAAGGAGACTTTCTGTTGATCGCCCCCTGATAGCTGGCGCGGATACTGCGCGAGCAGGCGCTCAATCCCCATTTGAGCCGCAACCGCGGCTAGGCGTTCGGCAATTTCTGCTTTCAGCATTCCCGCCGAATGCAAAGGGAATTCGACATTCTGTCGCACTGTAAGGTGGGGGTACAGCGCATAGAACTGAAATACCATTCCGACATTGCGCGCAGACGGGCGCAGGTGCGTTACGTCGCGCGCGGCCAAGTGAATGCTTCCGCTACTTGCCACCTCAAGGCCCGCCACCATCCGCAACGTCGTGGTTTTGCCGCAGCCCGACGGGCCCAAGAGCACCACCAATTCACCTTGCGAGATGGTAAGGTCGATGCCCTTTACCGCGTGCGTGCCGCCAGCGTAAGTCTTCTGCAGCTGCTCCAGAACGAGGTAGCTCACGCCTTACCCTTTGACCGTACCAAAGGTGACTCCTCTTAACAGATGACGCCGCACAAGCACCGTGAACAGCACAATCGGAGCGACAAATACGACCATGCCAGCGCCGATCTGCGGCCAGGGAACGCCCTTGATATTGCCCTGAAGCCCAGCAAAATAAACAGGCACCGTCGTAGCTTCGTAGTTGTTCAGCGTCATTGCGAAGCCATATTCATTCCAAGCCGCGATCAAACAAAATACTGCGGTAACGGCCATGCCCGTCGCAGCTTCGGGCAGTACCACCCTCCAGAATGTCTGCAGGCGCGAGTAACCATCCATCCACGCTGCCTCCTCAAAAGCGCGCGGAATATCGTCAATAAAGCCTTTCATCAGCCACACGGCGAGCGAAAGGTTAAAGCCCGTGTACAACACCACCAAGCCTAGGTGCGTGTTTTCGAGCCGCATCGAACGGTACATCATCAGCACCGGCACGACGACGCCGAGTGGCGGCAAAAAGCGCGTAGAAAGGATGAAAAAGAGCCAGTCTTTCGAGCCCGGAATGCGGAAGCGCGAAAAACCATAGGCGCACAAGGTGCCGAGCACCACCGCGAGCAAGGTGGATACAACGCCAACAATCACGCTGTTGCCGAGGTACTGGTAGAAGTTGTTAGGCGTGCCGGCAACGGGCTGAGCGAGGCTTCGATACGCCTCGAACGAAGCTTGGAATCGCACACTGTTGGGGGCCGCAGCTTCAGCCGAAGGCACGAATTTCACCGTATTGCTGATGCTGTCCTCGTAGCTTTTGAGCGAAGTAAGCCCCAACCAAAAAAGCGGAAAGGATGCCAAGAGGAAATACGGAACGAGCACCAGCACCCGAAGGAACTTCACAATTGAGCTCCTTGTTGGCGCTTGATACGTTCGATGTGGCGAACAAAGATGGTTGCCCCGAGGATCACAGCCACAAGGATCACCACCCCGTAAGCAGCCCCGAGCCCTACCTTGTAGTCACGAAAAACCACCTGATAGAGGCGTGCACTCAACGTCTGAGTGGTCATATCGTTGGGGCCGGTGATGGCCATCACCAGATCGAATTGCTTCAAGGCATCGGTCGCCCGCAGGAGCACGGCTAGACCCAAAAGCGGGGCGCACAGGGGCAACGTGATCGTACGAAACACTCGCCATCGGCTTGCGCGATCGATCTCGGCCGCCTCGTAAATGTGCTTAGGAATAGCGTTCAACCCTGCCAGTGAGATCAACATCATGAAAGGTGTCCACATCCAGATGTCCACCATTAAGATGGAGGTTAACTTGAGGTCGTCGTCAGTAAGCCACGCAGGCTCGGGCAACCCCACAGCGGCAAGCAGCTGATTGAGCGCCCCATACTGCCCGTTGAGGATTAAATTCCAAAACAACGACATTACGACGGGGCACAGCATCATCGGGATCAACAACACCGTCAGCACCAGGGGCTTGCCTGGCATGCGATCTCGCAACGCTAGTGCCAACACGAACCCCAAAACGAGCTCCGCCATTACGGAGCAAGCGACGAACAGCGCCGTTGTCGTGATGGCGTCCACGTAGCGGCTCTCGGTGAGCAGCCTGGTGTAATTCGCCATCCCCACCCCTTCGACCACCCCGCCCGAAAGATCTGTGTTGGTAAAGCTGAGATAGATGTTAAATAACAGGGGGAATACGTTGAGCGCAGTCAGCAGCACCAGCGCTGGCCCCACGAACCCCCACTTGAGGAGCGGAGATCTATCCGGACCCTGATGCATGCGCCCGTTACTTGCTAGACAAGATCTTCTCGTGCTCGGCTGCTAACGCTGTAAGCGCTTCTTTGGATGACTTTTTCCCATCCAATGCCTCGCCCAGCTGCTGCACGCTGGTTGCGATGAGCTCGTTGTAGCTGGGGACGTTCCAGAAATCTTGCAGGTGGTCCATGGAAGCTGCAAAAGCGGCGTTATACGGGCTGGCTTGGCTGAATTCAGGGCTCTTCAAGATCTCCTGGTTGGCCGTGAAGCCCCCCGGCTTCTTTACCCACTTCCTCTGCGTGTCCGACTTGAGAAACCAAGCGATGAAACGCTTAGCAAGCTCCTGCTGCTTCGGTTCCGTCTTGGTAGAGATCGAGAAACCTTGCCCCCCAAGGCTTGCGAAGCGCCGGTCCCCCTGCTTGGGCATGACCATGAACCCCACTTTATCTCCCATCTTCTTCGAAAGATCGGGAAAGAAGGCGAAGTAGTTCATGAGCATCGCGGTCGATCCGTTGACGAACGGCTCAAGAGCTTCGCCAAATCCGAACTTGGTGCCGCCGGGGGGCGAGCTCTTGAGGAGCTCCTTCAGAAAATCGAGACCCCTTACGGCTTCAGCGCTGTCGAGCTTGCCGCGCACCTGCAACGTTGCGGGATCCCCCCAAGAGCCGCCAAAAGCATACAAGATCTGTTCAAACCCCATCACCACGTCGTCGTAACCGCGGCCAGTAATCAGCGCAACGCCGTAACGCTTGTCGTTCGGGCGCGTGAAGAACTGAGCGATTCTTTGGAGTTCTTCCCAGGTTTGGGGTGCAGTAAGCTCGGCGTGGTATTGAGCCTGGAAAGCTGCTTTTTCCTTAGGATCGGCAAACCAATCTTTGCGGTAAGCGAAGCCCATGGCGTCCGTTTCGCAAGGCGCCGCGAAATATTTACCGCTCCCTGTGGGGTATTCAGACAAGTATTTTTTGGCGAGCGGATGCAACGTGTTGAGGTCCACCGCTTTCGGGAGCCAGCTCGTGAGATCGAGGTACAGGCCCTTGGTAGCACCACGCCCTAGCCACTGGCTATCTCCCACAACAACATCGAACGCCGTCTTAGGTTTCCCGAACTCTTGAAAAACTTGATCCTGAAAGCTCGGCCAGGGAAGCTGACGCACCACTACCTGCACATTGGGATCGAACTCTGCCGCAAGCTCTTGCAACCCATCCGCCGGTGCCCATTGCGCCCACCAGATAGTCAACACGGGCTTGGCCTCGGGCGCCTTCACCCCCGCAGCAGCTGCGCCGGACGCCTCAGGGGCCGGCGTGGACTTGCAGCCCAGAGCCGAGAAGCCCAACACTGCCGAAAGCGCAAGCCTGGAGACTTTGAAAACAAGAGCCATCTTCATATTGGTTCCCAAGTTGAAGCCGGAACCTAGCGCTCAGCGAATCACATGGTCAAGCATGCGCCGTATGCGTCGGCTCCCAGCTATCCGACGCGAGGATGGCCAGGTGTACGGCGCTGCTAACAATAGAACCGAGAACGAGCTTTGGGGCGACGGGGCGGCAAAAAAGCCGCCACGCGGCGAGCACACCCGCTCCCCCTGGCCCGAGGCGGGCCTAACCACTACATTCCCGCGCCCAAGCCATGACTGACCCCGCGAAGTCCTCGTTTAGAAAGCCTCTTCCTGAGTTTCACCTGCCCAAGCTTGAACACGAGATTTTGGCGCTCTGGGAGCAGTACGGAACCGAGAAGCAGAGCTTGGCCAACCGGGGACGAAAGGCATTCGTGTTCTACGACGGGCCCCCGTTCGCGACTGGCTTACCCCACTACGGGCACCTGTTGGCTGGTACGATTAAGGACATCATCCCTCGCTACTTCACGATGCAGGGGTTTGACGTGGAGCGCCGCTTCGGTTGGGACTGCCACGGGCTGCCGATCGAGAGCTTGATCGAAAAGGAATTGGGGCTCGGCGGAAAATCTGAGATCGAAGCTTACGGCGTCCCGAAGTTCAATGCTGCGTGCCGAGCTAGCGTGCAGCGCTACACGCGCGAGTGGGAAACCACGGTGCGCCGCATGGGGCGTTGGGTCGACTTCCGAAACGACTACAAAACCATGGACCCGGACTTCATGGAAACGGTGTGGTGGGTGTTTGCTCAACTTTGGGAAAAGGGCCTCATTTATGAGGGATTTCGCATCCAACCGGTGTCTCCAGCGCTTGGCACACCGTTGTCCAACTTCGAGGTGGCACAAGGCCCACAAGAGCGTGACCCGATTACGAAAAAGGAAGGGCACAAGCGCCGACAAGATCCGAGCATCACGTTGCGTTTCAAGCTCGAAGACGAAGATGCCTACCTATGGGCGTGGACGACAACTCCCTGGACCCTCCCGAGCAACCTCGCGCTCGCCGTTCATCCCGACGTCGAATACGTGAAGGTTCGGCTCGACGACACCGGTGAGGTGGCCTACCTCGAACCGGGACGTTTGGCGGATTATCAAGCTCGCGGAAGGGTCGGAAATACAACCGAGCTAACACGCCTCCGCGGCACAGAACTTGTGGGCCGCTGGTACGAGCCACTGTTCCCCTATTTCGCTGACAAGAAGTTCAAAAGCGACGGCACTCGCTGGTGCTTTCGTGTTGTGGCCGCAACCTACGTGACTACCGAATCCGGCACGGGAATTGTGCATCAAGCGCCTGCCTTCGGTGAGGACGACTATCAGGTGGGTCTACGCGAGGGCCTGCCCGTTATCCGCCCCATGGGCTTGACCGGCATTTTCGACGAAACAGTGAGCGATTTCGCCGGCCAATTCGCCAAAGATGCCGACCGCGGCATCGTTCAGAAACTCAAGGGCGAGGGCAAGCTCGTTGATCAAGACACCATTGTTCACGCTTACCCGCACTGCTACCGGACCGAGCAACCGCTGCTCTACATGGCTCTCTCCACCTGGTTCATGCGAGTGGAAGAAATCAAAGAACAGCTGGTCAAGAACAACCTTGCGATCCATTGGGTACCTGAGCGCGTTGGCTCCGGGCGCTTCGGCAACTGGCTGGAAAGCGCGCGTGATTGGAATCTGAGTCGCAACCGCTTCTGGGGCACCCCTATCCCCGTTTGGCGTTGCGACCAAGACGCAAACGAACTTGAGTGCATCGGCTCAGTGGAGGAGCTCACCAAGAGGGCTGGCCTACCCGCGGGCTCCATCAAAGATCTCCACCGTGAATCCATCGACGGCATCACCTTCCCATCAAGAAAGACTCCGGGCGGCACCATGCGGCGCATCACCGAAGTTTTCGATTGCTGGTTTGAATCTGGGTCGATGCCCTATGCCCAGAACCACTATCCGTTCGACAAATCGAAAGTCGATTACGTTGAGCAGAATCTCCCCGCTGATTTCATCGCTGAAGGGCTCGATCAGACTCGCGGATGGTTTTACACGCTGCACGTCTTGGCTACGGCGCTATTCCAACGCCCGGCGTTCAAGAACGTTATCGTGAACGGCATGATTTTGGCCGCGGACGGCAAGAAAATGTCCAAACGCCTCAAGAACTACCCGGATCCTAACGATGTCATGGAAACGTACGGGGCCGACGCGCTTCGAGCGTACCTTATCGACAGCGCAGTAGTGCGCGCGGAGCCGATGAAATTTGGCAAAGATGCGAGCGACACAACCGGTGAATGCGTCAAAGAAACGGTTCGGCTGGTGGTGCTCCCGCTCTGGAATGCGTACGTATTTTTCGCGACGTATGCCGTAGCGGACGGCTGGTCCCCCAAAGCTGGCGATCTAGAAGTACGGCCGAGTGGCGACTTGGATCGCTACATCCTGAGCCGTGTCGAACGCTTCGTGGAAGAGCTCACCCTTGAATACGAGCGCTACGAGCTTTCCAACCTGATCCCTGCTTTCACCCGCCTGTGCGACGACTTGAACAATTGGTACATTCGGCGCGGCCGCCGTCGCTACTGGCGTGCGAAATCTGAAACCGGCGCGCTCGACGGCGACAAACAGGAAGCTTACACAACGCTCTTGCGTGTACTCACGACGCTGACGCGCGCCATGGCTCCCGTTATGCCGTTCTTCTGTGAGTATCTGCATCAGCGGTTGCTGGTCGATACCGGCCTTTTACCCCCGGGTAACAGCGTCCACGCGCAGCCCTTCCCCAAGGCAGACAAATCCCTCATCGATCTTGAACTTGAGCAACGCGTAGAGGCGGCCCGCTCCGCCATCGCTTTGGGCTTAGTCATTCGGGAACGCGAGAAGATCGGCGTACGCAGGCCGCTTGGTCGAGTCACCATCGCAAGCCCCGACGCCAACGTCCGGCGTGCCATCGCTCACATGGCTGACGCCATCTCAGGCGAGCTGAATGTCAAAGAAGTCGTGGCCATTGCGGATGATTCTGAGTTGTGTTCACTGTCCGCCAAGGCGAATTTTAAGCGGCTCGGCAAACGCTTGGGGCCCAAGATGAAGGTATTGGCAGCTGCGGTCGAAACGCTCGACGCTGCCACCATTGCTCGCCTGGAGCGCGGAGAGAGCCTTGAACTCGAAGGTGAAGTGCTCACGCTCGAAGACATCTTACTCACGCGCTCGGCTTTACCGGGCAACGCCTCTGAGACGGCAGAGGGAGTAACCGTCGTGCTCGACACAAACGTCACCCCAGAGCTCGCCGCCGAAGGCCTCGCACGCGAAGTCGTTAGCCGCGTACAAAATCTGCGCAAAGACGCCGATTTCTCCGTAAGCCAGCGCATATCGCTCCATATCGCCGCAAGCGGTGCGGTTGCAGAAATGCTCCAGAATCCGGAGCTTCGCGCCCTCATTCAACGCGAAACCTTGGCGCTTGAGCTAGAGTGCACGAGCGCGGCCGCTTTCCCACCAGCCAGCGTAAACAAAGCCGAAAGCATCGACGGCGAATCGATTACCCTGGGTGTCGCGGCAGCGTAAATGCCAGCGCGTTAAGACTACTACGCATCAACGCTAGGGCCGTGCGGCGACAATAAGGCGCTGATACGCCTTCGGAGTTTGGCCGGTGCTTCGGTGGAAAAAGGCGCGCAGAATAGCTCGCATCGGCGAAACCGCACCGCGTGCCCCAACCTAACGCTGACTCGTTCGCCACGTAGCGGCTGAACGTTCAACGTAGGCGGCCATCGTACCTGGAGGCCGGCCGAGCACCTGCGCAACTGTAGATACCACCTCTTCAGCGTCGCCATGCCGCAAGCCCACGTGAAGGATCGTCTGAATGATGGTTTGCATCCACGTCAATTTGCGTTTCGTGCGCAGATGCCAAACGTAACCTTGGATAGTTGCCGGTTCGTAACGAATCGGCCTCGATACCGCGCGAGTTAGCAGCTCTGCTACTTGAGTGAATGTTATTGCCTCGGGCCCGGTCAAAGCCAAAGCCTGGCCGGCAAACGCGCTCGGATTCTGAAATACGCTGGCGGCAACGGCTCCAATATCCCTCACGTCCACAAATGCCACACGCCCCTCGCCGGCTGGAAGAAAAATCCGATCGTCCTCGACGATGTCCTGTCGGTACGCCGACTCCATGTTTTGCGCAAAAAACCCGGGGCGAAGGATTGTCCACCTCTTCCCAGAACGCAGGAGATGGGCTTCAACTTTGTGGTGGGGGACCCACCGCATGCGTTCTGCTCCGGCAACTGAGAGAAACACAACATGCTCTACGCCCAGGGAATAGGCTGCATCGATAAACGGACACAGCGTATTTGCCATGTTCCCAACCGCGGGTGGACGCAATAGGAATACCTGGTTGCAGCCGGTCAACGCAGAGGCCCACGTACTTGGTTCTCCGTAATCAAACCTCGCTTGCTCAACACCCGAGAAATGCTCATTTAAAATCGGTGTATGGCGATCGGCAACGCGAACGCTCAAGCCTCTATCGCGGCACTCCCGAACCACTTCTCGGCCGACGTTTCCCAAGGCTGCCGTGACAAGCACGCGAGGCATTCGGCAACCCAGTACACCACTGCACACTCACCTGGCTAGCCTTAGCGCTAACTCCCCGATCCGGTGGCATAGATGTTGATGCGGATTTTGAGGGGTCGCTGGATGTTGATCCGGCGCCGCGCCCGCGCAAGGGCGAGCAATTTAGAGGAGTTTGGGCGGGCGCGGAGCTCGATTTTCTGAGGCGAGGCGAGAGAG
>JANRKO010000039.1:0-225498 GCA_033763455.1 Polyangiaceae bacterium
CACCATTTGGCCAAGACCTGCGCGATGTTTCCTCCGAACGCAATTCCAATAAACACAAACCGAAGAGCCGGATGCGGGAAATTCGCAAGTCCGGTTCTGTAAGGAGCACCGGGTGGCAACACCCGGTGTTTACTTGATGAAAGCTTGCAGGAGCCGTCCCCTTTACTCGGACGTGGTGGCGTTCGTGAGAGAACGGGATCCATTGTTGGTCGAGGCTGCACAGGAGGTAGATCTCGCGCTCTTGGCTTCGTCGCTCGAACGTTCAGTGCGAGAGCGCCTAGATGCAGCTTCGGCGCTTGCTCGTACCTTGACGGACCTTCGCCGTGCCGCATCCCGCGAGTGCTAATCTAGCCGGCATTCTGCAGGCTCTGGTGGATGCCGGGGTGGAGTTTGTTCTGGTTGGAGGGGCAGCCGCCGTCGTTCACGGTGCGCCCATCACGACACAAGATGTAGACATCGTTCCGAATTCAGACCCTGCGAACCTCGATCGGCTAGCTCGCGTGCTCTCCGCTCTTGATGCGGTGGTTCGCGAGTTGTCGAATCGCAGGCTTCGGCCAACTCGTGAACATCTGAACACGCACGGTCAGATCCTATTGTCAACATCCTTGGGCCCCATGGATTGCCTGATGACCTTGCACGATGGTCGCGGATATCGCGAGCTCCTAGCCCACTCAGAGGAGGTCGCGGATGGCGCATTGCGGCTCAAGGTTCTTGACTTGGAGACACTGGTGCTGGTGAAAACGGAGGCCGGGCGCGCGAAGGATCGAATCGTCGTCCCAATATTGTTAGAGCTTCTAGCTAACCGTTCGAAGGGTTAGACGACCCCACAAAAAGCGAAAAGCCGCTCCCTCTTGCGAGGGAGCGGCGATTCTTCAGCTCATTTTGCTTATCGCGCCGAGCCGAGCGCTTATTGCTGCTGGATTACTGGACCTTGACCCAGTCGATCCAGACGTCGGAGATGCCGTC
Organism: Polyangiaceae bacterium; assembly: GCA_033763455.1. Taxonomy (GTDB): domain Bacteria; phylum Myxococcota_A; class Polyangia; order Polyangiales; family Polyangiaceae; genus JBBRRP01. The sequence goes on from JANRKO010000039.1 coordinate 967, forward strand.
CGTATTCTGGACGCGCACGCTCTGGCCAGCGGGGACCGCGTGGTTGAACACCAGGTCGGACATCGTACCGTTGGTCGTTGCCATGGCCTTGTTCTCCTTGAGCACACCGTTCACATAGAGGCCTAGGCGCTTGCCGGTGAGGCCGCTGCTGTTGTCGTAACGAACCGTGACGCTTGTGGTGCCAGCTGCCGAGCTGTTCTGCTGCAGATAGGAGCTGTTGGCGTCTTCGAGCCAGACAGCAGTTCCCTCGATACCACCACCGTTGATGACCATGGCTTCAGCCTGGTACGTGGTGCCACCCGTCGGGCAAGCTGCACAGGTGACGCCGCCGCTCACGCCGCCGCAATCCGTGCTGCTCTCGGTGCCGTTCTTGATGCCGTCTGTGCAGGTCGGGGTCTTGCAGATATTGCTGCAAGCGTCCGTGTTCACCGCGTTGCCGTCATCGCACTGCTCACCGTTGCCGGATTGCACCACGGTGTCGCCACAACGAGTAACCGCACCAGCAACGTTCGAGCACGTTGCACTGCACACTGTGCAGCTCGTGAGGCCATACGTGCAGCCTTCAGTGACGGTGTTGCCGTCGTCACACTGCTCAGGGCTTTGGAGGATGCCGTTGCCACAGACTGCCGTCGCGCAGGCTGCGCACGTCACGCCGCCGCTTACGCCGCCGCAGTCCGTGCTGGTTTCGGTGCCGTTCTTGATGCCGTCGGAGCAGGTCGGCGTCTTGCAGGTGTTGCTGCAAGCGTCCGTGTTCACCTGGTTGCCGTCGTCACATTGCTCGCCGTTGCCAGAGGCTACGACGCCGTTGCCGCAGTACGAGGTGGTGCCCGACACGTTCGTGCACGTTGAACCGCACACGGTGCAGCTCGTCAAGCCGTAGGCGCAGGCTTCCACAACCGTGTTGCCGTCGTCACAGGCTTCTGGAGCTTGAACTACGCCGTTGCCGCACACCGCGGTGCTGCCACCGCTATTAGAGATCGTAACGTAGTCGATGCTGTACATTACTGCGTCAGGGCTGGAGAACTTGATGCTCTGACCAGCGGACACACTCTGAGTGAAGACCAAGTCCGCCGCTGCCGACGAAGGCGCCACTTTGGTTTCCCGGATCGTGCCGTTGACGTAGAGCGAGAGTCGCATGCCAGGAGCACCACCCTTGTAACGGACCGTGATGCTGTTGCCAGCGACAACGTTCGTCTTCTCGATTGAGGAGTTTAAGACGTCCTCTAGGGTGGCCCAGCCAGCCGAAACGAAGGCACCATTCGCCAAGGTCCAGCCACTCCCCGCGTCGTACGTCGTGGCCGTGCCGGTGCTGCAGGCCGTACACGAGCCACCGCAGTCGACTCCAGCTTCACCGTTGTTCTGTGCGCCATCCGAGCACGTCGCTGCCAAACAGCTGTTGGTGCAGGCGTCGTTGTTGACGGTGTTGCCGTCGTCGCAGGCTTCGCTGCCTTCCTTCACGCCGTTGCCGCACATTGAGCCCACGGGGCCATGGTACAGGTTGGAGAAGGTTGCCTGCGCGTAATCGCCGTTGGCGTATTGCGTGGCAACCGACTGGCCAGCACCGTGACAGCCGGGGGACCAACTGTTGCCATCGTTCACCGTGTTCGACTGGTTGTAGACACCTGCCTTGAAGTAGAAGGAGTCCTGAGCGTAGCCCTGGGGGTTATCGAACGCGTTGTGAGCCGTCGCCAGATTCTTGCTTTGCGTAACGGTTGGGCCACCAGCACGACTGAACGTGAGGGTCATGGTTGAGTTCACGACTTGGACGACGTAGGTAAATTCCTCGCCAAGCGACACGCCGGCCGCGCCCGGATCCGCGTTGTTATCCCAGCAGTTACCCCACACGGCGGTACAGTAGTCACCGCGGTTCGGATCGTCCTTGGGTACGTTCAGCTCATACGTCCAGAATACCGAGCCCTTAGCGTGGCCAGGAAGCTTCTTGTAGAAAATCTTGAGCGGTTCGTTGCCAATACCCCAAGTAGGTTGGATGGCGGTGTCATCTAGGCCGTGGATCTGCCCTACCACCACTGAATGCGCGGATTTAATAGTCGTTAGGCAGCCGCTGTCGGCCACTGCGTTCACCGCAACTGTGCCTTGTAGCTGCGCGCCAACCATTCCGTAGGCCGTCTTGTTGCTATGGGTGGAAAGCACGAAGTTATTCTTCGGATCTTTCTCTGTCATTGTGGTGTTGCCGGCGCGGAGCATCATGCGAAGTTCCGAGCGCGCGTTCTTGCTATTTGCTGTTGTCCAGCCCTCGTTCGGGCTCTTGAAGATCATCTTGCCCCCGGTGGCCCAGAAGAAGTTCGTATCGTACCAGTTCGGCAGTTCGAACTCGAAAATGTCCGTAGGCTTGAGCTCGTTGAACTTATCCACAGGGAGCGTGATCTTCCACTTCGACATGTCGTAGTAAGTGGCGGGCGCGTTGGTGTTCGTGCTCGAACCACTAGTGCCAGGGGCGGGCGGGCACGTTACGGAGGCCGCTGCTTCCCAAATCACCTCGTTGTTCACGTTGCCACACATGTTCGACGAGTTGTTGGAGAGCATGGTGTCGGTCTCCATTTTCACACCCATCATCGTTTGCTGGTCTTGCCAAGCAACGTAGCCGAGCTCACAGGCGGTTTCCGAAAAAACGAAAGGATAGGTGCCATTGGCGGCCATGCGATCCTTCGCCTCATGCATGTAGAAGCCGGCAAAAGGCCCGGTTGCAGTTTGAAACTTGAACTTGCCGGTGCCAGCAGGCTCCTTGATGAAGCGAGCCGCCGAAGCCGTGCCGCTCTGGTTGAACTTGATATTCCCCGCCCGTGTGGTGGCTGAGCCAGGGTCAATGCTGGCGTACATGTTATTTGCTTTGTGCTTCAAATAATACGTCGAGCAGGTCAGTGCTTGGCTGAGTTCACCCACATTCTCGGGATACGAGGAAGCCGACGACGAAGGCGTCCCCGAGTTGTTACAGGCAACGGGCGCCAAACACGCCAGCGTTGCGAATCCTCCAATTATACGTTTCATCATCCGCGCATCCTTCTTTCTTGCTCAGTTGTAGGTAGCTTCGTTCTTGTCTTTTGCTCGGACGCCCAAAAAGCATCTCGGCGTCGGGCCCTCCTAGAGCACAACGCGTGCCATTCGAGCACGGCAGGCAAATCGCCCAGAACGCGCCTGTTTGCTGTGCTCTACCCAAACACGGGCGACGCACGCGGTTGTCCCGTTTACACAAGTTGTGCAAAAGCTCCTTGTGCACTTGCACAAGCGCCAGGTTCCTGACGCGTTCGGGCCTAAGGTGGGTAGCTGGAGGCCGAAGTGGTTGGGCTGAGGAGCCCCTTTTTGGCCAAATCAGGGCCACTTTTGCCTTGGTCCCCTTAAGTGCTTTCTTCGCCGATCCGTCCGCAGCACTGATGAGGATGAGGATTGCCCGTTTTGGAGGTGTTGTGGTCGCACTGTTGATGGGGACTGTGCGGGTGGTTTCAGCTCAGCCAGTGGCACCCGCCTCGCCTCCCAGCACCGACGCATCTGGAGAGAAGTCGGAACCGTCTACTCCGGAGCCCGAGCCAACGGGTGAAGTCGATGGCTCGCCGGCGGTGGAAGCCGAAGGCACAGCGGGCACTGCCGCGGCAGCTGCCGGAGCGGAGGCGACTCCGAGCGACCTCGAAGCTGAAGAAGACGATGCACCCAGCAATGCTGCGTTTCTTGTCGATCCAGGTGCGATTGGCGGAGATCTGAACGACCCAACGGCGGAGGGTTTCGCTGGGATGAGCCTGGCAGATCTGATGCAGATCGACGTCGTAACGGCTACGAAGTCGGCCGTTTCCCTCACCGAGGCTCCCGCCATTATCAGTGTGGTTACCCGCGAGGATATTCAGCTTTGGGGCTATTCAAGCCTTGAGGAAGTGCTCCGGCACACGCTTGGGTTCTACGTGGTGGACGATCACGCTGTACCGGATGCCTCAGTTCGCGGCGTATCCGTGGGGCTCTTTAGCCAAAGCGGCCTCATCAAAGTGATGGTGAACGGGGAATCAACGGCGTTCAGGACAGATGCTTCAAACTGGATTGGTCCAGAGTTGATTCCGATGTCGGCGGTCGAGCGCATCGAAATTATCCGAGGCCCGTCTTCTGCTTTGTACGGTGCCGATGCGTTTCTTGGCGTCGTTAACATCATCACGCGCTCAGGCGGAAAGGTGAACGGTGGGCAATTCGCGGCCGGCGTGCGCGCTTATGAACGCCTGGATTTGGCTCGCAATTTCGACATTGCGGTGGGCGGTGAGAGCGGAAAACTCGAAATCCTTTTGGCGGGTCGCGAACACAGCGAAGATCGCTCGGGTCTCAAGGTTCCCGGGTCCTCCCCGATGCCCCGTATCCCGAGCTATCGCGACAAACTCGAGGCGCGCCACGCCACGGGAACTGCCGCGTCTCTCTATGGGACACTTCGCTACCACTTCACGAAGGACTTCTCGCTTGCCGTCGTGGGGTATCGCTCCCAGTTTGCTCGCGGTTGGGAGTTCGGCCCTTGGTTGCAGCTTCCTTACGGTTTAGATGAGGACGGTCGGCCGCATGAGACTCGCCTTTCGCAGGCGCAGTCCAAGATCGGGTTGGTTGGAGATCTGAACCTTGGTGCCGAAAAGTCTCTCACGGCGCGGGTTTCTTACAGTAACGGAAAGCCGCTCTCCGCAGACCATGTTGACGTCGGGAGTGGTGTATTCGGTGTGCGCCGCGATTTCGGCTACAACAGTGTTGACGGCGCGGTAGACGGCAGCTTTGCCCTCGCCGAGCACCTCGATCTAGTCACCTCCGCGGACGGCGCCGTGGATAGGGTGCGCGTACCGAGTCCGGTGCCGGTGCTAAAGATCGCCGTGGATGGGCTAAAGCCCGGAAGCGAGCTAACACGCGAACAGGCTGGCGAGAGGACTCTCTCCAACGTGGGGGCCCTCGGCCAACTGCGATATAGCGCATGGGCTCCGCTCCTATCGCTTACCGGCGGTGCACGCCTGGATTACCACAGCATCTACGGAGCTGTCCCTAGTGGCCGTTTGGCCGCCGTGTCTCAGCCGCGCGAAGGGCTGACGCTGAAGCTGCTCTACGGGAACGCGTTTAAGGCGCCCTCGCCACTATTGTTGTTCGCGGTACCGCTCACCGTGGGGGACATTGTAGGCAACCCAGGTCTCAGGCCGCAGCGGGTTCACTCCACAGAATTTCAGGTAACCTACCTTCCGCTGGATGCTTTGGGGTTAACCAGCGGTGTAACATACAACAAAGTGCTTGATGTAGCTGAATTCGTGCAACAGGGCGTGAACCAAACGGCACGCAACCTCGCCTCCATGGACATGATTTCGTGGGAAACAGAAGCCAAATTGACCTATGAGGAGGAGCTCGGCGTTACCACGAGTTACGAGCTGGTGTACGGCAAGCGCGGATCTGGGGCGTTGGGCTACCAAGCGGATTTGGTCGGGCAAGAGCAGGTCGTATATCCGCACCATATTGTACGCGCCGGGGTTTGGGGAAAGATCCCGTCCCTGCCGCTGCGTGCCACCGCCGAAGGGCTTTGGGCTGGGAAGCGGCGTTCGAGCCCCACGCACACGCTGCTCCATGGTGCGCCCTACGACTTGGACTCGTACCTCTTGGCAGATTTCGGCCTATCCACGGTTGATTTGATGTTCTTGAAGAAGAAGTTAACCACAATTTCTATTAAGGCCCGCAACACTCTGGACGTTGTGGTGGCTGACTCTGGCGTAGCTGGCGTCGACTACCCGCTTCTGCCGAGATCTCTCTCATTAACGTTAACGCAAGAACTCTAAAACCCCAACACAGCACCCAGAGTTAATCTCTGAACTTACTAAGGAAAGCAACCAATGAAGAACATTAAGTATCTATTAGGCAATGCACTCATCATGTGCGCTACTGGCACTCTTGTAGGCTGCAGTGGTGACGACAAGGCCACAGACACCACCCCCGCCCCCACGCAGGCTACAGGCCTTTCAGCCTGCGGCGCGGACAATGCGGCGCGCCCCGGCGAAGTGCTTGCCATGGTGGATGCAATTAAGAAGGCGGTTGAGGGCAAGGGCGATTCGAGCCAAATTTCGCTTTACTCGATGCCCAACCATCGTTCAGCCTTCTGGGATACGCCGAAGCTCGGTTACGAGCGCGCTAAGCAGGAGCTCGGTACACTAGGTGATTGGGTTTTCCCCCCCTCGAAGGAATCTCCTCTCCCCGAGATCGTCGCAGCCCAGCAAGCCAACATGTCAAATTGGACCATGCAGGGTGTTTCCGGCATCGCACTCTCGGTAAAGTCTGCCGCTGACATGTTGGGCCCAATCAACAGCGCTATTTCGACAGGCATCCCAGTTGTCACCTTTGACTCAGACGCCGCTGATAGCAGCCGCTTCCTCTACGTAGGTCCTTTAAGCCAGCCCTCCGGTGTTCTGGCTGGCAACGAGCTCGTGAAGGCCATGGGGACCACGACAGGCGTCGTTGTGGTTCTGTCCGGCAAGCAGAGTGAAGTGTACCTCCAGGAACGCCTGGCCGGTGCGAAAGGCCCGATTGAGGCAGCGGGTTTCACCTTGGATACCGTATGGGATTTAACCGACGGTGGCATCGTGGCGGCCATGGATGCGGCGTTTGCAAAACACGGGGATAAGCTCAAGGGCTTCCTCACCATGACGGGCACATTTGCTCCGCTTGCTGGCGCGTACATAAGGGACAAAGGGCACACGGGCAAAGTGAGAATGGTTGGTTGGGATCTCAAAGTCGAAACACAACAGCTGATCGACGCGGGCGTAGTGCACGCAATGCTCGCACAGCGCTCCTATTTCCATGGGTACCTCCCCGTGTATCTCAACTACGCAATTACGACGCTGGGTAAGGAAAAGGTCATGGCCACACTTGCCGGTTCTCTGAGCGGTACCAAGGGTGACCTGCTGAACACCGGCGTGGACGTGGTGACGAAAGAGAACCTCACTTCGTACCTCCAGTACCAAACCGAGTGTCTCGGGGTGGCTTCCAACTAACGAGCGTTCAAGTCCACTTGATCCTTAGGAGTGCAAAAGATGGAAGGTGCCAGGATGCGTAGAAAAACGTTGGGGCCGCTATTATTGCTGGCTTCACTTGCCGGCTGCAGTGATGCCGGGCAAGACGGTGACACGCGCTTGGCCCTTCTTGCTCCCTATACGGGTGAACACGGGGCAACAGGGGTCAACGTGGAACGTTCGGCCTCGATCGTTGAAACCCTAGTGAAGGATGGGGGGGGGCTTCCCAGCGGAAGCTTCGGCATGCCGCGGCGAGATACGGCAAACGACACACCAAGAGCGCTTCGGTTAACCTCGGCCTTGTTGGCCGATCCCGCGGTGTGGGGAGTGGTGGGGCCATCTGACCCGGGTATGGGGGCTGAATTGGATGTCAGAACGGATGCTGGCGCGATGCTGCTCCTGCCTGGTATCGCCGTGAAGGAACTGGAAGAAAAGAGTTCGAATCGGGCTGTATGGCTCGGCCCGTCTGCCAACGAAATGGGCTGCGTCTTGGCGCAAACGGCGTACGACACAGGTAATCGACGGATAGCAGTGGTGCATGATTCCCTCGCGGTAAGTAGCGCCGTTGCTCACGAAGTGGAGGCGACACTGGTTCGCTACTTCTCAACCGAGAAGGCCACGGTGCACTTGATCCCGGTCACTCCTGGAGCCGGTTTATCGTCTGTGATTGCGGAGCTGCGAGCTTACGAGCCGGATTCGATTGTGCTTTCACTTGGTACAAAGGAAGCTGCCGAGGTCATTCAAGACTGGAGTGTACTTGGGAGTAAGGTGCGCTGGTATTTGGGCTCAGGCCTCTTGAACACCGATCTTGTTCGCAACGTTCCTCCAGGAGCCCTTGAGGGAGCAGTGGCCGTGGCTGCAGCCGTCCCCGAAAACCCGAATTCAGCGCGCTTCGGTGCTGCCTACCGTGCCCGCTTCGGCGATGACCCATTCGTCAGTGCGTACTATTACTTTGATGCAGCGGTAGTGGGTGTTTTAGCCATGGCGGCTGCACAGCAAGCGCTTGGCACCGGCCCAGAGACTCGTGCGGAGGTTGTGCGTTTTGTTGGTGAAGTGGCGTCTTCCCCTGGCCGACGCGTTACCTGGGAGGAACTACCGACCGCGCTGCAAGCGATCCGCGATGGCGAGGATATCGATTACCAGGGGGTAACTGGATCGCTCACGGTTACCCCAGAAGGCAAGATCATTAGAACGAACAATTTCGACGTCTTTCACGTACAAAACGGCGAGATTAAGCTATTGTTCCACGACGCTTGCACGTAAAGCCCCCCTCAATTACCCAAGATCGACCACCAAGCCGTGGCAAAGCGCTCACCCATCAAACGCTCGGAGAGCGTATCGTAGTGCACGTCGCCCGGGATCAAGGATAGGCCTGAAGCTAGAGAAACCCGCATGCGCGTGTCCGTAGTGGCCACTTGGGCAAGCGCCTCGTTCACTGCTCCATCGCCCGGGGCTCCGTTATCACCGCCAGTTCCGATCTCGCCGGCGACAACGGGCAGATTGGCATCTCCCACCTTGGTGCGAATGGCTTGCACCAATGCTTTGAAACGCATCGCGTACTCGTCGGAAGTAGTATCTGTATCGGATTCGCCCTGATGCCAAATGAACCCGCGTACGGTTCCCAACTGCATGCCGGCTTCGAGATACGGCAACATCCCCATGTAATGCTCCCCACTCTGAGGATCCCACTGCGCTATCGCGGTGCCACCAACGGCGGCATTGATGAGGTAGATGTTCACCTCAGGATCATTCACCTTCTCCAGCACTTTCAGGCCGAAAGTGCGGCTCGGGGATAGCGCGCTGTTGCCCCAAACGGCCACGGGCTCTGCGGCGGGCACCCAACTTTTCCCCTGATCGATCTTGAAAACGCGCGGCGGGCCCACCTTATCAGATGCCTCAAGCGGAGCCTGCCCCTCCATGTTGGATTGGCCGAGCATCAGAAAAACCCAATTCTTCGAACCCGCAAGGGGGACGGGCGCGCCTCCCCCGCTACCCAGGTTGACAACCCCTCCGCTTCCGCTGTTCGCGGCGCCCCCGGTTAACGCTGCAGTTGCTCCTCCGAGCCCCGTTGAGCCAGATCCGCCCGAAGTGTTGAAGCTGCCCCCTGCGTTTGCGCCATTGCCTAGGCCAGGCTGCCCGCCGCTCGAGTTCGCGCTCCCAGAGCCGCCAAGCGCAGATGCGGAACCACCACTCTTATTGCTCACCCCACTATTGCTCGCTCCACCCGTGCCCGCGGCGGGCGCCACTGGCTTAGAATCCGAGGAGCTTGCGCACCCACTCACGAGGGGCAGCAGCGAAAACGCAGCAACAATCAACCAATGTGGTTTCAGATCAGGCATAGATGGTCCTGGGGTCGGCTCAACAGGGAGCACTCCGATGCGACGCCGCCAAAGATAGGCAGGCCGTTCAAACGCCGTGGTGAAGGCGCAGCTTAGCACGTAAAGCCCGCACTTTTTGGCCAAGCGGAGGGCGAAATCACGGACTATCCAGCCAACGCAAAAGTGTTATTCGGCGCGTGTTTTCTTCCGTTGCAGGGCTCGATAGGCGCTCGGCTCAAGCCCCGTACGTTTGCGGAAAATACGAGCGAAATAGCTAGCATCTTCGAACCCCACTTTGGGAGCCACATCTTTCACGCGAGAATCGGTACCCGATAACATCTGCTCGGCGCGCCTTAGCCGCACATCAATCACATAATTCATGGGCGACATCGCGAACGAATCTTTGAAACACCGTGTGAGGGTGCGAGCAGACATGTGGGCCTTGGCTGCCAGAAGCTCAAGCGTCATGGGCTCCGCATAGTTCTGCTCCACCCATTGCAACACAGAATCTAACCGAACCAGCGTTTGCGGCAACGGTGCGGCCATGCTGGCGTACGCACGAGAAAGCCGAACCAAAATACGCGTCAGCAACGCCAGGCACTCTACCTGGTACCCGTTCCGCTTCTGCATGAACTCCGCGTGGAGCTCATCGCACAAAGCAACAAGCGGCGTTAACTCCGCATCAGACAAGTGGAGGCGGCTCTTGAATTCGTGCCGCACGCGCCACTCTGGCTCCCAGGTAAATAGGGCCTGATACCCGGCAATTGATCGCAAATAAGATTCGGGCAACGGCAGCACCGTGGGATCAAACAACACATTGATGAGCCCAAGATTTTTGCCGCCTTCGTACCCATGCAGTGCGTTTATCGGCACCACGAACACATCACCCTTCTTGATGGGAAACGCGTCGGCTTCGAAGAGATGTCTGCCGGAACCGTCGGTCACTACGACCAGTTCGAGGTAGGCGCCATGGCGGTGACGGTCCATGCGCGGCGGGTGCGGCCTGAGCGGGTGGCTGGCCAAAGCGAAAGCCCTGAGCTCAGGCAGGAGCTCATCGACCGTAAGATTGCGCACGCTCTAAACATACGCGGCCTAGAACCCTCGTCCAACTGGCACTTCGACGAGTTCGCTGAGTGTTTGGACCGCGAGGCCGGGGGTCAGGCCCCTACGGGCCCTCTTTAGGGGGCCGAGGCGACTGCCGTAGGGGGCATGGGATGAAAGATCAGCGCCTGCTACTCACTGGTATTGTTGGATTCGCTTCGCTCGCCGCGCTGGGGCTCGCAACTGGGCTCGTTGGCGACGGCAGAGTGATTGGCGCATTACTGCTAGCGCTGATGCTGCCGGCACTTTGGCTGCTGAATAAGCCGGGCACTCGGGAGGTGCAGGAGCATGCTCCCGTCGAGTCGCCACAAGCGGCTATCGAGGCAGTTCCTATGGCAACGGAGGTCGTGCGGCTGAAGACCGAGTTCCTTACCCAAATGGGTCAACATGTTCGTCCCCCACTTAACAACATGCTCGGAATGACGGCGCTAGTCCTACGCTCACCGCGCCTCGAAGCCCAAGACCGTACATTCCTTCAGTCGGCACACACCTCAGCCACTACTCTCTTGGCGGTGGTGGATGATATCTTGGATCTGTCGCGGCTTGAGGCCGGCGAGATGCCCCTAAATGAGGAAAGCTTCAACACACGCCAGCTTATCGCTGACGTGGCGGATGTCGCCTCGGCTGCGGCTCAAATCAACAATGTGGAGGTTGTTACTAGTATTTTGCCCGAGGTGCCGAGCGTGCTCTTCGGGGATAGTGAACGCATCCGACAGATCTTGGTCAACCTGGTGAGCAATGCCGTCACACACACCACCAAGGGGCAAATTTCAATTCGTTTGCGAGTGCTCGAGAAAACGGCCGAATCCGGGCGCTTTCGCTACGAGGTGGAAGACACCGGCATTGGCATCAAAAAGCAGGAGCAGAGCAAGCTTTTTCAACCATTCGCACGCATCAATGGCTCTCAAATACGCGAGCGCACCGGGCTCGGGCTCGCCGTATGCAAACATATCACCGAAAAGATGGGTGCGACGTTTGGCTTCGAAAGCGAATACGGTAAAGGTAGTACGTTCTGGTTCGAAGTGCCCCTCGGCATCTCTCCGGTTTCGGTGCGCCAGGTTCCCCTCCAGCGGCGCAGGATCTTGCTGGCTGATGGCAACGCCACCGTCCGAAAGGTTCTGAGGGAACACTTGGAACACTGGGGGCTTGAGTGTGTTGACGCGGTGGATATGCCAGAGGTCGTGGCTGCGTCCGAAAATGCCGGGCGCACGCACGCACCGTTTGATGTGGCAATCTTAGCGGCAGAGGTTCTGGCGGAAGCTCCGGAACGGTTGCTCGAAGCTTTGAGAACTCAGCCGGGGCAACACGGCTTGCCTTTGATCTTGCTCTCTCACCCCACCACCGTAGCCGCTCCTGTAGACGCCACCTTTTGCCTACGAAAGCCGCTCCGAACCTCCGAGCTTTACAATGCCCTAGCGCATTTATTTTTAGTGGGCAAACGCGGGGCCAGCAAATCAGGGGCTTTCGAGCGCTCCCAAGCTACCGACGGCAGATTCGAGCTTCTGGTGGTGGAAGACAACCCGATCAACCAACTCGTGGCCACCGAAATCATCGAAGAGCTCGGCCACCGTGCAACTCTGGCCGATAGCGGCGAGGAAGCTCTCGCATTGCTGCAAAAGCAGCACTTTGATGCCGTGCTCATGGACTGCCAGTTGCCCCACATGGACGGCTACGAAACAACGCGTCGCATCCGTGAGCTACTTTCGCCAGTCGCCAAGATCCCCATCTTCGCTCTTACGGCACACGCATTGGTTGGTGAACGTGCACTCGTATTGGGCGCAGGCATGGACGACTACTTGAGCAAACCGCTTTCCGACCAGGCCCTATCGCGACTGCTGAAGCTCTGGTTGCCGGGCCAGCGCTCGCACTTGCCGCTCATTGACACCACCGTGCGGCGCTCGTCCAAAGCTATTGAGCTTTTCGCAAGCACCATTGGTAAGCAGGTAGACGCGATGGCAAAAGCCATCAAAGACGGCGATGTTCCTCAATTTCGCGAGTGGGCGCACCGCGCCAAAGGCAGCTGCCTAGCTATCGGAGCCGAACGTTTGGCCTATACCTGCAAAGAGCTCCAAGAGCTGGGTGACCAGGGCGCTTCGCGTGGCTTCGCCGAAGAACTGCTCGGCGTCGCCAAAGACGAGGTAGACTTAACGCTCGCCGAGCTCATGCACCTTGGCCCCAGCGTGAGCCTCATGAGCCCGCCGCGCACCAGCTTCACACCGGACCGCGCAAGCTTCACACCGGACCGCGCGAGTTATTCCCCGGAGCGCATTAGCATCAAGCCTTCGTACAGTCCGCGAATTCGCTCCACAGATCAGGCCTGAGAACGCCCATCGCCAACAATTGCAGGCCTCAACGGCTCAAGAACTCCACCGTTGCTCTGCCCACACGTTCATCGTCCGGCATCCATTGGTGCAACGGCACAGTGAACGTGCGCGTTTCCCCCACGCCGAAATGTGAACTTCGCGCCGGCAAAATCATCAGATCCCACGGAGTGTAGAGCGATAAACAAGGAACCTGAGCGAGCTCCTCCATCTTGCTATTTAACGCCAACAAAAGCTCGCTCGTGGGACTCATCTCCGCAATGCCAGCCTTTTTGCCAAAACGCCCCCAGAACGTCCCTTGATGGGGCGAAGAGATACTTACGAACTTTCGCACCCGGCGAACCCCTCCCAAGCGCTGCAAGTAGCACCGAGACACCAAGCCGCCCATACTAAAACCCACCAGCGAGAAGGAGCGCTCACCGCCGAGCGTTGCCTCAACACGTTCTGCCAACTGCTCTGCCAGCGCTAAGAGTGGGGCTGAGCCATCATTCGGCGAGGAATCCCAAGCGTGCACCTCAAAACCTGCAGCTTCCAGGTTCTTGGTTAACCGCCGAAACACCTTCGAGGTATTCCAAATTCCGTGCACCAGCACGACGGGCTCCCGGGTGGACGGCACAGGCGACATAGCTGAGGCCCCCCAGATAGCGCGAGACTGCCCAAAAACGCTAGCCATTCCCCTGAGGCGGCTCTACGTTTCCGGCATGCCCTCGGCCGCTACCTCCACGCCCCCTGTCGATCTCCCGCTGGCCCAAGTCGTAGAGGAGATCAGGCGCCTAAAGCGCGAGCGCAACGCCGTCTTTCTCGCGCATTTCTATCAAGAAGGCCAAATCCAAGATCTGGCTGACTTCATAGGCGACTCGCTCCAACTAGCCCAAGAGGCCAAACGCACTCAAGCCGACGTTATCTTGTTTGCGGGTGTGCACTTCATGGCAGAAACTGCCAAGATCCTGAATCCTGAAAAAATCGTGCTCGTGCCAGACATGGCAGCGGGTTGTTCGTTAGCCGACGGTTGCCCGGTGGGTCCGTTTCGCGAATGGAAGGCGAAGTTCCCCGGCGCCACGGTGGTGAGCTACATCAATTGCTCCGCCGAAGTAAAAGCCGAGAGTGACTACATCTGCACTTCCAGCAACGCCGAGAAGGTGATTCGCGCCATCCCCGAAGACAAGACCATCTTGTTCGCGCCCGATAAGAACCTGGGCCGCTACGTAGCCAAGCAAACTGGCCGCCACATGGAAATCTGGCCGGGGAGCTGCATCGTGCATGAGACATTCAGCATGAAGAAGCTCGTGGAGCTCAAGCGCCAGAACCCTGCTGCTCAGATCATTGCGCACCCTGAATGCGAAGAGCCCCTGCTCGATCTGGCGGATTTTATCGGCTCCACCGCGGCCCTTTTAAAACACGTCAAGAACGACAACGGGCGCGCTTTCATCGTCGCCACCGAATCCGGCATTTTGCACCAAATGGAGAAGGCCGCTCCTGAAAAAACCTTCATCGCGGCGCCCCCCGAGGCAAACTGCCACTGCAATGAATGCCCCTTCATGCGCCTGAACACTCCGGAAAAAGTGTATCTGGCGCTTCGTGATCTCAAGCCTGAATTGAAGATGGACGAAGGCTTGCGGCAGCGCGCCTTGTTGCCAATTGAACGAATGTTGGCGTTATCTTAAGAACAGGCCTCAGGCTGCCGCCTTCGCCGATTCCGTTCCTTCCGCCGGAAATTCATCCAGCATGAGCTCCTCGGATCGGATCGCTCAGCCGGGCGCTATCCGGCAAGCACGGATCTGACTGCGCAGGTCGTTGCAGCACAAGCAGTGCATACGCTGGGCTCCGGGCTCATAGGGCCCTGCAAACAGCGCTTGCCAGAGTGTCTCAGATCTGAGACACTTCAACGTGTGAAGCTGGCTAAGTTCCATCCGGGCGCCCGGGACGCACTTCGAGCGTTCCCGGAGGATGTCCGCCGGGCATTCGGCAAGGCCATCCACGAGCTTCAATTGGGTCACTCGTTGGCGATGCCATTGTCCCGGGTGATGCCAGCGCTCGGTCCCGGCGCTGCCGGGATGCCGCCAGCATTTATCGTGCGTTCTACGTCGTAAAGGTAGCGGATGTGATCGTGATATTTCACGCTTTCGCGAAAAAAACGCAAAAGACGCCCGACCGAGAAATCGATCTGGCCAAGAAGCGCTTGAAGGAGATGTTATGAAGAAGAAAAGAATCAAGGCTATCGTGGCACGAACGGCCGGTGACCTCGCCGAGGTGCTTGGGCTTGAGCGTCCGGAGGGTATCGAGATTGCGGTAAGGAGCGCGCTCAACACTAAGGTCATTCAGGTGATTGAGAAGCGTGGCTTGACTCACGAGCAGGTAGCCGCGCTGGCTGGTACTTCGCGAACGCGAATCACCGCTCTATTCAATCGAAACACCAAAGACATTTCGACTGATCTGATGCTCCGCGTTCTTGGCGCGCTAGGAGTCTCGGCAAAGATCACCTTCCGTCGGGCTGCGTGAGGCCCCCTTCGCACTTTTGCTCCTCGTCCGCCCCCACGCTCCGCTTCTGCATCACTCCAGCTGCATGGGCTTGCGGCAGCGCGCCTTGTTGCCGATTGGGCGAATGTTGGCGTTATCTTAGTAACAGGCTTCAAGCTGCCGCCTTCGCCGATTCCGTTCCTTCCGCCGGGAAGTAGCGGCTTGAGACGCTGGCGATGGCTTGGTCGAACGGTGTATCGAAGTCCGGCCCCAACATTTTCTCTAGCCGCGGATCGACAAGGCCCAGCTCGTACTCCCAAACGTAACGCATCTGCACCAGGCCACGAATGATGGGCATGAACCACCCCATGACTTTCAGCATGCGCCAAGGGTAATCTACTCGCACCAGCTTCTGCGGGACGGCTTTCTGAATCGCTTGAAATGTTTCATCGGTTGTTACGAGGTGACCGTGAAAGTGGAAGTTCTCAAACGCTGACAGCTCTCCCTTTCGCAGAGCTAGCACCACAAAAGCTCGCGCTAAATCAGGCAAATAGGCCCAAGCATTTTTTACTTTCCGAGCGGGATTGAGCGCCACGCGCCCTTTGCTAGCCTCACGGAAAACAAGCTGCCCAAACCAATCCCCCGGGAGATCTGAACCGTAGAAGTTGCCCGCGCGCAGTATCACCACCTGCAGCTCACCCCGCTTCGCAGCCTGCTCAAGGTGTTGCTCCATACGCACGCGGATGGCGCCGCGCTCCGTTTCCGGATCTTGGCGTAAATCTGGAGTCAGCACGCGATCGGTAGCCCGATAGTTGTAGATGTTACCGGGGAATAGCAGCGTCTTGCCCTTGCAAGCTTCCACTACTCGCGCGGAGAGGGCTTCGGCCGCACCGTTCCCCCACTTGTCGTACGGCAAGTTCAGTGAGTTGAGCACCACGTCAGCCACTCGCGTGGCCCGCTTCATGTCTTCGACGGAGTTGGCGTCTCCGGAGACAAACTCTACACCCTCTATGGGTTGCTTCTGAGTTCGACCAAACCCGATGACGCGCAGGCCTGCCCTTTTGGCGGCGAACGCCACCTGGCGACCGAGGTGACCGTTGATACCGAGGATCGCAATTGTTTTCGGCTCTTGCATGTCTGTGACTCAACTTCTTGTGGGTGGGAGAATGGCCGCGATGGCCGTTGACAAGACCAGCTTGGGCCATTCACCATAGAATGAGAATTCCCCACTTCTGAATGGCAGCCATACATTATTGCATATGACGACAGACTGGACTTTATGGCGCAGCTTCGCTGCCGTGGCTGAAAACGGCTCGCTTTCGGCGGCAGCCCGATCCTTAGGTCTCTCTCAGCCCACCCTGGGGCGCCACATTGAGGCCTTGGAGGCGAGCCTGGGGGCTCCGCTCTTTGAGCGCACGGCCTTGGGGTTCTCCCCCAACGAGCTCGGCTTGCGCGCGTTTGAGCCGGTTCGAAAAGCTATAGCGGCATTGGCAGAAGCCGAGCTTGTCGCGGCCGGAGCAAGTGCCGCCCTCGAAGGCAGCGTGCGCATCACTGCCAGCATTGTAACCTCTCACTACATCTTGCCAGCGATGCTTCGCGTGCTTCGCGATGAATTTTCTTCGCTCAGCTTTGAATTGGTCCCGAGTGATTCCGTAGAGAACCTCCTGCTGCGCGAGGCGGATATCGCCGTAAGAATGTTCCGCCCAACCCAGCTGGATCTCATCACGCGCAGGCTCGGTGAAACACGCATTGTTCCGTGCGCCCACAAGTCCTATCTGAAAGCTCGCGGAACGCCGAAGCTGCCCGAAGATCTCACCCAGCATGAGCTTCTCGGCTTCGATCGCTCAGACGTGCTCATTAGCACTGCCAAAAAGCTGGGCATGGCCTTCAAGCGGGAAGATTTCCAAGTCCGGTGCGACAGCCAGAGCACACTTTGGCAGCTCGCCCAAGCGGGCCTCGGTATCACCTTTGCCCAAGAAAAGCTTATTGCCCGAACCCCAGGCATGGTGAAGCTCGATCTGCCGATTGCCATTCCCCCACTCCAAGTTTGGCTTACAAGCCACCGCGAGCTCTACGCATCGCGCCGCATCCGCACGGTGTATGATCGCTTGGGTGAGCTAATTACGGAGTGGCTCAAGTAGGCTTATTTCGCGGCAAGTAACCTTTCCGTCATCCTATTCTCGGCCAGGCGCATCGATGAGGACTGCCTCAACACATCGATTTCAAAATCCGGTGCCGGCGCCGAACCGGGGGCCGACGCCAAGGTGCCGAGCAACCGCCCCACGTAAATGCGCATGTTGCGATCCCAGTTCGGGCGATCTTTTGAGCACAGCCGGGGGTTAACGCGACCAACGCACTTAAACCAGAATAGTTAGAGCTTTCATGCGGGTGGTCCCCACGGTTCTGCAGGCCTACGCTGACCACTCACCTTGCGGACGTATTGCAGCGCCGCAGCGAGCACCTCCTCATCCGTGGCGGGCGGAGCAAAATTGAAAAGCGGGCGGATGTTGCGACACATGCACCAGAGGTCAGCGTGCCCCGTACCTGGCTCCAAAACGGCTGTGTCTTTCACCAGCGTCGAAGAAATAACTTGCTGTCAGGGAGTGCGATGCAATAGCTAGTCGGGAGCCGTGCGCGTCGCTAACTCTCCCCGTTTCTGGGCTCAGCCGCTTGCGTGGCTGACGGGCTGTGGGTTATTGGCATGCGGTTCCGGCGGCGATATTCGGCTTTTTCCCGAGGTCGCGCCCGCACCGTTGCCGGCAGAAATGCCTCGGGCAAAGTCACGAAACCCCTTGGCTCAGCCCTACGCTTCGACCAGCATTTGGAACACGGCGATAGGCGATGGCGCTCTGCTGAAGCCGGTGTCGCTAAAGCCGGCCACATACGGTATCCGGACTGAAGCGGTGGCGGTGCTGCTTGACGTCAACGCGCCAACCCTTTCGGTGCAGCACAGCGACGCCGGCTGGACAGGGGCCGATCGTTGCCCGGCCTCGGCACCAGAACATTTCGTAGCCCACGCACCTACCGATTTTCTGCTGCTCGAAGGTGTGGGCAGAAGCGGCGTGCCGGTGGTCGCTCTGCAGTCGGACGGGCGCACGCTGAAGCAAGGCTTACCGTTTGCGCGATGTACCAGCGGCGCGCCTGCCACAATCTTGTTCGAGGAAGAGGGCGGTGACCTCTACGGAGACGGGCTTCTCGGCGCGAGTGGCGGCTCGGGTCTGTCTGCTCTCGGGGGTGTGCTTCGGCTAGGTGAGCTGCTGCCCGGCTCCCCTCCGCCAAGCCACGCTCTAGCCTTGCACCTTTTTAGCAACGAGGTTCTGTGGGCGGCCCCGACACAAGCCGAGTGTTTCCGTTGGCCCGCTTCGCGAGGCGACGGCTACTGCCTCGGAACATACGGCGGTAACGACCCGCAAGTGCGTATGGGCTCGCTGCTAGCGCTGCCTTCGGGAGCCCTGCCGGTGTTGAGGTCAGAGGCGGCTCAAAAGCTCGCCTGGACGCTCCAAAACTACGGCGCTTACATCGTGAACGACGCGGGCGCTTCCGTGTACACGTTCGCCGTTGAGATCAGCCCTCGCGGCTGGTTCGTTGACGAATTTGAAGCAGCTTGGGGGTTTTCGTTCCAAACCGAAGACCTGAGTACCGACTGGGCCAAGGACGTGCAGACCCTGTTTGATGCGCTCGCGGTCGTAACCGACAATAGCGCCGACACGCCCGGCGGCGCGGGCACCCGCTTGCAGCCGGCGTTGCCCGAACTGAGTGCGCCCTGAGTCGCGAGCGCCGCGCGGGGCTAAGGAGTTTTGCTCTGCTCTTCGCGAACCTGTGCTGCGAGCGCCGACGCCGGGTAGCGCGTCAGAAACTTGCGCTGAAGAGCCCGAGCTTCGGCGTTGCGAGCATCGCGTCGAGCCTGCAAGAGCTCCAAAAACAGTTGGTTTTCCTCGGCCAAAGTGCCAGTTTTAGCTTCGCCCGAGGCCGCGCTGCCAAGCCCCGCGCGACGCGCCCCAGAGTTCGTTGATGGTGATTCCACCGCGGTGGGCTCTGGCTGCGCTTGGGCGGGCATGGACGAAGTAGGCAGACGCGCGCCGTCACACAAAGACGACTCTCCGCGCGAAACCCAACGCTCGCCCGCACCCAGTAGCGCTTGGCGCTCGGCAGATCCCACGCGCACGCGACCGTGAGTCACGCTCACGCAGGTGACGGGGCCGTTCGACCCCTCCGCGACCCGCACGTTGAACTTGGTACCCACCACCGTTACCTTGGCGTCGGGCGTGCTGACCGTGAAATGTTCGCCAATGGGTTGCTTGGGCAGATCCACTTCGACGCCACCGCGCCCCAGTCTCGCGCCAACGAGGCGCTCGCTATCCACCGCCCCAAGAAGGCGTAACTCAGAAAATGCGCTCAGCTCCAGGGTTCCTCCACCCGCGACCGATAGGGTCGCGCTCGCGGCTTGGCCCGTCACCAGGGTATCTCCAGCGGTGAGTTGCTTGCCGACCTTCAGTGCCATTTCGGGCGGCCCGCCCTCGAGCGAGACCGCATGGTTGAAAGCACGGATCTCCGCTAGCGACGCTACAATTGTTGGGCTCGACCCCCTGAGCCAGAGCGCGGCCGCCGCGGCCAGGCTCAATACGCCGGCGGCTGCCGTGTAGGCAAAGCGGCGCAAGCGCAAGCGCCGTGCGTGGTTGGCGTGCTCGGTTTCGATCAGGCTGGTGAGTCGCGCAATGTTGCCCAAATTAGGCACTGAATCGCGCGCTTCGGGTTCGCTTTCACCCAAGGCCTGCACCCACTGCTCTGCTGTCTTATCACGCCAAGTATCCATGGCTATCCCTGTTTCTCCGCACGCAATCGCTCGAGCAGCTGCTTGCGACCGCGCACCAATCGAGACTGAGCGGCTGCCACCGAGACGCCGAGCTGCGTTGCAATTTCCGAGAGTTCATAACCTAAGGCGTCGTGCATGAAGACCGTTTCGGCTCGTTCGGGTGTGAGCGTGACGAGGGCTCGGCGCACCCGTTCGAGCTCACTTCTGGCTTGGAGCTTGTCCTCCGGACCTTGGTCGATGCCCTCAGCTTCGGGTGAAAACAAAGCTTGCTCGCGGTAGCGCTTGCGGAGAGCATCGAACCCCACGCGCGTTGCCAGTAGTGAGGCCCAGGCACGTAGCGGTGTGCTGCCGTCGTAGGTACCGTCTACCAAAGTGCGCACGATGCGCTCGAAGGTGAGTTGAGTGTGGTCGTCGCCATCCGCCGAGCGATGGCCGAGCGCCCGATACAGACTGCGCTCGACGACCGGTCGCAACCGACCATACAAGGCTGCCGCGAGTCGGCCGTCGCCGCGCCGCACGCCCGCCCATAGCTCGGCGTCCGACGCCTCTGGCTCCGTCCCTCTGGGGGGGGCGTGTTTCAGCTGGGGCCTGCGTTCGGCGGCGCTCATGAGCTTATTCCTACCAGGTTCGCACGAGCCCGGCTGCGGCAGGCAGCCGACGTGAAGATTTAGAACCCAACCTGAATTCCAACGAACGCGGAGCCCGTCACACGAGCCGTTCGGGCGAGCGTGGTGGTGCCGGAGACGATCCGGGGAGCCGCGTCGTAGAGCGCCACTTGCCCGCCCGCGAAGGCGAACCAGTCCGGCGTCAGCTCTAGCCGAGGTGCAAGTGCGAGAGCCCCTGCCGTGCGCCAGGTCTCGCCCGAGTCCTTTGAGCCCCCAGGGTTGGTCGCTGCGACCGCTAAGCGTTCACGCAGCAGCTGGCCTCGAATGGTGAGCCGCAGGGCTCCAGTTAACGGCAACACCGCGACGATGCCGAAACCTACTGCCTGGCGCGCGACGCTGGCGCCCTGGGCGAGCTTTTCCGGAGCCACGCTCGCTTCGGCGCTCAGGGACCCGCCCACTGCCGCGTTGAACGGAAACACGTCGACCCCGAGCGCGCCACCTAACAGTGGAGAGATTCGTGGTGCAAGGTAGCCTGTTGTGGCCGCCAAAGAGACCGCGATTCTCTTCTGATCGGTGGACGTCGTCGCATGCCCAAGCATCACCGCGCGCGCCGGTCGGGCGTCTTTTGCTGGCTGCACTTCGGGTTCCGGGGTTGGAGGGGGTTTGGTACCGCGCTCGGGAACCAGCAGCATCGAAGCTACGACGAGGCCAGCCGCGCGCCAGCGCTCCGAAGCCGCGTCGCGATCGCCGAACTTTAGCTCGCGGTATGACGTTAAATTGTAGCCGTTACGCACCCAAACCGCAATACTTTCTGCGGTTTGACCCCGAATCAGCACGACTGCGTGTCGGGGCTCGCGCCTCCGCGACTCCTGCCCAAGCACGCACGGCTCGTCTTTCAGCGCGGCGCTGCAGTCGGCCAAGAGCGCCGCAACTTCACGCGCTTCGGCTGGAACCTCGCGGGCGTCGATGTAGACGGGGAAGGTCAGGCGATCGCGGTCTCCTGCTGAGATACTCGGAGAAGTGTGCGCCTGATGCAACCGTTCGGAAATAAGCGATGCCCGAGCGAGGCGCTGCCTGCTCCCACCCGGCTCGGGCGAATCCAGCAGAACTAGGACCTGATGGTGAAAAACACGCTCGACCGTCGACGGCTGCTTCGTGGGATGATGACTGGTGCGGGGGTCGCTATTGGCCTGCCGTGTTTGGAGGCCATGCTCGACGACAACGGGGACGCGCATGCCGACGGCACGCCGCTCCCCCAGCGGTTCGGCCTGTGGTTCTTCGGTGCTGGTACCCACCCCGGTTGGACGCCCCTCACGCCGGGTCAGCTCGTCTTGCCGGAGGGCCTAACTGCGCTGCAACGGCATCGCGACTACATCAACCTCGTGTCCGGGCTCGAATGCGAAAGCTTCGGCGACTACGGCACCAACCGGCACACGATGGGCTGCTCGTCGGTGCTGGCGGGGGCTCCGCCTGCCCCAGGCCATGACATGCAACCGGGTGCCGCGACCATCGATCAATTGGTAGCTAAGAGCCTAACGAGCAGCGGGCCGCGCTCCTCCCTCGAAGTCGCGATCGCTTATGAAGAAGCGATCTCGTTCAGTGACGTGAACACTCCGAATCGGCCTACCCGCGATCCGCGACAACTTTTTCAAGCAGTCTTCGGCGGTCTGATGCCGTCGGTGGGCTCAGGTGTGGACACGAAGGCGCTGCGCGCCGCCTACCTCGACGCTGTGCAGGATGACATCAGGGAGCTGAATCTAAAGCTCGGCAAGGCGGACCGCGACCGGATGGCCCAATACCTCGAGGGTCTCAATGAGCTGCAGAAGGAGGTCGCGAGCTTGCCCCGCACGACCTCGCCCACCACCTGCGTGCCGCCCAATGACGCACTTGTGGACATCGACGATGCTGTTATCAGCAGCAACGAAAGCGGCTTGTCCGCGATCAATCGCGCGAACAGCAAAATTTTGGCTGCAGCCTTGGCGTGCGACTTGACGCGGGTGTTTACGGTCAATTTCAGCACGTTCAACTCGGGCCCCTGGTTCCCACTTGACCCATCGCTGCCCAACAATCACCACGAACTCGGGCATCAGTCTGATCCGAACATGTCTCGGTCGGTCGGCTTCATCATGGAGCGCTTCGCCGAGTTCTTGGACGCCCTGGCTAGCTTCAGCGAGGGAGCGAACCACATACTCTACAACAGCTCCATCTTGGTGCAGAGCGAAGTCGCTCGCAATCACGAGCTAGAAAACATGCCGACGCTGATGGCAGGCAACGCGGGTGGCGTGCTCAGGACTGGGCTGCACGTCAAAGCTTCTGGACCGACGACGCGGGCCAGCTTTACGGCAGCCAAAGCGGTTGGCGCCGCCCTCAGTTCGTTCGGCGTGCAGGGCGCCCAAACATCGGAGGCAATTAGCGATGTCTTGGCTTGAATCGAGCTTCAGGAGCGGCGCGCGTTGGGGCGCCGTATGTTTTGCCCTTTTGAACGGCGGCTGCAACGCGATGATTTCGGAGCGGCCCAACAGTGGGTTAAACAAGGTCAGCCCGAGCGGCGGCGGAGCGTCCGCGATCGCCAGCGGCGGGGCGTCCGCAATCGCTGATATTGGCGCGGCTGGCATGCCGATAAGACCACTTCCTACCGCGCCTGCCGAATTTGGACTTGGACCAGCCGCGATGACGCGCCTCACATCGGCTGCGTACCTGAACACACTGCGCGATATTTTTGGCGGAGAGTACGCCCGGGGCGTTGCCACGGAGCCGGACTTCGTCGTGAGCGGTCTCACCTCGATTGGCGCGCGCTCGGCATCGGTTTCGCGCGCTGGAGTTCGGCTCTACGACACTGCTGCCAACTCATTGGCTGAGCGCGCGTTCGGCGATGCGAACTTTCGCGCGACTTGGCTTGGCTGTGTACCGACAGGGCCAGCTGATGCCACGTGTGCGGCTGCCTTCGTCAGCAAGGTCGGGCGGCGGCTTTTTCGGCGGCCGCTCAGCGTCGACGAAGTCACCCGCTACGCCAACGTCATCCTAGCAACGGGTGCAAGCGCGCAGGATTTCATGGTCGGCGCCAAGTTCGCCCTCGTAGGCATGCTGCTGTCGCCCAAGTTCAACCACCTCGTCGAACTTGGCGTGCCAGAAAGCGGCGGCAGGCTCAGCTACACCGACCACGAGTTGGCAGCTCGTCTCTCGTACACGCTTTGGAATACTACGCCCGACGAGCCACTCTTGTCAGCGGCCGACACAGGCGCACTTGTTGGCGGCAATACGCTGACCGCACAGACCGATCGCTTGCTTGCCGACGAAGCCCGGCTCGCCGACGGTGCGCGCGACATGGCGACCGATCTCTACGCGCTCTCCAAGGTCGATAGCGTCAACAAAGATGCCGCACGCTTTACCCAGGATTCACCGACACTGCGTGCTTCGATGCGTGAAGCCACGCTGCGGCTGGCCGCCGATACGTGGGTGGCTCAACAGGCGGAACTGACATCGATCTTCGAATCGCAGGTGGCGTTCGTCGATGCCAATCTGGCGCCACTGTACGCTGTGGGGCCACCGGCTATCGGATTTGCTCGGCTAGTATTGGCGACGGAGAGTCCCCGCATAGGCCTGCTCACAGAGCCATCACTACTAACCATGCTCGCAGGGCCAAACCTGACGTCACCGACCAAGCGTGGGCGCTTCATCCGTGAGCGCATACTCTGCGGCACAATCCCCGACCCGCCGCCCAATGTGGACATGGGCATTCCGGTCACTGCTGTCGGGCAAACGCGCCGCGAGCAGGGAGCCGACCACATGAAAACGCCCGCTTGCAAGGGTTGTCACAGCGCCATGGACCCGCTCGGCTTTGGTCTCGAGCAATTCGACGCGCTCGGCCAATTTCAGGCCACCGACAACGGGCAGCCAGTGGACGCGAGTGGTGAGCTCGACGGCGTGCCGTTTAGCGATGCGCGCGGGCTCGCCCGAGCGCTTCGCACGAATCCTGCGCTGATCGACTGCACGGTCAAGACACTTTTTCGCCACGTTGTAGGTCGCCTTGAGGATGCCACCGAACAGGCAGCGGTAGACTCAACCGTTGCGTACTACGCCGAGGTTAACGGGCAGCTACGTCCGTTACTGCGCAGGCTGGTATTGAGTGAGAGCTTCCGCAAAGCGGCGGTCGCACCGTGAACCGAATGCGAAGCTTTCGCGTCGCTAGTTAGGGCGGACTGGAGGCAAGTTCACTCCTCGGGGGCACCTCGACGGGGCGCAAGCGCACCCGACTCAGGTAATTCTCTCGGCCATGCAGGCTGTCGGAGTCACCGCACCGCTGGGCGAAATCTCGATCCCTCACCCCGTCGCGCCGTGCCCTTTTTTTTTCTGGCCCGCCATTCACCTGGGGCCCATCGGGCACCTTTCCCGGGCGCGACTCCGCCACTCCGTCTCCTCCACCGAAGCGACACACCCTCAAACTGCTCGCGCTTGCGCCGGCGCGGAGCCGGATCAACCTCCAGCCGCCCCTCATGATCTGCATCAACATCTATGCCGCCGGATCAAGGGCAGATTCGCTGGCTGGACCGTTCGATACGCTGGAGATAGGATTGGATCGACATGGCCCTTTCAATCGCCGAGCGTCGTCACGTTTTCTCACTCGAAGAATATGCCGACGTGGCCGAGCGCAGCGCGACCCGCGTCGAGTACTGGGAAGGCGCGATCTTGGACATGTCTGGCGGCTCGCCCAGGCATTCGGCGATCTGCAGCAACGTCAGCCGGATTCTCGGTGCTCAGCTGCGCGGCACCCAGTGTCGGGTGTTCGACGCCAACCTGAGGGTCCGCTCGATCGCGGCTAACCGCGCAACGTACGCAGATGTCACGGTGGTCTGCGGCCCGCTCGAGCTCGACCCGGCTGACAAGACCCGCCAAACCGTGCTGAACCCCAGCATCATCATTGAGGTTCAGAGCCCCTCGACGGAAAGCGACGATCGCGGTCCCAAGCTCGACTGCTACAAGATGATGGCCAGCGTGCGGGCCGTGATCCTGATCGCACAGGATCGAGCGCACGTGACTGTGCATGCACGGCAAGCCGACGGTTCGTTCGCGCAGAGCGATCACGACGGCGGCGCCATCGACCTTCCGGCGATTGGCTGCGCCCTGCCGATCGCAGAGATCTACGAGGATCTTCCGAACCCGTGACCTCGGGCACGAAGGTTGGATGCCTCGCGAAACGCGCTATACCGAGCTGTTTCACGGCAAGTGGGTGCCCGTGGCCTTGGTAGAGCCCGACGCCGTCCTGATTTCCAAGACACTCAAGGCTCCCATGAAGAATGCGCCGTTAATCACTGAGGACCTTGCGGCTCTTGCAACCAAGAGATCGAACTCCAACAAATGTTAACGCCGCTACTTCCCGCTCTTCTCGCTCCGCCCCGGCAAACGTGGGAAGCGCTGGCGCGCCACCAACTTTAAGGCATCGCACGGAGCATTGTTGAGCGAAGTTTGCTCCAGCGGATCGGCGAGCACATCGTAACAGTGGTACTCCGAATCCCACGCGCGCGCCGCTACCTTGAGCGGGCCTTGCATCACGCCCCAGTTCTCAAACGCGCAACCCCACACGCCGGCGCAGTTCGTCATCGGCAGCGGTTGCTCGGTAGCTTGGCTGCGCAACCAGCTCGTGCCTGGCATACGCGTGCGAAACTGCGTGATTTCGGGTGCATCCAAAACGCCCATCAAATCCAGCATGGTGGGCACGATATCCACGTGAAAGGTAAACTCGTTGGATTTGCCCGCTAGGTATTGGGATTCCGAAAGGGAGAGCGTTCCAGGTGGCGCGTCTACCCAGCCCGGCACTTTGATCTCTTCGTCAAAAATGCTGAAGGTATGGCCCATCTGGTTGTGTTCGCGGAATGCCTCGCCGTGATCACTCGTGTAGAGGAGCACCGTGCGCGCTCCGATGTTGGAAGAACGGATGCCTTCGATCATGCGGGCTATATGGCGATCCTGCTGGTAGATGGAGTTCTGATAGTAGTTCTTAAAGGCGGCGTTTTGTGCGGGGCCCTTGCTGGTGGTGGCTGGCTGAAAGGGCTGAGCAACGCTGTCTTCCACGCGATAGGGGTAGTGGGTATTCGAAAGCTGAATTACAGCTAAAAAAGGCTCCTTCAATTGCGCCATTTCGCTGAGCGCTCGGTCCGCCAAGAGCTCCTCTGGCGCACCGGTGTCTAGATCAGCTGTCGGATCCAGATCAGTGGCGGAGGCGAACTTATCTGCGGCAAGCTTTTCGACCCAAAGGCGCGCATTGCCGAACAACATGTTCTGACTCGTCCAAAAGGCGGTTTGAAAACCCGCGGCGCGCGCATAGTCGAAGATCACCGGCCACGTGTGCAGCACCTCGCGTGATTCATTGGGCGTTACGCCAGTCCACAGCACGGCGAGCGAAATGGCGGTGGTTGAATCCAGCGCTCGCAGCTGATGCAAAGGTACCCGATTGGGCAAGAGTCGATTGGAAAATGGCGTCTTTTTGCAGGTTGAGCTATATTCTGAGCAGGTGCTGTCGGCGCGCACACTCTCCAAGATAAACAGCACCAGATTCCTAGGCGCTTGAACACGGGGGCTAAGCCTTGGCACATGTAGAGAAGCGCGCGCGCGCGGGCGGAACGCTGTGGCATCTGCCGTGAGGCCGAGCTCGTGCTCCAGCAGATCCCCCATCGCGTTCAGATATAAGACATCTGGGGTGCTAGCCTGAGCCTGGCGGTGATGGGTCGGAATGAAAAAGGTTGCGACGAGAACCAGCGGCGCCAAGATGGCCGTAGCGCGCCCCTGTCGTTGCCGCGGCCGGACCCAGCGCCTAGCGAGCCAAACCCAAAACCCAGCGACAAAGCCTGCCGGCAGCATCACCTTGAGATAATTCGGCAGATCCGCCAGGAACTGATTCAGCACGCTGCCGGCAAAATCCGTAGCGAAGCGCGACACATCAGAATTCAGATACACGTTGTTCTGTTCGAAAAAATACGACTGACCCGCGTGCACCAGCGTTGCAAAGAAGACAAACAACACCGCCGCCACGTGCCGCCCAACCCCACGCCGGCGCGAGGCTGCGTGCAGCAGCAGCGCCCAAACCAACAAACTCTCCAACAGCGCGCCTGCGTAAGCCAAGCGCAAGAGGCCGTTCATCGCCCACAGGCGCGGAGCCCGACGCCACACATCCAAAGCCACAGAAAGCCATGCCGGCGCCAGCAAAAGCACCCACACCAAACGACGGCGCCACTCTGCAACTTCGCGCAAAGCGTGAGCACGTAACGATTGCTTAGCGGTGTTGGGGTTGGGCCGCAAATCACCGTCGGGGGCGGCGGAGGCACGATGTGGTTCTTTTTCACTCACTGACAAGCGGAGTCCTCATTACTCTGAAAACTTCAAAGCAAGGAATTAGATGGGCGTCATCCAGTTGGTAATGACATAGTTGGCAATCAGAATCGCAACGGCGCTGTGCACCACGGCACGGGTAGTGGCTTCACCCACGCCCTTGGCTCCACCTTTGGCAAAAAAGCCCTGACGACACGAGATGGCCGAAACCAAGAACCCAAACACACAAGCTTTTACCTCGCCCATGAACAAATCATTGAACGTGAGGTACTTCTCAATATTCGCCACAAAAATCCCAGGATCAACTCCAAGCCACTTCACGGCCACCAAGTAAGCGCCGCCCATACCCACGCAAGAATACAAGATGCAAAGCAGCGGCATCATCAACACACTGGCTAACAGCCGAGGGGACAACAAATATTGAATGGGGCTCACTCCCATGGTGGTGAGTGCATCTACCTGCTCGGTAACACGCATGTTGCCAAGCTCAGCTGCCATGGCGCTACCGGCGCGCGCGGTTACCATGAGTGCGGTAAACACTGGGCTAATCTCGCGAGCTAACGAAATGGCCACTACTGAGCCCACCACACCTTGGGCTGAGAATTGCTTCAAGCTGTAAACAGTCTGCAGCGAGAGCACCATGCCGCTAAAGATCCCGGTGAGCGACACAATGAAGATGGACTGAAAGCCAATAAAGTCCATCGCGTTGAGCACTTGCGCCACACGCAGGGGCGGGCGAAAAATCCACGCCACCGTCTTGCCTGTGAGCTCCAGCAGTTGGCCTAGGCTATCCAGGGGCTTGAGCACCAGATCGAGCAGGTTCCAAACGCCCCAGCCTGAGTTCTCGCGTTCCGTGCTTTCTCCCACAAACCACTTCCTAACATGCCTTGGGGCTCGGGTGGCAAGCAACGTTCACACCGCTCGCTCTCTCCGTGTTAGCCGCGTGTTTCGGCTGCGGTGGCCGCAAGCAGCGCCTCACTTCTCGGCCCACTCGCAGTGAACTGCAACGTGCGTGGGGTAAAGCCTAGACGCACCGTAAGCGCGTCCCCGCCCAGCAATTCCGCATAAGGGGTGCCCCACTCCACGAGCAGGAGCGCACCCGCTTCGCGCTGAGCCAGCAAACCAAGCTCTGCAACCTCCTGCTCGGAGCTGACACGGTAAAGATCCGCGTGGCACACAAGCGGTTCTGTTTCGTACTCGTGCACCAGCGTGTAGGTGGGGCTCGTGACGCGCAATGCTTTGCCTCCTACAAGCGAACGACAAAACGCTCTAGCAAAAAAAGTCTTACCCGCGCCGAGCGGCCCTTCCAACACAATCAAATCCGCCGCGGCGGACTGCGCCGCCAAGGCTTTCGCGAGCTCGCGCGTGCGGGCCTTGCTACCCAAGGGGAACACAACGCTTTCTGTCACGGCAGGGCTCGCCCGCCGCCCGCAGGCGGCGGAGTAGTGAGTGGTTTCAGCAGACGGAGTGTTCGCTTGATGTCGCGGTTGGGGTCAAAGCCGCGGGCCTCACTTGACCACAATTCTACGTCAACGCTCGCAAGCGCTTGGCGGGCCAAAGTGTGAAGCTGACCCGCTTCCTCACGATCATCGGACGAAGCGACTTCGGGAATAGCTTCGAGGGCACGCGCTCCGATTACGGCGGCGTCGTGACCTAACACCTGAAACCACGGCCCCACCTCCGCCGATTCTGGGAACCGCCCTGCACCCAGCGCCACGGGGGCAAAACGTACTAGTGCCTCAGAAAGCCGCGAACTCTCGAGCCCAAGCAGCACCTTGGGCTTGGGCACAAAGCCGGCCAATAGGGCAGCTACCTCGCGGCTACAGGCTTCGTGCCCCAGCAAGAAAATCACTTGAAGCTTGGCTGCTTGCCAGCTTTCCCGAGGATAGCTGAACTCCTCGTTTGCGCCCGGATCTCCTGCACACGGCAAAAAACCCGGGCCGACCCACGCGGTGCGAGAAAGCTCTGCCCCAAAGGCCGCTTCACTCAACTTGCTCACCACCACGGCCGGAGGTACGCCCACACGAAAAGCGTACTCCGAGGCCACGCCGTCGGTGGGTGTATCGAGCAGCACCACCGGCAAACGTTCCTTCTCGGCATAGCGCGTCGCCGCAGCGGCGCTCGCTCCATCCACCCCTGCAATCGATAACGCTACACCCTCGCTCGCCAACGCCTCAAGCGCACGTTCGGTGCCACCTTCGGTGCCGTCATCCGACTCAGTAATCAGCTGCACTCCGGAATTTCCCGCGTCGGACGTGAGATCGAGTGCGCTCAAGACACCTGCAACAACGCTCGCCGACCGGTCACGCACTCGATCGTTTCCTGCGCCCAGAACCAAGCCCAACCGACGCCCAATAACGCGCACTTTCGGCGGCGCCCCCGTTGTGGCCAAGCGTGAGAGCTCTGTGGTCACGTCCGTGACCCTTTCACGTACGGTCGTGGCCGCAAGCAACCAACGCGACAGTTTCGGATCCTTCTGCGAAATGGCCCTAGAAATAAGCGTTTGCCGGAGAGTCTTTAGAAACCACGCTCGCGCCAGCTGGCTGCCCGGGTCCCTCGCGTTAGAGGCGGGCTTGCCGAGGCGCCCCAAGGCCGCCTGAATGGCCCCCGTTGGAAGCCCCGAAATGAGGCCTCCTACGGCACGGTAGCTGGCCTCCGGCGTCGACAGGCTACCGCTTGTTATCCAATCATACGCTGACTGAATAGTTTGCGCGTAGCGTTTGGCAGCGAGCCCCGCTCGAATGACTTCTTCGTAGTACAGCTGCCGTTCATCCCCTTCGATAATTTTCCCCTCCAAGGGAGCAAGGAGTGATAGCGCCGACTGGGGTTTTCCTTCGAAGGTGAGCGACGCTGCCATTGCCACGGTGGCAAGCTCACTGATCCTTCCGGTCGTTGTTTGCTTGACTTCTTGGGCCAAGCGCCTGCCTTCCCCGCGCTGCCCCGCATCCACAAGATTGAACGCCAGGTAACACCGAATCCACTGAGTGCCTGGATCATTCGGGTAGAGCGCCACCAGACGCCGAAGCTCAGGGGTCAGCGTACCCCGTTCTTTTCGCGGTAAAGAGAAGTACCGAATTCGAACGGCTCTTGCGTCCCGTTGCGCGTCCTTGTGCTCCGCTAACGCGGAAACGCCCGAACCTCGGGCGTGTTCTCCACTTCCGGCGCAGCCAAGGCACCCAAAGACGCAAAGGGCGCCAAGAAGCGTAACGTGGGTTGACGCCATGAGGTGCCTCCCGTAACCAACCTTCGCTCCGAGATGCCTTGGGTTCAACACCACGTACAGGTGACCGATTGACCGAGGAGTCGTCAAGGGCTCTCCGGACATTCAAGATCGAGGCGTTGCGCCTTGGGCTGACGCTTTCGCCGTACGTTCGGGCCGCCACTTTCGGAGGGTTCCTCCTTCTTTACTTCACGTGCGACGCCCCGCTTGGCATTGCCGTGGGCAGTGAGCTTCCCCGAAGAGGGTCGGAACTCCCACTGGTGTTCTGGACACTTGGGATCATTATCTTGCTGGGGCTACTATTTGAGCTCGCATACGCTGCGCTCCACGTTGGCGTCGATGGCAGCGGCTCTCCTACCCACGCCGCGCGCATTACGGCCTACATCAGCTTCAGCTGGCGCTTCATCGCGCTGGCCTTCATAGGCTACCACCTAAGGCATAACTGGTGGCAAGTTGCCACCCATTCGCTCTATCTGGAGGATGTGAACGGCAAGCTCAGCCGCGAGCTTTCGAGTGTCACAAGCCTTGGCTTGCCGCTAATCGCACTAGGATATTTGTTAGGGTTCGCGAGCGTATGCTTCCACCTGAATGAGGCCCTGCGTACCGCGTGGCTCCGCGTGCCCGAGGGGCGTTATTCTCACCTGCCCGCAATCCTTCGGGTCTTCGTGAGTGCACTCGGGGTCGCGCTTTTTCTGGTCGCCGCCAACAGCGTGCTCGATCTTGCTACTGGGGCCTCTCTCCTTCACCATTTGCGACCTGCCTGGTGAAAGACTAGGCTCCGCCCCGTGCCGCGTTGCTATTTCCTAACCCTGTGTGGTGGTTCAAGCTTGGATCAGCAGTCCAATAACGTAACGCTCTTTAATCTTGTGGAGCAAGTGAGCCTTGCACCCGGCCCGTGCCCGGTGGGAGCCCTTTTGCCGCTCGAAATTCACGCCTACTTTCAGTTCGCGCCGAGTGAGCTCAAGCAAACCATCCAGTTGCGTTATTCGGTGGTTGCACAATCGGGCCTCGAAACCACAACGGATGTCTTCGACCACCGCGCGCTCACCCCACATTACCGCACCCGCACGGCGGGCTTGCCTCTTCCACCGGTAACGGGCAGCTATGAGCTCCGTGTCGATTGGCGCCAAGCGGGAACAGAAGGCTGGACGCGCGAAAGCATAACGTGGCCACTTACGATCTCCGAAGCGGAGTCTCGCCCCATTACCACCCACTAAACGCCCTATGGACTTCATTCGCGTCAACGAATTGGAAATCGAGTGCATCGTGGGTATGCGGCCCCGCGAGCGTCACCAAAAACAGCCCGTGCGGTTGAGCCTCGCCCTCGGGCTCAACCTCGCAAAAGCCGGTCGTACCGGACGGATTTTAGACACGATCGACTATTCACGCGTGGCTGACGACGTTGGATCGCTATTAAGATTTCGGCAATACCGGCTGATCGAAATGGCAACGGAAGAAATCAGCGCCATGCTGTTTGGATGTTACCCTGTACTCGAACAGATCCGGATTAGACTCGAAAAGCCGGAGGCACTCAAAGGACGAGCGCTTGGCACCTCGGTTGAAATCGAGAGATCACGCGCAGATTTTCCGAGCGCTGGAATCAACGAAAATAACCCTTCGGTGAGGACGCTACTCGAAACAGATGAGGCCGGCCTCTACTTGCTCCGGTTAAACAGCGGCCAAACCTTAAAGTTCGAAGATCCCCGCTGGGAAAGGCGCGTGCAGTGGTTGCTCGCTGGAGAGGTCCGGTGCGGCGGGGGCCCTCTGGTACTCGGCGAGCCTTGCGAGAGCACCCAGGCCTTGGCTTTTGAAAACGTGGACGCGAGCGTCGCCACGGTGTTTTGCTGTGCTTGCCAGGCGGGCGCCCAGTCTGCAGCCACGCCGTAAACATCCGTTGTTGCTCCGTTTTCATCGGCTAAGTCGAGACCCTTGCGAATCATTGGACACGCGGCCGGGAGTGGGGTATTTCGCTCTGGGCAAGCGGTGTGGGGATACCGCGAGCACCCAAGAGGGACCCACCATGAACGACCAGGCACACGCTAAAGGCCCGCAAACTGAACGGAGCCCCGCGCTCTCAGAGCCCATCTCGGCGGTACGTCCCCCTAGCGCGTCGCGCGTGAAGCACCCAATTTCGGACACCGAACGGCCCGAGCGACTGAGCAGCCTGTTCCCTGAAGATGCGCACCACGCGCACGACACGATCCCCTCGCCACCACCAGACATGAGTGACGAGTAAGAACATGAGCGGCGAGTAAGAGCGGTGTCGCGCATGAGGGCTCCTATGTTAGCGTAGCGCCTCTTTTTGGAGGTAATGCATGCGCACTCATAGGACTCAAACCGTTGGCGCTCAGCTTGTTGCGTCGCTGATCATTCTGCTGTTCTCAGCCGTAGCCTTTGCGGGCGGCCGGGTGCAGTGGAAATCCACCGCGATCAAGGAGCGCACCAACAAGTCTTGGCAGCTAGAACTCACCATTACGCTGGCAAAGACGCCAGATTTTTCTAACTTGCCGATGAAGTTTGAGTTCCAACCCATCACCTACTTTGAACGTTCTATGGTGGATGGGGACAAGCTGGTTGAACGCGCGGTGCCCCTTGAGGGGCGTCAGCCGATGATTGAAAGCGTGGATGTGGGATTTATGGATCCCGGCAGCGGCAAGGTTGAGAAGCGCACCCGATTCTCGTTCAAGCTCACGCGCGCTCGAGGCTACGAGTCTGGGGAATATAAGGTAACCATTAAAGACGGGCGCAGCGGCCAAGCCATTGGTACCCCGCAGACGATAAAGCTGGAGGGAGAAAACGAGATCATCGATCGTCGCGCGATCGTCTTCACCGGCGAAAAGAAGAAAAAGCCTGAAGGGGCTAAGTCTGCGGAGGAAAAGCCCGCGGGCGATGAAAGTAAAGAAACGGAAAGCGGCGACAAAGCGGAGTCTACCGACGAGAAAGCCGATGCCAAAAGCGACGGCGGAGAAGAGGACGACGCAAAAGGGCCAGACACGAACAACGAAGAGGAAGACGGCGACAAAAGCGACGAGATGGAAGGCGCGAGCGACGGCCGTGATGACGACGATGACTCGCCCTCTACGATCAAAGAGAAGCCCGGTACCTGCGGCTGCCGAACGGTAGGCGGCGGCGCTGGTGGAGCCAGCGCGGGCTTGGGCCTGCTCGCTCTTGGCCTTGTATTAGCCGCTCGCCGTCGACACGCCTGACGCTCCATTGCAGCGCGACATCAGCGGAAATATCACGTTGACCCGGCCGCATTTTTCGGCTGGGTCGGCGATGAACAGCAGCCCGCTACCAATTCCAGTAGCGCTTCGATACCTTGGCTTAAGATCTCCGGAGGCGTGAGCAAGCTCACAACCAACCGCGCCTCTTCCTCGAAGTCGTAGAAATAGCCAGGCTGAGTGAGCACGTGCTTTTCATTTAAGAGCTTTAATGCCCACGCTTCATCCGTCATTAGGGTAGGAAGCTGGAGCACCGCGCACCAACCGCCCTCGGCAAAGAGCAAGCTCACGGGTGTGTTACGCAGGCACTCTCCGAGCACACGGTAGTTGCCGAGCACGCGCTCGTGAATGCTCCGGGTGACAACTTTGCCAACTGATAAGAAATGGGACGCCGCGGTCTTTATCGGCGTCGATACCGATAAGTACGCGTCGAGCACGAACTCCAAACGTTCGGTTGCGGCGCGCACTAGTGCAGGCTCGCCAGCCACGGTAATCCAACTAAGCTTCATTTGAGGCAGCCCCACAGATTTGGACAAGCCGTCCAAGCTGAAAAAAAGCCCAGTTTTGGCACCCACCACGCTAGTAATACGGCGATTATCCGAAGTGAGCGGGTAATCCCCAAACACTTCGTCGGAAATAACGGGGAGCCCGAGCGCCTCCAGGCGTTCGAGCTCATCTGCTTTGAGGTATGAGCCGGTCGGGTTGTTGGGGCTAATCACACAGATCGCCCGCGTCTTTTCGGTGCGCGCCCGCTCCAGCGAGTCCCAATCGATGGCCCAACTACCGTCGTATGAAAGCCGATAATCCCGCAATATCACGCTCTCAAACCTCGCCAGGTGATCCAAGAGGGGGTAGCTGGGCCTTGGCACCAACACTTCGTCGTCTGGATCGCACAGTAGCTTAAACAGTGCCGCGTAGGCTTCGCTGGTGCTCGCCGTCAGCACCACCTGGCTCGGTGCCACGCAATACCCGCGACGTTTCCAGAGGTCTACGATTGGCGACCGTTCGACGAGCGTCGAGTTGGGGTCGTAGGCGAGAGCGGCTGGCGCTGAAAGAGGAGCGAGCAGCTCCCCAGGATACGCAAAGCCTGCTTGCGTTGGATTCGAAAGCGTTAGGTCACGAACATTGAGAGCTTTTCCCCGCAGCGCAGCAAGCGCCTCCGTAAGCGGGTTCGGAGAAAGATTTTCGGGGAGCCGCTGCGAAAACACCTGCCCACTTTGCCTACCGGTTGGGCTTCAACGCAATGGCTGCGCTCGGTCGACACTCAGTCGCCTCGGCAGATAAAGCCGGAGTAGGTGTCTGCACACGCCACGTCATCCCAAAGAGCATCCGTACCCAAGCGAAGGCAATCCTGATTGCCGCCGTTGTTATTGGGCTGCCCCGATTGCCAGTTGGAATAAAGGCCGCCAACCTTCACTCCACTTGCACCCCCCATCCAAAACTGTGCGCCATCAACCCAGCGCCAGACTCCTTCCATGGCGTCGCGCCCACCCAACCAGACAGCACTCATTTCGAGTGAGGTGGCCGTTTGGCGCACCCAGGCGTTTTCCTCTGCGCTATCGATACGAGCCAGGGACAAGCCTGCTTGAACACACGCGTTGTTGGCCTCCGCGCGACTCGCACTCACCCTGCAGAACATGTAGCCGTGAGCCCCGTGCGACATACCGATACAGCTCTCCGGACAACTTTCGTCCGCAATTCCCGCAGTGCAATTCTCATCCCGGCCATCACAGCGTTCTGCACCCGCCGGCTGACAAGCAGCCGGCCCGCCGCCGGCTGCCGTGCTTCCACCCGAGGAAGCCCCACCTGAGCTGCTTCCACCTGAGCTGCTTCCGCCCGCGCCTGATGCCACACCACCCGAACTCGTGGAACCCCCAGCAGAAGAGGCACCACCGCTCTCCTGGCCAACGCCCCCCGTTTCCGAACCCACATCCCCACCCGCTCCGTCGTCGGCTCCGCCTGTGTTTTCGGCACCCGCGCCGGTGTCAGGCGGATTGACCGAACCTGGGCGCCCCCCCGAAGGCATCGATCCGACGCTTGGAATCACCCCACCAGTACCGCCAGAAGCCTGCGACCGCACCCCGCCAGCTGCCGAATCTGTTCCGCTGCCGCCTGGCGTGTTCGAAGAGTAAGTAGTGTAAAGGTCGCTACCTTTTTCGGAAGAGCACCCTTGAAGCGCGTTCGTGAGCACTCCAACAATCAAAGAGATGCCCCCGAGTAAGTACGTTCTGCGAATATTCATTGGACTCAAAGAGTCTCGTACTCAAGCCCACCCATGAGATCAAGGGCATTACGAGTGGACTCCGTGGTGTAAAATCGAATCGTGTCGTCAGTCTATGCAAGGCGAGATTCGGGCGTCTCAGCTAGAGATTAGGCTAACAGCCTTCCAGGCTCACTTCATCGAGAACGTCTCATTTCTGTACCGAGGCGTTCGTGCGCTCCGCAACCCAAACGCCACACCCGCGAAACGGAACAACCACCGGCATCATGCATGTTTAGGCGACGTGTGGCGCACAAAGTCACGCACCTCCCCAGACTCGTAGGCAGTCACGGACGGCAGGACCCGGCGTTGCGGCTAGTCTGCCCGAGGCCGCCCTCCAGCCCGGGAAGGCTCAAAGTGCTCGAAAACCCGCGACTTGGAAGCCTCGCCAACTCGTCCTAGGCTCCGCTCCGCGCACTTTTGCCACACCCCAAGGATCCTCAAGAATGCCCAGTACCTCTGAATTGCTCGCCCAGGTGCCATTCTTTAGCTTGCTCGACGATCAGGAACGGAGCGTTCTGGCAGAACGCGTGGAGGTCGCATCCTTTCCTAAAGATGGAGTCATCTTCAACTACGGTGACCCGGGCGACGCGCTCTACGTCGTTATTTCTGGCGAAGTCGAAGTTTTTTTTAAGAACGACACGGGTGAAAGAATTGTGCTTGAGACCGCAACCGCCGGAGACTTTTTTGGTGAAGTCTCGCTGCTCGATGGCGGGCCGAGAACTGCATCGGCCGTAGCCACGACCGAAGTACAGGCACTGGAGGTGGATCGCGACGATCTGGATGAGCTGTTTCGCTTGAAGCCGGGCGCAGCTATGGATCTGTTGTCGGCAACTGGGAGACGCCTGCGCAAAAATGCCGAGCTGCTTCGCCACACGGCAACCCGCAATGTCAACGAAGAGGTGGAGGATCTGCGCACCACGGTGATGAAAATTGCAGACTGGATTTCCGAGTTCAGCGGTAGCCTGCCCTTTCTATTTATCCACATCGGCTTGTTTTTCACCTGGATTATCCTGAATGTGGGGCTTTTACCTTGGGGCGGGTTTGACCCATTCCCGTTTGGGCTTTTGACCATGGTGGTGTCGCTCGAAGCCATCATTCTTTCGGTATTCGTGTTGTTGAGTCAGAACCGCCAAGCGGCACGGGATCGCGTACGGGGCGACATTGAGTACGATATCAACCTAAAAGCTGAGCTCGAAATCGCTCACTTGCATGAAAAAGTGGACCAGATGAACTCTGAGCTATTAAAGAAGCTTGCGACCCTGGAACGCGCAGCTACCAAATAAAGGCCGTGTTCGCAGGAGCAGCGATGGGCGACTCTGACAACATCACTCGCTTGGAACACCAAGGGCGCGAGATATTCCTGATCGGCACCGCTCACATTTCAAAGCACAGTGTGGAGGAAGTAAGAGACACCATTCTCTCGCTCCGCCCGAACACCGTGTGTGTGGAGCTAGATCAGTCCCGGCACGACGCCCTCATTGATGACTCGGGGTGGCGGCGACTGGACTTGCCCAAAGCGATCAAAGAGCAACGCGTGCTGTTCCTCCTAGTGAGCCTAGGCCTTTCGGCGTATCAGAAGAAGATGGGGGATAAGCTGGGAGTGCGCCCCGGAGCGGAGCTATTGGCGGCCGTTTCCGCGGCCCATGAGGTGAGCGCGGAGCTCGTTTTGGCGGATCGCGAGGTCCAAATCACGCTGAAGCGTGCCTGGCGCGGGCTTTCCGGGAAGGAGAAGGCGCAGCTTCTCGGCCTATTCGGCACTCCACCTGAGCACGAGGCTATGTCTGGGGAGCTCACCGAAGAGCGCGTTGAGCAACTCAAAGATAAACAGACCATGTCGGACATGCTCATGGAGATGACCAAAGCACTGCCTGGCATCAAGCGCCCACTCATTGACGAACGGGACCTCTACCTGATTTCCAAAATCCGAGAATCCCAAGGGGCACGCGTCGTTGCAGTGGTGGGCGCGGGGCACGTTAAGGGAATGGTTGAGAATCTGAACACGCCGGTGGATCGCACTGAGCTTGAAAAGGTGCCTCCCCCTGCACCCTTGGGACGAATCTTGCGCTGGCTCGTGCCCGCTCTCGCGTTGCTCATGTTTTTTGTGGGTTACTCGCGCGACGAGCTACCCGGCCTTTGGCCTCTCCTCCACGCCTGGGGGCTCTCAACGGCCGGCTTTGCACTCCTTACGGCGCTGGTCGCTCGCGCGAAGCCGCTCACGGTGCTGCTTGCCACACTCTTGGCGCCAGTTCTCGCTCTCGATCCTAAAAGGCGGGCGGGCCGCCTCCTCGGCCTAGTTGAATATCAGCAAGGGCCACCCACGGACGCCGACAAGCAGGCGGTTCGCAGCGATATTCTCAGTCGTCGGGGGGTCTATGCCAATCGCTTCACACGTATAGCACTGGTCTCGGTTCTGGCGTCGCTCGGGAGCACTCTCGGTGCCTGGGTGGGAGCGCTTTGGGTGTTCGCCCGCTTGTAAAACGCTGTCTAGATGAGAGCAGCTGGGGTGCTCGCTCGTTTGTAGCACTCTGCGTGCTTGGGCCCACTCCGAACCGAGTGTACGCTCGTACGCATGAACCATGAATGGCCCAATTTCGATGGCATGCCGGCGGACGACGTATTGCCCCTCGAGCGCCCGCAAGGCCAAGACCTAGCGCGCTTCATTTGGTGGAACGGCGATCTCAAAGAGGCCGACACCCAGAGCGTTCATTTCTACGCCAATGCTCTGCACTACGGCACGGCTGTGTTTGAAGGCATTCGATGTTACCCTGTAGACGGAGGCGCAGCGCTCCTACGCTTGGGTGACCATATCGAACGGCTATTAGCATCAGCGAAGCTCTACGGCATGAAGGTGCCGTTCGACGCCGAAGCGCTCCGAAAAGGTGCCATCGAAGTGACACGCCGCAATCAGATCAAAGACGGCTACTTACGGCCGCTGGCCTACTTTGGGCACGGCCCGATCGATCTGAAGCCCAAGCGAGAATGCCCGGTGAAGGTGTTCATCGCCGTACGTGAGCTCGGCTCCTTCTTGGGAGAAAGTGCTCTCCGAAATGGTATTCGCGTCACCATATCGAGCTGGCGAAAATTCCACCACACCATGTTCCCCACTATGGCCAAAACGAGCGGGCACTACGCCAACAGCGTGCTGGCCGCACATGAGGCGCTGGACCGCGGCTACGACGACGCCATCCTGCTCAATCAAGACGGCACAGTCGCAAGCGCAACCGGTGAGAATGTATTCTTCGTGAAATCTGGAGTGCTTTACACCAATGACGAATCCAGTTCGATCATCCCAGGCATCACCCGCGACTGCATCTTGACGATCGCCCGGGAAAACAACGTACCCCTGATGATCCGTGCTTTTACACGCGAAGATCTGTTGCGGGCGGACGAAGTCTTTCTCACCGGTACCGCGGCCGAGGTCACCCCCGTACGTGAGCTCGATGGCATCGAATTTCGCACCGGGCGAAAGACGCTCGGCGCCGTACTACAGCGGGCCTATTTGCGAGCGGTAACTGGCAAAGACGAGAAGCACGCGGATTGGCTGACGCGGGTTTGAGTTATTCACGTTGCTTCAATCGACGCTATGCCACATGTCCCCGGGACTTGCGGACTAGCCATTCTGCTAGTCTCGACGACCACGCAGAGTGACGGGGTGAATCACGTGAATCGCGCACGTTTCAGCGGGGCCTGAAAATCTGAGTCGCCATCCATCCAACGGGAAAGCATGTTCGTGTCGAACAGGACTCGCTTCCACGTTTGCTCCACGGCCATCGCTCGGCGCCTAGTGATGGCTCGACCGGCCAAGATCAGATGCCAGCTCTTCGCTGTCCCACGAACCGCGCATGACCCCAAAGGTTTCGTCGAAGCGTTCCTCGGCCATTTGAGCAGTCTTGGCGGCGCGAATGTCGGCCGCATGCAAGTCGGCCATGTCGCCCTCGGCCGTGACCACGGCGTCCGTCAGCACAACCACTTCTTGACCCCACAGTTCCCGCGCGCGATTGCGCAGAGCGCTCGGCATCTGCACGCTGCGACGAGCCCCGGAAGTAGCCAAGATAAACCCAGGAGGATCGTAGGTGAGCGAAACAATCTGACCGCTGATCGACGTGGTAGCTCGCTGCCCCTTGCGTTGCGATACAGCATGCTTACGGAGAGACGCCTCCATCCTCGTGATACCGGCCACAACGTTCCAGCTGCCACCCGACGTCTTGCTCACGAAGCTCAATGTCGCCGCACTCTCCTTGGCGGCGGCGCTTGCCCGCGCGAAGGCGTCAGCCCCTGAGGCGCTGAGGCGTGGTGCTTGTCCTTTTGGTACGCGCGCTAGCTCGGCGGCGGTTTCGCTCCAAAAAGCTTGTGCGATAAGGTCGCTGGCAAGCGGTGCTCCCTTCACGCCACCTCCCGCAATCAGCGGTACGATCAGGCTGCCCTTTCCCGTGGGCCCAATTGAGAAGGTAAGCGCGTCGCGAACCTGCGGCAACGCCCAACCATGTTTTGCGGCCAGCTCCGGCGCTAGAGAAGCCCGAAGCGAAGTTAACCCTTCCAGCGTCGCTTGCAGGGCCCGAATGTACGCCTGGGCCTGCACGAACTTCGCACCCGATGCGGGCTGGAACCGGACAGAGAACTGATGGCGCATTCCGGTAGCATAGCCGCAAGCAAGGGGCGAGCGTGCAACTTTCTGCGACAACCCCAAGACCCAGAACGCACGGTTCTTGATTGACGTTTCAAGTGCGGCCTAGTCTCACGTTTCCATGGCATCCCCGCGCACCCAGGCCAACGTCACTGCGAAGAACCTACGGCCTTCGACCGCGAGCGGACCGAAGGCGGATTCTGCCCCTCCCGCTTCACCCCGCAGCTTCGGCGGCTTCTCGGAGATCACCTCGTTCATCTGGGGCGTGGCTGATCTCCTTCGTGGAGATTACAAACAGGCAGACTACGGCAAGGTCATTCTGCCACTGACGGTCATTCGCCGCCTGGATTGCGTCCTCGACAAGTGCAAGGCGAAGGTGCTCGCGAAGCATGCAGAGCTGAAGCAGGCGAAGCACCCTGAGGGAACCATCGAGAAGATGCTGCTGCGCGCCAGCGGGACCACTTTCTACAACACTTCGAAGCTCGACTTCGAAAAGCTGAAAGGCGACCCCAACAACATCGCCGCCAACCTCACCTCGTACATCAAGGGTTTCTCGCCCACCGCCCGCGACGTGATCGAGCAGTTCAAGTTCACGGATCAAATCGCCAAGCTGGAGGACGCAAACCTACTGTTCCAAGTGGTTTCGCGGTTTGCGGACGTGGATCTCCACCCCGAAAAGGTGCCCAACCACGTGATGGGGTCCATCTTCGAGGAGCTGATCCGGAAATTCGCTGAAGCTTCAAACGAGACCGCTGGTGAGCACTTCACCCCCCGTGAAGTCATCCGCCTCATGGTGGACCTCCTTTTCATCGAGGACGAAGACACCCTGGCCAAGAAGGGCATCGTCCGCACTCTCTACGATCCTGCGGCAGGAACGGGTGGTATGCTCTCCGTTGCCGAAGAATACCTGCGCGAGCTGAACCCCGATGCGGAGCTGAAGGTTTACGGGCAAGAGCTGAACTCCGAGTCTTACGCCATCTGCAAGAGCGACATGATGATCAAGGGGCAGGATCCCGAGCACATCATTCGCGGGAACTCCTTCTCTGAAGACGGGCACAGCGGCAAGAAATTCGACTACATGCTCTCCAACCCGCCCTTTGGCGTGGAGTGGAAGAAGGTTCAGAAAGAAATCGAGAACGAGCACGAGACTCAAGGCTTTGCCGGGCGCTTTGGTCCAGGTCTGCCGCGCATCAACGACGGCTCGCTCCTGTTCCTGCTGCACATGCTCTCGAAGATGAAGCCTGTGGACGCGAAAGGCGAAGGCGGCAGCCGCCTCGCGATTGTCTTCAATGGCTCACCGCTATTTACGGGGGACGCGGGCTCTGGCGAGAGCGAGATCCGGAAATGGGTGATCGAGAATGACTGGCTCGAAGCCATTGTCGCGCTGCCCGATCAACTCTTCTACAACACCCCAATCTCCACATACCTGTGGATCGTCACCAACCGTAAGCCTAAGGCCCGCCGGGGCAAGGTGCAGCTCATCAACGGTGTCGAGCTGTTCCAGAAGATGCGAAAATCCCTTGGGAACAAGCGGAACGAGCTGGGCAAGGCGCACATCGAGACGCTCGCTAAAACCTACGGAGATTTTCTCACCAGCGACATCGCGAAGGTCTTCGACAATGCGGATTTTGGGTTCCGCCGCATCACCGTGGAGCGTCCGCTTCGTCTGAATTTCCAGGCGTCACCAGAACGCCTTGAACGATTGCAGGAGGAGAGCGGCTTCGCGGCGCTGGCCAAGTCGAAGAAGAAGGGGGCTCCCGGGGAACGCGAGGCGGAGGAAGGGCGAGAACTGCAAGAGAAAATCGTGGCGGTGCTTCGCACGCTGAATCCGTCGCAGGCAATCAAGAACCGCGATGCCTTTGAGAAGACGCTGCGCTCAGCCTTTCAGAAGGCGAAGCTCGATGTGCCGACGCCGGTTTTCAAGTCGGTGATGGCGGCGCTTTCTGAACGCGATGAGAGCGCAGACGTTTGCACCGACAGCAAGGGTCGCCCGGAGCCTGACGCCGAGCTGCGGGACAACGAGAATGTTCCCTTGAAAGAGGATATCCAGAAGTACTTCAAGCGCGAGGTATTGCCTCATGTGCCGGATGCTTGGATTGATGAGAGCAAGACGAAGATTGGGTATGAGATCCCGTTCACGCGGCATTTCTACAAGTACAAGGCGCTGCGGCCGCTGAGCGAGATTGAGGCGGAAATTCGGGCACTAGAGGGGGAGATCC
Source organism: Polyangiaceae bacterium (assembly GCA_033763455.1). Classification (GTDB taxonomy): domain Bacteria; phylum Myxococcota_A; class Polyangia; order Polyangiales; family Polyangiaceae; genus JBBRRP01. Next base: position 44,462 of record JANRKO010000039.1, read on the forward strand.
AGGGGATGTTGGGGGAGGTGCTGGGGTGAAATCAGTTCGCCTAAAGTTCGTAGCCAGATTTGCATATGGGGACTCTCTGTCGAGCGATCATCGGACTGACGGTGACGTGCCGGTCTACGGTTCCAATGGAATCGTCGGGACGCACTGTAGAGCGAACACGCTCGCTCCCGCCATTGTGGTCGGACGGAAGGGATCCTTCGGCAAGCTTGCGTATTCCAGCAGAGCCGCATTCTGCATTGATACGACGTTCTTCATTGATCGCCGCTTCTCGCGTACCGATCTTCGATGGCTCTACTACGCGCTTCAAACGGCAGGGCTCGACGAACTGTCTCAGGACACTGGCGTTCCGGGGCTTTCCCGAGAAACGGCATACGAGAAGGCGCTCCCGGTTCCTGCCGAGGCGATGCAGCGAGAGATCGCTACCTTCCTCGATCGCAAGACTGCCGCCATCGATGCCCTCATCGCCAAGAAGGAGCGCCTCATCGAGCTGCTCCAGGAGAAGCGGCAGGCGCTTATCACGCAGGCGGTGACGAAGGGGCTGGACCCAAACGTGCCGATGAAGGAGTCGGGGGTTCCGTCGCTCGGACGTTGTCCGGCCCACTGGCAGCTGAAGCGCCTGATGCATCTCACTCCGTCGCGGCGCCAGATCATGTACGGCATCGTGTTGCCTGGGCCCAACGTTGCGGAGGGAATCCCGATCGTCAAGAGCGGAGATTGTGTGGCCGAGAAGCTTCGCCTAGATCGCTTGCATCGCACGACGCCAGAGATTGAAGCGCCATTCGCAAGAGCGCGTCTTGAGCCAGGAGACATCGTCTACGCGATTCGTGGCAGTATCGGGATGGCTGCGATGGTGCCTCCGGAGCTAAGGGGCGCAAACCTAACCCAGGACGCTGCGCGTATCGCGCCTCGCTTCGGCATCGGCGGCCGATGGCTGCTCTACGTCGTCCAGTCCACTGGAGTCTGGTCGCAACTTCAAGCCGGGGTGGTCGGTGCGACGGTCAAGGGGATCAACATTCGGGACCTCAAGCGCCCGATGGTCCCCGTGCCTCCGCAAGTGGAGCAAAACCAAATCTTCCGCTTCCTTGATGGGGCCATCGGCGGGATGGACAAGGCTCGAGCCTCCACGGAACGAAGCGTCGAGCTCCTCCGCGAATACCGCCAAGCCCTCATCACCGCGGCCGTCACCGGCAAAATCGACGTAACCAAGGAAGCCGCGTGAGCGACATCAAGCTCTTCAGCCTTAAAGGTATTCCTCCCGTTGAACTCACGGGCAAATCCGTCGCCCTAGAGAAGTCCCTCCAGATCTTAATCGAAGCCCACCTCGACGCGTTCCTCGGGGTTCGGTTTCTCGCCACCGAATACTCCACCGGTAAGGTCCACGGGGGCCGCATCGATACTTTGGGCATCGATGAGAATGGTTGCCCCGTCATCATCGAGTACAAGCGCGCGACCAACGAGAATGTCATCAATCAGGGGCTTTTCTACCTCGATTGGTTGATGGACCATAAGGGCGAGTTTGAGCTTCTGGTGCTGAAGAAGCTGGGCAAGGAAGCCTCCGAAGACATCGAGTGGGGGAGCCCGCGGTTGATCTGCATCGCGGGGGACTTTACCAAATACGACGGGCATGCCGTCCAACAGATCAACCGCAACATCGAGCTCGTGCGTTACCGAAAGTACGGCGACGAACTGCTTCTCTTGGAGCTGGTGAACGTGGTCAGCGTTGAGCCCTCCGAAGCGGAGAGTGGTCCGGCTCCCGTGGGCACCACTGGCAGTGGTGTGGCGAAGCTGACTGCCGCCGATCAAGTGCGGGCGGCTCCGTTGGAGCTTCGAGATCTGTTCGAAGCCGCAAAGGCGTTCCTCCTTGGGTTGGGCGACGATGTTCAACTCAAGCCGATGAAGTTCTACTTCGCGTTCAAGCGCCTGAAGAACTTTGCCTGCGTCGAGATCAGGTCCCAGGCAAAGACGGTTCGCATCCACGTCAAGGTCAACCCGGACAGCATCACCTTGGAGGATGGTTTCACCCGAGATGTCCGCGGGGTTGGGCATTACGGCACCGGAGATCTTGAGATCACTCTGCGAACCTTGGATGATCTGGAAAGGGCCAAAGCGCTTTTGATCAGGAGTTACGAGGCAAGCTGATGGCTAATGTCGCTCTTCGTGCAGGTCGTATCGCACCGCAGGATGCCGGATGAGTCCTGTGCGCTCCCCTGAGGGCCTGCACCGGCTTGCGCTTGAGCTCCTCGCGATGCCGCGAGAGACCGCCTGGCTTGAGTTCAAGCACAACAATGGCAATCCGGAAGAGATCGGCGAATACATCTCGGCGCTGGCAAACTCCGCGGCACTCTCAGACAAGCCTTACGGTTACGTGCTTTGGGGTGTTGAGGACGGCACAAACGCACTTGTGGGAACAACATTTGCTCCCCACGCCGAGAAGAAGGGAAACGAGGGACTTGAAAACTGGTTGCATCGTGGCCTGCAGCCGCCCACGCACTTCGAATTCTTCGAGATCCCTGTGGATAACAAACGTGTTGTGGTGCTTGAGGTGGAGCGAGCACAAAGGCAACCCGTGCAGTTTCGCGGCGACGAGTACATCCGTCTATCGTCTCACAAGAAGCGGCTGAAGGACCTACCAGAGAAAGAGCGCCTACTCTGGAGAACTTTTGATCGCGTAGCGTTCGAAGGCGGCATTGCACTGGAGGATGTCGACGCAGAAACCCTCACGGAACGACTTGACCACGCCGGCTACTTCAGCCTGACGAAACAGCGCGTTCCTGAATCCCGCAGTGGCATCGTTGACGCACTCGTGCGGGAGAAGGCTGTCCAGCGGACGAGCGGCGGACTTTGGAACATTACGAACCTGGGCGCGTTGCTTTTCGCCAAGAGGCTTGAGGACTTTCCGACACTGTCGCGCAAAGCCATGCGCGTCATTGTCTACGAGGGAACGAGCCGCATTCGCACCAAGAGGGAGCAGGTTGGGAGCCGTGGATACGCTACCGGGTTCGAGGGCCTAATCGAATTTGTCAGGGCCCTGGTCCCGGCCAATGAGGAGATTGCAAAGGCGCTGCGAACTAGTGTCCCCATGTATCCCGAGTTGGCGATTCGTGAACTTGTCGCGAACGCTCTAATCCATCAGGATTTTAGCACAACCGGGGTTGGACCAATGATTGAGATTTTCGACGATCGAATTGAAATCACCAACCCCGGCACGCCCCTTCTGGATGTGGATCGTTTTTTGGACAATCCTCCATGCTCGCGCAATGAAACATTGGCTGCTCTTATGCGAAGAATGGGGATCTGCGAAGAGCGAGGGAGCGGGATTGATAAGGTGGTGTTTGAACTCGAGTTCTACCAACTTCCGGCACCGCTCTTTCAAGTGCTCGGCGAGAGCACACGAGCAGTACTTTTCGCCCCTCGACCTCTCGCGAAGATGGATCGTGAAGACCGCGTTCGCGCGTGCTACCTGCACGCCTGCCTCCGGTACGTCAGTCAAGAGTACCTAACCAACGCGTCGCTCCGGCAGCGCTTCGGTATTGGGGCGCAAAACAGCGCCACTGCCTCGCGCTTGATCAAGGAAGCAATCGAAGCCGGGAAGATCACTCCGGAGAACGATGGGGTGAACCGCAAGCTCATGCGCTACGTACCTCATTGGGCGCTCGCACGAGAGAGCCCAGAATGACGGCGTTTCTCTTTGATGAGTTTGTCTCGGCCCACCTTCCGAATGCATATTTTACAAGTTATTACAAATACTTAGCTCTTTGATGGCCATTTGATCAGAGCCCCCGACAGACCCCCGGGGATCGACCCAACCTCCACCCCGATCGACCCAACCTCCACCCGATCGACCCAACCTCCACCCCGATCGACCCAACCCCAACTCCGACATCCCGCCTCAAGAGGGGAGGACTAAGTGCCCAAAACCCAAGAACGACACTTCGAAGACGCCATTGAGCACCATCTGATCGCCGCAGGCGGCTGGACCAAGGGCAACGCTGCCGACTTCGATCGGCACACCGCGCTCGTCCCCAAAGATTTCTTCGCGTTCGTCGAGTCCACGCAGCCGGAGCTCTGGGCCGATCTCCGAAAGCATCACCAGGCAAATCTCGAAGCTGCAGTTCTCGACACGCTCGTCAAGGCGCTCGACGTACGCGGGTCCCTGGACGTGATGCGGCACGGGTTCAAGTTCTTTGGGAAGAAAATCGAGTGTGCGTACTTCAAGCCAGCACACGGGATGAACCCGGAGATCCTGGCGAAATACGCCAAAAACCGCTTGGTGGTGACCCGCCAAGTGAAGTTCATCGCGGAGAGCGAGCACTCGGTGGATCTGGTGCTCTTCGTGAATGGCTTCCCTATAGCCACGGCGGAGCTGAAGAACCCTCTCACTAAGCAGACTGTTCAGAATGCGATCACGCAGTACCGAGACCGGGAAGCTCGGCATGCACTTTTCCAGTTCAAAAAGCGCGCCCTCGTTCACTTCGCCGTGGACCCGGATCTCGTCTACATGGCGACCAAGCTCGCCGGCAAAGATACCGTGTTTCTGCCGTTTAACCGGGGCGCCAACGGCGGCGCTGGAAATCCCGAGCACCCGAGCGGCTACCGCACAGGATATCTTTGGGAGGAGGTCTGGCAGCGTGACAGCTTCCTCGACATCCTGGGGCGCTTCGCCCACTTGATGGTGGAGGAACGGAAGGTCGACGGCAAGATCGTCTCGAAGGAGAGTATCGTTTTCCCTCGCTACCACCAGCTCGATGTGGTCTGGAAGCTGGACGAGACCGCCCGCAAAGAGGGCGCCGGACACAGCTACTTGATCCAGCATTCGGCGGGTTCCGGCAAGAGCAACTCCATTGCCTGGCTCGCGCATCGCCTTTCCAGCCTTCACGACGACAAAGACCAAAAGGTCTTCGATTCGGTGGTGGTTATCACTGACCGGCGTGTCCTCGACCAGCAACTACAAGAGAACATCTACCAATTCGAGCACAAGCAGGGTGTGGTCCAGAAGATCGACGAAAACAGCCAGCAGCTAGCGGATGCACTCACTTCTGCCACGCCCATCATCATCACGACGCTCCAGAAGTTTCCTTTTGTTACCGAGAAGATCGGTAAACTCCCGGGCCGTCGCTACGCCCTCATCGTGGACGAAGCCCACAGCTCCCAAACAGGCGAGGCCGCCCGGCACATGAAGGAAGTGCTAGCAGCGCGGAGCCTGGAGGATGCTGAGCAAGAAGAAGGCGGCGAGGAGGAAGATTCGGAGGATCGCTTGGTCAAGGTAATGGCGTCACGCGGCAAGCAGAAGAACCTGTCCTTCTTTGCCTTTACCGCCACGCCCAAAGCGAAGACGTTGGAAGTTTTCGGTCATCGTGATCCAGAGGGCAAACCGATCCCGTTCCACTTGTACTCGATGCGCCAAGCCATTGACGAGGGCTTCATCCTCGATGTGCTGAAGAACTACACGACCTACAAGACGTACTACCGCCTGGTAAAGGCGATAGAGGACGATCCCAAGGTCAACAAGCGCAAAGCGACGAGCCAGCTCGCGCGCTTCATGTCGCTCCACCAGTACAATATCGCCCAAAAGACGGAGGTGATGGTCGAGCACTTTCGCTCCAAGGTGCGCCACCGCATCGGCGGCAAAGCGAAGGCCATGGTCGTTACGAGTTCGCGCCTTCACGCCGTGCGCTACCACCAAGCATTCCAGAAATACATCGCCGAACGCGGGTACAGGGACGTAGGCGTTTTAGTGGCGTTCTCCGGCGTGGTGAAGGACCCCGACGTGGATGGGGTCGAGTTCACCGAGCAGGGGATGAACAAGGGCATCAAGGAGCGCGAGCTTCCGGAGAAATTCGAAGGCGACGAGTTCCAAGTGCTGTTGGTCGCCAACAAGTACCAAACTGGCTTTGATCAGCCTTTGCTCCACACGATGTATGTGGACAAAAGGCTCTCGGGCGTTCAAGCGGTGCAGACCTTGTCGCGGCTCAACCGCATCGCTCCCGGCAAGGAGGACACCTTTGTCTTGGACTTCGTCAACGATGTTGACGAAATCGAACGCTCATTCCAGCCCTACTACGAGCAGACAACGGTCGCCGAGACAGCCGATCCGAACCAGCTGTACGAACTTCAGCATCGGTTGGAAGCCTTCCAAGTTTTTTGGGCCCAAGAGGTCGAAGCCTTCTGCAAGTATTTCTATGCCCCGAAAGAGAAGCAAAGTGTCTCGGATCAAGCCGAAATGTACCGCGCCCTCGGCCCCGCCGTGGATCGCTTCAAGGCCAAGAGCGAGGACGATCAGGACGAATTCCGCAACGTGCTCTCCGGTTTCGTTAAGCTGTACTCGTTCTTGTCGCAGGTGATGCCGTTCACTGATCCCGACCTAGAGAGGCTCTATACCTACGGGCGCTTTCTCGAACTGAAGCTTCCCAAGGACGAAAAGAAGGCGCCCCTCGATCTGGATGGTGAGGTGGCACTCAAGTACTACCGCCTCGATAAGATCAGCGAAGGTCAGATTGTGCTCACCCTTGCCGACCCCGTCGCCATTCGTGGCCCGTCGGCGCTCGGGACGCGCCAAGCGAAAGACATCGAGGCCCCGCTTTCGGAGATCATCGAAGTGCTCAATGAGCGCTTTGGCACGGAATTCACCAAGGCGGATCAACTCCTGTTCGATCAGTTCATCCAGGAAGCGAAGCAAGATCAGGAGGTAGTAGAGCGCGCGCTCGCCAACCCGCTTGATAACTTTGAGCTAGCTATGAAGCCCAAAGTCGAAGGGCTTATGATCGACCGCATGGATCAGAATCAAGACATCGTGAACCGCTACCTGAACGACGCCGCGTTCCAGTCGGCCGCCTTCAAAGCCATTGTGAAGCAGATTTACAACGAGATCCGGAAGAGCAGTTCACGGCCACCGCCGCCGCAGACGCCAAGTGGCTGAGATTCACCCCCAATACCCGATCTTGAGCTCACTTCGCATCAAGTGAAGCCGTAGCTGCCTTGCCGGCGTTGTGCCCGGTTTCGATCAGCTCCGAACGGTAAAGAATGTCACCGTCTTCGGTTTTGATTTCGCCGCCAATGTCACGGCCGGGTAACTCGCGGCTGGAGGTAACCACCATCGTGGCCATCTTTTCGCCCACAAAAACGGCGTATTCTTTGGATTCACACGCGTGCTCATCCGTGCCAACCAGGCACGTGCTCTTCTTGGCGTCTACGAGGCCTTCGTTCGAATCAGCGGCAAACACGGTCTGGGCGAGGAGCTCCTCAAATGCGGCCAACGTGCTGGGGCGCTCTGACTTGCCTTCTACGGCAAGCACCTTCTCCACGGCGTCTGTCTTCGGGTTTCGGTAAACGCGAAGGGTGGTGGATTTGTCGCCATCCTGAAGCGCATATTCAACAACCACGGCCTTCGCGTCGCTGGAGAGCACGGCCTCCTTGAGCTCTAAGGGCTGCTCGCGAAATGTACCGCTGAAGCGGCTCACGAAGTAGTCGCCCACGCGCCGAGCGACGCGCCCGTCACCAACGGGACGTGCCTCGGCTTTGCTCACCTTTGCATGGCTAGCTTTTGCCAGGTTCTTCGTACCCGGGGTTGCCGCACCGGAGGCCCCTTGGAGCAAGCTGCAGCCTGAAAGAAGCCAGCCAAGTGTTGCCGCGGCAAGGAGCTTGTTCGTCATCCCCCAGCATTAGCCACAGCGTTGTCGGTTTGGACAAGTTTTCCCCAATGAACTTTCGAGCCTAGCACCAATTGGGATACGGTCCTGCCCATGTTGGCCACGCAGCTGACCGTAGCCGTACGGCGCCGTCGCCTCTTCTGGGTGGGGCTAGGGTTGCTCTGTGCCCTTGCGGGGATAGTGATTTTTGGAAGCGGACCGGCTGCGGCTTACCTACTTCGAGAGCGCGCCAAAACTCGCGGCTTCGACCTCATCGCAAATGGGGTCAAGGTGCGGTGGCTCGCCATTGAGTGCTCCCAGGTTTTGGTGCACCGAAAAGCGCCGCTCCTCGACGCGCGTCTGAACAACGTGGTGTTCCGAGTTTCCATCCGAGGCGCGCTCGACCACCTCGAGGTGGGGAGTGGTAATATTGAGGCACAGGGTGCTCTTCAGGCCTGGAGACGTGCACTTCAAAGTACCCCAGCAACACCGGCTCATTACGAAGAACGTATGCTGCCGGGGGTAAGCGTCAGCAACCTGAAGTTGCAATGGAAAGTCGATCCCCATCTCACCCTCACAGCTGAGCTTCCCACTCTGGAGCAAGATCGCGCGGGGAAGTTGACGCTCATCGCCGCTCAGGCGCGCGTGCAAGCGCGGCTTGCGACAGCCACGATTCTTGGAGTGAGCGCCGAATTTCTCCCACTTCAAGGCGTGCGCAAGCTTGCAAACGTGAATGTCGACTCAGCAACGTTTGACCTAACCGAAGAGAAGGCTTCCGCAGCGCAACCAGCACCATCTTCAGCTTCACTTCCATCTGTTGCGCCGGGCATTGCTCCCGGCGTTACACCGAACGTTGCTCCACGGAACGTTGCTCCACCAAGCGTTGCACCAGACGTTGCTCCAAGTGTCGCCCTGCGTGCCGAGTTGGACGCCTTGGCGGCGCGAGCAGAGCCGCTGCTCACCGACACTTTCCGGATGAGTCTCCATGAATTCAGCGTTACTGCTCACTTCGGCAAGCAGGCCTTCAGCATCGGCAAGGAGAAGGCCAGCCTGGCCCGCTCAGCGGACGCGCTCACCCTCCGCGTGGAACCCGCGGGCGAGCTTCTGCCGAACAGTACGCCGCTACGTATTGAGCTGCTTTTGCCCTTCAAATCAATTTCACCGCTCCATCTTTCCATCGAAGGTGGACCCATCACCCTGAAGGAGCTCGGTCTTGTACCCGGCGCTCTTGGGATCGAGCGGCCGGAGCGAGCAACGCTGGAAGCGTCCACCGAAGTCGCCCTTTCAGCGGGCGGAGCCCAAGTGTCGTTTTCTGGCAAAGGTGCGCTTGCGCAACTCTCCCTGGTCCATCCGCGCCTTTCAGCGGAGCCCATCCAAGATCTGCAATTGCGGCTCGCAGCAAAGGGTACGCTCGATGTACCGAGTGGACTTCTAACACTTGAGGAAGGTGCGATACAGCTGGGGCAGGTGCGCGTGATCGCCAAAGGGAGCCTTCAGAAAAAGGCTGAGCACCTAGCCATTCACGGAACGCTGGAGGTGCCTCTGTGTGCCTGCCAAACAGCGAAAGATTCTCTGCCAGTAGGGCTTATTCCCGCACTCTCCGGGGTCGGGCTTTCGGGAACATTCGCATTCTCAGCCCGTGTTGATGCGGACTCCCGCAACCTAGCGAAGACGGCTGTCTCGTGGGAACTCAACAACGAGTGCCACGTAGATAGTATTCTTCCCGAACTCAATCCTGAGCGTTTTCGGCGGCCTTTTACTCAGCAGGTGGTCGGGAGCCATAATGAAGCACTTTTCTTGGAGACGGGCCCGGGCACGGCGAGTTGGACCTCTTCGGCGGAAATCCCCGAGGCTCTCATCACCGCCGCCCTCGTGAGCGAAGACGGAAACTTCTTTCACCATAAAGGCTTCGACCATCGTGCGCTTCAAAACTCGGTGCGTGACAACTTGCAAGCCGGAAAGTTCCTGCGAGGCGGTAGTACGATTTCGATGCAGCTCGCAAAGAATCTGTACCTCAAGCGCGAGAAGACGCTCTCCAGAAAGTTCCAGGAAGCCTTCTTCACCATGCTGCTGGAACAAGAGCTGAGCAAAGATGAGATCTTGGAGCTTTACTTCAACGTGATCGAGTTCGGCCCAGATGTGTACGGCCTACGCCAAGCGGCGCTCTACTATTTCAACACCACGCCCGCTCAGCTTTCGACCGCACAAGCTTTCTTCCTTGTTTCCATCTTGCCAAATCCCAAAGAGGTGCGATTCAACAGTGCAGGAGTGCTCAAGCCTCGCTGGGCCTCCTACCTGCGCACGCTGATGCGTATCGCACATGAACGAAAGCGCCTTTCTGACGCGGCCCTTGAGCAGGGGCTCGCGGAGGAGCTTCGTTTTGGCAAGCCTGAATGATGTCACCGACGCAGCGCCGAAAAAAACTCCCCTAGCTTCTGCGCGGCTTCGTCAGCGAATACTCCAGAAGTCAGCTCCACTCGATGATTCAAGCGAGGATCGACTCCGATCGTAAAGAGCGACTCCATGCCCCCTCCTTTCGCATCGCGGGCGCCGTACACCACGCGCGCCACCCGCGCATTCACGATTGCTCCAGCGCACATCACGCAGGGCTCCAACGTCACGTACAAAGTAGTGCCTCCAAGGTTCCACCGCTTGCGCTTCTGGCCAGCAGCTCGCAATGCCACCACTTCCGCGTGGCCCACTGGATCAAAATCACGCTCCCGAACGTTGTGGCCGCGGCTGAGCTCGACGCCCCCTTCGTCAACCAAGATGGCACCCACCGGTATGTCTGCGTGCAGGGGTGCCTCCGCCGCAACTTCCAGCGCAAGCCGCATCCAGTGTTCGTCAGCGGCGCGTTGCTCAACCGTGAGTGGGGATTGGGTGGTCACCGTGTGCTTTTACCTCGGCGGGCTCCACTTGGCGCCGTTTCAGGCTTTGGCGCGGCAAAGATCCCTGATAGCTTGCCCACGCTGTGCTCAAAGGAATTAGCCCGCTTCTTAGCCCCGAACTCCTCTCAACCCTCCACCGGATGGGGCATGGCGACGAAATCGTGCTCGCCGATGCCCATTTTCCGGGCCACTCCGTGAATCCTCGGGCCCTAAGAGCCGATGGGCTCACCGTCGCAGGTCTTCTGGACGCAATTCTACCTTTGTTTGAAGTCGACAGTTACGTGCCGGACGCACTGGTAATGATGGCAGCCGTACCCGGGGACACCTTGGATCCGGGCGTTGAAGAGCGTTTCCTGGTTCCGATCCGTCAGCATGCACCCAAAGCAGCGAACATCGTGCGGATCGATCGTTTCGCTTTCTACGAGCGGGCCGCCCGAGCCTTCGCGGTTGTTATGACCAGCGAGACGGCGAAATACGGCAACTTGATTCTAAAGAAGGGCGTCACGCCGGTCTAAGGTAACTACTTCCGCAGTCAAGAACGCGAGCCCCTTCTCCACGTAGGCCGATTCTCCCACAAACACTGGGCAAATCTTGGCGCCCGCTCGAAGCCGATCGAGCAGTTCGGGCGCTACATCGGAACACTCGCGCAAGCGAATTACGCCACCGTCAAACCCGAGAAAAACGGGAGTATCCAGCGCCAACTGCTGAAAATCTGAGCCAACAAACGTTGGATGCAAAGCCACAGAGGGCATACCCTCTTCGTCACGGGGGTAATCAATGCTGAAAGGCAGCCAGCGAAAGAATTCTAAGCGTGAAGCCTCAGCACTCATGGATTCGGAGCTCGTGTCGGCACTCGATGCCGCTCTACTCAACGACTGAAGCTCGGATCGATTCAGTTCGTCCACAACTTGGATGGCCTCTTTCACAGCCGCCAACATGCGTTCCACTGCCGAAAAGTCGACGGTACCTTGGGCGATTGGCCCCATTTCCAACGTGAGATGGCGACGCCCGAGAGAACCGGAAGTTCCCTGAAAGTTCGGCGAAGGCCCGTCACTCAAAATGCGGGCATCTGGCACGCGCTGCGAAAGGCGTGCAGCGAAGTCGAGAGTCCAAGGATCTTCACCCGATACGATCAACGAAGCGCCCATGTTGGCCGTGGTCGTGTGAAGATCGATGAGCATCGGCACAGGCTCCACGAGGGCTCCAAGTTCGCTCCGTAGCGAAAGTGCACGCCCCATTTCGTACTCACGCGTACCGCGCACTCGGCCCTCCACCTGCGCCGCCGTAAGCGGGGAAGCGTAATCGTAGAAGAAGCAGCGATTGAGGTCTCGATCGATGTAACGAACGTTGCGCTGGATTGCTCGCGGATTTCCAAAAGCAACATCTACTGACTCAACGCTCCCGCAGGCAAACTCGAGCGCCCGATTCTTAATGTATTGCGCCGCATGCACGCCGGTTCTTTCATTGCCATGCATTCCGCCGATCACGACCACGCGTGGAATCGCACCGAGCACGTTTGCTTGTTTGCCGTCCGCTAGGCCCATGGCCCGGTGCTACCACGAGGAGAGCCGACCCGAAACTGAACCCCTGATGCCGCGCCGCGGTGGGCATTGCGCGCTGGGTGAATGGCCGCGGACGCCAGCGACCCTCGCCCCTGTTCAATTGCCCAGCTTAGAGCCGAAATTCCCCGCGCGCGACGATTTGGACAGCGCCACCCACCTCCACCTGCTGCACCTGGCTCAGGTCACCGGTTACCCGCGCAAACAACTCCGATGGGCGAAGCAATTCGGCCCCTTGCTCAATGCGCAGCACCTCGCCAAATGGAAATTTACCATGCCGAACCAGGTGCACGCCGAGAGGCCCCGCAGCGGAAACTGTAGCAGGATCTTCTGGCACCCCCGCAGCCGGAGCAAATACACGCGTCTTCGCCCCTGCGCTTCGATACGAAAAAACACTGACTGTGGCGTCCGTGAGGCGACCAAGCGCCTGAAGGTTTGGATCAAGCTCCGACACAAGTGCATCGGATGCCACCTGCACCATCACGTGTGAGGGACCGTTGTTGTAGAGCTCCACCGGAAGCTCCGCCCTCTCTAGGCCAAGTGCTGCTAAAAGCTCTTTCGACTTCGGAAAGGGAGCCCAAGTAGGCGTTGGCTGCAACATCCACCCGAAAGCGGCGCGCGCACCCTCGCGCACGATGCGCACGGCAATCGTTTCCCGCTCCAGCTCCAAGCCAAGCACGTCTACGTCGATTCCGTTAGCCAAAACGAGCGCGGTCCCCAAAACGGGGTGGCCGGAGAACGGTAGTTCCTTTCTGGGCGTGAAAATCCTGACCCGGGCGTGCCCACCTTTTTCGGCAGGGAAAACGAAAGTTGTTTCGGAGAGGTGAGTTTCCCGGGCGAATGCCTGCTGCAACTCATCACTCATGCCGCGCGCATCTGTGAAGACGGCCAAGGGGTTTCCCGCCAGCTTTTGCTCGCTGAATACGTCACAGATCACATAGCGGTAAGTCTTCATCGGCGGTCTCTCTCGGGAGCTTGCCTCTCCGTCTAAATTGTCTCAACACTTTTCTCCGATGCCCAAAGGCCAGAACCCCTCCACGCCCGCCACACGGCTCCTCAGGTCGAAAAACATCCCTTTTGAGGAGACGCCGTACGACTACGTTGAGAAGGGCGGCACTGAAAGAGCTTCTCAGTGTTTGGGCGTTCCGCATCACGCAGTGATCAAGACACTCGTGATGGAAGACGAAAAGAAGAAGCCGCTTATCATATTGATGCACGGTGACTGTCAGGTCTCCACAAAACAGCTAGCACGTGAGCTCGGCACCGTCTCGGTCGCGCCCTGTACTCCTGAAACCGCGCACCGCCACACGGGCTACTTCGTGGGTGGCACTTCACCATTTGGGACTAAGAAAGAGCTCCGGGTTTTCGTCGAGGCCTCGATCCTGGAATTGGAAGCTCTGTATATTAACGGCGGCAGCCGTGGTTTCCTGCTCAAGCTTGCCCCCTCGGGGCTCATGCAGGCACTGAAGTGTACGCCCGTTCGCGTAGCGATCTCCGGGTAGCCGCTACTCAGCGTTGAGCCCGGCCAGTTCAAGTGGAGCGACCCTTTCGCTCGCGCTCAATTCTGCCTGAAATCGTGCCAAGAGGGACTCAAGCTCCTCGCGCTGAAACGGTTTACGCAAAACGGGTTGGGAGGTGCGCACCAGGAACTCGTGCGCAGAATCGCTGAAAGCCCCGCCCGTCACGAACACCATGCGGCGTTGCAGACCTGCATCAATGTCACCCAAGATCTCGTAAAGCTCCATACCACTCAAGTTGGGCATCATAAGGTCGCACAGGATAACGTCAAAGCTCTCCCGACCTAGCAGCTCTAAGGCATCACGCCCACTCGACGCTGTCGACACAGTGTGCACCTCGCGCAAAATGCGGGTGAGTGAGCGCATCACGAACATGTCGTCGTCTACGATGAGGACACGCAAGCCAGTGGTATTTCGTTCAACTTTCGGTGCAACGATGCTCGGAACTCGAGCCCGGTTGGCCGGCAACCGCACTTCGAAGGTGGTGCCCACGCCGAGCTCGCTATCTACGGCGATTTCCCCGCCCATATCGGCCACAATCTGGTGGCAAATAGCGAGGCCGAGCCCCATACCCTCCCCAAGGGCCTTGCTGGTGAAAAATGGCTCAAAAATGCGTTTGCGAATTTCGTGAGGGATGCCGCGGCCGGTGTCCGTAACGCGGATAACCACACGCCCCTCAGCATCGAGCTCCGAGCTCACGCGCACCTCGTTTTCCTCGGCGCGCCCCACAGGAATGGCGTGAGCCGCGTTGCACATCAAGTTCACCACAACCTGCGACAACTTTCCGGCTGTCCCAGAGACACCCGGAACATCTTTCAACTCCATCACCAAGCGAGCACGGTGCCTCACTTCATTTCGGGTCATGCGCACGGATGACTCAATAACGTCGTTGACGGAAATGGTTCCGCTCACGTCCCGCCCTTCTCGGCCTAACGCATCAAGATCACGCACAACATCGCGGACACGTTGGCCGCCCAAAAGCGCGTCTCGAAGCGGCTCTAAAAGAGCTTCCCAATTGGGCGTCGCCGCAGGTGCATCCTGACCTGCTTTCAGACTTTCGAGGCGGCGGATCACGGTCTCTACGTTGGATATCGTGTACATCAGGGGATTGTTGATCTCGTGCGCCACACCTGCGGCCAGAGTACCGAGGGCCGCCATGCGCTCACCAATAGCGAGCTGATTCTGAACCTGCTTTTTCTTAGATACATCGCGGTAGTGCCAGAGGTGTCCGGCCCTGCGCCCGTCCAGCTGAACCGGACGGTAATCGCGCTCCAAAACGCGACCATCGCTCATGTTGAGCTCATCACCCGTAACAGGCGCTCCTTGGAGTAACACCTCGCGCGCACGAACGAGAAATTTTTCGGGGTCTACGAACTTCTTGGCGTACTCCCGGGTGCCCGCTTCGGAATTCCCACCCAACATCAAAGATGGCTCTGGAGTGCCAAAAAGGTCGCAAAATGCCTGATTCACATAGACGATGGTGCGCGCCTCATCCTCAAACAGAATCGCCGAATCCAACGAGTGCATGAGCGCCTGCAAACGTGAGCTCGTCTGCAAAAGTTCCTGCTCCATCAGCTGTCGGCGTTCCTGCTGACGCGACGCCTGAATCAAGAGCGTCATCTGATGCGCGGCTTCTTGGAGCGTTTCCTGCTCTTCGAGTGTCCAGCGATACGGAACAGCCGAGACCAAACTCAGTACGCCAAGCAAGTCTTCGGAGTGCCGCACCGGTACTTCAAGAATGGCCCGTGCGCCCGCAGACTGACAGCTCTCGCGAATAGGCTGCATCCGCTCATCTTCATTGACATCAACCACACACACGGGTGCCCCAGAGCGCAAGGCACGCAGGTACTCCATCGCGAGGGAAAGGTCCGCTGTGGCACTCGAAGAGTCGGTAGGCCGCGAGAAAGCCGCCGAATAAACCCACTTAAGATGGCCCTCCGCACCGATGAGCCCATAGGCTGCGCGGTGCTCGGGAAACTCCTGAGCTAGGGTTTGCACAGCTTCTTCGATAACCTGCTCGGGAGAAAGCTTGGCAGTGAAACAAGCCGCAATCTGACGCAGGAGCCGGACGCGGGTTTCGAGCGCCCGCAGGCGCGGCGCAATAGAGGGCCCTTCCGCGGGGCGCGCGGCCAGAAGCGAGGTTTCGCTAGTGGGAAGAAGTTGGGGAGGCGGAGCCGTCTTCACGGGGTGCACGAGGCTAGAACGGCCACTTTACTCGGCGGCTTAACGAGGGCCGCATTTCGAGCAGATCTGGGGAATCAAGCGAGAACACAGGCCGCGCGAGCATCCTTGGGTGCCTCAACCTGAACACCCGCTCATGGCAAGCTCATGGTCATTTCTTCGCGGCTGCCACGCCCAGCGCGTCTGCATGTGTGCGGCTTATTCGCAGGAAAGCACGTCCGCAATGCTCGTCTCAACGGTGAAGTTGGACTCGTCGGTGTGACGCTCTGCAAAGAACAAATTGAGCGCATAGGTTTGCCCCGGCACTATCCCGAGCTTCTCCGCATCGCGCTTCAAGTCGATAGTGCCCGTGAGGGAGCGGTGCAGGCCGCCAAGATCGAGGGCCAAGCGCCGATTGATGAACACCCACAAGTCGTCATCCCCCGTGAACTTAAACGTTTCTGTACCGAGATACACAAACTGCGTGGCCACTTCGAGAGTGAAGTGAAAATTGTGACTTCGACCCTGATTGCCGAAGCCGAGCCCATCGATCGGAAAAAAAGCTTGGTTCGCATACTGGTAAAGCCCGGCGGCCGTTGAGGAGCTCAGTAACTGCAGCGGGATCTGAAGAGGCGTGTTCAGGCCCGGAACATCGCGATACCAAGTATCAAAATTCGCGCGTCCGCTGGTCGTTAACGTGCGTGTAGCAGACGCGTACACCGGCTTATCGTCTGGGCCGAGCTCGGAGGTCACCATGCCGGGGTCCCCGCGGCTAGTATCGAGGCCGACGATATTTATCTCAAAGTCAGGGTGGGTGTCCCGGAAATCGCGGATAGTTGTTCGAAGCTTCGGGGGTTTGGGGGGCGGAGCGTCGCAAGGAGTGAACTTACCGTCGACACACTTCTCGACGCCTTCTCCGCACGCACTCCGGCAGGGCGTTACAACTGGCGCCACCTCACACGCGGTCTCCCATGCACCCTCCTCGCACTTCTGGTTACCGGCGCCACACGCATTCGTGCAAGCTCGCGTTGCGGAAGGCACTTTGCAGGTACTCCACACACCGCTGGTGCAGCTCTCCACGCCAGTGCCACAAGCGTTCCCGCAACTTCGGGTTACCTCCTTGACTTCACACTCGTTCCAGAACCCCTCTTTGCACGTCTGCTGCCCTATGCCGCAAGCGTTTTCACAGGTGCGCGTTTCCCCGAGTGCTTCACACGGCTGAGGGAGCGCCAACCCAGAGCGCCCACCGCACCCGAGCAGAGCTACCGTAAGGCCAAGAGCCGCGACACCGCAGACCCGCACAAGCCGCGACACCGCACGCGACCAGCTCGCTCTCCTGAAACGCCAGCGTCTTGTGCCTTCGGGTAACAACGCGGAGACGATGGCTCAGCCTAAGATTCAGAGCAATCGACCAGAGCCGGAAACATTGTTTCCAACCCGGAACGTTCCCTCACCCCGTGATTGAAAGATTCATCATTGATTTCAAGCTGTTGTTGCGGGGAGGTAACATTTCTGTCGCAGTTGTTTCGAAGAAAGCAACACGAAACATACCCGCAATATAGCCAAGGGTAGGTAGGTACCTGTGCGCCGCAGCCCAGCGGAAACGCACGCAACATGACAGAAACCCCCCCGGCCCCTCACATCACTTTAAGTGGAGAAAACCAATGCGTAACACCGTTCTAGGACTTATTTCGATCCTCACTGCCGGGGTAGCACTGCCATCCGTCGCCTTTGCTGAGGGCGAAGCCGCTACCGCGACCGCAACTACTACAGCCGAAACACCCGTGGCCACCACCGAAGCGTCTACCACGACAGAAGCCGCCCCCCAGACGGCGCAGGCAGACGAGACACCAGCTCCGGCCCCCGAAACGCCGGCACCTGCTGAAGCTGCGCCTGCCGCCGAGGAAGAGACCTTTCCTGCGTCCTGGTTCCGAATTGATTCGGATGGGGGCTACTTACAACTCTGGGCGGGTGCGACTCACCCGTTAACGGATAGCGTGGGGTTGGCCTCTGACATTTACGTGCTCAATTCGTTCGTGCCCAATCCCTTGGCTCCGCAAATGTTGAGCCTTGGTGAACTCGACGTTGGGCCAGCGATCACTGCTGGCTCCTTTACAGTCACGCCCATGCTGGGAGTACAGGCGGATTTGGGCAACCGTCGATTGGCCGCGCTCGTGCCACAGTTTTACCTCACGGGTGGTCCGGACCCTATTTATACCGAGCTCTGGATCCAGAACTACGCCTACACCGCGTTCGACAAGACTGGCGTCACCGCGACGGGTGGCGGCAACTCAATCTACGCCCGCTGGTTCTTGGATTACAAACTCGGCAAATACGCTGCAGTTGGGCCTGAAGTGGAGCTAACCTACGCACTCAATAGTAAGTCAAAAGCGAATGGTGAGAGCCTCACCAGCCTGCCCGTCGGCGTAAACGTGATGCTCCCGAATTACGGCAAAGGGAACACCTTGTTCATCTTCGCCGGCTACGAAACGCAAGACACCGCCAATGATTCACACTTTGCTGGCCGCTTGACCTTCGTGCGAAACTTCTAACCCGTCCCAAAGGTAGGCCCCTCGCGGGCTAACCTGAAAACAGAAGACCCGGTTCCGATCCACGGCACCGGGTCTTTCTTTCTCCTTAACCACTCAATACGGCGATGCCGGATTCAGCTCTCCGCCCTCTGCCGAAACCGTAAGCGGCAATGCTGTCGCCGCACTCAGTGGAAATTGGACGCTATCCCCCGCTTGGAGCCTCGCGTACCGTAGCCCCTTAAACGTGAGGGTTTGGCCCGCCGCGCATTGCTCGGGCTGTTTTGCGCCCTCCACGATGTACGCTTGATTGCTTCCGAGCACGTGCCCCACGTTGTCTGAGCCGATCACAATCGCAGTGGCCTCGCTCACGCCAACCCCGTAGCTGCCAGGTGCCCAGCCATCAGCCACTGTGCGCGCCACAAAGCTCACGAGCCTTCCGAAGCGATCGCGCTGGGCAAAGTGCGTGTCCGTTACTACGGATTTGAGAGCTGGGAACTCTAAGATGCCTCGATCGAGAGTGATATTTCGAGCGAACGGATCGCTCAATGCCTCGGTTGAAATGGCCGAACCTTGAGTCGCCGAATAAACGAATTCACCCAGAACAGCCAGGCCCGCGCTGGTGCCGCCAATTACGCCCCCGCGAGCGTACACCATACGGAGAGCCTCCTGCACGGCGGTGCCTTTCCAAAAGTTGATGTAGGTTGATTGATCTCCGCCCGCCATGAACACGCCTTCGGCATGCGAAACACGGTAACGAACGTAGTCGCTATTGGCGAGATCGCGATCGGTAACCAGCATGGATTCCACCGAATCGGCGCCACCCATATCGAACAGGTAGTTGTTGTAACCGTCCGCTCCGCTGGTTCGCAGAATCACGATATCGCCGTGCGTAATCAGCCCGTTCCACCATTCGAATGCCGCTGTCACGTCCGTGCCACCGCCCATCAAGATCAGCCCAGGGCCGCTCGGAGCCACGTTGGCGTCAGCATCGTTGCCCGTTACGTACGTCACCAGGTTCGGTGGAACAGGCGGTGAAGCGGCGCCATCATTGAAGGTACCGCCGAGGCTCGTAGCTGCGTTACCACCCGACGCGTTGCTGTTGACCCCGCCTGAGCCCACCGGCAAAGGCGCCGTACCTCCGCTGGCCACCGAGGCAGCTCCGCCGGCAGGAGCCGCGTTGTTCGTCCCTCCCGCAGGAGCCGCGTTGTTCGCTCCGCCGGTCGATGGCCCACCCGTTCCGGGCGCCTCACCCGTGGCCTTGCCACCGCTCGCACTCCCAAGGCTCGTGTTTCCACCGCTACCAACACCCGCTGCAGTGCCTCCGCTCGCAGTCGCTTCGTGTCGGCGCTGAACCGACTCACCCCCACAGGCTATCACCATTAGGCCCAAGGCCGTTGAGCCGCCCATGGCAGCTAAATACCTATTCGAGAACATGCCTTCACTCCGTGGTGCTAGACCGAGTGGGTGCGTACCATCACCGCTCGGACGGCAAGCTTAGCCTGAATTGAAGGGTGCTTGAGCCGCTACTTGTGGCAGCGCAAGCCGCGAGGTTCTGCTAATTGAGGAAAATTCTTGTGCCCATGTGCGAACTGCTCCGCCGTTACCACGCGGTTCCCTGGGTCCGGGTGAGTGGAAAAGAACTCAGGAACCTGCAACGGCTCATCCGCTAAGCGTTTGAAAAAACTCGCCATGCCATTCGGGCGAATACCGGCGGCAACAAGCAATTCCAAACCCAGCCTATCGGCCTCCGCTTCTTGCTCTCGGCTAACGCGCAAAATCTCCACGTTGCCCAATAAATACGCGGGCACCTGGAAGCTCGTATCCCCGAACACAATGCCAACTGCGCTCCACCCGCTCACCTGCCTCAATATAGTGCGCGTAGAATGGCGAAGCTCGACGTGCTGGAGCTCGTGAGCGACCACAGCGGCTATCTCTTCTCCACTCTTGGCCTTCTCGATCAAGCCGAAGTTGATGGTGATGAAACCGCCCGGCAAGGCAAATGCATTTACCTGAGGATCGTCGACGACGGAGAACTCGTAACGAAAGGGTGAGCCGGAGAGGCGGCTCACAAGTGGCTTGGTAATGGTTGCGATGTAACTTGCCAACTCGGGGTTGTCACAACGCTGCCCAAGAAAACGCTGCTGTTGCGACAGGGCTCGCCCAATTGAAATGTCCAGCTCTGGCGAGAGATGCGGGGTCAAAAAGGCCGCTACCACCCCCGCCCCCCGCACGACCAACCAAACCACCAGAACCAAACCAGCAAGCAGAATACTCAGCTCGACAACGGTACGCCGCCCGCTCATCGTGAAGCCCTGCGTTGGGGGAATATCAGCTGGTTGCATAGGAAAACACTGTTTTTTGGGGATACGTACTACTCTTCGAGCCACGCGAACCTATGCACAAGGCTTGCCGGCTGAGCTCCAATTGGGCATAGCACGGAGGCCAAACCCGAGAACCTAAGATGCAGCACAAAATTGAGCATGGCCCAGCTTTCTCGTGGCTCCGCGTCACTCTGGAACGGGGAGAAAGTATTCGAGCGGAGGCGGGCGCCATGGTGATGAGGTCGACTCAAGTCGAGATGGAAACGCACCTGAATGCTGGCTACAAGCCGGGTATCTTCCAGCTCATGTGGGCATTTCTCGTGGCGCTTCTGCGCAAGCTCTTTGGAGGCGAGACGATGTTCCTCAATGATTTTTCCACTCAGGCCGCGCAAGCTGAAGTAGTGCTTGCCCCCGCGCTAGCGGGCGACATCCTCCACAAGCGGATGAACGCAGGCCAGAAGCTGTTCGTGCAAGCGGGGGGCTACCTCGCAAGCTCCGGAAGCCTCAACGCCCAGCTACGTTTTGGCGGGTTGCGCACATTATTCGGCGGTGAGGGGCTCGTGTTGCTGGAGTGTACGGGCGAAGGAGATCTGTTTGTGAACTCCTATGGCGGAATCACCCCCGTTGAAGTGCGCGGTTCGCTCACGGTGGACACCGGCCACATTGTGGCGTTCGACGGAAGTTTGGATTTTAAGGTAGGCAGCGTGGGCGGGCTGAAGAGCCTATTTTTGTCGGGTGAAGGGCTCGTGTGTCGCTTTTTCGGGCAGGGCACCGTCTACGTGCAGTCACGCAACCTAGAGAGCCTCGCAAGTTGGATTTCCCCGATGCTTCCCGGTTAACAGCAAGGTAAGGCCCATGAAATTTGAGCTCCAATACCGCCCTTCCCACGCGCTCGCCACCGTACACCTCGCTCCAGGTGAAACGCTGCGCGCAGAAGCCAGCTCCCTAGTTAGCATGACGCGCAACCTCCAGGTGCAGACGTCCTTTAGAGGCCGCGCAGGCTCCGGGATCCTCGGCAGCCTGAAACGTGGATTTTTGGGTGGCGAGAGCTTCTTCACCAACACCTTCACAGCGGTAGGCCAGGGCGGGCATGTGTCCCTCGCACCCAAGCTGTGTGGCGATATGGTAGTTCACGAGTTAACTCCTCCTGAGGAGCTCTTCATTCAGGGTTCAAGCTACGTGGCCGCTCCCGATAGCGTGGCTCTGGATACTGAGTGGCAAGGCATGAAGAGCTTCTTGTCAGGCGAGTCACTTTTCTTTTTGCGGGCGTACGGCGCCGGGCCCGTCTTGCTGAATGCTTTTGGCGCTATCCAACCCATCGATTTGGACGGCGAGCTCATCTTAGATACGGGGCACCTGGTCGCATTCACTGGGGGTATCCAGTACGAAATCACCAAGGCCAGTCGCGGGTGGATTGATAGCTTCCTTTCCGGCGAGGGTTTCGTGCTGCGAGTGTGGGGGCGCGGAAAGCTCTACGTTCAGACACGAAATCCCCAAGAATATGGCCGCTCACTCGGCAAGCGGCTCCCAGCGAGGCAAGCATGAAGCACGAAGTTTTGGGCGGGGCCGATTACGGTCTCTTACAGATTACCTTTGAAGCGCCGGGCGAACGCGTCGTCGCTGAGTCCGGAGCTCTTCTGGCGATGGACTCTGAAATAGAGATCAGTACAAGCGCTCGCGGAGGCCTACTCGGCGCAGCTAAACGCAAGCTGCTTGGGGGGGAGTCCATCTTTCAAAACACTTTCACCGCTAAAGCTGCGGGGCAACGGCTGTGGCTCGCCCCGCCTGTGGAAGGCGAGCTCAAGGCCATCGAGCTTCAAGCGGGCGAAGTGTTCTATCTTCAGAGCGGGGCCTACGTCGCTCAACTCGGAGAGCAGCTCAAGCTCAACACCCAATGGGGTGGCGTGAAGGGCTTCTTCAGTGGCGTTGGCCTGTTCTTGTTGAAGGTTGAAGGCCCGGGCACGGTATTTTTCGGTGGGTACGGCGCCTTGCATCCGGTAGTGGTAGATCGCGAGGGCTACACCGCGGATACGGGCCACATTGTGGCCTTCACATCAGGCCTCAACTACCAGGTTCGCACTTTCGGCGGCATGAAGGGGTTATTCTTGTCTGGTGAAGGCCTCATTTGCGATTTTCAAGGCCACGGCACCGTTTACCTGCAAACGCGTGATCCACACCTACTCGCGGACTTTCTGCACCCTTTCCGCCCCGTCCAGAGCTCGAACAGCTGATAGCGTGCTCCCACGGCAACGCCTCAAAATCACCCACCAACATCTATGCCGCGGAATCGGGGACGGTATGGCGCGATCGACGCCACGCTGAAGCCGCCGTGCTGCCTCCACCTTCGCAAAACCACGCCGTGCCTCGGCTGTGCGTGGCCGTGAGGCGCGGCAACAAAGACGACCATGGAAAACCTAAGGCTAACCTTCGTACACTCAAGGGGGTCACGCGGCGATTAGAGTACTTAGCATAACAAGTACCTGCTGCGGTGCTGTAAGGGCTCCGAGGTAAGGTGTAAACGCGGCTCAACTTTCCCCGCCGGCGTAAGCGCTGCTCTATTTCTCTGGCCGCAGCTACTTAGCCCAGTCCGCGGCAAGTAATGTACCCGGGCGCGCCACCTTTAGCTTAGCGCGTGCACCTTCGAATTTCGGTTCGTTCCAAAACATTAAGCAGCCGTTGCATCCCAATCCACAGCAACCCTCTAGCCCCAAGCGCGGCGGTGGCCGGACCTCTTTTGAACGCGCACTCGCCACGAGGGCTGACGCGGGGATTAGCCCCAATTCTGCCTTCTGAGCCTGCTGATTGGCCTTTAAGAAGCCGGCTTGTTCGGCATTCAAGAGCGCACGCTTTCGCACCAGCGTTCCGAGTGGCAACCTTTGGCGCAAGCTCGACTGATCTTCATTGTGAAAGAGGCTCATCGGAATGCGCGCCGCTCGGCCATCACCGGCAGAGAGCTTCTCTTTCTTCTCCAAAGATGCGGCATCGATCAGATCGTACAAACGCAGGCGTACCGCCGATAAATCGCCGGGCGGTAGAAATTCCAAGATATCTCCGGGAAGCCAACGGTTGCGAAGCTCCACCACCAACGCATCCGCCTCCCATTCGCGAACGAAACCCGCAAACTCAAACGCACTCAGAGATTGTCCGTTTTCGTAGTCGTGCGCCAAATTCGTGAGGCGGCCTTCGTGAAAGCCCAAGGTATACCCTCGTGATTTGGTGGCCTCGAGCTCGCTCATGAAAGGCCGAAAATCCCAAGCTTCAGGATCCGCATAATACGCGTCTATCGCTTGCCTATAGGCGCGCGCTACAAGGCCTACGTAATATTCATTCTTGTTTCGCCCCTCCACCTTAAGCGAATCCACACCTAGCTTCAGGTATTGGTCGAGCTTTGGCATCAGGCATAAATCGCGGGAATTTAGAATGTACGAACCGCGCTCATCTTCCTCAATCGGGAATAGCTGCCCTGGCCTAAATTCTTCCTCAAGAAAGAACTTGAAATCATCCATGTTCTTATCGGTGATTTCCATCACTTCGGTGGTGCCGTCTGCACGCGCCACCTTCAAGTTGTATTTCCAGCGGCAGCTGTGCGCACAGTTGCCCTGATTGCTGCCTCGCTCAGCCATATAGTTGCTGAGCAAGCAACGCCCAGAATACGTCATACACAGCGCGCCATGGATGAATGTCTCTAGCCGAATATTAGGAGAACGTTCGCGGATCTCTGATAGCTCTTCAAAGCTTACTTCGCGCGAGAGCACGCATAGCGCCGCGCCTTGTTTCTGCCAGTAATCCACCGTGAGGAAGGAGGAAACATTGGCCTGGGTTGAGATATGGCGCTCCAACCACGGCGCCTCATCTTTAAAGAACTGGAAAACTCCAGGGTCCGCCACGATTATGCCATCGGGGCGCAAGTCCGAGAGCAGATCTTTGAAACGCGCTAACGTCTCGACGTCCCGATTGTGCGTGAAGAGATTGAGCGTGAGGTAGATGCGCTTGCCCGCGGCATGGGTCAGGGCAATGCCTTCGGCGAGGTCATCGACCGAAAATTCGGACTGCGTGCGCAGAGAAAGATCGGGGGTCCCAGCGTAGACGGCGTCGGCTCCGTAGAGCAAAGCTGTCTTGAGGCAGCTCAAGGACCCTGCCGGCATCAAGAGTTCGCTCTTCCTGGGGGTTACGGCGGAGGGCGAAACGGGGGAGGTTGAGGCTGGCATAGGGCACACTTTGGATGCTGGCGACTAGCATACTTCCTTGGCAAAGTTGGCTAGATTGGAGACGCATGAGCCAGGAGCGCGACGAGATCTTCCGTAAAAAGCTGAGTGAAGTAGGGGATTTTCGCTTCAACGCTGAAGTGGCGCAGGTCTTCGACGACATGATTCGGCGCTCGCTCCCTGGCTACGCCACCATCTTGGATATGCTGAGCGTGCTGGCGCTGCGGTTCGCCCAACCGAACACGTCCGTCTACGATCTTGGGTGTTCGCTCGGCGCAGCGACTCTGGCCATGCGGCGCGGGGTAGGGCACCGCCAGGTCTCCTTCATTGCTGTGGACACGAGCCCCGACATGGTGGAGCGGTGCCGGCGGGCCACCGCAGGGGCCCCGGGGAGCTCGGTCACAGTCGTGTGCGACGACATCCGCAACATTCCGATCGAAAACGCCTCTCTGGTAGTTCTCAACTTCACGCTCCAGTTCATTGCTGTACCTGAGCGCGAAGCACTGCTCCGGCGCATCAAGAATGGCCTCCGCCCCGGTGGGGCGCTCATCCTTTCAGAAAAGCTTGCGTTCGAGGGCAGTGAACAGAGCGACCTATTTACCTCACTCCATGATTCGTTTCGTCTGCAAAATGGCTACACCGATCTGGAGATCAGCCAAAAGCGAACAGCGTTAGAGAAGGTTCTATTCAACGAAACGGAGGCCACCCACGTGGCGAGGTTGCGCCGCGTTGGCTTTGCTACTGTTGAAACCTGGTTTCGATGCGTTAACTTCGGCTCCATGCTCGCAGTTCGGGAGTAATGTGAGCGAGCTACCGTCACTTTACGTATTGCTGCCAGCAGAGCTCAGCCGTGCGCTCTTAGCTCTTCATTTTGGCGAAGGTACTGCAGAGGAGCTGCTGGGTGCGGCCGAGGAAAAGCTCCACCGGGAAAACCCAGGCGATGCGATGAAGTGGGCGAATGCCATCCACGCTTTGCCCAACGGCGATGTCACTACAGATTTCGCGCGTGAGAGCCCGCGCCTCGGACAGGCACTGGCGAGTAACCTACCCAAGATCGAAAGCGGGCTGCGGGAACTCGGCCCCTGGAGGAAAGGTCCTTTTACCGTGGGAGGCGTGGAGGTGGATGCGGAGTGGCGCTCGAATCTAAAGTTCGAACGCATCGAGCCGCATGTGAACCTCGAAGGTTGCCGCGTGCTCGATGTGGGCTCGGGCAACGGCTACTATTGCCTGCGTGCACTCGGTGCTGGGGCGAAGGTGGTGCTCGGCATCGACCCTACGTGGTTGTATGTGGCGCAATTTGCGGCCCTCCAAAAATTAATGCCGCCACAGCCTGCGTGGGTGCTGCCATTCACCCTCGAAGATCTACCCGCTGCCGCAGCTGGCTTCGACTATGTGTTTTCTATGGGTGTGCTCTATCACCGCCGCGCACCGCTCGATCACTTAAGAGCGCTACATCAACGGCTTAAGCCCGGGGGCACACTCGTGCTGGAAACTCTTGTAATCGACGCGGAGCTCGGGCCATCGCTGATCCCCAATGGGCGCTACGCGGGCATGCGGAACGTGTGGCAAATTCCCTCTACGGAAACACTGTTGAGCTGGCTTAAGGCATGTGGCTACGAGCACGCACGTATTGTTGATATCACGCGCACGCTTCCGGCAGAGCAGCGAGCAACCTCGTGGAGCTCGCCGCATTCTTTGATTAACGTCTTAGACGCAAACGATCCGGCGCGCACAATCGAAGGCTATCCGGGGCCCACAAGAGCGGTTGCCATCGCGAATTCACCTGGCTGACGGGGACCACATAAGCTGACTGGTACCACGCCGATCCAGCCCTTGAATTTCGCTTGATCCACAACGTTTCAACTCTGCAAGGAGCAACGTTTGGAAAAAAAATGGCTTCAATTTCCGCCCTTGGGAAATTGTTCAGCGCCTCAGTAATTCCCACCTACATAAAGGCTATCGCGCCATCGCTTCGATAGGTTCTGGTGTGGACGGAGACGATGGCGACCGTTAGTCTTTATGCGTCTAGCCCCCTTGCAGTTAGGTGTAGGTAGTCATGCCCCAAGTTCGTTGGATAGGTGCCGTTGTCCTTGCGTGTTGCGCTTCAGTCGTGGGTTGTCAGGCAGAGGTTGATAGCAGCCGTCGCCCCAATGGCGGCCCAAGCCCGGTAGCCACGGACCCTAACACCGGCCTCCCGCTGGATCCAACCGGTACCGGCGGCACGGGCACACCGGGCTCCGCACCGCCTGGCGCAGTGGTCATGCGTCGCCTCACGCGCGACGAATATGACAACACCCTGCGCGATATTGCCGGCGTTACCCAGTCGCAAGCCGGTAGCTTTCCGAACGAAGAGACGGACTTCGGCTTTAACAATAACGGCGCCGCACTCACCTTCCCGCCCACCCTGGGAGACGCCGCTTTCACCGCAGCGCAAACCGCCGCTCGCCAGGTCGTCGCTAATTTCGCCACGCACGTGACCTGTGCCACACCTCAAACACCTGAGTGCGCCGACCAATTCATTACTGAGTTTGGCGAAAAGGCGTGGCGGCGGCCACTCACTGCCGCCGAGAAGACGCGCTTGCGCGGTGTCTTTGACGTCGGTAATTCGCAGACTGGGTTTGACCTCGGCATCGAGATGGTCACATCTTCGATGCTAATTTCCGCACCGTTCTTCTACCGCGTCGAGGTTGGTGACGGCATGCCTGTTCCCGGCAAGCAGAACCTTGTAAGGCCTACGTCGTGGGAAATGGCGTCACGCTTGTCGTATTTCTTGTGGAATTCTGCGCCTGACGCCACGCTCCGCTCTTTGGCCGCGCAAGATGCCCTGAAGGATCCCGACGCGATCAAGGCCCAGGCGCTCGCTATGTTGGCGGATCCGCGTGCACGTCAAGCTGTTGCCAACTTCAACCAGCAGTGGCTTCAAACGGGCCGCATGAACGGCATTAACAAAGATCCCAATATCTTCCCCGAGTGGAAGACCGAGCTTCGCCCGTTGCTTCGCAAAGAGATCGACACCTTGTTGGAGCGCGCAGCCTGGGATTCACCCTCCGGCCTTCAGGACATTCTGACGTCGAATACGACTTTCATGAATGCTGATTTGGCGAAGTTCTACGGCGTCACGGGCCCCACCGGCACGGCGTTTGAGGCTGTCCAGGTAGATGCAGCCACCAGGAGCGGCATCCTCAGCCGGGCTGGTTTGCTCGCTATCGACGGGTTCGTAGAAACATCCCCCACGCTGCGCGGTGCCTATATTCGCCGCAGGCTCCTGTGCGGTGAGCCCCCGCCTCCGGATCCGGCGGCTGCAGCGCTCAAGCCCCCCCCTTCGGCCACATCCACCACGCGTCAGCGCTCGGAGCAACACGCGAACGTAGAGCCCTGCAAGAGCTGCCACATGTTCATTGATCCGATTGGCTTCGGGCTGGAGAAGTACGATGCGCTCGGCAAGTACCGCGAGATGCAGAACAATCTGCCCATCGACGACAGTGGCAATGTGGTTGGCATGGCCTCTAACGGGGCACAAATCGCAAGCGATATTGGGCCCTTCAAGGGAGCCGTTGAGCTTGGCCAGAAGATGGCCGCCAGCACCACCGTTACCGATTGCTTCGCGCAACAGTGGTTCCGTTTCACGAATGGTCGCGCGCCAGTAGCAGCCGACGCTCCGGCGATTCAGGAGCTGGGCCAACTGGTGCGTACCAATGGCGGCAACCATCGTGAGCTCATCACCGCCCTCACGCAAACGGACGCGTTCTTGTATCGACCGGCGTCAGGCAGCTAAGCAGTTCTCGACCTGTGGGCCTCGGGCTAACCCGCCGCGACTAGCCCGCCCGCAGATCATCCTGCCAAGGCGATTGGCAGCTTTCGTCGGCAAGAAAGAAAAGCGCGGCGCGCATCTCCAGGTATTCGTCAGTAACCATCTGGAGCAACACGGGCGGCATTTGCTCTATTGGGAGCCCTTCCCAAGAGAACCCCACAACGCCCTGGGTGAGCGAGCGCAGCCCGGAAGTGAGTGCTTGATCGCGGCAGCGGAAGTAGCGCTGAATCGCTGTGGCGAGTGCGTACGAAAAGCGAGGCGCTTCCTGTTCAGCCGAGGGCAGCCCCACCTCGCTCATGCCCGCTCCGAAACATACCCAAGTTAGGCCAGTCCACGCGAGCCGCGCCTGGCGCATAAGAGCCACAAACCCCAAGTGTTCCAAGTTGAGCGTCTCGTCGACCAGGACGGTATCCACCTGCTCACCAGCGACCGCTTCAAACGACCACTGGCCGAGCGTCACCGGACCTGACGGCAGCAGCTTGGATACATCTGGCGGAAACCACGCTGGCAATGAACTCTCAGATCCGAACCCTAGGCAGCGCCTCATCGCCTCCCGGGTGAGTAAAAGCCGCGTCGCATACTTCTGAACCGCCAAACGCACCGCCCCAAGCGCTTGCTCGGGCGCACTAGGGAGCTCCTCGACCACCCTTTCGATGAGCTCACAAGCGGCCGGCCAAAAACCAAACTCCGGGAAAAGCACTCGCACATAGGACTTCAAAAATGCAGAAGTCTGGCTAGACACTGTCGCCAGAACTTCGGCATCACGCAACGCCCCCGCGCGATCTCCCAACTCAACTCGAATCAAGCCACGACCAGCGAGCAATTCCGGAGTCGATCCGGCAAGCACGATCGCGGCTTCAACAAAATCCGCAGCGAGCGTCGGTAACTCCAGATGCGCCAACGAAATCGCCCGAAATACCAAAGCTGGCCCGACACCCACCAATAGCGCATTAGCGAATGCTAAAACACTATTGGGATCGCGTTCTCTCAAAGCCGCTAGCACCACCTCGCTCGCACGCTCGGAAAGCGCCACCGTATGTACTTCTACGAAGTGCAACCACGGCTCACTCACTTGGGTTTGCCCGATCGCGCGCCCCACCGCCAACATTGCTTCATGCAAGCAACCTGCGCTTACCAATGCCTGAATGCGTTCACTCCATTGTTCGCTCGATGCTGAACCTGGAGCAAGCGCAACACTCGCCTTGAGTTCTTCCTCGGTAGGTAGCGCTCCGAAGTCTCTACCACCTACGAGCTTGCCTTGCGCGTCTAGGAACTGCCACGGACCGAACGCAAAGCCTTGTTCAAACTGCCCGCAGAGCGCGTGAATAGCGGAATCCGTGTACCAATTGTCCTCGACCTGCCGAGAGAAATACGGCCCCTGACGCAGGCCACTCACCCAATGTTCCTCCAAAAGTAGCTCGCCCCCATCGGCCCAAAGAGCGTGCACCCCGTGCCGCTTGTCGAGCTCATAGTCGTCAGTTTCCGTGAGCCTGCCGCTCAGCGCCCAGTAGGACCAAGTGCCCGCCCGTTGACCCGCTCCGTTGCGCTTGCCGAACACCCAACGTTGCTCTCTTGCGTCATACCATGCACCAGCAGGCACACCCTCTGGGCGTTCCGGGTGCAGCGATCCGTCAGGTAATAACAGGCGGTCTTCTCGGTCGTAGAAGCGCTCCCTAGCGAACTGTCCCTCGCCGTAATCTACCCGCATCGACCAGGCGTTGGGGGGAACACAGCACGAGCGCAGCGTTTCACGAGTGGGCCCTGTGGATGCGTATGCCTTGAGAGTGCCAATAGCCTTGCCATGTTGATATTCGGCCTCGCGAGCGAGCTCCCCGTTGGGGTGAAACCGCCGCAGCTTTCCGTGCAACTTGCCGGCCTTGTACTCGGAAAAGAGCTTCAGCGAGCCGTCCGCTCGCCAGCTGCGCAGCACACCATGGCGCACCCCCTCTTCGTCCTGCTCAGCCAACTGCCATTCGCTGGCTTCATCGCGCCACGCGGCTTCAAGCGGCACCTGATCGGGCCTATCGGGAAGTGAGGACACGTGGCAAGAACTCCGAGCCTGCGACGCTACGGCAACTCTGGCATGCGTGCAAAGGCAAACACAAGTAAAGCCGCCGTTCATCGGCTTACGCGGACGCTATTTATGAAACGAGCTTGACCCAAGCCTTGGCAGTCAGCAAAACCTGGTGTCAATGACGGTT
This sequence comes from Polyangiaceae bacterium, assembly GCA_033763455.1. Classification (GTDB taxonomy): domain Bacteria; phylum Myxococcota_A; class Polyangia; order Polyangiales; family Polyangiaceae; genus JBBRRP01. The sequence continues at coordinate 75,280 of JANRKO010000039.1, forward strand.
GAACTGCCAAAGTGGGATCTCGGAAAACTACAACAGGCGCCGAAAAGCTTCGAAGCGCCCGGCTTTTCCTCGGAAGGCGTGCGCCCGCTTTTCTTTGAAGGTTTGCCTTACAAAGGCAAACCCACCCGAAACTTCGCTTGGCTGGGCTTGCCGCACGAAGCCATGACGCGCAAAGTACCTGGTGTTGTGCTCTTGCACGGTGGGTGCGGCACAGCTTTTGCCGAATGGGTGCGGATCTGGACTCAACGCGGGTATGCGGCCATTGCTATGGATACGGCGGGGCAAACGCCCATTCAGGGAGTTGAAGACAACTTCTGCCACGGTTGGCCGCGGCACGAATGGGCGGGGCCCGAGCCCTGGGGCGCCTCCTTTCAGACCTTGGACGAGCCGATTTCTGAGCAGTGGCCTTACCACGCTGTCGCGACCACGCTCTTGGCCCACTCACTGCTCGCCTCGCTACCGGAAGTGGATGAAAGCAAGATCGGCCTTACTGGCGTTTCTTGGGGTGGCTTCCTATCCAGCCTAATCGCTGGCGTTGACTCGCGTTTGCGTTGCGTGGCACCCGTCTATGGTGGCGGCTACGACCCGGAACGCTTTACATTTTTTGCAAGGGATCAGGATCCGGAAAAACGCAAACGCTGGCTGGACCTCTACAATCCCATCCATTTTCTCCCCAACGCAAAGATGCCCATACTTTGGGTCACCGGCACCAACGACCACGCGAGCTCGTTGGAGCATCAGCTCTTTTCACTTAAGCGGGCTCCCGCCGAATCCACGCTGTGCGTAAAGCTGCGCATGGTGCACGGCCACGGGGGTGTTTCCGAGCGGCCGGGGGAAATTTGGCAGTTTTTCGAGTCGAATTTGAACGGCAAAAAGCCGCTCCTCAAGATTGTGGAGCAAGGGCGTGAAGGCGAAGAAGCATGGCTCCGCTACCACGCCGTCACCGAGGTTGCGAAAGCGGAGCTCCTCTACACGTTCGATGTGGGGCCCTGCGCCGAACGCGTCTGGCACACCCGCCTGGCAAGGTTGGACGCGAAAACTTCTCGCGTTACGAGCATACCCCCGGAGGGCACCACCGCCTACTTCTTCAACGTCGAAGATTACCGAGGCCTCACTGTGAGCAGTGAACATGTGGAGCTCCGCGCTTAGCGCGACGCCATGCACGCTAGTTATCCCATTCACTACCTGCGCCTGGTAGGCTCTACCAACACCAACAAGGTCATGGCTGGCGAGCTCAATCGCTTAGCCCAGCGAGCCCTCCGCACACGCCCCCTTGAGCCCAAGAAAGACGGCACGGGCGCCATTTTGTACCCGTTCAACGTCGCGCTTGCGGCATTGGCCGTGCGTTACCACCACACCTCCGCGCGAGTCCTCTGGGACCTGTACGAAAGCCGCGCCAATCGGCTGGAGCCGCTCTACGCGGATCTTCTTTCGCAAATGGAGAAAGACGATCGGCTCTATCTCTGGGATGGCGCCACCATCAGCGTGCAAGCGTACGGTGTGGATGATTTCGCGGCCGGGGAGCGCCAGGTGGTTGGGACGGTGAAAAACGCCCTGATTGCAGGGGCTGCCACGCGCAACCTAACGCTCACCGTCGATCCAGATCACCCAGATTTGGTTTTTTCCGTGCGCATGCCCGCCCCAGATCGGGTGCTTATCTCGCTGGATCTAGCTGGCCGCCCGATGAATCAACGTGGCTACCGCGTGGAGTCGGGTGAGGCGCCCTTGCGTGAAGATGTTGCGGCCCAGCTGGTGATGATGACACGTCACGATGCACGCACCGAGGCACTAGTGGATCCGATGGCGGGCTCTGGAACCATCGCGATTGAAGCCGCCTGCATGGCTCAAGGTCGCTACAATTGGCAATCCGGGCGCACGCCTTCAGCCGCGCGCTTGCCTGAATTTGCGGAACACTTTGCATCACGTGCAGAGCCCCTGTTTGAGGACACCAAGCCGCTGATATTCTGCAGCGAGATCTTGCCGAACATGTGCGAAGTGCTGCGTAAAAATGCGGATACCGCTGGCGAAGCACGCTCCATCGAGATCCACGCGGGTGATTTTCGCGATTGGCGGGCTGAAGATATCTTCGCCCAAATCGCTGCCAAAGGGGGCAACCCAAGCCGCGGCGTTATCCTCACTAACCCTCCCTACGGGCACCGCATGGGAACCAACCTGCCCCAGCTCTACCACGACTTCGCGCGCTGGTGCCGCGGTTTTCCCGGCTGGCGGGTGGGCGTGATTGTCGCCAATGATGGCGAGTTCGAACGCGCTGTGGGTGGTCGGCCATCCGTGGTAAAACCGGTAAGAAACGGCGCACTCAAGGCTGATTTCTTAATGTACGAGCTCTAAGCGATGGCAACCTTCGTGATAGGTGACGTGCAGGGTTGTTACGATCCTTTGGCGCGCCTGCTCACTCAGGTAGGCTTCGACGAAACGGTGGATCGCCTCTGGTTAGTGGGCGACTTAGTGAACCGGGGGCCCCACTCCCTGGAAGTGATGAAGCTGTTGCGCAGTATTGCCAAAGCCTGCACGGTAACCCTCGGCAACCACGACCTCCACGCCTTGGCAGTGTTTTACCGAACTACCAAAGCTAAAGCCACTGACACACTCGGCGCCCTCTTGGCTGCACCAGATGCCCACGAACACTTCGATTGGCTGCGGCACTGTGCGCTTTTTCACACGGATGAAAGCTTGGGTTACTCGATGGTGCATGCAGGTGTGCTTCCCGATTGGGATATTCATACCGCAGGGCTCCGTGCTCGCGAGGTAGAAGCTGCCCTACAAAGTTCATCCCCAGAGAGCTTCCTCCGGGACATGTACGGCAATGAACCGGCACGTTTTGACGATTCGCTACGCGGCAACTCGCGCTTACGGGTTATCACCAACGTGCTCACGCGCATGCGATTCTGCAGGACGGATGGGACGCTTGATCTGAAGAGCAAGGGGCCGCTCAGCGAGACACCGGTGGGTTACCTGCCGTGGTTCTCACACACCCAAAGAAAAACAGCCGATAACCGCATCTTTTTCGGGCATTGGGCCCACCTCCTCGGGGAAACACACGTGCCCAATGCGATTGCTACGGATACTGCGTGCGTGTGGGGAGAGTGTTTAACCGCAATTCGCATCGAAGACGGCAAGCGATTTCAGGCGCCTTGCCCTCCCAGAGCCTCCAACTCTCGATAACAGTCCGCACACATCTGGCCTTTTTGCGTGATCATGATTTGGTGGTGCGCCACAGGCTTGCCACAGCCTCGGCAGACCGGGACGCTTGGTGGCGGTTGGCTCACCTGGCTTCGCGACGGCTTGCCATTCACAGCATCTCCGCCAACGGGGGCCTCGGCCGCGGGTACTTCGGCTGCGCGAACCTCCGCCGCGGGTACTTCGGTTGCGAGGACCTCCGCCGCGGGTACTTCGGCTGCGCGAACCTCCGCCGCAGGCACTTCGGCTGCGCGAACCTCCGCCGCAGGCACTTCGGACACACTCACGTTGGATTCTACAAGTTCAATTTTCGCTACAGCCCCGCTCGCCAGAAGAGCGATCCGAAAACGTTCAGCTTGCAGTTGTGGGATGGCTTCTGCGACCACAGTAGGCGTTGCAAATGCAAGCGCGTAGGCCTTGGAGCTCGCGAGGCCCAAAGATTCTAACGTGTGCGCAACTTCACTCTCTACGTCCTCCGCCGATAACAGGAGCACGTCAAACAAACCGCTTTCTTCGAGCGTTGGGCGAACCGCTGGAACGGCCAAGGCCTGGGACGCTGGCCCTTTAGGCGTGCTCGGAGCTGGTGCAGGATCTGTTTCTATCGCGGAAGCGCTTAGCGGAGGCTGCGTATCGGCAGGAACTGTATCCGCCTCGGGCGCGGTTGGTGATCGCCGCGCAGGCGCTACGTTTTTTGGGGGGGAAGCTTTCGAGGCCTTAGGGGCAGACGGCGTCGAGCGCCTCGCCTCCTTGGGCTTTGGGGCTTGCCCCGTTTCGAGCATCGTAGATCTCCAAGAAGCCACGTTCTCCATAAACCACTGCAAGTGGCCGCACTTGGCACACACCAACGTGGTAAGCAGGCCTGCATTATCGGAAGCTGACGTGTTCTGGCCGGGCTCTACCACGCTGAACTTGATCGGCGCCTGCCACACTTCATCGTGGCCGCAGAGGGCGCACTTGCCGCTTCGCATATCTTGGGTCACTTTCTCACCAGCTCCAAGTTGCGTCACACTTTAGGGCCGGGGCAAGGCCTGACCCAAAAGAAGAACAACGACGGATTTTTGCAGGAAATCTCTGGGCCAAGAACCCACGTCTGCACACAAGGTCGGCGACGTGAGCGCCCCAGCACGAAAAGGCCCGCGCCGCACCCGAGGGTTATCCCGAATTCGCTCAAATGTAGCGCAATAACCTCGCTGAGGCCTGGCACCCACCAGACGCGGGGACGTACTCTTCGGTTCCACTTACGGACTTAGGAAAATAAGCATGCCGCCTTGCCGCCGTTCAAGCTGGAGCAACACTTTTGCCGCTTTGGCGTGGCTGCTCTCAAGCACCAGCTGCTCAACGTCGTTGAGCAGCGCAGGCGGGTCCGCGTTAGCGGGTAAAGGTCCCAACGCTGGCGGGGATCCTGCAACCGACTCAGGGCTGCCCCCCTCCCCGCAAACGCCCAACCCGCCCCCGCCAGAGATCGAAGCGCCGCTTGAGTTTGAGCAGCCTCACGCGGGTGAACACTTTTGTTACGTGGCCAATCCGGACACCAATCGCGTCTCGGTGATCGACGCGCGCTCTCTGGCTATCCACAGTGTTGAAGCGGGGGACCACCCCACCTACCTAGAAACGCTCAATGGTAAAGATGTAGCCATCGTTCTGAACATAGCCTCTAGCGACGCAAGCATCTTGCGTACCGATTTAACCGGCGCGTCGCGCGTAACACGTGTTGCCTTAACCGCCGGATCTAACTCGATCCGCGTGGCCCCCGACGGAAAACATGCCGTTTCTTTTTTTGATTCGCAAAAGTCTAGCTTGGGCAGCACCGGCAGCTTCCAAGACGTCAACATCATCACGGTGGGGGACGGCGCATTGGTACCGGATACTGCGGTTACGGTCTCCGTAGGATTCCGCCCGAGCCGCGTGTTTTTCGACAGCAGCTCCACGCATGCCTTCGTGGTTACCGAAGATGGTGTCTCTATCATCGAACTCGCATCGAGTGCCGAAGCGGGAATCGCACGTACTTTGGCGCTTGTACCGAAGATAGCTGCCAAGACGTTGGATGTCTCGGTTACCCCAGATGGCAAGTACGCACTTGGTCGCAGCCCAGGCTCCAGCCTCGTATACTTGCTCGACCTGGTAACCGGTGGCGTTCAGACGCTCGATCTTAGCCCAGTCGTCGCAAAGGCCTCCGCCAGCAACACGGCCCTCCAAGTGTCCGAGGCCGGTGCCGCTGGCCAGGCAAACGCAGGCGCCCCTGGCATGGCAGGCACGGCGGGTGCCTCGGGTGGGACACCGAGCGCTGGGGCACCGCCGCCGAACGAAGGGGGCGCTGGAGGCGCCTCCTCCGTGCCACCCTTTGTGGCTGAGGTAACAGACGTGGATCTCGCCGAGAACGGAGAGCTTGCGGTGGCAGTGGTGCGCAACGCATCGGCCGTCGTGTCGCTTCCACTGCCCGCGGCTTTCAACGACCCCGAACAGGCCCATGTTGAGATCATCGAAGGGGAAGCTATCGGTTCGGTAACCCTAACCCCTAACGCGGAGCAGGCGCTCCTCTACACCACGGCCCAGGCAACCGTGGAGCGGCTCACGCGTCTGAATCTCAAGACCTTCACCTGGGAGGCTCGGGACATACGCAAGATGGTCCGCTCGGTTGTGATCACCGCAGACAATTCCACAGCTATCGTGGTGCACGAAAAAGCCCCAGGTGATCCCAGCAACACGGGAATTGATCCCGAGGTTGTGATCGATCGTTCGTATGGCTACAGCCTCATCGCTCTTAACAACAATGGGTTCTCCAAGTTGCAAACCACAGCCGCCGAGGTTGGGCCCATGAGCGTCATGCCAGACGGAAAATCATTGTTCGTACTGGTTAACGGCCCCGATGCCCGCGCGGGGCAGCCGGACGTGCACACCGTAGAACGCGTGGGCCTCACGGATTTTATCGTAACGCGCTTGGCGCTCGGAAGCCCTCCCTTCTCTCTGGGAGCCGTGCCCGGTGCGGGAAAGGCGTGGGTTGGCCAGCGTCATCCCGACGGGCGCATCACCTTCTTTGATTTTGCGGCCCAACGTGTGGAGAGCGTTACAGGCTACGAACTCAACAGTCGCGTCCGCGAATAGACGCCTCCGCGCCGCCTCCGCGAATAGCCCGAAATGACTATCTGGAGGCCGCAAAAGCGAGCATCGAACGGACAACAGACTCAACCTCTTCGCCGGTCAGTTCCGGAAAAATCGGTATGGCCACCGTATCTTGTGCCGCGGCTTCCGCGACGGGAAAATCTCCAACTTTATGCCCTAGGCTCGAGAAGCACGCCTGAAGGTGCATGGGTACTGGATAGTAGACCTCAGTTCCGATCCCCTCGGCTTGAAGGTGCTTGCGCAGAGCATCGCGTTGACCGCCCGCCACCGTCACGATGTACTGATTGAATACATGGCGCGTTTGCAGAGCCGATGGGAGTGTGAATAGACGCGTGCTCGCGGCCCCAGCAGACCACTTGTTCGCCTGACTCGACGCAAGGAAGAGCTCGTCGTAGCGGGCTGCATTCTTCTGTCGCGCTTGGGTGTAGCCATCGAGCCGCCGCAGCTTCACTCGAATCAGCGCCGCCTGAACCGCATCGAGCCGGAAATTCCCACCCACCAGCGAGTGGTAATATTTGGGCTTCGAACCGTGGGCTCGCAACACTCGCAACCGTTCGTTGAGAGCTTCATCGTTGGTGGTGATCATGCCGCCATCGCCGAAACCACCCAGATTTTTTGAGGGAAAGAACGAAAAGCACCCGACATCGCCCAGGCTCCCAGCACGGCGCCCCTGATATTCGGCTCCGATGGCTTGGGCGGCGTCTTCGATCACCTTGAGGCCGTGGCGGCGCGCAATCGCGAGCACCGGCTCCATATCCGCGCACTGGCCGAACAAGTGTACCGCCACAATGGCCTTGGTGCGCGGGGTGATTTTCTTTTCGACGTCTTTCGGATCCAGGTTGAGACTATCGGGCACGGAATCCACAAACACGGGCCGTGCACCGGTGCGCCAGATGCTACCTGCGGTGGCAAAGAACGTGTACGTGGGGCAAATCACCTCGTCCCCCGGCTGAAGATCGATAGCCATCAGCGCGGCAAGGAGCGCGTCGGTGCCCGAAGAAACCCCAATACCAAAGCGACACTGCGAGTACTCCGCGCACTCACGTTCAAGCGCCTCCACTTCGGGACCGAGAATATAGTGGCCACTCTTCAGCACCCCCTCGAAGGCCGAGATCAATTCGGCGTCCAATTCGGCGCCACCACGTCGTAGATCAAGCAAGGGAACAGTCACGTTATTGGCTCCTTTTAGCGGTGCGCGTGTAGGGCACCTTACCTATGGCAAGCTCGGCCGGGAGAGGCTCATCTTCTGATAGGTCCAGGCAGCGAAGGCCTTCCGCCGTTTTCTGATAGCGCAAGCCACTCTCCGAACAGACCATGACGCCGTTCGCGTCGGGGTTCTTGAGTGGCTGCGCGTGGCGGCTCATGTAACCCACCAGACGGGCTGGCACTCCGCGTACAAAGCCGTAATCCGGCACATCTTTGGTGACCACAGCTCCTGCGGCGATGAACGCGTAGCGCCCGATCGTGGTGCCGCACACGATGGTGGCATTCGCGCAGATAGTGGCACCCCGGCGAATCAAAGTCGTTTCGTACAGTGAATGGCGGAGCACTTGGGAGCGCGGGTTGGACACATTCGTAAACACAGAAGAGGGCCCCAAAAATACGTCATCCTCAACCACGGTGCCCGTGTACAAGGAGACGTTGTTCTGGATCTTCACGTTGTTGCCCACCACGACACCGTTTGCGATAAATACGTTCTGGCCGAGGATACAATTTTGGCCGAGGCGGCTCTCGCTCATCACGTGGCAGAAGTGCCAAATCTTGGTGCCATCCCCGATCTCACAAGGTTGGTCGACGTAGGCGGACTCATGGACGAAGGGCGGCTTGCTCATGTGCTTTCCTCAGGCTCCTCTTAAGGCTCGAGCGGCATTTGAACGGGTTGGCCACCTGTCATCAAGCTTCGTTGCGCGGCCTGCAGCACGCGCAACACACGCAAACCGCTAGAGGCGTCCGTCAGGGGTTGCTCGCGAGTGCGGATTGCATCCACAAACGCCTGACATTCAAGACGCAACGGCTCATCCGCGGGGTAAGCGACAAGCGTTCCCTCACCTTTGATGGGCACGGGCTCACCTTGGCCCACGTCCACGCGCTGATCGTACACCACCAACTCCCGCCTCACATCGTCGAAAACGGCCATTTTCTTGGAGCCGACAACAACGAGCTTCTGCTCTTTGAATGGATTCAACCAAGACACAAAGATGTGCCCCGCCACGCCACTGTCGAACTTAAGCTGCGTCACAGTGACATCGGCAACATTAGGCTGAAGGTAAGCGCCACCCGAAGCCATTACCTGAAAAGGCATCGAACCCACCAGGCGAAGTATGACAGCGATATCGTGGGGGGCGAACGACCACAAGATGTTCTCTTCTCGCCGCACTTTGCCGAGGTTCGTTCGATTGGAGTAAATATAGCGAAGCTCTCCGAGGTCACCGTTAGCTATCAGTGACCTGAGCGCTCCAAATGCGGGGTGGTACTCTAGAATGTGCCCCACCATGAGGATCGCGCCGCGCACCTTGGCGATCTCGGCTACTCGGGCAGCATCGCGATAACTAAGAGCAAGGGGCTTCTCGCACATCACGTCGCGACCCGCGAGCAGCGCCTGCTCAGAGAGCGCGGCGTGGGTCACCGCGGGTGTCGCAATAACAACACCACGAATCGCAGCATCCTCAAGCGCTTCCGAGAGGCTATTCACGATCTTGGCATCAGGCGCAATCTGACGGGCTTGAGCCTGACCGCTCTCCGAAGGCTCCACCACTGTGCGGAGGCTGCCAAGGGCGGCGAAGTTCCGCACTAGGTTCTTGCCCCAGTAGCCCGAGCCAACGACGGCAATGTTCTGCTGATTTCCCATGACTATCTGCCGGCATAGACCGTTTCTTGGATGTTGGCGAGGCCATCCTTGACCGCTGCTGGGGCGGTTTCTATAACCCGCTTCCTCATTTTTCTTCTCTCAAGATCGCCGGGAATCGGCTAGGCGGAAGTGGTTCGAATCGTCACGGTAGTGGGTGCCCGCCCACAATTTATCAAGTGTGCGGCCGTGAGCGCTGCCCTCGGGCGCGTGGCGGAAGAGAAGATCGTGCACACGGGGCAACACTACGACCACAACATGAGCGCCGCGTTTTTTGCGGAACTCGGGATCCCTGCGCCCGCCGAACACCTGGGCGTCGGCTCCGCTCCGCATGGCCGCCAAACCGCAGAGATACTGCTTCGGCTGGAGCCGCTCTTAGAGCGCGAAAAGCCAGATGCGTTGCTCGTTTACGGTGACACCAACTCAACGCTGGCTGGCGCCCTGGCCGCAGCAAAGCTGCACATTCCGGTGGTTCATGTGGAAGCTGGGCTGCGCAGCTTTAACCGAAAAATGCCTGAGGAAGTCAATCGCGTCCTCACGGACCATGTATCGAGCGTGCTGTTGTGCCCAACGGAAACGGCCGTTGCGAATTTGCAGCGAGAGGGGATTTCAAAAGGGGTCTTTTTGGTGGGGGACGTGATGTACGACTCCGTGATGGAACACGCCGAGAGGGCGCGACAAGATTCACCTATTTTGAAGCACCTGGGCGTCGCACCCCAAGGGTACGCCCTAGCCACTGTGCATCGTGCGGAGAACACCGATGACACCTCGAATTTTTTGCAGATCGTGCGAGCTCTTGAACGCATCGCGAAGGAGCTCCCTGTAATTCTGCCGCTGCATCCGCGCACTAAGAGCCTGGCCTCACGCCTTGGCGTCACGTTCGATCGCGTCCGAGTGGTCGAACCCGTAGGGTACCTTGACATGCTCGCGCTTCTCGCCGACGCACGGTTGGTGCTTACGGACTCCGGCGGTGTTCAGAAGGAAGCCCACTGGCTTGGGGCTCGCTGCGTCACGCTGCGTGAGCAGACAGAATGGGTGGAAACGCTGGAAGGCGGCTGGAATGTGCTTACAGGAGCGAACGAGGAGGCGATCGTGCATGCAGCCTTGAAGCTCGAACCAAACAGGCCGCGTCACGCGAGCAATTTTGAACGCGGGGCGGCAACCCAAGCTACCGTACGGCATCTTTTGGCAGCCGGGGAGCTCGCATGAGTTCAGCACCGATCGTCAAAGGGGTAACCTAGATGTGCGGCATCGCTGGCATGTTGAGCCTAAATGGAGCGCCCATTCCGGATTTAGACCGGAAACTGCGCGTGATGAATCACCTCTTAGTGCATCGTGGTCCCGACGGCTCGGGAACTTGGCAGCACCCAAGAGGCCATCTTGGCTTTGCGCATCGGCGCCTAAGCATCATTGATGTCGCCGGCGGTGCTCAACCCATGCTCGCCCCAAGTGGCAGCGCCATCACGTACAACGGGGAAGTCTACAACTACCGCGAACTTCGAGCCGAGCTCGCCTCAGGCTTCAGCTTCAAAACACAGTCGGATACCGAAGCCATTTTGGCTGCACTACAGGCCTTTGGCCAGGATGCGCTCGGCCATCTTCGTGGAATGTTCGCGTTCGCCTACTGGGACGAGCAGAGCGCCACGCTTTATTGCGTGCGTGATCGATTTGGCATCAAGCCCCTCTATTACACGATTGTTAACGGCATTTTTTATTTCGCCTCCGAAGCCAAGGCCTTGCTTCCCTTCTTGGATTCGCTCGAAACGGATCTCGAAGCGCTCCAGGACTATCTGGCGTTTCAATTCTGTCTTTCGGGAAAGACGCTCTTTTCAGGGATTAGGGAGCTTCTGCCTGCGCACGAGCTCGCTATCCGCGCCGGAAGCGTAACCAGCCGCCGATATTGGGAAGTTCAATACGAAGTCGATTTCGACCATACGCCTAAGTACTTTGTTGAACGCGTCTCCGAGCTTCTCAGGGATTCTGTTTCGATGCACATGAGGAGCGATGTGCCCGTGGGCGCCTACGTGAGTGGCGGCATCGACTCAAGTTTGGTTGCGAGCCTGGCATCGGTGGAGCCATCCGGCACGTTCCTGGGCTTCACAGGCCGCTTCGGTGAACCTGGCTACGACGAATCGCCGTACGCCCGGGATGTGGCCAAGAACCGTGGCTTTGAGCTCTTCGACGTTGAAATCAAGCTCTCCGATTTCACGCGTGACATCTCGGATGTCATCTACCACCTAGATTATCCGGTTGCCGGCCCCGGCTCCTTCCCTCAATTTGAGGTGTCTCGCCTCGCGAGCCAACAGCGGAAGGTGCTGCTCGGAGGCCAAGGCGGTGACGAAATTTTTGGCGGCTACGCTCGCTATTTGATCGCGTATTTCGAACAATGCATCAAAGGTGCGATTGACGGCAACCTGCGCGAAGGCAACTTCGTGGTGACCTACGAATCCATCATTCCCAATCTTGTAACACTCAAAGGTTACAAGCCCATGATCCAGTCTTTCTTTCAGAAGGGCCTCTTCGAACCGATGGATCAGCGTTACTTCCAACTGATCAATCGCGCTACGGACCTGGGGGACGAGGTGCGCACAGCCGATTTGCCCCCATACTCTGCGTTTGAAAGCTTCCAGTCCGTATTCCACAGCAACAACGTCAAGAAGGAGTCCTATTTCGATTTGATGACTCATTTCGATTTCAAGACCCTCTTGCCGGCGCTGCTACAAGTTGAGGATCGCGTCAGCATGGCACATGGCCTCGAATCACGAGTGCCGCTCTTGGATCACCCACTTATCGAATTCGCGGCGACGATCCCGGCTGACGTGAAGTTCAAAAATGGCGCCATGAAGCAAGTTTTGCGGCAGGTAGCTGCCAAAGAGCTTCCAACCTCGGTGCTTGAGCGAAAGGATAAAATGGGCTTCCCCGTCCCGCTCTCGGAGTGGCTCGCAGGTGAGCTCAACGGGTTCGTGAGAGATATCTTCCAGTCGAAGGCGGCCCAGCATCGGGCTGTCATCGATAACAAAAAGGTAGCCGCAAAGATTACCAGCGAGCCGCGCTACGGACGAAAGATCTGGGGATTTTTATGCCTCGAACTCTGGCAGCAGCGCTTCCATGATCAGCACTGGCGTTTTAAGGAACTTCTAACCAAAGGAGAATTATCGTGAAAGTTATCGTAACTGGGGGTTCGGGGTTTATTGGGTCGCACATCGTCGAGCGCCTGCTTCAAGCGGGCTCGGAAGTGGTGGTCATCGACAATTTTTCGACGGGCCGTCGGGATAATTTGGCCCCGCACGCAAAGCTGAAGGTTATCGAAGGTACCATTGCTGATCGCGATCTTGTGAACAAGATGTTCGCCGACTTCCAACCAGACCAGGTAGTGCATGCTGCGGCTGGCTACAAAGATCCTGACGACTGGTACGAAGATGCGATGACCAACGTGGTGGGAACTATCAATCTGGCCAAAGCCGCCTTGGCGCACAAGGTTCAGCGCTTCATCTATTTCCAAACGGCGTTGTGCTACGGCCTCCACCCCAAAGAGCAGCCCATCACCATCACTTATCCGCGCCACGCCGAGGGCTCCAGCTACGCTTTCAGCAAGACGGCTGGCGAAGAGTACATCGAGCTTTCTGGCCTCGATTTCCTTTCGTTTCGCCTCGCTAATGCCTACGGCCCACGCAACTTGAGTGGCCCTTTGCCAACCTTCTACCAGCGCCTTACCGCGGGGAAGGCCTGCTTTGTGATGGATACGCGACGTGATTTTATCTTCGTCGACGATGTGGTGGAGGTAGCCATCAGAGCCCTGAATGGCCAAGGCAAGAAGGGCCACTACCACATCAGCTCTGGTTCGGATTTTTCGATCAAGGAACTGTTCGACGCCACGCTGACGGCGTTGGACATCAAGCTCGATGCCCCCGTTGAGGTGCGCCCGCGCGGGGCAGACGACGCCTTCACCATCCTCCTCGATCCATCGAAAACCAACGCCGATTTTGGCTGGAAAGCCTCGACGCCTCTGACCGAAGGCGTAAAAAGAGCGATCGAATATTATCGCAAATTCGGCATCACTCAATCTTACACACATCTCCGCATGCACGAGGATTCGAAGAAGTGAGCTTATCTGTTTATTCGGGCAGCCGCGTGCTCGTGGTGGGGGGCGCGGGCTTCGTAGGGTCCAACCTTGTACGAAAGGTGCTCGGGCTCGGCGCGAAAGAGGTCGTCGTGGTAGACAACTTCCTTTCCTCTGAGCGGAGCAACCTGCCCGAGGCCACCGCGCTTCGGGTTGTCGAGGGTTCGATCGCAGATTCGAGCTTGCTTGAGAGTATCGGATCCATTTGGGATTACGTGTTTCACCTGGCCACCTACCACGGGAACCAGAGCTCAATTGCTGATCCCATCGCCGACCACGACAACAACACCCTCACCACACTAAAGCTTTTCGATTTTCTGAAGCACAGCCGCGGGATCCGGAAGATTGTTTACGCTTCCGCCGGCTGCACGGTCGCCGAAAAGACGTACGAGCATGCCACGGCAACTACCGAAGATGCTCCGATCTCGCTCTACTACGACAGCCCGTACCAGATCTCGAAAGTAGTGGGCGAAATGTACGCCAATTACTATCACGCTCGCCACGGCTTGCCTGTTGTGAAAGCGCGCTTTCAGAACGTCTACGGCCCCGGTGAGGTGCTCGGGGCCGGCAAGTGGCGCGGCACTCCTGCCACCGTCTGGCGCAACGTAACGCCCAGCTTTGTGTACCGCGCACTCAAAGGCATGCCCATCACGGTGGACAACGGCGGCCAAACAAGCCGTGACTTCATCTTTGTGGATGATATCGTTCGAGGCTTATTGCTCGGCGGGAGCACCTCGGAACCAGGAGCGGTGTTTAATCTGGCAAGTGGCGTGGAGACGACGATCTTGACGCTGGCCGAAACCATCCAGCGCCTAGCCGGTAGCCATTGTGAGATTATCGGCGCGCCGAAGCGCGACTGGGACCGTTCGGGCAAACGCTTCGGGAGCACCGAGCAAGCGCAGAAAACGTTAGGGTTTTCAGCAGAGGTTGGGCTCGAGGCAGGGCTGAAAGCGACCATCGAGTGGACTCAGAGCAACCTCGAACGGATTGAAGCCTGCATTCAACGGCATTCGGCTCATATGGCCACCTCGGGATAGCGGAATGCCCAAAAAGCTCAGCGGGGCCCTCCGGGCCCTCGTGCTATCCGCGGACGGACCGGGCTGGCGACGCGTAGTTGGGGACACAGTGTTCGGAGGGCTTTTGGGGTTAACCTACGAACGTGTTCCCGCGCGCTTGCGGAGCACCTGGTTCGCCAGGAAGGTGTTGGCGCCGGAATACGCTAGGCTTGGCTATGTGTTAGATTGGCGCGATGCGATTCTGGCCGCGCCTGAGCTCGATTGTCATCTGATCAACGTTAGCGATCTCACTCGATCCCTCCCCGCACTGAAAGCCATTCGAAAATACGATTGCGTGATCGTTCTGCATTCCGCTTTCGGGGATTTCGTAGCCCTCCTTCAGCGCCTAGCACCCTTGTTTCAGGCGCGCCGCGGTCCGATGTTTGCGTTCGTTGGCAACGAATATGACCAAATGTCAGGTAAATTTGCCTTCTTGCGATCAGCCGGGGTCAACCTAGTGGGCTCCCAACTGCCGCTAGATGTGGCCCAGTGGTTGTACGCCCGTTGCTCAGCTTCCACGGTCATTGCGATGCCGCACGCACTCAATCCCGAGATGTACAACCCTCCGCCGAAGGAAAACCGCACCATTGATGTTGGCTTCATTGGATCGCGTTATCCGCTATTCATTGGGGACACGGAGCGGAACCGCCTATTGAGCTACTTTGAAGAGCACGGGACGCGTCTCGGCCTGACGACGAGCATCAGCGCCACCACGCAAGATCGTGCAGGCTGGCTTCACTTTCTGCAGCACACTTGCGGCATCCTGGGCGCGGAAGCGGGCACCTATTACCTGGATCAAGAAGGCGCGCTCATGCGCTCAGCCAAAGCTTATTGTGAGAGGTTTCCTGAGGCCACGCTTCAAGAGGTGGTAGCTGAGTGTTTCAGCGGCCAAATAGAGTATCGAAGTGGCAAGGCCATCTCCTCGCGCCACTTCGAACCGATCGGCGCAATGGCGTGTCAGCTGCTGTTAGAGGGGAGGTACAACGGTATCCTGACCGCAGGCCAGCACTACATTGCCATTGATCGGGACCTGGGGAATGTGGATGAGGCCGTGCGCCAATTCCGAGATCTGGGCGTTCGCCGTCAGGTTGCCAGCCAGGCATATGCACACGTCATGGGGGCGCACACGTATCGGCACCGAGTGCAACACATGGTCCAGGCGCTCGACGCCCTCTCAAGTTAAGG
Organism: Polyangiaceae bacterium; assembly: GCA_033763455.1. Taxonomy (GTDB): domain Bacteria; phylum Myxococcota_A; class Polyangia; order Polyangiales; family Polyangiaceae; genus JBBRRP01. The sequence continues at coordinate 90,803 of JANRKO010000039.1, forward strand.
CCAGTCTTACCTCGGTGCCGGCTCACCGATCGACATAGCCACTCATTCTTTCTGCCAAACAAGCATCGCTCCGCGTGTTTCGAAGTCGGCCTGTGTGAAGTTCAGGCACCAGCCGCGGCGCGCTTGGTAGGGGTAGCCTGTACGGTCCAAGTTGGGCAGCATCCCTGCTAGACGGAAGCCAGATCTTTCTGCCAGGGCAACGTAATAGGAGAGGGGCCGGCGGTTCGTGAGGCAATATTTCCCACGCATGACGCGCCAGAGGGGAGCTGGGTAGAACCAGTGGCCATTCCAGCGCGTGGCTGTTTCGAGGCTCGAGAAGTCCACCTGGTGTGACATCCACCCGCCTTTAGTTAACAACCGATGAAATGCCTGGAAGTACCCCTCGAGGTCTTCAATATGTTGGAGTGTGGCCTGGGAGAAGATCAGATCGAAATTGTTATCACCGTCGAAATCTTGAATTTTACCCACATGGTACCGAAGCCTGCGCTCCAGTTCGACTGGTTCCACGCGGCGGGTGGGCTCGTGTTCGGGCAACGTGAGATCTTCCAAGTGGGGTCGTAGGTTTGGAAATTCCTCACGGCCGGGTAAAGCCTCCTTTCGCTCAAACATTGCAGATAGCTCGCCAAGCATCGCGATTTCGCTGCCATGATGCCCAACTGGATAGAGATCCAGCCCGTGGGCCTCCCGTGCCAAGGTGAGAAGAGCGCACACGCTGCTTCCGAGCGAATTGCCGGGCCCCAGCTCAAGCACCTTAGCGTTAGCCAGCGTGCAGCCCATTTCGCGCAAGGCGCTTAGGTGCCGCCCCCAGACGGCGTAGCAATAGCGCGGTTGTGCGGTGCTTCCGCCGCTCTTTCGAGGGCGCGGTACATGGGTGGAGAGACCCTTCACCACCGCCTGAAGTGCCCGGAGATCTACTGGTAACGGTTGCATGGTGATTCGCACATAGCCTAGCCCCGTTCGACGCGTCCACTCCGAAGCGGTGTGCTTCGAACCACTTGGTGATTCTAGGCACTTGGGCGCCAAAGATATCGTTGGCACGGAGGAAGCGGACGTATTGCCTGACCGGAGCCGAAGTGTACGGCGCTGGCATCACCGAGCGTGCTGTTAGCTGCCAAATTGCCTGTCAGGCATATGCACACGTTATGGGTGCTTACACCTATCGGCATCAAGTAGAGCTGGTAGTCCAATCGCTGGACGCCCTCGCAAGTTAAGCCCGATCTTGCGTCGGCGCAGCCTCACGATTAGGGTCTGAAGCCATGCGTATCAAGCCGCCGTTGAGCGCCGTGAAGTCGAATGCTCATGCCCTCGTCTTTTGATTGAGAGCGAATTGGCAGCACCTATGGCATCTCGCCGATTCTCCGCGCGCTGGCAGAAGCTTTCATTCTTCTTGCCTGCACTTTCTGATGGAGGTGCAGAGCGCGTGTGGGTTACGTTTGCAAGTGGGCTAGCGGCGCGGGGCGCGAACGTGGAACTGGTGGTAAGCGGGCCAGAATCGAAATATGTTGAAGAGCTTCACGCTTCGGTGGCGCTCGTTAGGCTGCCTGCAGCGCGCCTCAGCCTTCTCCCGCTAAAGCTCGCCGCTCATTATCGCTCGACGCGACCCGACGTTATCTTGACAACCATGGTCACGGCCAACCTGGTTGCTGGTGCCGCGGCACAGCTCGGAAGCCCCCGTTCCAAGCTGATAATGCGCGAAGCTGCGTCGCCCCGAGCTCCGTCGTTCAGCTGGCGCGAAGCCCTGACGCCAGTGGCGCGCCAACTTTCGTATCCGATGGCGGATGCCATCATTGCGCCCTGCCAGGAGGTCGCCAAGCAGCTCACTGAAGTGCTCCCACTCAAATCCGCGGCCAAGATCCACGTGATTCCTAATCCGATCGCCGTCGACACAATAATCCAAATGTCGACAGAAGCAGGGCCCTGGCCCTTTCCTCAGCACACTCCAGTTATCGTCGCCTGCGGGCGGCTCGATCCGACCAAAGGTTTCGACATCTTGCTTCGGGCCCTTGCGATGGTGCTGAAGAAGCGCCCAGTGCATCTAGCAATCTTAGGCGAAGGAAGTGAGCGAGCGGCGCTCATCCGGCTGTCAGAAGAGCTGGGAATTGCGCAAAACGTAAGCCTCCTCGGCTTCGTCAAAAATCCGTTCCACTACTTCGCTCGCGCGCAGGTATTCGTGCTGAGTTCGAGAAGCGAAGGATTTCCGAACGTCCTTCTTCAGGCAATGGCTTGTGGCAGCCAGGTAGTCGCGGCTGATTGTCCCACTGGTCCAAGGGAGATCATCCTGGATCCTACCCACGGGCTCTTGGTACCCCCTGAAAATGTGTACGCGCTTTCAGAGGCCGTTCTCCAACAGCTCGCTGCGCCACCCAGGAACCCAGCGGCAGTCGCACGCAGTCGAGACTTCGACGTGCACCTGGGCGTTGATGCGATGGAGCGCCTTCTACAAAATCTACGTTAGGGTTGCTCCTTCCCTCACCTGAGGGAGCCGCGTAGACCTTCCTGGCTCAACTGCCTTACCCGTTGCGTGCGCCCCAATGCCGCTAACCGAATCAATCACAGGCGAAGTGTTTACCGCCCCACCTCAAAGCGAATGTTCGCCGATAAGAGTGCCTCCCCCTGGCGTGCGAACCTCTGAAAGCTGCCATATTCGGCTGGCGTTACGCGCGCGGCACGAGCTTTCACCTTGCGGGAAAGATGCAGTGCCTTGCCGTTGAATGTATCGGAAATGGTGATTTCGCGGGGGCCATCGCGCAAGGCGCGCGCCGGGGAAACCTGCACGTGCCGACTGTTCGCTGGAAGTGTGAGCTCTAGATCTACCGCCTGCACCACGCTTTCTTGCATCACAAGTGGCGTCTGCCGGGATGGCAGGCTGGCGTAGCTGGTGAGCTGTGAGGCAAACGGCGGCGATACGCTGAACGTGTTTCCCTCGGTATTGGCGAAGTGCGGGACCTCAAGCGTTGCGACAAACACCAGAGGCAGATTAAAGTCGGTCGAATTTAGGATCTTAACAGCTTTCAACCTCGCCCCTTCAATCAACTGACCGAAAAGCTCAGACTCTAGAGTGGACTGCAAGCGTACTTCTGGGATTCCGGCAACGGCTGTGCGCAAGCCTATGGCATTGGCGCCTTCGTACGTAATTCGGAGTTCTAACAGCGCCGAGCCATCCGCATTCACGCTTCCCCGGCCTGCGTAGGTGACGCCGTCTGACAACGCACCTTCGGGCGTGAACGCTCGCCGTGGCCCTTCCGGGCTCAGGAGGTACGCCGGCATGCCCCGATTTTCTTCGGGCAGAAAACCAAACTTTGCGTATTTGCTATTCATCCACAACCACTGTTCCCCGTCCGCAAGCTGTATGCGGAGGGCGGGATCTGAGAACTCCGCAGCTTGGGATAGCGAACCGAGGGGTTCGGCTGCTAAGCGATTTTTAACGAGTGCAAAGTCCACCTGCATGTCGACTGCGCGGCATAGCTCCATAAAGGCGCGCCAACGATTTCCCTCGCGCGTCATGATCACCTGGCGGCCATCGGATGCCTCACCGGGTTGCACGTTATCGAGCACCCAACGGTACAGGGCTTCTGCACGAGCGCGTTCGGCCTTGAGCCGCACCTTTTCCACGATCTTTGCCGCAAGCGCGCGGATCCTGGGATCCACCGGGGTCATCGGGACCAGATCTCGCGACAACTCCAACAGGCGTTGCTCCAACTTCACGCCCCACCCCACGTACACGCTCGGAAGAAATTCCTCCACACTCGCACGGTAGGGTTCTTTAGGCGCCGCTGGGCTTCGATCCACTCGCCAGCGCCTAAGGACCGCAGACCCTAAATCCACCACTTCGGGCTTGGGCACCTGGCCGCGCGTTTCTACTGTGAGCGGGCGATTCTTGGGGCTGATGACCAGAAATTCGCTGCGTGCGTAGGCGATATTCTCCTCGCGGAAAAACCAACGCGGGCCAATATAGCGATCTCCGGAGCGATCCTGACTCGGGATACTCGAAATGTGCTCCGTCTCTACGTAATCACCCACCTCTAGGTGTGGCAGCGTTACCGTGGGCTTGCCTTGTACGTTTTCGGGCTCAAACACCTGCCCGTCTTTCTTGATCACCCGCATGTGCAAGACCAACCCGTCGAGCTTCTGGCTCTCTGCAAACTGCTGGATGGCTTCGCTACTTTGGATCCGAACAATCTCGTGCTCCAGCATTCGCGATGAACCATCCGAGCGAACCCACACTGCCGAATAATCCAGCACGCGTGCTGCCGTGCCCGGTTGGTGATTATTCTCAGCTTCGTAATCACGAATAACGGCGAGCGCGTCTAGCCGATACGGTTCGAGCTCCGTCTTGCCCGAAATGAGATCGATCGCGTCCAAGATGGGGCCCGTATTTGCGCCTGCCATCGTCCCTTCAACCACGGCTTGCGTAAGCGCTGTTCCGTCGCCCTTGGCCAGCTTCGCGTCGGCCAAACCAAGGCGAGCTTCGCTGTTCAACGGATCTTTCAAAACCTGAGCTTTGAGTTTGTCGGTTGTTTCCTGGACGATACCAGCACGCACCCGCAAATCCTCAAGGCGGCTTTTGAGTTCGGGGCGATCGGGGTGCATGCGCACAAGCCGGCTCAGCGCTTCCATTGCTCGCCCGTAATCCTGCCGTTCGAGAGCACGAGTGAACTCGATCTCGTTGTCCTTATCTACATGCACGATTCTGGCAGTGAGCTCCTGGGCCCGCTTGGGATCACCTTCTTGCTCGTAGACTTGAACCGCAGCCATCAGCATTTCTGGGTTTTCCGGAAAACGCTCCGCCAGCTCCTTGCTCAGCCGTGCCTGTTCGGTGGTCCAACCCAGTTCGCCGTACGTACGCTGCAAGGCGGACCATGAAGCGGACACTTGTGGATATGTTGCCGTGAGCTTCTTGAGCTGCGCCACCGCCTCAGTGGCGCCGCGCTGTTCGCCGTCCATCAAAGCACGTGAAAGCTGAGGTGCGAACAAGCCGCCATCTTTGCCAACGGCCAGCTGTTCCAGCTGCTTTATGGCGTCACTTGCCATCGAACCACCGAGGAGCGGATCGTTGTTCACAAAGCGAGAAGCCCAATAGAGGGAGGTACCAGTAGCCTGTTTGCGATCTCGAATCAGTGGCTCAAACAGCAACGTTGCGAGATCTCCCTGGCCTTCTATGTTTGCGGTGTCTGCCGCAAGGAAACGCACAATGTCGTCCGTTGGTTCGACAATGCCTTGCTCACTTGTGAAGTGACTCAGCAAGTTCGGATCCGCCAGGATTTCTGGAGCTCTAAGCTCGTAGGAGGCACCCGAATTAGCCACGCTTTCAAAGCTCAGGGGCGTGCCGTCTGGCTGCATCAAGCGCAGCGCCGTGGAGGGTCGCTGCAACTTAGCCAAGATCCGATGCCGACCTGAAGGAAGTCGAAGAGCTACTCCCCAGCGGGGCCAACGCGCCCACCTGCGAGGATCGCGATCCTGCACCACGACGTCATCCACCCAAACCTTATAGGCACCCTCAACCGCCAAAATGAGTTGCGTCGGCTGCGACAAGACTACAGTAGCTTCGCCAAAGAAAACACCGTCGCTCACTGGCTCGTCTGCGAAGGTCACGCATCCGGCGGTGTCAGTCTTGAGTGCGCGCGGTTGCTGTGCCGCACCAGCTTCACGAGCGAAAAACGCCGGCAGTGGATAGAGGCGTTCGGCATCGAACTTACGAACAATGTCCGACCGTTGGCCGGTACCAAAGGGGCCGCTGAGACTAATATTCTCAGCGCACCCCTGCACCTTGGCTTCCAGAGCGCGATCACTCTTCTCCTTATTGGCTCGCGCTTCAGCCGCCTTCCAAGATACTAACTGAATGCGAGCACGCCAGCCTATGTTTTTCGGGTGCCGAATAGCAGCGTCGAGCTCCTTTTGATGGTGCTCAAACAGATCCCGCGAATCTCTGCGCAGCTCCACGGCTTGGCGCAATGCGAACCAGGCGACCAGTGGCGCCACCTCAGAATTGGACTCCCGAGCGGCTAAGAAAGCCTGAATCAGCGTATCTCCAGCGACCTTGACACGCCCGTGCAGGCTATCGTCTAGGCCCAAGCCTAGCAAAGCATACATGCCCAGGTTTTTCTTTCCCTCCAGGCGTTGGCGAGCCTCTTTCGCGTACTTCGGTGAACCACCTGGCGAAATGAGCTCATGCAGCAACCAGCGGCCGACCACCTCCGTGTCAACGCTCAGCCGAGCCTCCGCCCGAACAGGTGACAAGTCAGAGCTTGCTGGCTTTTGGCTGTGAGACGCCCCGCACGCAGAGATGGACGTTGCAAGTAAAACGCCGCCAAGCACCTTGGCTACCAAGGCCCCTAGTCGAAAAGTGGGAACCGATTGTCGCATGATTTACCGGGAAGGAGTGAGCACTAGGCGTGTTGAAAAGGCGGTATCGACAGCGGCACAAAAGCGTTGCCACGCAGCGTAATCCTTAGGGGCGATGCGCGTTGCGCTGACCAACAGCTTGGAACGAAATGAAATCGCTCTTCCCGAAGTTTTCACTTCGATCGCATAACTTCCAAAACGCGAGGCTTCGCTGACGCTTGCGGGTGCTATTTCTACCCGATACCCCTGTGGGATCTGCACCGTGAAGGTGTCGTCGACCCCAGTAAGGCCGAGCACTCTTACGTCCTGTTTGCGAGCAGAAAGAGCTGCGTAATTGGCGGTGAGCCTTGGATCAGGAGTCACACGCACGCTTAGCCTATCGCCCTCGCGCCTGCCAAACCCTGCAACAGTGGCGCTCGCCTCCAGCCAAGGCGTGGCCTCATTGTCTTCAAGATCGCTGGTTTTCAGGCTCGCCATGTCGAGGTGGAGCCCCGGAAAAGTCTGCCCTAGGTCAATCAAAAGCCGTTCGCCAAGCGTCCCTTTGGCGTGATACCGCCGGCGGAACCCCGAAGCTTCTGCCCCCAAAGCCGTTACCTTGATCCCCACTTTGGCCTCGCCGTTTGCTCTGAGGTCTGCTTCAACCACACGGTTAACCTGGTCGCTTTCCGGCAGGCGTGTAGGGAGCGTCACCGGCACCGCATCTCCCTCGTTCACCAATAAACCTTGGCTTTCCCTGTCCATGAGCGGGAGCTCGAGCGCTGAAGTGAATTCAGCCGTGCCATCCAGGAAAAGGTTGAGGCTCGGAACATAAGCGATAGCGTGGTCAAAAAGCGCCAGGCTTGCGAGCGGCGTTGCGGTATTGCCGCGCATCTGCGTGCGCACCAATACGATCGTGGATTTTATGCCCACGGCCTTCAGGAGTGAAACAATGACGGTTGCTTTGTCTTTGCAGTCACCCCAGCCGCGATTGACAGTTTGCACCGATCGGCGCGGCTTGTAGCCGTAAATGCCGAATTCGAGCGCAACATAGCGAGTATTTTTGACTACCCAGCCGTAGATGGCTTTCACCTTATCGAGTTCGGTAGTTTTCCCCGCGGTGATCTTTTCCGCTAGCCGTTTCGTCTCCGCGTCTAAATCGAACTGATCCTGAACCAGCCCCCAGTACCACCGGCCAAGCTCCTTCCAATCCTTGTAAGTGGATACGTGAATGTATCCGAGAGATTCAGTAGCCGGGGGCATCGATGGTTCGGCTACCAACGCCGGCACGGCATCGGCAGAAAACCTAGCGATGTGCTGATCACCTGCATCCGCATCCACCCGCCGCAGGTTCTTAAGATTATGATCGATGTAGATCTTGCGACTTTTGGGCGTAATAAGCACGTATTCCGCGTTCTGAACCGGCTCATTCGATTGCAGATACACCATGTCGCCAAAGTAATCGGCGAACTCGTTGCGAGGAGTAATATCGTCAATTCGGTAGCGCAACTCCACCACATCTCCGGGTTCGAGCCGAGGGAATTGGACGTAGAAGTTGCGCCCTGAAGTGTACATAGAGATAGAGGGATCGTCGGCCGCACCCTCGCCGGATTCGATGGCTTCATCCACTCGCCCATCGGCACGAAACACCTTGGCGCCTCTTAGTTGCACGCTTTGCTGAGAAGCCTCATAGCCAAACGCGTATTGCCTGAGTTCGGCCGCGGCAGTGTCAGTAAGAGGCTGGAAGACGACCTGGCGAAATGTTCGGGAGAGGCCGTTCGGGAACACAGTTGTAACGGTGAGATCGCGCAGAGTGCGCTGACTTTCACCAAGGCGAGGTTGCGCTCGCAGCTTTAGAAAACGCTCTTCCGGCCACGCGTAGACCTCGTCCGGCTTCTGATCCGAAGGCGCCAAGTAATCTACATACTGGCGCACGCTCTTCTCCTGGGGTTGCACCTCAAGCAGCTTTCGCAAGTAGCTTAACTCCAAGTCGCGCCGACCAAGGCCGCCCTGCATATCGGCGATACTCCGCAGAGTCCCAACGTCGTCAGGCGAAAGCTCAAGGGCTCGCTCCAAAGTTGCGACAGCACGCTGGGGTTGGCCAAGCGCACGATAGGTATTCGCCGCAAACCCTAGCGCCCATTGACTATCCGGATTGAGCGCGAGCAAACGCTCCAACCAAAATTCAGAAGCTTCACGGTCTTGCCGGGCGAGGCTGAGCGCCACCATCTGAGTGAGCGTCGAACGATCGTCAAAATTGCGAGCTGAATAGGCGCGAGCAACACTGCTCGACTCAAGCGAGCGACCCAGGTTCTTGAGCTGTGCAACCAAGAGACCCCGAAGCTGCAGGCTTTCCGGATTTCGCTGGGCAGCGCTTTCAAGAAACGTAAGGCCCGTCCGTGGCAGGCCTGCCTCATTGAAGAGCGATACTTTCGCAGCAATCGCCTCGGCGTTGTCTGGCCTGAGCGCTAAAACCTGATCGACATAGACGAAGGCGTCCCGCCAGTTCGGGCTCTCCTCTGCGTGGCTCGCCTGCGCCAACAAGACGTCAATATCGCGCTCTGCGTTCTTCTGATCGAGGGCAACCGCCCTATCCAACCATAGCCGCTCCTGATTGTGATCTTCAGCGAGCCTAGCCGCTAGGAGCAGCCGGGGTAGCGTCGGAGCTTCTTCGGCCGCGCGCACCGCCAGATCGCGCGCCTGGTGTTGGCTCCTATCATCCCCGGAGGTTTTCGCTAGGTACAGAGCGTATTCATACAGAACCTCAGGCGTTACCTTGGGATTCTGAGCCAACATCTCAAACTCGGCGAGAGGGCCAAGCTTTTCAGATGGCTCGGATGACGCAGCGCTTGGAGAGCTCTTCTGAGCGACCCCGCTGTCGAAAGGACCCGAGCCCTTCTGCTCCCGCACTGTCTCGACGGCGTCTGCGGATGTTTGTAGCTGGTTGTCGAAAAGGAGCCCTGGATCTGGCTCGCCCTTGGCGTCCGCTACACGCACAGAAAGCATCGGCGCCTTAGCCTCGCCGCATAGCTTCACGGTCAGTTGATTGTAACCGGGGGCAAGGTCGACCTTGGTGCCCCAGCGATCGGTATCGTGTCCACGATACGCGCTGTCGGCGAGAACTTCGCGCCCATTCCAAAAGACTTTGAATGCTCCGCTCGCTCCCACCCACACCGTCGCTGGCCTCACCCCGCGGGTAAGCTGAGAATGCTTAACAAACGTCGTCGCATAACCACAAATGGCTGACTTGGGCAGCATGAGGGCCCCAAAATCCAGCCAGCCATATCCAAAAACCTCGGGCGGGCGGCGCCAACGCACCGGGCGTTCTTTCCCTGAGAAGGCCTGGCCCGGCACGATGGGTCGCTTCAACAGCGACTCTGGCTCAAACGCTCGATTGAAGCCCGCCTTGCCTTCGTTGTCGAAGGGCCCCAAGGTGAGCCACTTGTCTACGAATCCTAGCCCGTGAATGGTCGCAACGGCCGCGTTTAGATCCCCACGCCTAGTCTGAACAAAGCTGAGCAGGGTATTTGCGTAGGCCCGCACCGGCGCCGAAAACCGCCTGTTCTGAGCCGCACCCCGGAGCGCCTCCTCCACGTGCTGAGGATTGGTGATGCTATAAACGCGAAAGATGTCGCGCAGCCGAACATAGGCCTCTGGCCCCTTGGCTGTTTTCAATGCCTGAACTGCCCGTTCGAGCTCGGGGTCAAAAACACCAGCTTGAGCGCGAGCCAGTTCGGAATGGAACAGCCCGAGGAGCGCCAGTGCAAGCAACACGCAAGAGCGACGCATCCTGGCTCGGACGTCCGCCGGGGTGGGACCTTGGTGGTTTTTTTTTGTAAAGAGCAGTGAGGGCACGCAAGGTCATGATTATCCTGGGGCCACGCGCCGGCAAACTCTCTCCGCGGCAAAATACTCGGCTGAGCTCGCGGCCAGCCCTCGGGAGTGGCCCATGGGCCTGGAAGAAAGCCTTGCTGGGCCGGAGAAGCTCCGATAAAAATGAAGGATCGACTGAGCGCGAGCTTTTCGGTTCAGCAGGTCCCGTTCCCAATGCAAGAGAGCGTTCCCCAGACCAGTTTCCAGCGGACAAAGCTCCGGCCTGGGGCTTGGACGCCGGGTGTTTCGGACAGCCTGTCACCCGGAAGCGCCGCTCTAGCGAAGGAAATTGCGAGATTCGTCGACATCGACGGGCACAATAAGCGAAGATGCTCGTCCCAAGTTCTGAAGACACGAGCGGAGAGGCTTTCGGAGGCGCGAATGGTTAACCCCCAGATGGTGATGTACGAAGAGGAGTTCAACCAGATCCAAACGGTCGTGGACCGTCTGGTTCGGGAAGCGAACGCCAGGGTCGTCTTCATTGTCGACAAGAACGGCCAACTCATCGCAGCCAGCGGTGAGGTGGACAACATTGACACCACATCCCTCGCCTCGCTGACAGCGGGTAACATTGCGGCCACCGGCGGTATCGCCAAGCTACTGCGGGAGAACGAGTTTGCAACGCAGTTTCACGAAGGTGAGAAGGCGAACATCCACATCCAGTTGGTAGGTAACCGTGTGATCTTGGTGGTCATTTTCGATTCCAAGTCTTCGCTCGGGCTGGTGCGGCTGCGTGTGCGAAAGGCGGCCGACGAATTAACTCGGATTTTCGAGGCGCTCCTCACGAAAGTTAGAGAGCCAGGCGGTGATTCGCCCTTCGCTGAAATCACCGACGAGGACATTGACAACCTTTTCAATGATTGAGGTCGGGCGATGAGTTTCATCAACTACATGGCCCGAGAGATCAACTGTAAGTTGGTCTACTACGGGCCGGGCCTTTGCGGCAAAACCACCAATCTACAGTACATCTACGAGCGCACGAACCCCGAAGCCAAAGGCAAGATGATAAGCCTTGCCACGGAAACGGAGCGCACACTCTTCTTCGACTTCCTCCCACTTTCACTTGGGGAGATCCGTGGCTTCAAGACGCGCTTCCATCTGTACACGGTGCCGGGCCAAGTCTTTTACGATGCAAGCCGTAAGCTCATCTTGAAGGGCGTAGATGGCATCATCTTCGTCGCGGACTCGCAGATTGAGCGCCTCGAAGCCAATCAGGAGAGCGTCGAGAATCTACGTACCAATCTGGCAGAGCAGGGCTACTCGCTCGAAAAGATCCCGTATGTCATTCAGTACAACAAGCGTGATCTTCCCAACGCCGTAGATGTGCAGGAGCTTCGCTCGTTGCTCAATCCGATGGGTGTTCCTGATTTTGAAGCCAACGCTCGCTCGGGCATCGGCGTGTTCGACACGCTGAAGGCAACCAGCAAGCTCGTGCTCCAGGAACTCAAAAAGGGTGCCCCTTAAGGCACCCTTAGATAGCGAGGCAACGCCCGGTAAGTGCGCTCGCACCTAGTGGGGTGTGGGCGCGCACCTCGCGAAGGGCGCACAATTCGCTGGCAACACCGGCTTCGGCAGTAAGGGGTTCGGCAATAGGCCGAGCCCTCCTTGCGCTTACTTGTTGGGGTTAACGCGACCGCGGCGAGCGCGATTCTTCGCTTTGAGGGCCGCGCGATTGCGGATACTGCGCTTACGGTCGAGGCGGCGGGGTTTGCCTTTTCGGAGCATCAAAAACATGGGGCGCGGACTATGGTCGAGGTCCGGGGCGGGATCAAGGGGGTTCACCCTTGGCCCGAATTGAGGCGGCGCAGCACCTGAATTTGAGCGGGCGAGGTCCAGCGCACCCGGGCGGGGTTGGGCCCTGAGCGCCGCGCGGAGTCTCGGGCGCACCGAACAGAGAAGCAGCCTCCGATCATCTCACGAACACCCAAATCCACCTATCGCGGACAGGGCAGCGTGAAGAACATGGTGAGAGATGAGGTTCCGTTCGGGGGTAGGAACGCCGCACAGCATCCGATTGCGTCAGAGTATCAACGCTGTCCTTAATGGATCGGTATTAGCGGGCACGGACGGCCCCATACTGCGCGCGCTAGAATTCCTCGAAGGAGCCAACGTGCACGATGTAAGGAGTCACCTTTTCGCCGCGAATGCGCAGGCGAACACTCCTAGAGAAACCCGGATCTTGATCAAAGAGTAGATACGCGGAGCCTCCGCTTGAGAGAAAGAAACCGTTCGTTAGGTAGTTCCCAACACGTACGACCGACATCAACTGAATCTCGCGCGACCCCCGTTGGCCCTTGAAGTCCGACCAATGTAGATCGCGACGCCGAGTCAAAGGCATGCCGTCCGCCACTACGAGGGATCCCGTGTTTCGCCCGATTCGGACGAGGTATTCGTTCTTGTCAGATGGGGCGGGCAGAGGCGCGTTTCCGAGCGCACGAAACACTAGCGGGGCCACCACTAGCACCGCCGCCAACATTAAAGCAGGCACGACGCCCGCCCAATCCCTCTCGGTACTCTGCGCGGCAGGGGGTGCCTGTGCCGTACCTCCCAACCTCCCAAACGCAAAGGCGAGCAGCGCCGAGACCAAGGGAACCGTTGCCACAAGGACGCGTGCACCCCCGTCGGCAAGGAATGGCGCAGACAGAACGACTCCGAGTGCTCCAAACAACAGAAAGCCCGGATAGCGCGCTTTGGGCCATCCCGTGAGAAGAATGCCAAGAGCGACCGTTGATAACACGAACCAGAGAGCCGGTGAGAAACCTGGAGTGAAGGGATAGAGTAGCGGCGCCGGATTCATAAGGTGGGTGGACAGCGCGCTCCAAAGAGCTCTCAGTAGGACAGTTGGGTCCTCCTGGATCTTTTCAAATGCAAAATGAAAGATCTTACGCGATGCCTCGCCGTCCGAAAGGCCATGAAGCTCCGCCTGGTGCTGCGTGAGCACGTATTTCCAGCCTTTTCCACCAGCCGCTAGTCCGTAAAGCGTGTAGGAGAAGTTCCCTTGAAACGTGGCGTTTGGGTGCACCACGATGCGGGTGGCCGCAAAGATAGCCCCGAGGAACACGCCGACAACGGCGCCGAGCCGAAGCACGTTCCGCCACGTCTGTCGCAGTGACTGATGCTGAGACACCAGCAGCTGAGCCGCCACCAATGGGACCGCAAATATCGCACCAGCTCGGGTGAGTACCGCAAGCGCTAGCGTGCCCAGCCCCAGACAGCTCATTAAGAAGTGGTTCCGTGAGAAGCCCCGGACCAAGGCACCCACAGCAATGCAGCCCATGATGAGTCCTGCGCTCTCTGACATGAACGTTCCCGCTGTGGAACCGTAGGCACCGAGCACGAGGCTACAGAAGGCCAACGCCCCTCCCATTCCCCACGCCGAAGTGATCTGCGAAGCCGCCCACGCCGTTGAACATGCCATTAAGAGCGCAACGAGCGTGTAAAATCCTATAAGATCCTGCCCGGCGAGGGCATAGAGAACTGCATACAGGATCGTGGCGGTCGGGCGCCTGGAGCACCATTCATCGAGCTTCCCGAAATTAAGCAAGGATCGGACGCCGTTGAAATAATCCCCAGCATCACTGTACGGCAGAATGTTTCCAACGAAGACCGGCTCCCCACTTGGGTGCAGCAAGAAATGTTCAACCATGGCAATGGTTGAGACCACAAGGCTTGCCCATAAGAGAAATCTTGCGCCAGGCGTGCGATAGCGTCGCCTCAATTCAGTCGGATGCGTGCACTCCAGAGCGAAGAGCACGACGCCCACTAACAGAAAACCTGCGAAGATGTCTGTGGGCGCGATGGCCAGGTGCAGCTTTAGCGCTCCCCCCAACACGATACTACTCGCCAAGATCCACGGCCAAACCGCGCGCAGCCATGCGGTGAACTTCGCGAGCACCTCTCCCCAGATCAAGTTCCTCATCGGTAGCTTCGCGATGCGCCTACAAGATAATATAAACCGTCAGGTGAGCGGCCGTCGGCGTGCTCCTACCATGACGCCATACACGCAACCCATGCCGCACAAGATTGCAGATCCTTATCTTGGGTCAACCCTAGGATGCTGCAATCTGCAGCTGTCAGGCTCAGGGAGCTCCGCCGCTTTGAACCGCGACCAAACGAGCGATCACTTCGCGAGAGCGTTCCGATAACTGCTTGAAGACCACGCCCATACCCGGCGGATCTTCCTGGATGCGGGTGACCTCACCGAGCCCTTCGATGAGCTCGATATCGTCCATGATGAGCGAAAACCTGAGGCTCACCTCCGTTCCAATCTTGAGGGGCTGCTCCGTTTTGATGAACGCCCCTGTGGAAGAGATGTTGGTCACATATTCTGAAATGAACTGCTCGAACGAGTCGAACTCTTTGTTGATGGTGACACGCTCGCTCTGCCGTTCCGAGGTCATACGTTACCTTCCCGCAAGGTCGAATTGCTCAATGTGGTACTCACGGCGCGGCGTGAATTCGATACGTCGCATGTAGCGCCGCTCGGCATCCGCCACCGCATCCTTTTCTTCGGTGGTCATCAAATCCACGATCGCTGGGTGCGCATTGACCATCACCGAATACCCGGGGAGATCTTTTCGCTCTCTCCGAATTTGTCGCAAGATCTCGTAAGCAATGGTGGTGCGCGATTGGATCTGCCCCGTGCCATCGCAATAGAAGCATGGCTCGTGCATCATGCGGCTCAAGCTCTCGCGAGTGCGCTTGCGCGTCATCTCCAAAAGCCCGAGCTCGCTGATGCGGTTGATGGTTGTCTTGGCTTTGTCTTTAGCCAGCCGCTGCTCCAAAGCGCGCCAGACCTTCTCGCGATTCGAAGACACATCCATGTCGATCAAATCCAAGATGACCAAGCCGCCAATGTTGCGGAAACGAAGCTGGTAAGCGATTTCCTCTACCGCTTCCAGGTTGGTCTTCAGGGCCGTTTCTTCGAGATCTTTGCTGCCTTTGCCGACGTATCGGCCGGTATTGACGTCGATAGCCGCCAACGCCTCCGCCTGATCGATGATCAGATAGCCGCCACTCGGAAGCGGCACTTTGCGGCTCAGCGCGCGGCTGATCTCATCTTCAATCCCGTAGGCGTCGAAGAGGGGCTCCTCGCCTGAATACAGCTCAATGTCATTCGCTCGGTGCGGCATGAACACTTCAACAAAGCGCTTGAGCTTCGCGAACTGCTCCTTGTCGTCAATGACAAGCTTTTCGATGTCGTCCGTGAACAGATCGCGCGCCGTCTTGAGCGCCAAATCCAATTCGCTGTGGAGCAACATGGGTGCTTTGGCCGTTTCCTTGCGTTTTGAAACTTCGCCCCAGAGCTGGATGAGGTAGCCAATGTCGGTCTTGAGGGCTTTTTTGGTGAGCCCAGAGGCTACGGTGCGCACGATCAAGCCTCCGCTTGGGGGCTTCATCTTTTCAATCACGGCACGCAGGCGTTCGCGTTCTTTCGCCGAGCCGATGCGGCGTGAAATTCCAACATGTTCAACCGTGGGCAGGTAAACCGCGTAGCGGCCAGGCAGGGACACATGGCTCGTAACGCGGGCGCCCTTGGTTCCGATCGGCTCCTTGGACACCTGCACAATGACTTGGTCCCCTTCCTTCACCACCTCGGTAATTGGAACGGAACGCGCACTACGCAGACGGCCCTTGCTGTGACCATTTTGACGGCCGCGCAGGCCCTTTGAGCCCTGCGGGGAAGAGGTTGGAGCGGGACCCGAAGAAGTCCGGTTGCCTCCAGAGCGAGCCTCTGCAGGCCGCGCCGTGGCCGGCCCTCCGCCTCCTGAACGCCGACGCCTACGTCGACCTCGACGGCGGGCTCCCTCGTGAGCCACGTCTTCCTCTTCTTCCTCTTCTTCCGCCTTTTCGTCGGCTTCCACCTCAAGAGGATCTTCGTCCTCGGAGGCGCCATGCGCCCCTGAATCCTCAGCCTCCGAATCCTCGGCATCCGCACCGGTGCGCTCCGACGCAGCAGTGCCCTCGGAATCTACGATGAGCTCTTCGTCATCATCATCGTCGTCGTCCGATACATCGTCGTCAGTTTCATCATCCTCAGCTTCATCACCGTCGGCCTCGTCGTCGCCAGCTTCGTCGCCGTCGTCGTCGGTCCCCTCCTCGGAATCGACCTCGTCGTCCTCACCGTCGTCGCCTTCTTCGTCATCGTCATCCTCTTCACCCTCGGGTCGGTCGGCCCAACGGGTGCGCTTACCGCCTTCGCCTTTGCCCGAAGGATCTTCGTGGGGGTGTGACTTCGACAGATAAGCCTCGAAATCGTCAGGCTTGATCAAATCTTCTACGTGCAGAAACGCCGCGCGCTCCTGCCCAATGTCGATGAAGGCAGCCTGCATGCCTGGCAACACTCGCGTCACCCGGCCGAGGACGATGTCACCCACAGTGCTTCTTGATTTGGCTCGCTCTAGGTGCAGCTCTGAAATGACGCCGTCTTCAATGAGAGCGACGCGTGTCTCGCGAAAATCGCAATTGATAACCAGAAGGTTTTTGCCCATGTGCTTGTTGGGGGCGAGCCAGTGTCCGTGTTGGGCCGCGGTTCGGACAAAGTTGGCCGCCCTTCCTCGTACACGTTCGAGCTTTCCGCCCAACGTGAATGGTCGTGCCGGAGGGCGTGCGGGGCCAGGCAATAGCCAAGCCTCTCCGCGGTGCGCCCGCGCTCCAGGATTAAATGTATGCTTGGCGGCCGAACAGCCACGCGACTTCGGGGGGCGCTAGATAGAGCGCACCCTTCTTGACAATGCCCGAAGGTGCTCGACGCGTTGACCGCCATTTGAACCTCAGGCGAGGTCATCACGACCGTGCCAAGGGTGTCAAGGAAGACCGGAATTTGGCTCGACCCCACCTCAAATAACCCGCAATTGGAGTAGCGGCGGCCACGAAGCTGATAGGCTCCCGGCCCTAGATGAACCACCCCTTTCTCGTTCTGGACATCGAGACGATCCTCGATCCCGAGCTTCCCATCGCCGAAACAAGCGATGTGGAACGGCTCCCCTCCCCACCACACCATAAGATCGTCGCCATCGGCGCGCTGTGGCTCGACGCCAACTACACGATTCGGCGGCTGGGGATCGTGAGTGAGGAAAAGGAGGAAGCGGGCCTGCTCGAAGACTTCTCCAAATTGATCCTGGAACGTAACCCAACGCTCGTTACCTATAACGGCCGCGGCTTTGACCTACCCGTTATTGCCAACCGCTGCCTGCGGCACGGCATCCCGCTGAGCCAATATTACCAGTCGCGCGACATACGCTACCGGTTTTCGCCCGAAGGCCACTTGGATCTCATGGATTATGTCTCCGACTACGGCGCCTCCAAACCCAGCCGCCTCGATGTGGTTGCCAAGATCTGCGGCATGCCCGGCAAGGTAGGCGTGGATGGCAAAGATGTGGGACCACTGGTGCACGCGGGGCGCATC
The DNA here is from genome assembly GCA_033763455.1 of Polyangiaceae bacterium. Lineage (GTDB taxonomy): Bacteria > Myxococcota_A > Polyangia > Polyangiales > Polyangiaceae > JBBRRP01. The sequence goes on from JANRKO010000039.1 coordinate 108,402, forward strand.
GCGGAGGTCAGAAATTACTGCTTGTGCGATGTCGTGCAAACAACCGGGGTCTTCTTGCGTGTACAGCTCTTGCGGGGAGTGCTCGATCGCGCAGCCTACCTCACGGCAATGCAGGGGCTTATTGACTTTATCGACGCTGACGAGCGCCTGGTGCCAGTGGCCTCGGCCCTCAATCGGCCACGCTTGATGTTAACTGGTGGATGACATTTAAGCTACTCGGTTTCGATCTTTAGAATCTTAGACTGCCATGACGATGCGTATATTGATTCCAACCAGCACCTTTCCCCTAGAGCTGAGCGGAGGATGGCGCCGATTCGTTTACGACTTGGCAGCAGCACTAGCCAAGAAGGCCGAAGTCACCGTACTTGCCCCCGGCGCTCCAGGAGCCAGTGACCGTGAGAGGATGGGACCGGTAGATGTGCGGCGCTTTTCGTACTTCTGGCCAAAAAGTCGCCAGTGTTTAGCCTATGGCACCAGCATGGTGGATTCGATGCGCGAATCTGGGTGGGCCAAGGCGCAGGTTCCCACGTTTCTTATGGCGCAAGCGCACGCCATTCGGCGCCTTGTTGCGACCGAACACTTCGATGTGGTGAACAGCCACTGGATGGTGCCTCAGGGCTTGAGCGTCGCCGCGGCTAGCTTCTTAACTCGCCCATTCAAGCACGTCCTCAGCATTCACGCAGGCGACGTGTACCTGCTCAACAAGGTGCCGCAGGGCCGAAATCTCGCCAAGTTCATCATGAGCCGCACAGACGCCGTCTTCGCGGATGGCAGCCACGTTCGAGACACTTTAGACAAACTGACTGGCACGCCTTCGAACGGTATCTTGCAACCCATGGGAGCGCACGTGGAACTTTTCAGAAATGCGCTTCCCATGCAGAGCCCATTCCCCCAGGGATATCTGCTGTTCTTCGGGCGTTTCGCCGAAAAAAAAGGCATCACCTACCTCCTGCAGGCTTTACCCAAGGTGCTCAAGGAATGGCCAGGCCTGGGCCTCATTCTGATCGGCTATGGCACTTTGGAGAGCGCACTAAAAGCAGAAGCCGAGGCGCTCGGGCTCGCAGGCGCGGTCGAGTTTGTCGGCGCAAAAGATCACTCGGAGATTTGTCGCTATCTTCATGGGTGTAGGCTCGCCGTCGTGCCATCCATTATCGACAGCCGCGGAGAAACCGAAGGCATGCCGACCGTTGTGATCGAGGCTATGGCCGCGGGCGTGCCTGTGGTGGGCTCGAATGTCGACGGAATTCCAGATGTGATCTCTGACCGAGTGAACGGGTGGCTCTGCCGAGAGAAAGATCCTGCTGATTTGGCCGCAAAGATCCTTGTAGCCTTATCTAATCCGGATGCTGAAGCTTTCCGCAAAAATGCACTAGAAACCGCCCAACACCATGACTGGGATCAGGTTGCCGATAGGTACCTTGAAGTGTTTGAGCGCCTCCTACGCTGACACGCTCCAGCTATTGCCGAACGCGCCGAGGGAATTCGAAGCGCGTGATGGCGCACTCCGCAACTACACGCATTCGCTACTTACGCCAAGCGCACCGGTTTGCGAGCAGCTAACAGATAACCCAACGGGAACTTTTCTTGGGTGGTCTTGCTATCGATCCAAATAGCGGGCTTGCTCACCAACCACTTGTTCAGCTGAAGCACCATCTGATTCAAACCAGATACGTGCCAGGTGGTGCCCGATGTGAGCAGCGAAACCTGGTGACCCAAAAAGGAAAACAGGCCGCCGATGGGAGCTACCTCCAACACTTCGAACCCGGCTTGCTCAAACAGATGTCGCAACCCATATTGGGTGAACCTGTAATAGTCGTGGGGCTCCTCGTGCAGGCGGCTTAGATGCGGCACACTGATGAGTGCAACGCCCCCAGGCGCCAAAATCCTGAAGATTTCGGCCAGCGCTTTACGGGAATCCGGAATGTGCTCCAGCACCTCGAGTGCCATCACCGTATCAAAGCTTTCCGAACCAATAACGCCGCTCAGATCCTGCAGATCACCGATGAAATCTATGTTCTCCGTGCGCCGCTCGATGTCTAACGTCTGATACGTGTCTACAGCTGCTGAAAGTGCCTCTCGGAGCGGCACCGTCCCCGCACCCACATCCAACAAGCGCCCTTGCGCAAAGCGCCGAAGGAACGGCAACACCTGTTCACGCTGCAGCGCCACCACAGGCGAAAACCACCCCACCTCGGGATCATCAGTGAGCGCCAAGCCAAGCTCACGGCGGTTGTCCGCAATCAGGTGCTTGAGGCGTGATGCCGTACTTTTGAGTGGCCCCATCGGGCTCGCACCCTACTCAGCAGCGGATGCCAGCGAAAGAGCGAAGCGCGTGATCCTGCTGTATGGCGTGATCGGGTGCGTAAGCGCTACGCCATTATTTCGGGCAACGGGCCATTGATGGGCTCGTGGCCCCCTTTGCCAAACTCGTTCGGCTGAACCTCGCCCATGGGTCGCGGGCCCAGGCCAAAACCGACGGCCAGGCTGGAATACAGATCCGCCAAGGCTTTAGAGCCGTTCGAACCCTTGGCGGGCCAACGCAAGAACCTGCCATCAGCCTTGATGCCGCCGCCAGCATTGCCAACCAGAACCAGCGGCCAACGATGGTGCCCGGCGTGATGCTGCTCGCCGTTGTCGCTGCCGAACACAGTAAGGCTGTTGTCGTAAAGGTTCTTCCCGCTCGGCAGCGCGACCTTCTTCATGTCTTCGATCGACTTGGCGATCAGCCCCGCGAGCCATGCATGGATAATCGCAAGCACGTCCCCTTGCAATTGATCTGCCTCATGACCCACCCCGCTAATGCCTGACATCAATTGCTGCTCGAAGTTGGTGCCGGCCAAAAGCTTGGTGACCTCCGGCATGGTGTCGTGCGAGAAGCCGCTTCCCACATCTATGCCCATCACATTGCTAATGCCGCACGTGATGCCAAGCGAGCCAATGGCGTGCAGGGATTCCAATGCACTCACAGGCTCTCGCTGACCGTTGTCCACCGCGGGCGCCGTGGGTGCCGTGCACTGGATGCCGCCGAGCGCTTGCTCGCGTTTCTCAAACTCCTCCATTGCAGCCAAATAGGCCTGCAACTTGCCCTTTTCTTCGACCCCAAAATTGGCCTCCAGACGCGTGATGTCGTCTTTCAAGCTATCGAAAAGGACGCGGCCCTTGGCGGTGGAGGCCGCGCTTGCCATGGCCTGGCCAAACAAATTCTGGAACAACACGTACGGGCTCTGAATGGCTGGCTCAGGCCTATTGCGACCCGCCGCAAAGAGTGCAGCGCGTTGGGCTTCAGGCCGCGTGGAAGACCCAATGAGAATCGACTTGCGGGGGCAGCCCAGGCTCAACGTCTCAGCTAAGTATTGATCGATCGTGATACCCCCGGGCATCGCATCGCCAGGCCCGTCTCCAGGCGGCATGCAACTCAACGACATGTACATCATGCCATGCCCGCCATCCACCGAAGGCACTTTGGACTGATTCGGGAGCCCATCCACCATGAGCAGGCGATCCCGATAGGGCTCGAGCGGCTTGAAGGACCGCGGCATTGTGAACGTCTTGTTGTTGCCGAGGTTGAGCGTGGGCATCACCACGGCTGAATCCCCACCTTCCTTGAACTCAGGAGGCGGGAAGATGTACTGCCAATGAAAGCCATTGGCGACAAACAGGAATATGGCCACCTTGCGCTCAGTGGCTTGCCCTTGAGCCTCCCCAATCAGGGAATTGGCAATCGGATAGAGCAGGCTTGCGCCCATTCCCAAACCTAGCTTCTCAACGAACGACCTACGGCTGAAGTTGACCATGGTGTCTCCTTAGAAGCTCCGGTTCATAAAGGAATCCGACGTGTAAAGCGCCGTGATGTAGTCAACGAAGTTGCCGCCGGCATCTGCATAGGCCTTCTGTGCATTGAGCACTGTGCACTGATCGTATTCATCTTCCTCGCGGCCCAACATGTAACGAAAGCCGTTCCGCAAAAAGCACGTTTCGACCGTCTTGGATCTGGAGAGCAACTGCGAGAGCTCTACGGCGCCGTTGAAGGTTCCATCTGCATCGCCCACGCCAGTGATTGAGCCCATCGCATCAATGGGCTTATTGCTTTCGGGCATGGTGGTGCGATACGCACCCAGTGTGTCGTAGGTTTCGAAGGCTAACCCAATCGGATCCATCAGCGAATGGCACGCCCCGCAGCCGGGCGTTGCAGAGTGCACCGCCAGCTTTTCACGCATGGTGGCGTTCTCGATCTCCGGCAATTTTGGCACGGTGCCAAGCGGAACCGGAGGTACGTCCCGGCACAAAAAGCGCTCATTCACGAAGCGCCCTCGCCGCACGGGCAAGGTGTCATCCAAGGTGCCGTAACCGGCCAAAAAGGCCGGGTGCGTGAGCAGCCCGGAGCGTTCTGTGGCAGGCGCCAGCACACGCAGGGGTGTTGGGGGATCAGGATCTGCCGTTTGGGTAATGCCCATGAAGCCGTAGACCGGCGAGGTAGCGCAGTCTGAATACTCCACGTTGCTGGTGAGCAGAGCCTTGAAAAAGTCCGTCGTGGAGTTGGTGGACCAAATATCATCCACAACCTTTAGGGCTTCGTTCACCACGCGCATCTTTTGGTACTCGCAGCCAGAAAATTTATCCGCGGCTTTGCGCACATCTAAAAGGTGCTGAAGGTCGAAGTACTCCATCACAAAGTCCCGAGGGCCACGGCCAACAGGCGTTGCCAAGAGCCGCACCACTTGGGCCTTCACCTGCGCGGGGGTGGCAAGCGCTCCGGTGGTGGCCGCCGTCCAAAGCTCGTTGTCCGGTGGGTGAGCCGTAAGCGTGTAGCTCAACGAACTCGCCACTTCATACGGGGTGAGGCGGCTGACCGCGGGGCTCACGGCGGCGCCGCCAATCTCCGGTTGGAAAACAAATTGCGGAGCTATCAGCATGGCTTGAAAGGCGAGCGCAAGCGCTTCATCTTTGCCCATCGCCATGGCGTTTGTTTTGGCGATGTTTCCGTATTTGGTGACCTCAGCGGCATCGAGCGGGCGGCGAAACAAGAGCGAGCCCTTATCCTGGATCAGTGTATCCACGCAGGTTTCAAACGCAGCTCCACCGCTATTGGTGCCCCAACAGGTACCCGTCTTCACCGCCTCCAATAGGGCCTGGCTCGTGTAGGCCGTGGACGTCATGCTCAGCCGAAACTCGTAGTCGTTCACGCTGATGGTGGAAGCTGTGGTGCTGTAGCGATAAACACCGTGCGTTTTGTCTTCAAGTGGAACGGTGACGTTGTTGGGGAGACAAACGGGCCCCTGATCCGCAAAGTTGAATTCTCCCGGGCACGTTTTGCGAGGTGGGTCATTGCCAGCGCGGCGCCCATTGATGAGATCCGAAATCGTATTACCGTATTGCTCTGGAGTTAACCTCGATAGGCGCCGCGGATAGGGAGGGGAGGAAACAGCGTCGCAGCTCGGAGCATTGAAGGGCTTCCGCATGATGCCGGGATTCGGATTTGGGGGCGGAGGCGGTGGGAGCGGTGGCATCATCATCATGCCACCGGTGCCCTCGACGACCGTACCCGGAGCACCGCCGGTTCCGGTTACCGAGCTCGTGCCGGTTGTGGTGGGCAAAGGCGCCGCACCGCCGTCAGGACGACCGCCGTTCGAATTCGAACAGCCGACCGCCGCGACGGTGGCGAGCAAGAAAGGAATGCCATGGAAGCGCATGAAACACCGTCTCCGTTTTGCGCTGGAGGTAGGTGGTGACCTCCGCGCTGTTCAGATCATGCCACCAGGCGCCTGCAGGAAGATCCCTATTTTTAGATCGTGTGCACTTTTACGGCGCCCCATGCCCTTCGGTGCGGCATTTTTAGTCCGAAGCCAGAATAGTGCTCATCCACTGGAAACTCGCGCAAGTCCTGGTTCATTGCGGTACCAGCGCGGCACGGAGCGCTGGCTTGGTACTTTCGTTCGTGCAGGAGGTGCTTAGCATGACAAGCATCTCTGGCGGACGCAAAAACGGCTGCCTACTGCCAGCAACCAACTGGGAGCACACCCCTAACTTACGGGGACTTTGGCGCGTCTACTTACGGGGACTTTGGCGCGTCCGGCTGCTGGAGGCGCTTCTCATTTCGCTCACGCACCTGAGCGCTTTGCTGAGAAAGTTGCACCCATTCCGTGATCCGCTTCAGCCGCTCATCTGCCGTGCCGGGGAAGCCATGGGCGGCGGGGTTCGCGGCAACAAACTCAGCGTACTTCTTCCAGCGTAGAAGTGCTTCATCGGACGCACGTTGACGCTCGGCTAGGTCCGCCAAAACAAACATGAGCTTTGCACGCAACACCGGGTTAGCTTCTGAAAAACGAGCGCCGGCGTCATAGGCAGCTTGGCCTTCGGCGAGATCGCCTTTGGCAACCTGGGCCTGGCCCATGCGGTAGTGGCCGAGAGGATTTTTAGGATCTTGAGTAATGGCGGCGCGATAAGCCGAAATCGCCGCGTCGAAATCACGTGCCAGATACGCGCTGTCACCTTGGATCAAGAGCTCCCAAAATGGACTCATGCCTTTTTGACCGGCAGGATCCTTTCGGACTACTTGGGCTGCCGCTGGCGCGGGACTCGCCGGAGGTGCACTCGCGTTCCCTGGGGCCCCTCCCTCTGCCTGAGCTCCTGCAGCAGCGGAAACTAACGAGACCAGGGCGGCTCCCGCCATGGCGATGCGATGCGCGTTCATGCGCTGCAGGTTAACAGAGCCGCGGTCACTTGGTCCAAGAGAACGATGGGGTGGGGCCACTGGACCCCAGAAATAGTGAGCAATACGCAGAACTACCCGCTGCACTTAGGTAAAAGTTGGGGATATCCACAAGTTTGGGGATGAGCTGTGGATAAGATGCGGCCCAAACCGGCAACGAGCGAGTGGGTGCCTTTTGCGCGCGCATGTTTCTAGGATGCCCTCGTTGGCAACCGAGACCCCCAGCATCTCGCCGTTTCCCTGGCACTCCCTAGCCGGGGTCACTCGCGCTAGTGCCCAGGCAAACACTGAGCTCGGTCACTGGTTTCGCGCGGCTGTGGGTAGCCGCGCCTTGGCAGAAGCACTTGGCAAAATCTTAGCTGGGCGCGTCGACGTTAGAAGTGAGCCGTTAAACGAAAGCGCCAGCCGTATACTCAAGCAAAGCTTTTGCAGCCCGCTCCGCTTCGAAACACTAGATGAACATTGGCGGTTTGAACTGTGTTTGGAGCCAGCGCTTGTTCAACTTGCTATCACGCGTGTTTTTGGTCGCCCTAGCACCGCGGTTGCACTTTCCGCTCCACTCGATCCCAGCCTCCAGGGAGCCTTAGGAGCGATCGCGGTCGAAGCATTTCGACGTGCAGGCAGCCACGCCCAACTTTTCTTCCGACCCTTGCCGAACGGGCAGAGTGCGGATGCTGACACTCGCGCGCAGGGGCGAGCTATAACGCCACTACATTTACAGCACCTGGTGACCGCACAAGTCGACGATCGCGCCTACCACCTCACCCTGCAAGCGACACCCAACACGGACAGACCTAGCAAGGTAGCTCGCAGAGATCAGACCCTCCTTTCGAACCTTGGGGAGTTAACTTTGGAGATCCCTTTGGTTGTAGCTCAGTCACAGGTTTCTCGCGCCGAGCTCGCACACCTTATGGTTGGGGATGCGTGGATGCCGGGCTCGGGGTGGCTGTTTGACCCGAGGCTAGGCGGGCGCGGCTGGCTTGCCGCTGGGCGAAGCGAACGGGGCCTAGCTATCCGGGTCGAACCCAGTGGTAGGGTGACGATTGAACCCCATGCCGGGGTGTTGCCGTGGGAAGTTGCAATGAACGAAATTGAATCTCGGAACCCTGCTGAAGCCGTTTCGGACCAAGAAGGATTGGCCACTTCGACAGCACTTGAGGCTCCGGTCGTGGTGCGCGTGGAGCTCGGCTCAGTTGCCCTCACGGCGCGAGAGTGGGCGGCGCTTGGCCCGGGCGATGTGCTTCACGTAGGACAGCGCATTTTGGCTCCCGCCGTGTTGCGCGTTGCCGGCCAACCCGTGGCAACCGGCGAACTCGTGAACGTTGAGGGTGAGCTCGGCGTGCGCATCTTGACCTTAGGCACCCCGAAGTAATCGACTCCCCTCTGCAAATCAGCAAATCCATGAACGACATCTCCAACGTCACCTCCGGACTTCAGACTGTACGCACACGCATTTCGAAGGCACTTGCGCTGGCCGGGCGCGGCCCAAATGATGTGCAGCTTATCGCCGTCTCCAAGAAGCAGCCCGTGGAACTCATCCGTGAAGCTTATGCTCTCGGCCAGCGCGATTTCGGAGAGAATTACGTCCAGGAGTTGCTCGGAAAAGCCGAGGCCTGCGCCGATCTGCCAGGAATTCGCTGGCACATGATCGGGCATTTACAGCGGAACAAAGCGCGCCACACGGTTGCAGTAGCTTCGGCTGTCCACACCGTCGACAGCGTTGCCTTGGCCGAAGAGTTGGGCAAACGCCGCAGCATTGAGGAATCCCTCCCGCGGAGTGATATCGCAAGCGAATTGCCCGCGGGCATTGGCGGCGACCCAAGCCTCCTCAGTGTGTTGGTGGAAGTAAATGTTGGAGGCGAGCTACAGAAAAGTGGGTGCACTCCTTCAGAGCTTCCAGAAATCCTCGACGCCATCGAAGGTCAACCTAGCCTAGAGCTTGTGGGACTCATGACAGTGCCTCCACTCACTGATTCGCCTGAAGGTGCGCGCGCCTATTTCGATCAACTGGCCGAGTTGCGTCAAAAATCGGGGGGCTCAGAACGGCTGCCGCACCTCAGCATGGGAATGACAGCCGACTTGGAACAAGCGATCCTGGCGGGCAGTACCCTCGTGCGCGTGGGAACCGCGATTTTTGGGAGCCGCCTTTAAGCCAAGCGTTGCCGCATGACACGTAAACGCGTCCCCCCGGGCCAACCCACGCTGCTACAAGCGTTAGCCAACAATGGCACCCGCAGTGGCTCCGGGGCACCGCTGGCCGACCGCATGCGCCCTTCAAAGCTCGCCGAGCTTTTGGGACAACAAGATATTGTGGGTGAAGGGAAGCTCTTGCGACAAGCGATCGAAAAGGATCGCCTTTTATCCATGATACTCTGGGGACCGCCAGGATCAGGGAAAACAAGCCTCGCTACAGTGGTGGCGCGCGCCACCAAATCCGAGTTTGTGCCTTTCAGCGCCGTCTTGAGTGGGCTTGCTGAGCTGCGCATAGCCATCGCTGAGGCCAAGGAAAGGCGCGCTTACCAAGGGCGCCCAACCGTGCTTTTTGTGGACGAGATCCACCGCTTCAACAAGAGCCAGCAAGACGCATTTTTGCCTCATCTGGAAGACGGCACGATTACGCTCATTGGCGCTACCACCGAGAACCCTTCGTTTGCGGTGAATGCTGCGCTAATTTCGCGTTGCCGCGTTTTCCGGCTAGAGGCGCTCAGCGAGACTGACCTCATGGCGTTATTGCGGCGCGCTCTCACCGACGAAGTGAACGGTTTGGGCAAGCTTAAGTTGGGGGCCTCCGAAGAAGTGCTATTGACCGTGGCCCGCACAGCGCGAGGTGACGCACGCCGTGCTCTTGGGATCTTGGAAACCGCAGCGGAGCTGGCCCAAGGCGCCGACTCAGAGCTTCTTCTGTCGCACCTTGAGCGCGTCAACGAAGACGCCACCTTGCTCTACGATAAGGCGGGGGAAGAGCACTACAACGTGGCGAGCGCTCTGATTAAGTCCCTCCGAGGCACCGATCCTGATGCGAGCCTCTACTGGCTGTTTCGCATGTTGGAATCAGGGGATGATCCGCTCTTCCTTTTGCGGCGGCTGATCATCTTTGCAAGTGAAGACATTGGCAACGCCGACCCAAACGCACTCACCGTGGCGGTAAATGCGGACGCCGCGTTCCGCCGAATGGGAATGCCAGAAGGGATCTACCCAATTTCGCATGCTTGCCTCTACCTAGCGAGCGCCCCCAAATCCGGTGCAGTAAAAGACGCGATTGCCAAGACGCGCGCCGCCATTGCCGAACATGGTGCCCTTCCTGTACCCAAGAAGCTGAGAAACGCCGTCACCAAGCTCATGCAGAACGAAGGTTATGGCTCGGGCTACCGTTACGCGCACGACTACCAGGGGGGCTACGTGCCCGGGGAAACGTACTTGCCAGAAAAGCTTGTTGGCAGCCGCTTCTACGAACCCACAGAAAGGGGCTTTGAGAAGCGCATCTTCGACAAGCTCAAAGCACTGCGCGCGGCCGCGAGCTCAAAAGAGTCAACCTGAAGTTGGCAGCTTCCCGACGTAAGGGAGGTTGCGATACTTCTGCGCGTGATCCAGCCCGTAGCCCACCACGAATTCATCTTGGATCGTGAACCCAAGAAAATCGATCGGAACCGGGCGTTGCATCCGCGATGGTTTGTGCAGAAGGGCCGCAACGGCGACGCTCCTTGGGTTCCTCGATCGGAGTTGACTCAGAAGATAATCTAAAGTTAACCCAGTATCGACGATATCTTCAATAATGAGCACGTGTTTGCCTTCAACAGGCCGAGTGAGATCGAGCGTTATCTGGACCACACCACTTGAAACCGTGTTGTTCCCGTAACTTTGCACCCCCAAGAATTCCACTTCTAAGGGCAGCTCTATCGCGCGCGCCAGATCGGCCGCGAACACAAAGCTGCCTTTCAACACAGGGAGAAGCACAAGCTCCTCCCCTTGATAGCGGCGGGTGATTTCACTGCCGAGCTCAAGCACACGCGCGCTCAACTGTTCCCGGGAGATGAGCTGTTCGGGTGCGGCTAACACAGCGGAATCAGCCTATCACGCGGGGTTCCTGGAGGAAACGCGAGCGGCCACCTGTCCGACCACGGCACCTTGCGCTAGGTTACGGACATGTTCGGCCGTTGGCTCAAGGGCACTGAAAACAGAGACCATCGCGAAACAGCGCTTGAGATCGAGCGCGTGGTACGGGCCGAACTGCGGACCGAAGACGAAGCGACCGTGGCTGTGGTGAGCGCCATCGTCGGCCTTTTGGGCACCGTAGCCTACGCCGATCGTCTTTACTCGGCGGCGGAAGAACAACGCGTGCTCGAGGAGCTTCGACGCATCGAAGGCCTCACCGAGGCCGGTGCCCAAGCGGTGGCACATACGCTAAGAAAGCACATCGTAGAAGTTGCCACGGTGCAGGCGCCTCGCTACGCGCGAATCTTGGTGGAACTCGCGGATCGGGAGCTCCGGTGTCAGGTTCTTGGCGTACTCGTGAGCGTTGCAGCAGCTGACGAGGTCATCTCGACCGCCGAAACCAACGCCCTGCGCCAGCTCACGACTTCCCTTGGCTTGGCCCAAGCCGACTACAACGAGCTGCAGGCCGAATACCGCACACGGCTCGCCGTACTAAAAGACGGCTAAGTTGGCGTGCGCCCTAGCCTGGCGGGACCGGCCCGAATCACGGCGCGGCGGAGCGCTCTGCACGGCACGGACCGCTTGCGTTGCGCCATCAAAATTGAGCGCCACGCGCACCTTTGACGCTGACGCTGACCCAGCGGCGACAGCCCCCGCCAGCTCCAAAAGCTCATGCCGCGTCTCTGCGCGCAGGGGCCCTGATGCGACCAAGCGCAAGGACCCGCCTTTGCCCTGGCTCAGCCATTGCACCGCGCGCTCACATAAGAGGGCTCGGCAGGCGCGTAGACCCGCCGAGCTATCCGGCCCAACGTGCAGCACCACGCGGCGCCGCTCTGAAGCATCCCTGCCCAACAGGCTAAAGCGACGTGACGCACGTGCCAGCAACTCCCGCCCTTCCTCATCCCCCGGGCTTTGAACGACCGTCGCATGCCGGAAGCCTGCGTCAGCACCCCAGAACTCCCCTTGGGCCAACTCCAACGGATTACCCAGGGCATTTCTTTCCAGGATCGTGACAATTGCACTGTTCATATCTCTTGCTCCCACGAGGCGGACGCTTCCTGCGGTGACAAATTCAGCCCCTTGCGCCCCGATATCGCGCGCTCGTGAGCGGGTAACCCCGCACTGCTCCAGTTCATTCCCAACGTGAGTCCGATTGGTACTTGGGTCAAGTCGCCGTCGGCGCACGTTCTTGCGACAAGCGTGTGACACTGCACTTGGGGCTCGAAGTGATCGAACAGCTTCGCCGCCGTAGCGATGCCCTAAGCCCGTCCCGAGAATCCAAACAGCTAGACCGTCAGTACCGACGCCCTAAGAACCTGAAAAGCCGAACAGCGTCACCGCGTGGCCGTCCGTTTCCCAGACCACTGAACCATTTCTATCTGTCCGAAAGACCGCTGCCCCACTTGCCCTTAGACGTTCTAGCGCTACCTCATGTGGGTGCCCAAAGCGATTGCGAAACCCGGTGCTTACCAACGCCACTTGAGGACGAACGAGTCGAAGAAACTCTGCGGTGCTCGACGTGCGGCTGCCGTGGTGGCCCACCTTCAGAAAGTCCGCCTTCAGCTGAGCGCCATATTGCCGAGCTAATAGCCCCTCTTCGGCCACTTCAGCGTCCCCTACCGTGAGAACGCGGCGTTCGCCAAACTCGAGACGCAGCACCAGTGAGTTGTCGTTGGCATGACGATTCCGGTCAAAGTCCGGGCACGGGGCCAGAACAACAATGCGTGCGCCCCCCGCACTTTCTGGAGCTCGACAGAGCTCTGGAGGATAGCGCACCCGCGTGCCTTTTTGGCGCAACACCCTGAGCAGCTCAAGATACGGACCGACATGTTCGGCTTCACCTTCGCGCGTGGTCCAGAACTCCCGCACGGGCACACTTTGAGCCACTGACAACAACCCAAGAAAGTGGTCCGGATGCGGATGCGACAAGACCATGACATCGATCGCGCTTCGCCGACGAGCTCTAAGCACCGGCAAGATCACAGAGGCACCAGGATCTACTGGACTGCCCACAAACCCTCCGCCATCGATTAACATCAGACGACCATCTGGAAGATCGACCAACGCCGAATCCCCCTGCCCCACGTCCAGCGAGGCAAAACGCAACTTGTTGGTGGGAACCGCTTGGACCCGCGTAGCCACCTCCACCACACCCAGACAAACCAGCGCGGTGACGCCCAACATCACCCGCGGACGCCGCAGCCACGACGGAGGCGGCAGCAGCCAAGAGAGACCGGCTAAAACCACGATCACGCGATGCCACGGCGTTGGATAGGGCAGCGGCAGCGCCAGCCAAGACTGAGACGCTGTTGCGTGCGCTATGCCATTGACGGCCAATAGCGCACCTCCGCCGACGAGCGCCAAACCGTGCTCAAGCGCTGGCAAGAAGGCACAAACGGCGTGGAGCAAACACACCGGCAAAGCAACGATCTCCCCGATGGGACCCGCGACGAGATTCCCAACGATACCCAACAGCGACACCTGATCCGACATCAAAGCCAAGATCGGAATGCAGGGCAAAAGAGCGGAGACGGTAGCCAGGCTCCCAGATTCCAAGAAGCGGATAGGAGCTAACGCCCGCCACGAAGCTCTCGCTGCGCTCGCCCCCGCTCCGGACCACAAGATGAGGCCCACTGTAGCCCCCAGCGACAACAAGAACGACACATCGAATGCCACCAGTGGATCTACGATGGCTCCGACACACATCGTAACGCCCAAAATCCGCTGGCACCGAGGCTGGCGACCCAGAGCACGCGCCAGAAATGCCGCGACTAGCATCCATGCCGCTCGAAACGCGGACCCACTGCCCCCAGCGAAGTCAGCATAGAGCAGGGCAAGGCAGGCTCCAAAGAAGGCCGACACACGCGCCACATCCACCCGCAACGCAAGCGCCTCCACCCGCACGAGGAGTGAGCGCAACGCCCGCACCAACATCACCACGGCGAACACCAAATGCGTGCCGCTCACTGCCAATAGATGCGCTAGGCCACTTTTCTTAAATGCTGCATCATCTTCGGCTGTCAAATCGTTCTCACCGAGCACCAGTGCTCGCGCGAGTGGCTCCGCTTGGGGTGAAAACGTGGCAAAAATACGCTCACGTGCCCCAGCCCGCCAACCGTCGATAACGGCTCCGAGGCCCTTGCCTTTTTCCACCACCGATACACTCTGCACGCCCCCGACGAGCGTGGCCTCCTTGCGTGCAGCCAGGGGCGTAGGATCGGCAACGTCGAGATTGCGAAAAAGTTGAATCGGACCGAGCTGTACGTTTGCCTCGATCCGATCTCCACGAGCCAAGGTCCGCGGGCCACCATACAGCCGAATCACCCGCTGGGTGTCGAACACCTGATCATCGCACTCGAGCCTTTCTGCGCGCACCCAATATCGCAACGACCCATGAAGCCACTCGGGCGATGTGACCACCCGACCAGAGATCGCGCAGCGTGCAGCCGCACCAACTTCCGCCCGCACCGACACACGCGCAAGCTCAAACTCCGCGAGCTCATGCGCCGAGCGCCACCAGCCCACGCCCCAGCTGAATGCGGCGAGACCCAGCACCCAAACGCGGACACGCTTGCGCAGCAGCCACAGCACACCCACCGCCCCCGCGCAGGCCGCGACGGGAGCGACCGCCGCTGCACCCGCAAATAGGCATGCCGCGCCGAGCAACAGAACGGGATCTACGCGGGCCATGAGGGTGGGAATGCCAAAGTTGGGCCAAGCTAAAAAACTCCAAATTCAGCCTGATTTTTGCCTCTCTGGAAACAGCGCCCGCGTTTCGGACAACCATGTTGTCCAAATGGACAGCCACCCCCTTGGGTAGCTGGAACACTTTCGAAGTCGCTAAGGCCTTTCTGCTATCTTTCGAATGTCCGCAAATACCTCTACGGTGTCAGGTGCGTCTTCCTCGGGCTGAGCATCGATCGGGAGCACCACCTTCAACCGCCGGGAGGTGGAGCCTGTGATGCCGTTCAAGGATAGCGGCTCCGTGAGCACGTAAGCCAGACGCCCCCGGTCCATCTTCTTAACGCGGATCTTCAGCTGCGGTGGGCTCACCCGCAACCGTTCAAGCACGAGCCCTTCTGGCAAAGAACCACTCGTGCGAGCGCGCACCGGCACCGAAACCGCTAGCGTTTGACGTGCCACCACAACGATGCGACGCGGTTGAATATCGTTGACGGAGAGGCCGGGCGGAAGCGTCAGCATCTCGGGTCGAACCGTGAAAATCTCTTCGCCTTCGCGCAGCCGCGTAGCATCGAGTGAAAGCGTCAGCTGCCTATCAAACCGAGCAAACGCTCGTACCGAACCCGCGAGGGTAACTCTCACTTCGCGTGGCTTGGGCTCTTCCACCGCCCAATCTCCAGGCACTCCAGAGAAAGCAACCTGAGCCGTAACGACATGCAATGCCGATTCGGATTCGTACGTCATGAGTGCTGCCCACGCGACAAGTGTGAGCCCGAGCGCCAAGGCCTTGCTGCGAAAATCACCCAAAAACCAGCCAAGAACCGTTACCTTCGGCCGCACCTCTGCTTTCACCAACGGCAGCAGACGCTCCTTCAACCCAGTATCGGTAAGCATAGGCGTTAGCTGGCCCCGATGTGCTACCGACACGATGCCTCGTTCTTCGGACACGACGATCACCAACGCGTCCGTCTGTTCACTCAAACCGAGCGCCGCCGCATGGCGCGTTCCAAAAGCGTGATCTGCATGCCCCGATAGCGGAAGGCGCGCCCCAAAGCGCTCCACCAAGTTGTCAACGACAACCACTGCACCATCATGCCCCGGAGAGCTCGTATCGAAGATGCTTTTCAGAAGCTCGACACTAGGCTTGCCCTGCAGCGGAATGCCGGAGCTCAGAAATCGATCAAGCGGATCTTTTCCCTTTACGACGATGAGTGCGCCGGTTTTCTGCTCGGCCAAGTCGAATGCGACACGAGTGAGCAAATGCACCACCGAGGGCAAGGCATCCGGCTGTTCTTTCGAATGCAGGAACAGACTCCCCGCCCCCAAACGCTCAAACCCCTGACGCAAATCATCTTGAAAAATGATGAGCAGCCCAACAGCCGCAACCGTTAACAATACTTGGAACACACCGAGCGTGAGCCCAAGATCCAAAAGGCGAGCCAGCAGGTACACCCCCGCCAAAACCCCCACGCCCACCAACACCAAGCGCGAGCGCGTGCGGCGCAGTGTGGAGATGAGCACATACGCGAGACCCCAAACAATCAGGATATCCAGAACGTCCGCTGGGCGGAGCGAAGAAAACGCGTGCAGCACTTAGCCGCGCGAGTGTAGTTCTGCGGTTTGACCGAGGGTAGTGCGGGGGACCTGATCCATCCGCGATGCGCCCAGCTCGAGGCTGAAATTGGCCCTGATCCGGCGGTAAGGCGTGAGCAGCGCGCGTAAGTGATCGAAATTACTCCATGGTTATTGGAAGAGGGCGTCACCTTATTGGTTGGATGCCCACCCCAGCTGCCGCTTGTTGCGGCAGCTTGCCCCTCGCCAAGCGCCTCCTGTGCAGGAGCCGCGGGCGGGGCGTGTGCGTGGCAACTCCGCTCTGCAACCGAGAAGTTGCGACCAGAGAAGCCTCGGGCAGCGCGGTAGCTCGTTTTTGGGATTGGGGATAAACAGGGCGGAAGAGGCGGCGACGGTCTGAGAATGCCCAATCCCCAAAACGAGCCCGATTGGGGATTTACGGGAATGGTCGCGGGCAGCCTGAGCGAACACGCCGGTAAGCTCGTGCTCCATATCGCTCGCGCGGCCGAACGCCTGATCGACTTTGTCGCCTCCCGGTGCCGATTGGCCGCGCTCGCCGTCTGCACCGTCTGACGTCACGCGCCCACACGATCAGGGAGTTGGCGTGTTGTCTTGTCAAAGTGAAAGCGGTGTGCCGCTCAAGCCTGGATCCCCAATTGAGGCGAGAGGGACACCCATTGCCTGAGCGATAGACAGCCATAGGTCATTATGCGCCTTGCCCTGCGCGTCGACCGTTTGGCCCAGCTTCTGGAACGCCCCACCTCCCCGCCCAGCTATCATGACCGGCAGAGGGCTATGGATATGTATACCGTTGCTCATCTCTGAGGTGATCACGACAATGCTATTGTCGAGCACTGAGCCGCCACCCTCACTGGTGGCCTTCAAGCGGTTCACAAAGCCTCCCATCTGATCGGTGTACCAGGTTTGGATCTTCTGGAAGATGATCTCGTTTTCTGGGCTTTCGTGATCGTGCTGGAAGCCATGATGTTGGTCTGGCGCTGCCGCATACTCAGGGATCCAATCGAACGTCGCGATCACTTCGACCGAAGGCGCCCACTGGAACGTCGCGATACGCGTGAGATCACAGTTGATAGCCTGATACAAGAGATCAAGCTGGAGAGCTGCTAACTTTCGGATATCGACACCGCCCTCCTGGGCGAACTCACCTTTCACAACGCCGGTTTGATCAGGAGCCGCACAAGCCGTGCCGGCGCCAGTGGCCACCTGCGTCAGCTGCTTTTCGAGCTCGCGTAGGGATTCGAGATGTTTATCGAGCAGTGGCTTTTCCGCGCTGCTCGTCGCTCCCTGGAGTGTCGTCACCTCA
This sequence comes from Polyangiaceae bacterium, assembly GCA_033763455.1. Lineage (GTDB taxonomy): Bacteria > Myxococcota_A > Polyangia > Polyangiales > Polyangiaceae > JBBRRP01. The sequence continues at coordinate 125,840 of JANRKO010000039.1, forward strand.
GTCTTCAAGAAATCGAGGATGCTCTTCTCACGCGCCTTTCTGAGCTCCGCCGCGGGATCCGGCATGGATCCGCCCGAAGTTGGTGCCGTGAAGCCCGCGAAAAGCTTCTCGAACATCACCACCGGGTCTCGCTCTTGCTGCAAGGCGAAGCCATCAGAATAAGCGATGCGATCCTGCGGGGTTGCTCCGGGCCAGGGCAGGCCTGCGAACTGAAGGCTTGAAAATTTGGTAAGATTACCTACTTGCTTGGCAATCGCCTGATCGATGGAGGTATTCCCACCTCCCGTTAGCAAATTCCGCATGCCGGCTTCGTGCCCCTCCGCCGAATCCCGCTCTGCGGCTGCGAACCTGAGATTCTTGAACAAGAGTGTGTCCGACTGGACTGGCTTCAACGAAGCGAGCTGGCCGTCGAAGTTGAAATATGCCAGGTCCGGAAGGTCATTTGTGCCACAAGTGTGGAGTTGGTAACAGGCAGAGGGCACACCGCCTGGAAATTGAAAGAAGATGGCGCGCTTGGGCGCGCCGCTCTGCGCCTCCGCCAAAGTCTGACGAAAGACTGGTGCTGCTAGAAAGGCGCTGGCACCGAGCGCTCCGAGTAGTTCACGACGGCGTAGAATTGCTCTTGAAGAAGTCATCAGTGGTACTCCCTAAACTCAGCTTACGGGTTCGCCGTTCTGGTAACGAACTGGTCGCTCTTGGCCAAAAGCACGAACAGCTCTCGGATGTTGTTGTTGGCCAGCTTGAGGTCTGAAAGGACGGGCGCAAGCGCCGTAACCTCCGCCGCTGTCTCCGTGTAGCCCATGGCATAACGGAACGCCTGACGAGCCATGCAGCGCTGCACCTCTGCACTCGCAGCTAACCGGGTTCCAAGCTCACTCGGGCCGTGAAACGGGCCGTTCGCGTCCTCGGTTGCCGTGAGATCGCCGGCATCATCCACTGGCTTACCGTTTTCCATGGTGCGGTACTGTCCAATGCCGTCGTATCGCTCAAACCCAAACCCAACCGGATCGATCAGCATGTGGCAGCCGGAACACGCTGGGCTACTCGAATGTGCCGCAAACCGCTCAATCGTTGTTGCATTGGGATCTTTAGGCACGGGCATCACGTTCAGATCTTTTGGCGGCACCGGAAGCTCCTGGCAGAGCACACGGGTTCGCACGAATTTTCCGCGAGCGATTGGGAAAGACTCATCCGAGCGCGAGTGCACGGTGAGCAGCCAGGGCTGGGAGAGCATCCCGGTATCGCCCATCAGTAGGCTGTTGAGGCTTCCGTCACCGTCCCACGTGGTCTTGCGAATGAAATCGGCCTGCGCCAAGACGGTTGCCTGCCGCATGGCCGCGTCAAACATGGGGTAAACCTCGGTTGATTTCGGCACCGTGGCGAGCCCGTCGGTCATCGTCCACATCGTCATGAAACGTTCAAGGGGGACCCGAGCCCGCGGGGACTGCATGAGACGCCTTGCTTGCGCCTCACGCGCGGCGGGCGTGGCAAGCTGATCTTGCGATGCTGCCGCCAAGAGCTCAGCATCTGGTGGAGCACTCCAGAACGCGTAGGACAGCAGTGAGGCGGTTTCGTGCGACGTTAACACGCGCGTTCCTGCAGCCCCTGGCACGCCGTACTCTGAACGGTACAGAAATTGCGGCGACTGCAGCATGGCTTCCAGAACCTGCTGAATTGAAGCCGCGTAATCGCTCCGGGTGCGCTCAGTATCAAACAGCGCCGTAAGACGCGTGCTTTCCTCGCCCGTTACCGGACGACGAAAGAGGGAAGCTCCCATGCTGCTCACGAAGCTGGCAGCGCACGCTGTTTCGGCAGTGCCTCCAGCGCAAGGCGCGAGGGTCGTGAGACCTGCGCCTGTGAGTGCTTCGACGGCGAGCTTCTTCGCGACGTCTCGGTACTGTGCCGCAAGCGCAGGCGTTACCGCCAAGACCGCGCGCGCGTTGTCGTACCCATCGACCACGTTGTCGCGAGCGAACGTCGAACCAAAACCTGAAACAATGGCATCCCCGGTTCTCGTCACTTGCGTCGTTTTCAATACGTCCAAAACGGTATTGTCGTACTCAGTGTGACTTAGGCGTCGAATACCAGGCACCACCCCGGGAGTCCCGGGCTCGCCCGTCCCCGCGCCACCAGTACCTGGCTGCGCCCCGCCACTACCGACGCCTGGTCCGGCTCCCGTGGCGGCACTGCTCCCGCCCGCACCTGGCGTTCCCATCCCGGCGCCGCCGGTGGCTCCCGCCATGGGATTATTAGGCGTCTGGCTATTCGGCCTGCCGCGCTCCGCACCACCCTCAGCGCACCCGACTACGAAGGCTATTGTCGCGATGGCCGTGACCGGCAGCATTCCCCGTGGGTTCTTCCTTTTCATAGCTCTCCTTCGCTCACAGCTCATTACGGAGCTCAGTCTGATCAACGGCACGCGCAGGCTCCTAGTGGCAATGGTCGTCGGCACGCCGACAACTCATCTAGGTAAACGAATTGTTCGCGATCAGACTCAAATACACCAGGAGAATTTCCACTAATTTCAAGCAGCTTTGCGCCAACGGTATCAAGCAGTGACCCGCACATATCCGACATCGTCGACGCGTTCGCGCTCCACCCGGGATTGATAATTACAAGCGGCACTTTCGAGAGCGGTACATATTGCCCACATCGCTCTGGTGTCTAAGAGCTTTACGGTCCAATCCCGCTATTAATTGTCCAGCCACACGATGCGTGTCCGGACATATTTGCGTCAGATCAGGCCAACACGGTAAGGTATCGGCAGAGCCGTTCCGGGTGGTCGCGACGCTCGGGCCGCGGGTGGTGCTGGCTACGTGCCACTCGCCCTGCCCCTACGCCGAAAGCCGAGGCAGCCGATGCGCCGAACCCCAGCGCCTAACAAAGAGCGCCAGGCAACACACAACACCCGCCACCACACTCCATAAATCCATATGGTCGTGCTCAATCAACCACCCCGAAAGCGGAGCTGCCGTAATGCTCGCCACCGACGCCAAACTTTGGCTGAGCCCAAGCACAACGCCTTGCTCGTGTTTTTCCGCGGCACGCGATAACAGGCTCGTGAGATTCGGCCGCAACATGGCATTGCCAGCCGCGATGAGCGCAGTGGCAACCACAAGATAAAATACGGGCTCGATCCGCGGCAGCATTAGAAAGCCGCCGCCTAGAAGCACCAGGCCTACGGCGACTAACGGCGCCTCCCCAAAACGACGCACCAACCTGCCTAAGAGCCCCCCCTGAATGACAATACCAACGGCACCCGCTAAGCCATACAACCACCCGATTTGTTCGGCGCCAAAGGCATGCCCCTGCCACGTGTAGCGCCGCTCGGCAAAGAGAGCGAATCCGCTCATGAACATCGAAAACACGAACAAATAGAGAAAGAACTCCAGGAGAATTCCGCCGATAACCGGGCGCGCAAAGTAGCGACACCAAAGCGCCCAATCGAACGCAGAAGCACGCCTCCCGGTGGGCAATCCGCTTGGATCCAGCGTGTGCGCGGGAACGCCCTTGGGCAAGATCGTTGCCGTACAGAGAATGCTCGTGGCCGAAAGCGACGCCGCCGCCAAAAATGGAGCCGCGTAGCTAATGTGGGAAAGCGACGCGGCGATGGTGGGGCCCAACATGAACCCAACACCAAATGCAATACCAATAATAGCGAACGATTTGGCGCGGTTCTCCGGCGCTGTATTATCGGCAATATAGGCTTGAGCGACACTCAGATTGCCGGCGGTGAACCCGTCGATGAGCCTGCCCAAAAACACCCACCAGAGCGAATTGGCTCCGGCGATGATCAGAAAGCCCATCAACGTGCCGCACTGGCTGAGAAGTAGCACCGGGCGCCGCCCCCACTTATCCGACAAGCCACCCAAGATGGGTCCAGCAATCAGCTGACAGAACGCATACGTCGGCACCAAGAGCGACGCCACGAACGCAGAGGCTCCGAACTTTTCTGCGTAGAGGGGCAGCAAGGGCAACACGATCGTGAGCCCAAGCACATCCACCAACACGATCAGAAAGATCGGATAGAGCGGCTTGGAACTAGCGGGGGATGTGGATTCCGCCATAGCGGGTTCGTCTCATCCCCCGATGCGGGGCCGTTGGCAACTTGGGGTACGGGAACAGTCGAAAGCTCGGCTCCCTATGATGGCGGGCTCACGCGCGCTGCACTGCCCTGTCAGGGGTTGCGCTCCCCTCCGGGGAGACGTTTAGAGACTACGGACCAGGATTACCCCGGCTGGCGACTCGACGAGGCGGCACTTGCCCTTGCAGGGTGTCACGGTGACCAATACGAACAGCTCGACCCTCGCCTGACGCGACAGATTGACAAAGCGCTAGGGCGCATTCAGTCCCAGTCTGAGATGGGAAAACCGCTACGGGGCGAACTGCACGGCATCTGGTCAGAACGCGTTTCGTTATTTCGCATTCTTTACAAGATCAATCGCTCCACCATTGAAGTTCTAATTTTGGTTATCGAACATCGAAAGCTTGTTTACGGAGGGCATTAAACCCATGCGACACACTATTCTTTCTATTAGCAAAGCAAAAACGCATCTGCTCGAGCTCGCTCGCCAAGTGGACGAAGAGGGTCGCGCCTACGTCGTTACCAAAGACGGAGCCCCACTCTGTGCGTTGGTGCCTATGGAGGCCTACGAGGCCATGCTTGAGGCGTCCTTAGTCGCACGAGATGGCCGCCCCCTCATTTGTTTGTAGGCCAGTGAAGGGTGTAAATGCGCCAGATAGATTCCCGGTGAAGGCCTGCTCAATCGAATTTGGCCCTTCTGCACTTGAGCACTGATTCCGACGCACTTGAGCGGTAGGTCGTCGACAGCGGAGCCTCGCGATGGGTGCACGCGACATCCGCCGCACAGCACGCCGTCTCGAGAACGCTAAGCTCGCCATGCGTGCTCCATGGAACATGTGCGTTGTGATCCGCTACGTGGCCTCGAAAAAGGCGTTGTCCGGCAGTTGGCTTCCTGCCGATGGATCCGTGAAAAACACAACGTCGGTGTCGTCGGCACGACGGGCGTAAGCAAGAGCTACCTTTGGCTGCCCTCACCGATTGCGCTTGTCGCGCTGGGAGGAACTCGCCCTAGCACGCATAGCTTGATGCAACCATTCGTAGGCCCTTACCGAGCTGTTACTGCCGGACCAGGGGCCTATCACTTGCCAATCTCGCAGGCTGCGCGCAAACGCAACGTTCCACCTTTGGGTTGACCTCACTCCAGGTGCGAAACTGAATTCCGCCCGCCCCCCAAACCCGGAGGTTCTTCATTGAATGGGGCTGAACACGTACCCGAAGTGACAGAACGTGCAGCTGAAGGCTCCGTCTTTAGGAGCTGTCTTGAAGAAGGGTGCCGCTTCGCTAAACGCGCCGCCCGTTTGGTCATTAAACAGCTTCTTATCGCCAACGCCGTAGTACGCCCACGCCGCCGCGTCACCGTCGACTTTCAAATTGGCAGCTACTCCAATCATTGCGCCTTGCGCGTCGTACATTTCCTTCACCACCATGCTGCCGGTCGTGTGGGGCTTTTCCACTTTGTTCATCACCAGTGCGCCATTTCCGGCCGCAGATGATGCTTGGAGCGTATCATTGAAATACACGCGAACCTTGCCGTGGGGCGACGCGGAGTTAGGCAGTGCATCGCGAGGTGCGGCCCCCTCGCTCTTCCACGGCGCCGCCTTGTGCGTACCCGCAGCGAGAAACGCCTTGATGGCATCCACGGTTGCTTGCGGCGCCGAGCCCGTCGGGGTGTTGCCGCCTCCGCCGCTACCAGTACTCGCCCCACCCGTAGCTTTGCTCCCACCGGTGGTGCTGGCAGCCCCGCCCGTAGCCTTGTTGCCACCGACGGCCGTACTCGAACCGCCTGTACCCGTTTGCGTGCCTCCCCCGCTAACGCTGTCGTCCGATGCGCAGCCGACCGCAAACAAAGAGATAGAAGCACCTAGAAGCAAAGACCAACGGAGGTTCAACATGGTGCGCACTTTATGCCCGGAGGCCGGAGCGAGCCAACAAAAACGTATCTTGTGCGTGGGTCCCCCGCTCCCGGCCTCCAGGCCTGCAAGAGCACTGGCCGCAAACAGCCTCCGTAATCTGGCCGAATCGAACGATGCTGAGCACCCAGGGGCATGCTGCCCGTCAACAACGCACAGACATGCGATTCACGTCGAACATCCCCGACCGACACCCGTTCCAAACATTCCCGAAACATAAGGGAGGCGAGAGTTCCGACACATTCCCGAAACCGGAGGTCTCGTCATTATGTTCAGTCGCCGAAGCTGGCTATCCGCCGTATGCGCTCTACCCCTCGCTCTCATTGGCTGCCAGAAGAGTGAAGCACCCGCTCCCCAGGTAACGCCCGAAGCCGCCAAAGCAGAGGCCGCGGTGAGTCCGGCGAAAGCTGAAGCGAAACCGGAAGCGCCGGCCCCGACGAAGGGCAAGCCGCTCGCTATTGCTTACAGCGACTGGCCCGGTTGGGTGGCCTGGGAAATTGGGATCCAAAAAGGCTGGTTCAAAGAAGCTGGCGTTGAGGTGGATTTTAAGTGGTTTGAATACGTACCTTCTATGGAGGCCTTCTCCGCCGGAAAAGTCGATGCCGTGACGATGACTAATGGCGACGCTTTGGTGACAGGTTCAAGCGGTGCGCCAAGTGTTGCGATTCTGATCAACGATTACAGTAACGGCAACGATATGGTGGTGGCCAAGCCCGGCATCAACAAACCAGCTGATTTGAAGGGAAAAAAGGTTGGCGTTGAAGTCGGATTTGTAAGCCACCTTTTGCTCCTCAACGCGCTCAAAGCGGGCGGCCTCACCGAAAAGGACATCAAGATCGTCAATGTTCCCACGGATCAAACTCCGCAAACCCTAAAGTCCGGTTCGGTGGATGCGATCGTTGCGTGGCAGCCGAACAGCGGTGCCGCTCTCAAAGAGGTGCCCTCCGCCAAGGCTGTGTTCACAAGTGCCAACGTGCCCGGCCTCATTTACGACGTGCTCAGTGTTTCCCCCAAGAGCCTCACCGAACGACGTGAAGATTGGAAGAAGGTGGTCGGGGTATGGATGCGCATTGCAGATTTCGTGACCGATCCGAAAAATGCCGACGAAGCCGCCAAGATTATGAGCGCTCGGGTGGGCCTCAAGCCTGAAGAATACAAGCCCCTAATGAAGGGCACATTCTTCTTGAACCTTGCAGGCAATCAGAAGCACTTCGCCAAAGGCGATACGCTCGAATCCATCTATAATTCCACTGAGGTGGTTAACAAATTCCAAGTGGAAAACAAGGTCTACAAGCAAGCCGCTGTGATCGAACCGTACCTCGATCGCTCCCTCGTGGATGAACTCGCAAAGAAGTGAACCAGAGCGCGCTGAATCCTGAAACCTAAGAGTAGATGAGAGTGGCACGAACCGGGCTGTTTGCCGTCCGCAAGGAACTCCCCACACGGGCGCGTTTGGTCCTGGTAACGCTCGCGTTCGTGTTGCCGCTCGCCGTATGGAGCTTCGTTAGCTACGTGCCTTGGGTTTGGCACCCGCTGGTGTTGGTAGAGCATGCCGGCGACTCCAAGGTGGCAGGAACCTATGACTACTTGGAGGCGGGCCAACTCGTCGAAAAAGAGGCGTTCGTCGGCCGCAACCAAGAGCTTGCAAGGGCGGGCAAAAAGCTCGCACAGGGCTCGCCGGCAAACCCCATCTACTTGCCCGCCCCGCACGAGGTTGCCCGCGCGTTCTATACCGCCTTCACAACGGAACCCGAGCGTACAGGCGACAAGTGGCTCCATGAGAGCCTTTGGCACAGCTGCAAGATCATCTTCGCGGGTTTCTTCTATGCGGCAATCTTGGGCGTTCCTCTCGGCATTCTGTGTGGGACCTTTGGCTTTTTCGCCAAGTTATTCGAGCCCTTCGTGGATTTTGTGCGCTACATGCCAGCGCCGGTATTCGGAGCGCTGGCAGTGGCCGTAGTGGGCCTTGAAGACGAACCCAAGATCGCGATTATCTTCATCGGTACGTTCTTTCAAATGGTGTTGGTGGTTTCAAACACGACGCGCCAGCTGGATATTGCGCTGTTGGAAGCCGCGCAAACACTGGGCGCCAAAAACCGACAGCTTTTGATGCGGGTGGTGGTGCCGGGGATCTTGCCTCGCCTGTATCAAGATATGCGGATCTTGATCGGATGGGCATGGACGTATCTGGTAGTTGCTGAGCTCATTGGTGAAAAATCCGGCATTAGCGCATTCCTTTATCAGCAACAGCGCTACCGCCACTTCGACAACGTCTACGCGTCCATCATCATGATTGGCCTTATTGGCCTTCTCACCGATCAGTTGCTCGCCTTTGTCGGCGGGTTCCTCTTTCCCTGGGAAGGAGAAGGTCAAGGCCTCTCGCGCTGGATCAAGAATCTGCGCGGGCGTCGTGCTGCTCGCGATTTAGCCAGCCCGAGGACCCAGAGCACAAGCGCTAGCCTTGCAACAGTTGTCGGCTCCCAAGCTATTTCGCTCACGGGTTCGACGCACACAAAAGAGTCCCCATGACCCTCGATGCATCCGCTGCCATGAGCACTGACGATCGCCTCGCCCTGCCCGATTACAGGGACCAATCCCCTGAAGTTGCCGCCTATTTTCGCGAAATCAGGCAACGCCCAGTGGTCATGAGCGTGGAGCAGCTCTCGCGCCACTTCGAGAGCAGCCGTGGCACTATCACCGCCCTTTCAGATATCAACTACGACGTCCGCAAACGTGAGTTCATCTCCGTCATTGGGCCCTCGGGCTGCGGCAAATCCACGCTCATTCGTATCCTTGCGGGGTTGGATTACCCTTCCGAAGGCACCGTGCTTCTGGATGGCAAGCCCGTGCATGCTCCCGGAGCGGACCGCGGCATGGTGTTCCAGGGCTACACGCTTTTCCCCTGGCTCACGGTCCGTAAGAACGTGGCCTTTGGTTTGCGCATGAAGGGCATGAAAGGTAGCGAAGTGGAAAAGCAGGTAGATCACTGGCTAGAGGTGGTTGGCCTCACTCGCTTTGAACGCCATTATCCGCATCAGCTCTCTGGCGGTATGAAGCAACGCGTTGCCATCGCGCGAGCACTCGCCAATGGGCCCCGCATCTTGCTGATGGATGAACCTTTTGGCGCCCTGGATGCCCAAACCCGCGCCAGCATGCAGGCTCATCTGCTTCAGATCTGGCAGGACGTTGACGTTACTATCCTGTTCATTACGCACGATTTGGACGAGGCCGTTTACCTCTCCGATCGCATCGTGGTGCTCGGCGCCCACCCTGGCCACATCCGCGAGATCATCGAGGTGAATGTGCCGCGGCCGCGCTCGCCATCGCAGTTCCTTACTGGGCATTTCCTCGCCACAAAAAAGCGACTAGAGGAGCTCATCCACCCCGCCCGCCCTGCCCACGCTCCCAACCACGAAGACCTCGAGAACTGATATGTCTTTCTACCTGCGCCACGCACCGGGCCGAAGAAACCACAACCGCACGCTACCGGACGTCACCCAGTTCAACGGCTACAAAGCTCAAGATTCGGAAGCTCTCTTACCCACGACGGAGTGGGAGTCCGAGTGCCGGCGCGGCCAGGAGCTCGGCCTCATGCCAGCCGACTCAATTGAAGACAAGCGCGAGATCAGCTGCTTCCAACGGGGAGAGCTGCCGCACTGGTCGGGCATCAATACGTTTCTCAAGGCTCCCTACGTCGAAGATGTGCGCAAGGTCGGCGAGTACGATGTCGCGATTCTTGGGGCGCCTTTTGACGTGGGCACCACCTACCGCTCTGGCACCCGCTTTGGACCCCAGGGCATTCGCCGCATCTCTTCCCTTTACACGCCGTACAGCTTTGAGATGGGCATCGACCTCAGGGAAAGCCTCAAGATCTGCGATTTAGGGGACATCTATTGCCCCGCCAACATCACCAAATCACACGATCAGATCAGCAAAGGTGTGGCCCATGTGCTTTCGCACGGCACGTTGCCCATCATCTTAGGTGGGGATCACTCCATCGGTTACCCAACGGCCCGCGGCATCGCTCAATGCATCGAAGGCAATGTGGGCATTATTCATCTCGATCGCCATGTCGATACTCAAGAGAAAGACATGGACGAGATCATGCACACCTGCCCGTGGTTCCACGCCACCAACATTCCCAATTGCCCTCCTCAGAACTTAGTGCAGCTCGGCATCGGCGGCTGGCAGTGCCCCCGCCCCGGCGTAAAACACGGCCGCTCCATGCGCACCACCATCCTCACGGTGGACGACATCGAAAGCATCGGCATCGAGAAGACCCTCGAAATCGCGCTAGAAACAGCCTGGAAGGGCGCAAGCGCGGTGTTCCTGTCGCTGGATATCGACTGCGTGGATGCGGGCTTCGTGCCGGGCACTGGGTGGCCGGAGCCGGGTGGGTTTTTGCCACGCGAGGTTCTCGCTCTTTTGCGGGGCGTTGCCAAAGAAGGCATCGCTGGCATGGAAGTGGTCGAAGTGGCGCCCCCTTATGACATCTCGGATATCACTTCGCTCTTGGCCGTTCGTGCCATCTGCGATGTGCTCGGAGCCATGGTGCAAAACGATCGCATCGGTGGTCGTCTCAAGGCTTGAGCCACTCAGTCGAAGTGTTCGAGGAACACACGGGAGAGCCAAGTGCCACGGGCCCAGCATTTCTATTGCTGGGCGACCTGGGTGCAGCCGCGCCTGAGCTTGAGGTCGTCCGGGAGCGGACGGCCAAAGTGCTTGGCTTTGCCCCCGCGCTCGTGACTGGATATTTGCCGACGCGCTCCGAGGCACGAGCTGGCTTTGGGGCATGGGAGGCCGATCCACTAAAGAACCCCGTGATTTTAGCGTTGTCGAAGTTGGCAACGGCGGGGCACTCCGAAGTTTACATTTTGCCGGTGCGCCCGGATCTCGGTATTACCGAAAAACAGATCATCACCGAAGCAGTCCGTGAAACGCAGCGTACGTTTCCGAACGTGCGGGTGCGTTACGACTCGGTGGAGCCCTGCCACCCGCTCTTGCTTTCGGCCTACTTGGAAAGCGCCGCGCTAGCACTACACCGGCTAACGCCTTCGGGCCCAGGGCAGCTCGGGGTCCTTTTGGTATCGAGCGGTGAAGACGACGCCGTGCCACGCGCACACGCCTACCAACTCATGCGCCTGCTTTGGGAACAGCTCGGCGTTGCCAAGGGGGAAGTGGCTTTCCTTCGCCACAACAGAACCCCAGTGCCCGAACAGCTTGATGCCTGTTTGGCAACGGGCCTCTCGTGGGTGGTGGTGCCACAATTTCTATTTCCTACCGAGCACTTTGAGTTTCTGCAAACCATCTACACGGATTTCGTTCGCCGTCACGAAATTGAAAACGATTGGGCGCTCTCAGAGCCCATCGCACAACACCCGGCGTTCACGGCCTGGCTGGAGCAACGCCTCGTACGGATCTGGCAGGAAAATCGGGACAAGACGGACGCGCGCCAACCCACCGCGAAACCTCGCAGCCCGGAGGCAAGCCTCCTACACAGGCCCGATGGAGCGATCGCCATGCGACCCGACACCAAGATGGAGTCCGGTTATCCCGGTGCCTGGCTCGCTGAGATTCGCGACCCCTCCGCGCTCACCCAGCTGACACGTGGCGCCGGAATCGAAGGAGAACGCATCTTCGTTAAGGTGACCTGGCACGGTTACGCACAGGGCACGTACACCGATCCGGTAGCTCTCGAAACCTTACTAAAAGCACTTCCTGGCCGCGCCGTTATTCTGGAGGGACACACCTCCAGTCGCAATCAAGGTGGCGCCGAATGGGACTGGGAAAACGAAAGCCGCGCCCATCGCGCCTGGATCGTAGAACAAGATCGTGAATACCTTGAACGCACTGGGATCTTAGAAGTCTTAGAGCGCTACGGTGCCACCTATCTCAACCTCACGGAAACCTGGTGGGATGGTGCGTGCGCACCTGCCGCCGAAGTGCACGCGCTTTTGAAGGCTCAAGGCGTGGAGCTAAAGTTTTCAGAGCTCGCCGAGTTTGTCCCTCGGGTTTTCCTGGAAAACCGAGGCGCGCCCTTCATTAGCTATGCGCGTTTCAAAGGCCCCACCCGGCTCTCGCTAGCGAACCTCTTTGGCCTCTTACCGCCGCCGTTACGAACGGCGTGGCACGGCCCTAACATTACCTATTTTGCGCAGGTTTGCTGCGATCTTGCCAAGCTTTACGGTGCCCTGTTCACTACGTACGGCCTCGTGGAGTCGCTCAACGTCGCTGTGCGTTGGGATAGAAAAGGGCTCTACCGCAGCCGTTGGGGCAATTACGACCTCGTGCCACGGCCTGGGCTCGTCACTCTAGCCGCAGGTTTTGCGGGCGCCGATGTATTGGGCAGCCGCTTGCAAGGGCAAGACGTACGGAAGAGTGCGTTCTTCGACGTCGTGCGCCAAGAGCTTGGCTACAACGCCGACCTTGAAACTCTGCCGGTCAATGCAGATCTGGTGCGTCGATTTGTATAGCGGGATTGTGAAGGCCCACCTGATCCGGTAATGCTTTGCCGTTCAGGCAACAGTTCAACCCCAATAGGAGATGCCCGCATGATGCATTCAGTATCCACCCGCCGTGTGTTCGCCGCCGTGGCGGCCCTTTCCGTATTGCTCGCCGCTCCGCTTGCTAGCGCACTCGACGCATTCCTTCAGATCGAGGGCGCGGAGATGAAAGGGGATTCTAAAGACAAAGACTTCAGGGATGCGATCGAAATCGATAGCTTCTCATTTGGCGTTCAGAACACCGGTGCGAGCTCGCCCGGAGCCGGGAGAGGGCGAAGCGCTCCCAACTTTACCGAGCTTAGCGTCCAAAAGAGCGCGGACTCTGCCAGCACGTATCTTTTCATGGCAGCCGCCAACGGCACGCTACTCAAGAGTGTGACTCTCTCGCTCAAAAAAAGCGGCGGTGATAAAGGTGGCGTCTTCTACAAAGTCACCCTCAAAGACGCCCAGGTAGCCAGCGTACAAACCTCAGCAGCCCCCAAAGGCGATGCCGTGCCCACTGAAAGCGTAACCTTTTCGTTCGCGAGCATCATCATCGAATACACCGCCGCTGATCCCAAAGGCGGACCTGGAAAGAAACATACGTTCAGCTGGGATACGAAAAACGTCAGGCAATAAGCTCGAACCGGGGACGCACTGGCCGGCCCATGCCTTGACATGGGCCAAGCCGGGCATCAGCTACTTCATGAGTGCCCGATTCATTTCTGCAAATTCCGTTGCGAACGCTCGAAGGCGAGCCGTATTCATTGGCTGAGCATGCTGGAGATGTGTTGTTGATCGTGAATGTTGCGAGCGCCTGCGGATTCACACCGCAATACGCAGGGCTTGAGGCGCTGTATCGTAAGCACAAAGATCAGGGGTTCACGGTGCTTGGGTTCCCGTGCAACCAATTCGGCAAGCAAGAGCCTGGGGACCCGGAAGCGATCCGAACATTCTGCAACAACCGCTTCCAGATTACTTTCCCAATCTTGGAGAAAGTGGACGTCAATGGGTCGAATGCACACCCGCTTTACAAGGCCCTGAAGCGTGCTGCGCCGGGCCTACTCGGGACGGAAGCCATCAAGTGGAATTTCACCAAGTTCTTAGTCGACCGAAGCGGGAAAATTGTGAAGCGCTTTGGTCCGGCGGACACGCCAGATAAGCTTGAACGGCCAATTGCTGAGCTTCTCGAGAAACCTTTTGCCTCCAACACGGTCAGTCGGAAGTGAGGTCATAACAATTACCTTAGGCTGGTGCACGGGCGCCCTGCCGCAAACCCAAGCCGACATGAAAAACAACTAGAACTCAGCTAGGGTGCTGGGGATGCTTCGAAAAATGACTGGGTTTGAGCGGGATAGCGAGGGCGATTGGGTGGTGGAGCTTGGCTGCGCCCATCGCCAACATGTCCGACACAAGCCACCCTTTCAAAACCACGCCTGGGTCACTTCTGACGAGGGCCGAACCTCGCGCCTCGGCCAGGAGCTGAATTGCCCTCTCTGCGATCGACTAGAGCCACCTCACGGCCTCGAAGTCTACAAGCGGACTCCGGAGTGTACGACTGAAACGATCCCGCAGGGCCTGCTCCGAGACCACACGCTCAAATCAGGTGTCTGGGGTCGAATCCACGTGCTTGAGGGTCAGATCGAGTACACGATTCCATCCTTGGGAGGAAAGATGCATCAATCTCTTTTGCAACCGGGCAACGTGGGTATCGTCGCGCCAGAGGTTCCGCATCACATTGCGCCCATTGGCCCAGTCAGGCTCTTCATCGAATTTCTCCAACGGCCACCAACGGCACCATCGGAACTCCTGAGCAAACAATGACCTCACCACCCGGGACAGCACTCGTTACCGGAGCCACAGGCTTCATTGGAAGAGCCCTTGTCCCCGCCCTTTTGGCACACGGTTGGGACGTTGCCGCGGGGAGTCGGCACACCAAACACGCCAGTCCGACACAAGGCGTACACTGGTTAACGTTTGACTTGCTGCAGCCTGAGTCCTTCGATACAGCGTTTGAAGGCGTAAAAGTCGCTTATTATTTGGTCCACAGCATGGGGGACCACCAAGCTGATTTTCGCACTCGAGAGCTACGTGCCGCGCGAGCTTTTGCACAGGCCGCAGAACGCGCGGGGGTCGAGCGCATCGTGTACTTGGGCGGCCCGGCTCCGCCCGTTGGGGCCTCCGAACACTTGCGTAGCCGATCAGAAGTCGGAGAGGTTTTGCGTGCGGGCAAGGTGCCAACCGTGGAGCTCAGGGCGTCGATGGTCATTGGTCACGGTAGTGCGTCGTGGCAAATCGTGCGGGACTTGGCCCTGCGCTTGCCGGTGATGGTGCTACCGAAATGGCTGAGCTCTCGCACGCGACCGATCGCTCTTGACGACGTGGTGGCCGCTTTGGTCGCCGCAGCAGAGGTGCCCATCGAAAGGAACGAGTGGTTCGATGTTCCTGGGCCCGAAACCATGGACGGGCAGCAAATTCTGGAACGCATCGCGGCCCTCGGTGGCCGCCATTTTATAGCCCTCAAGGTGCCATTCCTAACGCCACGCCTATCGTCCCTTTGGCTTCGGTTGGTTACGCGGACCGATTACGCTGTAGCACGCGAGTTGGTCATGGGATTAACGAGTGATTTGCTGCCTCACGATGAGCGTTTTTGGAGCCTCATCGGCCACACCGAGCTCGTCTCATTCGACGAAGCAGCACGACGCGCTCTGGCAGCCGAGCGGGCGTGAAACGCGAACTCTCGGGCTTCCCGGCATTTGGCGCTGTTTTTCGGTACGAGAGGTACTTCGCATGACAAGTAACTTGGCCTTCAAGCGGGCGCACACTTGCGTTTGCGGGCTGTTTCGACAACCGTGCAAGTCACTATGGGAATTGGCGGTTTCTCACGGAGATTGGGCGGTAAGAGTTGGCTTAGGCTAGGCCTTTGGGGGCTTGTGGCGAGCTTTTCCATAGGAGCCTGTGGCAATTCGGACGAAGAAGAGATCCAGAAGGCGAAGCTCTCTGAAGGCTGCCTCATTAATAGCGACTGCCGAGCGCCGTTAGCCTGCGCCTTTCGCCGCTGTCACACGGCGTGTGAAACCACCCGAGATTGTGTCGCTCCGCAACTATGCGTGGCGAGCGACAAGCCATTTTCTGTGTGTCAGCTCGAAGACGAGCGTCAGTGCACGTACCATAGTGAGTGTGCTGGCTCACAGCTCTGCGGCGTTGACGGAAACTGCCGCGACCAGTGTGCCACTTCACGGGATTGTCTGCGGGATCAGGTATGTACGCAAGGAACCTGCGCTGAGCCTAGCGAACTTCTGAATGGCAGCTTACCGCCGAGTCCGGCGGCTACAGCCGTTGGAGGCCAGGTGTGTACCTACAACTCGGAATGCCCAGGAGATTTGGTATGTCGCGCAGGTGTGTGCGGCAAAGAGTGCCTTGACACCAAAGATTGCGCGCCGGGTTACCGCTGTAACGCGCAGAATCGTTGCGAAAGTCCCTTACAGGGAAGCGCGGGCGCGGGCAACTTGGCGTCGGGTGGCAGCGCCGGCAGCGGTGGCGGCGGCATGAGTGGAGGCAACCAGAACGCAGGCGGAAGCCCGCTCACTTCCGATGGTGCCGGAGGTATGAGTGCGGCCACTGGAGGTAGCACTGCCACTGGAGGCAGCGGAGGTGCGGGCCCAGAAGTGTGCCCAGGCGCTGGCTGGACACGCCCCTGCCAAGCGTGTGCCGACGGCCCTGTCGGTGTCCAAGCCTGTGAACAAAACCAAGCTGGCTTTGCTTGGGGCGCGTGCATCGGCGGCCAGGCTAGCGAAGCCTGTGATGGGAAGGACAACGACTGCGATGGCACACCGGACAACGGAGTGGGCTTCGAGTGCATCCTCGGGCAGACAGCGCAGTGTAGCCCAGGCGGCAACTGCGCGAGCATTCAGGGGAGCAAGAGCTGCATCGTCGTCGGCAATCTCTGTAAGTACGGTGCTTGCGCCGCGGGCCTAGAAATCTGTAACGGTGAGGACGACGACTGCAACGGCACTAAAGACGACGGCGCAGGCATGACGTGCATCCTCGGCTCTTCCCCGAGTGCTTGCACGATTTCTAAAAACAACTGTAGCCAACCCGGCATTCCCTCCTGCGATGCGGCTTGCCACCTAAAATGCGCACCCGCCGCCGAGATTTGCGACGGGATTGACAATGATTGCGAAGGCACCATCGATGTTGTTCCGAACGGTATTCAGTGCAAAAAAGACAGCACCGAGCCGTGCATGGTTCAAGCGTGCAACATGACGCTCACAGGCTCACGCACGTGCTCAAGTGGCTGCGCCTGGGGCTCTTGCGTGGTGGCGGATGCCTGCAACGATCTGGATGATTCTTGTGACGGCAGAATCGACGAGGGTTACAAGTACGTCGCTGGTGTTTCGGGCGTACTGCTGGCTGGAACGTATAACAACACCGGAGTAGCTAGCGTTCTGGATGGCAACACGGTGTGGGTCGGCTGGACCGACGCAGCGCTGGGGTCCGACAAGCTTCGAGTCGGCAAGTTTGACGTGGCCACGGGCAGCCCCCAGTCGCTGATTGCGGACGCAGGAGTGGGGTTAAGCTTTGGGAACTACAATCCCGCCTCGGGCGTCAAGATCGGCAACGACGTTTGGTTTGCCGTGATGGGAGCTAACACCACACAGATTTGGGTAGCGCGCGCTAGCGGTGGCTCACCGGGCGTGGCTCCGGTGCTCACCACTTGGCAGATCGCCGGTCTGCCGGCTTCCGGCGGCTACTACCGGCTCGGGGCTCTCGCTTCAGACGGCACGGATCTCTACATCACATACAGGCTAGCTACGGGTCCGCTCCGCGCAGCGCGAATTTCGACATCCACTCTCTTGGTAACCTGGGACCGCGAACTCACGCCCTCCGAGCCAGCCCCTGCGGCACTCGCGTTCGAGGGGAGCAGCTTGCACGCCATTTGGTGCGATACCGCCCAGGCCAAGTTGCGCCACGCTCGCTTGTCTACAAGTGACGGCGTCCCCACGGTGGCGTCTCATATCGTGGTGAACAGCGAATGCACGGCGCCGGGTAAACGCGAAGCATTCGTGGAATACACAAATGGAGCACTCTTGACCGTGGCTCGATCCGCGACCTTTACCGCTCAAGTCGCCACACTGTCGTTAACTGGGGTAACGCAATCCACCCAAAGCTTCGCCGTGCCCGGGCAAAATGCTCTGTACTTTGCGCTCCGCGTTGGCAATACCTCAGCCTTCGCGGTAGGGAGCGAAGCGGGGGTTCGTCGCTACTCACAACAAGGAGTTCTCGCCAGCTCGGCCACCGAAGGCCCCTCCTTGAGCACCTATTCCGCCAATGGCAGCCTACTTTATCCAGCGGGTGGGCCGGTGAGCATCGGAGTGAATCCGACGAATCCAGCGCAAATTGTGATGACCCGACTGCAATGTCCGTGAATCGAGCCTTGCGGGGAGGCCCGGGCCCTAAGTCGTTAACCCCGGCACGCCCGTTGTAGCAAGCGCTACATCGCTCCCAAAAGATGTAACCGGGGAGCCCATGATGTTTGCGATGGATAGCAACACTTGGCTCATGTTGCTGCCCGGGTGCCGCAGGTGTTGATTGCCGGTCAGCTTGCCGCCCGCTTTGCCGATGAGCATGACTGGGAAATCGGTCATCTGGTGTGTCTTACCCCACGCGGTGTCCGTGCTTGAGTAGATGAGGCTGTAGTCTAGCAAGTTACCCCCTCCCACGCTGATGCCCTGCATCTTCACGAGCATTTCTGCCAGAGATTCCATCGTAAAAAGCACGCCTTTGTGGACGCGTGTCTGAATATCTGGGCCGGTGTGTCCGCCAGGATCTTCGTGGCAAATCGTGTCGTGGTAGTCGGCGTTCATGTCAGCGCCAAGGCCTCGGAAATACACGTGCGCCGCCGGCAACATGAACACATAGCTGCCCACGTTCGTGAGCCCGCAGGAAAGTGCAAGAATCATGAGATCCGTCATCGCGGTATTCACGGCTGGGGTGGCCTCCTCGTTCTCATCTGCGTCAACGGTTGGGCGCGTTGGGGAGCCGCAAGCGAGCTGTACAGGAGCCACGAGGCGGGACTCAATGGCACGGATCCCCTCAAGGTGGCTCTCGAGCCTTTGTTGATCTGCCATGCCGAGCCGCCCACGCAAGGCCGCGCCATCGGCGAGCACGGAATCCAACACACTCCGCTTAACGCCTAGCAATGGAGAGGCTTGCGGTGTGCTCGTGCCCCCCGGCGCCATTTGCGAAAATAGCCTATCAAACACCACCTTTGGGGCGTATTCGGGGCGCAAGGGAGCTCCGGGGCCGCGGTGAGAAACCGCGTGCAAGGTGATGGCGCCATCTTCATTCGGCGTAGCTGCTGTAACGCCAACTTCGAGCGAACGAAACGGCATCCCCGCGGAGGTGATGTCTGCCACCACCTGATCGATCGACGGACCTCCGGGCGTGGTTGTACCTGGAAGAAAGCCACCCACCGTCGCAGCAGCGGCGCCGCCCCAATGCGTACCAGCATCCACCAAGCTGCCATACCCTGACACCACGGTGAGATATTCCTTCACATGCGCGAGCGGCATCAACTCAGGGCTAAGCTGCCAATTGGACCCAGTCGCTTCGGGAATAAACATTCCCGGCAAGACACCGTTACCGAAGAACCACGTCAGATAGCGCACCGGTATCGCCGCACCCTGTGCGAACGCTGTGCCATTCCCGTTTAACAT
The DNA here is from genome assembly GCA_033763455.1 of Polyangiaceae bacterium. Taxonomy (GTDB): domain Bacteria; phylum Myxococcota_A; class Polyangia; order Polyangiales; family Polyangiaceae; genus JBBRRP01. Next base: position 145,035 of record JANRKO010000039.1, read on the forward strand.
GATATCGAGCGTGGGTAATGGCACGGCTACGGCTCCACCCGTGGCGAGCAGGCCCTTCAAAACGTGGCGTCGGCTCAGAGTATTTTTCATGGTTGAGCACCTTCGCTGGTGAGAAAACGGAAGCCTTCGCTTGTCACAATATCGAGAGCAAGTGGCATTAATCTGTGCCCTCCAGCAGTGAACTTATCGGTGAGTTGCCTCAAGGGAACGTCTGCCGGGGCACTGAGCGCCGAGCCCGTTCCATAGTGATAGAGGGCGCGCACCAGGCATTCGGTCGTCGCAAGATTGGCGGCCAACGCTTGCCCAAGCCCTCCGGGGCCGTCGAACGCGACACCGTCGAGAGTGCCGGTAGCATCTACGGGCTTACCACTTTCTTCGGTGCGATAAGCGCCGATAGCATCGAAGTTTTCCAGGCCAAAACCAAGCGGATCCATCAGCTGGTGGCAACCTGCGCATGCGGGCATAGTTGCGTGCTGCAGCAGCTTTTCGCGGTGCGACAAGACTACGCCGGGCGGCGCGTCAGGAAGCTTGGTGTCAACGTTGACTGGAGGCGGCGGAATTGTCTGGCAAAGGAGCTTTTCTCTGATGAACTTGCCGCGCGTGGTCGGGGAAGATTGAACCTGGTTGGCGTAGAGCGAAAGGAAAACACCCGAGGCCAAAAGGCCTGCCCGCGGGCTATCGGCTGGGGCATCCATCTTTACCAGCGCATCTGAGAGCCCGTCCGTTGGCAATCCGTACAGCTTTGCCAAGTCCAGATTCACGTAGCGCGTTCGAGTGGTAAGAAGATCCAGCGCACTCGCAGCCGGATCCTGCATGGTCCCTTCAAAGAGAGCTCTGACCTCAGCTCCCATGGCAGACGCTAAGCTGGGCGTAAAGTCCGGAAATAGCGCGGTATCTTTGGCAATGCTCGAAACGCGATCGAGGTCATAGTAATCGGAAGCAAAGCCGCCCACAGTAGCTTTTCCTTGTGGACTATTGAGCATCCGCATCGCCTCAGCTCGCACTCCATCCACTGTTGTCAGCGTGCCGGCTTCGGCTGCTTTCAGTAAAGCATCGTCAGGCGGCGCGCCCCAAAGGAAGAAGGATAGCCGGCTAGCGACTTCCAAGTCTGTGGCCTGAAACAGTCCAGCCTGCCCGTTCACCGGCACGCCAAGTTCTGGGCGGTAAAGAAAACTGAGCGACTGAAGCAGCGCAGAGGCCGACCACCGCGGGCCTGCATAAGGATCGGTAAGCGCTTGGGCCGAAGCTTCTGCCACCCCTACGTAACGCAGCACTTCCTCTGGAGCGAGCGTGCGCCGAAACACCAGGCGCCCAAAACGCTGCACGAAATCCCCCGTACACGCATCGTTGGTTACCGTTTTGGGTTCACAACCCACAAATGCTGAGCGTTTTGCGACATCGCCAAACACTTGGTCCAAAGCGTCATCCACCGCCTCTTGATACTGTTCGACGCCTCTAAGCGAAGTGACCACGGTGCGGGCGCCAACTACTGCCAACCCGTTCGCGCGCCCATCGGCTTGAACCGGCTTGATGTTGACCGAACCGAGCAGCGCTCGGAGTGAATTGTTGAATTGTTCCGTTGTTAACCGCCGGAAAGCCTGCGGACTGGCGGGAAACGCGACAGCCGTGGAAACGCCAGGCCCAGGTGGGGTGCCGGGAAGAGGCGTTCCCGTGGCTCCGCTCGTCGGTGTTGCCGCTGAGCCGCCGGGCATTGTGGTGACATCGACGGTAGTGGCTGGACCTGGCGTGCCCTGAGCTCGACCCGACGAAGGACCGCCGCCAGCAACTGCCGTGCAACCCATACTAAGCGGTAGACCTACGGCGACAGCGAACTTTTGGCACCAATGCGCGCGACGTTGAGCAAACTTCGGCATAACGGTTTCAGGTCCAGGTAAGAGGGCGAGATTTCCCTCTTTGGCTGGTTAGTCGCCGACGGCGTACGATCGGCTACGCGCGAAACCGAAAAAACAATCGAGCACGGGATTTGGGCGCTCAGGGTTTTCTTTCCTCCGAAAGTCGTAACAACAGCTTCTGAGCTTGCGGTGCAAATGAGCCGTGGGGGTGCAACGACAAGTAGCGATTCAGCAATTGTCGTGCGTTTTCTTGTGAGCTGTGTTGCACAGCGAGGCTCGCGGCGGCAAAGCGCGCCATCTCAGCTTGAGACGTGCCAGGATATTGCGAAGCTACCTCCTGATAACGTCGGATCCCTTCGGAGAAGCGACCTTGCGCCACCAGATCTTCGGCGGAACGAAGGGCTTCCCCCGCCTTTACCCGGACATCTGGCGTTTTCGGGGCAGATAACACTTCTGTGGCCTTCGATTGTGGTTCGTTAGCAACTCCGGGCGTTGGCGTGGACGGCGCCTCTGACCCATGCGGCGGCGCTCCTGTGGAAGACGCGGCTGGTGCGGACAGCACCGCTTTGGGTGGCTGACTTGCACCGGCGCTGCTCCAACCGTCCCCGGCTCTGAGCGTTACTTTTACGCCGCCCGCACGCGGCAGCACCTCCACAACACCCTCTGAAACCTTTACGGAGCTCCAATTGGCTTCTCGCCGCACGGTGAAATGAGTGCCCACCACACGGATTTGAGCCTCTTTGGTCCACACCGAAAAGCCCTCCCCGCCCTTTAAGTGTCGCACGGAGAGCGCAACCTTCCCCGCTACCAGCTGGAGCGTACGGCCCCCCGAGGAGAGCCGCGAGCCTGGCTCAGCCGTTACCCTGGAACCATCTTGCAACTCAAGCTCCGCCGGCACTTCACCACCCACTTCGAGCTCATTGCCTGGCAGCACAACACCAGCAACAGCCCGACCGCCGCTCGAAACCTGCCCAGACATCACGCGAGCGAAGCCTTCGCCAGTCTCGGCAACTTGCGCGGAGTCACGCAGCAAAAACACTAAAAATGCCCCGGCGGCTGCTAGAGCGAAGGCACCCCCGGCCCAGGCCAAAGGACGGTAACCCCGACTCACTCGGATCCCGCTCGGCCGGGCTTCTGCTAACGCTGCTCGCACCTCTGCAAGTTGCTTCGCCTCAGGCACAGGGGTGGCTTCGAACTCCGCGACACGATCGAGCACGGTTTCGAGCGCGCGCAGGTTTTGAGCGGATGTAGGATCCCCTGCGGCACGGCCGAGCTCTTCCGAACGCGCCTTTCGGACTCCTTCCCAACTCTGGCCTTTAGGTGTTTTCATAGGATCCCGAGCCCAACGTGGGCGGAATTTCCCTCTTTGGCATGGTTAGTCGCCAGCGCCACGATATCGGCTACGCCCTCAGCCGAAAAATCTCCAAAGCCGCGATCTCGCGTCGGTTCTCGCTTCTGTTCAGAGCTCATCGGCATTCACCTCGCGCATCACCTGAGAAACCACGTCGCTGTCCCTATCCCCGAGCTCCTGCTTGAGTTGGCTGAGCACTTTGCGACGTGCAAAATAGAGACGGGCGCGCGTGGCGGCCTTGCTGGCACCCATCATCCTGGCCACTTCTTCCACGGCGTGCCCATAGAGCACCCGCAACACGAAAGCTGTGCACTGTTCCGGAGAGAGGGTATCCAAGATGGAACGGACAATATTCAGCATATCGCGCGCTTCGAGCGTCGCTCCAGGCTCCAAGAAGTTCGCCTCTTCCGTCAGACGCTGATGCGCCATCTCTGCACGCTGGCGCCGAGTTTTTCGACGCAGATGATCTTTCACCACATTGGCACAGACCCCCCGCACCCAGGTACTCGGCTGAGATTCTTGTGCAAAATGAGCGAGCCCGCGCGTGACGCGGATCATGGCCTGTTGTTGCAGCTCTTCCAAATCGTCAATCCGCCCAAACGTTAGCTGAATCAATGTTGCACGAATAAACGAGTAATAGTGCAGTAAGAACCGCTCCTGCGCCTGGAGATCACCTGCTATGGCCTGAGCGGCGAGGCGCGGCTCAATCTCGGAGGTTTTTTCTGGTTGAGTCATGCGCACGCTGAGCCCTTACAGGTTCATGACCCCACCAAGTGCTAAGCGGAGGCGCAGGTGCCCGGTGTCGAGCGCCGTTTCCCGAGCAACCATAACTTTTCCCGCCACTGGGAGTATTTCGACGCCAGCCTCCCAGCTCAAAGAAAAACGCGGGGACAACCGGTGCTGGTTCCAAAGGCTTGCCCGAAAGAAAGGCGCGAACGTGTTCGCTAAATGGCGCGCATTACCCGCCCCATTCACCGCCAACGAGCTCTTTACCCAAGTGGCGCCCGCCTGCCCGCCCCAAAAAATGCTCCAGGCCGCTCCATCCGACAGACGGCCAGGACGAACGTCTACTCCAAGCCGAGCCGTCTGATTCTCGTACACGCCAAGAGGCGTCGAACGGGAGCTTATCCGCCCCACTTCCAAAACGCCACCCACAAAGTGACTCTGCCAGCCGTAACCTGAAACCGCTCCAACGTCCAATTCTAAAATAGCATCTAATGCGGTCAATCCAGCCACATTTGCCATAATTAGGAAGCGCTCAGGCTCGACTGGAGCACGCTCAGCCTTTTGATTGGTTTGGGCCTTCTGCTCAACGGGCTTGCGCAGCTCTGATGGTGGAGCTTGAGGTGTCGCAGTTGGCAAGTTACTCGCCGCCGCAGCGATTTCCCCGCGCACCAAGAGGGCTAGATACCTGCCAGCGTCGTCCACCTTGGAGGGCAATTTCTCGGACGTTCGCGCCGCGCTGTTGTCCGCACGGCGCAGGTCGAAAATATCGATATCAAGATCGATCCCCCCAGGAGCAACATTGAGAAAAACGACCAAATCCGCTGAATGCGCACGTCGGATCTCAGCGAGCTCTCGCTGGATATCGCGGCGCAGAGGCCGTGCGGTAGCATCAAAATCGCGCAGGTAGATCTGAATAGCTTCTCCAGCCGTTGCGAACTTATCGCCGTCGAAGCCGGCTCCGAACAGCACAAGCGCGCGGACTCCCTCTGACTTCGCCGCCACCGAGGGCGACCAGAGCCACGCGGAAACCAAAAGACATAGGCTCAGGCCGACGGCGCGTAGGCGGCTCATAGCTCGGCAGCCCACACTTCCACCTCGGAAAAGCTGAGCGTGTGGCGTTCTTGGCTAGTGTCCGTATCGTTTGCAAGAGCACACAGAGACGCGTCGACCTGAGGCTGATCCAAGCGGCGTTCGACGCGAATCACACTCCCCTTCACCAAAGCGGGAGCCTCTCGAAAGAGGTCGATTTCAAAACGCTCGGGGCCACACAGAACATTCGCAGGATTGAGCAATTTCCCACTGTTCGCTTGGTAGTCGAAGACCTTGGCCCCTGAAGGCCCCTCCAACACTACTACGTTGAGGTCCCGAGCGCGGCCTTGGCAACAATCCTTACGGTTCCAGAGCACTACGCGCCGAATCAACTCGGGACGCGCAAGGGCGACCTCCCACCATTCAAAAACCTCGCTGTCGCCCGTGGTTGCGCTAAAGGTTGCAGCATTGCCGTCTATCGCCAGCCGAGCATCAAAAGCATTTGAACTCTGCGAAGCGACACCACTTCGGGCCACCTCGACGAGCGGCACATCCTCGAGTGCATGCACGGTTTGCGTACACCCGACCGCACCCAAACAAAGTGGCAGCATCCATCGAACGCCTAGCCGAACCCCTTCAGCCGACCAAGCGTGAACCATCGCTTCATGAGTTTAGCGGCTCGTTGGGTGCACGCAACGCGAAGAGTTAGCGAAATCAAGCTCTTGCGCTTGATGCCACAGGCCCGCTCGTTGGTTAGTCGCCTGGGTCCGCAGATCGGCTACGGTCGAAATGACGATTTGTTAACTTTAGCGCCCGGCACAGCGAATGGACCTTCTTAGTGGGCTGAATCGCCCGGGCCATCGACGAGCGAACCCCGCCGCTCACGTCTCGAACGGCAGCCGTACGGTGGCGACCGCGCCGCCTTCCGGATGATTCTTGAGCTCCAGCTTTCCGCCGTAGGATTCGACAATTCCACGGCTCACGTAGAGGCCAAGGCCAGCTGCGCCCTGGGTTTTCCGTGTCGTAAAGAAGGCATCAAACAGGCGTGGTTGCACCTCTTCGCTCAAGCCCGGGCCGTTGTCACACACTTCCAGGTAAATCCAATTCTTGTCCTGAAACGTCCGCAAGATAACGGTGTTGTCGTCTCGCTTACGTCCGAGGGATTCGCAGGCTTGTGCGGAATTCAACAACAGATTAAGCGTTACCTGGGCGAGGTGCGCTTCGCAGATCTGAATCGGCCGTGTCTCCAACAATTCGTGCACAATCCGACATACGGGCTGCACCTGGCGCGCGGCTAACCTCACGGTGAGCAGCACCACATCGTTGATTTGAAGAGCACGCGGCGCTTGACTCGGCGAAAGTACCAAACTGCGAAAATCTCGAAGCGCTCGCGAAACTCTACCAGTAGCCTGCAAAGCTTCTTGAGCGTGCGGCAAGAGTTCCGCCAGAACAGGATTGGCCGGGGCGAGCTCGCGCATCCGCGCGACCAGGTGATCCAGGCTGTCTGTCCCGGGCGTCAACTGGTCGGTAGCTTCCACCACGAAGCCTTCCCCTAAAAGGCCCACCTTGGTGATCTGATCGGCGCGCATTCTGCGAGAAAAAGTAGGGTCTTTGAGCACGGATTCTCCTTCCGCAGCCCAATACCACAGCGGTTGCAGCATGTCGCGCCGCAACCTTGCCTGCACCAGGCTAAAGCCAACCCTACAGCACTTCCGCCGCTGACACACGCCGGAAACCAAACCTCACCCATAGCGGCACTCGCGACAAGACGATCCACATCTTGGCCTTGGCAATGCGCGCCAGGAGTTAACGAGCGTAGGGCGTGAGTGTTTAGGCCGCATCTTATCGCAACTGCGCAGCGCAGGCACGACGCCTAATCAGCGGACAGCCACTGGCTAACTTGCACACTCTGGTTTCACCTGCGGGAACACTCGCCCGAGCTAGTTAAAGTGGAAGCAAGCGGAGCTTTTCAACCAGCTCTCGGGGACTCACGAAAGTCACGGAAAGTGCATCCGTCCGCATCGAATATCAAACGGCCTCCTCAGGGACCTCGGGAACACTGGGCGAGACGGGTTCCGGCAAGGGTTCCGGCAAGGGTTCCGGCAAGGGTGGCGTCAACAGCACCAGCCAACCCCAGCGCAGCCAACCGAGGAGACGCGAGGCCAACCAAAGCGACCACACGAGCATGAGTCCGCGCCACACCCAAATCGAAGTTCCGACTACCATCGGCGTTGGGAGCGAAGCGGGCGACCGATCCGTGTACCAAACCAGGCGTGCCGCTGTGCTTCCTGCTCCCTCGACCTGCATATCCGGCACCACAACGAGCCCCGAATACACAGCTGTGCCGAGCGTTCCCAGCATCACCAGAGTCGCTATCACCAAACCCATAATAATGAGGCGACGCCACCAGCGAGCACGGAGACCCACTCGTTCGAACCAAGCGAACGCGAAAAACCAAGCCGGAACAAGCACTGCCAGGGGGGCGGGAATTTGAGTCAGCCCGAGAGCGAGTCCCAACCATTCAAGACGACGGAGCCTTGAGCCTGGAAGGTGTCCCAGGACAAACGCGGCTAAGCACACAACGGCGAGATAACCCCAAAACAAGACCGAAGGTCCGAAATCAGGACCCGCAAGGGCCAGCAACCACCGCTCCTGGTTGGGCTCTGCGATCACCACGACGTTGGCCGCGCCGCCTTCGAGCACTACCTCGGACGCTTGCCAGAACGTGCTGATCCCTTGCGGCTCTTGCCACGCGAGCCGCACCTCCGAAAGACCGGGACTGAGCCCGATCGCGACAGCTCCGCCCTCAAGGCGCGAAGCACGTGCTTCGCCAGCCACCGTAAGTTCCTGCAAGACCGCCCCCTTCGGCAATGTAACCCGCTGGGTTCCACCCGAACTTGAACGGACCTGAAACGTCAGGCTGGAACGCGTGAGCCGTTCACCTGGAGTGATGGTCAGTGTTGCGCCTTCGATCGTTTTGGAGGTGCCCGGCACTGGCAACGGACGGGACACGGCAATCTCGATCTTTTCGCCCGCAAAGGGGCGCCATAGCGGCCGCCAACGCTGCTCAAGATCATGTCGCACAGGAGCCAAGCCGGTGGCCTTGCAGTGCCAAACAAAGCCACAGTCGAGACTCCACACTTCGGCGTAGTTCGTGCCGACGGCAGCGCTCAACAACAGGCGATCCCGCGGTTCGAGAGTGCTGGTCCAAACGAGCTCGGTTTGCCCACGAGGCAATGAAGCGAGCACGCTTCCGCCTTCCACCGGTACATCGGCAACAGTGACGCGTTCGCCGAGCAAAAGCGGGACTCGCACCAAAACTGGCAAATCAGTGGACGTTTCGCGCACCAGACGAGACCGGACGACCCAGCTAACACCGAGCTCGACCTCGCGTGTGAGCGTGAGCCACGGGGGCAAACTTGGAGTGCCTGCTTCACTTCCGGCCGCTGCACTCGTCCCCCGGTCGCGGCGTGTAAACGTGACGGCGCCTTCGAGTCGTCCATCCCGACCCACCCCGCTCACATCCCACCCTGGTGCCGTGACGACCACGCGTTGCGGCTTGTCGGCAAGCTCCAGCGCTAGATCGTTTACAAGCAACGGACCCTTCATCACGACCTGTTGTCGACCCGCAGGGATACGGGCGACCAGCACACCACCCTCGAGCGCCACAGGGGCATGCGCATCGCTCCCGAGCGCTACATTTTCCGGCACCCAAGCCACGACGGGGCCAGGCAACCTGAGCCGAGTTGCAGCGCCGGCATGCACATCGAGAACTATTGTGAGCGTCGAACCTGTGATCTTCACCTCGGCACGGGACACGGAAAGGCAGTTGGTGCAGGCGGGCGACAAAGTAAGGCGGCGCGCCAGCTCTGACAGCCGTTCATCGGTGACCTCAGCAGCTGGGCTTTTACTGCTTTCCGCATTCGCGTGCGTCGAGTAGCCGAGCACGGCGAGCATGGCCCCGATCAGGATCGATGTAATGAGGACCTGAGACGGCGATTCTGGTGGCGGAGTGCCCGGACGCTGCTCCGTATTCCCCGTTGAGCGGGACCTCCACCAGGCAAGCTTGGCCAAAAGGAGCCCAAACCCAACAACACCTAACACTCGCAGTACTTCGAGGAGTCTCACGCACCAGGGGGGCAAAAGCCAGAGCCTGAATTGATGCTCACGCGCAACGGGACCGTTCCAGATGAGGCTCTCGGTGTTCCAAGACCAATGCGGCACGCCGGGGCCCGTCTGCACCACAGCTTTTGGATCTTGGGCGAGGTTTTGGTACGAGTACCCAGCTTTGGATTTCGAAGCCCAACGCGAGGAAACATTATCCGCTTGGCCCTTCGGAGGCTCCGGCGCTGCATCCGCGGCGACCTCCTTTTCGTCGGCTTGCTCGAGCGGTGCCACAGCTTGCGGAACCGGTGCGCGCTTCTCCCGGGCTCCCCCGAGAGTTGACCACGAACTCGCACCCTCGCTGCTATTTCCGCCGTTGACGAGCAGTGGATGCACGGCGGCGCGCAAATGGGTCGCCGCGAAGGGTACTGCCAGAACCACCCACGCACCTGCAACCACGAGCGATACCGCGATCAGCAGCGGACGCAAAAACGGGGGCACCGTTGCCTTGCGAAGCGCGACCACCACCAAGAGGGCAGCCCAAATCCAAAACGGGGCGTCACTCTCGCCATGAGCGGCGACAAGAGTCGTAAAGCCAAGCAGCGCGAGCCCACGGCCGCCGAGCTTGAGCGCAGCGAGAGTCACCAACAAAAGATAGAAAATTGCAAAAAGGTCCCAGCTTGAGAGCCAGGAGCTCGGTGCGGAATCCACGCCACTTGCCCCAAAAAAGAGCCAGCCTGGCGGGAGGTGCAAGGAAGCGCTCAGGCTTTGCACGTCTTCGCTCCAGCCGTTAGCCGGAAGCTTTATCGCACGCGGCAAGCGAAATTCTGCTTCGAGATTCAGAATCGAATTGCGCAATTCAACTCCGCCTGGCCCGGCTGACACGAGCGATGTCACGAGCTCGGGGTTGCCATCCACGCGGATTGTCCCCGGCAACTGGGCTCGAAGCTCCAGCCGATGCTCGCGCTTCACGCTCCCGGAGAGCACGTCCTTAACCGTGTACCCGTGTCCGTCAAAGTCTAACCACAGGTCTCGTACGAGGTTGATTTGGTTGGGTGGCGGCTCCGCGTTACCTCGACGTAAGGTAGAAAACGTGAGCGCGTCGTTAGCTCGCAACTCAAACGCAGCGAGATTTTTCCAGCTTTCGTCAAGCCCCGTGCGCGCTGGGTCAATTTCCCGGGCGCCCACGATGGCCACTTCTCTGAGTTCGGAAGAGGGCGCCCAAACCCATATTTCGGTGGCTGGCCACGGCTCCGGGCGGGGCTGCAGGAGGATGCGCTCCGGGGCACCTTCTGCTCGCGCCTGCACCTCGACCGTGTGCGTTCCGGCGCGGAGTTGCACCACTAGTTCACCGGACGTTTCGAGCCGCGCAGGCAATTCAGAAGTCAACGCAAGCGGAACCGTCTTTGGCAACAAAACGTTCCCGAGCGGCGCCTCACGCGCTCGCCCCGAAGCTCGCAGCACCAGGCGTGTCGTGATACGCAGGGGAACTCCGTCGTCGATGCGACGGAATACTTCCATTGAGAGTGAGTCTGTAGCGGCCCCCTCTGAGGCAGCGCTCGCTCCAAGCCACAAGCGCCCGTCACCTTCGCGTCGCGGAGCTAGCACCCGCTTACCTTCCACCGTGAGTGCCACAACACCGGTTCGCGCGCCGATAGCCAGCGTTTCCGGCATCTCATTCCAGGAGAATTCGCCCTCGATGCGATGATTGCCAGGAGTGAGCCAAGTGGTTGGTTCGCCCCCCTCCGCCAACACCACCACATCCTTGCCATCCAACTTAACGGCTTCAGGCCAAACGCCGTCGGCTCCAGGCAGCGTCACAGGCGCCAAAGCATCGGTGCGAACGTAGAGCACAAACCGTCCTTGTTTGGCGCCCACTTCAAGCTCCAAGAACCCAGGCCAGACGCAGCTCCGTTCCTGATCAGAACCCAGGACGCACTCTCTCTCCCCCTGATCCCAGAGCACCCACGGGACCCAATCCCGAAGCTCGGGTGGCACCTCTGCCAGGCTGAGGGGTCTCTTCTCAACGCCTGTGTCGGCGTGGCTGAACGGGGCAAACACGAGCGTGGCGAGCGCAACGACAATGCCCAAAGCAAACCTTAACATCCCAAACATGACACCCATGCTCGCCTGGGATTGGGTTCAGTGCTACCGGCAAGCCCAGCCCGTCGATTCGTGACTTGATCCCCCAACGACCGAGCTTTCCCCCAGCCAGATTTGCGTTTAGGCTGGGCAAACTCGTGCGCTGGGCTCGCTTCCTCTCTTCACCGTTGCTTCCGGATCTTGGTCTGCTGACGATTCGATTGTGGTTCGGACTCGCGCTCGCCTTTGGACACGGCTTGAGCAAGGTGCTCGACGTCGGTGGGTTTGCCGCGGGTGTTGGTCGCCGTGGGATCCCATTGCCGGAGATTTTGGGACCCGCCGCGGCGGCTAGCGAATTGCTCGGGGGTCTGTTGCTGGCAATTGGACTCTTTGCGCGCCCGTCAGCATTTTTCGTAGTGGTTACCATGTTGGTCGCGGCACTGTTTGTTCACGCTGGCGATCCATTCGCCAAAAAAGAGCTCGCCCTTTGCTATGCGATGGCAGCGCTTGCTCTCCTCCTGAGCGGTGCTGGCCGCTTCAGTGTCGACGCGTGGTGGAGCAACAAGCGCGCGAGCGCCGATTGAACATTTTCTAAGGAGCGCTTCAGCCTAGCTAACGCTGTAACAGTTGCTGAAAAGTGCCCTTATGGAGCATCGCGAAGACGTCCATGCTCCAGGCTATGCCGCAGTGCACGAAGACGCCGCCGTAGATAGAGCGTGTTCGCAGAGCAATCGTGCCGAGGGCGGTCCCCGCGATGATGGATCCGAAACACTCCGCAGCCGGTTTTCCGAAATGGATCATGGCGTACGGCACCACCATCACGAAGATCGCAAGCGAGCCGATATAGCGAGCCAGTGCAAACAGTGCGAAGCCGCGGAAGAAGAATTCTAGCAAGAAGAACTGAAGGCCATAGGCCGCCTCCCACACAAAGAAGACACCCCAAGATTCGCCAGCGCCGGCAAACTTTGGGTAGGTCTTGAGGAATGCGGGCGTAGACGAGACCAAATATGCGAGCGGCAGCACCACGAGGAACATGGCGAGATACAGGCCCCAAATTCGGGCGCTGTGTCTCAGAGTCAACCCAAAATCAACTACATTTTCCCTAAGCACTAACTTGATACACACCACGGGAATCAGCAGATAGTTAACAACTTTGAAGAGTGCCCAGTAGAGGCTCGGGTAGAGTTCAGGCGTGGGCAGCCTTTGAAGAAAATCTTGTACGCCCGGGAGGTTGGCGACACTGGTAGGCTTACCCCAGAAGTGTGCAACTACCAGAGAAATGGCGACTGCTATTAGCACTGCGACAGGCTTGAGGCTCGGCAGCGATTCCTTCCGGTGTTCGCGGTCCACCAACGCCCATTGGTCAACCGTTAATCGTTTTAGCAAACTCAACATCTGTGCGTTCTGTGATGCCAAAGTTGGCCCACAAAAACAAACACTACGGCGGAACGCGCCCTGCACGAGGGGCACCTTCGAACCAACGCTGAACAAAGCGCAGGATTTTCCACTGCTCAGGCCTAAGGAAGCAAAGAAACGCGACCCCCGACAACGGGTACGCGAAGGCTATCGCCATCAGCGCCAGGATCCCCCAGTGAAATAGCCACACGCCCAGTGCCCAGCACCGAGCGACGCGAGGGCCAAAAAGAGCGAGCGGCGCGGCGAGCTCAAGAAAAAGCGAAATACCCGCGAGCGGACTGAAGACGGAACGCCAAGGCGCAAGCCAAGCACCGAGCGGCGAATGCCAACTCCCGAGCTCGATTTTGCGAAGGTTGTCGAACGCCACCTGGTTCTGGAGAACTTCCCCACTGGCCCAGCCCAACCCGGAAGCACGCACTTTGGCTACCCCGGCTAACAAGTAGACTGCCACGGTGACCGCGGACAAAGCGCGGATCCCCCAACCGTACCGCCCGTGGTCGGTAGGGTGCTCGCGTTGTGCTAAACGAGCATCGAGTGAAAGGCTGCTCGCAGCTGGGGTGAGACTCAAGAGCAGGACGTGCAGGGTCATCAGATTCTCTGAGTGAAACAACATCCCCCAGGAGTTTCTGTAGCTCGTGGTCCAGAGCAGCGAGACGGCATATGCCGGGCCCAGCCAACGAAAGCGCCAGCCCAGGCAAAAAGCTGCGCCCAAAATAACCGTCAGCGCAAACGCCACCGCGCAGGCAAGTGGTGGCAGTGGCAAAGAGAGGATCACGACGGGCCCCACAGGAGCGAAGCGCTCTTTTGGGTAGCTTGAGACGACGAGAAAATTCGGCGACCAGATCAAGAGGTATACGAGGGAATAGACCCCCGCTAGCAGGCGCAAGTAGCCCAAACGGAGCGCTGGCAGCGGCGCGTACCAGTAGCGATCAATGCCGCTTAGCAGTTGGCGCATCATTGGGCTCGAGGGACACCACAGCGGGTTAGCATCTGTTCCTGAAGAGGTTTCGGCCCTAGGGCAAAGTACGCCACGGGATCATACTGGACAGCGACGAGCTCAACGGCAGTGAGATGCCGCCAGCTTGGATCCTGACTCGCACGAACGGCCACTTCGCGACATAACCCCTGCATGGCAGATTCCCCTTGATTCACACTCCTGCTGATAGTGCTGGCGGCTTGCATCACCTCGGGTCCTCCAACGACAAGGCTTGGAGGCAAGGCAACTCTATTTGCCTGAGATACCCCGACGAACTTATAGATCCAAGGATCTTCACGCTTCTTGGAAAACATGGGGTACGTCGAAAGCGGGTAGGAGTCTTTGGGCTCTTTTGACGCTGCGGGAGAGAGAACAATCGCAACGGCACCCAAGCCCACCACATAGGCCAAAAAGCGAGACACGAGCTTAACTCCCCTCAAACAGGCCAAGGGCTGCACCGTGCCCGATAGCGGCCCATGCATGTTGCACGTAGTCGATACGGATGCCGGGAGAAGCCAGGTGTCGCGAAAAGCCCCCAAGAGCTGCCACTGGCTGAGCGCAGGCAAAGCAGTTGTCGTCATTCCACTGGGTCATCACCAGAAATCCAAGCACCTGCCGCATCAGCGCCAGATCGGCATCTACAGGTTCCTTCCTAACGCGTTTAATAGCGATTGCCGCGGCAAGCGCCTCGCCGAGGCCTGCGGTCGCCGTAGTGTGTGGCAAGGAGAGTGTCCCAATGCCGTATCCGCCTTCGAGCCCAGCGTCGACGTCGCCAGCCGCGAGCACCAGCCGCGACTTGAACCTCACGTAATCAAGGCAGAAACGCTCGTAGCCGTCATTCCGGTGCACGGTTAGTGCGGCGCGCGCCGCCAAACAATGCCAATTTTCCTCAAGAAAGAAGAAGTTCCGCAGCGGATGCGCCCAATACTTCTGGCTCACATAGTCAAGCGCTCGGCCCACGGCTTCCTGCACTTTTGGGAGCTGCGGGAAACCGACAAGAGCTTCGGTAGATCGTTGCTCGCCTATGAGTAGTTGCTCGAGCCACACGAGCGCGAGTACGGCTTGCCCTTCGGCGTAAAGAGCCTTGGCGCCGCGAAGCGGCTCACCGCGCGTCACATCCATACCAGGCGCGAAAGAGCCATCGCTTTGCTGAACATGGAGCAGCGCCCTAGCAAGCCGAGCGATGGTGCGGTCGAACTGTCGACCCACCAGTGGTCGACAGCGAAGAAATGCCGCCAAGGGTAGCGCCAAATTGTTAAGCGACGCTTGGGCGGTGCCTGGCGTCGGCAATGCCGTCATGTCTCGAATATCCGTTGCGTAAGCCACCAAATAGGCGAGCGCCTTTTTCGCAATCTCTGATGCTAAAACGTCAGTGCCTCCCAACTCGCAGAAGGCCAGCGTGGTCCCGGCGTGGCGCGCTACAGAGCGTGACTGGGCTTCTTCTTCACCTGAAAACGGCTGCGCAAAATAGCGAAAGCCTCCGTCAGGCTGTGCCGCTTTGACCACGTAGCTCTTGGCTCGTTCACTTGCGCCGTTGAGCATTGATTGGTCGAGCGCACGGCGCACTTCACGCCCGCGTTTCAGCGGATGCAGCGCACCATCACGGCCAACCACCCAGCTCTGCGTTTCAATTCTCGTGAGACCGGAGAGAGTGCCCTCAGCACTGCCGAGATCACGTCTGAGCTCGTTGGCGTCCACGCCAACGCGGGCATCAGCATCGAAACCTAAGGCTGCACTCATGAACCGATCTCGGGCAACAAGTTGCCAGGGCACAAGGCAGCGCCCCCCATCACACACACCGTCCAACCCTGGGCGCAACTTGAAGAGATCAATCCAGCTCAGCTTAGCGTCCAATGGCTGAGTGGCACTCACCCAATCGAAAGCCATGGGAAAGCGTTCGGCTTGTGTGCTGAGCAAGGGCTCAAGTTCTCGAGCCAACGCCGCGGGCGAATTCGCCTGAAGACAAGCCGTATGCGGCTGTGCGCCGGCGCGTGCTACGAACGTTACCAGCAGTGTCAATTCACGCTCTGCAGGCGAGTGGGGGCATTTGGCGGGGCCTAGATGGGCCAGAGGTGTGGCGGAAACGTTCCCGGTTGACCCCTTGAGCGCGGTACGAATCACACGTTCAACTTCGGTAGGATCCGTCGGGCGTGGAGTGGCCTGAGCCGAGTGTGCCCAGCTGGCAGTGCCCCAACACACAAAGGCTAAAGCCAATGCGAGCGCACCAAGCCTTCGCAGATTTACCGCAGCCCCTCGGCGCGTCACGGCGAGCCCCCAGCACGCTAGTGGTAACGTCAACAACACCAGAAGCCCCCAGACAGCAACGAGTGCCGCCGCAACCCCCGGGCCCAAGCTGCGGTAAAGCGTTGCGAGATACCAGGCACTCGTGAAAATTGCCCAGGTCGCTCCCGCAAGTGCCCCAAGCGACGCGTACGCTAGAGCTCGCCAGCTGAGTCGTAGCCATGTGGGGCGGCCAAAGATCGCACACAGCGCCGTCGCCGCATGGAGGGCACCTAATACCCAACAAGCGCTCACGAAGACATGAGCTGAACCCCAGGGTAACTTCCCCGCACCCCAAATAAAGACCGGTGCCTCAAGTAGGCAAATCAGCGTTACTCCCAAGCGCACTCCCCACCCTATGCGCTGCTCGCTGACGATGGCTCTCTGATCCCCGAGCTGATCCTGGCCATCCGACATGGAGGCCGCGTAGCACAGGGCGATTCCGAGACAAACTCCTCAGGTCCGATGAACCCCGAGGCCGCGTGCGGCGTGATCTCATCCTGGTCGAGATCGCGCCGACGCACCAGGGCTTACCGAGCGGTCACCTGACCGTAAAAAGCTCTTCCGGCTTACCCGGCGGCGTTACCCAAAGCTGCAGGTTGATCTCGTAGCGGGGCCCCTGAAAATATTCGAGCACAAGTGAATGATCCCCAGCGCTCAACTGCACCTTCCCGCGAGCTTGCTTGGGCGGATGCACGCCGTCGTTGTCGATAACAACTTGGGAGCCGTCAATGATGAGCTTCGCACCGTCATCGCTTGAAAGGCGGAACTCATACTCCCCACCTTCTGCAATTTGGAAGGTGCCCACATAGCGGATCGCGAACCACTCAAAGCGATCAGCAATCCCGGGAAAACCTCGGTCCCAGGCGCGCGGCGCGATGTCCCACTCGCACGCGTAGACAACGCTCACAGGCGTGAGGGATTCCCAATTCTTCGGGAGCTTCTTAGTTTTCGCAGCAAGCGGGAACACCTGCCCCTCAAAGCAGCCGCGTACGGGCTTCTCGTAGCCGAAAACATTGGGCGGCGGCTCTGCTGGCGGCTCTATTGGGTTTTCGAGTTCGGCGACGGTGGGCGGCGCTGCGGGAACGGGTGGCGGGGGCGGCGGTGGTGTTGCAGTGGCGGTAGCCGTGGGCGCGGGAGATGGCGCTGCGGTTGCAGTGGGTGCAGGTGACGGCGGCACGGTGGCGGTTGGTGCGGGCGGTGGTGCTGCGGTTGCCGTTGGCGCGGGCGCTGGCGCGGGCGCTTTGCTTGCCTGTGGCTTCGTGGGCAGCTTCCCCTGACCCCGACTTAGCACCGTGCCTTCAGAAGTAGCAGGCTTGCTGGCTACTTCTTCCCGCACCGGTGTGGGCGGCACGGTGGGGGGAACCGGAGTGCGAGGCGGCGCACACTCAGTAGCGGCGCTCTGCCCGCCCGAAACTTTGCCAGACGCATCAGCAGCCCCCTTTGCGCTTGCCCCATCTGGGCCGATCTTAGCAGTTCCCGCTAAGTGAGCGATGCCGACGAACTTGGTGGGAACCTGCGTTCGACACAGCCGCCCGCTCCGGCCTTGCCAATCGATCTTAACGCTAGCCTTCACCGACTTGTGAAAACTTCCCGACCACTTGCTTCCCTTTCCGTCCGAGGCCCCTTCGTTAACAGGCGTGGGCGGTGGCGATTGACCCCCTTGACCCGTGGCCGAGGAGTTCGTGTCCGTGCTGGCGCGGAATTGGGCAGCACAGCCAGCGACGAGGAGCAAGGATAAAGCAGCAAGGGGACGACTCATTTAGCGGATATTCGCAGCTCGGCATGGGCGCGTCAAATGCGGCATCGGCACCTGGATTTCCTCGCATTGTCAAGCCGCTTCGTTCGGTGCTGGGGATTCCAATTCCGAAGATCGACTAGAAGCGTTAGCCAGAAACCCACAACGAATGGCCCTAAGTGGTGCTCCCGTGCGGGGGCGCTCACCGCTTCAGCGCGTTGCACCGCGCTCTTCGCCAATAAGCGGATCAGCGTTGGCGTATCTTGCCGAGGTTTGACACTAAGTTGCAGTTTGCTACAGCACTGGCTAGACGCTGCTTTGCAAGCTCAAAGTTGTCGATAAGCTCGACGTTCCCCTGTTTGATGTGCAGCGTACCCACGTATTCGCAGCGGGCTTTTGCTTTGGGGAACTCTAGGTTGACCGCGATGGTGCCCATCTCTCGCTTTCCGTGGAACTCAGGGTCTTTCCGGCCCTCCTCTTCGAAGAACGGGTACGAACGAATGAATGCTTCAAATGTGCGTTCTTGGACAGCACCGCCCAAGTTTAGTCCGCGCTTGGGGGAGGACCTCAGTCCTATGGAGGCCAGGTAGAAGGGCTCCCGTTCAGCCCTAACGCTAAAAATCCCACCATGTTCGAGAGCCTCTTGGGTCAGCCCACGAAGGGGTGACGCATCCTCCGGGTTACCGAAGGCCTCGCTGTCCTGAAAGTACAAGAAACCGAGCGTAGTGGATTTATCATCTACGATGAGTTCTCCGATAACGACTCGCTCATCAGCGCCCACCCAATCAACGTCTTTGGCTCGAAGGTAGCCTTTCTGGCAGCCCGCGAGGCTACAGATCACGCCAAGGACCCCTGCGATTCGACTGCCGTTACGCGGTGCCACCCACATCGGAGGGCAGCCTAGCAAGACCCGCTCACCGTGCCAATCGGCGCCTTACCCTGTTGGCTGGGCTAGGAGCTCACACTTAAAATCGACGACAGCTTGAACCACAAGAAAATCGCGATCCATGGTCAGAACTGTCGCTCCGAGGACGCGTGCTGATAGGGCGACCAAGACGTCATTGACCAGTGACGCGCGGTGAACCTGATGCCCACGGTCGTGCAGCCTCTGAAGGACCTCCCCGGCCTGCGCCAGAGTGTCCGGCTGCAACCCGATGCATCGCCCTCCCGCTCGATAAGCGCGTGCTAGCTGGCCCAACGCTCGCCTCGCCGGAAGTGTACGAGCACCAACTGCAAGCTCCATGAGGACAACCCCAGAGAGGTACCGCGTTAGGCCACGCCCGAGCATTATGTCTTCGTGCAGACCACGATTCAGCCAGTTGATGTAGACGTTGGTATCGATAATTACCTTACGCAGGCTCATCGAACGACGGGCTCGAAGCCACCTATCGACCGAACGCGTCGATGCGCTTTCAGGATTGGCTCCTCACCCAACACAAGGTCCAGCGCCTGCTCCACCGTCTCCTGCTCCGTCTTTGCGCCCAAGAGCTTCTTCGCGCGATCAATCTTAGACTGATCAAGCTTCATGTGTTTGTGCTTCTGCATGTACACAGATCATTCTAGCGTGTACATCGTCGATCGACCAGCAGAACTACCATCAAGCACCTTTCGCGGCTTCCTGGAAGTCTCTCGATCGGCCTCTATGGGCCTGCGTAGCCCGCCCGCTTAAGGTAAGTCGCCGCACTCCGACACACCCCGGAAACCAAACCTCAGCCATGCTACCGGGCTGGGCCATGCTTTCCCCCGAACCTCAGCCTAGCCAACCAAAAAGCCACGGGCCCTGGAACGCCCGGCTCTCGCTCGGGTTCTCCGAACGCCACAGAAGAACGATTCTAACCGCTGAGCAGCACCTGGGCCCGCTCGTGATCCAGAGGCCTTTTTATCCGGAAGATACCGGTGGTTGCCACGTGTATATCCTGCATCCACCAGGCGGTGTCGCCGGTGGTGATCGGTTGACTTTCGAAGCTCGGCTTGGCGCTGGTGCACAGGTTTTATTCACAACGCCAGGCGCCACAAAATATTATCGCACGGGCGATCTGCCTGCGAGCCAACATCAAGCCTTGAGTGTGGGCTCTGGTGGATTTCTGGAGTGGCTCCCACAGGAAACTATCGTTTTTAGCGGCGCGGACGTAACTCTCGGCACGAGCGTTGAGCTTGGGGAAAACGCTGGGTTTGTGGGTTGGGAGATCTTGTGCTTGGGGCGGCGCGCGGGAGGCCACAGCTTTGACTTGGGGAGCGTGCGGCAACGCTTTGAAGTTCGTACTCAAGAAGGGCCACAGGTTCTCGATCGCGCACTCTACGAAGCGAAGAGCAGCCTCCTTCGGGCGGCCTATGGCCTAAATGGCGCGTCGGTGGTGGGGGTACTGCTGATAGCTCAGGGCACCCCAGCGTTAGTGGAGAGCATTCGCGCGGGCTGGGCGGGCCGCGCCGCACTGGTTTCGGCCACACTCGTCAACGGCATCGCTATCTGTCGCTATCTTGGGGAGAGTGCCGCGGAGGCCAAGGCGCTCTTTACCGATGCCTGGATCATTGCCAAAACGGCTCTTACCGGGGCTCGGCCTGCTCTGCCTAGGATCTGGGCCACCTGAAGAAGCGAAAGATACGCCATGGAACTATTACCGCGAGAGAAAGATAAGCTGCTGTTGTTTACGGCAGGGCTCCTTGCCGAACGCCGGCGGGCCCGGGGGCTAAAGCTCAACTACCCGGAGGCCGTCGCTTTCATATCCGCAGCAATTCTTGAAGGCGCCCGGGATGGCAGAACGGTAGCTGAGCTCATGAGCTTCGGTAAAACGTTGCTGCGCCGTGATGAAGTGATGGAGGGCGTGCCGGAGATGATCCCCGAAGTGCAGGTGGAGGCCACCTTTCCAGATGGCACGAAGCTAGTGACCGTCCACAACCCGATCGTTTGAGGCACGCTATGTTACCCGGAGAAATCATTACCTTAGACGGCAACATCGAGCTCAATGTTGGCCGCCCAACGCTCAGTATTACCGTGGCAAACTCTGGAGATCGACCGATTCAGGTGGGCTCCCACTATCACTTCTACGAAACCAATGCGGCGCTCTTGTTCGACCGCGAACCAACTCGCGGTTTCCATTTGAACATCGCCGCGGGTACGGCCGTTCGTTTTGAGCCAGGGCAAACACGCAGCGTCGAGCTCGTGGCTTATGCCGGTAAACGCGAGATATTTGGCTTCAATGCCAAGGTAATGGGGGCGCTCGAATAATGGTTAGCATCAGCCGGCGGGCATACGCTGAAATGTACGGGCCCACCGTGGGCGATCGGGTTCGCCTGGGGGACACTGAGCTTTGGATCTGCGTGGAGGAAGATCGCACTGTATATGGCGATGAAGTGAAGTTTGGCGGCGGGAAAGTGATCCGAGATGGCATGGGCCAAAGCCAGCTCACCAATCGCGACGCAGTAGATACGGTGATTACCAACGCTCTCATCTTGGACCATTGGGGCATCGTGAAGGCCGACATTGGGATCCGCGCCGGGCGCATTTCTGGCATTGGCAAAGCGGGCAACCCAGACACACAAGCTAACGTCACTATCGTGATTGGCCCTGGTACAGAAGTGATCGCAGGCGAAGGGCTCATTGCAACGCCGGGCGGTATTGATTCGCACATTCACTTCATTTGCCCTCAACAAATCGACGACGCTTTGATGAGCGGCGTCACCACCATGATAGGTGGGGGCACGGGGCCAGCTGCGGGCACCAGCGCCACCACATGCACGCCTGGGCCTTGGAACATCCACCGCATGCTCCAGGCAGCAGATGCGCTGCCGATGAATCTAGGCTTTTTGGGCAAGGGGAATGCCAGCCTGCCGGCGGCACTCGATGAACAAGTGGAAGCGGGAGTGATGGGCCTGAAGCTTCACGAAGATTGGGGCACCACACCCGCGGCTATCGACAATTGCCTGAGCGTTGCCGAGCGCTTTGACATCCAGGTGGCCATCCATACGGACACCTTGAATGAATCTGGGTTTGTAGAGGACACCTTCCGAGCTTTCAAGAACCGCTCCATTCATGCCTACCACACGGAGGGAGCCGGTGGCGGCCATGCTCCGGATATCATCAAAGCTTGTGGGCTGGATTGTGTGTTGCCCTCCTCCACGAATCCCACGCGCCCGTACACCATCAACACCATCGATGAACATCTAGACATGCTCATGGTGTGCCACCACCTAGATCCTGCCATCGCAGAAGATGTGGCGTTCGCCGAATCTCGCATCCGCAGAGAAACGATTGCCGCCGAAGACATCCTGCACGATCTTGGCGCTTTCAGTATGATCTCATCGGATTCCCAAGCTATGGGGCGCGTGGGCGAAGTGGCCATTCGCACGTGGCAAACGGCGCACAAGATGAAAGTGCAACGCGGCAGCTTGGCGCAAGATCCTGCCGAGCACGATAATTTCCGAGCGAAACGCTACATCGCCAAATACACCATTAACCCCGCCATTACGCATGGCATTGCGCATGAAGTGGGCTCGATTGAGGTCGGAAAGCTCGCGGATATTGTGCTCTTCAAGCCCGCCTTTTTCGCCGCCAAGCCAGCCCTCATCATCAAAGGTGGGCTCATTATTGCCGCGCCCATGGGCGATCCGAACGCCTCCATCCCAACGCCACAGCCCGTGCACTACCGCCCCATGTTCGGAGCGCTTGCGGGTGCACGGCACGCCACGTGTCTGACGTTCATCTCCCAGGCGGCAGAGGCGCTCGGCATCCCTCAAACGCTGCAGCTCAAAAAACGCTCCGTTGCCGTGAAGGATACGCGCTCGGTGAGAAAATCAAGTCTCATTCACAACAGCTATCTACCTCACATGGAAGTGGATCCGCAAACGTATGAAGTGCGTGCCGACGGCGAAAAGTTGGTGTGTGAGCCTGCCGCCTCTCTGCCGCTTGCTCAACGCTACTTCTTGTTTTGAGGCACCATGCTGAAAGTTACCGAAAGACTCACCGTTCTGCAGCCGAAGAGCGATTGCGTTCTCTCTCTCCCTTTTGAGCTCCGTCAACGCAGCCGCCTGCGCTGTGTAGATACGAACGGGCGCGAGCTTGGGCTATTCCTCGCGCGTGGCGGAGTGCTACGCCATGGAGACCAATTGCGCGCCGAAAATGGCGAAATCATCACCGTTGAAGCCGCTCTTGAAACGGTATCGATCGTCACGAGCGACAATCCTTTTGAGCTAAGCCGAGCTGCGTATCACCTCGGGAACCGGCACATTCCGCTCGAAATCAAGCCAGGGCGCTTAGCTTACCACCACGACCATGTGCTCGACGACATGGTGCGAACCTTGGGCTTCGAAATCCAGGTCAAAGATGCGCGCTTCGAGCCCGAGCCCGGCGCGTACGGTGGCCACACACATACGCACGGAAGCAGCGATCATCATCACGATCACACGCAGCGTGACCATCATCACGATCACACGCAGCATGACCATCATCACGATCACATCCAGGGTGACGATCACCACACCGACCATCACCACATCGACCATCACCACACCGAGCACGATCGCCGGCACACCGGGCACGATCACCACACCGGGCACGATCGCCACACCGGACACGATCACCACGTAGACCACTCAGATCACGCAGACGATCCCAACACTCACACAGCGCCCGACCCTCATCATTGATGAACGCTTTGGCTCACCCCTCGCTGCCCCCTGAGGCTCGCTCTACACCAACAGAACTTGAGTCGTTGGCTTTGCTGCGGCTTATCCAGCTAGCATCTCCCACGTTGCCGATCGGTGCGTACGCCTACTCGCAGGGACTTGAGGCCGCCGTCGAGCAAGGCTCGGTGAGCTCGGAAGCCGACGCTGTGAAGTGGATAGGTGGTGTCTTGGAGCATGGCCTGCGTGCGCTCGATCTGCCCGTTTTGGCCCGTCTTTATGCCGCTTGGCAGGCAGAGGACGAAAATCTAGTGCAGCGATGGAGTCAATTTCTTTGCGCGAGCCGCGAATCGCGTGAGCTCTTGCTCGAAGAAGAGCAGCTCGGTGAAAGCCTCCGGAAGTTGTTGTGTGAGTTGGGCGCCAGCCTGGCCGAGGCGCGCCGCGTACGAGCTACCTACCTCGGCTACTTTGCTCTAGGCGCTGTGCACTTTCGAGTCCCACTCACGCCTGCCCTCTCAGGTTACTGCTTCGCCTGGGCGGAGCATCAGGTGAGCGCCGCAAGCCGCTTGATCCCGCTGGGCCCCATGGCTAGCCAACGCCTGCTCTCGCAGATCCTAAGCCTAGTGCCTCGCACCATTGAACGCGCACTCACGCTCGCGGATGAAGGCATCGGTGTCACCCTTCCCCGACAAGCGATCGGCAGTGCACTCCACGAAACCCAATACACCCGAATCTTTCGCTCCTAGGCACCACATGGCTCACTCTCATCTTCCGCTCCCGGGTGCATACTTCACACCAGGCACTTCGCTGACGGCGAATGGATACCAGGGCACTTTACCCTCTCGCCTTGAAAGGCTCGCCACTCCCCCTAACCTTGCGCGCCTTCGTTCCAAACCCGCATGGCCCGCCACGCCCGCTAACCTTGCGCGCCTTGGTGCCAAGCGGCGGCCCCCAAATCCTGAACCTCGTATTTTTTTTCACCACTTAGGAGGACCCAATGAAACCAGAACATACACTCAGAATGGGAGTTGGCGGCCCCGTAGGCTCGGGGAAAACCGCGCTGGTAGATGCGCTGTGCAAGAAGCTCCGCACCCGCTACCAAATCGCCGTCGTTACTAACGACATTTACACCAAGGAAGACGCCAACTTCCTGATCCGAAGCGGCGCTCTCACCGAAGATCGCATCGTCGGCGTGGAAACCGGAGGCTGCCCCCACACCGCCATCCGCGAAGACGCCTCCATCAATCTGGCCGCTGTCGACCAAATGATGGAGCGCTTCACTGATCTTGACATGATCATCATTGAAAGCGGCGGCGATAATCTGAGCGCTACATTCAGCCCCGAGCTTTCCGACCTCACGCTGTACGTTATCGATGTCGCCGCAGGCGACAAGATCCCTCGCAAAGGCGGCCCCGGAATCACAAAAAGCGATCTTCTGATTATCAACAAGATCGATCTAGCACCACACGTCGGCGCGTCTTTGGAAGTAATGCGGCGTGACGCCCTCACCATGCGGGGAGAGCGCCCCTTTATCTTCACGAACATGAAAACGGGCGAGGGGCTGGCTCAGGTCATCGAATTCATCGAAAAGCGCGGCATGCTGCGCGCCCGCACCGAGGGAGACAGCGCATAACTACCAGGCCACTTTCGCACACGCCCACACTTTCGCACACGCCCACAGTTTCGCTCACGTGCGGAGCACCCCTTCAGACTGTTAACAAGTACTTGTCATGACAACTACTTCAGCGCTCCGCTACACCCCTCTTCCGGCGCCGCTCCAGGATTGGCGAAACGAGCGCTGGCGAGCACCCCTTCAGACAGTTAACAAGTACTTGTCATGACAACTACTTCAGCGCTCCGCTACACCCCTCTCCCGGCGCCAGCTTGGCCACGGAGCCTCACCCTCATACCACTAAGTAGCGCTGTATTAGGGCGTCATCGAGTTCCTCGATCTTCCCACTCGCTACCGAGCGCCCGCGATCCAAGATCGAGAACTGTGAAGCTACGCGACGAGCAAACTTGAGCTTCTGCTCCACGAGCAATACGGTGAGCCCCTCGGCCTGAAGCTTGAGCAACACGTCTCCAATTTGCTGCACAATGTTTGGCTGGATCCCTTCGGTGGGTTCGTCCAAGATCAAGAGCTTCGGGTCAAGTGCGAGAGCACGCCCGATCGCTAGCTGCTGCTGTTGGCCGCCCGAAAGATCGCCACCGCGGCGCTTCAGCATCGTCTTTAAGATCGGAAAAAGCTCCATGATCTTCTCTGGGAGCTTCTTTTTGCCATCGCGCCTTGCGGAGAGCCCTATCCGTAGGTTCTCTTCAACGGTGAGCTGCGAGAATATCTCGCGGCCTTGTGGCACAAACCCGATTCCGCGGCGCGCCCGTTCTTCAGGCGGCGATTTGCTCAAATCTTTCCCCTCGAATTCTACCGTGCCAGAGGCCACGCGCAGGCCCCCCATGATGCTCTTGAGGAGTGTCGTTTTCCCCACGCCGTTGCGCCCCATCAAACACGTGCACTGCCCCACCGGAACGTCGAGCCCCACGTCCCAAAGGGTATGGCTCTCACCGTAGAATTGATTGAGTGCTTGGATCTTCAACACGGCTCATTCCCCTAAGTAAACTTCGATCACCTTTGGGTCGCTTTGCACCTGACTCATGGAGCCTTCCGCTAATACACGCCCTTCGTGAAGCACAGTGACGGTATCGCCCGCGATGCTCCGCACAAAGTCCATGTCGTGCTCAACGACCACCACGGTGTGCTTTCCAGCCAGAGATTTAAGCAACTCCGCAGTGCGTTCTACCTCTTGGTGGCTCATCCCAGCGATGGGCTCATCCACCAACAACAAGCGTGGATCGAGCACCAGGAGCATCCCAATTTCTAACCACTGCTTCTGACCATGGGAGAGAAGCCCGGCCAAAACGTCTCGCTCAGCAGACAACCCTACGAGCTGCAACACCTCATCCAGCTTGTCTTGCCAAGGCCCACGGCGAGGGGCAAATAAGGTCTGAAAGACGCCCTTTTTGGCCTTGAGCGCGATCTCTAGGTTTTCAACCACGGAGTGCTGCCCAAAGACGGTAGGACGCTGAAACTTGCGACCAATCCCTCTGTGAACGATCTCGTGCTCGGCAAGCGTGGTCAGATCTGTCGCCTCGCCAACAAAGAAGACGCTCCCCTCATCTGGTCTCGTCTTGCCTGTGATGACGTCCATTAGCGTGCTCTTCCCAGCGCCGTTGGGCCCGATGATACACCGGAGCTCCCCATCGTCGAAGATGAGCGTCAAGTCGGTGAGTGCGCGAAAGCCATCAAAGCTTACGCTCACGTTGTCCACACAGAGCAACGCATTGGCGCGGTGCTGCCGTACGGCTGCTTGGCGCTCGGTGCTTACGGTATTCGCATTTCTGAGCGGCCAGAGCGACTGCCTTTCCTTTTTAACTGGTAACGACGGAGCCTGCGAGGGCAACTTTCGTTCCGCTTCCGCCGACTGGACTGATAGCTCGGACGACTCAAACAGTGCTTTTTTCTCCACTGCACTCATGCCGCTGCCACCTTCTTCTTGCGCCGAGCCATGACCCCACCGAGGAGCCCTTTGGGCAAGAACAGCGTGACCAAGATGAACAACATACCGAGGAAATACAGCCAAATCTCCGGGAAAGAGCCCGTGAGCCAACTCTTGGCACCATTGACAACTGCCGCACCGAGCGCCGCCCCCACCAGCGTAGAGCGCCCACCCACGGCGACCCAAATGGCCATCTCAATCGAATTGGCCGGTTGCATCTCGCCTGGGTTGATGATGCCAACTTGGGGCACGTACAAGGCTCCTGCCAAGCCGCACACCACCGCTGAAAGCGTCCAGGCAAAGAGCTTGTAGGTCAGTGGGTTGTAGCCCGAAAGCGCCACCTTAGATTCATCGTCTCGCACGGCCCTCAACACCATCCCAGCCTTGCTGGTGACGATATATCGGAAGATCAGATACATCACCAACAGCGCCACCACTGAGATCACGTAGAGCGCTACCTTCGTGCTCTCTGCTGCGAGCGGCCAACCGTAGATACGCTTAAAATCGGTAAGCCCGTTGTTGCCACCGAACCCCGTTTCGTTGCGAAAGAAGAGCAGCATGAACGCAAACGTCATGGCCTGCGTAATAATCGAGAAATAGACCCCCCGAATGCGAGACCTGAATGCAAAATACCCGAACACGAATGCCAAAACGCCAGGCACCAGGAGCGCCATCGCTATCGCAAAGAAGAAGTTGTCAAAACCTAGCCAAAACCAAGGCAATTCCTTCCAATCAAGGAACACCATGAAATCTGGCAAGCGGCTGCGGTACACACCTTGGCCTGCTATCTCCAGCATCAGGTGCATGCCCATTGCGTAGCCTCCGAGCGCAAAGAACACGCCGTGCCCAAGGCTGAGAATTCCCGTAAACCCCCAAATGAGATCCATGGCCAATGCAACAAGTGCGTAGCAGGCAAACTTCCCAAGGATAGTTACGATGTACGTAGGTATGTGAAGCGGCGAGGCTTCCGAGAGCTCTAGATTCAGCACGGGTACTAACACTGCTAGAAGGAGCAGCACTCCGAGCCAGATCGAGAGCCCACGGCGTGAATGAATGCGGTTGAGCACGCTCAGCATTTTCTGCGTCACGCCTCCGCGGCGCGCCCCTTGAGAGCAAATATTCCTTGGGGGCGCTTCTGAATGAATAGGATCAATAGCACTAAGAGCAATATCTTACCCAAGACCGCCCCAGCCACGGGTTCGAGAAACTTGGATGTAAGGCCGAGCCCCAACGCGCCACAAACCGTGCCCAACACACTGCCCACACCACCCACCACCACCACCATGAAAGAATCCACGATGAAGCTTTGGCCGAGCTCGGGCCCCACATTACCAAGCTGAGAAAGCGCCACACCCCCGAGCCCCGCGACCCCAGAACCAAGCCCAAATGTCCACATATCCACCCGGCGCGTGGAGATCCCAAGCGCTGCCGCCATAGCTCGATTTTGAGTAACAGCGCGCACCTTGAGCCCAAGGCTTGTTCGCTGGAGCAACAGATATACAAAGGTTACCACCACCAACACAAAGGCAATCACCAGTAGCCGACTGTAGGGTAACACCACAGTGGGTAGAAGCTCGAAGCCTCCACTCAACCATTCTGGGTTTGCCACCGTTACGTTTTGCGCACCAAAGATGAGCCTCACCGTTTGAATAAGAAGTAAGCTAAGGCCAAAGGTTGCAAGTAAGGTCTCTAGCGGGCGCCCGTAGAGAAAACGAATCACGGTGCGCTCCAATATTATGCCAACAAGCGTGCACACGGCGAAGGCCACGGGCACCGCGAGGATCAGGTAATACTCCTTGAGCCCCGGCGCGGATTTTGCGAGCACGTTTTGCACAACAAACGTAGAGTAGGCTCCTATCATCAGCATTTCGCCGTGCGCCATGTTGATCACTCGCATCAGCCCAAAAGTTATCGCCAACCCGAGAGCGGCGAGCAATAGCACGCTTCCTAGACTCAAGCCATAAAAGAGGTTGCCTACCAAATTGGTGAAGAATAGCTTCGTTTCGATGCGGCTGAGTGCTTCCTTGGCTGCCGCACGCACGGACGCGTCCGACTCGTTAAATACTCCACCCCCTCCTTTGAGTGTTAACGCTTCAAACGTGGAACGCATTCGCACATCTCCTCCGAGCACCTTCACGGCATTGAGCCGTTTCTTCGCGTCGGAGCTCACCAGGTTGAGCTTGGCGAGGCCCTGCAAAACCAGCGCGCGAATTTCTGCATCTTGCTCCGCGCGGCTCGCCTGTTCGAGAACGGGCTCCATTCCACTGGGTGGATCTTTAGCAATCTCCTGCGCGGCGTCGTACCGCACCGAACGATCCGGCGAGAGCAACCGGAGCCGAGCGAGTGCGGTAGAAAGTGCTCGCCTGGCCCTATTGTTAAGAACTGGAGCCCGCGTAAAGCTCGGGGGTTGCGCGGCTTCGAACGTTCTGGCGTCCAGCCACCGATGGTTGATTCGCACATAAACTCTCCCCTCTCCCACTTTGAGCTCTTCCCGTTCAAGCGCCAAAAGTAACTGAAAAGCCTTAGGATCGGCGGACACTCCTAGCTCGGTAACCACCGCCGCAACGTCGGGATCTGCACCCGCCAACTGTTCCACCACCTGCGGCAAATCAGCCCCGAAGGCGCTGTGCGTGAAGCAACATTGCGCGACGAGCAGTTGCACCAAGATCGCCAGGAGTCGTAGAAAATGCATATTCCTCCAAAGTGCACAGGGTTCCACCCGTTCACCCGTGGGTGCGCTCGATGTTCGCGCGCACGCCACGGATGGGGCCTCTCAATGGGCGAGGCGAGAAGCGTCGTGGGGACGCTTACATGGGCTTGTATTTCGCGCTCGTGCAGTTGCCGCAAACCCAAGGGAACGACCAATCTGCGACTTTGTCTTTACTGTCAGGCACGTATTTGCTCCAAGGCTCCGCACGAATCGGCCCTTCCGTCTTCCAGACGATTTCAAACTGGCCGTCCGCACGGACCTCTGCGATATAAACAGGCTTGATCAGATGGTGGTTCTTACCATCCATCACCGCATCGAACCCTGAAGGCGCCTTCACGGTTTGCCCGCCTACAGCCTGTCGAACGGCGTTCACATCCGTAGTGCCAGCCTGCGCCACAGCCTGCGCCCACATCTTGATACCGATGTATGTGGCCTCCATAGGATCATTGGTAACCCGCTTGTCTCCATCCGGAAGGTTCTTAGCCTTCACGTAATCCTTCCAAGACTGGATGAACGCCTTATTTTCAGGGTTATCAATCGACATGAAGTAATTCCACGCTGCCAGGTGGCCCACGAGCGGCTTGGTATCGATACCGCGCAACTCCTCTTCACCGACTGAGAAGGCAACCACGGGAATGTCTTCAGCCTTGAGGCCCTGATTAGCGAGCTCCTTGTAGAAGGGAACGTTGGAGTCGCCGTTGATAGTGGAGATAACTGCTGTGCGTTTGCCCGCCGCGAACTTTTTGATGTCCGCCACGATTGTTTGGTAGTCGCTGTGACCAAACGGTGTGTACTTCTCCATGATGTCTTCATCCGCAATCTTCTGGTCTTTCAGGAAGTAGCGGAGGATCTTGTTGGTGGTGCGCGGGTACACATAATCTGTGCCCAGAAGTACAAAGCGCTTCGCACCGCCACCTTTGGCACTCATGAGGTATTCGAGAGCCGGGATCGCCTGTTGATTCGGCGCCGCTCCGGTGTAAAAAACGTTGAACGAGGATTCTTCTCCTTCGTACTGAACCGGATAGAACAGAAGACCGTTCAACTCTTCAAACACGGGGAGCACGCTCTTTCGGGACACACTCGTCCAGCAGCCAAACACCACCGCCACTTTCTTGTTGAGCAACTCCCGAGCTTTCTCGGCAAATAGCGGCCAATTCGAAGCGGGATCGACCACCACTGGCTCAAGCTGCCGGCCGAGCACACCACCTTTGGCGTTGATCTGTTCGATGGTCATCAACGCCACATCCTTAAGGGATGTTTCGCTAATCGCCATCGTGCCGGATAGGGAGTGCAAGATGCCAACTTTGATGGGCCCCTTGTCGTCGGCCACGGGGGCGGGAGCCGGGGCAGCTTCAGCCGGTGCCGCCGAGGCGCTTGCAGCGGCCTGAGTGGGGGTAGAGTCGGCAGCGGGCCCTTTACAGCCCAGACTCATCATCCCCGAAAACGCTAGTGTTAAGAGCAGCCTTCTTTTCATAACGATCCTCGCTTTCGCTGCCGACAAGGTCAGCAGCCAGCTCCTTTTGTTGAAGCCCCAATGCTCCCCAGAATCTGGATTTTCATAAGCTCTCCTCCGTTGCTCAAAGCGTTCGTTTCAAGTTGGTGAGTCGACAGCCATCAAGCTGCCGACATGTGCGCACCATTCTCGACCTGCAGTTTCTCAATCGTTTCGAAACGATGTAGCTGGCGATTTGTTGGGGCGCCGACTGGCCACGCTTGAGCAACTATTCCGGCCGGCCAGCTCTAAATGCACGCCAGCCGCCAAATTCACTGATATTGCGTGCGCCTTCCAGCGCGTAGCTTTCGCAGTTGAAACCCTTCACCTGGGTACCGTCCGATAGTGTGGTAACGCCGATCGTCATAGGCTCCGGCACCTGTGCCACGAAGGACCCAAAAGCCTCTGCGCTGAGCTCCCACACTTCGACTTCGATGGCGTGCCCCGCCTTCCCTGGTGTGCGCACCAGCCCCGGCTTAGGCGGCGTGGTTGCCAAGGCAAAAAGCTGATAATCTGAACTTGTTTTGCAAGTTTGTATGCGGCGTGCTCCCCGCGACGTGAGCTCGTGATTCAACGGTTGCCCGCTCAGGTGCGCCCCCGCAACGGCCAACCACACCGCGCCAGTGCTCCGCTCTCGCTTAGAGCCTTCGCCCAAGAAACGCTCGCCCAATTCGAGGAGCCGAGGCTCAGCAAATGCAGGGCCCATGAGCGTTACCCCGAACGGCAGACCGTTCTTTCGAAACCCAGCTGGGATGGCGAGCGCTGACAGATCCAGCAAATTCACGAAGTTGGTATAAGTACCAAGGCGCGCGTTCAGGGTTATCGGATCTGAAAGGACCTCCGCCACCCGATAGTGCGTGGGCGCCGTAGGCAACAAGAGAGCATCAAAATGGGCCAAAATGGGCGCAATCTGCAGCTTCAATTCGCTCAGGCGGTGTTGAGCCCGAAAGGTGTCCACCGCCGTATGGCGATGCCCGCCGAGCAATATTTCGTGCACCACAGAGTCCATACCGGCCGGCGCACTTTTTAAGAACGATTCCAACGGAGCTAACCGCTCGGCCACCCATGGCCCAGAATACAGGAGACGAGCCGCTTCAAGAAAAGGCTCTAAACTGAAGCTCTCAATCTTCCAACCGAGGCCCTGCGCTTGCTTAACCGCAGCAGCAAACAGCTCCGCGCTTTCCGAGTCTCCGAAAAATTCCAAATCCTCGGTTCGTGGCACGGCAAGGCGCGCTAGCCCATCCCCCAGGCCCACACAAAAAGAAGCCGGGCGGGCAAATGGATCTAGCGGAACGACACCACTTACGAGGTTAAGTAGGAGCTTTGCATCCGCCACGGAGTGTGCGAACAAAGAAACACAATCCAGCGAGCGGCAGGCTGGCACCACACCGCGCGTGCTCACCAAACCTCGCGTCGGCTTTAGCCCCACCAAGTTATTGAAGGATGCAGGCACTCGCCCGGACCCAGCTGTGTCCGTACCTAGCGAAAATGTGGACAAACCTAGCGCCACGCTCACCGCGGAGCCCGAACTTGAACCCCCGGAAATGTAGTCCGAATTGAACACCGAGCGACACTCGCCGTAAGGGCTGCGCGTGCCGACAAGGCCAGTAGCGAACTGATCCATATTGGTTTTCCCGACCACGATGGCACCTGCCTGGCAAAGGCGTTCAACCACGGGGGCATTTTCGGTCGGGAAGTATTTGAAGCTTGGGCAAGCAGCCGTAGTTGGCAGGCCACGCACATCAATGTTGTCTTTGACGGAAAACGGGACGCCATAAAGGGGCAGCGATGGGTCCCTTTGGGTGAGCGCCTCCAACATAGACTCCAGCGAGAAGCTGGAGATGAACGCGTTTTGAGCAGAAGCGGCCGCAACACCTTCGGCAACCTCTTCAAGGGCCTCGCGAGGACTTTTGTTCCCGGAGCGGTACGACCCAACTAGCTCCGATATCTTGGTTTTCATGGACGTTTCTTCTTGGGGAGTTCTAGCAGAGCGGCGTCACCATCAAAATCGTAATCGTGCTTTCGAGAACAGTTTATCGCCAGGAAAACGCCCGGAAACGATCAGAGAGAGAACCTCTTGCCAAGCCAAGACTCCGCACTCTCATGCCCACCACCCTGATCCAAGCAGAGCCGGAACCCATCGCGGTTAATTGGGCGCGTACCGCGCTTGTCATCATCGACATGCAGCGGGATTTCTTGGAGAAGGGCGGCTTTGGCGAGTCACTCGGCAACGATGTATCGCTCCTTGGTCGCGCTATTTTGCCGTGCAAAGCACTGCTGACGGCAGCACGCCAGCACGAGGTTTTTGTCATTCATACTCGCGAAGGCCACCGCCCAGACCTCTCCGACGCTCCGCGCGCCAAAGTGGAGCGCGGTGCACCTAGCCTACGCATCGGGGCACCTGGCCCTATGGGGCGCATTCTTGTGCGCGGTGAGCCGGGGCACGACATCATTGCCGAGCTTGCTCCCGTGCCGGGCGAACCGGTGATCGACAAACCGGGGAAAGGCGCTTTTTACGCGACGGACCTGGCCGCCATCCTCTCCAACCGTGGCATTGATTCTTTGATCGTTTGTGGAGTTACTACCGAAGTGTGTGTGCACACCACCGTACGCGAGGCCAATGATCGCGGATTTCGTTGCATCGTCCCGAGCGACTGCTGCGGCTCATACTTTCCAGAATTTCATGAAGTGGCCTTGCGGATGATCAAGGCACAGGGCGGTATTTTTGGTTGGGTGACGGATTCGAAAAGCGTACTCGCGGCCCTCAAGTGACACCGAGGCACTGAAGGCGATTCCCACTTCACTATTCGTCCGCCAGGAACTTCACGGATCGCTCCCAAACAATGAGCACCAAGCAACCCTCCTCACTCCAAACCGAATGCGAGCTCCCAGGCGCGTTCACTACGAACGTTCCTGCATCATATCGACCACTTTCATCTTCTTGAGCGCCTTCCAACACCCAGATGTGCTCGTAGCCCGGATGCCGGTGCGCCGGAATTCTAGCTCCCGGTGCGTAACGCAAGAGTGCCGAAGAGCTACCCGTTTGGGCATCCTCGTAGATCACTGACATCTCAACGCCATCTCGGAAAGGATGGAACCCACCACGAGCCAGAATGGACGCCTGATCACAACGGAGCGTTAGCGGCCTACCGCGAGAAGAATCGCTCAAAGCAGCACCGAAAGCAGGCTTTCGGAGCTGGAAACGGCTCCAAAAACCCCATTTTGCATGGTTACCATCTTAAGAGCGGCGTGATGATTGCCAACATCGGTAGCTGCGCAACAGTCAGAAAGGATCAGGCACTCGTAGCCTCGATCATTGGCTTCACGCATGGTGGTGTGCACGCACACATCCGTGGTGATACCGGTCAAGACGAGATTCCGAATGCCTTTTTGGCGCAGCAGCATGTCGAGATCTGTTGCGCAGAAAGATCCTTTGCCCGGCTTATCGATGATGGGCTCCCCCGCTAACGGCTTGAGCTCGGGGATAATATCCCAACCGGGCTCGCCTCGCACCAACACCCTCCCGCATGGCCCGAGGTCTCCAATGCCGGTTTGGCCCGGGCCGCCGTCCTGCAAACGGCGGGACCTCCAGCGCTTGTTCGCGGGCAAATCTGACAGATCCGCTCGGTGCCCTTCGCGCGTGTGGAGCACGAGAAACCCTCCGGCTCGAAACGCCTCCAACACCCGAGCGATGGGTGCAATGCACGCTCGTGTGAGCGAAATATCGTAGCCGAGAAGATCGATGTAGCCGCCTTTGCCGCAGAAGTCGGTCTGCATATCGATCACGATAAGAGCCGTATTTTCGGGTCTAAGGTCTCCGTCAAACGGCCAAGCGTACGGATCTGCGGGAACATATCGCATCGAATACCTCACGTATTAAGGGGGGCCATCTTATCGAGCTTATCTCAGCGCTTGACCGTTTCGCTTTTGTTTCGTGACCGCGTCGCAGCTGATCTCGCAAAAATCGAACGCACAGCGATCACTCGATTCGTTTTGTGCGCCACGAATCGCGCACGACACACCGAGTTAACATTGCTTGGGTGATGGTCCGCGGCGTTGGTCCGTCTTTAACCCGACAACGCAAAATGCAGGTGTCACTTATGCAAAATTCGAATTCTTCGACATGTTTGGGCTTACTTCGATACGTGCTGGCAGGTGCGGCACTGCTCTATCCGGGGGTTGCTTGGTCCCAGGAGCAAGCGCCCGCCGCCACGGCAACCGCCACCGCTGAACAGCCACCGGCCGAGCCACCCACGCCACCCGCCGCCACTGAAACGCCCGCAACCACAGAGCCCCCCCCGAAAGCTGCGGAACCTCCCCCAGAAGCTCCGGCAGCCGCCACCCCGGAAGCAACACCGCCACCTCCCGCTGAGGTTAAGCCTCCAGAAGAGGAGAAATTCCCTATCACCACTGGTTTTGGCTTCAGAGCGGGCGCGCGCGCGCAGGATCTTAAGGAGCCGGACAGCGTCAACGGGTTTTCGTTCGATGCCTTGAACGTAGAGGCTCGCTTTGGAGGCAAGGTCACTCCCATCGTAGGGTGGACCGCGAACTTTACCGTTGAAGGGCGCACGGCTACAACGCTCGCCAACAGTCCGCCCGCGCCCCCCGCCGGACCCCCAGTGGTTTTCGAAGCGCGAGCCATGGATCTGATCGGTCAGCTGGATTTCAAGGACGAATTCCACGTTTGGATCGGCCGCATGCTCACGCCTTCTGATCGCAGTAACTTCAGTGGGCCATGGTTTATCGGGCCTTGGGAGTACCCCGGTGTTTACAGCATTCCAGGGAAAGGCTTCGCCTACATCGGACCGCGCGGAACCGAGGAGATCGGACGTGAAGTTGGTACGGTGGTGTGGGGTGATATCAACAAGGGCAAATTCAAATACTACGCGGGCGCCATGGATTTGGACGACGCACCCGCCAATTCACCCCTTTGGACGGGCCGCGTACAGTACGCGATTGTGGGTTCCGAACCCGGATTTTACGGCAGCAGCACGTATTACGGTTCGCAGAACATCGTGGCTATCGGCGCCGCTGCTCAATATCAGAAGCGCCTGAGCACGGCCGCCGTTGATGCCATGGGGATGCCCACTGTTGCCAAGGACGATGTTACGGAGATCAACGCGGACATCTTGGCTGAGTACAACGTGGGAGGCACCGTAAGTTTTGAAGGCGCCTACTACCACATGGATACCGAATCCTCACTCATGCCGGCGGATGACGCCTTTTTCGTCGTCGGCAGTTACCTTCTGCCGAACAAGATCGGAATTGGTAAACCGCAAGTGGGCGTCCGATATCAAGCCACGATGGGGCCTGACATGTCGATGATGGAAGGCTTCCTTGCCTACGTAATTAAGGACTACTTCGCCAAGATGATGCTCACGTTCGAGCACACCGACATGGGCAAGGGCTCTGACGGGGCAGCCCGCAAGGGCAACGCCGTTCGTCTCGGCTTCCAAATCCAACAGTAAGCGATGTGGGGTGTCTCCCTCCGGGTCCGAACGTCACGCACGTTGCCCCGGAGGGAGATGGGGCGTCTCAATGCGCCACCGGTTGAGCTAGGCTCCACACATGACCGACGACCCTCGCTTCATCTTTCTAGAGACGAAGTTTGCCTATCAAGACAAGCTGCTGGCCGAGCTGAACGAGGCCTTGATCTCCCAACAGAAGCAGCTCGATACCGTTCTGGCGCGAGTCCACGCTCTAGAGTCCCAGTGGAAAAACAACAGCTCGGCCGGTGAACTGCCCCCGAACGAGGCGCCGCCGCACTATTAGGGTGGCGCGGCAGAAGGCCGAGCAAGGCGCGTGAAACGGCCCCGGAATGCACTATCCAGAGCTAATACACCTTTGGCATTGGACTCTGGCCAAAGGTGTGGCTAATAGCGCCCCACAGAACGCACCCCCAACTGGCATTTTGGGCCCCTTTCCGAGAACGCAAAGTCATGACGGACCTCTCTACCTACCGCAACATTGGCATCTTCGCACACGTCGACGCAGGCAAAACCACGACGACTGAGCGCATCCTCAAGCTCACCGG
Organism: Polyangiaceae bacterium; assembly: GCA_033763455.1. Classification (GTDB taxonomy): domain Bacteria; phylum Myxococcota_A; class Polyangia; order Polyangiales; family Polyangiaceae; genus JBBRRP01. The sequence goes on from JANRKO010000039.1 coordinate 181,999, forward strand.
CAAGATCCACAAAATGGGCGAGGTGCATGACGGCGCCGCCACCACAGACTTCATGGTGCAGGAGCAAGAGCGCGGCATCACGATTCAGTCGGCCGCCACCACCTGCTTTTGGGCGGGGCACCGCTTCAACATCATCGACACCCCTGGGCACGTAGATTTCACGATCGAAGTTTACCGCTCCCTCAAGGTGCTCGATGGCGGCATTGGCGTGTTCTGCGGGTCCGGCGGTGTGGAGCCCCAATCGGAAACGAACTGGCGTTACGCCAACGATGCCAAAGTGGCGCGTGTTATTTACGTGAACAAGCTCGATCGCTTGGGTGCGGACTTCTACCGTGTGGTCAAGCAGATCCGTGACGTGCTGGGAGCCAAGCCCATTGTGATGGTTCTGCCCATTGGCATCGAGTCCGGGTTTACGGGCATCGTCGATTTGCTCGAGCGCAAGGCCTACGTTTGGGACGACAGCGGTCTGCCAGAAAACTACAAGGTTACGGACGTGCCCGAGAACATGAAGGCCGACGTCGAAAAGTGGCGCGCCGAGCTCGTTGAAACGGCCGTCGAGCAAGACGACGCTGCGATGGAAAAGTACCTCGCGGGCGAAGAAGTGGACATTGCGACGCTCAAGAAGTGCATCCGCAAGGGCACCATCAGCTTGGCGTTTTTCCCCACGTATTGCGGCTCTTCCTTCAAGAACAAGGGTGTGCAGCACGTGCTCAATGCTGTGGTGGATTACCTGCCCAACCCCACCGAAGTGCCTCCGCAACCGGAGGTAGATCTCGAAGGCAACCCAACGGGGAGTTACGCCATCGTAACGCCTGATGCTCCGTTCCGGGGCCTGGCGTTCAAGATCATGGACGATCGCTTCGGCAGCCTCACCTTTACTCGCATCTACTCCGGCACGCTCTCCAAAGGTGACACCGTGCTCAACACGTTCACCGGCAAAGAAGAGCGCATTGGCCGCATGGTGGAAATGCACGCTAACGATCGCACCATGATCGACACAGCTCAGGCTGGCGACATCGTGGCGCTCGTGGGCCTCAAGAACGTGCGCACCGGCCACACGCTGTGCGATCCGAACAAGCCCGCAACGCTTGAGCCGATGGTATTCCCCGATCCAGTTATCTCAGTTGCCATCGCCCCCAAAGACAAGGCGAATGCAGAAAAGCTGAGCAACGCGCTTGGCAAGATGGTCGCCGAAGATCCTTCCTTCCACGTCGAAGTGAATCAGGAATCTGGCGAAACAATCCTCAAGGGCATGGGCGAGCTTCACCTCGACATCAAGGTGGATATCTTGCGCCGCACACACGGCGTGGAAGCTACCGTTGGTGAGCCTCAAGTGGCGTACCGTGAAACCATCACGCAGACGGTGGAAGATAGTTACACCCACAAGAAGCAGACGGGCGGCTCCGGCCAGTACGCGAAGATCGACTACCGCATTGAACCCGGGGAGCCCGGAAGTGGGTTCGTGTTCGAGTCTGAAGTCACCGGCGGTAACGTGCCTAAGGAATTCATTCCTGCCGTTGAAAAGGGCTTCAAGAGCCTAGTGGAGAAGGGCCCTCTCGTCGGCTTCCCCGTGCTGGACTTCAAAGTCACACTCACGGATGGCGCGTATCACGCGGTGGATTCTTCGCAGATAGCGTTCGAGGCCGCTGCCAAGGCCGCTTATCGGCAGACCATGCCCAAGGCCAAGCCCGAGCTCTTGGAACCCATCATGAAGGTGGACGTGTTCGTCCCAGATGAAAACGTGGGTGACGTTATCGGCGACATCAATCGTCGCCGCGGCATCATGAAGAGCCAGGAAGCCACGCCCATCAACGTGCGCATCAAAGCGGACGTACCGCTGAGCGAAATGTTCGGCTACATCGGCGACCTGCGTTCAACCACTTCCGGCCGCGGCCAGTTCTCGATGGAGTTCAGCCACTACGCTCAGTGCCCGCGCAACATCCTCGAAAAGGTTAAAGAGGAAGTGAAAGCGCGCGAAGCAGAAAAGAAGAAGTAAGCCTTCGCTCCAGCAGCAGGAGAGCCCGCACCTCGATTCGCGGGTTCTCCCAAGCGCCGTTTAGAACCTCACCAACATGTGGCTGATCGCATTCACGTGGTTTGTGCTGTTGGTGGGTACGGGGTTCGTTTTCCCGTATTTTGGCCTGTATCTCACACAAACAGCCAAGCTTACCGGCACCGAAGCAGGCATTGTGCTCGCCACGATCCCCATCGTGTCGGTGTTCGTTCAGCCGCTTCTTGCCGCACTCTCCGATAGAAGCGGTGCGCGCACTCGAGTGTTATCGGGCTTGGCCTTCGCCTCGGCCTGTGCCCTTCTATTAATCTATAGAGCGAGCGGGTTCTGGCCGCTGGTGTTGGCTACAGCCTTATATGCCGCGTGTTCGGTAACGCTGGCTCCGGGGCTCTGGGCGGTATCGTTCGCACTTATCTCCGCTATCAGCCCACGAGCCATGGGCTACGCGCGGGGCGCCGGCACGCTCGGTTTCGGTGTGGCAGTGGTGAGCTTCCCGTGGCTGTCTTCATGGCTTTCCACAAGTGGCATCATTCCAAGTTCGCACTCGGCACTCTCCTCCATCTTCCCACTGGCAGCACTGGCCACGTTGATCGCCGCGTTCGCTTTCAGCCGCTTGCCACGCACCGCGGAAGCCACTCGGCGGGCGAGCATGAAGGAGCTCGCCACCATTGCCAAGAACGGCCCTTTTCTGCGGCTGCTGCTCTTGATGTTCCTCGCGTTCTTCTGTTTTCACGGGCCCACGATCTTTTTCCCCGTGCTCATTCAAGCGCATGGCGGAGGTGTGGGCGCGATAAGCCACATGTGGCTCCTCATGTTGGTGCTCGAAGTTCCGCTCGTTTTGAGCTTCGGCTGGAGTGTCTCAAAGCTTGGTGTGCGATGGGTCGTGTTTATTGGCCTTCTCGCGGGTGCCCTGCGCTGGCTCCTCACCGGATGGCTCACGGATATGACCTGGATTTCCTTCGTCCAAGTCCTGCATGGCGTTACTGTGTGGGGCACGGTTTTGGGTGGCACTACCTACGCTGATCGCCAAGTACAAGCGAACCAGCGCTCCACGGCGCAGTCGCTGGTTTCCGTGGTGAGCGCGGGCCTCGGCGGAATGTGCTCAAGCTTCGCGAGCGGCTGGCTCGTGGACCATCTAGGCCCGCAAGCCCCGGCCCTTTTTGGCGGCGGACTCGGGCTCCTCATCGCTCTTAGCGTATGGTGGCTTCTGCCGGAACAACGGGTGGCTGAGAGCACGCAAGGGTAATACGCCGTCCGCCTCAAAACCGCCCGCGCAGACAGCCAACAGCGTCTTCAGGCAACAGACGACTGGCTAACGAGCGCACCTGACGCAAGCAGCCGGCGATGAATCGACGCGGGGCTGAGCTCGAGCCCGTTGGGCCAGCACAACGCGCCCATGTCAATAAAGAAGCGTCCGAATTGCTCCGGCTCACGAATTCCCTCGGTGAGCGGAGTGTTGCGGGCTAACAGCGGAGCTACGTCGAGGTTCCCGGAGGTCCCGTCGGAAAAATCAAGACGAATCACGTACCCTGTCTGGTGCTTGGCTCGCAGGATCTTAATCATTATCGGCTCCAGGGATCCTCATCACTCCGAACACTCCCGCGCAAACGGCAGCACATCATCCACCAAGCACTTCATGTATTCCACGCCCACAACCCAGCGTGGCCCGAGCTTGTCTCCAATTGGCAACCAAACGCCCTTGAGGGCTAAATTGTGGACGATTTCGACGTGAAGCTCGGCGCCTACGCGCGCTGCCCAAGCCGGATCGCCCAACAGGCCGTAACTTGCTGCGCCGCCGCCGAAACGCGTGAAAAGGGTGCTGTCTTGGATCATGGAAAGGCCGAGGTCCCCACCGAATGCATTGCTAGAAGCGAAACCTCCAGCTGATAGGTACCAGGTGGGCACATTCAGGTGCACACGCTGGCCTTGCGCACCGCGTACAATGGTGGAGCTGCCGAGGCCCAGATCTAAACGGCCGCCGGCAGCCACTTCCCATTCGAGGCCACCATAGCCAGTATTGCCCGAAGATAGCCACGGTGAGGCCAGAAGGTGAAAGCGCTTTGGCCAAATCGAATTGCCCTGCAGCGGGATCTGCATGGGCAGCCCATTGCAACGGCCTGGATGCTTTTGGTCGAGCCCGTTGGGGCAATGTTCGGGCTTGGTGGGAACACCGCACTGCCCTGCCTCGGGCACGCTTGGCAAAGCGCCCGGCAAACACCCGAGAACGCTGCAGGTTCCGTCCACTGGGAGATACTCAAGCTGGCCATCGTCCCCCTCGTGGCTTGCGCGCGCACAGGCCTTTTTGCCGTAAATTTCAAGCAATTGGGCATCGCTGAGCGAAGCTGGGTCCAACTTCTTGCCGGCTTCTTGCGCCAGAAGGCTCGACATTTGGATGAAGCTGCCGAGCACCAAAGCCAAAGTAGCAACGCTCGCGTGTTTAAGGAAAGCGAGACTGCGCTTCTCGTGAGTCGTTTCGCACTTCATTTGAGCTGACGCGTGATTCCGATCAACGCCATGTCGCTTCATGCTAGTAACCGCCGAGTGAGTTCGCCCACGTAGGTGTCGCTCAGTAAGAAGGCGTGTTCGGCGATAACCTCGTGCGGACCAATTTGGTCCACCAGCTGGCGTTCGACCGGTGTTAGGCGATTCATCGTGGGCACGCTGGGAACGAGCGAATCCCCAGAAGCTGCACGGTTTGGAAACTCGATGCTGCGATCAACCTTGAGCACCGCGTGATCCCACGTGGCACGGTTGGTAGCAAGAACGATGGACACTTGCACCTGTGCCATCTTCTCCAATGGACGGCGGAGGTAACGTTGCTTGGTCTCAAGTGCACGAGCAAGAAGCTCGGCTGATACATCCGAATACCCACTCCAAGCCGCGGCGTCCAGGAAGCCACTCGGCGCAGGCCTACCATCTGGTAAGCGAAGCGCGCCGCGGAAATCAGGCAACATTTGATACAAAGCTGGCCAGGTGCGGGCTATTTTCTGAAAGGCTGGGCTCACCGCCTCCCCAAGCTGTTCGCCACGCACCAACGCGTGTGCGGCGTTGAGCGTCCCGTACAGGGGCACCCCCACCAACACCAACCTACGAACTAAATCTGAAAATGCCGTTGCGTCGCCTCCGTGGCGTGCAGCCAGTAACTTGCTGGCGGCAACAGCCACCAACCCTCCTTGAGAATGTGCAACCAGCCGCCACTTTCCACCCGCTGGCTTCCGCTCCTCCAAAAACTCCACCAAACGCTGCGCGCTGTACACAATATCGCCCCGCCAGTCATAGCGGAACGGCAGAACACCAGGCACTTCACGATAGGCCAACGAAAGCACAGGCCCCGCTGATACCTCCACTCCAGCGAGCAACGACGTCTTCACGGGTGCGCGCTGACCTATGCGGTGCTGCATGCTCAAGAGCGGCTCGATTTCCCCTAGGCCGGAGCCAGCCTGGCTCAGCAAGAACGCCTCCCCCTGAAGCTGCACCGGATACCCAAGGTCCGCCCCGTTTCGAAGGAGCTTTAGGCCTCCGGTGCCGGGAATAAGCAATGTTGTATCTGCCACATCGACCTCCCTGGTGCTGAGGATACTGCTATTTTGCGGGCTCAGAGGGCATTTCCATACCAGGCGGCAGCTTAACTCCGGGAGGCAGCTTGAATCCGGGCGGCAACTTAAGCGTGGTGGGCATTCCCGCGGGCATTCCGGGAGGCATCTTCATCCCCGGTGGGAGGCCGGCTCCTGCTGGCATTCCCATGGCGGCTCCTGCTGGCATTCCCGCGCGCCCCATGGCTCCTGCCATGAAACCCTGTATCGCTTCTTCGAGGCTCAACACCGCATAACCAGCTGGCGCCTCAAAGAGCGCCGCATCCATCTTCTTTTGCTCCAGCCGGGTGAGCTCCATGCGGAGCTTTTCCTTGCCGTCTTTAAACACCACTGCGCGCAGAGGCAAGCTCTTGCCGTCGGCAAGCTGAGCCATCCAAGCATATTCGGCAGGCAAAGTTGCTGTAAATGGCAACCTCAACCAGGAGGTGCCTTCATCTGACACACACACTACCAGCTTATCCGCGTTTTTAGAACTCGTGATTTCCCACTCTTCGCACTCACGACCAATCACGCGATCTTTTCGGCCTGTCTTCACGATCTTTGGCAGCTCTGGCTTCTCTTCGGCAGCTTCCTTGCCCCGCGAAAATCGGGATTTGAGCGCCTTGGCTTGCTCGCCGAGAGTATTGATATCCAGCTGCACCACTTGCTTTTTGCCGTCTAATACCGCCAGCAGCTTCTTGTCGGGAACGTTCGCAATCACGTAAGCTTTTCCGCCCAGCTGAGCCGTCTGCTCGGCATCCAGCGGCAAATCAACCCGCAGCTTCCCAGCTTTAACCTGCAGCGTGAACGGCGGAATCGGCTTCTCTTTAGGATCCGCGGACTTTACGGCTATCCCGAGCTCGCCTTCGAACTCGGACAATGCTCCTACCTTTTCAGGCGTTGCGGCGAGCGCCGCGGAGGAGCCAGATGCCGCAGGACTCGCATCTTTTTTAGATGAGAACCTATCGCAACCAAAAGCGCCCAGAGCACCCAGAACAACCCACAGACCAACAGTGGCAGATCCAATCTTCATGGGCGCGGAGTCTACAGGAAGAGAGATAGCTGCCGAAAGTGAGGCCTGGCGCCCACGTAGAGGCTCGGATGCTCAAAACAATACTCGATAGCGAAAAACCTCCGTTTGGGAGGCAAGAATTCGGCAACGGCCGCCGGACCGCATGCTGCTCGGGATTCATGTGTAGTCGCGTGACGTCAGGTGGACATTCTCGTTGTGGCCGCGCCTAATAACGAAGACCAGTTGGTTGTGGCCGCGCCTCACCGCGACTTCCAGAGGAGGCACGGTGTGAATTCTTGCGCTCAGGAATTTCCGAAAGGATCCATGAGGGGAGTGCTCGTGGCGACGGATGGATATTCTTCGCGCTGCTACTTGTTCTGGCTCTGCCGGATTCGGCTCGACCGGCCGCTAGCCGGGCCGTACACTCGTGCTTATGGCTGAGGATCCCCCGCTTCATAGCCTGGCAGAAGAACGCAGCCTCGCACTTCATAGAGCTGTAGCTCAGTGCCTACTCGTCGAACCAAGTGTGCTCGAAAAGGCCCGAGCACGTTTGCAAGATTGGCGACAGGAAGCGAACCGGCATCCATATCTAGAGGCTTGGGAGCGTATACTCTCGGGCACACCCGAAGACGTCGCGCGCGCGCTCGTAGAGAGAACGCCCGAAGCCTGTACGCTAAGGCAAGCGTCACCCTTCGCCGGAGCCCTCGACCCAAAAACACGCTGGTCCATCCTGCGCCGCCCCGAGCTGAGAGACCGTCATGCGGCGTCGCGACCTTGAACACATCATCCGAGCGGCTTCGACAATCTCCGATGACGAGGAAATAGTAGTACTTGGCAGCCAGGCGGTTCTTGCGCAGTACCCCGAGGCGCCTGAAGAGATGCGGGTGTCAGACGAGGCCGATGTTTACCCCCGAAACAAGCCCGAACGCTGGGAACTCATCGATGGTGCCATCGGCGAGTTATCACCCTTTCATGAAACTTTCGGCTATTACGCGCAGGGAGTGCAGGAAGGAGTCGCAACCCTGCCCATGGGCTGGCAAGAACGACTGGTAAAGCTACAAACACCAGGAACAATGGGAGCGATCGGATGGTGTCTGGAGCTGCATGATTTGGTGCTCTCGAAATACGTCGCTAATCGAGGAACGGACAAACGTTACAATGAAGCGGCCGCCAGGGCGGGCCTAGTGAATCGTGAAGAACTCATCTCCCGGCTAGGGGCCATGGATCTAGACGAATCAGTGCGACGGAACGTACTCCTCCTCATCGAGAAGGATTTTTCGACCGCCTGAACCTACGGATCCACTACGGCGCCAACCCCCGCTCCAAGAATCCGGCAAGTGCGTTCAGCGCAAACGCGCTACTGGCCGCACCAGCAGCGACTTCCCGCACGAAACAGGAACCTTCAGTACCTCCCCGCCAACCACACGCGACGTTTCCGCCCCGCAGATCAGCAGCCACTCCCCCGCGGGAAGCTTCAGGCTGAGATCCTCACGCACGTGCGCGACAATTAAAGCTTCGCTGAGGCTCCCAGATCGCCACTCCATATTCACTTCAAACCCGCCCCACGTCCTTAATCCGCGAATGTTGCCCGTTGACCAGGCGCTCGGTAAGCATGGCAAGAGCTCAATGTACCCGTCGTGAAACTGGACCAAGAGCTCAGCGATGGCCGCCACTGCGCCAAAATTTCCATCAATTTGAAATACATCGCCCTGAGGCATCGGGTGCGTATCGAGCAAGCTCTTGGTGTTGTAATCCGTGAGCAGGTGCGAAAGGTGCACGTACGCTTGCTCGGCTTCGCCAAAGCGTGCCCACAAGCAGCAGATGGCCGCTCGACTCCAACCCGTGTGGCCACCGCCTGCTTCCATGCGTCGCTTCAAAGACACGCGCGCAGCTTCAAAGAATTCCGGCAACCGATTGGGAGTCATCAGGTTGGCGGGATGCACGCCATAGAGATGGGAAACGTGGCGATGCCCGGGCTCTTGTTCTTCATAGTCCTCTTGCCACTCTTGAAGCTGGCCGTGCTTACCGATCTGAAACGGCGGAATTCGCTCTAAGATCGACGCCCACCGTACGCGCGCCTCCGAGTCCACATCCAAGATCTGGCTGGCTTCGATCGCGTTGCCCAGAACTTCGCGAATCAACAAGTAGTCCATCGTAGCCCCGATGCAGAGGCTCACCGGCTTGGCGCCACCTATGAACTTATTCTCGGGTGATTGTGAAGGGATAGTGACCAAGTGGCCCTGGCCATCTTCCACCAGAAAATCTTCGTAAAATTCAGCCACTTCACGCACAAACGGGTAAGCGTGCTCCCGCAGAAATTCAATATCTTGGCTGTATTGCCAACGCCAGAAAAAGTGTTGCGCGAACCAAGCCGCCCCACCTGTCCATACGTCCCAACCTTGAGCGGACATCCAATTCATCTTCCAGATATCGCCACTCTGATAGAAGAGGCCTCGGCAATTGAAGTAGCGCCTTGCCGCTAAACGCGACGTTTCCTTGTGGCGCTCCAGAAAAGCCAACAACACATCGCTGCATTCTGGCAATCCACAGATCTCGGCGGGCCAGTAGTTCATCTGGAGGTTGATATCGGCGTGGTAATCTGAGTCCCAGCAGGGCCGCAGGTGCTCATTCCAGAGGCCTTGGAGGTTGGCTGGCTGTTCACATTTCCTGGAAGAGGCAAGCAGGAGATAGCGCCCGTAATTGAAGTAGAGAGCAAAGAGCGCTGGATCCTGAGCGCCAGATTGCAAGTGCTGCACGCGTTGATCGGTCGCCAGCTCACCCGAGGTCCCCTCCAACTCAAATGCCACACGCCCGTACAGGGTTTGGTACTCAGCGAGATGGGCTCGGAGCAGAGCATTCACCTCACGCGGCGCCTGCTCCAACACCTGCCGACACGAAGCCGAAGGCGATTCCCCTCGGTAGTCAGTTGCTAACGCCAGCCGCACTACCACTCGCCGGACCCCATCAAAAGCCAAGGACCCAGCTCGAACAGAGTGCAGCTCTCCCTCATCAACCTGCACATGAGCACGCGCGCCAAATCGAATGCCCTCGGCAAATTCCGCATCAAACCCAAAAGAATCTCGCTCACGCCAAGGGCTTACGACGGCATCTGGATCGGGAATGCGAGAGAGCGCCAGTGTTCCGGACATAACCTCCGAGCTTACAACCTCCAACACCAGCACTTGATCCACGGCGCTGACAAATACACGGCGCACGATACGGCAGGTGCCGCTCGCAAACGAAGTAGTCACAACAGCCGTTTCTAGATCGAGCTCATGTTGATAATCGGAAATGGCACCGTCGAGCTCAAGCGTGAGCTCCAAATCACCCAATGGCTGAAATGGCTGGATGTGCGTGAGCCCAGCTTCTTCATATTTTGGCCCACCGAGCGCTGCGTTCGCCTGTGCCGTTCCTCGGAGAATATCGCCCGCCAAGAAGGCCGCCCGGATCTCCGGGAGCTGCCGATGTGCTTCAGGAATTTCCGGATATTTGAGCGTACCTCGCCACAGGTTCTCATGATTCAGCGCCAGCCGCTCGTGCGCCGTGCCACCAAAAACCATGGCCCCCAAGCGGCCATTTCCGACAGGATAAGCATCTAACCAGCGCTCTGGCGGGGAATCTAAGCGCAGACGAGAACAAGCGTGCGACATCCGTGACAAGCGCTTAGCTTTCGGCCCTGGTCCGCTTCAATATCCAAATGCAACTCGATGTATCTGAATGGCGCAGCCAGAAACTCGCACACCCCATCAAAATTGCGCAAAAAGCGGGTTGCCCTTCACACAATTGCCTCTCCCGCCTGGGCCTTTCTAGTTTAGCCTGCGCACCAGAATGGCGACGACTACCAGGATACGAAGTTGGCTCTCGCGGGCTCCGCCTCCTGTATTCGGCACCTATGCTCTCTTCGCGGCCTTTTCGACGTACTTCTGCATGTACGCCTACAGAAAACCGTTTGCCGTAGGGAAATACGAAGGCGCGATCTCGCTGTTTGGTTTGGTGATAGAGGCCAAGATCGCGTTCATCATTGCGCAAGTGCTCGGTTACACGGCTTCGAAATTTCTCGGCATCAAAGTAGTTTCAGAAATGACGGCGGGCCGGCGAGCCAAAGCAATTGCTGGTGCCATCTTGCTGGCAGAAGCGTCGCTCTGCTTGTTTGCCGTGTTGCCCAATCCCTTGAAGGCGCTGTGTTTATTTGCAAATGGCCTGGCGCTTGGGATGGTGTGGGGGCTCGTCTTCGCGTTCATTGAAGGGCGCGAGCTTTCAGATATTCTGGGGGCGGGCTTGGCTTCGAGCTTCATCGTTTCCAGCGGCTTCGTGAAGAGCGCCGGTAAGCTGGTCTTGGGCTGGGGTGTGAGTGACGCGTGGATGCCAGCCGCAACGGGTGCCCTCTTCTTGTTGCCTATAGCTTTCTTCATAGCACTTTTGGCGCAGGTGCCGCCTCCGAGCCCCAGCGATGAACGAGCACGATTGCGCCGTATGCCGATGGATCGCGCGGCGCGCCGCAGCTTCTTCTTATCGCTGGCACCAGGCTTGATCTTACTGAGTTTCGCTTATGTACTGCTCACCGCATTCCGCGATTTTCGCGATAACTTTGCCGGCGAAATTTGGAGTGCACTCGGTTATGGCAAGGTTCCGGAAATCCTGACAACAGCGGAGCTCCCCGTAGCGTTCGGAGCACTCATAGCCGTCGGCGCCGTAATGTTAGTGAAGAATAGTGCGCGAGCGATTTTGGTGATCCACGGCCTCTTGGTCGTCGGAGCACTTCTGATTGGAATAAGCACACTCCTCTTTCAAGCGAGCATCATCGGCCCGGCAACGTGGATGATCCTGATAGGGCTCGGCCTCTACATGGGGTACGTACCTTACAATTGCGTGCTGTTCGATCGCTTGCTTCCCGCTGTGGGTTCCGTAGGCACGGCTGGCTTCATGATCTACCTCACGGACTCACTGGGCTATTTTGGCAGTACGGCTCTGCTTCTATTCAAGAACTTCGCCCAGCCCCAATTGCCCTGGCTAGATTTCATGCTCGGCTTAAGTTGGGCTACAGCGATTGTTTGCGCCGTGCTCTTCCTGGCATCTGGAGCGTATTTTAGGGCGCGGATGAGGTAGGCCGGGCTATGGCTCTGGGATTGCTCCGCACGGACTGGTAACCTGAGGCGCGAATGTCTTACGCTCAAATGCTTGGTAACGGCGGGGAGAGGCTGCGGTGGCTTTGATGGTTCGATCTACGGATTGGTTCGCGTCGTTCCGATGGCGCGCCCTTCTGCTTCTGATCACCTTCGGGACCTGTGAAGCTTGTGGTTTGGGTGTAGGGTACCGACCCAGTGCGTCGACGCCTTCGGGTGGACACCAGTTCGACGATGACCCGCGCCCGATGTCGATGCCGATGCCGCTGCCGATGCCCCGCTCTCAGTTAGCCGCGCCGGCTCTTGCCGCCGGCCCCGTGGCGAGGCCAACGCTGGCGCCCTCCGACAACCCGAGCCCCGAGCCGAAGACTCCCGAGCCACCCTCCAACACAGAGAGCAAGCGAAAGCCTCTGCTCATTTACGAGGCCACGCTCGATCTGGCGGTTTTCGAAGCCAAGAAGGGGCTCGACGCGGTCGAGAAGCTGGCGTTGGAAGTTGGTGGTTACCTGGTGAACCGAACCGATAGCAGCATCTTGGTGAGGGTTCCCGCTGCACGCTTTGAAGAGACGCTCAAAAAGTCATCAGCTTTTGGCGACGAGCTCCACCGCAACGTGAAGGTACGCGATGTCACTCTTGAATTCACAGATCTTTCGGTGCGCCTCGATAACCTCCTTCAGATGCGAAAGCGGGTGACGGAGCTTTTGGCCCAAACCAAGAACGTAGACGAAGCACTCCGCGTCGAACAGGAACTCACGCGGATCACATCCGAAATCGAGAGCCTCAAGGGTAAGCTCGCGCTTCTGGGAGAGCTCATCCAGTACTCAACCTTAGAGGTGCGCTTCCAGCCCCGGCCCGTGGAGCGTTTGAATCGAACCGTTCAGTTGCCCTTTCCATGGCTCCGCAATCTGGGCCTGACCAATCTTCTGAGGCTTGAGTAATGGCAAACGCTGCAACCTTCTTCCGCTTCGGTGGCGTTGTCGGCACCACTCTCATTGCTCTTGCGAGCTGCACTCGTCATTTTGAGCCCATCACTCCGGCGGGCTTCGTCGAACTGAACAATCAGAAGGAGTACGCGTACCGTGCTACGAATCCCGATGGTGTGGTGATAGCGGTACGCGAGATCAAGCACGACCCAAAAGGAGCGCTCGCATTTTGGGAGCGTGCCGTCGAAAACGAGCTCCGTGAGGGGCGAGGCTACGCGTTGCTCGGCAAGGAGGCGGCTCGCACGCGGTCTGGCCTCGTGGGCACTACACTGCGCTTTGGCCACGACGAAGGTCGCAACACGCACCTTTACTCAATCACGGTGTTCGTCACCGGAGATCACGTTTTTCTGATCGAAGTCGGGGGCCCCAAAAACGTCGTGGAAGGCAAAGCGGGAGCGATCCGGGCAGCGATTGCGAGCTTCGAGCCCGAAGAAGGGATAATACATTCTCTGTTCGGGTGGTTGTGAGTTGAGCTGTGAAAGCATCAAACCAGCAGAGGCCAAATTACGCTCGCGAAGTAACCGTCGAAAGCCACGACGCTTTCGCCGTTCGCCTGAACTCCGGTCATTTCATTTAGCCGAGCAAGGGCCGACTCGAGATGCCAAGCATCCGTGACGAGCATCCTCCCCCAGCGGATGCTGAGCTTGAGCATGCTCTACTCCTCAACTTCCTGCAGCGCGATACGCCGCATGCGGATAAGAATGTGCGGGGCTGTGGCGAACCCGAACCAAGGCGTTCGGCGCTGGCCAGAAGACCGCTTGGGGCGGCAACGCTACAGGCGTATTTGCAGCCGTAGCGAGCCATCCCCACGCCTCAGAACATTGTCAGCGCTGGCTGAGCAACGTCGGAAACGTGCTAATCCCGCTCCGTGCTCTGTGCCTTCACCCGCGTGCAGGTTTTCTTCCCTAGTCGGTGCCGACAAGTCCCATTTTGATTTCTTGTATTCTCTAACCTCCACCTGAATACTCCGCCACCATGTCGATCTACTCTCTCGCTGGGCGTTGGCAATTTCGCGCATACAAGAAGATTGGAGACAAAGCCTTAAAGGCGCTTCAACTGGAGCGTTGGATGCCAGCTCACATGCCGGGTACCCTTCACTACGCCCTGGAGAAGCTCGGAAAAATCCCCGACGCAATGCACGAACGCAACGAGCTCAGTGTGCAGTGGGTGGACGAGCAGGATTGGGAGTTGGTTCGGAATGTGCGGGCAACCGTGGCAGACTGCCGAAAGCTTCGCCAAGAACTCGTATTTAATGGGCTCGATACAATTGTCACGATTTACCTCAACGGGAAGAAGGTGGGCCGTTCGGTGAACATGTTTCGGCAAGTCGTGTGTGATGTCGCCGGGGTGCTCGTGCCCGGGGAAAACGAGCTCAAGTTGGTGTTCGAAAGCCCTACAGCATACGCGGCGGCGGAATACAAAAAGTACGGTGCCGGCAAGGGCATATTGCATGGCTTCGTGTGGCAAACGGGCGAGCGGCGCCAAAGTGCGCGCAAGTGGATCCGAAAGGCCCAGTGCCAATTTGGTTGGGATTGGGGCCTCTATCTCGCCACGTCTGGCATGTGGCAGCCAGCCTTCTTGGAATGTTCGAATGCGCCTCGCGTAGCTTCGGTTCAGACCCAACAGACACACCATGGCCGAGTCGGTCGGCCGCACACTGTCGAGCTGAGTATCAGCACACGTTTGGCTTCCCCCTCCGTTCAAAGCGGCGAGCTAATGCTGAGCTGCGGTGGGCAGAGTGTTAAAGTGCGCGCACACCTGCGACCAGGCGAAACTACCGTGAAAGCTAACTTGACTCTAACATCACCCGAACTTTGGTGGCCGGCTGGCGAGGGACCGCAGAAGCTCTACGAACTTTGCATTGAATGGCACGGCGACAACGGCGATACCACTCAACACCAACGGCGCCTTGGCCTGCGCACCATTGAGCTCGTTACCGAAAACGATTCTGCCAAAGGGGAACCCCGAGCTCAGTCTTTCTTTTTTCGAGTGAACGGGCGCGCCATCTTCGCGCGCGGCGCAGATTGGATCCCTGTAGATCCTTACATTGACCGAGCGAAGCCTGGCGTTTACCGCCACCTCTTGAGCAGCATGGTGGAGGCCAACATGAACATGGTGCGAGTGTGGGGAGGCGGCTATTACGAGCAGGACATTTTCTACGATCTTTGCGACGAAAAGGGTTTGCTCATTTGGCAAGATTTCATGATGGCCTGCGCCCTCTACCCGGATCGCAAAGAGTTCATCGCCGAGCTTGTGGCTGAAGCCAAGTACCAGGTACGGCGGCTGCATGATCGACCATCTTTGGCGCTCTGGTGCGGCGATAACGAGAACGCCGCGGAGCTGTGGCACAACTGGCTGAATCAGCCTATCAAGGATCCCGTCGGCATCTACAAGCGTACTCTTTCTGCTTTGAAGAAGGTTTGCGAAGCCGAGGATACAACTCGGCGCTTCTGGCTATCGAGCCCCTCCAACAACGATTTCGAAAAAGATCCGGCCGATCCGAGGCGAGGCAATGTGCACTCCTGGAACGTGTGGCACGGGCGTAAGCCTTTCAAGGATTACCTGAACGTAAAACCGCGGTTCGTCTCCGAATTCGGATTTCAATCCTTCCCTGAGCCCCGCACCATTCGCAGCGTGGTTGCAAAGGAGCACTGCAACCCCACTAGTCGAGTGATGGAGCACCATCAGCGAGCTGGTGACGGCAACATGCTCATCACCAATGCCATAGCGCGAGAGTTGCCTATTCCCAAGGATTTCGACTCTTTTTGTTGGGCTTCTCAGATCAACCAAGCTCAAGCGATCCGAACCGCTGTGGAGCACTGGCGGAGGCTCAAGCCTTATTGCGGCGGCGCCCTGTTTTGGCAGCTCAACGACTTGTGGCCCGTCGCCTCTTGGAGCTCTATCGACTATTATGGACGCTGGAAGGCGCTACAGCACGAAGCCGTGCGCTTCTTTTCGCCACTGCTCACGTCACTGGTGCACGAAGGAGATAGCTTGCAGGTGTGGGTCACTTCCGATTTGCCGAATGCGCTCTCGCTAGCCGGCGAGCTGGAGGTGCTCACGTGGTCAGGTCAGCGCATCACCCGCATTGCGTTAAAAGCACGGGTGGCTCCTCAAGCAAGTCGAAAGATCGCCACGCTATCCCTCGCTCAGCTCCTCGGTGGAAAGGCCGAGGCTCATGAAGTTTGTTGCTTTGTGCGCCTCAAGGGGTCTGGCACGGTTGCCGAAAATTGCGCCCCACTGGTGCCCTGGAAGTGGGTGAGCCTGGAAAAGCCGCGGACACAAGCAAAGCTGCGCGAGCGCGCCGGCCGATTGGAGTTGGTTGTTGAAAATACCGCAATAGCGCCCTTCTTTCACGCTGAGCTCAAGGGAACAGAAGGTCACTTTCAAGGCGATTGGCAGGTCTTGCCGCCCGGCACGCACGTTCTTCCCTACGTCTATCACGAGGAACGTGGGCAACGCCGGCTAACACTAGAAGAGGCTCAGAAAAAGCTCCGTACGTTCAGCCTCTATGATTTGGTGGAACACTGAGCTTCACCGAATCTAACCCAATCGGCGAGGCCTCCTCAAAGTGACGAACGACAATACCGAGTGAGCGAGCCGTCCGCGTGCCCCGCAAAGATATCACCGCTTGGAGTAAACACAGAAGCTGTGGCGAACGCGTTGAAGCTTCGAACCTCACGCGTTTTGGTATGAAACAGTTCCCCGTCAGCCAAAACCCAATCACCCTCCTTCGAGAGCCGCGGGCGGTGGCCAGCCAACGGCAAATCCAACAACACACTCCCATCGGCAGCCGAGTACAGCCGACTCAAGCAAGGGGCTGCATCGCGCTCCGAACAACCAGAAACCAACAAGACATCACCCTTGTCGGAAAGCTCTGCCCACCGGCTAGGCCAAAGCTCAGGATCGATCCCATTGGCGGAACCCCAAGCGAGAGTGCCATCCGTGCGGAACTTCTCTGGGGTGCTGGTATATACCCACTCGCTGTCAGGAGAAAACACAGCTGCGGGGAACTTATCCTGCGTCTTCAACAGCGCCACCTGCTGCAGACTAGGAACGGAGCGCACGGACGCCCCCAAGCCATATTCTGCCCCTGCAACTAGGCGACCGTTCGGCGAAAAACGCATTTGATTGAGGACCGCGTTACCAAAACCAGAAACGCTCGCCACGATCGACGCAGTTTGAACGTTGAGGCCAGTACGCATGTCGATCAAGGCACCACCGTCACCCGCGATCGCTGCCAGCGACCCATCAGCAGACACGTCCGGCACTGTGGTCAGACCACCGCCAGCCATCCAAATTAACACGGGTTCGGCGCGCTCAGAGGCCAAGGACCACGCTAGGTTCTCGGCACCCCCGCTTACCAAAGCCGTACCTTTAGCGTCCATCGCGAGCGCTGTGATGCTACCAGCGGGCACTCCGAGCAGGCGGGATGCTCCAACCCCAGCAAGCGGAACCAGCCGAACAACACTGTCCGCACGCCCGAGAAACTCCTCAAGCACCAGAGCGAATTGTTCGTTATCGGAAACTTCGACCTGCCCGCGCGCTTCTACAGGAAGCGTCTTGACCAAACTCCCGTCCTCTACCGCATAGACTTCATTGGAAATGACCATGTGAGTAGAGTTCTGCGCAAAGGCGAACGGCTGCTCATTGTTGAGCGCCTTCACCCATAAAACAGAGCCCACATCGACCTGAGCTAGGTGCAGCCAGAATGTCTTTTCCTGAGTGTTAGGGTCCACCGACGTCTGCACAAAGGCCACATATCGGCCATCTGGAGACGAAATCGCCTTTTCTATGGGGCCAACGTTCAGCTGAGGCGCGGGAAGGGTCCCCAGTGCGTCGGGTGAGGTGGCTCTGATACCCATGCTCCCCGCCAGAAGCAAGACTTCATCATTCATCGCGAAGCCAAAAGCCCCTGAATCAGGCAGAGGGACCACGGCACCACTCTGCGCATTCACAACGCAGGGAACTGCTCCGTCTAGAAGTAGGTACTTCCCGCTAGGAGAAAACCTCGCGGGCCCACGTGGAACGCACACTTCAGACACGCTGACGTTCTTCGAAATCTCCAGGCTCGCACTCTCCCGAAAAAGAACGCTTGCAACACCAACATCCGCTACGAGCTTTCCATTCGTCGAGAGTGCCAAGCTTCGCCTGGTATCGCGAAGGCCATCCCTGCCGAGCGGCGCGGATACCGCTCTTAGTTCACGCCCGCTCACCGTATCGTAATGCGCAATGCCGCCGCCTCCATGAGCTACATACAGGGTGGCCCCAGCGTCACCGAAAACGGCACTCGACACGCTCTTTTGCGTAGATCCACAGGCGGACCAGGACCACTTCTCCGACCCGCTGGAGCTCGGCTGTGTCTCAGGCGGGATAACGTTGGGCGGCATCATCTCGGACGAAGTACTCCCTGACCCCATCACCGAGACGGATGACCCCGTCGGCGCCGCAGGTGTCTCCTCCAAGTCTGAACTCGTGACTCGCCCGCAACCCCAAGCGCCAGCAAGTCCTGATAGCACTGCGACGAAAACTGAGCGTTGGAACGTCAACATACGAGCAGCCTATGTGGCAGTGAACGGCGCAACAACCCTCGCGTTGCCCTCGGTACATGGCGAGGGGAATTGCAAGGCTCCGACGCAAACCAAACGCAAACCCTCCCAACTGTGGCTGAAGGATGGGCGGTTGCTCGGGCGGTTTGCTCTGTACGTCACATTACCGTACACTGTTGAAATCTCGGCGATCACCATGGCACGATCAAACACTGCAGAGCCTCGTAGCCACCGCCTTGAGGCGCGCATTGCCCCAAAGGCGCTCGCTCTCATTAGGCGCCCTGCTGAGGCCAAAGGAAGCAGCCTGAGCGATTTCGCTGTGGCTGCTGCCCGCGAAGCTGCTGCCCGCGAACTTGAAGAGCAGCACATCATTCGGTTATCGGCCCAGGAACAACGCCAATTTGTCGCCCTTCTGCTCGATCCCCCCAAGCCGAACAAGGGCCTAAAGCGCGCTGTCGCCGCCCACACGAAGCTCATCAAGCGTTGACGTGTCACCTCCGTTTACAATCGAGCTCCTAGGTTCGCAGCATAAGAGGGAAGCTTTTGCTTGCGGCGCCGAAGCGCTCGACCGGTATTCTCAGGAGCAAGTTGGCCAAGACGTTCGTAGACGTGCAACCGCCTTACTTGGGAAGCTGGTCGAGTTTACCCGATTGCAAACGGAAGCGTTATCTCCACGGTCCGCCCGCTCGCCACAGAGTCAGAAGCAAGGCTCCGCTGGTTGCAGCGTACAACGGACTTTCGACGAATGCGGCAACCGCCTCGACGGTCGAGACAAGGCTCTGCGCGTCGCGAACACCTGCCTTGCGCACGAAGCCCGACCACTGGGTCTTCTTCGTCGGATCCTCCGTGAACGCGTCAGTGAGCGCGATAGGAGTGCTTGTTGGAAGAGGCGTTTTTCGACGTTCGAACGTCGCGCGGATAGCGCGGGTCAGAAGCTTCCCATCGAAGTCGAAATCGCGCGCTAGGACAGCCACGTCGTAAAAGTCCTTCATGCGGCTGTTCGCCATCCCAAGCTGCACCATCGCGTCGAGCTTCTCTGCAACCACTGTTTCACGCGGGTATGCTCGCAGGAGTGGCGGGGGGAAGTTCAGTAGCGGCGGGAACTCGACAACGCTTGCTTCCGGCGTGATGACATCTCCGAATCCGACATCAACCTGGAGCCGCACTTGTGCCGTCGTCACACGAGCGACGACCTCAACGCGAACGCCTCCGTATTGCTGCTCCTCGCGGATTAGGCCAACCGCAAGCGTTTCGAGGTCAAAGCGGACGCCATCGTCGGGAACGTCGAGCGCAAGCACTTCGGCGAAGATGGAACGCACCCGGCTCTCGCCTGGATCTCCAAACCCGAGCAGGTCAAGGTCGCGAGTGGCGCGATGCGGCTTGCCCGTCCACAGAGTAAAGAGAGCCGCGCCCTTGAGAACAAACCTCTCGCCGTGCTTGGACGTTGCGAGCCGGAAGAGTAGGCGCTCGTTCGCATACCTCGTAAGCACGAGTTGGAAATCCTCGCCCTCAGTCCTTGCGAGGTGAAGGAGGCGAGCACGCACGGAGGCACCGACGTCCTTCACGGTTGTCTTCGTCACGCGAGCGCCTCCACGTAGGGCCGCATAAATGCGTAGATACGATCAGCGCGGGCAGCAGCGACAAGCGCATCGATGCTACCTTTGCGTTTCTTGAGGTAGTCCTTGAGTGCAGCGATGGCAACTTCAAGCCCAACGTGTTGGCGAAACCGGAAGCAGTCAGCCACAGTCTTCGCCGGCGTGGTCAGGTGAACCTTGACACCTTCGAGGCGGCGCGTTTCGACGCCATGCTCACGGGCGGCACCGCTAGCCCGGACAATCTCAAGCTTGGGAGACGCGAGCTTCGGCAGCCGTGCATGCCGATCAATGAGCATCCAAACCGCGTGCGGTGCCTCCGTCGTCATGCCGTGGAACTGCAGCGCGCTTAGCAGGCAGACAACCCCATGCGGTACCCGCTTGCTCACCTCGACGAGAGAGCTGAGCTCGGTCACAGGGGCGTCGACGAGCCGATAGAGCCCGCGGTCCACCTGCTCTAGGAGGCCCCGCTCGCAGAGACGCTTGAGGTACGCTCTCGGGATGCCAACAGTTTCCAGGTCGCGCGCCCGTACGGGGCCTTTTTTGGCAAGGCGGAGGAGCCCGGCGGTTTTTGTGGTGGCGCGGGGAGGCATGTTACGAAACGATGTCCCTAAAAATTGTGGACAGACGATACGTATCATTCATCCGTCTGCTATTCAAGGCCAGCGCAGCCAACTCCAACCAACTCCCTGCCTCACGACGCTACCTGTTTAGCTTGTGTGCTTGGGCCACCGAGAAGACGGAAACGAGGCGAAAACAGTCTACGACACCTGTTGGCGCGCCATTTCGGACCATTTTGTTGACCTCAACAAAATGGTCGGTGCGGGGGGTTCGCGCTCTCGTGTGCCGGGCTACCGTGTCTGTTGGTTCCACCCTGCAAGGACGGCTGCAGCTGCTCGTCGGACACCCGCGTGTGCGTCTCCCTTAGCGATCGTCTCGATAACCACTCGAACGTCCTCAAAGCCCAATTCAGCCAGCCCATAGAGCGCCCCCTCCCGTACGAGAGCGCTCTTGTGCTTCAACAAAGGCACCAACGTCTGCCGCACCAGCGCGACATCCTCGACTCGTCCAATGGCTTCTGCAGCAAGGGAAAGCTCCGTATCATTTAGAAGCCCTTCGGTAGTGAGCAAGCTCGCGAGGCTCCTCGGCGAACTCGCGGCTAGCGCAACAAACTGTTCCTCGCAGGTCATGGTCACCGCGCTCGTCCAATCCAATACAACGGCCGGCGCCGGACGTGCACGACGGCCAAAACGGCCAGTACCCCGGCAAACGCCTGGTAGGCAAGAGCGTAGGGAAATCGCGGCAACAAGAAACGCCGGATGGGCGGAATGCGGGCTGGAGCTCCATACCAGGTAGCCGCGTCCTCGAGCTCGGATTCAGCCTCAGCGAGTAGTACGAGCCTCACGACGAGCTTTCAGTCGGTCGGTGATGCGCTTCTCGGCGTCGTCCCAGGTTACCAGCGTTGCCGTGCCGTTGGCGACCGCTTGCGCCCGACGATCGATCTCCTCGATCCAAGCCTGTTCAGCACCAGGGTCGGGGTCGCCATCAAGGCTGAGCAAGAGATCCTTGGCAAGCGCGGCGCGCTCGTCGACCGGCAACGCCAGGGCTTCTCGTCGGAGGTGGTCAGCGCTCATGAGCCAAGGATAGCACCATTCGGTGCCCGAGGCCGAGTGTCCCGGTAAGATGCCCCCTCTCGTCCGCCCTCCGGCGCGCGGAAGAATGTTGAGTGGCGAACGGCAACTCGCGCGCCTGCGGGCGGCCGGTCTCGCCCCTTATCCGTGCGAGGTTAGCTCGCACGGATGGGGGAGACGGTTACGCACTCAACGACCGACTTGAGGCAACTGTATCGCTGGCGCCCTCGGAATCCGCGCTGACGCAACACGCGGCATTTCGTCCCAGGTTCGATCATCCAACATGCGCCCATTCTTCGATTTCATCACGCCGCCCCATTGCTTGAAAAAGAAGGGCACTCGTGATGCCAGGCATTGTTCTCGAATATCTCGAACCCACGCCGCATCCATGGGTCGCGCTCCGTGCCCACTCTCGCCGCCCACAATTACCCAGTGGATCCCCTCGAGTTTTAGCGTTCCCACGGGCCCAAGCAGTGGCTCGATGCTCAGAAATCGTACTTTCGCTGGCACGCGCCGTAAATGGTCTATGCGCGACGTGTACTTGGCATTTTCGACGCTCACGCCGAGCCATACGTTAGGCGTTGGGTGGAGCCGACCGGCGAGTTCAGCCAGGCGCTCAGGACGTTTGGTCAGCACCTGAAAGCGATGTTGCGGGCAGTCCCGCATTACCGCGAAGACGAGTTCGATGTACTCGGTGGGCACGTCCTCGTGAAAGAGATCTGACATGCTGTTCACAAACACGAGGCGCCCCCGTCGCCAACGCTTGGGCAGCTCGAGTGCAGAAGGCACTAGCTTGAGATCGAAGCCTTGTTCAAACGGATGACCAGGAACCCCTCGAAAGCGTTCGGCTAACGTTTCGGCGTAGCAATGCTTGCAGCCGGGTGAGACCTTGGTGCAGCCACGCACTGGGTTCCAAGTGGCGTCGGTCCATTCGATGGGGCTGCGGTCACTCATGGGGGCTCGTTGCTTGCGGCATGTACGGATGCGCAGTATAGCTGAGCTCGGGCGCATGGGTCGGCGAGTGTTCTTGGAAATTCCAAGTGAGTACGTGGGAAGCGAGCCACGCTATCTGAAGCACCAGCTCGACGTGGAGGCGGAGGCATGACGCGCGTGCACGTCAAGCCGGAGCTTCTGCGCTGGGCCTGCGAACGGTCGCGGATCGACGAGGTCGTGCTGAGCGTGCGCTTCCCGCACGTCGAGGCGTGGGAGCGAGGACACAAACAGCCGACGCTCAAACAGCTCGAGGCGTTCGCCAAGGCCACGCACACGCCGCTTGGCTACTTCTTCCTCCCTGAGCACCCCGTCGAGCGCCTGCCAATTCAGGACTTCCGCACTGTTCGCAGCAAGGTTGCTCAGCCGAGCGCCGACCTACTCGACACGATCTACGCCATGCAGCGGCGGCAGGACTTTATGAGCGAGGAGCGGCGCGACGGTGAGGGCGAGCCCCTCGATTTCGTTGGCAGTGCGCGCCTCGCTGATAACCCGGAGGCGGTGGGGCGCGAGATGCGTCGCGTCGTCGGGCTCGACGACGGCTGGGCGGCGGAGGTCAAGACCTGGACGGAAGCTGTGGGTGAGCTGCGGCGGCGCGCAGAGAAGCTCGGCGTGATCGCGGTGATCAACGGCGTCGTGGGGAACAACACGTCCCGCAAGCTCGACGTTGACGAGTTCCGTGGCTTTGCACTGACGGACTCGTACGCCCCGCTCATTTTCGTGAATGGCGCTGATGCGAAGTCGGCTCAGATGTTCACGTTAGCGCACGAGCTAGCGCACCTTTGGCTCGGACGCGACGGCGAAGGGGTTTCGGGTTTCGAGGGCATCTTCCCGGGTGGCGAGCGCGTCGAACAGTTCTGCGACCGCGCGGCAGCCGAGTTTCTCGTGGCGGGCGACGAGCTGAAGAAGCAGTGGCCGACGGTGAAACAAGCAGGCGACCGGTTCGAGCGGCTCGCGCGTCATTTCAAGGTCAGCCCCATCGTCGCAGCACGGCGTGCAATGGATCTGCGCCTCGTGGGTCGCGATGCGTTCTTCAAGTTCTACAATGACTACACGCAGCGCGAACGCGATCAGGTGAAGGCCGCGAGCGGTGGTGACTTCTACAACACGCAGAACACCCGCCTCGGCCAGAGCTTCGCGCTCGCCGTCATGCGGGCCGCCCTCGAGGGGCGGTTGAGCTTCAAAGAGGCGTACGACCTCACCGGTCTGCGCGGCGGCGCGTTTCAGGAGTACGGGCGTCGACTGGGAGTGCCGCTGCCGTGAACAAAGGCGCCGTCTACATCCTGGACTCCGACGTCTTCATCGCAGCGAAGAACACCTACTACGCCTTCGACATCTGTCCCGGTTTCTGGGAGTCGATCGTCCAAGCCCACCGCCACGCGTAGCGCCTCGCATACTTGCCGACCTCAGCTTTGCTGAAGTCGTACTCTTCGAGGAGATCCGGATCATTGGTAATGGGCTTGCTCATGTGCGTCGTCGCTCGCTTGGGGTAGCAATTCTAGCGCTCGCTCAGCGAGGCTTCGTCGTGCCTGGCACGAGTTCGAAGCCGAAAGTCCAGAAATCAGAGTCAAAGGAAAAAATACGAAACATGTCGTAGCGCAACATCACGGCTGCACACAAAGCATCATGGTAGCTCAAACTCTTGTCGGCATACTTCTGGACGAGTTCAATTGCCTTGTGCTCGTCCTCTTCACCGAATGCGATCGTCCGAACTCTTGACGCGCGGAGCATGCCGAACCCCTTCAGAGCGAGATCTAGGGAACCATCATATCGAAGACGTGTGAACGATTCGTGTGCGGTTACATCGACAGCACAGAACAACACATCCGTCTGCATCTTGGCGAAGCATTCACTCGCAATGCTGTGATAAGCGTCATCCACATCCGCAAGCGCCACGGTCGCAGATGTGTCGATGAGAACGGCATTTGCGTAAGCGACCCCAATCACTTGAGAGGCGCTAGATTCGGCTCCCCGGAGACCTTATGCCACCCCTCAGCAAGCGCCGGTGGAACCCCTTCAACGACGCGTCGCAGCGCACCGTCGATTACACGGTACGTTCCTGGAGGAAGGAACGACTGGGCGTGTGGCGCCGATTCCGGAAGTGACCTTGTAAAGTAGTTCACCGCATGCTCAGCAGTGGAGAGGGAGAATTGTTCGGAAACAAACTTCGTCATTTGTCGAACCCTTGTTGCGCTTTGTTGTGTGCCCAGCCGCGAGACAGTACCTCAACATGGAACGACCGGGGAAGCCCTCTAATAAGTGGCATCGGTTGACCTGGCGGAAGCTGGATCTGGACTTCTGGCGGGAGGGCCGAACTTTGTCCTAGCACGGCCTGGGTCTCGTGCAGGTAGCCCCAAGCAGTAGACTCCAAGACGCCCCCAATAAATCGCACTTTTTTGGACGTCTCATCCCCCATAAACGCCGAGAGGAAGAATGGACGCCGAAGCTCGAAGGTATCCTCGTACGAGCGCAAGAGGACATCAAGCGCGCCAGCTAGCTCGTCGGAAGCGAAGTCAACATGCTCGGCCCCAAGGATGTCTCTTGCTTCGTAGCGGTTAACCATGTGCAGATGAGACCAAAACCGCGTCGTCAGCGCTTCAATGATCTGATCCTCACGCCGATTGGGAATGGGGTGGAGCAGAAGCAGCTTCTTGGCAAGCTGCTGAATTTGCTGGTGCACGCGGTAGACGTTTCCTAGCGCAAGGGGGTGTACCTCGTGTGCCAATCGCCCAAGATAAGGACCCACGTTCTGCCGCAGCGCCTCTAGTTCGTTGGCAGGGTCGATCTGGAACTGGTCAAGGATAAAACTGCGAAAGGCTCGTACATCTTCCACGCTAATTGCAAGCCTCGAAGTCGACCTTGCGGGATCCAAGGGATTGAACTGATTCCCAGTACTTGGATCAATTGGGCTGAGCTCAGCCATAGCCGTCAGCACAATCTTCTTTGCACCTAACGCAAGGAGGCTACCTGCACTGTGGCAACGAAACGGCACGAGCACTTCGAAGTCTGGATCAAACTCACGCACTATGCTGACCAACGGCCACACGCCGTTTACATCACCGCCTCGCGTGTAGAGACAGATGTCGATCTTAGATGAGCCGGTTTCCTTCAACACCCGAAATAGTGCAGCTTTTGTGTCGGCATTAAATGCCGTGTCCAGCCCCAGTGGCACTGCCGGTTCGCTCAATCTGTCGAAGTTGAAGAAACAGATCATCTTTCGTCCAGGCCTGAGCGCCTCGACCTGCTCGATCAAACCCTTACGTGTCTCGTAGTCCATAGGTCACCTGACGCGTGTTCAACTCGGCTTCTCTCCCGCTCGTGGCCGCAACCAAACGCGAGCGTAGGATTATGCCGGGCTGCCTCCCATGGCAAGATTTGGTGCGCAATGGGTTTCATCCCCCTGGGTTCTGTGATGCATGCGATGCCCCCTCTCGTCCGGCCTCCGGCGCGCGGAAGAATGTTGGCTCGGGAGCGGTAGCTCGCGCGCCCTGCGGGCGGCCGGTCTCTCCCCTTAGCCGTGCGAGGTTGAATCGCACGGATGGGGGAAACGGCTAGAGATCGCCCCTTCGCTACGGCGCCCATTCTGCTAGAATCCACGAGGAGTAACCGTGAACGCGATTAAAGTTCAAACGACGGTAGACGAAGCGACCGCCGCAGCGATCCCCGCGTTTCGGCCCTTGCTTGGGAAGCGAGTCGAGCTTACCGCATCGCAAACGAAAGCAGAGCCCGCCGAACCTGCAGAGCGGAAGCTGACACTCGACGAGCTGCTTACGCGGCGCATCGACGCACCAGCTGGTGCGCCGCCGCTAACGGACGACGATATTCAGCGAGCAATCGTCGCGGGCGCGCTCAGCGCAAACCTTTGACACGAACGTCGTCCTTCGCGTCGTCTATCGGGACAATCCGGACCAAGCGATGAGAAAGCAGCCGAAGGCCCTCGGGGAAAGCTCCCGCCCGACGTTATTCAGAAGATCGTACGCGACTCTTACGGCCAATTCCGCCGGTGCTACGAAGCGGGCTTTAGCCCGCAATCCGAAATTGCAGGGTCGCATCACCGTAAGGTTCGTAGTCAACCGCGACGGGTGCGTTCCCTCAGCCGTGCTTGCCCACGTTGAAACGCCCACGCCAGCAGAGCCTGCACAGGAGACCCTAGAATCAGCACCTTCCTCCGAACCTTATCTTCCAGATGCTCAGGTCGTGAAGTGCATTCTCAACGAATACCGGAAACTTGTGTTTCCCAAACCCGATGGGGAAAGCATCACGGTTGTCTATCCTATTCAATTCGCGCCCGGGTAGCTGCAGGGCTGCAGGCAATAGCCGCTCAGTTCTTGCGTCTCAATTGCTCAGCGTAGGCTCTCGCTTCAGTAGAGCCCCAAACATCCCGCAAAGCTCCAAAGCTTGAGGCAAAATCCGTGGTGAGGCTTTTCGCGGTCTTGGAAGGCCTAATGGCTACGGCAGCTACCTCGTTCGACCTGCGCCGTTCCGCAAAGGCGCGCAGGCCAACTTCCAGCTTGGAAAGGTTTACCCATTCGCTCCAGCCGCAGGGCTCTTGCTTTGCGAATTCGAGCTTACTTCCAGCCTCGTGAGCGATCCGGGCCGCTCCAGCGAAAACATCGGCGCCATTGGCCGAGAACTCGACCGATGGGCTCCCCTTGGCAGCCGAGCAAAGCGTCTATCCCAGGCTCGGCTGTGCCGATTGCGAACTCAAGCGCGTCCCGCACCAACTCCTTGGGTTGACCCGTGGCATCCGCAATTCGAGGAGCTGCGTGGTGGCACACTTTGTAAAGGCCCTCGATGATCAAGTCGATAACCTGAACGTAAGCTCGCGCCGGAACCCAGTGTCCGTGGTTTGGAGGGAGGAATCGGAGCGCGTGCATGGGTCGAGAGATTTTGTAAGGGTAGCTTATTCGAGAGCGAACGGGGGAGTTACTGGCGGAATCGCGCGTGAAACCTGAGAGCTGACGGACCTGCGATGCCCCCGCTCGTCCGGCCTCCGGCGCGCGGAAGAATGTTGAGTGGCGAACGGCACCTCGCGCACCTGCGGGCGGCCGGTCTCGCCCCTTATCCGTGCGAGGTTGGACTCGCTCGGATGGGGGAGACTGAGGGAGCGACAAGTCCGAGAACGCAGGCGCCGTACGAATACTTGAGGGCACGCGTGCGCTCAGTAAGAACGCCTCACCGTTACCTGCGCTAGCGGGTAGTATTTTGAATACGCCGCCAGTGCCGCCTCTGCTGCGTCGGCCGACCCTTGCCTGCCGGCTACGAAGACCCCGCTCATCCCGTGGCTCGCCAGATTGAGGAGCCCGCCGTTGCCATGCTTAGCAGAGGAATTTTCAAGTTCAAAGGCGACCACAGGAATCGCTGTTGCTTCTTCCGGCGTGATACCTGGTACTGCCGCCTTCGGCGACATCGTCCCCACCGCCTCGACGAAAGACGCGAGACCCTTCGGCATTGGGAGAAACCAGACCTGATCGATCTTGCTCTGAGTGGGAGCACGCGAAATTGGGAACAAGCCCCGCGCGTCATCGTGCACAACAAACCCGGCTCGCTCACCTATCTCCCTTAGGTTTGCCCTCGTGCGGCGCGCCCAATCAGCTTCGCCCCCGCTACCCTTTGGAAGTTGCTGTTTCAACTCAGTAAGAGCCACTGATAGCTCGATTCGAGCAAGCTCTGGCGCCCAGCGGGCATCGAGAACCATGATCCGAGTCGCTCCAAAGTAGGCTTCCTGAGACTGGTGCAATCTGAGCCCGCGCTCGTAAAGATTGTCAACGCTTCCGCCTCGGGGAGCGAGCACGCCGAACCAAGCCCCGGAGACTCGTAGGTTCGCCAGATCCGCTTGCATTCCCTTCGTCGAAGCGTCGGAACCTTCGACTTCGAATGCCATGACGGGCAACGTTTCGCCATAAAGGCGAGGAGTAGCTCCCACCTCGTTGAGAGCTGCTAGCTGCGACGCCGTCAGCCTCATTGTCCAAAGGATATCAAGGCGAGGCGCGTAGATACGCGCGGGTTGCACGCCTTTCGTGGAAACGACCACCTCGCGGAGTGCGGAAAAGCCCATTCCCTGGGCCATTTTCAGGAAAAGATCATGAACTTCGTCGGTGGATCCTTTCACGTTCAGTTCTACCGATCACCATCAATGTAAATATCCCGCGTTTTCTTCTCGCCACGCTGAGTTCTTGCGAGCACACTCTCCAATGGGCGGCGAGGTTCGCCGTTCCGGCCATAGTACGCGATTCCTGAAGCGGCCGAAGTCACGTCAGGGAGATCCTTCATGATGCCTGACCAGCCGAGTGCCCAGATGTTGGCTGAATCGGTTTGGTGGGGGTGCTGGAGCACGACTGTCGGTCTGAATTGTCGCGCGAGCTTGCGCATCAAGTCACAACGTTGGCGACGCTCGCCTCCCGGTTTTTGTCGAGAGTGACTCCTGGGGCTCCACATGTTGAGATCGTGACAGCCGAGAACGAGGACCCGTTCACCACCTATCTCGAGCAGGTGGCTTCGCACGTCCGCGACGTGGAGCAACGTGTCTTCTTGGTCCGAAATAGGGTAAGATTTTCCCGTCCAGCGGAGCAGCCTGCCTGTAGACACATCGAAGACAGCGACAAGCTCGGCGTGATGATCGTCTAAACGGCCGTCCTCACCGAGATCCAAGCCAAGAGTGATAAACTGAACGCGGCCGCGTGCAGTACTCAGCACCCGCGAGGAAACGACCTCCTTTGCGTGTTCAGTTGCTACCCCCAACACCTTTGCGAGATCCTTCTCCGTGGAGTTCCAGCCCAATTGACCCCGAAAATTCCTCGGGAAAGGCTGCTGCGCAAATCCTCCCGGCGTAAGAAGGAACTTGGCTCCAAGATTAGCAGGCAATTTCTTCACGGCATCCAAGAGCAGGCGTTCCGCGTTCTTAAGGCTGGCCGGCGGACACCCGTTCACCACGGCGCGAACAATTACTGGTGCATCGCTCCGCGACGCATCAGGTTTTGATGGCCGTGGCACGGACGCGCGCTTCTGCGTCTGCGGGAGCACGCTGCTTTCTCGCGCCTGAGATTTTCCTGGTCCCGCGATTTCAAATCCCAGGCGTCGTAACGGCTCATTTGTCTGCGCACCGCCGTAAAACTCTGAGGTGCTAAAGGCCCTGCCAGTTGCACATTCGACGGCAAGCGAAAGGAGGTACTTCGGTGGATACGTTCTCCCTGCATGGACCACCGAGTACTTGGTCGAGCTATGAGTTTCGGGAAAGCCTTCTCGCTGGATTCGCTGGATCGCCTCCAGAACATTCTGTCGGGTCACGAGCTGAATTGGGTTTGTTTGCGTCATAGCTTTCCCTTGTCCTTTTCGGACCGTCCCACTTCGCGCAAGAACATCTGAAATTGAACTAGCTGCGCCCTTTGAGCCTCAGATGGAGAGTCTGCGTCGAAGTGCATCAGGTCGTTGCGGGTCTGCCGGGCAATGTGAAATCGCTTCATGAACTCAGCTCGATCAACGTGAAGGTCCAGACGGCCCCAGTTCTGCGGATTCTCTAACAGCCGCCCTAACTCCCCCAGGTTGAGATCAGCGACGTTCTTGACTTCCCTCGGATCGTGCTCGAGCTTGAATGCCTCAAGTTCACGCCGAGTGAAGTTGCCGCGCTCTGTGAGCATGCGGAGTTGCCTCTCAATTTCTCCGAGAACGATAAACGGGCCCGCATGGTCATGCAGGAACTGCCCAAGAACCGCTCGCGTTATGATGCCCGTAATGAGGTTTTCCCCATCCTTCACAACGACATATCCCGATGAAACCACCTCAGGAATAATGTCAAAAAAGGAATCGTTGGTGCTTACCGTGGGCGCATTCCGTTGCATCACGTCTCTCACTCGAGAATCCAGAGTGCCCTTTTCCAGCGCTAAATACTTCGCAATGTCGGACCAGCGCAGAACTCCATCAAGCGAGCGAGGGTTTCTGAACACCAGAAGGTGCGAGATCTGACTGGCCATCATCCGCGTCACGGCGACGCGAAGGAGGTCGTCAGGGGCCGCGCTCACAAGATCTTTGATGCGGGCCTCCGGAAGTGACCCCACTCTGGGCGTTGCATCCCCTGGAGAATCCATCTTTGCGGGAGGCTCTTCGCTTTGCTCCGAGCTACCAGGGGCGGAAGCGGTTTCCGGTTGGGTATCAGGCGTACGGGGGACCCGCCCCAACGTCACAGCTGCGTCCATGGACACTGCCATGAAGTCCGGTGTCGTTTCGAGATCAAAGCCTGTGAGGGCGCCACGGATCCTTTCCACCGTCGCCTCTGTTCTGCGCTCAACACCGAACCAGCGAAGGAGTTGACGCACCGCAACCTCAACAGGGGTCCCGTCCCGATCAATGGCCGCGCTGGCCTCCTTAAGCTTGGCAACGTGGAGCGGCGTATCTGTATCCGCTACGAAATGAAGCTCCTCGTCGACATCAGCATTCTCAAAGTCAGGCAACGTACGAAGGCCGTGTTTGGCCAGCCTTGATCGCATGTTCTCAACGATATTCGCGCCGCGCCTTCGAGATCCGAATCGTTCCAGGAGGTCGCGCGCACTCATGCGTTCAGGTTTCCCCTGCCTCACCCTGGCCGCTACCATCTCTAACCAGCTATCAACCGCCCTTGGCATCCTTGATCCGCCTCTCGCCTGACCGTTCCGATGTTAGCCCGGTCGCAAGTCCCGAATAGTGCTACCGAAACTTGGGGCTAGTCAAGCCGCTAAGAGCCTTCTGCCCGTGGATCTAGCGCGAGAGCTGATTATCAATTCCCAGGGGGTGGTGAGGTGCGCCGACGATGAGCCGGGCCTAGAGTCGGGGTTGCCGGACTGAAGCGCAGTGGGGCGATGCCATTTGGTGCCCCCTCTCCTCCGGCCTCCGGCGCGCTGAAAAATGTTGAGCGGGGAACGGCACCTCGCGCGCCTGCGGGCGGCCGGTCTCGCCCCTTTTCCGTGCGAGTTTGGCTCGGACGGATGGGGGGGATGATTACCTCAAACTCTAGCGCCCGCCTCGCTGCTAGTGCGGCGGTGTGATCAAACTTTCCTGAGCCGCGAGGTTTCTTTCGGCCTTAAATCTGACTAGGTGTCGAGCGTCCAAGCGTCCAAGCACGGCGTATCGATGGCCTTTGCCAGAAGTGCAAGGAACCGGAAAGGGTGCCGGGCGCTTCGCTTCGATTCTACGCCCAACCTGTCGAAGTACCGACCTCAAGGACCTGACGAAGCTATCGCCGTTCCAAGAGTGTGGGCCTAGACGAGCCGCGCTCAACACACCACACGCAGAGCGACTGCGTACCCAGGATGACGAACAGCAGGAAAGATTGCTCATAGCGAGCTTTGCGCGCGACACGACGCCAGTCATCGATGTCTTGCCGCGAGGGCGACGGATGGGGCTCAGGATGAGAGTGCCACTCTCCGAGATAGATTCGAGTTCCTTGACTATCGATCCACGCTTGATGCACACGCGCCTGCGCGCCCGTGCGGCTTCTTAAGAATCGGTATCTACTTCGAAGGTCATTGCTGCATGGCGTTGTTACTTGATCAATGACGACGTCGCCGGTCGCGAGGATGATCCTCCCGAGCAGCACTCCGCCAGCTTCGAACGCACCTGTATCCAACTGCCGATACCCGAGCAAGGTGTCGACGCTCTCCTCACCGAAGGCGACGAGACGATCGCCACCAAGCCTAAAGACTTCAGGCGCGCTCATCTTTGCATCCCGGACACCCAGGGCGCGCGAAACGAGTTGTGGATTGTCTTTCGCCGGGCTTGAAGCCGCTGGCGCGCGCGCTCACCTTGAACCCGCGGCCGAGGAAGTCCTCCAGGTCCTCCATCCAGCTTGTAAGCGTGTTCGAGCTGTTACCCGCAAGTACTCGAAGAGCGGCGCGTTGCGCCTCGCAAGCAGCGCGAGTCGCGTCCGCCGCGCCGTACGGGGTGAAAGTACCTGCGCAGCCCGCCAATGACTTATCGAACACTTGCCGGTCCGCCGCAAAGAGCGCCTCGTTCGTGAACACGTCATCATGGCTTCGACCAAAAAGACAATAGTAGCAACCGTGAGCCTTTGGAGCTGGAACCTCCAAAACATGGCCACCCAGTCCGTACGCCTCGAGCCACACATGTACTCGCGGCAAGTCCCGGGGCAGCGCCTTCGTCAGGTCGAGTTCTAGCGTTTCGTCCCCTACGGCGATGATGATTAGGTCTGAGCCAGTGATTGCTTCTGGGGTTCTTTCCAGTACGCTTTCGATGGGCTCCCGGATGGGTTCGACAATCGCGTGGGGGAAGTGTTCCCCGAGCATGAGCTGCAGCGCTTCGACCTTTGACCTGCCAACGAACCGGATCCCAGCTGCGTGCCGGTGGACGTTTGCCTCTTCAAGCAGCTCTGGATCGATCAACCGAACGCGGCCAACCCCAGACGCTAGCAATTGGAATGCACACGCACTACCCACAGCACCGCACCCAACAAGAGTAACCGTTTTTTTGGCAAGGTCGGTAGGCAAGCCAACGCGCGCCAATAGAAAGTCCGCGTCCAGTCGCCTAACCGCGAACCCGCGTGCAGGTCCGTGCCCTTGCAGAACTCTAGCAATCAGCTGCGATGGACGCCTCCGCATCGCGGGAATGGGACGGAGTGGGAACTCGAGGCCGACGACAATACGTGACTCACCGGATGTGTCGGGCATAGACAGTAGCACATTCAAACTCTTTGCCTGAGCCTTGACCAAGTAGGAATTGAACACGCTTGCATCAGGTGCACGACATCGAATCTTACGGATGAATTCCCCCACGCGCATCGGATCATCGAACTCCGGCGCTGGCAGGGCCTGCTCAAGTCGAACAAAGAGCGCCCGTTCGCAGTGCACTCCCCTGACGCCGACACGACCAGCCCACTCGCGAAACTGGCGAGGGTCGTCGGCGACGACCGCTTCAAGAGTTCCGAATCGCGCACGCGACTCCAAGGTGCGCCAAATCACTTCACGGCTTGGGCCTGCAGCGTTGCAGATGCTGCCCACATCCCCTCCCTGGCGCGGCCAATAGGCCTGGAACTCCCGCTGCAGCTCGACGTCGGCACTATCAGTGAGACCATCAGCGAGTACGCGCTTCGACCGCTCCACCGCGGCTCGGACGATCTCGCCCGGGCGTTCAATGTCGAGTCGTACACCGCTCGGAGCCAAGCAGATTTTTCCGTCGCGTCCCACATGTGGAACACGACGGGGAAGCGCGTCGCGCGTCACGCGTACGATCGGCAGCGCGGCCGGAAAACGCTTCGGCAACTCGAGCGTTGCGGGTACTATCGTACCGCCCAGTGGAAAGCTGCCTGTCCAACTCCGCTCGCCCGTGCGCGTAAACCCAAATTCCGCGCAGGCTTGTGCTGCCTCGTCCAGGGCTTGCGCAACTAGCAGCGTCACGCAGACGAACTCGACGTGACAATCGCGGGCGCGCGAGTCTTGCTTGCCGTGTCCTTGGGGTCAGGCACTGTGAAGGTGTCACCCAACTGTCGCTGGATAACGCTGCACGCCTTGACGGGATCGGGCTCGTTCGCGGCCGACGATAAAGCGTCGGCAAGCAGCGCGAACCGTCGTTTTAGCGCGTTCATTTCGTCATCGCTCAGCTTGGCAAACATATCTTCGAATTCTGGAGTCGGCTTCTTGGCGACGAGGCGTCCGATCGCATTCGCGGCGGCCGTCGCGACCTGTCGCAACGCTTCAAGATCGTCGGACGTGTGGTGCCAGCTCTTCACCGGCGCGGTGAGAGAATCAATGGTGAGCAAGGTGTACGCGAGACCTGAAGGCTTTGCGCTGCCGTCAGTCGGCATCCACACGTCGTCCCACCGCTTGAGATATCGAATAACTCGGCGGAGTTGGTCGATGCCAATGGCGTCCTCAGTGCCTTTGAAGCGATCCTTCGCCTCGCCAACGTACGCCATAAGCTTCTTCACATCTGCGGCAACCCAGCGGTCCTCGTTGTGAGCCAGGCGTGAATGCTCACGACCATTCTCGTCCGCCCAGGTCGCATAGATCACTAGGTCGAGATGGTAGCCCTTCGCGTAAGAAACGCGGATGCACGGCCCCTTGCTCACAACATTAGCGGTATGCGATTTAATCGCGTCCCAAACCCAGCGCCTTACCTCGGCGGCGGTGAACTCGCTCTCGCTAAACCTGAAATGCAGTCCGACATCCATATCGTAGACCTGCTCGCCAGTGGGTTTTACACCGGTCTTCATAGCGTACGATCCCTGGAGCTTCGCGTCGAACCCAGGGCGACTGTCTTGTTTCAGTTTTTCGCGAATCTTCTCGAGGATGATTTCTCGCTTCTCACGAAGCTCCTGCTCGAGCTCGTAGTCAAACCGGATGTCAGCGTGAAACTTTTCAAAGTATCGTTGAATGTCAGCCATTGTTTACTCCTATCTCGAGAAGCGCGGCCACCTGGCCACGCGTGGAATTGTCCGTGCCTGCCGCTGTTCCGATTTGCTTCAACGTGGCCGTCGCCGATTGGTTTACGATGTCGAGCCCAAGGCCGGCGCGACCCGGGAGTTCGACGCGAAGGTAATGTTTCCGTCTGTCTGCGCTGGAGAACAAGCACTGCAGGGCGCAGTGGTGCAGGCCGACGCCGGAGGCGACAAAGAGATCCGAAAGCGGCAGCGCCCACCCGAAAGCACCGCGACGCGATCGCCACCCTGTTTTCAGCGCGGACTTGGGGACATTCTCCGTCCTCAGAACACGCGGTGGTGATATCGAGAAAATGCGCAGATTGGTGGGGTCGACGTCCAGGTATTCGAGCGCCTCGGTGTAAGCAAGCAGTGCGGGATTATTTGCGCACACACCGCCGTCGACAAACGTCTCAATCGCGCCCGTTGTCGGATTCTCTAGCGAAACAGTGGGGAAGAAGATAGGCGCGGAAGCTGTCGCCAGCGCGACGTCCCGGACGAAGTAATCGCCATGTGCGGTGAGCTTGGAAGGATGGTGATCCGTCTTGAAGAGTCGCGGCTTCCCGGTTGTGAGGCAAAGGGCAGGAACAACAACGGCGCGCCCGCGAGAAGAGATGTCTTTCAAACGTAAATCGCGGAACGCTTCCGCGAGAGCAACCTTGAGTGGCCCGTTACTCCATTTTGCGGTGAAGAGCGAGCGGATGGTCCGCGAGGTTCTCGACAGCCAACCGAGCGGCTGCGGAAACACTGACGCGCCCAGTTTTTCATACAGCTCAACGACTTCGGCCGCTGTCATGCCGCTCGCGAGCGCAAGGGCAATTATCCCTCCTGTGCTCGTCCCGCAGAAAAGGTGGAACTGATCGCTGGCCTTGAAACCCAGGTGGCGCTCGAGCTCGGCCAGGAAGGTTGCTGCCCCCAAACCCAGATACCCGCCCCCGTCAAGGCAGAGCGCTCGGGTAGTGTGGCACTCATGCTGAACGGATAGCATCCGTGTACTATTGCCCCGCCTGAGCGTCCGTCAAGTGATCGCTGAAGAATGTTTTGTAAGTGACAGAAATAATTAAGTATTATCCCCAGCCACATTCGTGGACACTTGAGCACGGGTAAACGGACGATCAGCTCGCAGCTGCCAAACTCTACGCCTGCCCATGAGGGCGTGTCGATCATCGCTGACAGTGCTACTCGTGAACACGAATGCCTGTAGCCCGCTGTTGCTCACACGTTTTAAGCACTAGGACGCTTGCGGCTTGCTTCTCGCCTCGACTTTAGGGAGCTGGTCGAGCCTCCACTCGGAGCTTGCAGTTGCGCTAATATCTCCTTAGCGGGCTCGTCATTCGGGTCCTGCGGGACGAGTTCGCCGCGGAAAGCTTTGGCCAGCTGAGCGCGCTCCAGCGTCAGAAGTTGTTCATCCACCGAAGCATGGCTCGCTGCCGCGGAGGTCACCCTAGCCATCGCCCGCTCGACGCGTTCGACAAGAAGAACCATTTCCTCGTGCGTGGGGACGGGAACCGCAACCTCCCCCAAGACCTCGAGGTTTATATTAGCCTGCGCCGTTGCTGGCGCGAACCGTTTGAGGTCCACACGCGCCGTGCGAATAAACAGTTCGACGTAGGACGCGACGATCGGGCCCCCGTCCGCAACGAACCCCACAACGCTATCGGGGAAACAAGCATCAAAATCAAGGATTCCTGTGTCCGCGATGTTGGCAGCAATCGTGATGCAAACCGTCCCCCGCGGGAAGATTCGGCTCTGCGCGACGCCAAATGGCGAGTACATGGTTGAGTGGGAGGTAATTCGTCCCTCTGCCCTAGCGACCTCACCTGTCTGAATGAAAGGAATGGCGTTGCCGAACAGAGCGGGGTCGTTGCGCGGACGGTG
This sequence comes from Polyangiaceae bacterium, assembly GCA_033763455.1. Taxonomy (GTDB): domain Bacteria; phylum Myxococcota_A; class Polyangia; order Polyangiales; family Polyangiaceae; genus JBBRRP01. Next base: position 218,740 of record JANRKO010000039.1, read on the forward strand.
CTTCGACTTGCCCCGCGCGAGTTCTCCCAGCGTTGGAAGCGGCGCCCAACACCACCCCTCCGGCAGCTCCGGCAACCCCGTTGCATCCACAGGCTCCGGCTCCTTGTACTTCGCCTTCCATTTATCGTCCGTCGGCGCCTTGCCCTTGGCCTTCATTTTGGCGAGCTCGGATTCTTCCCATTTTCTGCGGCGCTCCGTGCGGATGCGCTTGAGGAGCTCGCTCGCGGGCTCCACGTTCTTGTGCTTCGCGCGCCAATCCTTCGTGAGGTCGCCGCGAAAGGCTGCGGCGAGAATCGATTGGCGGAGCTTCTCGAGCAGGGGCGGCACGGCGTCGAGTGCCCCGCGCGCGCGACGGCTTCGGGCTTGGAGGGCTTCGAGCTTGGCGACGATGCGGCGTTGTTCGTTGAGGGGTGGGAGGGCCAACTCGGTAGCCTCAAACTTCGGTTTCGTGACGTGCGCCAGACCAGCCCCCCCGTGAGCTAGGTCGATTAGCTCGCTAAGCCGGTCGTTGATGGCATAGCGCAGGAACGACTTGTCGAAGAGCTCTTCGTAGTCGAGCACCCTGAAGATGTGCTGATTTAGTATCGCTTGTCCGCGCTGCCAGATATGCGCTCCAAATGAGGTCCCCGGCGTTCCTGACCAAGCAAAGAGAAGCTCTCCATCCTCGACGAGGAACTTTCGTTCAACGACGCCCGCATAGCGGTTGAAGGCCGCCTTATGATTATTGAGGTTTTGGATGCGAATAATCGGCAGCCCTTCATCCGTCCAGTCCGTGGGCTTGAAAGCTCGACCGTTAACGAGACGGCATGAACGCCCCACAGATACCTTCGACCATCCCCGTGGTAGCCGCTCGTTCAAGCGCCGCCTCCCAATTCCTCTTGCAACGCCATCATCTCCTCCAACGCAATCTGCAACTGCGCCACAATCTCCGCCGCAATAACCTCCGGCTCCGGCAAATCAGCGTGGTCCGTCACGCTGTCATCCTTGAGCCAAGAGATATCCAGATTGTCCCCTCTTTTCGCAATCTCCTCCCGCGTAAACTTACGAAACCGCCCAGTTTCTCCCTGATCCTTGCGTTTGCTCTTGCCGTGCGAATCCGCGCCGTACGCTTTCTCAAACTCAGCAAAATGCGCCCGAGTAAAAGGCGTGCGCTTGCCGAAGGAGGGCATGTTGGTGCGCATGTCAAAGAACCACACGGCTTTCGTATTCCCTTTGTCCTTCTCGCCGCGTGTGAAGAAGAGAACGTTCGTCTTCACCCCCTGCGCGTAGAAGATGCCCGTGGGCAAGCGAAGGATGGTGTGGAGATCACACTTTTCCATCAAATCCCCACGCACCTTTTGCCCCACGCCTTCTTCGAAGAGCACGTTATCCGGCAGCACCACAGCTGCACGCCCGCCCGGCTTCAGGCCTCGGTAAATGTGCTGGAGGAAAACGAGCTGCTTGTTGCTCGTGGGGTAAGTGATGTCGTCGCGAGTTGGGCCGCCACCGCCCTTTTTTGTGCCGAAGGGTGGGTTCGTGAGAATAACATCAGCTTTTGGTAGCTGGGAGCCAGTGGGGCCGAGCGTATCGCCGAGTACGATGTCCCCCTCGATGTCGTGGAGCATCGCGTTCATGAGCGCCAGGCGCTGCACATCCGGCACCAACTCAACGCCGTAGAAGGCTTCCCGGCGCTGGAAGTTTTGCTTGGCTACGGAGAGGTCGTGGTAGTCGTCCGTGAGAGACTTTACGTAGCGATCGGCGTTGATGAGGAAGCCACCGGTGCCGACTGCGGGATCTTGAATGCGCTCACCCGGCTGCGGCTTGATGAGCTCCACCATGCACTCAATCAGCGGGCGCGGTGTGAAATATTGGCCGGCGCCACTCTTGGTTTCTTCCGCGTTCTTTTCTAGCAACCCCTCGTAGAGGTCGCCGAGCCCTTCCGATTTGGCGCTATACCAGTCGAGATCGCTGATGGCCTGCACAACAGTTTGCAGGTGGCGGGGCTGACGAAAGGAGGTGGAAGCGTTGGCGAAAATAGCCTGCACTCGCCCCGAACCGTTACCGCCCAGATCGATGAGCAGCTTCTTGTAGAAATTGAGCAGCTCCACGCCATCTTTCTTCGCGACGTCGTCCCAGCGGTAGCCTTTGGGGATCTGCTCTTCGGCCCCCGTTTCTTTCATCATCTTGAGGAACAAGAGGTACGTGAGCTCCGTCACGTATTCGTGGTACGTGATGCCGTCGTCGCGCAGGATGTTGCAGAGGTTCCAGAGCTTCTGAACGATGTCTTGAGTGTTGGGCATGGGCTACTTCGCGAAACCTTTATCCTGCATCCTTCCAAACTTCATCCGCGAGCTCGCCGAGCAGTGAGTCGAGCTGGCCCTCGAATACCTTGTTCAGGCGCGCGAAGCCACCGTCGGTCTTGAATTGCCCGGTGTCGAGTGAGGCGCGGTCTACGACCGTTTCGAGCTTGACTTGCTTGGCGATGCGGTCGAGCCACTTCACCTGCGGGTCGGTGAACTTGTGTGCTTTGCGCAGGCGCCGGAGAGCGCCGTCCACGCGTTCGGTGTAGGGCATCAGGGGCGAACCGAGCGCGAGCTGCCGGATGTAGCCGACGATGGTGGCGGCGATGTCTTCGTTCTTTTGGTCTCGCCAAGCGGACTGCACGGCCTTTTCGCCAAAGCCCTCTTGATCCAACATGAGCTTCAGCTGCCGCAGATCTTCACGCGTGAGGTCCCGCGGGCGCTGCGTCACCACGAGGAGTGCGGGCAGCTTGTTCATGTTTTCCGCCACGAAGGCGCGGAACGCTTCCAGATAATCTCCGGGAGGGCGGCTGCCGTGTTTGCCGTAGCCTCGCCGGACTTCGAGCAGCTCGTCGGCCTTTTCGGAAACTAACAGCTGATTGGCCCCGCTACCAAGGGTTCGGTCCAAAAATGCGGCCAGCGCAAAGTGTTGCCGCAGGTAGTCAGCCGCTTCGCCGACGCTAGCCTTCTTCAAGAACTGGGTGAGGGCTTTAACATCCATGCCCGCGGCGCTCTGGAAGGATTCCTCGTGCGCGCCCGTGAGCCAGCGCTTCTTCCGTTGGAGCTTGGCGAGAAACTCCTCCAGTGAGGTACGGCGAAACTCCTCTTCTTTGCCTTCAACTACTTCTTTCCGCAGTTGCTCAAAGCTCACGAAGGGGTTTACCACCACCGGCTTCATGTCGGTCACGTCTTTGAGGGCGGAATAAAGATCCACGGCGTCAAAGATGCGAAAGCGCTCTTTGCCAATATCGGGGCAGAGGCGCGTAGCGCGACCTATCATCTGCTCGTAGAGGATGCGGCTTCGAACACGGCGCAGGAAAACGAGGTTGGCGATCTTGGGTACGTCGATGCCCGTGGTGAGCAGATCTACCGTGACGGCGATGTTGGGGTGGCGTTCGTTGCGGTAGCGACGCAGGGCTTCAAGCGGGCGATCGGTGGCGCCCGTGATCTTGGCGACGGCATCATCATCCACCGAGCCATATTTGGCTCTAAGCGCGTCTTTTAGCAGCAGCACCACCATGTCGGCGTGTTCATCGGTGGCGCAGAAAATGAGGGTCTTCTCGTCTTGCTCGGGGTCAATGTGGTTGACGAGTTCGGCGAGCACAGCCCGGTTGTAGTGCTCGGTGATCACGCGTTTGTTGAAGGCATCGACCTCAAACTGGATTTCGTCGGCGAGCTCTTCTTTCTTGAGAGTTTGGGTCGAGCGATCCAGCATCAGCACTTCTTCGTGCGCGTTGTAGTGGATGCCGTCGTGCGCGAGCTTGGTCACGATGTGAATGGGGGGCTCGTGGTCAACGAGGAAGCCATCAACCACGGCTTCGCGGTACGAATATGAAAATATGGGCGCGCCAAAGATTTCCTTGGTGTGAAGTGCAGGCGTTGCTGTGAGGCCAATCTTGGCAGCGTCGAAGTGGTCGAGCACGCGGCGGTACTTGGAAATGTAATCCTCTTCGTCGCGGAAGAGGAACTCGCGGTCCGAAAGCTCGCGATCCAGGAGGTACCCGCGATGGCACTCGTCCACCACGACGCAATCGTATTGATCGACCGGCGGAATGTCAGTCTCGCCCCCGTCACTGAAAGGGCCGAGTACGCGTTTCACCATCGCTTGGATGGTGGCAATGTGGAGCTTGGTTTCGCGCTGGGGCCTGATATCAGCGAGCTCTTTGACGTCGAAGATATCGGTGAACGTCTGTAGGTTCTCCAAGCGGAGATCCTTGAGCGCATCGGCGGTTTGCCTGCCCAGGGCATTGCGGTCCACCAGGAAGAGAACGCGGCGAAAACGCTTGGTTTTGAGCAGGCGGTAGCAGAGGCCAATGCACGTTCGAGTCTTGCCAGTGCCAGTTGCCATGGCGACGAGCAGCTCCCGTTTTCCCGCTTCGAGGCCGTGCTCTACAGCCAGGATGGCGTTTCGTTGATACTCGCGGTCGATGTAAGGCATCGGTTCGACGTGGAGCCGCGCGTGCGCTTCATCAATGTTTTGTCTTAAGAGATCGACGAGCCCCTCGGGCGTGTACCAGCCTTCGAGCGCCACCGGGTGATTCTGGGGGCGTCGCGCGTCGAGAAACCAAACGCCACTCTTTGTTCGGAGTTGGCGCAAGAACGGACGACCGTTGGTGGCGAAAAGGAAGGGTACCTGGTAGGCGCCCCACGGGCTTCCCTCGGGTAGGAACTCATCGCCCTTCACCAGGTAACCCACCGAATAGCGTTTTGCTTGTGGAATAACGCCCATCACGTCTTTGTGTTTGCGCTTCGCTTCGACCACCGCAACCACCTGAAGGCCGGCGAACAGCACGTAATCCGCCCAACCCTCATTCCCATCGGCGCGCGTGGGCCATTCGGCAATCGCAAGGTTCTTCCCCTTCGTGGGTCGAACGCCCTGCTTGAACGTGAGCCGCTCAGAATCCACTTCCCAGCCGGCGTCACTCAACTGTCGGTCGATGAGCTTTCTTGTGGCGGCTTCATCGAGTTCGATGGCTTCGCTTGCCTCTGAAGCTTGCTGGATAGCGCCCGCAAGCTCCTTCGGGGGCATGGCCTGCGCTGCGGCTTGAAGGGCCGCCAACTCAGCGCGGAGTTTCTCGTTTTGTTCGGTAAGGGCGCCACTTTTGTGGGCTTCAGCCTTGGCCGTTTCGCGGTGCGCTTCTATCTGTTCCTCAGCCAGAGCCTCCCAGATGGCGGCGTCTTCTTTGGCCTTGGCTGCGCGCTCCAGGGCGGTGAGCTTCTCGGCCGCTTCCGCCTCGGCGGCTTTCTTCGCTTCTTCAATGGCGCGCTGTGCAGCCTCCAGTTCTTGGCGGCGCGCCTCTACTTCATCACGCAGGCGTTGGAGCTCGTCGTGCAGGGTAGACTCTGATTTTGAAGGCTCCGCAGGCGGAACGAACGGGCCGGCCTCGAACTTCTTGTTGTTACCAAAGCTCCGCTGAAACCAAACGGCCAACTCACGCGCCATCCGGAGTTGGTGCAGCGCCTCGCTGTGGCCGCCTTTGCCATCGTGCACCGCAGCGTTCCCGACGCGACGCAGATTATGGAAGAGCATGCGCTGAGTCGCACCGATAACATTGCGCTCCCAAAGCCGATCAATGAGCTGCTGCTGGGGCTCCTCGGTGCTTGCATAGAGGCCGACCTTGGCAGCCGCCCTTTGTGCCAACGCCTCGCCAAACTGACGGAGCTTGAACAGGGTTACGACAGGATCGCTTCCGAAGTGCTCTTCAGCCTGTGTAGCAAGCGCAACCAGGCGCGCGTCGTGGTACGCGAGGAAGGCAAAGTTCGGAGAAGGGTTCGTGTTCAAGGCCGCTACTCTGAGAGGGCCTACGGTCCCCCTATAGAATCCGAAACTATCGGCCGACCACGACCGGGGGTCAAGCGCCCCAAGCGTGGCGTATACGCAACTGTCGGAGCAGTGTTGCCGATAGGGCCCCATGCTTAAATCAGGAACGCTTGGCCGGCGCAAAACGCTCGACCCGAAGCTTGATATAGTGTTTTGGATGTCAGCCGCAGGCGACGAGGACTTGGAGAAGTTAGCCATGGAACACCCGGTGCTCAAGCAAGCCAAAGACGCCCTGGATCGCCTGAGCGCGGATGAACTCGCACAAATCCAAGCCGAGCACCGCGAGATGGCCCTGTTAACCTACGAAGCTGGCATCTCGGCCGCACGACACGAGGCTGAAGAGAAAGGCCGGCAAGAAGGCCGGCAAGAAGGCGAGGCCGAAATGTTACTTCGCCTGCTGACGATCAAGTTCGGCCCTCAACCAGCAGAAGTCGCTCAGCGATTGGCGAGCGCAAGTCAGGCCGATGTTCTGCGTTGGTCGGAACGCATGTTTTCCGCCGATTCGATCGACGCCATCTTCGCTTAGCTGACGGGCAGCGCTCCCCCCGTTCATCGGGGACATGGGTGTGGCCGTTTCAACTCACGTGCGCCACAAGCCTGAGGCGGAGCGCCGGTCACGGTTTTGCAATGCACGCGTGAGTGCCTGGGCGGCCGGCACGGTGCGGGCTTCTCCCGCAAAATTCAGGACACGCTCGATATCTTCGCGTGTGAGGCTGTGAATGTTCTGGAGGGCGCACTCACAGGCTTCGGCGGCGCCGTGGAGGCGTGCTTTGAGCTCGATCTGCAGCTGAATCGCTGGGAGATGTCATGGGGTGGCTCGCGACCTGAAAAGTAGTGGTCACCTTTCGGCTATAGAAAGCCCAAGGGTATTCGGCCCGATTGACGCATCCGCAGCGCCGGTGAGGGCCGTTTGGACCCGTGCTGCTCGAAACTTCGGAA
>JANRKO010000040.1:0-30021 GCA_033763455.1 Polyangiaceae bacterium
GCCAATACATCCTGCGGGCCAATACATCCTGCGGGCCAATACATCCTGCGGGCCAATACATCCTGCGGGCCAATACATCCTGCGGGCCAATACATCCTGCGGGCCAATACATCCTGCGGGCCAATACATCCTGCGGGCCAACGTGCCAGTAAAACCCTTTGTGCTAGCGGGCCATATACAACCTGCGTCCGAACGTGTCGCTACAAACTGCTGTCAATACAACCTCCGACGCTCGAAAGGTCTGACGCCGAAGACGAAAGGAACTCTTGACCGCGGCCGTTAACCCCCTTCCGCAGCTCTCGCGAGTACTTTGCATGCTAAGTACTCGCGCCACCGCCGGTAACCCTCCTCCGGAGCTCTCGTGATAATCCACATGCTACGCTGCAAACTCCACCCCACCGGTTAACCCCGCTCCGGCCACTTTCTACTTCGCATGCCAATTATCCCCCGCAGCACCCTCCTCCACCACTCTTCGCAAGTACTTCGCATGCTAAGTACTCCCACCACCGCCGGTAACCCTTCTTCCGCAGCTCTCGCGACACCGCCGGTAACCCTTCTTCCGCAGCTCTCGCGACACCGCCGGTAACCCTCCTTCCGCAGCTCTCGCGACACCGCCGGTAATCCCCTTCCGCAGCTCTCGCGACACCGCCGGTAACCTTCTTCCGCAGCTCTCGCGACACCGCCGGTAACCCTCCTTCCGCGGCTCTCGCGACACTTCGTATGCTTCGTATGCTAAGCATCTTCCGCGCAGCCGTTAACCCCTCTCCGTGGCAGCTTTTCCGAGCGTGCAGCGCTCCGCTTGCCTTCACTATTTCCGTGCGCAGCGAGCCCCAATCACAAGATAGTGGTTTTCCGGATAGTCTTCCAATTCGGCTGAAGACTTAACGAGAACGTCAAGGTTGTTCCAGGCGCCGCCACGCAACGCACGGAGCTCTCCAGGGCCGAGGGCTGCGCAGTCTACACAAGGATTCGGGTAGCTGCGCGACTTATCCAACACCCACTCTCGCACATTCCCAGCCAAATCTGCGTGGCCGTATTTGCCGTTACCGCGAGGCTTGCTCCCCACCGCGACCAGATCTGTCACTTTACACCCAGGCTCACCATCACCCAAACAATCCTGCATCGAGTAATAGCTCGCGTATTCGGGGTTGATAGTGGTGTCCGTTGGCGGCACTGACCACGGGTATTCACGCTGTTCGTTGCCTGCTGAGGCCGCAATATTCCATTCAGCAAGTGTTGGTAGCCTGCCACCATCCCACGCACAGAAGGCAAATGCTTCGTACCAATTGAGGCACGAAAGCGGCCGTGTTTCATTGCCGCCAGGCGCATCGGTCCAGGTTTGGACAGTCCTATCGCACTTTAGCTGAAGCTTAATGCTTGCTGCACTTTCTCCGATTGGCCACGCTGGGTCCCACCCTGAGGCCGCAATACCTGAGTGAGCTCCCAAGCCGGCGGAGAGGCCACCTTCCGCGCGCCAGGCATCATAGGCGTCGAGAAACTGCCGAAACCGCCCCACAGTAATCTCGTACTTATCGAGACGATAGCTTGAAACTGTAGCAGGAAGTGCCGGATCGTTATTCCGAAGAAAGGAGCCGCCAGGCACCTGCAAGCTCTCGCAGCAATCACCGTCGCCTGTGGGCCCGCAAGTCTTCGGGAGTTGGGCGCAACTTGGGGGTGCTGTAGGCAGCAATGGAGCGTCGACGTTGGGGGATTCACTGCACGCACCCGCGGCAAGCACCAATAGGCCCAGCGTCAGCGAGCCTCCGCCAGGACCCTTCTTAAGCTTGCAGCACTCAAGCGTTGCTTTCACCTCGACACCCTAGCACGAACAGCTTCTGCCTTCCGCTTCCCGTCTGCGCGTTATTCGTGGCGCAACGCTTCGATAGGATTCATTCGTGAGGCTTTTCGGGCCGGAAAGAAGCCAAACGCAACCCCGACCGTTGCGGAAAAGGCGAATGCCACTCCGATGATCTCGGGCACAATGGAAAATGGCAAGCCAAGTGCACGCGCGCCGCCATACGAAGCCAGGAGGCCCACCCCAACACCAATTATCCCCCCCAGTATCGAAAGCGTAACTGCCTCGATCAAGAACTGTAGCAGCACTTCCCTCCCACGCGCCCCAATCGATAGCCGAATACCGATCTCGCGTGTGCGCTCCGTGACAGAAACGAGCATAATGTTCATGATCCCAATACCCCCCACGAGCAAGCTAACTCCAGCAATGGCCCCGAGGAGCGCCGTGAGGGCGCCAGTGACGCGGCCCAGCGTATTGCTGATCTCTTGCATGTCTTGCACCATGAAATCATTGGCTTGACCCGGCACAATGCGGCGGCGTTCACGCATAATGCTCTCTATTTGCTGCTTCGCTTTCACCGTCAGTCGATCACTCGCAGCGCTCACGAAGATGCTTCCAACATCGGTGTTGCCGGCAATGCGACGCTGAAAGGTGGTGAGCGGTAGCACGACAAAATCATCCTGATCTTGCCCAAACGTGGAAGGCCCTTTGGCAACTAAAACCCCCGTCACTAGGCACGAAACCGAGCCCACCCGAATGGACGCTCCGAGCGCATCTTGCGCACCAAAAAGCTCTCTTTTCACAGTGGCGCCGAGAATGCACGCACTTCCGCCTTCAAGCTGTGCTTCAGAAAATAACTGCCCGGAGCCAAGCTCAAAGCGCCGCACGGAAAAATACGCGTTAGTTGATCCTGTCGCGACTGTGTTCCAATTCCTGTTGCCGTATACCACCAACACTCCGCGGCTCGCTGCCGGAGCCACGGCGGCCACGGCCTCTACGTCGCGCTCAATGACACGCGCATCCTCTGCTTGGAGTTGCGGCGCAGACCCTGAAGTTGGGCCTCTACGATCACTACCTGGCATTACAATGAGCAAGTTGGTACCCATGCCAGAAATCTCTTGCGTGATTTTTCGTGTCGCGCCTCTGCCCAGCGTGACCATCGCGATCACAGAGGCCACGCCAATCACGATACCAAGAGTGGTTAATACGGAACGCAGAGTGTTCCTCCTGATCTCCCGAATCGCCATCACAATGGTTGCCCAGATCATCGGGGAGCCTGCCTGTCCGCTTCTATCTTTCCGTCTTTGAACACTATGACACGGGATGCATATTGGGCAATATCGTGCTCGTGGGTTACCATCACAATCGTAAGGCCACGCTCTTGGTTGAGCTGTACCAAGAAGCTCATAATCTCGGCCTTTTTTGCCGAATCCAAATTGCCGGTGGGCTCGTCCGCGAGCAACATTTGAGGGCGTGTAACCATGGCACGCGCAATCGCAACGCGCTGTTGCTGCCCTCCTGAGAGCTCAGCAGGAGTGTGCAACGCTCGATCTTCCAGGCCTACTTCGCGTAGAGCCTCAAGCGCTAGCCGGCGCCGCTCCGCGCCGCCAACTTTTCGATAGATCAGCGGTAGCTCGACGTTTTCAAGGGCACTCGTGCGCCCCAACAAGTTAAACCCCTGAAACACAAAGCCAAGATAGTTCCTGCGGAGCAGCGCCAACTGATCCGCGTTTAGGGCACCTACGTTCACTCCGCGAAACAGATATTCACCAGCCGTTGGCACATCCAAGCAACCCAACACGTTCAAGCACGTGCTCTTACCGGAGCCGCTTGCTCCTGTAACCGCCACAAACTCTCCATCGTGGATCGACAAGCTTACGGCATCCATGGCCCGCACCTCCGAATCCCCCCGGCCGTAGATCTTGCTTGCCCCGCGGAGCTCTACGAGCGGAACTGCGCCGGATCCTTCGCTCTTCACGCGAACCCCAACCCGCGAAAACAGCGAAGAATTCGCTTCAATGGGGCTCCTTCACATCCACCAAAACCTGCGCTCCAGGGCGAAGCCCACCTGCCTCCAAAAGCTCCGTGATGGCACCATCGGACGCCCCAGCACGCACCTTGACCGCTACGGGCTCCTTGCCGCGAAGCACCCACACCTGCTGCCGCTTCTCGCCAATTCTTACCGATTTCTTCGCAGCCTCAGCGGGAGCATTGGGCAGAGGCGGCGGCGTGAAACGCAGTGCTGCATTGGGGGCTGCGAGAACCTTTTTGCGCACGTCCGAAATAATGGTCGCGGTGCACGTCATGCCGGGCTTCAGCAACTTTTCCATGTTGCTCACTTCAAGCACCGCTTGATAAGTGACAACATTCTGCGACGTCTTTGGCTCATTGTAGAGCGACACCACTCGTGAAGTGAACTTCTTGTCTGGGTAGGCTTCGACCGTGAACGTTGCTTCGGCCCCCTCACGCACACGGCCCACATCCGCCTCATCAATATCCACCGTCAAACGCATGCGCGTGAGATCTTGAGCGAGGCGAAAAAGCACCGGCGTCGTGAAGCCGGCAGTAACCGTTTGCCCGGGCTCCACTAAGCGCGAAAGCACCACTCCGTCTATGGGTGACACAATGGTGGACTTTTGTAGCCTAGAACGCGCTGATTGGAGTGAAGCCCGCGCCAAGGTGGCGTTAGCCAAGGCACTCTGCAAGTTTGCCTCCGCCCGAGCTTTGGCTGCAGTTGAAGCTTCTACCTCTGACTGCGAAGCAACGCCCTCCTTCGCCATGCGTTGGCTGCGTTCCGCGTTTGCCGTGCTCTCAGTGAGAGTGGCCTTGGCGAGGGCAATAGCAGCTTCCGCGGCCGCCACCTGGGCTGCTGTTTGATCGGCTGCTGCACGCAACTGCTCAGGATCAATCTCAGCCAACACTTGACCCTGACGCACGATGGAATTGGTATCCGCGTTTACTTTCACTACCCTTCCCGTAACTTCGGCTCCCACTTCCACGGTGGTAAGTGCCTGTAGCGTCCCGGTTGCTCGAACCGTTACCCGGATGTCCGTCTGAATCAGAGGCTCAGACTCAAACTCAGGTTGCTTTCCTTGAACGCTCTTACGAAACGCCTGCAGACCCCAGGCGGCGACCGCCAGCAACAGCAGTATTACGGCTCCCGTAACTATCTTGCGAAGCGTCGAAGATTTCGCTGCGCCAATGACTCGTCGGACTTCCTCGGCAGGATCAGATTTCGCGTCCGCGTGCATGCTCTCAACGTCTCCGAAAGGTGGGGCAAGCTCGAGTGTGGGGGTTTGGGGCCATTCGTCCAGGTGCGGGGGTCCCGCTTCGGGTTGCACGCGGGGCGTCAAGATCGCTCGGCAGAATTCGCCAGCTCGCGTCAGGATTCAGCCTAGAAAGGCCGCGACGCAGCAACTGGGCGGTTTCGCGAGCCGCGAGCCCTTGCGCCGCCCCCCGATCCTGCTTTAGTCCCGCCGCCTGAATCGCCGCGAAGGCGGAGGGAAGCCGAGCTTCTTAAGCCGCTAGCGGAGGGTTCTGTCGTCTGTCGTTTGCGTGGAGGTTTCGTTAGTGTTCCCAAAGCTTCTTTCCTTAGTCCCTCGGTCCCTGCAGGTGCTTGCCACCTTCTTATGCGTCAGTCTGCTCTGGCCCGCCCTGGCACGCGCGGAGGAAGGTGATGCTCCCCACCGGGGCGGCGAAGCCAACCTGATCGTGCCCGATCTGAGCAGCGTTGAAATGCTTGGCATGCCGGGGAGCACCCTACTCATGTGGGGCCTCGTCGTCTGTGTGTTGGGCTTGGTGTTTGGGTTCGTAACGCTGCGTCAAATTCGGGACCTGCCCGCCCATCGCTCGATGAAGGAAATCAGCCAAGTTATCTGGGAGACCTGCAAGACGTACCTGATCACCCAAGGTAAGTTTCTCCTCATTCTCGAACTCTTCATCGGCGCCATTATCGTCATCTATTTCGGCGTGCTGATGCACAACGACGCCTTTCGCGTCCTCATCATTCTTGCCTTCAGCTTGATTGGTATTGCGGGCAGTTATGGGGTTGCCTGGTACGGCATCCGCATCAACACCTACGCGAACTCGCGCACCGCCTTCGCAAGCCTCGCCGGCAAGCCTTACCCCGTGTACGCGATTCCGCTTCGCGCCGGGATGAGCATCGGCATGTTGCTCATCAGCGTCGAACTCCTCCTGATGCTCTGCATCCTGTTGTTTGTCCCTGGAAATTTGGCTGGTCCGTGCTTCATCGGCTTTGCCATTGGTGAATCGCTCGGTGCCTCCGCCCTCCGCATCGCCGGCGGTATTTTCACCAAGATCGCAGACATCGGCGCTGACCTTATGAAGATCGTCTTCGGGGTTAAAGAAGACGACGCCCGCAACCCTGGCGTTATCGCCGACTGCACGGGCGACAACGCCGGTGACTCGGTGGGCCCAAGTGCTGACGGTTTCGAAACCTACGGCGTCACTGGCGTGGCACTCATCTCGTTCATTCTGCTGGCGGTGCCCACCGAAGCCGTACAGGTTCAGCTCCTGGTGTGGATCTTCGCCATGCGCATCATGATGGTGGTGGCTAGCGCTGGCAGCTACCTCTTGAACGAGGCGTACCAGAAGGCCGTCCATGGCAATGCCGATAAGATGAACTTCGAGCATCCGCTCACTCAGCTGGTGTGGCTCACGTCGCTCGTTTCTGTGGCGCTCACGTTCCTCTGCTCCTACCTCCTCATTCCGGAGCTCGGCGACGGAACGCTCTGGTGGAAGCTCTCCATCATCATTTCCTGCGGTACCCTCGCCGGGGCGATCATCCCTGAGGTGGTTAAGATCTTCACCTCTACGAACTCTGGGCACGTGGACGAAGTGGTCACCGCTTCCCGCGAAGGTGGAGCCTCGCTCAACATCCTGGCAGGCCTCACGGCAGGTAATTTCGCGGCCTTTTGGCTCGGAATCATCATCGTGGCGCTGATGGGCATCTCGTATGTTGTGAGCCTGCAAGGCGTTGACCTCATCATGATCGCCCCAGCCGTTTTCGCCTTTGGCCTGGTGGCCTTCGGCTTCCTCGGCATGGGTCCTGTCACCATCGCGGTGGATTCTTATGGCCCTGTTACCGATAACGCTCAGTCCGTCTACGAACTGAGTCTGATTGAATCCGTTCCCAACATCGAAGCTGAGGTCAAGAAAGACTTCGGCGTGACCGTGAACTTCGAACGTGCCAAACACCTGCTCGAAGAAAACGACGGCGCCGGCAACACCTTCAAAGCTACCGCTAAGCCCGTACTCATCGGTACGGCGGTAGTGGGTGCAACCACGATGATTTTCTCGATCATCATGGTCCTCACCCACGGCCTCAAGGACAACATGGAGCTTCTCTCCATGATGCACCCGCCATTCCTCTTGGGCCTCGTTACAGGCGGCGCCGTGGTGTTCTGGTTTGCCGGAGCTTCAACTCAAGCCGTTTCCACAGGCGCCTACCGTGCCGTGGAGTTCATCAAGAAGAACATGCGCTTGGATGGGGGTGCCGAAAAGGCATCTGTAGAAGACAGCAAGCGCGTGGTAGAAATCTGCACAAAATACGCACAAAAGGGCATGTTCAACATCTTCCTCGGCGTGTTCTTCGGCACTCTAGCTTTTGCTTGCGTAGAGCCCTTCTTCTTCATCGGTTACCTGATTTCAATCGCAGTCTTCGGCCTGTTCGAAGCGCTTTACCTCGCCAATGCGGGCGGCGCCTGGGACAACGCAAAGAAGGTGGTTGAAGTGGATCTGAAGGAAAAAGGCACCGAGCTGCACGCGGCCTGCGTCGTTGGCGACACGGTGGGCGATCCATTCAAAGACACCACTTCGGTAGCTTTGAACCCGATCATCAAGTTCACCACGCTCTTTGGCCTGCTCGCCGTTGAGCTCGCCATTGAGCTCGAACGTGGGGTGAGCCTAACCCTCGCAGTGGCATTCTTCGCGGCCATGTTGTTCTTCGTCTGGCGCAGCTTCTATGCGATGCGCATTCGCTCAGATGAAGAAGCTCCGGCTACTCCTGGCGCCGTGCCAGCAGCCGCCACCGGCAAGTAACCTACAAGTCAACAACAACGGGCGCTTCGTCGCTCGCTGCAACTAGAGATACCGGCCGGGCCCCCTCAAGGTCCGGCCGGTTTCTTTTGTTCTCGACGCCCGATCCCTCGACCTGAGGGTAGGTGAACAGGTCAAGGACAAAAACGGTTGTGGATCTTGGACGGCACGAATCACTGGCCGTTACCGCCTGACTCCGGGGCCCCAGGCCACATCTTGCTTGTAGCAGCCATACTTATGTGGCAGTTTGGTATGGATGAAGAAGACGCTTCACATTGACGAGAAGTTGCTCGAAAGCGCGCGTGCGGCGGTCCATGCCACCACGGATACTGAGACGGTGCGTTTAGGGTTGGAGGCTCTCTTGCGTGAAGCTGCGTACCAACGTTTGCGCGCATTGCGAGGGTCGGAGCCCGATGCTTCGGACGTGCCCAGACGCCGCGAGAAGCTCCCAACAAAAGTGCGCAAGACGACCAAAGTTTCGAAACGTCGGGCTGCCTGAATGGTCCTTGTGGATACATCTGTCTGGATCCGATTCCTAGCGAATCGCGAGCCGTACGCGTCCGAGCTGAGCGAGCTTTTGTCTCAAGGTGCGGTCGTGGGTCACGAGTTTGTTTTTGGTGAACTGCTCGTGGGGGATCGAGGCTCTCGAACCGAGCTGCTTCTGGCCTATCAACAAATGCATCAAGCACCGACAGTCTCGCACGCCGAGGTGACCCAGTTTGTGCAAGCTCGCCGGCTGAACGGGCGCGGAGTGGGCTGGCTCGATCTGCATCTAGGGGCCTCTGCCCTTGTTGGCGGCTTCCGGCTCTGGACGGTCGATGCTCGATTCTCGTCTCTTGCTGGCGAACTCGGGGTTGCCTATCGATCAGGTGATTGAACTTTGTTCGACGTCGTGCCTCGAATGCGTGCGAGTATTGCCGTCCGCCAGAAAAGGCGTCGGTCCGTCGGTCCTATTACACCAGGTCGACCACATCATCGGGCGCCAACATAAAGGCTCGGACGATGTTCAGAATTTGTGTCTCGCCTGCATTCGCTGCAACTTGTTCGACGAGGCTGGACTCCTTGGCCACTGTCCCGCGGGCGCGATCTTGTGGGTTTGCCCCGTGCGTACACGGGAAGCCCGCATTCCGAGTGCTCCATCGTTGACCGGCTGTTGAGTCGCCAGCGATGAGCTCAAGGGTTTTGGCTTCAAGCTTCCTTGGCGCGCTGCACTGAACATTGTGGGCGCGATCACTACGGAGTCGGTAGGCGAGTGATCCAACTCTTCGGTGCCGTTGTGTCCCTACTAAGATACACGACGAACGCGCCGTGATTGGGGCTCGAAGCAAACATTCGCGGGTAACCCGTTGGCGAGGCGGCGATCTCAGTGATTTCACCGGTTATCGGCGACCAGCGCGTTAAGCACTCATGGAAAAGGTACAGGTTGTCGCCGTCAAAATAAGGTGTGCCAACTCTAAGGTTGTAATCCGGTACCTGGAGAACTCGCTCGGGTGCCCCGCCGGATTTTGGGACTCGCACCAAACTCGATCCCTTGTTTGCGATCAAATAGACGTACTGACCCTTCACGAATAGGTCTTCCATCTCGTAAGTTCCAGAGAGCAGCGCCTTGGGTGCTCCGCCTACAAGCGGCCGCTGGTATAGGGTCCGCTCGCCGCGGAAGACGGTGTCCAACGGGACCGCCTCACTCCAATAGATGTTCTCAGAATCCGCGGCAATTCCATCCAGGCACCCGTCTCGCTGTTCGATCACATCGAGTGTCATGCCTCCTTTGCTGACCCCATAAATGGTGTTGGGCTCACACCCCGGTGACCCAGAGATGAGCAGCAGCTCCGGGCTCGCAGCCAACAAGGTAGATGCGCCCACGGGGCCGACTACTTCCGGTGCCGTGTTACCATGGGTCACCGAATAAAGCTTGCTGACGACGGCTCCTCCAAGGATGAATAACTTTCCGTCGAAGTCGGTTATTGCCACGTTGGGCCACGGCGACGGTGAGACTTGCAGAGGCTCCAGCGAGGGGCGCGCCTGCTTGAGATCGAAGCGCCCAACCGGCTGAGCATTTAAACCAGCACCAGCCTCATATTTTGCAGTGTAGAGCCAGTCCCCCGAGAGCACGAGGCCGTCAAGAAGACCTGGCGTGTTCGCAAAGATCTCTCCTTCGGGCACGCCATCTCCGCAACCGTTAGCACTGGGTACGGGCGACCGCAGGAACTCGGGGAGGGGCACAGTAGACGTTGGAGGCGTATAGGGTGTGGTAGCGGAACCTTGTGGTGCACCTACCGCCGGCTCATCCGCGCACATGGCAGCGCAATTCAACGCCGCTAAGGTTGCAATGGTTAACCTGGTAAGATTTGCGGGGCTCAAGATCGCGCGGAACGGAGGAATCGAGGGTTTCATAGCTTGGTGTTCATGGTTCATGCCGCGCCCGCTGGGTCAGCGCAAGGGGACAGCTCCTCATGCGGTCGCTGGCTCTCTACGGTTCGCAAAACGGAATGCCACGGTGGAGCCACCAGACTGCGCAGTAAGGGATTACCCTCGGTTTTCCGTAGCCCGCGCTCTTGTGGCGTGCGCAGCTGCTTGCCGGCAGCAGTTCGAGGCAGGATGTCCCACGCCTTGTGTCGTGCTTCTTGCTTCCAGGGGCGAAGAAGCCGTTTCGCATGAAGAATTCGTGGCGATCCAGCGCGGCGACTTGTTGGCTATTCGTATGAAGCCTGGAAGGGAATCCTCGGACAGCGGGTGATCAAGCCATGAGTACGGTTGGGTTCGTGCTCGTTGCGGTGCTGTTCTGCCTAAAACTCCTTTGGAACATTGCTATCCCCTATGCCCTTGCAGCGAGAGCATTCAAGAGCAAGCCTGGACAAGCAAACGGCATTTCGCTGATTCCATTCGTCGAGATAGTCCTTCTTCTTGCAGCAGTGGTTCTGTCAGCGTTCAGGAGTCTTGCGTGGCCGTGGAGTTCAGCCGGAGTGGCTTTCATCGGTATGGCGATGATTGTAGCCTCATATGTACATATGGTCGTGGCCGGGAGCCTCGCAGGGTGGATCGCTCGATGGCTTCGGAATCGGCACGTCTCTGGCCCACCAAGTTGAATCCCACCAGGCTGAGTCGTTGTGCCTGTTGCGCGCCAAATTGCGAATCGCAAATCAATACGAAGCAAAACTAACTAGCGCTACAGATCCTGGGGCAAAACACCGGGGGCGATTCGGGCTTGGTGACAAGGGTGGGTCACGCATTATGCGCAGAGTCGCAGGTACCGCTACGCGAGATTTGTAGCCCGCGATTCCTCGCTCGCTGCAACCACAGATTCCGGCCGATCCCCTTCAAGGTCCGGCCGATTTTTCTTCCACCAAAGCTCGGCGCGTTCCGGTGTCCACGGGTGTTCGAAGCTCAGCGCCGCGAGCGCCTCTCTCAGCTCTTTTGCTGATTGGGGGCGCTTATTGGGGTTCTTTTCCAGGCAATTCATGATCACTGCTTCGAGCCCGGGGTGAAGCTCTTCGTCGATGCGCTTTGACGGTGCGATGGGCTTCTGGTGCGCGTGCATCACCAAGATGTCGTGGCGAGTCGTGGCGTCAAACACGGGTTTTCCGGTGAGCAGCCAGTAACCGACGCAACCGAGCGCGTAAAGATCGGCGCGAGCATCCACGGGTGCTTGAAAGCGCACCATCTCAGGTGCCATCACCATGGGCGTTCCTACTAGGCGCTGCTCATCTTCGAGTTCGACCGCTGTGGGATGCCGATCCATCACCAACCCAAAATCCAACACCTTTACGAAGTCGTAATCATTGCCAGAGTGGCACGTAAAAATGTTGGCCGGCTTCACGTCGCGATGAACGAAGTTGCGATCATGCGCCTCGGCGAGTGAATGACACACCTGCGCCATCAGAGAGGCCACGCGTTCTGCCGGTTGCCTACCAAACTGCTCCACGAGGGTTTTCAGATCGAGCCCGTTGAGCAGCTCCATGACGTAGAAGAAGGCACCCTCTGGCGTTAACCCAAAATCATACACTTGGATGGTATGGGGAGAACGCAGAGAGGCGGTTGTCTGCGCTTCGCGGGCGAAAATTCGCAGCAACCTTTCCACATCTTTGGGGCCGTGCTGCAAGAGCACTTTGGGCCGAATGAGCTTGATCGCCGCGGGGCGAGCGAGCATCCGGTGATCGGCGCGCCACACCTCAGCCATTCCTCCCATGCCTAACCGCTCCACGAGATGATAGCTGCCCACCTCACGGGCTTTTACGATGCCTTCACTCAGACGATGCACCGCGCGTGAAATCTTGTAGCCCACGCTCGCTGCGAGCACCGGTGAACCCATCAAGAACAAGATCTCTGTGAGAGACGGCACTGACTTGTGCGCGTACACGAGCAAGAAGGCCAGCGGATCGGCCGCCGCTGCTGCGAGAAATGCCAAGAGTGCTGTCTTAGGTGGCGCAGGAATGAGCGAAGCGAAGGCCAAGATCGGAATAACCACGGGCGAAACTTGTCGCGCAACTTGTGCGGCCGTTGACGGCTCCGAGTGTCGGAACAAACCGAGTACGAAGCACAGCCCGATCAGATAAAGGTGGCCAAGGTCGTGCACCACCGCGGGGCTCTTCCGGCCGAAGCTTGCGACGAGCACCATGACTACCGAAAGGCCTACGCCCACGAGCAGCGAGCCGCGGGCCAGGCTTGCTCCGCCATTCTCAACTTGAGGCAAGAAACCCCACACACCGAGCAGCACCAAGCTGAGGCAGATGGCAGCGAAAATCGCGATATGCTGCAGTTTGGTAACGGCGGGCCCGAGCAGGTCGGCGTGGAGCTCACGATTGGCCGCCGCGCGAACCGCCGCTTGCTGATCCCATGCCTCGGCGGAAACTAGCTGTTTTTGTGCCGTCGAAGATTCCTCGGACGACCCGCGCGCCTTCATGGACGCCAGCATACGGCAGGTTTGCTCGGCAAATGGGGTCAGAAACACCAACGACATGGAAGCAATCGGTCTGAATCATTTTGGAAACATAAGCCGGAGCAGCATAGGCACCTCACCGGGCACCCTCTTCGGCCCGGCACCCTCTTCGGCTTGACCCACACGCGACTCACAAGGAACCAGCCCAATGAAAAAAGCGCTACTAGCCCTAATAACCGCACTTCTCTGCGCGTTTGCGTTCGCAGGGAGCCCAACTCCGGCCTACGCCGACACCCCTGCTGCTGCCGCACCGGTGGACACCGCAGCCATGGAAAAGCGCATCGCTGACCTGGAGGCTTACGTGAACAACGGAGCGCGGGCCGACGAAGCCACCTCCAAGATTGCCGCCCCCGGACCGGGCCACAACGGCTTCATGATGGTGTGTGCAGCGCTTGTGCTCTTCATGACCTTGCCGGGCCTCGCGCTTTTCTACGGCGGCTTGGTTCGCACCAAGAACGTGCTCTCCATCATGGCGCAGTGCATGGGTATCGCCGGGCTCGTCACCATCATGTGGTGGGCGTTTGGCTACAGCGTCACGTTCTCTCCGGGGAACGCCTTCATCGGCGGCTTCTCAAACATGTTCCTCAATGGTGTCGGTGCGGCTCCCAATACCGCCTACGCAGCTTGGGTATCGCAAGACACCTTCGCCATGTATCAGCTGATGTTCGCCATCATCACGCCCGCTCTTATTGTTGGCGCAATTGCCGAGCGCATTAAGTTCAGCGCGCTCATGCTCTTCGTTGCCGGTTGGATGATTGTCGTTTACTTCCCTCTCGCTCACATGGTGTGGGGCGCTGATGGCTTCATGAACGGCGTGTGGAACGCCAACGCCGGAATCAAGGCAATCGATTTTGCCGGTGGTACTGTGGTTCACATGTCTTCCGGTTGGTCCGCACTCGTGCTGGCACTCATCGTTGGCAAGCGCAAAGGTTTTGGCTCTGAGAATTTCGCTCCTCACAGCCTGGTATTGACCATGGTGGGCACTGGCATGCTGTGGGTTGGCTGGTACGGCTTCAACGCTGGCAGCGCCGTAGCTGCTGATGGCGTGGCTTCCCAAGCGTTCATGACCACCACTTTGGCGGCTGCGATTGCTGGCTTTGCCTGGGCTTCCATCGAGTGGCTCACGCACGGCAAACCCAGCGTACTCGGCTTCTGCTCCGGCATTGTTGGTGGCCTCGTGGTGGTAACCCCCGCTTGTGGCTTCATCACCGCTAACGGCGCAGTGATCATCGGTGTACTTGCTGGAGTGATCCCCTTCTATGCTTGCACGAAGCTCAAGGGTCTTCTCGGCTACGACGACGCACTGGATACCTTCGGCGTTCACGCCGTGGGTGGTACTCTCGGTGCACTGCTCACCGGCATCCTCGCAACCCCCACAGCCAACGCAAACCTCAACCTCAACCTCAAGGATGTTGTCGGCAGCACCCTCTGGCTTGAACAATTGAAAGCTATGGGCCTCACGCTCGCTATCTCCCTCGCTGGCACGGTGGTTCTCGGCTATGCGATCAAGTTCGCGATTGGCCTCCGCCCCTCGGCTGACGACGAAGAGAGTGGTCTCGACATCACCGACCACGGTGAGCGCGGTTACCACCTCACCGAAGGCGCATAACAGCGTAGTAAGCAAAAAGTGTGCATCTCGAAGCGAGAGGCGCACCACGAAAACCCCGGACCAGTTCCGGGGTTTTTGCTATTTTTGGACAGCCAATGAGGCCATTGTTGCTAGCTCTTCTGTCCGTCTGCCCCGTGGTCGACGGCAGGCTTGTGCGCCCACCTGGCAATGAAGCCATCGAAGATGATTTGCGCCGGGTGAAAGATCAGTGCGGGCAGGAGCGCCAGCGGGTATTTGGTTGCGAACACGGTGGACCACACAGCCAGGGTGACGGGAAGGCTCTTCTGTGAGGTGACGAACGCCGTGGATATCGCAACGCTACGCCCGAGGCGCCAACCAATGCGACCAAACCCGTAGGCAAACGCCAAGAGCAGGCCGTGCACCAGAAGCGCTGGCCAGAGCAGGCCCAGTAAATGCCCCAAGGAGAGCTGCCTCAAGACATCTGCATGCGGGGATACAGCCAAGAGCACTGTCATCCCGAGCAACAGCACCGGGCCGTGCCGACGAAGAGCTAAGGTTGGCTCAATGATCGACGGGAAACGACGCCGAAGCCCGAGCCCAAACAAAGACGGCAGGAGGATATAGAAAAACAGTTTCTTGAATAGCGCCGCCTGATCAATCGGATAGATAGCGGCTAACGTCCAGCTCAAGTTAAACGGCAGCGTCAAGATCCCGAGCGCGTTAAGAAACACGGTTAAAAACAGCGCAGCAGCCGCATCCCCCCCTGCACGTGTAGCCACCACAATGCCAGAGACGATTGTCGGGGTGGTGCAACACATCAACAGGAAGCCCACCCGATCCGAATCCGCAAGCGGCACCACACCGAGCAACGCATAGCCCAGCACAGGCCCTAAGCCATAAGCCACGAGTGCTCCCCAAATAAGGGAACGAATCAGCTCGCTGCCTCTGCGAAACGCGCTGACATCTAGCCCCAGGCCTTGCAGAACGAAAATCCCGACGATGAACACCTGCGTCAGGCCGAGCGCTTCCAGGGCCATTCCGAAAGCGGGCTCCAGCGTGGCCAGCATGAGCGCGAGCGCAATCACCAAGATCAGCAGGTTCTTTTCGACGGCGGAGCGCATGCCCAATGAAGATCGCGAGGTTGTGGGGCGCACTAGCGCGGAGCCTCATTTGGCCTCATGCTCGATGGTGGAAGCGTCGTCAATGGCCTTTACCCCCTAGCACTCGGCTGGCATAAGGCGTGAACTATGCATGCCATCTGGTTCATGCTGACCGCACTTGCGGTCTTAGCTATCGCCTACCGTTACTACTCCGCGTTCATCGCTGCCAAAGTTCTGGCGCTTTCGCCAGCACGGGTAACCCCCGCACACACGCAGCGAGACGGCCACAACTTTCACCCGACTAATCGCTGGGTGCTCTTTGGCCACCACTTCGCGGCCATTACCGGCGCGGGGCCACTGATTGGGCCGGTGCTGGCGGCGCAATTTGGATTCTTACCGGGCTACACGTGGATCCTTTTCGGTGTGGTGTTTGGCGGCGCCGTTCATGATTTTGTGATTTTAGTGTCTTCGGTACGCCGTGGGGGCCGCTCCCTCGCTGCCATTGCGCGCGAAGAACTCGGGCCCGTGCTGGGAGCTATCACGGGGCTCGCTATCTTGTTTATCGTAGTGATAGCGCTGGCGGGCCTGGGCAAGGTGGTGGTGGGTGCCCTCGCCGAATCAGCCTGGGGCGTCTTTACGATTGGGCTCTCGATTCCGATCGCGCTTGGCATGGGCCTTTACATCTACAAGGTGCGGGGCGGTTCTGTGCAAGGGATCCGCGAAGCCACCCTAGGGGGAGTCGCGCTACTACTATTGGCCTTAGTTTTCGGGAAAACCATCCAAGATGGGCCTTTTGGGCACAGCTTGAAGCTGTCGCAAGACACGCTCACGTACTGCATTGCAGCCTACGGGTTTGCAGCCAGCGTGCTCCCCGTGTGGCTGTTGCTCTGCCCGAGGGATTACCTTTCCAGCTACCTGAAGATCGGAACGATTGGGCTCTTGGTGATTGGTATTGTGATCGTAAATCCCGTCATTGAGATGCCACTCTTAAACAGCGTTACTGCCAAGGCTGTGCAAGTCGGCGGAGACACGTTTACTCCGATCGTGAAAGGCCAGATTTTTCCTTTCGTCTTCATCACCATCGCGTGTGGTGCCATCAGCGGGTTTCATTCACTGGTAGCAAGCGGCACCACGCCCAAGATGGTCGATCAAGAACCGGACTGTCGCGCTATTGGTTACGGCGCGATGCTCATGGAGGGCCTGGTGGGTATCACTGCGCTCATCGCGGCCACAGCGCTTCCCCCGAGCGATTACTTTGCCATCAACACCGACCCATTAATTCCCATTGTGGCGGCTCCCGGTGGGCACGGCTTGGCCAAAAACGCTGAGCAATTGGCCGCCTTGGGCGACACCCTTTCACCCGCAGATCGCAGACACCTGGGCCTAAAACCAGGTGAATCTGTAGAGGTCTTGGTTGGCAAGAGCGCAAAAGCCAGTGAGTTACTTCACCTCTCGAACCGCACGCTCGCAGCACTCGACTACAATGTGGATCCTTCCGAAGAAACCGCGACGGAGCTGACGCACGGCGATTTCTTGCGCCTAGGCATTCACGTGGCGGAGCTTCCGCTTTTGGCGGAAGAAAGCCGAGAAGTCATCGCCGCACGTACCGGTGGCGCCGTCTCGTTGGCGGTCGGGATGGCACGCGTTTTCTCGAGCCTCCCGGGCATGAAGACGCTGATCGCTTATTGGTATCACTTCGCGATCATGTTTGAAGCGTTATTCGTGCTCACCACCATTGATACTGGCACTCGTGTTGGCAGGCTCTTGCTCCAAGAATTCGTGGGGCGTGTCTGGGAGCCTTTCGGGCGCACTTCGTGGGTGCCCGGGTCCGTGTTGGCTTCGCTCGCGATTGTGGTGGCTTGGAGCTATTTCATCCTCACAGGCTCCATCTCTACTATCTGGCCAATGTTCGGCATTGCCAATCAGCTGTTGGCTTGCACGGCGCTCGCGGTAGGCACCACGGTGTTGCTCAAAGAAGCGCAAAAGCCCCGTTACGCGCTCATCACACTTTGCCCTCTCTTGTTCGTTGGCACCACCACGATAACAGCGGGCTTTCAGGCTATTTTTTCGATGTACCTGCCAATGCTGAACACGCCAGCCACCCATACCTTGGGCCTGGTGAATTCGACGGTTACGTCGTTATTGCTCGTGGGCGTGATAGCTATCTTGGTTGGCAGTGTGTTTCGCTGGCAGGCGTTGCTCAAGTTGCGAGCCTCACAGGTTAACTTCTCTACTACCTAGTGATATTTTTTGCACACGCGCATTGGATTCAGGAGCATGCGCTCGATGAGCGCTCACGAGAAGCAGCAACCGAAGGTGTCCTCATTTTCAGAAAAGTTCGCGGCCAGCTCTCAGGGCCAAACGCTTCCCGTTTGTAGCGCAACACCACGAAGCTGTTCGCAGAGCTCGTGGTGGATAAGCCCGTTGGTCGCCAGCACACGGCCATTCTTCACATCCAAGAGGCCACCATCCAGATCTGTTACCCGCCCGCCCGCCGCAGCCACCAACGCCGCGCCGCCTGCTACGTCCCAGGGTGAAAGGCGCCGTTCCCAAGCGCCATCGAGCCAACCCGCCGCAACGAACGCGAGGTCGAGCGCAGCCGAGCCCAAACGCCGGGTGCCGCGTGAGGAGGAGTTCAAAGCAGTGAATTCAGGAATGTTCTCATTCGGTTCGGGCCGTGTGGAAGGGAAGCCCGTAACCACCAACGCTTCTTGAACACGTTGTGCAGCGGAAACCGAGAGCGCTCGTCCGTTGCGAAAAGCACCGAGCCCCACCGCCCCCGAAAACGTGAAACCCAAAGCCGGCGCGTGCACCACACCCAAGGTTGGCACGCCATCTTTCACAAGCCCAATCGAGACAGCGAAGAGCGGCAGCCCATGCGTGAAGTTGATCGTTCCGTCCAATGGGTCCACATAAAACACCGGCGCGCCTGCCGCCTGCTCCACGCGCCCACCTTCTTCACCCACCACCGCACACTCGGGAAAGGCGCGCTTCAGCCGCTCCAGCACCAACACTTCCGATCGTCGATCAAACGCCGTTACGAGATCATGCAGAGCAGCTTTAGATTCCGTCTTAGGACGACTTTCCCAGCCCTCCATGAGGATTGCCCCCGCTTCATTGGCAATTTGGATCAAAGTCTGAAGGATTTCGCTGTCGTCCACGATGCAAATAGGTACTCCAATAGCGCCACCTCCGCCCTGACTAAATTCGCATCCGATTTAATTTGGCCAGCTTCCAGGAAGCGAGGACCACGACCGCTGCAACGGCGGTTCGGCTGCACCTCATGCGCTAGCGGGATGGTGAGCAAGCGGCGAAAATTCGCCCACAAACCAGACATGTCCGAAAGGATCCACGAATCCGCCTTGCCGGTGCGGACCCCAGGGCGTCGCATGAACCTGGATCTCGTGACCACGGGTCGTGGCACCGGCCGCGAGAGCGTGGGCAATCAACACATCGGGCTCGTCACAGAACAGTTCAATGCGTACCGAAGGCATGCCAAGCCTCTCTGGGCTCTCCCATCCGTTGTTCTCTGGCTCGCCGAGAAAGAACGCCGCGCCTTGAATCTCCAGGCCGACCACCGAACCGAGATTCCAGAGCTGCCTTGCGCCGAGGGCGCGTTCGTACCATTCCGTCGCGAGTGCCGCGTCCGGGACTGCGAGCATGCCAAGTTAGCCCGTCGCGCCATTGTCGAATCCGCACGCAACCAAGAGCGCGCTACGGACGGCGGGCCATCTTGACTCAGATAGGGTGGTGATGAGCGGCCCCATGCGATCCCGGCGAGCAAGCGCAACATGGTCAAAGTTGAGCGCACAAGCGACGGGCATACCTTCATCCTGAGTCAGAATAACCTCGGTGGTTAATCCGCGAATGGTCCTAGTAACGGGGACGACAATAATCTCATTCAAGGTGGAGAGCGTCTGGGCCCTACCAAGGAGCAGGACCGGTCGGCGCTTGTCGGGTAGTCCAAATGTGTACCAACGAATCTCTCCGCGAATCACCCGAATGTCTCCCAACCTCCGGCATCCCAAGCGAGCTGGTCATGATCCGCAGTGAACTCGTCTTGCGTCGGCGGATTGCTCCGGTAGGCAGCATCGGCAGAGGCGGGGCCGACGATCAGGCGCAGAAGGCGTGCCTTCTCCTGGGGGGACAGAGCCGCCACCAGTGGAAGTATTTCGTCTGCAGTAAGGGGATTCGCCATCGGTGCGTGGAGTGTACCAGCACGAGGGTTTTCAGTCGAATTCCTTATCAGAATGGTGTGAAAATTGGGCACGCAAGGATCGGGCTTAACGATCCGTGGGTAAGCAGCATGACACTCCTTGAGCGTGGAGTGCGACCACTAATTGAAGCAGAACCGTCTGACCACGAGGCAACGAGGCGTCGGGTATCGGACGGCCGAAAAGGGTAGGTTGTTGATCAAGATCGCAGTCAAGCTTGGCATCCAAGCGAGCAAAGCGAACGACAGCTTTGCCAAAATCATCGGTGTGGGGGGATCCGTACTTAGGTCGGTGCTCTAGCAAGCACTCCGAATCACCGCTCAGCATACCAGCAAGTGATGGACGAAACCCAGAAACCCGTCTAAAATGACTAGCTAGATGCAATATCGTTTCGCGTTGGTCGTGCTCGTAGGCCTCGGCTGGGTGTTAGCTTGCGCGGGCAATAGCTTCGAAGGTGTGCAAGGCGCGAGCGGCGGCCAGTCTTCCGCAGCTGGAGGCAAAGATGGCGGGCGGGCGAGCGGCGGTTCGGCCCCAGCAGCGGGTGGAAGTTCGAACACGAGCGGAGGGCGCGCGAATTCAGGGGGCAGCTCCAATAGTGGCGGAGCCGCGAGCGGTGGCGGCAGCTCCGCCGGGGTTGGTGGGTCGGGTTCTGGTGGTCAAAACAGCTCACACGGCGAATGTGCAACAGTTCAGGATTGCACGCTGTTTAGCGACTGTTGCTCGTGCGCGGCTGTTCCAAGCGGCGAATTGACACCAAGCTGCTTGCTCGCATGTATCGTGAGTGCTTGCACTTCACAACAAGTTACCGAAGGCGACATCGCTTGTGTCGCTGGGCGCTGTGTCCTCAATCGTAGCTGCGACGACCGAGCCGTTACCTGTGATGCTCCCACGCCGCAGTGCGACGGCGGACGAGTGCCTGAAGTTGCAAATAACTGTTACACGGGGCGTTGCCTGCCGCCTTCAGAGTGCTCAAGCGTGAGTTCATGCGCAGTGTGCACCCAAGCAAACCTGCGCTGCGCGATCCAAGAAGGGCGCCCCGGAAACACCTTCCACTGCGTGGAAACTCCGCCAGCATGTCAGGGCAATGTATCCTGCGGCTGCATGGGTGTATGCCAGGGCCTCTTCCAGTGCCCCGATCCCAGCGCCAAAGCGCTGATGTGCGTTTGCCCCGCCTGTTGAGGCGCCGCGTGCGGTAGTTGTAGCTTGTGCGCTTCGCTGTTGGCGCATCCTTCGCAAGTAACGTCCCAGCGATCAATCCGAGAAACGCACCCAAAAAGACGCTCGTTTTCGCACGGGGTGCAATGTGCGCCAGAGGGCGTTGGGCAAGTACAAATCACTGTCGCAGTAGCTGCACGTGTGGACGCGCGCGGTGTCGCTCTTCACCTTGAGCTTGGCTCCACACTCCGGGCACTCAAAAACAACCGGACGCGTTGCGTCCCGAGTGGTTACGGTAGCGCTCGGAGCCACGCCCTCTCGTTCTGGGCCGAACACTTGGAGTGCCTGAGGTTCGAGAGCGCTGAGCCAAGCTGGAACCGGGAAAGTTTGGGTGGAGGCGCCGCATTGGCAGTTCAGCGCGCCAACTCCACCGTTCGGAACGGCCTCCGCAGCGAGCGCTAGACCACACGCGGCACACTGCGGAACCTCAGGACCCCAGCGCACGAGAAACCTGAATTCTCCTGAAGTGAGCGAGCTCCCCCGCGTCTTGCCGGGCACCAGGGCAAATTCGGCGGCAAACTTTCGAAAACCCAAGATGCTTGGCCAAAGTGCGGCCTCTATTTCTAGCCGAGAACGACACGCTCCACATTCAACAACCAGCTGTGGCCCACTCAGCATCACAGCTTCGCCACACTCGGTGCAGGGAAACTGTACGCGGTAAACGAAGTAGCTCACCTGTGCCAGAATGCGGGAGGCCCCGAGGCAGGTCAACACGGCCCTCGTGGCAAGCTGCTCGGCCACATGTTTCGGCGACCCACACGTCGAACAAACGCACATATGGCCCCATGCGCTGGAAAAACCCCCAAATCCCCAACCGCTCTGCCCAAGACTTGCTCACCACTTGCCCAAGATCCGCCCAAGACCCAAGGGTAGGCGCCCGCACATCGCCATGTTAGACCGGCCGCCGAATCCCGATGAAACTATCACTACAGCTTACCTCCTTCTCCTTAGCTCTCTTTGCCCTTTCTGCCCCGAGCCTGGCTCAGGCACAGACCGACAATCCCTTTGGGGAAATCGAACTACCACCGGCTCAGCCGGGCCAGCAGGGTGCCCAGCCCGCGCCGCAGGCACAGGCACAGGCACAACCCCAGAATGCTCCGCAACCACCTGCGCCCGCGATGGCGCCTCCGCCGCAACAGAGCGCCCCTCCGAGTTCTTACAACAACAATGCGAACTCGTTCGAGCTCAACGGAAGCGGATACGGAAGCGGATACGGGAACCAGAATGGCGGCGTTGAGGCGAACCCACAGGGTTCCCCGAAACGCTCCGGCCTCGTATTCGTTCCGCGCTTGGGGTTTCTCCTTACGGGCCATGCCAACATGCACAGCGACATCAAGTGCCCTGATGCCTACCAGGCCGCCTCACCTTTTAGGCCGCCCGTGGGCGGCGCCTCAAGTGATGACCCCTTTTGCAACCCACTCATCGCTGGCGCTCCTGAGCAAGATGGGTCAGCCACAGACAACTCCTCAATCTTGGTCGGCGCAGATTTACTTTACCACGTTGCCCCGATGCTTCGAATTGGTGGCAGCGCCCTTTGGTCTCCTGCCACCGAAGTCGAAATCCACACATCGAATGGGCCCACACCCATCCGCATGGGCGCCGATGTCTCGCTCGATCTGACGCTGGAGCATCTCTACGCAGATAATGGCAGCAGTGCCCTTTTGTACCGCGTCATGGCCGGCCCAAGCTTGTTGCTAACCGGTGGCGATTTGGAGAACAACGAAATCAACGAGAAGAAAGTCTGCAAAGACTTGTTTAAAGTGTGCGAATTCGGCAGCGGCGTGTACCCTGGATATAATTTGGGCGCAGGCCTCGGCGCGCTGATCCCCGTTGGAGGCAGCTCCCTCCGCACTGACCTTCTCTTGAACTACGTCGCCGTTCCCTTTCGGACTGTCTCGGCCACGGTGGAGAACCAAAACACTGGGAAAACCTTCGACGCCAGCATAGACGAAGATATTTCGTTCGTGCGCCTATGGTTAAGCGTGGGCACGGAAATGTAAAAATTTCGCCCGCCTTCTGAGGCCCGGTGCCGCCGCTCGCGGGTGGCCTAGTGCTCGCGCAGCTGGTGGCGCGTCGGCGTCCGCTGAGTGGCACTAGGCTTTGCGGTAAAGTCTGATATCCCGCCCCGCGTGCTCACGCTGCTCCTGCTGAAAGTGACCCTCGCCCCCACGCTAGTGGCGCTCGCCGCGGTGCTTGGGGCCAAATTCGGTCAACGCGTGGCGGGTTGGCTCCTTGGGTTTCCCATGGTCGCGGGGCCTGTGCTTTGGTTTTACGCGCACGAGCAAGGCAATCTGTTTGCCGCCAAAGCTGCGGGTGGCGCAGCGCTAGGCGTCGTTTCCCTATCTGCCTTCCTACTAACCTACGCATGGGCCTCTTTGCGCCTCACTTGGGTCCCTTGCCTTCTTCTGGGGTGGGCTGCGTTTGCCTTGGTAGCGCTACCGCTCGCCGCCGTACCCGCTGTCTTCCATGAGTGGTGGCTTTCGCTTCTGGCTGCCTATGCCGCCCTCACGCTCACCCTTTGGGGGTTGCCCAAGCGCGTAGCGGATGCACCCGCGGGCACTCGTGGTCAAAACCTGTTGCTGCGCATGATCGCAACGGCCTTCATGGTGGTCATGCTAACGGGGCTCGCGTCTATCCTAGGAGCGACCTTGAGCGGCATTTTTACGAGCTTCCCCGTGGCTACCACCATTTTGGTGGTGTTTGCTCAACGCGAGGCCGGCCACGATCGAGTGCTCGCAGTGTGCGAAGGCTTTGTGCCAAGCATGTACAGCTTTTCGGGTTTTTGTGCCGCGCTTTCCTTTGCGCTCCTGCACGCGCCCTTTGGTCTCGCTTTTGGCCTCGCCCTGGTGGTGAGCTTGCTATCTCAAACGCTAGTGCTCACGTGGGTCACCCGAAGAGCGGAGCACCGCTAGGCGGTGCGAAACTTTGCGGTAAGACGGATATCGCGCGAGCTCGACCCAACCCGCACCTCAAACTCCCCTGGCTCGAACACCCAAGCCTGTTGTTCGGGATCGTAAAAGCAGCAAGCTGCCGCCGGGAGCTGCATCTCAACGCGTTTGGTTTCCCCAGGCAGAAGCCGCACCTTCGCGAAACCCTTCAGCTCCTGTGGTGGGCGCACAAGCCGCGGCTCTCGGTGGCTGATGTACAGCTGAACCGCCTCGGAGCCGGCGTGCTTACCCGTGTTGGTGACTGCGCAACTTACGCCCAGGGTTCCCTCCGCTGAAAGCGTTGGCGAAGAGAGTGCGAGTGCGCTGTATTCGAACGAGGTATAGCTTAGGCCGTAACCGAACGCGAAAAGTGGTTCTACGTTATCGCGATCGAAGTGCCTGTATCCCCCAAAAATACCACTTTCCATGGTGACCCGGTTATCCCCATCGTGATCGTAATACGAGGCGAACTCAATGCGATCTTCCAGGCGCTTTTCCCACGTAAATGGCAGCTTCGCGCTTGGATTCGTTTTACCGAATAAG
Source organism: Polyangiaceae bacterium (assembly GCA_033763455.1). Lineage (GTDB taxonomy): Bacteria > Myxococcota_A > Polyangia > Polyangiales > Polyangiaceae > JBBRRP01. The sequence continues at coordinate 24,358 of JANRKO010000040.1, forward strand.
ATTTCTGCAAGCGCTTGAGCGCCCTCTTGGCCAGGGTAAAAAGCGTGCACCAGGCCACGGACGCTGCCCACGAAAGGCGCCGCATCTACCGAGCCCCCCGCATACAGGATCCCGACCACGTTTGGAGTAATCTGAGCCACCTTTTGGAGGTAATTGGTCACATCCTGGGGCAAAGCATACTCCCGATCATCACACTCGCTCTCGGTGTACCGAGTGAAGCCAAAACACGCCACTACAACGTCGGCGTCTTTCGCGGCTTTCAGCCCTTCCCGTTGCATCTCGGCCACCGCGTCTGCTGATTCCCATGCGAGCTGAATAGCGTCATCGTCGCGTGGGCGCGTGTACGAAAGCTCAAGGGCCACACGCCCAGCAGGCAACTCTAACTCCACAACATCCGGAAAGCGCCTAAGATTGAGCTTGGAGAACGCCAGAGCCTTTTTGCCGTTCAGAAGGAGAGTGTAATCTCCATGGTTGCAGCGGACGTAAAAGCGGTAACGGCCAGCGCGTGGAACTTCAACAAACCCGCGCCAACGCATCGAAATCTTCTTATTGGGCAGCCCTTCTGCGGGTGACTTCCACTGCCAAGCAAAATCGACGCGTTCGTCCACCCGTGAAAGAAATGGCTCACCGCTCCACGACTCATTGTTCCAGTATTCGCCCAAAATGCCACGCTCTCCGGTCGGCGTTAGAAACTCACTCTTGTCGAATAGCGATAGCGCACGTTCCGGTTCGTAGCCGCGCTGATGCATAACATGGGCATTCTCACCTAAGAGCGCTCGCACCGCCTCCAGCAAGCTTGCTGCGCGAAAGGGCTTATTGTAGGCGCTACCACCACCACCAATGACCGGGGCTTCGGCGTGCGGCCCGATCAACAGGATTTTCTGCGTGGGGATGAGAGGCAAAATACCCCCTTCATTTTTGAGCAACACCACGCCCTCACGTGCGAGATCGAGAGCAACCTGAACCGTCTCCGGATCGTCCTCCGGAATGGTCGCAACTTTCTGCTCTCGATCATACCAACCGAAACACAAACCCAAACGCAGCAACCGCCGGATCTTGTCGTCAATCACCGCCTCCGATACACGCCCATCTTTTACGGCGGGCACCAGGTGCTCACGGTCGAACCAACGCGGGGACGGCATCTCTAGGTCAAGGCCGGCATTGGCGGCCGGCACATCGCTGTAAACAGACACCCAATCCGACATCACATAGCCATCGAAACCCCAGCGCCCCTTGAGAATTTCCCGAATGAGCAGCTGGCTTTCGGAGCAATGCACGCCGTTCAGTAGGTTGTATGCCGTCATCAGGGCGCCGGTGCCTCCGCGTTTCACGGCAGCTTCGAATGCTGGAAGGTAGAATTCGTGGAGTGTGCGCTCGTCGACATCCGCGCTGCACAAGTGACGTTCGAACTCTTGATAGTTGAGCGCAAAGTGCTTCACCGTCGTGCACACCCCTTGGCTTTGCACGCCGCGAATATATTCGACCGCTACTTCGCTGGCCAGAAACGGGTCTTCTCCGAAGTACTCGAAGTTACGTCCACATACCGGCAAGCGATACATATTAACGCCTGGTGCCAGAAGAATATGCACGCCGCGCGCCCGCCCGTCGCGGCCCAAGCCCCACCCCATCTTGCCCACAAGCTCGCGGTTAAAGGTTGCAGCAGCGCTCACCGAGGTTGGGTAGGCAGTGGAGGCCTCGCACCACCAATGCACACCAACGGGCCCGTCTGCCATTTTGTATTCGATGATGCCGGCATTTTCGTTGGCCCGCGTGGAACCCTGGGTGGGCGCTCCGCTCAGCAAATCGATCTTCTCTTCGAGAGACAGCTTCTGAAGCATCGTCTCGATGCGAGCATCGATGGAGGGACCGTTCGGAGTAAAATCTGGATGGGAGCTGAACATCGGGAACCTCGGATGTAGACGTGGCACGCGGTATATCTCAGTGCGGACAAGAAGGCAGAGGGGATCAGTCCGCCTAGTGCCACAAATCTTTGCAGCCAGCCCGCTCCGACGCGACTACACTCCCGGCGTGACACAACCAACACGCCCTGAGGCCGAATCGTCTGTGCCTCCAGAAGCACCCACCGAAGGTTATCCGGACGCGCCACTTGAGGCATCGCCTTCAGCACCGCGGGATGCCGCTAATGTCGCCACGTCCAGCGTGTTGGCGCCGGAAGCGACTTTCGCCACCCAGCAGCGCTTGCAACGCATGGTGCTCGGGATCCTGGCACTCGGAATTAGCGCGCTCTTTCTGTGGATGATTCACGAGTTTCTCATCGCGCTCCTCTTCGCGGCGATCTTGAGCTCCATGGCGCTCCCGCTGCACGCCTGGCTCACGCCGCGCTTATGGGGAAAAAAGACGCTCGCTTCGGCGGCCACACTTTCCGTGTTGCTCTTAGTTCTGATTGTGCCGCTAACGGCTTTCTTGGCGGTGGTAGCCACCCAAGCCGTGGACCTCGGTGAACGCGCTCAGCCGTGGATTACCGAACAAGTGCGCCACGCGCCAGACGTTGGCTCATCGCTGAAAGACACGGCCCTCTACCGCACGCTCGAACCCCACCGCGAGGAGATCTTGCAGAAGCTGGGTGAGGCGGGGCAGGCCGTTGGCCGGGCCTTGGTAGGGTTGCTGACACAAGCCATCGCCGACACCGTTTCGTTCCTGTTTATGCTGTTCGTGATGCTCTACGCCACGTTCTTTTTCCTGATCGATGGCCGTTCGGTGCTGAGGAAGATCTTGTATTACCTGCCCCTCGCTTCCGACGACGAAACACGCATGATTGATCGCTTCGTTTCGGTAACGCGCGCCACGATCAAAGGCACTCTAGTCATTGGCATTCTTCAGGGGGCGCTGGGCGGCTTAGCCTTCTGGGTAGCAGGCATCGAAGGCGCCGCACTTTGGGGCACAGCCATGGCAATTCTCTCTGTAATTCCGGGAATTGGTCCGCTTTTGGTGTGGCTGCCAGCTGTTGTCTATTTGGTAGCAGCGGGCCACTTCACAGCCAGCTTGGGGCTCTTCTTGTGGTGCTCGCTCGTGGTGGGCAGTGTTGATAATCTGCTGCGTCCCTGGCTCGTGGGCAAAGACACTCAGATGCCCGATCTTCTGATATTCCTCTCAACACTCGGTGGCATTGTGCTGTTTGGAGCCGCTGGCATCGTGATAGGACCGATCCTTGGCGCGCTCTTTATCACCGTGTGGGATCTGTATGGCGTAGCATTTAAAGGTGTGCTTCCGCCCTCACACGCCTCAACACGCGACGGCGCCCTACGTGGGGAACGCCCTTCTCTGCCCCCAAGCTAAAAAGAGCGCCCGGAGAGCTCGCTCCCATCACGTCAAATCAGGGAGAGATGGCACTACTCCACTGGGTAGCCACGCCACAACCAGATCAGCGCGTCTACCAGGGTGCCCCCTAGTACATACGGATCATTGTGTCCCGCGCCCGGCGCGAAGTTGTGCTGCACGTGAATGCCTTTTGCGTTCAGCGCGCTGTACATGTTTTGGTTCGCCGTTTGCCAATCAAGGTTGGGTGCCTTGGCGTCGGCAGGCCCCGTGTCCCCGGAGGTAGATTCGAGCCACACCCTGAGCGGCTTCGGGGGATTATTGGGGATAAGCGACGCATGGTAGTCCCACGCGCCGTTCGGATGCATGGCATCTTTGCGCAGCGCGACGTACGACCCCGAATACGTGATGATGCGCCGGAACCTCTCTGGGCGGAACCAGCCAAGGGTGAATGCCGCCGCACCACCCGAGCTTCCGCCAAGCGTGGCACCGCCCTCAGGATCTGTAGTTAACACAACGTTCGCTTCCTTCTCCACACGTGGGAAAAGCTCTGTTTCCAAGAACCGCGCGTAGGCATCCGACACGCTGTCGTATTCGAGCGACCGCTGGCCGCCCGGCCCATTTTCGACCATGATGCCGATCATTTTGGGCAAACATTTGCCGGGAATAAGGCTATCGAGCACGTTCGGAATATCGTCGGAATAACCGACGCCATCCTGCACCACGATAAACGGAGCCGGTGTGCCGGGCACATAGCCCACCGGCACGTAGACCCAGACTCTGCGCATGAACGGAACGTTGTTGCGCCCAGGGAAAATCTTGCTTTCCGCCGAATTCATGGTGAACGGGATCACCGCGCCGTGAGGCACAGTTGGGTTCACCGAAAATTCGGGGGTCGGCCAATACTTTACGTCGAGAGTACGATTGCCATCCCCATCTGCAGGCATATCGGGGCTGGCAATCGGTATTGTAGGACCCGGCGTGCACTGACGAATGGGCGCGGGCATGGGCATGGCAGGTGCCGTCTCTGTTGGGAGAGGGGCAGATGTTTCGGTGGCGGTCGCCGAAGGGGCGGTACTCTCAGCCCCAGCTGCGCCCAGATTGCTCTGTTCCACAACACCGCTACTGCATGCGGAGACCAACACTGCAGCCCCAAAGCTTCCAAGCCATCGCGCTAGTTGCATGAAACGGAACGTACCGCACTTGACGCTCAAAATCGGGTCAACCTACGCCGAGAAACTGGACTATCGCGCCAGCATTACAGCTACGTTCAGACTTCCTTATTACACTGAAAAGCGCCGCTCTGCCGCGCCCGTGCCATCATCGAACACGCCCTCAATGACGTGGAACGCGCCAGGCAAGAGCTCCCAGCTAAAGTAAGTGTGTGGCAAAGCTTCGGGAAAGAAACCATGCGTCAGGTGATCTGTGAGTGCGTACTCGGGACCTTCCGGTTTTGGATCAAACACCTCAAAAAGATGCTCGGCGACTTCATCATCTGTCATCCGTGTGCGGCACACGAGGGGCTGCTCAAAGGTGGGGCGCAGATAACCTGAAACTCTATCGTGAAAGCTCACCCACGCGCGACCTTTGATTGCATCGCCCACGGCCATGCGAACCCGGGCAAGCTCGGGGCCGTCTTGATCCACACCGAGCAAAACACAAGCCTGGCCGATCACGTTGCTGAACATGAGGGCCGTGTCGCCCAAGCTCTCCACAAGCTTCGGGAATTTTTCGGGATGATGGATCAGATGATCTTCAGCAATGAACTCGACACGGGGCTGGCGCTCCAAAGGTGCGCGTCGCAACTTTCGCTGAAAGATGAACCGGGCAAAAGGATCCGGCTCCAGGCACACGATGCGTTCGTAACGCTCGAAAACGAACGGCTGAATGCAATAGCCCCCGCTTGGCCCAGCCAAAAGCAGGGTCTTCTGGGTAGGTTGAAAGCCGAGCAGCCACTCGCCCAGCGCCCAACGAAAAGGATGCCAAAGCTCTTTAGAGTAGCGTAGAGCCCGCGCATGGTAGCGAAGGCCTCCCGCGTCGTTGAGCCAGGTTAGCGTCATATTATGTGCCCGAAGTCGCGCAAGCTCGCATTGCCCCTTGGTGACTACCAAGAACGCCAGAGCTCGGCGAGAGGCGATCCGGTGGCATAGATGTTGATGCGGATTTTGAGGGGTCGCTGGATGTTGATCCGGCGCCGCGCCCGCGCAAGGGCGAGCAATTTAGAGGAGTTTGGGCGGGCGCGGGGCTCGATTTTCTGAGGCGAGGCGAGAGAGAAAGCGCAGTTGTTGAAGAGGGGGCAAAGCTACGCCTCGCCTCAGAAAACCGGGCCCGTTTGAAGAGCGACAAGGAGGACGAGGTGGGCCACGCGTCGTCAGACGGTAGAGACAA
>JANRKO010000041.1:0-46951 GCA_033763455.1 Polyangiaceae bacterium
CGAGTACCTCACGGTTTTCTACAACCGCCAGCGAAAGCACTCGGCACGGAATGGGCTCAGCCCTGAACAGTTTGAATCTTGCAATGCAGGCCGCCTAGCGGCATAACCTAACAACCTGTCCGGGAAAGCGGATCAACTCCACTACACTGCGAGTTAGAGGGAGGGAAAGCAACAGACTGCGCTCGTCTGCCAGCTATCTGAAGAAGGGAAACGGGATGCCTCGAAGCGAGAGCGGTCTAGGATGCGACGGGCACGACCACCGCCTCGTTGGGGCGACCGAAGCGGTGTTCAGCTGCGCGGCTTTCGGCAACCCTGCCGGCGAAAGCTGATCAGCCAGTTTCGATCCAGTACCGACGCTTCGGCTTGTGGTTGGATTCGGTGATGATGTTCTCTAGGATGCCACCGTTCTTCTCGATTGTTCTGATGGATCCAACGTTGTCGTCGTCGCAGGTGAGGAGCGCACGTTGGATGCCTAAGCGCTCGCGTGCGATCAGAAGCGCATTAGCAAGGATCTTAGTGGCATAGCCCCTACGCCGAAACTCAGGGACAACGACGTAACCGATGTGCCCGCCGGTCCTTTCGAAAAATTCGTTGAGTGCGTGCCGAATGGAGACTCGACCGACGATCCTAGTGCCCACATATGCAAACAGAAAAGTAGAGGGAACCTGCGTAGGCGATAAGTTGATGCCGCGCTGGTGTTCCGCAAGAACCTCCAGAAATTGCCGAAAAGACATTCCTTCTTGATAGTGGTGGAGGAAGGATGGAGCCTCCGGCGACGTGGCTCGGTGAGCGCGCAGAAACTCGTGCTCTTCATCCTCGGTTGGGAGACGCAGCGTCAGCTCGCCAAGCATTCGCAGCGACCTAGCATGCCGGGGCTTGGTCCGCCACGCCCAGTCGGCAGCGTGCATGTGGGTCTGGCTGGCGGCAGATCACCCAACAAGTCAAGTCATTGAGCCAGAGGCTCGAACGAGGGGCATCCGACCACCTGATGATAAATGGGGTAACTGACGAACAGGTGATTTTCGTCAAAGGTAGACAGCGTGAGTGCACGGCCTTCGATAGTGCTTGTATTGGCAAGCAAGAGTGGAAAGGGAAAGTCACTCAAACTTAACATGTTGAAGGTGCCAAAGGCGTATTCCAGACCGTAGTCGAATCTCGGAACCGCGCAGCCGTCACACCAGCCGCTGTCTTCTGGGATCTCCGTGTTCTGGCGGCCGAGCAGCCTCCAATCTCGAGAGTACAGGACGATCGACATCCTGCGGATCTCGTCGGAGGCACGACTGTAGGCTGCATACAGGGCAAAACGGTCTCGACAGTTTGGGCCCGTGAGGCGCTGCGCGAGCACTCTATGGGTTTTGGGATCGATGGGGAAATCGCGGTGGATGATGTGAGCGGGTACTTGGCCCCGGTACATCCCGACTGTGACCCCAGTGGGGCGCGACGCTAGGCCCAGTACGATGGTCTTCTGCTTGACGGGATGGGGAGTTCGGTACGTGTAAAAGGGCTGGGTGGGATCGCATACGGCATCGGGGAAGCGGCGGGCCAATTGGATCGCCTGGGGCGTCGAAAGGGACGAGTGGTGCGTTGCCGTGCGGAATCCGAACTCCGTTCCGAACACATATGTCCAACTAGCGACAACCTTGTCGAGCAGCAGTGAGCCTGGCGGAACCAACCAATAAAGGCCTATGCCAGGAAGCCTCTTGAAGAGGCTCTCGCTAAAAACGAGAGAAGGCTCCATCTCTTCGCGACGCCGCTTCAGGTAGTCGGCACTCAAATGGCCGTCCTCAGCGTAGGAGGCGCGCGGGGCGAGGCTGAAAAGAAGCGTTGTTCCGATAGCGGACAGCGTGTCACGACGATTGATGGAGGTCGTCATAGGCCTACCCCGCCACCAACGCGTGCGTTAGCGGCACTACCGTCGACAGCGCTCCTTCATCGATTCTCTGCAACTCGAGTAGTTGGTTGCCCGGTGCGTCATCGATCAACGTGTCGTTTTGGTGATTGGCCATTTGAAATCCAGGTGATATATCAACAGGGACTCAGTCAGGCCTCAGGGCGGAGTAGAGAACAGCATCCGAGGGCTGTCCGTGCACGAGAATTCGCTTTTTGAGAACAGCATCGCGATGAGCGCCGACTTTTTCCGCGACACGTTGGCTACGGAAATTGTCGACGGCCACAACAATTTCTAGGCGGTGGAGGGGCGTGTTCAGAAAGACCCAGGAGATGAGCTGAAGTACAGCTGCTGGAGCAATACCGCGACCGGCGGCAGTGGCTCGAACCCAATAACCAAGATTTGCGACTCCATCGAGGTCGTTGATGCGGTTGATTCCGCACCCGCCCAAGTAGCGCCCGGCGCCGTCAACGATGGCAAAGTCGAACATAGTACCGGTCCTGTGCCCCTCCAAAGTGGTGGTGACCCAAGCCGCTGCATCGGCTTCGGCGTAGTTCGGATGACACCAAGGCATCCAAACGGACATGTAATCGACGGATTCGCGAACAGCCGTAGTGACCTCTGCAACGTCCTCCGATTGGTAGGGTCGAATCAGAACGGAGCCATTCATGTTGGTTCTTCCAAACTTACCGGTGTTCAGCTGCGAGTGCTAGAGGGGGCGCAAAGCGCGAGCTAGGCGTTTGAGCAACAACGCATTCTTGGAGTGCTCTACGGGTGCGCTAGCGCAGGCGCTGAAGGAGCGCTCCATGTTCGTAGGCCAGGCATGCGGTGGCCTCAAGGATCGGGACCCAGTAGAGCTCAAACTCGATGGCGCCCTCGCCGCCGTCGGACCCATGATGCTCATGATGTCTCCAACGATCGGGCGCGCTTCCGCAGAGCCGCATGTGGAAAAAGTGGCGTCGGTGCATCTCGTCCTTGCCATAAGGCCGCGCATCGAAATCGCATACGCCAAGCAACTCGACTTCGGAGAACTCGCCTAGGCCCGTCTCTTCATTGGCCTCCCGAACCGCTGCAGTAGCCGGTGTTTCGCCGAAATGGATCGTTCCAGCGGGAACTTGCACGCCCGCCTCTGGGAACGCGACGTGCTCGAATACCAATAGGCACCCCCGCCTTGTGATGTACGCAAAAGCCTTTTCGACGATTCGCACGGTGCGCCCTCAAGCCTCCTAACCGTACCGGCGTCCCGGTGCGCATGCTAGAGCGCTCGACATACTCAGCGTGCTCGCCACCAGCCACACCTCATGGGCATGGGCATGGGGCGCTCCTTCTCAAGGCGGGAAAGCTTGCGGGAAGCGATCGCATGGCGATCCTGGCCCCATGCGCGAGCGTTTTCGGGCTGCGTTCCGCAGTAGTGAACACCCTAATTCATTCAGTTTTGGCGGCGTAGATAACATAGGAAATCTGCGCTCCCAGCTTGGAGACCATGGTGACCGTGCTCGGTTTGATCGCGGACGTAAACGAGAAGGGCGTATTTCCCGCGTCGATACCGACCGCGAAGTCTCTTTGATTCGCGCCATCCCAGAGCTTACGGGCCGGCGCCGGAAGGCCGTCAATCAAGTGGGCCAGATCGCGTATAGCAGTATCTGCGGAGCGAGGACTGTGACCAAGTTCGAACGAGGCGCGATATTGCCCCGGCGCGACCCGGCCACAATAAAGGGCGATGGCATTGGCTTTCTCCATCGCGTCCGCCAGGAGACGAAGGGGCCTCGCTGAGTAGACGTCGAGGTCAACGTTGATGAAGGATGTACGGCTCACAAGTCGTGCGTCCAACTTACCGGCGTTCAGCTGCGGGTGCTAGAGGGAGCCCAAAGCGCGAGCGAAGCGCCCGTAAGCTGCAGCGCCTTGACAGGCGGAATGGCGTGCAGCGATTTGCCTAGGGAAAACATGAGCGCGGGGGAATCGTTCCTTCCTCATACTCCCAACCCTGGAATGATTCGAACACGCATCCGCCATCGGGATCCGTCGAAAGAGTAACGCTCGAATGTGGTATTGAATACAGTGGACCCGTCGGGCGGTGAATGGTCAAAGTCGGGCGACACGCGACAGAAAGAATCTGCCTCTGAGCTACGGCAGTGGAAGACGAATCTGTCAGCGGGCACTGAATTGGCGCTCTAATCGAGTCAGCACTTCTTCGCGCGCTGCATCCGCTGGTTCTGCGGCTTTGGCGTTCAGATCTTCGTCAACAGCCTCAGCGGATCCAATCTCATTGGGTTCGTCGTCACTCTTTCCGCCAGCATTCGGCGGTTCGCCGGCCTTCTTCCATTTGTTGTAAACGAACATGAACTGCTCGGCCAACCGCTGTTCAACGGGCTTGCCGCTGTCCGGAAACCACTGCGGATTGTCGAAGTCACCCGGCAAGTGCTGACGGATTAGTTGGGCGAGCGCATCGAGGTCATAGATCAGCTTGATCTTCTTGAGTCGGTTTCCGTCAAGCTCGCCAACACTCGGCAGTATATCGCCCTCGCCCCACGATCTCGGAGCCATTGCCTGCAAGAACAGCGCGACGTTCTTCGAGTCGTTGGCGAACACCGAGGCAAGGTGTGCCTGCACAGGCTCACGGCCTTCAATCCGCCACCACTCGTACAGCAGCGATTGCTCCTGCGACACCTCCGCGTTGAATAGCGGTTCGCCAGCTACCGCGCGAACCTTGATGCGCTCGACGAGTGCCTTGCCGACCTCCTTAACTTCGTCCTTCGTCAGCGTGTTGCTGTCGGCCTTATCGGCATCGTCGGTCACATGAAGCCATCGGAGAACTTCGTCACCGAACCAGAGCGGATCAGCGGCCTTGATCACCTCCTTCGCGAGCTTCACTCTCGGCCCCCCGGCGGGAAGCCGTCGGATCAAGTGCGAGGTCAGGATGCCCGCCTGTGACACCGGCTCGGCGAAACTGAACAGAGAGGGCGGATTGGGGATGTGCTTCGCGTTTGCGGCAATGGCAACACACAGCGACGCCACCGCTTCGGGCGGCGTGTTCTCTTCGTGTTGACGCATCCTCTCGATGATCCGCTTCGCCTTCCCGCCAGTAAAATACGCTACGACGTCCTTGCCTAGTTCGGCCGCAGCTTCCTTTGCGGCCTTCGCGTACAATGCGTCCATGTCCGAGTCGCGCACGTCGCACTTGGGGACGCTGTACAAGAAATACCGCGGACAGTAGTCGGGAGAACAGAGCCTCTTGGCCTTTGCCCAGCGCGAGAGCCAGTCGGTCCCGTAGCCTCCGCCTCCATACGCGCTACCGAGTCTCGGAAAAAGACCCTTGAGGAGCGACTTGATCGCCTCTTGTTCTTCTGCAGGAAGCGCTTCGACTACCGGCTTCAAAAACGCGACGGGGCGCGGGCCGTCATGACCGCTTCGCCGATGTTCCGATTCTACTCCCGAACACTCCGCGTGGTTGGCACGGATCACGTCGTAGATCGCGGGATAGAAGGCTCGTACTGCCTCGATCAAGAGCAAGTCCACGATGTTGACCTCGCCCTTCAGCATCGGCAGTGCGAACATCAACCCGTTCCCGTACCGCTTTGCCGCGCGGGGCGTGTCGAGCCGGATTGAGATGCCGCGATCAAAGCCCGAAACGAAGCCAGCCACGTCTTCCTTAGTCAGCGCGACTTCTGCCGCGCTGATCGCCTGATCGACCTGCTGGAAGCACAACGACCGTAAGTCCTCTTTCATCGCGATCGGGAGTTTCAAAGGCACTTGAATGATCTTTTCTAAGAAGGCTCTACCGGACGCCTCGTCGCCCGCCCCGTACCGCTCGCCAAGCGATTTGGCTACCGCAACGTCGTCAAAGGCGAGCACGTAGCAGACATTGGGAAAGTCGGCACACGCCTTGATAAGCCGGAACAGCGTGTACGTCTCGTGCTTGTCAAGGCGGTCGATATCGTCCACGAGGACAACGATCCGCTTGTCGGCCTTGGCGAGCGCTTCCGAGAGCCGGCTGCGCAGTTCTTCAAGGCTCGCATCAGCCTTGGCGCCGGCGACTTCACCCGCCTTGCCGAGGCGGTCATCCACGACGCTGGCGTAGCGTCCAATCTTCTCGACCCAACCGGCGATGTCTTCGCCCTTCGTCGTCAACTTCGCGCGGATGACCGCCGCAAGCACTCGGAAGAAGCCAGCAAGCATCGCGGGTTCGTCAGTAAACCGCCAAGGATTGAATTCCACGGTGGCCGTAGCTCCGTCCGCGTCCAAGTCGGCTTGGAGCATGTTGAGGACCGTGGTCTTACCATCGCCCCATGGCCCATGAATGCCGACAACCAGACCCGCACCCTTCGGCAGCCCACGCAGCACCCCCGCCACGCACTCTGCGAACGGCGCGCGATTCAGCTTGTCGTCGGACTTGCTCGAAAGGGGGCGATCATTGGAGAAGTGTAGAGTGGGAGTTGTCGTCATCTGAACACAGTCCAGGTTGTCGTGGCCATACCCTTAGCTATCCGCGATCAAGTCCGCCCAACGTACCGGCGTTCAGCTGCGAGGGATAGAGGGAGCGCAAAGCGCGACCGAAGCGATCATCAGCTGCAACGCTTTGTTGGGCGGACTTGCCATCGCCCGACGGGGTTCGCAAGCTTTAAGCCCCTGTTCGTCAGCGGCGTGTGCCTAGCTGAAGTCATTGGGCTGCGAACTATTACGGCCGCATCCCTAGGTCTGCGGCGGTTCTAACGACATCAGAAGGTAGCTGGGGGTTAGCCACGCGAATGGCTGCTTTCAGCCTGCCGAGCACTCGCCGGAAGGGAATGGACCGAGGATCTATCATCATGTCCGATACCGAGCCATACCGCAGGCGGTGGTTCTTGTAGAGGGCATTGAGCTGCTTCATTTCATTCGCAAAGGCCTTGGAGGGTCGGCCGAGCCCGAACTCCGTGCCGAGGGTATGAACAAGCTTCTCCAGGTCGTGCCCGATATGCTTGCGAAGCAATCGATCATACTTGTTGTAGTCGCGAAACAAGAGAAACGACTTACCGAGCAGTTCGAGACCCTGACACAAGAGGTGAAGTACCACGTACCTGTGGCCGTGTTTCCCGACGACCATTGCAGCACCGACAAAGCCTATTCCTTTGTCATACATGGACAAGGCGACGAGGCCATTCCCAAGGCGTCCCGGGCGTCCAACACCGCTGATGCTTGCTACTCCCATCGATGCCCCCACCGTACATTAGCCCCCAACCCCCCGAAAGTCGGATCCACATAATTCGAATCCTGCGTTTATGTGGTTAGCCAGCTCTGCCTAGTCGCTCAGCCAAGATCTCCCCAATTCTGCGGCCGCTCGCCTTGTGAAGAGCTGAGAAGCTCCAAATCTCGCACCCGGTACACACCCGTTAACGACTCAGTACCGAAGAGCTCGCGCAACCGGCAGCCGCTCAGTGCTGCACTGGGCGACCGCTCAATCGCGGCCATCCCGGTCCCTCTCCGCGCACCTCCGAAGGTTCGCCATGACTTAGACATTTCATCAACACCCGGCCGCCCAAGACACCGTTCTGAGTAGCCCTTCACGGCCGCTTCCCAGCTGAGAATTCCATATTTTCTCCCATTCTTTCCGACACTTACAACTATCCCCCACCCCACCCCTTGACGTAGACAAAACTAGAACAATACTTAGACACATGCCGCAGGTTGTCGAAGTCTTCTACGATGGTGAGTGCCCGCTCTGCTCACGGGAAATACGATTCTTGAAGGGTCGGGACGTGGCGGGAGCTGTGAAGTTCACGGACATCACGGCCCCCGGCTTCGACCCCGCCACGGTTGGTCTCACGAGCGCTGAGTTGATGGCGGAGATCCGAGGGCGCCTCCCCGACGGCACCTTGATCTCGGGTGTCGAAGTTTTCCGCCAGCTCTACGCGGCAACAGGATTCCCGCGTCTCAGTGCCCTTTCTCGCTGGGCCCCTTTGAGCGCGATTTTGAACTTCGCCTACCGCGCGTTCGCCCGCAATCGCCTGAAGCTAACCGGACGCTGTGACACAACCTGCAGCGTTTCTACCTCTCCTCAACACCCCGCACATTGACCGCCATTAATCACTGAACACGCCCTCCAAGGCTCTTCCCTCCGTCAAGAAAGATTTACCATGTACGACTACCCCAACGCTGGCCTCACCACTTACATCTCCAGAGTTAATCGGACGCCGAAGCTTGAACGCGAAGAGGAGCGAGCTCTTGCGGTTAAGTGGCAAAAGGAGCGCGACAAGAAGGCAGCCAACCGGTTAATCGAAGCCCATCTTCCCTTTGTGGTTGCGATGGCAAAACGCTACCAACGCTACAACGTGCCGCTCGCCGATCTGATTGGAGAGGGGAATTTTGCACTGCTTGAGGCGATTGACCGCTATGAGCCGGAGCGCGATCTTCGGTTCGTCACCTACGCGGCTTTCTGGGTGCGTGCGCGAATCGTGGGTGTGGTGCTGCGCAACTTCAGCGTGGCACGAAGCGGCAGGGGAGCTCTCAAGAGCCGCATCTTCTTCAAGCTGCGCAGGGAGCGAGCCAAGAGCCTGAATCGCTTCGGAGAGTCAGAAGCAGCTATCGCCGACGTAGCCAATTCGCTCGCGATGCCGGTGGAAAAGGTGCGTGATTTGTTGCGTCAACTGGATAACACCGATGTTTCGATGGATATGCCGACAGGGCCCGAGGGGCGCTCCTTGTTGGACACGCTTTCCGCAGAAGACGTTTCGCAAGAGACTACCTTCTCGCGCTCTCAGCAATCTTCCTTCCAGCAAGAGCTGGTAAGCAAAGCACTTTTGTGCCTGGATACGCGCGAGCGCTACATCGCCGAGGCTCGGCTGCTCTCGGATACGGAAGCCGAAGTTACGTTGGCAGAGATCGGGCGTCGGCTTGGTATTTCGCGGGAGCGGGTGCGCCAGCTGGAAGAGCGGGCCAAGGCAAAGCTCCGGAACGCAGTTGAGCGAATTGGGGTCGAGCTCGGTCAGGACCCTCGCGAAGCTCTCTGCGCAGCCTAAATAGCCACCCGGGCAGCGCCAATGTTGCTCGCCCACCCAAGCACCTACGGCGTGTAGCCGTTCGTCCCCTTCCTAGCGCGCGCCAGGCTCGGCTACGCTCCTCCGTGGAAGGCTAAAGCTGGCAACGGGATCATGAAGCGCCGACACATCGCAAGTGGCGTACTTGGAGTCTGCGCTTTTCTGGGTGGGTGGTTGCAGTTGCCTCTCTTCTCTTTCGGAAGAGATCAGTCGATCTACGCACTCGTTGGCGAAGGCCTCTTGCACGGCAAGCTACCTTATCGGGATCTTTGGGACTTCAAGCCCCCCGGGATCTTCTTTGCGTACGGGCTCGCGCAGGCGCTGTTCGGTAAAACGATGCTGGCGCCGCGCATTCTTGAAATGGCCGGCATGGCGGTGCTCGCGCTAAGCTTTGTGTTTCTCGCGCAGCGCTGGGTTGGCTCTGTATTGGTGGGTGTGTGGTCGGCAGCACTTGCGATGTTCGTCCACAGCCAACTTGATTTTTGGCACACCGCTCAGCCAGAAACATTCGGGGCCGTGCTGACGGTGTTGGGGTTGGCACTCATGGTGCACTCACAAAGCGCACGCTGGCCTTGGGTCTACTGGGTAGCCTTGGGGATTGCCTTCGGGGTGGCGGGCCTGATGAAGCCGCACCTCGTCGCTGGTGGAGTGGTTTTGGCGGCTTTTTTGGCTGCTGAGCGCTATCTTCAGCGGCGGAGCTTTTGGCAAAGCTGCTTTCCCGTCTTGGCCGTTGGTGCCGGATCCCTTCTGCCTATTTTGGTCACAGGTTTTTGGTTCTGGGCTAAAGGCGCCTGGCCCGCACTTTCTTGGACGCTGTTCGAATTTGCTCCGGGCTACACCGCTCTCACCTACCACAATGCAACTTCGTTGCGGCTTTTCTACTCGGCGATAGAGGAAGGTTGTTTTAGATTCTCGGCGATTGTCGCGGTGGGGCTCGTGCTGGCATTCGCTCTTCCTGCGCAGCACCGCCGGGAACGGGAGGGCTTGTTCCTGCTTGTGGGTATTTGCTGCGTGCACTTTTCTGGCATCGCGATGCAGAGCAAATTCTACCAATATCATTTTTCCGCAACGCTACCGTTGCTGTGCTTCATCGCTGTGGTTGGCCTTGCCAAGCTGTGGCGGCGAACGCTTCTTTGGGGGCCAAGAGGTGCACTCGCCTTTTGTTCTGCGCTTGGGCTTTTGGCGCTGATGCGCGTAGCCACGAACGACACCCCCTTGGGTTACTGGGCTCGTGCGTCTGAGCGCCTTAGGTTTTTGGTATCCGCTTCTAGCTTTCCCAACCGTGAAGCTCTAGATACAGGGCTCTATCGCGTAGGCGGATTCAACCTCGCTGATAACCAGCAAATTGCGGCGCGTGTGGCCAAGCTTTCTCGGCCGAGCGATACCGTGTTTGTTTGGGGTTTTGAGCCATCTATTTACTGGTTTTCCGAACGCAGCCCGGCTTCACGTTTCATCTACAACGTGCCTCAGCGCGCTTCTTGGCAGGGCGCCGAAGCTCAGGCCAGCCTCATGCGCGATCTCGAAAGAACACGGCCCCAGGTCCTAGTGGTTCAGCGCGGCGATATCATTCCTTCTGTTGTCGGTAACAACCTCGATTCGGATCACTTCCTGACTGAATTCCCTGCACTCTCGCAGTTCGTGACGCACCATTACCTACAAACCTATGGAACCGCCCGGTTCGATGTTTACCAGCGAGTGCCCGGTATTGGCACGCTTTCCGCAGCACCGATTAGGTCCCTTTCCGGAACCAATCCAGGATAAGCCATGCCGAAACGAAGCGCTGGCGTACTTCTCTACCGCGGACACGGTGCTGCCTTGGAAGTGCTTTTGGTGCATCCTGGAGGGCCGTTCTGGGCTAACCGCGACGACGGAGCCTGGACTATCCCCAAAGGAGAGCTACTGGAAAATGAACCCCTGTTAACCGGCGCGCAACGCGAATTCCTTGAAGAAACAGGACATACGGTCTCTGGAACGTTTACGCCACTTGGGTCTGTCCGGCTGAAGAGCGGTAAAATTGTGTATGCGTTTTGCGTCGAAGGGGATCTGGATCCAGCCACCGTTCGCAGCAACTTATTCGAAGCCGAATGGCCACCGCGTTCCGGGAAAATTCGAAAGTTCCCCGAAGTCGATCGCGCGGGATTTTTTGGGTTGGAAGCCGCACGAGTGAAGCTCCATCCTGGTCAGCTGCCGTTCTTGGAGCGGCTCTTAAGCCACCTTCTGTGAATTGTGGAAAGGCGGCTCAACCAAGCGTGTTGGCTCCAATATGAGCCCAACTGGCTGTCGCCAGAGGCGGCGGCTCTGGCCTTCGAGCAGCTGCGTACGGGGCTCAGTTGGGAACAGAAAGACATTGTGATGTTTGGCAAACACGTCCGCCAGCCAAGGCTTATCGCCTGGGCAGGAGCCCTACCGTACCGCTACTCACACCAAACACTGCCCCCTCGTGAGTTCACGGCCCCGTTGACGGAACTTCTGAGCGCGGTCAATCACTTCACCCGCTGTGATTTCAACCACCTACTACTCAACCGCTACCGCGACGAAAACGACAGCATGGGCTTCCACGCAGACAACGAACCTGAGCTCGGCCCCGACCCCATCGTGGCCACCCTTTCGCTGGGTGGAGAGCGCCTATTTAAACTGATTCCCGTGCAGAAGTCCCTGGGACAAACCGCCAGCATGCTGCTTCACGCCGGTAGCTTGCTCGTCATGCGCGGCGCGTGTCAGCGTGAATTTCGTCACGGTATTCCCAAAAGCTCCCGGCCCACGCAAGAGCGGATTAGCGTCACTTTTAGGACGTTGCTTCGAGCGCCTTGAACCCACGCTCGAGTACATTCGCGTCAATACTGAGATCTGGCAAGAGTATGAGTCAGGACTTGGCCGCTCCGCGCAGGCGTGCAATCAATTCCGATATCTCTTTTTCCGTCCGGAACGGGTTCATTGCGCATAGCACACTGCGAGACGCGATATCGATCGAGCGGGCGCACATATCCACGGTGTAGTCCTTGCGGCAACCTTCGTTCGCTGGAAGAAGAAATGGATCGAGCAGCGGATGATGTGCGCCCCGCTTCTCCAGCACTGGAGCCCAACGCGTATAGAGGTGCCGCCCGGTTTCACTCACCACTGGCCCCTCGGTTTTGGCGGCGAAGCGACTCGCCGCCACCGCCGTTTCAAATTGAAACACAATGTTAGTGGCGCACTCATCGTGAGGGCTGTGCACTGGCGCACTCCTCAGGCAATCTTCGGTTTCGGCCAAAACCCGCGCCTTGTGCTCTCGCATTACCTTCAGCCAGTTTGGCAAACGCTGAAGCTGGGCCCTCAAGATAGCGCCTTCGAATTCACTCGCGCGCGATGAATTTGAAGCAAAGCCTCGAAATCCATTCGTAGTGCCGTTCCAAAAATAGTTGCAGCAATCCACCGCGCAGCGCATGCGCTCAAATACTCCCGGATCCGACGTGCTCACAGCTCCACCCTCACCCGCGGTTATGTTCTTAAAGTGGTTGAAGCTGAAAGCCCCCGCGTGCCCCAGGCTCCCCAGCATTTTTCCCTGATAAGCACCGCCCGCCGCCTGGCAAACATCCTCCAACACCAAGAGGTTCCGATCCTTGGCAATCCTCAAGATGGCTCCCATATCCGCACTGAGTCCCCACATGTGCACCGGCATCACCGCCCGGGTGCGAGGCCCGATCGCGCGCTCCAACGCGGAAGGATCGAGCGTCAAGCTGGTATCAACATCCACGATGACGGGTATCGCCCCCGCCGAAAGCACGGACGTGGCCGTCGCCATGTACGTGACCGCAGGCACGATTACCTCATCACCCGGGCCGATGCCGAGACCGATAAGGCTCGCTACAAGAGCCGCCGTGCCGCTTGAGCAGAGGAGTACATGGGGCACTCCCAGATATTCGGCGAAGCTCTGCTCGAAAGCAGCGCACTCGCTCGGTTCATAATAACGAAATGCCTGCCCCTTTCGAACCACACGACCAAGGGCTTCAAGTTCCGGATCTCCAAGTTCAAACATGCACTATTCTTCCTTCGAGGGTTGCTCCAAAGCTTGCAGGGATATGGAGTTTTCGCCATGGAGAAAGCCCCCGTCGCCTGGACTTTCATACGATAGTATTTGACCAAGCTCAGGATCCACCATCGGACAACCGCCAAAGATGTGCCATATTTGCCGCCACCCAGCCTATGTCACTCTACCTTGCGCCAGACGAAGCCGCTTCGCACATGGATGAACTTCCAGACGGTGGCCCTTGGCTGCGCAGAACCATTAGTGTGTTATCTGGCGCCGATGCCTTCGAACAGACACCGGAAGGCTTGCTTGCATCAGGTGTTGAGCGCACACGGCAGGCTCCAGAAACCGCCAACCAATGGACAGGGGGAATGCAAGAGCACGATTCGTTGGAAATGGCGGTAGCCATTTCCGGCGCTGGGGTGCTCGACGTTGGCACCACGCGGTTTCGCTTTGGCGCGCCCGCAGTGGCAGTCATTAGCTCCGGCCTTCTGCACTCGGAAGGGTTCTCCTCGAAGGCGCGTGACTACGCTTCCGTGTGGTTCGGCCTTACAGGAAACGACCGCATACAAGTACACGTCTCAGCGTATTACCCAGCCACAGGTTGGGCCTGCCCCTGGTCGATAGAGCTCCCGACACGTGCAAGCGCTCGGCTGCTCCCGTGGTTTCGTCCGCCTGCGTCGCAAAAAACAGTGGAGCTTGAGCCACTCCGCGCCGAGCTGCTTTGGGCCCTCGCCGACCTTCACCGAGAAGTGCAGCGGCAGCCCAAAAAGCCCAGGGATACCGGCAAATTAGCGCCGGGAGCTGGCCACCGCCGGGTTCTTTTGTGGGTCCGGGGTTACCTCGACCGCCACTATCGGCGCCAGGTAACCGTCACCGAAGTCGCCAAGCTTACCCGCTATTCCCCCAACTACTTAGACGCACTCTTTAGCGGCTGGCTCGGCATGGGCATTCACCAATACTTGATCTCGCGGCGCATGGATGAAGCGTATCGATTGTGTCAGTCTTCAGATCTTGCAATCCAAGCCATAGCCGCCAGCGTAGGCTATGAGGATGCGTTCTACTTTAGTCGTGCCTTTCGCCGTTACCACGGAAAGTCTCCTTCCGAGGCACAAGATAAGCCTCGTCGGCGGCAACGCACCACGGCTCTCACCACTCGATCGTAAGATCGCGAACGCGACTTTTGTCTGTGCCCATACCCTCTGCGTACACCAAACGGTCTCCCGCCAAGAGCAGCGAAGCCTGTGTTTGCACGGGCCCGCTGAGCTGCAAGAGTTGCTTGGTAGTGGTCGCCGCTCCTAGCCCGTCCACAGCCACCAGCACACCCGTGTGGTCGTCAGTTTTCAGGAGCGCCACGGCGCGGCAAGTTCGGCCGCAATCGAGCGCAAAGCCGTGCACTTTCCCCACTGGCAGAACGACGGGAACCCCGTTTTTCTGCAGGCTTCCGTCGGGCAATAGCTTACCGAATCGAATCTGTGCGGAAGGCACCTCGGAGGAAGATTGTTCGATCCATGCAAGTTCAGTATCTCCTCCGAAGACCGCGAGCTGGGGTAGAATAGAGGCGCCCACGGACTCAAATACACGCGCTTCGTTGCGACGCACACTGAGCTTTGAAGTGTCCAGCACTGTCGAATAAATGTCTGGGCCCGCCTTCTCGTTCGCACCATCCGACCACGCCACAAGCAGGCCATCGGCCGTGTTCTGAAAATGCAACGATGTGGCCTGGCCCGGCGTGTGAGATACTCGGACTTCGGGGGCCATGTTAACCAACTTGTAATTGATCTTGGTGACGTAGACCTCACGGTCTCCATCGCGATTGTCCACCCAGCCAACTACCCACCCACTGTCTGTATGAATAGCGGCGACGTCTGACGGGGCCTCCGAAAGCCGCGTCAACATTCGCTGTTTCACGCGCATACCTCGCTCATCTAGCAGCGTTACAAACACCTGAGGTTTACCTGCGTCGAGAGCTGACCAGACTAACAAAGACTCACGGCTAGGGCCCGAAGCAAGCGCCACGCCAGCGGCAGAATGCGCGCGATACGAAACCACCCCCTGTTGGGGTAATCCCGTGGGAGAAGCCTTGCCAAAAGAGCCCAGAGGGGCCCCCGACAAAGGCTTGATGGAGAGTTCCGCGCGCACCGGCTCAAGCTTTCCGTCAGGGGCAGGCGCTTTAGGCTTCTCGTACGGGATCTCTGGGTCAAAGTAGGTAAGCTGAGCCAAAAGCGGCCCAGAAGGACCGAGTACCCAATCAACGTCTGCGAGGGGAGCTGCCACGTCCCCAACCACCGTATTTGCCGCTACGCGAGGCCGGGGCTCTGGATCGATTCGGTGTGCAATAGAGCGAAAGGGCGTAGCTTGCGCCTTGATTGCAACCGAATACACAGGCGAAAGCTGACCTGCCGTGGCTCCAAGTACCGTGCAGCCAGGCGGCGCACAGCTCAAGTTCCAAGCTAACGGCAAATAGGCTCCGCCCAGAGCCTCAAGGGCCAACGGGCCAGAACTCGTGACGCTCAGATCTTCAGCCAATTGCACCAAGGTGGGCACATCGGACCTCTCGCACTTACCCTCGTTACTACACAAGCGACCAGGCACGAGCAGAGCGAGCCCCGTGCTGCTTGCACTCGCCTCAAGCTCCCAGCGTTCGCTTTGCGCAGTTTCTACTGTTACACTGGGCTCACTCAATGAGCCGTCATCATGCAGGCTTCGCACACGCACCTCCCGCACCGAATTGGGGCTAGGCGATTTTTCTTCCCAGATAGCGTAGGCGCGGTCGCGGTTGAAACTTGGAACGAGCTTCAACAGGCTCTGCTCACCTGTGGGCGCACCGAGCGGTTGAGGCTCGTGAAGCACTACCCCCTCCTGATTCATCACTGACCACTTAATGCGCCCCTCTCCGCTCTCGATATCCGACCAACTGACGAGCAAATTGTTAGCTAACGGCGCTAAGTCCAAGTCGAGATTGGCTGTCGGGGCTTTCGCCAATACCGTGGGAATCCCGACTTTGGCGCCAGTACCGGTCAAGCGCAAGACCTGGACGCTGCCCCGCGTTTTCACCCCCACCTGGCCCTGCACCATCCCGAGCGCAGCTCCTTGCCCGAAGGGCACCACCTGCCAGGACCTCACATCCCGGGCGATGCTTTGAGGTGGCCCGCTTGACTCACCTGTAGGCTTCAACTTAACTGCTATTATGTCCGCCGTTTTCCCACGCGCGCTGGCCCAAAACAAGAGCGGCCCGCCTCCGACATCTAGCACCTCTACCCAATAGATACGCTCCACGTTCTCGTCGAGCGTTGCGGGCTCACGCAGCCTTTCACCGGCGCTATCCAGAGCCACAAGCTGGATACGGTGCCGCTCCTTGCCCGCTTCCCCCTTGAGACGAGAACTGGTGACTACAGCGAACCCTGGTTCTTCTCTTCCCTCCCAGTGCACCACTTTCAGAGCAAGGCGCTCCAGATCCCCTTCGATCTTACCGAAGAGCTTCGGCTCCCCTTGTTTTTCAAAAGCCGCGGTCAATGGCAGCGCGAAGAGCTCCGTATACCCCGCTTCATTAGCAATAGCCCAAACACTCAAGCCGCCTCCGTTCATGCGTGCCCAATACGGCCCGAACGTTCCCGGTGGAACGCGTGTGAGTAAGGTGGACGGCAACCCGGAGGACCCGCTTTGGGATCTCAACGCGCGAGGTACAGAAGGCGCAGGCTCCGTGAGATGGGGTGCGGTTGGAGGCGACGCCGGGGAACGCGGATGAGCGCAACCGGTGAACAACACCAACAACACGCACAACTTATGTAGCCTACGCTTTTGCACGTCGGGCAACCTGCCAGGCAGAGGTGAAGGACGCAACAACCCGCTAGAACCCAGCGCTTTCGTGCGAAGCGTGAGCCCGGACATGGCCTGAGTGGAGCGCTCTGCGCCTCTGAGCGTGACCCGGCCGGTTTCAATCGCGGGGTGTCCTGTGTAAACAGCGAGCTTCGAGTGGAGCCCTGACTAATGTGCGGAATCGCCGGTTTTATCAGCTCGCAGCCAGCGCTCGCGTGGCCGGAAACCTTAAAGAAGATCACCGATAGCCTGACCCACCGCGGCCCAGATGGGAGCGGCTACTGGTTCGACGCCACGCGTGGCATCGCACTTGGCCATCGCCGCCTCGCCATCGTTGATCTGACGGAAGAAGGCGCTCAGCCAATGCGTTCCGAAAGTGGGCGCTATCAGATTTCCTACAATGGTGAAATCTACAACTTCCCGGCGTTGAAGTCCGAGCTCCAAGCTTCGGGGCATCATTTCCGCGGTCACTCGGACACGGAGATGTTGTTGGCTGCCATCGAACAATGGGGAGTGAAGGCCGCCGTTCAGCGGGCCGCAGGCATGTTCGGTTTCGCACTGTGGGACGAAAAGCTCGGGCTCCTTCACTTGGTGCGCGACCGGATAGGTATCAAGCCGCTCTATTACGCGCTCGTTCCGAACGGGGTTGTATTTGGATCTGAGCTCAAAGCCTTACGTGCATTTCCCGGTTTCTCGCGCCAGATCGATCGGGATGCCCTGCAGGTTTTCATGCGCCAAATGTACGTTCCAAGCCCGTACACGATCTACGAAAAGTGCTTCAAATTGCCCCCGGGCTCCATCCTCACACTGCCTTGTGATCCAGCAAAGCTAACCCACGCGCTCGCGGAGTTCTCGCCCCACGTGGGTAGCGCCAAACGTGTGGCACCAGATGCCTATTGGTCGGCGGAACACACGTACCTCGAAGGTGAGCGCCAGCCGGATGGGCGCGACGAACGAGAAATCATCGGGGATCTGGAACAGCTGCTCACTCAGGTAGTTGGGGAACACATGTTATCTGATGTTCCGCTTGGTGGGTTTCTGTCGGGTGGCTTCGACTCTTCACTCGTGACAGCGCTCATGCAAGCGGGCTCAGCGCAGCCGGTGCGCACTTTCTCAATCGGCTTCGAAGAGGCGAAGTTCGATGAAGCACCACACGCCAAGGCCGTGGCAGCGCACCTCGGAACGAACCACACCGAGATGTACGTGACGGCCAAAGACGCCCTCGACGTGATCCCAAGCATACCGTTTTCTTTCGACGAGCCTTTTGCCGACCCTTCGCAGATTCCAACCTATCTGCTCTGCAAGTTAACCAGACGCCACGTTACCGTAAGCCTCTCCGGCGACGGCGGTGATGAGCTCTTCGCTGGCTACCAGCGCTACTTCGACACTCCCAAGCTCTGGAATCAACTGCGCCGTATTCCCCAGCCCATTCGCGATAGCGCCGCCTGGGCCATGAGAAAGCTCCCGGAGGAGCGCTGGAGCCAGGCGTTTGCAATGCTTCACAGGGGTTTGCCTGAGTTCCTCCGACCCCGCGCCATCGCAAGCACCGGACATCGAATTGCAGAGGTGCTTGCATCTCGGGAGCCCGACAATATTTACCGCGCACACCTGTACCAGTGGAGCGATAGCCTGGGAGTTGTGCTCGGGGCCAAGGGCTACGAGACGCCGCTAACGCGCACTCCACGGTTAGGCCAGCTGAACTCATTGTTGAAACGCATGATGGAAACGGACGTTAATAGTTATCTTCCCGACGATATTCTTGTAAAGGTAGATCGCGCCAGCATGGCGGTTAGCCTAGAAGCGCGTGTGCCTTTGCTCGACCACCGTATCGTGGAATTCGCTGCGCGCTTGCCCGAAGCGACACTTGTGAGCCAGGGCCATGGCAAACATCCGCTGCGGGAGATCCTCTACCGATACGTTCCGAAATCGCTCATGGAGCGACCCAAGATGGGCTTTGGCGTCCCCTTGGCGACCTGGCTGCGCGGCCCGCTTTCCGAATGGGGGCGTGCGCTAACGAGCCCTGCCAAACTGCGCGCTGACGGGTACCTCGACGCAGACGTCGTAAAAAATGCCTGGGACACCCACGCCTCGGGTGCCGGTAACCGCCACTACGCCCTCTGGAATGTCCTAATGTTTCAGGCCTGGCTCGAACACGAGCGACAAGCGTGACAGCATCCGGCCCCATGACGCTGGATTTCACCGGGCTGCGCATCATGGTCACTGGCGGGGCTGGCTTTTTGGGCAAGAGCGTTGTCAAAAAGCTGGCAGATCTGGGGGCGTCACAGATTATCGTCCCCCGCTCCCGTGAGGTAGATCTCACCGACGGGCACGCCACCAAAAAGCTCTTCGCTGAGGCGCGACCAGAACTCGTATTCCACCTAGCTGCGCAAGTGGGCGGCATCGGCGCCAACCTGGCTCACCCCGGAAGCTTCTTTCGCGACAACATGGCCATGGGCCTCAACGTGCTCGAACAAGGGCGCCTCTCTGGGGTCAAGAAGCTGGTGATAGCGGGCACCATTTGCGCTTACCCCAAGTTTGCTCCGGTACCTTTCAGCGAAGACGATCTTTGGAACGGTTACCCCGAGGAGACGAACGCTCCGTACGGCGTCGCGAAGAAGGCGCTTCTAGTGATGGCCAATGCCTACCGCCAAGAGTTCGGCTCGAACTACGTGACCCTTTTCCCCGTGAATTTGTACGGGCCTGGAGATAACTTCAACCTCGAGTCTTCGCACGTAATCCCCGCCATGATTCGCAAATTCGCAGCGGCAAGAAGGAACCGTGAGAGTGAAGTTGAGCTTTGGGGTGATGGCACGCCCACCCGTGAATTCCTCTATGTGGAGGATGCAGCACGCGGCCTCATTATGGCTGCCCGGAGTTACAACAAACCCGATCCAGTGAACTTAGGAGCGGGCTTTGAAATAAGTATGAAGGACCTAGCTTACAAGATTGCGAGGCTTACGGGCTTCGACGGGACGATTCGTTGGAACACAAGCAAGCCCAACGGGCAGCCCCGGCGCATGCTCAACACCGACCGAGCAGCGCGCGAGTTTGGCTTTAGGGCGGAGGTGGGGCTGGATGAAGGGCTCGCCCGCACTGTCAAGTGGTTTGACGAAAACCGCGCCCACGCAAAAACCTGACGTTGGCATCGGTATCCAATATGTCCCCCAATCCATCACACGACGGCCTCCTCGAAGCCTCCTTCGGTAAGGCTGATCCAGATCACTTTCGCTGGCAAACTGAAGACCCCATCGTCTCCAAAGAGGAGCGTGAATTGGTCCGCAGTGCTTTTTTGCCCTTGGGCAATCGAGTGCTCGATCTTGGGTGTGCGGAAGGCGCCACCCTGGTTCATCTGGGTCGAACGAAGGATGCCGTTGGGCTCGATATCTTTGAGAATAAACTCGCGTTTGCTCGCTCACGCTTGCCAAACGTGGAGTTCGTTCTGGGGTCTGCGGACGCGCTGCCATTCCCAGATGCGAGCTTCGACCATGTTCTTATTCGCGATGTTATTCACCACATTCAAGATCCTTCGAAAGTCGTAGCGGAGTGCGCTCGCGTTCTTTCTCCAGGGGGGCGGCTCGATATCCTGGAGCCAAATGGCATAAACCCTATGATCGCAGCCCACGCCCTCTTGAACCCCGTGGAACGCCTCGAGCTGCGCTCCTCGGTGGGCTACCTGACAAACTTGCTGGGCCCGGCCTTCAAGGTCACCAAGTTCGAGCGCTTCCAACCGATGCCGCTGCACCGGCTAGTGTTTCACCCTCGTGCACAGCGGCTAAAGGTGGGGGGGCTGCACAGAGTTTCGACAGGTGTAAAGTTTGCCGAGAGTCTCTTCGGGCGAGCGTTACCTAAGGCTTTATGGGCGTACATTCACGTACGTGCCGTGAAGGGCTAGAGCGCGCTTGTGCCGGCTGATCGCCGCTACGCCCCTAGGCGCAGTTTTCGGAACCCGAACGCGCTCATCTTCAGCAACAGCCAACCATGGGCAAACCGGCTGATCTTGGTATCCCCATACGTCCGAGCGCGGTAGCGAATCGGCAGATCCACAATCTTCAAGTTCAGGCGTGCGGCCCCAAAAAGCAGGTCAAAATCGCCGAAAGGATCAAACTCACCGAAGTAGGCTCGGTTGGCCGCGATGCGGTCATAGTCGGTCTTTCGCAGCACCTTGGTGCCACATAAGGAGTCCTTGATAGGTTGCTCCAAGAGCCATGAAAGGACCACCGAAAAGAACTTGTTCCCGAGCAGATTTAGAAAACGCATGGCCTCTCCCTCCATCGGATAGACGAGTCGAACGCCGTTGATGAATTGGCCCTTTCCGTGAATCAGAGCGCGGTAAAACTTAGGGAGCTCTTCAGGGGGCACGGTGAGGTCGGAATCGAGAATCATTAGGATCTCATTCTCCGCCGCGGCGTAACCCTTGCGAACAGCGTCCCCTTTTCCTTTCCCGTCGCCCTGATGAATGAGCTTCAGCGTCAGTGGGCCCTTGTACTCGGCCATGCAAGCCTCGATCTCTTCCACGGTGCCGTCAGTTGAGTTGCCATCTACGAAGATGAGCTCTGTACGTCGCCCCATCACTGGTGTGCGCAGAATGGCGTCGCGAATATTCCCCTTCTCGTTCCGACAAGGGCACACCACGCTGACCGAAGACTCCGTAACAACCTTGGGCGCGCTTTCGGACGCAACAAAATACGACACCAAAGAAAGGTGCGAAAGGAGAGGCAGCTTAGCGCCCACTCGATTGAACACAGTGGAAATTAGCGGAATATTCACGGGAACGAGCACATCCGTGCCCTGACGCACGATCTCAAAGTCAGCGAGCTGAAGGAGATTGGAGATATCTTCCATGCTTAGCCAGGATTGATCTGGCCATTTTGTCTTCAAGCCCACCAGCTCAGCCACGCGGAGAGCTGGTTCCCAAATGAAATTGTAATACGTGACGATAAGCTTTCCCCCGGGCTTAAGAACCTCTCGCAAGCTCTCAATGGTGGACTGAATATCTCCCAGCAACCCGACCACGTCTGTGAGAATAATGTAGTCAAATTTACCGGAGGGAAGCGGATCGCTTTCGACGTCCAGGTTAACGAAGTCGATCTCCGGATGGCGCTGCCGGGCCAGGTCCGTCATGACAGACGATATGTCTATTCCCACGCCTCGCCGTGGTTGGAGGGAAGAGATGAGATCGCCGAGGCCGCTCCCCACTTCCAAAACGTCAGAGTTTGGAACGACTAAGCTCTGCAGTAGCCGCTGGAGCTCGCGGACATAGTAGGGATAACGGTTCAGGTAGTCGGCGCGTTCGCGTGCGATCTGATCAAAGCGTGTCACCCGGCTGGGTGCTGAAGGGGCGTTGCCCGAGGGGGCGCGGGTGGAGAACCTGGAGGGAAGCTGGGTCACGGGGTACGAGTGGAGCCGCGTCAACGCTAAAAAACAACCCCAGAAGGCCTTGGAACGGCCGACCTAGCCATATGCGCCCGTTATGGGGTTTAGTCTGCGGCATGCCCAGCCCCCTTCTGATCTCCCCCGAGGTCATTACTTCTGCGGTTCGCTACCTGAAGCGGAAGGACCCAACGCTCGGAAAATCGATCCGGCAGATCGGGGCCTGTACGTTGGCTGGAAGTAAGATGCGTTCGCCCTACGAGTCCCTCGTGCGCGCGGTCGCCCATCAGCAGCTTCACGGGAAGGCCGCCGAGACAATCCTTGCTCGCTTCGTAAATCTCACTCCTGGGAAACGCTTCCCTTCGCCCGAAGAGGTGCTGGCGCTAGCTCCCGAAGCTCTACGCGGCGTCGGCTTCTCACTCGCCAAGGCCCATTCGATCCGCGACATTGCTGAAAAGACACAAAGCAAAGTCGTGCCCTCCACGCGCGTCATTTCTAAGCTTGATGACGACGCAATCGTTGAGCGGCTCACCGAGGTACGGGGAATTGGTCGCTGGACGGTGGAAATGCTTCTGATTTTTCATCTGGGCCGTGCGGACATATTGCCCGCAGACGACTTCGGCGTTCGAGCTGGTTTTCGCGTTGTGTATGGGCTACCTGAAATGCCCAGGCCCAAAGAACTCCTCGCTCACGGAGAGCTGTGGCGCCCCTATCGCACCGTGGCTGCCTGGTACCTGTGGCGAGCCGCGGACCGCGCCAAGGCGAACTCCCCATGACGCTCGCTGGTAGGCTCATTTTATCTACGACGCTGCTCACGCTGCTCACCACCACGCTCTTGGCTGTTGGCGTGCGAAGCGCGTGGCGAAGCGCCGAAGAGCGACGATTCGTAGAACAATTTCAGGCCGCGACGCGGGAGCTGCAGACCGAGCTGCGTGCCCAAACTGACGAACTGAAAGAGGCGCTCAAAGCACGCTGCCAAGCCGAACCCAGCGTAGGTAGTGCGCTCGTTGGGCTGAAAGCGGGCGATCTTGAAGAGCGTCGCTTGGGCCTGCGCGTTCAAGTGGCGGCACTCATGAAGCTGGTTCGGGCGGACGAGCTCGTGATGATTGCCTCCAATGGCGATGTCCTTGGAGCGGGCCACGCACCCGCCCTCGTCGGCCAACGCTCCGACGAATGGCGCAAGCTCACCCTTGAGCTGAACAATCAGGGCGCCTTGCGCAAGGGCACACAACCACTTTCGATTCACGCCGCATGTTTACATCGCGATCGGGAAAACAAATCACTGTGGGTGGGCCTCTATGCCGCTCGCCATCTTGACCCGCTCCTTCAAACCGTAGCCGCTCGCTACACCCTCCGTCTGAGTATTGGAAAAGCGGAGGCCACAGCTGATAGCTTAGTGGAGTCTGCGACGGTCGATGGGCTGCTGGGGCTTCCGCTGACGGCGACCCAATCCAGGGAGCCGCTGAGGCTTGCGATGAGCGAGCTTGATGGCACCATCCTGCTTATTGCATTGGGAACATTGGCCGCCGCGTTTGGCGTCGCTTACCTTCTATCGCGTGGCATCGCGCGCCCACTGGAGGAACTCTCTCTGCAAGTCCGAGGCATGGAGGCTTCCGAGCCAAAACCTGTAGTGGCACGCGGGAGCCGCGAGTTGGTTAACCTGGCTACGACCTTCAACCAGATGCTGGCAGATCTGGCCGCTTCCAGAAAGCGCTTAGCCAAAGCCGAAAGGCTCGCAGCTCAGCGCGAAATTGCGCGTCGAGTGGCTCACGAAATTAAAAATCCGCTTTCGCCCATTCGCGCCGCGATCGAAACGTTGCGCAGATTGAGAGCGCGCAACGACCCTCGCTTCGGAGACTACTTCGACGAGGCAACGCAGACGGTACTGGAAGAGGTGAAACGCATCTCCACCATCGTGACAGAATTCACTCAGTTCGCCCGCCTCCCGGAACCCCGCTTCACCCACCTAGATCTAGGCGCAACACTCACGCACATTCTTCTCTTGCACCGCACCGACGATGTTACGGTGCATACAGATCTTGGAGCGAACGTCGCTGTAAGCGCGGATCGTGACCAGATGATTCAGGTGTTCACCAACCTGCTCAAGAATGCCCAGGAAGCCGCTCGTATGAACCCTACGCCCGAGATCTGGGTGACGCTTAAACGCCAGGATCGGAGCGCGATATTGAGCGTTCGCGACAATGGTCCGGGGCTTTCCCCCGAGGTAGAAGCGCGGTTGTTTGAACCATACGTCACCAGCAAACCCGACGGCACAGGCCTTGGTTTGGCGATCGCTGAGCGCATTGTGCAGGAGCATCGCGGGGACATCCTACATGTGCGTCCCGAAGGAGGCGGAGCCCAATTCGTGGTGAAAATTCCACTTGCGGATGAATCGCCGACAGCTCGGGAAGCTTCGGCCAGCACCGACCCGTAAGTAGCCCGTATGGCTATTGGGCGTCGGATGGCGAACATGGGTTTGGTGGCGGGGTCGCTCGCTTTGGGCGCGTGCACCGTGCACGTCTATGAATACCCGGCCGCGGGTGGTGCAAGTTGGCATGCGGATGTTCAGTCCAAGTCCGCTGCGACTACGGCCTGTGGCAGTTCCCCGAACTCTTCTGCCCCGGCCGTACCCGCGACGCCCTATTGGACACGCATGACGCCCACACCCCCAGCACCCTCGACCTCCACGCCCCCGGCCGCACCAAGCCCCACTCCCGCCACTCCCACAACACCCGCCTGGACACACGTTACGTTTGCGCCTCCCGCGACTCCGGCGACTCCCGCAGTCCCTGTGGCCCCGGCTCCGACAACGCCGTCTTGGACGCGAGGACCGCTGCCCGCCAACCTCCGGCTCGCAGCTCTCAAGAAAGCCGCAGCACAGTCCCGCCAGCCTTACCCAGGAGCGCCACAGCCTGTGCCCGCGCTTGAGCCTCAGCGGGCCCTTTTGTGCCCAGCCAATGCTCAGCCACCGTGCGCACCCGGCTTACTGAAGCCCGCGCCGAGTCGTGCCGCGCTCTAGCTTGAGATCTAAGAACTAAGTGGGAGCGAGCAAGCTCAATCAGCGTGTGCGTGGATCTCCGCTTTCAGGGACGAAACGGCCGATCCTTCGATAGTTCCTGAGGCCTCGACGGTTTCCGACCCTCGTCCGATTGGCCGGTACTTGGTGCGGCCAGGAGGGCCTTGTAGGCTTTTCGGCCAGTCCGGTAATTCGTTCTGGGCTTTGTGCCGTCTGGACTTCGGATGAACTCGATCTCGAAACCCCACCTCATCGCTTTCGTCGCGGCCATCGTGGTGGCCGCAATCCTTGGTTCACTACCCCAATTGCCGCCGATGGGTGCTGTGTTCCTCACTGCGCTGGTATCTGCAGCGGCTATGTGGGGCGCCTCAAGCGGTGCCGGCAACTCAATGAGAGCGGTACATGATGGTGTGCGTCGAGTTCTTGCGGATCGCGAGCCCACCATCCCAAGCAATGCCTCCGATGACGTGCGCGCACTCTTTGATGATCTGATCGCCCTAAAGCGTGAGATAGATCTCGGCCGCAGCAACCACCAGGCACTTCAAACCCAGTTGCGCACCGCCACCCAGCAGTTGCGTAACTCCCTCGCGGATGTCGAAGCGGGCGTGGAAGCGCAGCTCGGCGCGGCTCAACGTACAGCTGCTTTCGTGCGCGACATGGGTGCTTCTTACGAAGGCATTGCGCATCACATCGAAGTCTTGACGGCAAGCGCCGAGGAATCAAGCTCCAGCATCTTGCAGATGACCGCCACGAACGACGAAGTCGCCGAGAATATTGGGGAACTGGCGGCAAGCGTTCGTGAAATGGTGGCCTCCATTGAAGAGATGGCTTTCAGCATCAAAGAGGTGGCCAAAAATGTTGACGCGCTCTCGCTCACCGCTGAGGAAACAAGCTCCAGCATGAACGAAATGGACGTCTCGATTGACCAAGTGCAATCGAACGCCAACGAAACCGCGCGCTTGAGCGAAGAGGTGGCCCAAGATGCCGAACGCGGCGCCGAAGCCATCCTGAAAACCATCGGTGAGATTTACCGCATCAAGGAGAGCAGCCAGGAAGCCGTGGCTGTGATCTCGAATTTGGGTTCGCGCATTGATGCCATCGGTCAAATCTTGAACGTGATCGACGAAGTTGCGGAGCAAACCAACCTCTTGGCTCTGAACGCCGCGATCATCGCCGCCCAAGCGGGCGAGCACGGCAAAGGCTTCGCCGTGGTGGCCGATGAGATCAAAGATCTTGCCGAGCGCGCGGGCGCAAGCACGAAGGAAATTGCCGACCTTATCAAGACGATTCAGGCCGAAAGTAAGAATGCTATCTTGGCCGTGGAGCGCGGCGCTCAAAACGTGGACCGCGGCGTGGAAGTTTCGAATGAGGCCGAGCGAGCCCTGAAGAAGATCCTTGAAAGCTCGAAGAAGAGCACGAACATGGTGCGCGCTATCGCCCGCGCAACCGTGGAGCAAGCCAAAGGTAGTAAACAGGTTACCGACGCCATCGGCCGCATCGCAGAGACAGTCCAACAGATTGCAGCTGCCACCTCCGAGCAGGCGCGCGGCTCTGAGCTCATCATGAAGAGCGGCGAGAAAATGCGCACCATTTCGGCCCAGGTGGAGCGTTCAAGCCAAGAGCAAACTCGTGGCGGCCGCCAAATCACCCAAGCGATCGAGAACATCAACCAAATGGTCGGTCAGCTCAACGCTAGCCAGAGCAGTCAATTCCGCGGCTCCGAGCAGGCCCTCGGCTCAGCGCAATCGATCGAAAAGCAGGTACACGAGCAATCTGCTGCCACTCGCGGGTTGATTGATATGGTCGAGAGTTTGAAGAAGGTTGCGAGCTAACCCCACCCGCAACTAACCAATCCCCCCGTCTGGACCTGACACACAGGTGTCGCTGGTGACACCTCCAAGATTGTGTCACTGCCGCCGCAGCCGAGGGTTTTTCCCGATAACTGCCCCTTTGCAGTGGCCCACGTCAGCGAGCCCGTGGAGTGGCATACCGCGTGCATCGCACCGTGCATGTCTAGCTTGCCCAACAACATTGTCTCTCAATGGAACCTCACACGCACCCAACAGGAAGTAGTGCTGCTGCTGCTTAAGGGCCTATCCAACAACGCGATCGCCTGCAGCCTGAATAGATCCGTAAAAACGGTCGAGGCACACATCACGACCATCTTTAAAAAGACTGCTTCGCCAAATCGGATTGCGTTGATGATCAAAACGCTCCCACTGCAGGCAAGCAGCAACGATAGTCGCGGAGAGCCGGCGGCTGCTCCAGTCATGCAGGCCGCGAACGGCTAACTCCCGCGCGTTCAGTAGAACGCCCGATATGGACCTCCCTACTCGCTCGAAGCACTCTTACACGTAGCCGTTGCAGACGAACGCGCAAGAAGCACGTAATCCCCGAGGGTGAGCGACCTTGGAACCACCACCGAGCCCTCAAATTTCCCATTTTCGCCCGTGGCTAGCGAACCTACAAATGCTGAGGCTTCTGCGCTTTTGAGATAAATATCTACCCGTGCGTTGGGGCAAGGGTTGCCCTCGGCGTTCAAAGCTCCGGCAACAACTACAGCTTCTCCACGTTGGATTGCCGCAGGCAGCTTAACCGTCAGCTCGAGCCGTGCCTGGGGCAGGCTATCTACCGTGTTCGCGGCATCTGCGCTCGGGGCAGGCAAAGGAGCACCGCCGGTGCTCGGGGCAGCCTTTCCGGAGGAGGCATTCCCGCTTTGCGAGCTCTGAGCGGCTCCGCTCAACATCGATTGACCGCTTTGGCTACCTTCAGGCCACAAGTACGGATCGGGCGGCGGCGCATAGGTGGCCACCTGCCCTTCTTGATCGAAATCAAGCTGACCTGCGGCGCCTCCCAGATCGATGCGATGCCACATTCGAGTGTCGAATACCTCAACCCAGGCGTGCGCTTCATTGCGTATGAATCTTGCTGGAATACCAAGCCCAAGGGCCGTTACCACGAACGCATACGCACGGTGCCTGCACACACCGTGGCGCGAACGCGTCAGCTCTCGGTAAAGCTCCAGGCTGGAGCCCGCTTGGAGTGGCTCGTTCGAAGGCGCAAACCCTCGAAAATAGGCCACCATGCGCGCCAACACCTGCTTGGGTGTTTCCTCTGCGCGAACTCCCAAAAGGCTCGCCGTGGCTCGCACCTCGTCCCGCAGCGCCGCCGGAAAGGCGGGCGCTCGTAGCCTCAACACTTCCCAAGGAACATCCCCAAACGCACTACCAAACACGTTGCGGTCCACAGCAAGTTGCATAAGGAGTCGCACCCTGCGCGATTCTTTGGCCTGCACGAACCAATTCTCCGCACCATCCGTAACGATCGAAATCGAAACTTTGGGTTCAGTGTTGGCTACGAGCACACGCGCGGAAGGGCCAACGCTTGGGATCCTTACAGCTGTCCCTGCCACAAGGTCGACAAACATATCGGCGTAAAATGCGTCTTCGCTCGGGGCTAAGCCACCTCCGATACTTAACGTCGAAAGCGCTTGTTCGGCCACCCGAAGCTCCAATGATGGGCTCACCGAATCGGAGGCGTAAAGGCGCTTAAATGGGGCAATTGAGGGCGAAAAGGGCTCATCGTAGGAAACAACGTCGGGCCGCTTGGTGTTGCGATCGATGCGATAAGTGGCGTCCGGGCTGCTCGGAGTGGCGCTGCCGCCGTAACTCGCCTTAGCGCTAAAAGGGTCTCGCTGAGCGGAGGGTGCACGCACGGGCCCACGAGGGGTGGCAAGCGCCGCCGGCATCGCGCCATCTTGGGTAGTTGCTTGCAACGCTAGATCCTCCGCAGGATCAACCTCGAAAAATTCATGGAGCACCGGCCCTTCGGCACTAGCCGGTATGGTCAGAAGTAGGAGCCCCGCGGCGATCCGCCCGATGTACCTTCGCGACGAAGCTTTGCGCTCGGTCACTCGCCGCTCTCCTTCAGTGGAGCCGAGGTTACAGCGTAGGGTGGGCTCAACTCCTCGAAGTGGCCGGGCACCCAAACGTAGCGCGCGCCATCAAAATGTTGACTGCCAGGTATCCAAACGCAACGGCGACAGGTTTCAGGTGCTTGAGGACGAGGCTCCGGATGCACCGTGTCGTGGGCGCGCTGCTGTTCCGCCGAAGGCTCGGCCGCCACAGCACGCGGGATCTGATCGTCTTCGGCGCGGCCAGGACGATTCGCCACATGAACGACACAACTGGTGGACAGGCACGCAGCCACCAAAATGTGCACACACGCCGAAGCAAACTTGCCGGGTTGGGCCATATCCCCAGAACGAGAGCTCCTTTGCACCCCCA
Source organism: Polyangiaceae bacterium (assembly GCA_033763455.1). Classification (GTDB taxonomy): domain Bacteria; phylum Myxococcota_A; class Polyangia; order Polyangiales; family Polyangiaceae; genus JBBRRP01. The sequence goes on from JANRKO010000041.1 coordinate 29,396, forward strand.
AAGTGTGCCCGGTTTGGCGCTCGGGGGCGACAAGAAACCGAGCTCAATTGCGGGTCCGGGGGCGCCGCGATTAACCTCCACCTTCCCCTATGCACACCTCCCTCGATCAAGAGTTGGACGCACTGCCCGAAGCAGCCCGCCAAGCCCTTACGGCTCATCATTTCCACCGTGAACGCTTTCTCAACCTTGCAGCGGCTGTTCGTGAAGGCCGGCCGTTTCAAAACCACGTTTCTGGCTCACTCGCAGGGCCACGTCCGGGAGATTGGGTAGCACTCCCTCCAGCCGAGAGCGAAGAAGGCAGAAAGTATCTAGAGCTCGGGCGGGAAGCACTCCGAAAGGGTCAGTGCGCGCTCGTGGTTCTCGCCGGCGGCATGGCTACACGCATGGGAGGCGTTGTGAAAGCGCTCGTGCCAGCACTGCCTGGTAAGACATTTTTGGATCTCAGGCTTGGTGAACAACAGTCCATCGCCCGCCAATTCGGCAGCGTACCTCCGCTTTGGCTCATGACAAGCCAAGCCACCACTGAAAAGACGCGCCAAGCTCTTGGAAAAAGGCTCGACGGTTACACCATTGCAGATTTTCCTCAGGGGCTAGCACCCCGGTTAACTTCTTCTGGGAATATCTTCCTTGATGCGGAGGGTCAGCCAAGCCTGTATGCCACAGGCCACGGGGACCTACCCGAGGCCCTCCAAGCAAGTGGCCTCTTGCAGCGCTTCGTGAGCGGCGGTGGCCGAGTGGTTATGGTGACGAACCTAGACAATTTGGGCGGCACGCTCGATCCGCTCACTATCGGTTTTCACTTGGCGCATGGCTGCCCAGTAACGTCGGAAGTGGTGGATAAGCTCGCGGCTGATCGCGGGGGTATTCCCGTGCGGCTGGATGAAAAGCTGGTGGTGCTTGAAGAATTTAGAATCCCGCCTGGGTTCGATCCATCCACGGTGCCTGTTTTTAACACCAACGTGTTCCACTTCGACGCCCGCACCCTCCTCGAACTCAAGATGCCGTGGACGTATTTTAAAGTCGAGAAAAAGGTGGGCGAAGCGCGCTATGTGCAGTTTGAGCGCCTAATTAACGAGGTCACCAGCTACCTTGAGACGCGCTACGTGCATATGCCCCGAATAGGCGAGGCTTCACGATTTTTGCCGTGCAAAGACATGGAAGAACTTGCCCTGCGCCAACCCGAAATTTTGGCCGTCGCCCAAAGCCGAGGAATGATCTGACTATGAAGCTTTCTTATCCTACGCTTGTTCGCCTTCTGGGGCGTTCGTTGCCGGCTCTCGGCGTGTTGGCTCTGGCAGCCCTCCCCGCGTCTCAAGCACTGGGGCAATCGCGCAATCCGAGCGCGCGGCTCACGCGCTTGCCGGCGTTCAATCAACCTGTAGCCGTATCGGACGACTCGCGCGCCTTGGTGGTGAACCCCGCCAACCTCGCCTTCATGCCGGGATCGGAATTTCGGTGGTCCGCAGCTTATCTCGATGATCGCGCACCGGTCAGCGCGCAGGGGCACGCCTTCGCACTGGGCTTTCATGTTCCCTACACCCCGCTCGCGACGGGCTTGCGGTTCGACGCGGTGAATCCGCCCAAATCATTGAATTCAATTTACGGGCAAAGCGCTAACTACCAGTGGTGGACGTTTGCGCTCGCGCTTGCCGCATCCGATACGAGCGCGCTTGGGCTTACCTTTCAGCGCAGCGCTTCGGAGTCGCCACTCTTTTCCGGCATGAACTCCTGGTCGCTCGGTTGGTCTAATCGCCCTTGGGACCACTTGGGTTTCGCGGTGACGGCACACGACTTGAATTCCCCTCGATCAGAGGTGGGGCTCACCTTAGATCGCTCCTTTGATTTCGGCGTCGTGGTCCGCCCGGATGGGTCACGCACGTTCGATCTGGGCCTGGAGGCCAAATACCTCGACGACACGAACGGCACTTGGGTCCCTCGCGCAACGCTGGGCTTCGATTTGCCAAGCCTTGGGCGGCTCGAAGGGGATATGGCCGTCACCAACCCCGAAGATGAGAAGCTCCGCGAGTGGCAGGCCTCCGCTTCGCTCGTGATGCAGGTCAATACGCAGAATGCCTCTTCGGAGCTTGCAGCTGGCACCATGTTCGGTAGCGCGCTCGGGAAAGACGCTCGAAATAGAGCCCAGAATAATATCCACACCGAGGTTGCAACGCGCATCTGGCGAGAAGCTGCGGGTGTTCCCGAGAAGAGCTATGCACTCCGTGTACGGCTCGAAAATAGCGGGGATGCTCGTTCGCAAGTCGCGCTCCTTCGGGGCCTTTGGTCCGTGGCCGAGCAAGAGCCGTCTATCAAAGCCGTGGTGCTTGAGTTGCGCACCTCCCCGGGCGAAAGCCTAGCGCATGTGCAAGAGCTTCGAGATGCCGTCTATTACCTGCGGCAGCACGGGAAAAAGGTCCTTTGCCACATGGAAGACGCCAACGGCCTCGCGCTCTATCTATGTTCGGCAGCGGATCGGGTGCTCATCAATCCCGCCGGTGGCGTGCGTTTCGCAGGAATGCGCGCACAATATATGTATTACAAGGGCCTGCTGGATAAGCTCGGCGTAAAGGCCGATTTCGTGCGCATCGGGGATCACAAGTCAGCGCCGGAGGCGTTCATGCGCACCGAAGCCACCGAAACGAGCCGAGCCGATCACATCGACCTCTTGCAGCAATTTGAGCTTGAGTTCTCGCGTGGCATCGCCCACGACCGCAAAGTGGATCTCGGAAAGCTCCGCGAATCCTTCAAGCAGGGTCCGTTCATCGCACCGGAAGCCAAGGCAGCAGGCCTCGTTGATGGCTACGCGCACGACGATCAGCTCGAAGAAGAGGTGCAGAAGCTGGTGGGGGAGCCCCTTCCGCTAGTGAACGATCAACGCGTACTCCGAGCCCCAACCACGTTTGGCAATCAGCGTAGCGTGGCGCTGATTTACGTGGATGGCGACATGGTGGACGGCCGAAGCAGCACCATTCCCTTTCTCGGTGTGGACCTGGTTGGCTCCTACACGATCGCCGACTCCATCAAACAAGCCCGGGAGAACTCCCAAATCTCCGCGGTTGTGTTGCGCATAGAAACCGGCGGCGGCTCGGCCATGGGCGCCGACGTGATTTGGCGGGAACTGATGCTTACCAACAAGGTGAAACCTGTTATCGTGAGCATGGGTGGGGCTGCGGCCAGCGGCGGCTATTATATTGCCGCGCCCGCCACTCGCATTTTTGCAAGCCCGCTCACCATCACCGGCAGCATCGGCATTTTCTACGGCAAGGCCGACGTGGTAGGCCTCATGGAAAAGCTCGGGCTATCGGTCGAAACCTACAAGACAGGGCCCCGCGCGGACGCCGAGTCGATGTATCGGCCCTTCACCCCGAGTGAACGCGTAGAGCTCGAACACAAGGTTGGCCAATTTTACGACATGTTCCTCTCTCGCGTGGCAGAAGGTCGAAAGCTTGAGAAATCAGCCGTCGATAAAGTGGGCCAGGGCCGCGTGTGGACGGGCGCTCAGGCGAAAAACCGAGGGCTCGTGGATGAGCTCGGTGGTCTTCGGCAGGCACTGCGCTACGCACAAGCACTCACCCACCTGGAAACGGACTCGCCGATCTCGGAACTCCCTCCGGTGGAGACGAGCTTGCTTGGAAAGCTGCTTGGCATCGAGGGCGTCCATGCGGGTGATAAACCCATTCTTCCCCCAGCATTGTTGCGCGTAGCTCAAGCGCTCACACCTTTCATGGTTTACGACGCCGACAAGCCTTTGGCTCGCGCGGAAATCATCTCAATTTTGCCATGAAGGCGCCCGCCACCCTTACGCCCGAGCCTCCCGTCGTTCTTGCCGAAAAGACGCCCGCTGTCCTTGCCGAAAAGGCGCCCGTCGTCGAATTTTCGAACGTGCGGCTAGATCCACTGGGAGCTCTAGGCCGGCCCGATCTCACCTTCACCAGCACAGGCTCACGCCTGGTATTTCTCGGCAATTGGTCGGCATTCTTCGCTATCTTGCTGGGTCGCGCCGAGCTTACATCAGGAGCTATTCGCCTGCACGGGCTTCCAATTTCTGAGGCGCTTGCTTCGGGCCGTGTAGCAGTCATTTCCCCCAAAGCTCCGCTCCCGGGCTCCATGAAGGTTCACACCTTGTTCGTGGAGAGCACGCGGTTAGCTGGCTTCTCGCACTCGTTAGCGGATAGCCGAGCCACCCAGGTGCTCACAGAACTGAACCTCGCCGCCCTAGGCTTCCGGCGCATAGATTCCCTCAGCGAACTTGAGCGCCGAGCGATGTGGGTGGCCCATGCGCTGCTCACCTGGCCCGAGCTGGTATTGGTGGAAGATCTCTTTTGCGGTGTGGCTGATTACGAAAAGGAATACCTATGGGGGCTCGCTCGGGCCGCCTTGGCTGGAAGGAAGTGGGGGGTCTGGGTTCAGGGAGATGATCCCGCATCCGTCGACGGAGCTGTCCTCCGCGAGTCCGACGAAGTCCTCGCCATCGAACAGGGGCGCCTTCTGCAAGGAGCGGCCGCTCGCGCCCAAGCCAACCCCACGCCCACCACTTTCCGCGTCGTGGTTGGGCAAAACGCGCCCCAATTCTTCGCTGAGCTGGGTGCCATGGGCCTTTCTGCCCACCCCATGAATTCTGCGCCACAACTTGGCCCAGAAGGCTCACTGGTTGGCACGGCTGGTCGCGGCATCGTAGAGCTCCCGGGCGCCGAAGCCCGACGCCAGCTGTTTGCCACCTCCGTTACGCTCTCGGCCCCCATCTTGGAGCTCGTTCCCATCACCCACGGCCCCGCGTACTTCGAACCCACACCATGATCACCATCGTCGATTACAACGCCGGCAATCTAAAAAGCGTGAAACGCGCCTGCGACGCCGTAGGTATCCATTCTCAGCTCTCGGCTGATCCCGAAGTTGTGTCACGCGCCGCAAAGCTCATCTTCCCAGGTGTGGGCGCGGCGGCAAGCGCGATGCAAACGCTGAATCAAACCGGCCTCGGTGAAGCCATTCGCACGGCTCACCAGCGCGGCGTCCCCATCCTTGGGATTTGCCTCGGCGCACAGATCATTTTGGAGCGCTCCGAAGAGGGCAATACACCCACGCTTGGCATCCTCCCCGGCGAAACGCGGCGCTTCAAGCTCGCCGATCCTCGTCTCAAAATCCCGCACATGGGATGGAATCAGGTCCAAGTTGAAAAACCACACCCGCTCCTCTCGGGCCTGACCCCAGGCGACGAGTTTTACTTCGTGCACTCGTATTTCCCTGCGCCCAGCGCTCAAAGCGATGTGTACGGAAGTGCCGATTACGGCGGCAAGTTCACCTGCGCCCTCGGCCGCGGCAACCTCTTCGCTACTCAATTTCACCCTGAAAAGAGCGGCCAGCTGGGCCTAGCTTTGCTCAAACGCTTCGCAGGCTGGGAGGGCAGTCCGTGAGTTGCCCACGCACTCGCCTCGCCCCTCAATCGAAAGCGAAGCCCGCGATGTCGGCGCAAATTTTCGAAAGGACTTCCCTATGTTAACCAAACGCGTCATCGCCTGTTTGGACGTGCGCGATGGCAAGCTCGCCAAGAGCGTGCGCTTTGTCGATACCAAAGACATTGGCGATCCGATCGAGAAAGCTCGCCAATATTACGAGCAGGGGCTCGACGAGCTCGTGTTCTACGACATCACGGCTTCCAGCGACCACCGTTCCATCATGCTCGATGTTGTGGAAGCCGTCGCTTCGCAGATCTTCATCCCTTTCTCGGTCGGTGGTGGCATTCGCTCGGTGGAAGATGCCACGCGCCTGCGCCTGGCCGGTGCCGAGAAAATCAACGTGAACAGCGCCGCGGTGCAGAACCCGGAGCTCATCCGAGCTTGTTCAGAAGCCATCGGCGCCCAAAGCGTGGTGCTCTCCATGGATGTACGGAGCGCCGACAAAACAGCAGCCATTCCCTCGGGCTACGAAATTGTGATCCACGGCGGCCGCACGCCCACAGGCCTCGACGCCATCAAGTGGGCTGAACGCGGCGAAGTACTCGGAGCCGGCGAGCTCGTCGTCAACTCCATCGACGCTGACGGCACTCGGGAAGGCTACGAAATCAAGCTCACCCGAGCCATTGCCGATGCAGTTTCGATTCCTGTGATTGCTTCGGGGGGCGCCGGAAAGCCCGAACACCTCTATGAAGTGCTCACCGAAGGCCACGCCGATGCGGCGCTCGTTGCTTCCATGGTTCATTATGGTGATTACACCGTGGGGGACCTCAAGAACTATCTCCATGCGCAGGGCCTCCCGATCCGCATGCGCTACTAAAGGTTAATCTGCCGTGAACCACGCTCGCTCTCTCCTCAAATCCGCCCAGCGCATCGTCATCAAGATTGGCTCGCGCGCGCTCGCCAGCGATAACGAAGCGCAGCGCAGCCTGGCCGCACAAATCGCCGCGTTTGAAGCTTCCAAATCAACCGTCATCGTTTCCAGCGGAGCCATTGCCATTGGTATGAAGCGCCTGGGTTACGCAGAACGGCCTAAAGAAATCGCCAGGCTTCAGGCAGCTGCAGCAGCCGGCCAAATCGAGCTCATGCGCCGCTACGACGAAGCCTTCACAAGCCTCGGGCTGCGTGCTGCCCAAGTGCTCATCACCCACGCAGATCTGGCCGATCGCGAGCGCCTCAACAACGCCCGCGCCGCGTTCGCGGCGCTCCTTGAAGCGAACGCCATCCCTATCGTGAACGAGAACGATACGGTGGCAACAGATGAGATCCGCTTCGGCGATAACGATCAATTGGCCTCCATGGTAACTCCCTTGGTGGCGGCCGATTTGCTCATCTTGCTCACGGATGTAGAAGGCGTCTTGGATGCCAATGGTACGCGCATCTCGGAGATGTCAGCTGATGCACAAATTGGAGATTTCAGAAGTTCGAGCGGTGTTGGCACCGGAGGCATGTCGAGCAAGATCGACGCTGCGCGAAAAGCTGTGCGCTCAGGCGCATCGGTCGTGATAGGCCCCGCTGGCAGGCCGAACGTCATCCTCGATATTTTGGCTGGCGAAGATGTGGGCACGTTGTTCCCCCCCAACGGCCGCGGCCTCAGAGCTCGCCAACACTGGATCGCCTACACCTTGCGTCCACGCGGTGCGCTCCTGCTAGACCAAGGAGCTGCCGAAGCCGTAAAATCCGGGAAATCCAGCCTACTTCCGATTGGAGTGCTCGGGGTGCGCGGCCAATTCAACCCCGGTGATTCGGTACAGTTGCTCGCCCCCTCCGGCGAAGAGGTAGGCCGCGGCCTCACCCAACTCGGAGCCCTGGATGCAGCCCGCGCCGCCGGCAAAAAAGGCCACGACCTCGAAATGTTATTCGGCACCCAAGGCCAAGCGCTTGTTGTGGTGCACAAAGATGATTTGGTAACTGAGAGTTAACTTCTCTCTGACCGTATTTGAAGGGGGTTTCGTTGGCCGCAATTGCTCCCGTGGGAGCACACAGGCACGAAACCTTCGCGGCTACAAGACAACATCAAATCCTGCGCAGCTCAAACTTCGAGCCCCGTCGGATACTGAACGAGCAACCACGGGAGCCAACCTGTCCGCTCACTCGGCTCCTTTTCCCAAGTAGCGTCGAGCTTCCGTGAACACTCCAAGGCCAACTCAAATGAGTCGATGAGCCCCGCTTGATTCAAGACCACACCAGATCCCTCAAAAAGCTCTTGTTCATCCAAGTGAAGGGACTCAGGGCTATTGAACGAATTGCCCCAGTCCTCCTTGAGGATCTCATGACCAAGCACGACTCCCCCACGAGCCAAAGCTTGGCGACGCAGGCAAACAGCCTCGTGCGTACCGCCCGCACCAACTGGCGCAAATCCTGGCTCCTGTGGCGGTGGCTGAGTCAGCCGACAATATTCGGCCACCAGCTCACTCTTCAGGCCAAGCCCCCAGAGCTCAACATCCGGGACTCGTGAAAGCCAGCGCCGACCCACAGCTCGTGCGCTTTCAAGTGTGAACACCGTATTCCAAACGCCAAATTCCCGATCCATCGCGGCATCCGCCCATTTCATAAGCGCGGGAAGTTCCTCCTCGGGGATCCCGAACACCGCCGCATGCTCACGACGCTCCTCAGGGGACGTATTGCACCACGAGAGTGCCCACGCATCTGGAAAAAACCTCCGCACAGAGTGATCACGCGCGAGTGAAATAGGACGCAACTCCGTCCCCGTGCAATCGGGCGCTGCACCAACCCGCGAGAGAAAGTAGCCGGCAGCAATGTAACCCCCGGTGTCGTCTTGCTTCTCCAAATCAGACATGAGGCATTCTACCCACGCTTACTGCCCCATCCACAGCAGAATCCCGTTATGCATGGCGTGGGCCAGAATGCCTTGCCAAAGGCGCTTGGTTACCTGTGTTTGTTTGGCCAGAATTCCACTCTTAGGGGCACACCGGCACGAAGGCTGCACTACAGCAGAAACGCGGAAGATTCGTCGCAGCATCTTGGCATGCGTCCACCAAGAAAGGCGCCGAATCAGCTCCCGTGAGCTCCCACGTTACGGCGCGTTCGCCCGAACAAAATGCCGAAGCTTCGTAGCGGAGATACTTGCCGTCGCAATATTGGCAGGAATCCGGACAGAACGCACCACTCGCTTCTGGCACACAGTGCCCGCACAACGCGGGCCCGCAACACACGCTGCCACCACCACAGGTATCTCCTCCACACGGGCCGCCTCCACCCAGAGAGCTTTGGCTTCCGCCACTACTAATTACCTGCGCGGCTCCACCCGTTCCAAGAGTACCCGCCGCGCCACCACTCGTTGGAGCCACGCCACCAGCTCCGCCAGAACTAGCAGATGCGCCACCGGAACTTGACAACACGCCGCCAGAATGTGCGCCACCCGAAGCCGTTTGCCGCCCGCCCGTGTTTGCCGAAGCGCTGCCACCCAAAGCAGGCCCCACGCTGCCACCCCCCGTGCCACCCGCGGGCTTACTGGAGCTTGAGGTGCCGCCACACGAAGCGAGAAGCCCTAAGCTCACAACCAGTGGCCCCCGAAACCGCGTACCTAACACCATGCGCAACAGGTTAACATACGCAAGCCTAAAAAAGGCAAACGGAAGCTAATTCATCGCGAAGGTCACATTGAAAGACGAGACCGGGCGCACCTTACCACCCGCAGCAAGCGGGCGAACGGGGGCATGAATCGCATCCATCACTGCGACCAGATCGGAAAAAGGCACGGCGTTGCTCGCATGCAAGATGGCCTGATCCAGCCTTGTATCCGTTGGGGCACGATGAACGCCATTTTTGCCCCATTCCTGCTCGATCCTTTGCGCTAAATCCGGGAACCGATACGCCCCATCATTCCCAACACTCACCGAACGTCGCGGGACCTCAATGCTATCGATCACCACTCCGCCTTGCTTCCACACCAACTGAAACTTGTGCTCTCCCAAGATCTCAACGTGCAGTTGCTTGTCCCGTCCCTCACTTGTGGAGCCGTCTGGGGCACCCGGCACCCGAGCATCCGCGTTCACGCGCGCAAGCTGGGACCATACCGCGGTAACGAGAAGAAAGGCCACCAAACACAACAGAAAGTCGATAAACGGCACAAGCGGTAGCTCGTGGTTAGCCGTTCGTCTGCCTGTAGAACCACCAAAATTGATACCTGCCATGAGCCGCTCCTTTGCCAGATCCGTAAATTGGATCTTTGGAACCCGAGCGCTCGAAACGCTTGGGTGAAAGGCTGTCTCGCAGTCCGCCATCCGGGGGCCTTACCTGCGTTTGTTGGTTTTAGACGCGCCGCAGGTGGCGTGCTCAGCTCATCCGAACCCGAGGGATCGTGATTGAAGATCTTGAGCAGGTTCTAGGAGCCCTCGACGATTAACAGGCTGGAAAGGCCGACTTTGCAGATTACCTAATCCTTGGGAGGGCTCGCGCTCGGGGCGGACCGCTCGTCACGTTCGATCGGAAGTTAGGAAGAGAGTCCGGCGTCGAATTTTTGTAACTTGGGCTGGGCCGCTACGTTCCCTTAACCCCGACGCCGCCGGTACCAAATCGTAAAAACCGATACCAGCGAAACCAGCGAAGCCCACGAAGCTGTTTCGGCACCACTTGCTCCTGGCAACGCCGCGCAACCGCGACGCGCGGCGGGCCCCGATTTGGATGACCCAGAGCCCGAATTAACGCTTGGGGCTGGGCCGAGTGCGGCGATGAAATCACCCAACGCTGCGAGCGAAACGTGGCTGGCTTTAACCTCAACGTTTGAGGCAAGTTTGGTGGCGCCGAGTGCGCAACCCGCTACAACGGCTGACCCACTGTAGCTGTGCTTTTCTCCATTTTGATCGAGCGTGTAGGAAACATTCACGTTGATGTCCGCGCTACCCACTACCGGTACGAAGAAGGTGGCCACTCCGTCCGCGGCGGACTTCGCTGCACTGCAGGTTTTCCCCGAGCAGAGTGCTTGCGCGGCGCTCACAGGCACCGAGAATTCTCCAGAAGCCTCCGCGCGCACTTTGGCGTCAACGATAGGATCGCCAGATTTCAGCGGACTGGTACCCGCGGTGCTTTCACCAGAATAGGCAACTTTAACACTCACCTCGCACAAGCGTGGTGCCTCGAACACCGCACGGACATCGCCCAGATCCGCACAATCGCACGCCTGGGGCTTGCAGCTCGGTCGATTGCCGACACTTTTCTGGACCATCGGAGACGCAAAGGCTGGACCGAGAAAAATGCCCGCGGCACCGCGCGCGCTGACCCGCGCCATCATGGTCTCGCCCTTCTTGCCGTTCCTATCAACGTCTTCATCGGGCGTTTCCGACTTCATGAGATCTGAAACAAAGAACCCGTCAGCGCCGGTCATGATGGCGGCGGTACCGCCCGTGTACGAAACTCCGCTCACCTGCACCGAGGCACCGGCGAGGGCGACCCCACCAGCATCGACCAGGCGGCCCTTCACACACGTACGGGTCTGCACCGGCCGGTCACAATTCCACGTGGAAAAGTGAGACGTTGAAAACGCGATAAACAGCGGCCCCTTGCGAGTACCTGCATTGATCTCTGGCAGCGCGGATTCCGCGATAACGGCTCCGCTCTGATCTTGGAGCACTCCGTCTTTCTCGGTTACCCACTCCGCCGTCGTCTCATTGAAGCTATACATAGGCACTTCGATGCGATCGTTACCTGGCACGAGGTCAACCAACGTAGCCCACGAAGCGGGGTTGGCTTCGTACCTGACGCTCACCGGCGAAGGCACAGTGCGAACTTTGTTCCCCGCCGCATCTCGAAAGTCGATCTCCATGAATCCGGAAGAAATAAGCAAGTTTTCTGAAGAGTCCGTGAAGGTTCCAGGGAAGCGGTCGATATTCCGCAAGGGATCATAAGCTTCAGCATAACCGCGCACTATCTTGGTGCCTCCCGAAAAGCCAGAGATATTCACGCCACCACTCGGTGCGGAGCAGCCACTTTGGCCGCAACTAATCTCCTGCAGAGGCGCCAAGCTAACGTCCAGATTTGGGTTTTCAAACAAGGTAGAGATCTGGCGCACTACGGTGGAGTAGCCTTCACGCTCGAACGTGATGATGGCAGGCAATGGCCCCCCGTCCAGCAATGCATCAAACCCCCTTGCACTGTACGCTCCCACCAGATTGGTTGCAAAGCCGATAAAGGCGAGGTCAACCTTGGTTGGATCAAGATCATAGCTCAGCTTATAGTTGCCTTGATCGTCTACCGTTGCGGTCAGCGCTTCAAACTTGGAGAATTTCCCATTGCGATCAAGGTCAAGCTGCAACGTTGCTTTGACTCCACTCGGCAGCACGCCATCGGCCATCCCCACCTTGCCGGAGATTTCAAAAAGCTTGGTGGCGCTCGCCGTGTGCGCGAACAAAAATACTGCGACTACGCCTAGAAGTCCCGTAATTCGTGCTTGCTGCATGTACTCTTCCTTGGTGCCTTCGAAACCCCGCTCCCGCGACGCATTGACCGAAAATCCACAATGATCGGTGGCCCCCACCAAGCTCCAAGCTGCCGGCCTAAGCAAGCGCTGTGCCCAAGCAAGGCAGGCTGCCGATTTCGCGTGATCACGTCCAGGTAACGGCTCCCCCTATGACAGTTCGGTCAGGCCTTGCTGCACTCGCCGTGATGAGCGCCAATTTCGGCCCTCGGTCACGACTGACGCCGCCTGAGGCTAAGTTCAACGGGAACCGAGCTTGTCAGCTTTAAGGTGGCGCCCTACACCTGCAGGATGCGTTGGCCGATCCCAGCTACGGTAGCGGCTATTCTTGGCCTGGGCTCGTTAGCCTTCGCGCTTCGCTCTGAGTCACCCGGAAAAAGCAAAGCCGCTTCAGGCCCTGCCGCAAAGAGCGGGCCGCTTTTGGTAACAACTCACACCGTCCAAGTTGCACCTTTCGCGGTTAATCTGCCAGCCACCGGTACGTTGTTTGCCAGAGAGTCCGTCGAGTTGGTGAGCGAGCTCAGCCGCCGCTTAGTGCGGGTGCCGGTGGATGAGGGACAGTCGGTGAAAAAGGGTGAGCTCTTGTTCGAGCTCGACTCTGCCGATCTCGTAGCTCAGATCGCCAAACTCGACGTGCAGATCCAGTTGAACCGAGCCACTCTGGCAAGAAGCGAGAAGCTGGTCGCAGAGGGTGTGTCGGCAACGAGTGATCTTGAGCTCGCCCAGGCCAACCTCGACAGCCTGGTGGCAGAGCGGCGGGTGCTCGGTGTCACGCTTTCAAAGACTCAGATTAGAGCGCCCTTCGCGGGCGTGTTGGGGCTACGCCGCGTAAGCCTTGGAGCTTGGGTTTCACCGAGCACAGTCTTGGCGACCTTGCAGGATATCTCTTCGTTGAAGCTCGATTTTGCTTTACCCGAACGTTACGCGGGGCTGCTCGCGGTGGGCGCGGAGTTTAGCTTCAAGGTTGCGGGGCAGGGCCAACCGTTCAGCGCCAAAGTATCAGCGCTCGATCCGGTGGTGGACACTAAGACGCGGAGCATTTTGGTGCGCGGCGTGGTGGAGGGCCAGCCCGGACTCTTTGCGGGAGCTTTTGCCAACGTAGAGGTGCCTATCCGCGTGGAGCAGGCGTTGTTCGTGCCGGCAATGGCCGTGATGCCCGGCGCCCTCGGACGACAAGTCTTCGTGGTTGAAGGCACTCAGGCGACGGCGCGTTTGATTGAGATAGGCGAGCGAACGGCCGATCGCGTTCAAGTGCTTTCAGGCTTAGCAGCGGGAGATCGCGTGATTGTGAGCCATCTTTTGCGCTTGCAAAATGGGAGTACTGTGCGCGTGGGCGAAGGGAAGTAGCCCCGGATGACCCTGGCCGAGTTGAGCATTCGCCGCCCCGTGCTGGCGATCGTGATGACCGTTGCGATTGTCGTGTTCGGGCTGGTTGGGTTTTCTTTTTTGGGGGTGCGCGAGTATCCGGCAGTGGATCCTCCGGTCGTCACAGTGACGACAAATTATCCGGGGGCGAGCCCAGAGGTGATCTCCTCGCAAATCACCGAGCCGATTGAGCAGAGCATCAGCGGCGTTGCGGGGATCCGCGTGATTTCGAGTACTTCGCGCGATGGGCAAAGCTCCATTCGGGTAGAGTTTGATTTGGGTGTGCCCATGGACGAGGCCGCCAACGACGTGCGCGATAAAGTCAGCCTCGCGCGGCGACAGCTGCCAGCGGACGCTGATCCATCCACCGTAGAGAAAGCCGATGCGGACTCTTCCCCGATCGTTTTTCTGACGCTGAAGAGCTCCAGCAAGAGCATCTACGATGTCGCGTACGCAGCCGACACTATCGTAAAGGAGCGGGTTCAGACGATTCCTGGGGTGGCGACGGTGCGCATCTTTGGAGACAAGCGCTACGCGATGCGGCTTCTCTTGGACGCCGATAAAATGGCCGCACATCGCATCACGCCGAGCGATATCGAGAGCGCGCTTCAGCGCGAAAACGTCGATCGGCCGGCGGGGCGCTTAGAGGGCACCACCACCGAGCTGGGCCTCCGCTCCTTGGCTCGACTTGTCACGCCCGATGACTTTAACCGCTTAACTCTCCGTACAGAAAACGGACACGTGGTGCGTTTCAGTGATGTGGGCCGGGCGGAGCTCAGCGCGGAGAACCTACGGTCGGGCGTGCGAAACCTCGGCGTGCCCATGATTGGTGTTGCGATCATTCCTCAGCCCAATACCAATGCGATCGCGATTGCGGATGAATTTTACAAGCGTTTGGTGGAAATCAAGCAGGCCCTTCCCCCCGAGATAGAAGCGGATATCGGCTACGATTTTACGCGCTACGTTCGAAAATCCGTGACGGAGGTCGAAGAAACACTGGTCATCGCGTTTCTGCTGGTGGCGTTCATCATTTTCGCATTCCTGCGGGATTGGAGGGCCACGCTCATTCCAGTTGTCGCCATTCCTGTGAGCATCGTTTCGGCGTTCTTTATCATGTACATCGCCGGGTTCTCGATCAACGTGCTGACCCTGGTGGGCTTGGTGTTGGCGATAGGGCTGGTCTGCGATGATGCGATTGTTGTTCTGGAGAACATCTACGCCAAAATCGAACGGGGCAGGACTCCGCTTGAGGCCTCCATCGAGGGATCGCGCGAGATATTTTTTGCCGTTGTCTCGACAACGATCACGCTGGGTGCCGTTTTTCTGCCCATCATTTTTCTTGAGGGGTTAACCGGGCGCCTGTTCCGAGAGTTTGGTGCGGTGGTCGCGGGTTCGGTCCTTGTGAGCGCGTTCGTCGCCCTCACCCTCTCGCCCATGATGTGCCGCTTTGTGCTAAAGAAGCGGGCAGATCCGGGTTGGCTACACAGGGCTTCCGAACCGTTTTTCGAGAGTCTCACGCACGGCTACCGAGTTTCGCTCGCGGCCTTCATGCGAGTGCGCTGGCTCTGTCTTCCCATCTTGGTCGGTCTCGGTGCTTACACCGTCTGGGCCTTTCAAGGCCTCGGGCGGGAGCTGGCTCCGCTCGAAGATCGCTCAAATATTCGCGTGAACGTTCGCGCGCCCGAAACGGCCAACTTCGAGTACACTGAGCGAGCACTCGACGAAGTGGCCCTCTGGGTGAAGGACAACGTTCCCGAAGTGAGCCGCACGTTCAGCATCGCAGCTCAAGGCGGCACGGTGAACACCGGCGTCCAGAATGTGTACCTGAAAGAGCCCAGCGAACGCGTTCGCACGCAGCAAGAAATCTTCGAACAGCTCTCCCGGGGCCTGGGTGGCTTTTCGAGCCTGCGGGTGTTCCCCTCCCAACCGCCCACAATTGGTGAGCGCTTTGGCGGCCAGCCCCTGCAATACGTGATTCAGGCTCCCTCCTACGACGAAATGGTGAAGGTTCTCCCGAAGTTCCTCAAGGCCGCCCAAGAGCGGAAAGAGCTGCGCTTCTTGGACGCCGACATGAAAGTGAATCGCGAAGAGGTGAGTGTGGTGATCGATCGCGATCGCGCGGCGCTTGTCGGGGTAAGCGCTTTGGATATTGCTCGCACGCTGGAGCTCGCCTTCGGTGACAGGCGGCTTGGCTATTTCGTAATGAACGGCAAGCAATACCAGGTGATGGGTCAGCTGGAGCGCAGCTTTCGCAGCGAGCCGAACGATCTGAAACGCATTTTTGTGCGAGGCCGCGACGATCAAATGCTCTCCTTAGATAGCTTGGTGAAGCTTCAGACCGAAACGGTTCCGGCGGCCATTTATCGCTTCAATCGCTACGTTTCAGCCACCATTTCGGGTGGTCTCGCTGAGGGTTACACACTCGGTGATGGTATTGCCGTGCTCGATGAAGTTTCCTCGAAGGTTCTCCCGCCAGCCTTCAACACGACCTTGGCTGGGCAAGCGCGCGAGTTCAAGGACAGTTCTTCGAGCCTAGTGTTCGCCTTCGCGCTGGGCCTCTTGATTGTGTATTTGGTCTTGGCTGCGCAGTTTGAGAGCTTTCGTGACCCGCTGATCATTCTATTAACCGTGCCGTTAGCCTTGAGTGGTGCGGTGCTGGCCTTGGAAGTCACGGGGTCAACCCTGAATATCTTCAGCCAGATTGGGCTCATCATGTTGGTAGGGTTGGTAACCAAGAACGGAATTCTGATTGTTGAGTTTGCCAATCAGCGGCGGGATGCCGGGCTCGGCAGAGTGGAGGCAGTCATGGATTCCGCGAAGGAACGCTTTCGCCCGATTTTGATGACAAGCCTGGCAACCATTCTCGGGGTTTTGCCCATTGCGTTGTCCCTTGGAAGCTCCGCGGGGAGCCGGCAATCGCTGGGAATCGCGGTTGTGGGCGGCCTCATCGGCGCCACCTTCCTCTCCCTCTTCTTGGTCCCGGCTTTGTACGCCTTGTTGTCGGCCCCTCGTCGGAAAGCGGAAGAACGTGAGGGGAGGCAAACCGGCGCCGGGCGCGCTTACTTACCGAGCCCGTAGGGCTCGGCGATCAGTACTCGCTTCAAGCTTGGGTAGCGGCCTGTTGGGAAGTTGAAGCCGAGTGTTGACCGTCGCAACGGCCTAGCCAACCGCCCCGCCGGCCAACAGGGTCAGGCCAAGGACGCACACTTCCTTAAGGACACACATCCACGCCAACGCAAGCTTCGGCCCAAGAATCGACAACAAGATTCACACCTCCCGTTAAGTGGCATCTGCACCTGGCCGTTGCCAGCCATGGCGGCCCCCATCACACCCCGCCCGAGGAGAGATTCATGAAACTATACGGAACACTTATTGGCGCTATCTTGGGAACACTGGTTGCCTCAAATGCACTCGCTGCAAGCGCGCCCGAAACCCACGACGGCTTCTACATGCAACTCCAGGGCGGCCTTGGATACTACAGCACCAGCGCCGAGACCCTGGGTGTGAAGGCCGAGTATTCGGGCGCTACCTTTGCAACGTCCTTCCTCCTCGGTGGAACTCCTGGAGCGGGCCTGGTTGTTGGTGGCGGGATGATTCTTGACTACGGCTCATCACCCACCGTGGAGATCAATGGGCAGGAGGTCCCGAACAGCATCTCCTCGCAGTATATTGTCGGGATTGGACCCTTTGTCGATTACTATCCAGATCCAAAAGGCGGCCTACACTTTCAACTATTCCCGGGTTGGGGCGGTCTTGAAAGCGCGTCGAACGGCAACGTGGGTGGAAGCGATCCCACTGGCCTCGTGCTTTCGCTTGGTGGCGGGTACGAATGGTGGTTGAGCGACCAATGGAGCGCCGGCGTGCTGGGGCGACTGATCTACGCTCCGCTCAGCATGAATGACGTCGACTACACCGTGGTTGAGCCTGCAGTGGTTGCAAGCTTCACGTATCACTGAAGAGGCATCGCTGGTCTCGCTTTCCCGTTCTGCTTTTTCACTCCTCCATTCTGCCTTTTAAGTTCCCTATCCTGCTTCTCGATCTACCTATTCTGCTCCTTTACTTTCTTATCCTGCTTCTCTTTTTCTCCGCATAGAACCTCGGCGTTCCTGCTCTCAGTTGATCAAGACAGCCGCGCCTCGATCCGCTATGGGATCCCCGATGCGCGGCCTAATTAGTTCTCATCCAGAAACGGCAAGAGCTCGAAAATAAAGCTGTTCTTGATGGTTAATGATGGAAATAAAAGCATCGGAGTGCGTGTTTTCTCGGGGTTCCTCCAAGAACGCTCGAAAGAAACGGCACTCCGATGCG
>JANRKO010000042.1:0-24512 GCA_033763455.1 Polyangiaceae bacterium
ACTTTGCAGAGCCGAACTGCCCCGGCTCTGAACTCCGGCGTGAACACTCGCCGTTTCCTTCGTTGATGTTTCTTGACCATGGATCACTCCTGGCGCATTCTCGCGCTTTCTTGGGTGTCCACCAACTCGGGGGATCTTCACTCGCCGTCAATTGGGCAGATGAGCACGTGGGCGCCATCCTTCAAGCTTTCTATCCCGGGCAGGCTACTGGCACGGCTCTCGCCGATGTCTTGTTTGGTGATTACAATCCCGCCGGGCGTTTACCGATAACCTATCCGCGCTCGCTTGCGGATATTCCTGAATTTACGGATTATTCGCTCATTGGGCGCACCTACCGGTACCTTTCTGCCCCTCCGCTCTATCCGTTTGGATATGGGCTCAGCTACACCACGTTTGAATACTCCGAGCTCGAGCTCAGCCAGGCCCGCATCTCTACGAGCGACACTCTCGACGTGAGCGTGCGCGTTAGAAATACAGGAACTTCGGCGGGTGAAGAAGTGGTGCAGCTCTACGTGAGTGATGTGGAGGCTTCGGTGAGGGTTCCACATCGGGAGCTTCGGGGCTTTGCGCGAATCTATTTGGCACCGGGTGAAGAGCGCTTCTTAAAATTCAGGGTAACACCCAAGATGCTGGCTTTGGTGGATGAGTTTGGTGCGCACGTGCTTGAGCCTGGGGAGTTCTTGCTCAGCGTTGGCGGCTCACAGCCGGACGAGCGGAGCTTGGAGCTTACTGGTGCCCCACCGCAGAAGGCTCGCTTCGCGGTGGTAGGCCAAACGCGGAAATTTGTAGACAAGGCGTAAATTCGCAAAAGTGCTCGCTTGGTTCACGGCGGTACCAGCGCGCGTGAGCCGTGTTTTCTGGGGGCGGGCACTTTGCCTTTTTCAACCACATGAGGCACCTCATCGCGGTGCCAGATCGCACAGCTCAACTGTAGAGCGCCTTAGGCTGAAGAACATGCTACAACCTAGCCCTCAAATGTGGAGACGGCTTGCTTCTTTGAGCCTAGCTATTGCTGCTGGGCTCTTCCTGCTTCTTACGCCACTTGCGGTTCACGCTCGCGCGGGAGGGATAGCGGCGGGTAGTTGTGCGGGTTGTCACGGGGGAAGCGGCGACGCCAAAGTGACGATAGAGCCGAGCTCCCTTGATGTGGCGTTCGGTCAGACTATTCAGCTCAAGGTATCCGTGGAGACGCCTCGCGTCGCAGGAATGTATCTCTACACGTCTATTGCGTGTGCTGCCGATGGCGACCCATCGACGCCCGATCCGGGCACGTATCAAGTGTTGAATGGCCAGCAAACCATCGCGATCTCAGGTAGCGGAGAAGGTCCCACGGGGACGTCAGTGGAGCACAGCTCGCCTAAGTCTGCTCAAAATGGGGTCACCACCTTTCTAGTGAATTGGACAGCACCCCAGAAGTCGTGTGGCGTAATGTTTACGGCGAACGTTCTGGCCGCCAATGGTGATGGGGGGCGCGGCGGGGACAACAATGGGACGGCGCAAGCCTCGGTGTCCGTGGGTTGCATGGGGCCAGGTACCGTATTTTTCCGGGACTTCGATGGGGATGGCCACGGCGTGAGTGGTCCTAGCAGCCTGAGAGCATGCACACCGCCCAAATATTATTCGGCTGTGAACGATGATTGCGACGACAACGACGAGCGCAATTTCCCAGGGAATACGGAGAAGTGTGATCTGCGGGACAACAACTGCAACAGTATGGTGGATGACGGCCTCGCCAACGAAACCCTCTACGAAGATGGCGACAAAGATGGGTACGGCAAATTCGGAGGCATGACGCACGTCGGCTGCACTGGTATGGCCGGCTGGGGCGTGGGCCAGGACGACTGTGATGACACCAATCCCACGGTTCATCCGAACGCTACAGAAACCTGCAACGGCCTCGATGACGACTGTGACACACGCGTTGATGATGGCGTGCTGCCGGAGTGTGGCCTCGGTTGGTGCCGCCGCTTGGCCTACTCCTGCGGTGGGGTATGCACGGTGGGCCAGCCGCGTGCAGAAACGTGCAACTATTTTGATGACGACTGTGACGGCCTCATTGACGAAGAGCCGGACTTGTGTCCCCCGGGGCAGGGCTGCCAGCTGGGTGTCTGCGTGGTGGGGGCCAGCGTCCCACCTCCTCCTCCGCCCCCTCCCGAGACAGGCGGGAACGGCCCTGTCTTGTCGAGCGGTGGTGGGCCTGCCATGTCGAGCGGTGGTGCTCCTCCGGTATCGAGCACGCCGGTTGGGAGCGGGAGTACTGTCCCAAAGCCCCCTACAACCGGCACGAGCGGCGGGGCGAAGGCATTGGCGCCAGCGACTGACTCAAATGAAAATGTCTCGGGTTGCAGCATCGGTGGCACTTCTTCGGGAGCTGGCCACTCACTCTTAACGCTTGGGCTCATCATTGCGGCGGGTTCTCGTTTTCGCAGGCAGCGGATAATCCCTCACCTCCGCCCGTGAGTTGGTTCGCTCGGCGTAGACGCCCGTGCTAGGTGCCGCCACGGAGATAATCCCTCACCTCCGCCCGTGAGTTGGTTCGCTAGCCCCTCAGAGCGAGGCGTTCCTGCGGAACTTCATCGGTGTAAGACCAGTTGCTTTGCGGATAGCAGCGGCCACTTGGCGGCCATCCCCGAGGCCTGTGTGGCTAGCAATGGCTTCTACCGTGAGATCCGTATCGGCGAGAAGCCGCTGGGCTTCCTCGACACGAAAACGCGCCCAGGTTTGAGCGGGTGTCATGCCGATGCAGGCATGAAAGCGGCGTTCTAGGCTGCGACGCGAGCATTTAAGCTTGGAGCAAACATCCTCGATGCTCAAGCCTTTCCCTAGGTTGTCACGCATTAACGTCATAGCAAACCCCACCAAACGATCGGAAGCTGCCACGGCGTCCGTTGAGCGGCGATTCACGATGCGCACGGGTGGAACCATCAATATTTGGCGCCCAAGCTTAGGGGATGCGAGCACTCGCTCAAGGAGCGCCGCGGCTTCGTAGCCGATACGTTCCGCCGCAGTTTGAATACTGCTGAGTGGGGGATTGCAAAGCAGGCATTGTGCTAACTGGTTGTCTACACCTAGCACCGCAACATCCGCAGGAACCTTGATGCCTGCACGAAGGCACTCTTCGGCCACAACCCACGCTTGGTAGTCGAACATGCAAAATACAGCGACAGGCTTTGCCAAAGCTTTGAGCCACTCTGCGAGTGAGTCGTCGTCTTCCACTAGAGAAACAGCTGGATTGCTGCCACGCGTGCCGGCATAGACGCTGCACTCAGCGCCTACTGTTCCGAGGTGTGCGCTGAACGCATCTAACCGAGCATCCGGGTGCGTGCCTGTGCGTGCTACATACGCAAACCGCTTGTAGCCGCGTGTGATGAAGTGTTTTGCTGCGAGCACGCCTATCAGCTGTTCGTCATTGCCAACTTGGTGCACTTGGCGCGGGCTGGGTGCCCCCGTGTTGACGGCGGGGATCCCTGAGCGCTCAACGCGTGCTAGCACTTCGTCGTCGGAGGTTCCTAGCAGAAGGCCGTCTGGCTTCAGAGCGATAAGCTGCTCTATGCCTTCGAGCGTTGGCGCCAAAAGATCGAAAGTCCACGGACGATTAGGTCGCGCAAAACTCGCAATGCCCTTTAAATTGGCTTCGGACCAGCCTGCGTGGTTAAAGAATCCCAATCCGACGCGCATTCGCTATCTTCCTTCAGCTGGCCAAGTCTTGGACTCTGCAAACCAACGGGCGCCCAGGGAATAGCCGCAAATCTGTCGCGCGCTGTCGCAAGGATGACTGGCGTAGGCTAGATTGCAGCGGTAATCTAAGCATAAGGATTCGGTCTAATAACCGTAGAGCAGCCGAAGCCGATGTGGCGCGGTTGCCAATCCTCACTTGTAGCCGCCAGCAGTCGCAGGTTGAGGCACGGAGGTTCATCGTATGACCCACGATATCACACACGAGTCGGCTCTAGGAGCCCAGCGTCTTATGTTGCTTCCGAGTGTCCGGGTAATTGCCGCAAAGCCGTTGAAGAGCGCAGATCTGGTGCTGGTAGTGGCGGGCAACGCGCGGTGTTTAGTGGAGGGGCAAGCGGTCCGGTTGAGCGCAGGTGATGTTTTTTTGGTTTCTCCCGAGTCGCCTGTTTCAGGTCTGGATGATCCGAATTTGAATCTCATTCGCGTCCGTTTCGACGCTCAACACGCCCTAAAGTTCACGTCGGGCCTTGGTGAAATTCCGGGGTGCAGAGCATTTTTTGAATTCGAGCCAAGGCTGCGCACACGGCACGGGCTTGACGCGCGCCTTAGGCTCATGCCGGATGTTTTGCCTCGCATTGTTGAGATGCTTTCGCGCCTGGAACGAGAACTTGAAGACAAGGAGCCCGGGTTTGAGGCTCTAAGTGAAAGCTTATTCGCCGCGCTCGTGGTGGACTTAGCGCGCCTCTATGCCAAACAAGCGTCGCCCTTGTGTGAGTCTTTGGTGAGGATTTCGCCTGTGCTCGCGTGGCTCGATGAGCACTTTGAGGGGCCCGTGGCCCTGGAAGACATCGTAGCGGTTTCGGAGATGTCGCAGAGTACGATGCAGCGTTGCTTCAGGCGTTGTTTTGGAATGTCACCGTTTAGCTACCTCTTGCATCTTCGCATGACAAAAGCACAGGTGCTGTTACGCGACACAGAAGCCAAGGTAAAAGAGATCGCGCCATCGGTTGGGATATTGGACGCCAACTATTTCGCTCGACGTTTCCGCCAGCACGCTGGGGTGGAGCCCACGGAGTATCGCGCGCGTTTTCGTCGCAGCTTGGCGCCTTCGTTAGCTGGCTCCCTCTGAGTTTTGCGGCCTGCAAAGCTTGCGTTTTGCGGAGCCTGCAAAGTTGCACGGTGGGGTCCCTCCTGGAACATCCGAGTGTCAGTAACTCCAGGCTTGCGCGACGCGGTGACGGTGAGCGTGCCGTCGTTCAGGAGCCAAAATACCCCACCTTGGCCAACCTCTTCCTGAGAACTTGTAGACACCGTCCGTTCGTGATCATTCCAGTCCAAGCGCGATCTCACAGCACAATTGTTGCGCTAAATCAGTGATTGGCGGCCTAGAGCGGGGGCACCATACTATTCGGGTCAGCGTTTCGTACCACCAACGCACGCCATTCCTGGAGATCTGATGCCCACCAAACTTACGCGTCGAACCGTTCTGAGAGGCGGCGCAGGCTGCATGATTGGCTTGCCCTTGCTTGAGGGTATGCGCGTTGCGAAAGCGCAGGCTGCAGCGCCTGCTCGCTTCATCACCTACCATCAACCCTTTTCGATGTTTGCGGACGCGTTCTGGCCGCCGGAGCCCGGCAAATCGCAATATGACGTCAACTCCGGGAAGATCGATCTTTGGCCTCGCTCGGGTGACGGATTTCTGGACAACCCTGACCCTCAGCTTTCGGCGATTCTGAAGAAGCTTGAACCGATCAAAAAAGAAATCCTGATTCTCGAAGGGCTGCAAAACGCCGGCAACAACCATGACGGCTATTGCTCCATTCTGAACGGCTATGAGCCAGTCGAACAGTCGTCCACGGAGCAGACGGGCGGCGGCATTTCGCTCGATCACTACATGGCGCAGAAACTGGGCTTCGACAAAACGATGCGTTACCCCAACCTGCAAGTGGGGGTGATGAATAACTTCACCGGGAGCAAGGGGGCTGTCTCTTGGACCGCAAAAGGCCAGGCAGCACCTGCGGAGGATAACCCGAGGAACCTCTTCAACAAGCTTTTTCCCAATGGGGCCTCCACGCAGCCTGGGGCCATGAACCCCATGAGTGCTGAGATGCTGCACGCACAGCAAAAGTCCGTGTTGGATGCGGCGATTGGGCAAGCCACCGCGCTTCGCACGCAGCTGAGTCGGCTCGATCAAGAAAAGCTCGACCAATACCTCACCGCATTTCGTAGCGTTGAAGAGCGAATTTCTGTTTCCGCGGCTCCCACCATCGGCTGCATGACGCCCTCCGGGCTGAAGCTCGATTACTCCGTCAATCCCGATTCAGGGAACAACGACTCGTATCTAGCTGAGCAACCGAACATGACCAAAGATATGATCGAGTTGATGGCTATGGCGTTTGCCTGTGACCTCACCCGCATCATCACATTCCAGATGTGCACGGAGGGCAATAACCTGGTGTTCACATGGTTGCCCAATCAGCGCGGGCGCTGGCACGATCTTTCCCACATTTGGTTGGAGCCTGGGCAGGCGCCTTACCAGGCGGATCCTATGGACCCCACGTCTATGAGCTGGACGGAAGACGTGAACAATTTCATTGCCATGTGCGATTGGAACACCGAGCAGGTTTTCAATCTGCAGGACGCTCTGAAGCGCCACGGAGTGTTTGACAACACACTACTGCTCTGGACCACCAACATGTCCCAAGGGAACTATCATGCCAGCATTAACATTCCCTTGGTGTTAATTGGTAACGTGAACAAGTACTTTAGGATGGGCCGGCACCTTCGCCTGGATAACGGCGCCAACTTCGACGGCGGCTCTTACCGCGTGATCAATGATTTGCTGGTTACCCTGCTCAACGCGTACGGTGTGCCAGACACAACGTTTGGTGATCCGATGTTGTGTCGTGGTGCGCTAAAAGACATTGTCGCGTAAACGCAGCGTGCTTACGTTGCGAGTCCGGAGCGTGAATAACCGGCAGGGAGTTTCCCGTTCCACACCGAAGCCTAGCGAGAGCTGGCTTGTCCCTGTCGGTTGAACCCAACAATATGCTGAGGGTGATTACTATGGGATGAACCGACAGGGTTGATTCCGCGGGCTACGAAGCAATCACGGCCAGGGGCGGCCGATCTTCTCGCGCGTTTCCTCAGGGGTCACCATGGGGCAGGTGTCGATCCAGCGAGGCCCGTCGGGGGCGGCCCATTTGGCGGCGTTCAGGAGGACCTGCTGAACACCGGGGTGGTGGAACGTGGGGAACGTTTCGTGACCCGGCCGAAAGTAAAAAATCTTGCCGGCGCCGCGCCGGAAGCAGCAACCCGATCGGAACACTTCACCACCTTCGAACCACGAGATGAAGACTTCCTCGTCCGGCGTCGGGATGCCAAACGGCTCTCCGTACATTTCCTCTTTTTCGATTTCGATGAATCGCTCAATTCCACGAGCGATTGGGTGACCCGGGTTAACCACCCACAGCCGCTCCCGCTCATCGGCCACGCGCCAGATAATGGAACAGCTCGTTCCGAGCAGCCGCTTGAAGATCTTGGCATAATGCGAGCTGTGTAGCGGGATGAGACCCATGCCCTCGAGCACGCGTTTCTGCACTCGATCGACGATTGCGTCCTCAACTTTGTCGTGAGCTCCGTGGCTCCACCAGAACAGAACATCCGTATTTTCAAGCACTTCCTCGGTCAGCCCGTGTTCGGGCTGTTCGAGCGTTGCGGTACGCACCTGAAGGCCAGGATCCCGCCGCAACGACTCAGCGATGCAGCCGTGAATGCCGGTGGGGTATATCTCTCGAACCTCAGGCATCTCTTGTTCGTGTACATTTTCGTTCCAGACTGTGACTCGAATAGGCATGGCTCGTAAGCTCCTGGTGGATGTTTGACGGAAAGTGGGGCGGGGGCCCGCTGACAGAACGGCGCCCCTGAATACCGGACACGGACGTGCTCAGCAAACCATTCTCGCGGCTCCTGTGCTAAGCTTGGATTCCGATGCCTTCATGGGAGTTCCACCATGCTAGCCTTGTGGGTTTTCCGCTAACGGCTTTCCCCGTTCGGCAGGAGCCCATAGAGCTCCACCAACACTGGGGATACGCCGAATTGGTGATCATCACCGGGGGTAAGGGCAAGCACCTCTTGGAGGGTGAGTGCTTCGAGGTGACGCGGGGTGATGTTTTTGTCATCCCCAAAAATCGTCTCCACGGCTACTCGGATTGCGAAGCCTTGGAGCTTATCAACGTGTTGTTTGATCCAGAGCGCCTGCTGCTTCCCGAACATCAGCTGCGGCAGATGCCAGGGTATCACGCGCTGTTTGCACTTGAGCCCGAGGTTCGGGCAAGGCACGATTTTGAGAGTCGCCTGCGTTTGGATGAAGCGCCGCTTAGGCGCGTGGAGCACGCCTCCACGGAGATACATTCCGAGGTGGTGGGGAAGAAGCCTGGGTTCGAAGTGGCGATTACCGGTCTGTTCTTTGGAATGCTAGTGGAGCTTTCTCGCGCCTACAGCCGCATGAGTTCACCTTCGTCGCAAGCGCTGCTTCGTCTTTCACGCTTGTTGGAATGGATAGATCGGCATTTCACCGAGCCCCTCACGGTGGTTGAGCTCGCGCGCCGTGCGCACATGTCGCAAAGTACGCTCGGGCGCTGTTTTCACGAGTGTTTTGGAGTGTCCCCGCTCAATTACGTGATTGATTTGCGGTTGAAGAAGGCCTCGCAAGTGCTCCGCGATACAGAGGTGCCCGTCAAAGAGGTCGCCTCAATGGTGGGTATTGATGATCCCAACTACTTTGCGCGCCTCTACAGGCGGCACACAGGGGTTGAGCCCAGCGCCTACCGCGCCCAGCACCGCCCGCCAAAGCAAGCGTCGCTCTAAAGCTAGGTGGCGTCCACTCGCTTACGAGCTGCACGAAAGCATGGAGCAACCCGGCTGGTGCCGTGCCCATTCGGGCCGCTTGGCGGCGAGCCGAGTGCCTTCGTGTTCCGCGGCATAGGGTGTAGTGAGCGCGGAAGCGAGTGCATGAAGCTCGGTGAAATCACCCGTCTCCGCAGCTCGGATGGCCTCCTGTGCGAGGTAGTTGCGGGGGATAATGCTCGGGTTCACCGCGTTCATCGTGGCAATTTGTTCGGCACGTGAGCTAGGTGCGTTTCGGCAGAGGTTTTCATAGCGTAGGAGCCAGTGGCTCAGCTTGCGGACGTACTCTGGCGGGAGAGCGTCTGGGGCGTAAAATGCCTTGAGGATGGGCCGCAATAGGCCTTCCGGCGATGCCGAATCGGAAGGGGAAGTGAGGGAGATTGTTCGGCCCGAAGCGGGAAGAACCGCTGCCAGTGAGCGGAAGAACAGCGTGTGGTCGGTTTCGACCTCCAGAAGTAGCTCTTGCAGCTCTACGAGGAGCTGCTCAAGCTCGGTGTCGTCGGCGTCCGAGTTGGCGAAAGCAAGCCCCAATTTCTTTGCCTGCATACTTGGATATTCGCGGTTGAACGTGTCAGCGTATGCAGAGACCGCGTGGTTTAGGTCTTCGCTGGGCAAGCCAAGCTTTTCGAGTGCATTGGCGAGCCGCACGAGGTTCCAAAGGGCCACGCGCGGCTGGTTCTCAAAGCGATATCTACGACCTTGAGAGTCGGTGGTGTTGGGCGTAAAAGCAGGATTGTACTCATCGAGCCAACCGTACGGCCCATAATCAATCGTGAGCCCGAGGATGGACATGTTGTCCGTATTCATCACGCCATGCACGAAGCCCACGCGCATCCAATGTACGACAAGCCGAGCGGTGCGTTCTGCGATAGCCGTAAGCCAAGCGATGCAGGCTTCGGGCGTTGGCGGGCCGAGCTCGGGAAAATCACGCTGTATCGCGAAATCTACCCATTGCTTGAGGAGGGCCACATCGTTGCGGTGTGCGGGGAGCTCGAAATTTCCAAAACGCAGGAACGAAGGCGAAGTGCGGCAAACAATGGCGCCCGGCTCCACGCGCGGGTGGCCGTCGTAGAACATATCACGCTCAACACCTTCTCCGGTTAACACTAGAGAGAGGGCTCGCGTGGTCGGAATGCCGAGGTGGTGCATGGCCTCGCTGCACAAGAACTCGCGCAAGCTTGAACGTAACACAGCTCGGCCATCGCCCTTTCGAGAGTAAGGGGTTGGGCCCGCACCTTTTAATTGAAGCTCCCAGCGTTCACCGTCAGCGTTCACCACCTCCCCTAGGCTTATGGCTCGGCCATCTCCCAGTTGCCCTGCCCAACTGCCAAATTGGTGCCCGCCGTAGCAAGCTGCGTGCGGGGCCATCGGGGGCAAGGTTTCGTTTCCGGAGAAGACCTTTAGAAACTGCTCTGAGGCACACTCGGCAGGGCTCAAGCCGAGGCGCCGAGCCATGTCTTTGGAATAAGCTACGAGGCTTGGAGCGCGAACAGACGTGGGCTCCACGCGCGAATAACACGCCCCGTAAACGGCGCGGCGTGTGTTTTGGGGATTGGGATCAGCCGGAAGGCGATTTACAAGACAATTGTCAAAACGGAGCGCAAGAAGACTGCCGGGTGCAGCATCAGGGGCGGGGCCCGTAGATCTTGAGAGCATTGTCGTTCATTACCTTGTTCCGCGCCTCCTCGCCCTTGTCTTTGAGAAAGGCTTCCAAGACCAAGATCTGCGTTTGGAAATCCCCGGCCACCTTGCTTACCGGCCAATTCGAGCCGAACATCAGGCGATCTTCCCCAAAAGCGCTCCATGCTGCTTCAAATACGGGTGCATAGTCCGCCGGATCTGCGGAGCTCGGGTACGGTGTACTCCAACCGTCCTTGCGGTTGCCCTGATTCAAGCGGCCTGTGTCAGAGAGCTTCAGGTAAACGTTGGGCTGCGCTGCCGCAGCGGCGAGGTTCGCCTTCCAATCATTGGGGACGTCAAAGTCGTAAGATTTTTGAGCCAAATGGTCGATCACGAAGCGTAGCGTGGGCACAGCCTTGGCGAGCTGCGCCACCTGGGTGCCGCTGGTGTCGAGCGTGTCCACCATCATGCCGCGTGCTCCGAGCTCGGTGAGGTTGGCCAGGGCATTGGCCTTTATTTGTCCGCGTGTGATCAGATCCCCTCCGCCGATGCGCAGGCCAACGAAATGCTTGTCCACAGCCAACGCGTCCAGCTGCGTCTTGAATGCAGCGGGTGCCTGCAAAACATCCAGACCACCAACTACCGAAAGTAGCTTGGGCTCAGCTTGTACTTGGTCCAGCATCCATTGATTGGCAGAAATCATTTTTGATGGTGGCACGCCCACCACCGCTTCAATCACAACCATGCTATCGACCCATGCTCCCCCGGCGCTACTCTCGTAATCGGGGACCATTGAGGTCATGGACAACCACGACGGAGAACTTCCCGGAAAGGTTCCGTTATCACTCATTGGAGGCTGGCTACGCGGCAGCGTGAACAGGTGAATGTGAGTATCGGTGATGGGGCCAACTTTGGTTGGCGGCGGAGGCCCCTCGGGAGTTGTCGGCGCTGCGCTGGCAACGGCTGCGTTATCGTCCGGAGTTGCGGTGGAAGGGACTTTGCTTTGCATCTTGAGTTCTTCGCGTCCGCAACCAAAACTCAAACAACCGAGCAATGCGGCACCAAGCCAGGCCTTTTTCATGGCCTGGAGTATGCTCTGCTACTGGGCTTTCGGCTAGCGAAGGTGCGCCATGCAAGTGACCGTGGGGAGTTGCCTCAGAGTGTGGTTTTCCTGGGTGGTAGTGTCCCAGCTCCGGCACTGCCCGGGTCCAAGTCGGGTCCAAAGGTCGCCCTGGGCGCACCCATTTGCACCCAATCAAGCAAGATCTTCTTCTCATTTTCCGTCAAGCGTTCCACAGGCGGATCGAGTGGGATTCGGTACGGCATGAAGCCGGATTTTACAGTGGACCCTATGAACTTCCAGATAGGACTCTGGTAGCGGAGCTTCTGAGTATCTTCCCACGTGAGGAGGGGGAAAGGAGCGCCGTTAGCCGGTGGGGTTGTGTGGCAACGCCGGCACTTGTGTTTGAGCACTACGTCCACGTCGGGGGGCAACTGGGAGTTGGGCACCTCTAGCGGCCCAGGGGGCGCCTTGGGGCGAGGTCTCGGCAAGGGCGCCGTTGGCATAGCGCCGCTGACTACTTTGGCTTCCGAAGGTGGCCGCTGTTGTTCGCAACCGGAAGCTGGCAGTAGCAGCCAAAACGTTAATATGAATGGAGCATCAACGAGTCTGGGCGTGGGTCGGCTGAACGTGGGAGTCAACATGGGCGGGGCGGTGGCAAAGGTGTGGCAACTTAGCAAAGGCAGGGCGCGATGCCCGAAGAGTGCAGGTTCCGCGGCGAAACAGGCGTTCAGCCCAGGTGAGTTGCGAGGTATGGCCGGGGCGGCCTCCCGAGGTCCGCTTTGTTTCGGCTACATTGCGGAATGGATTCGCATGAAGAAACAAGCACTATCTGCTTGCTTGTGCCAAGCGATAGGCGGAGATTAGCTTCTGGCTATGACCACGAAAACGTTAGCTTCTCTCAATGCCGAGTCCGGCACTCGTGGGCAAGATTCAGGCGTACGCCAGGTTGGCTTTGATGCGAAGCTCAAGCACGTTACGCTCCCTGATCTGATCCAGATGGAGTGTTTGGCAGGATCAGCACGCTCGCTAAGGATTGTTTCCGGTAAGAATTCTGGATACCTAATGTTTTCCGGCGGGCAGGTGGTGCACGCTATGACGCGCGCGCTTCGCGGAGAAGCAGCAGCGCTCGAGATTTTGAGTTGGCAGTACGGCTCGGTGGAGCCTTGCAGCTTGCGCCTTTCCGACCAACGCACCATTGCGAAGAAGTGGCAGGAATTGTTGATGCTTGCGGCTCAGAGGTCTGACGAAGGTGCAAGCGAGGGATCAAACGTGACAGAGCTCGACGATGCTGAGTTTCTAAGCGCCGATGAACCGGAAATGCTCGCCGTGGCCGAGCGCAAACGCCAAAAGGTCATTCGTGCCACGCGTCTGAACGCTCGGGGCGAAGTTGTGGTGGCGCGTGGTGAAGAAGATCCAGAAGGGTTTGCAGAGGCTTCCGCGTATGCGGCGCGCATGGCGCATGTCATCGGAGATCTTTTGGGGATGGATGGGTTCCGTGGGCTCGAGTGGACGCTCCCTGATCGAGCGGGGATCCTCTACTTAGAGGAGAATGGCGGTATGGCCGCACTTGAGGCGCTTCCGCAGGCAGATCTTACTGGCTTGCGCCGGCGGGTGGGGCTCTAGATGTCGAACTTCAGCGAAAGTTTGCACGGCTTGCGTGACGTGGAGGGGCTTGTTGGCAGCTTTGTACTTTCGGAAGATGGTGCTGTGCTGCTTCGGGACCTCCCCGCGATGTTCACCTCTGAAGGGCTAGCCGAGGTGGGTCCGCGGATTACGCGTCTGCGAGAGACGTTAAGCAGTGACGGTGCGTCCGCGAATGTAGTGATTCGCTACGCTGACCACAAACTCATTTTGAGGCCTTTGCCCGAGATATCCATCGTGGCCGTGGCCGAACACGCGATCAATATGGCGCAGCTGAAAATGGCTCTGAATCTTGCAGCCAAGGCGCTCGCGCGGGCCGACCTCTCCGGAGTTTTGGCGTCGGCTCCTGCCGTAGGAACCTCCGCGGGCCCTGCCACAGCGCGCAGCCTCACCGGGGAGGCTACACCGTCGGCCCAGAGCACTCTGGGGTCGAGTGTGCCTGTGCAAAGGTACTATCGCGGTAGGCCCGTTTCATCGGCGTAAGCCCGCGCTCGCGTTCCTGCTTTCACCGTTAGATTGTGGAGGGCGCGTTTGGGATCTTGCAAACGTCCTATTCGGGAATGTGTGATCCGTTCCCAGATGAAAGCCTATTGAAATAGGCTGGACACGCGCCGCCGAGTACACGAGCGTCTGCCGGAGGTAACTTATGACAGATCCGCAGTTAACTGATATCGCTAAGCAATTAGCTGAACTTAAGACTAGTGTCGGAGACTTGGCGACGGCATCAAACATTGTTTGGACGCTCGTATGCGGATTTCTGGTGATGTTCATGCAGGCAGGGTTCGCGCTCGTTGAAACAGGCTTGTGCCGCAAAAAAAACGCAGCTCACGTGATGGCCATGAATTTCTTGGTCTACGCGATCGGCATTATTGGCTTTTGGGCCATTGGCGTTGGCTTGCAGATGGGCGGCGTGGGCGCTATGGCCACTTTCGGTGGCGACGCCACCTTGAACAATGAACTTACGATAGAGGTTGCCGGCAAAACGCTGGGTATTCTTGGCTGGTCCGGGTTTTTCCTTCCGGTTGAAAGCTTCACGCCCGCGGTGGCCACCATGTTCCTGTTCCAGATGGTGTTCATGGATACCACCTGCACCATCCCCACCGGTTCTATGGCTGAACGCTGGAAGTTCTCGTCCTTCGTATTATTCACACTCGTGATATCGACCATTATTTACCCTGTCTACGCCAACTGGGTTTGGGGCGGGGGGTGGTTGGCCACGTTGGGCAGCAACTTTGGCCTTGGACACGGGCACGTGGATTTCGCGGGCTCCTCAGTGGTGCACCTAACAGGCGGCGTTGCCGCTCTCGTGGGCGCAAAGATGCTTGGCCCGCGCATTGGGAAATTCAACAAAGATGGGTCGCCGAACGCCATTCCTGGCCACAACATCCCCATGGCCCTGCTTGGAACCTTCGTGCTCGCTTTTGGTTGGTTCGGGTTCAACTCTGGCTCAACCTTGGCGGGGACGGATACCCGCATCGCAGTGGTGGCAGTGAACACGATGCTTGCGTCGGCCTCAGGCGCTGCAGCAGCTGGAGCGTACGTGTGGTTTCGCTATGGCCGCCCCGACCCCACTTGGCTTGCCAATGGGATGTTAGCCGGGCTCGTGGCGATTACGGCGCCTTGTGCCTTCGTGAGTGCTAGTTCGGCGTTGATTATCGGCGCTATTGCGGGCGTCCTGGTGGTGGTGGCGGCGTTGTTTATCGAACAAACGCTCAAGATTGACGATCCGGTAGGCGCCGGAGCGGTCCACGGCGTAAACGGCGCCTGGGGCATCATCGCACTCGGTCTTTTCTCGAATGGAACCTACGGCGATGGCCTCAATGGCGTGCCAGGGAAAGTAACCGGGCTCTTCTATGGTGATTCAGGTCAGCTGGTGGCCGAGCTCATCGGTATTTTTGTGAACGTTCTCTACGTGGGTGCTTTAACGGCCGGAGCGTTCTTCGTCATTGGCAAGATTATAGGAAACCGCGTTTCCGCTGAAGATGAGATTGGCGGCTTGGATATTCCTGAGATGGGCGTGCTGGCGTACCCGGAAGACGCGGTGGCACACCTACCCAAGAACATGGAGGCCGCGGCCGCCGAGTAGTTAGGCGGGTGGAAGATGGCGCGCTCTTTTTGGAGTGCGCCATCGAACCAAGGTAACGAAAGGCACCCACTTCGAGTGCCTTTTGGCTATTTGCTATTTAGAGAGGCGAGTGTGAAGGAGTTCCGCAAAGGCCGTACACACGTCCACGGTGGTGAAGATGCCCACCACTTTGTGATTCTGGGCCACGATGGCGCAGCCATACTTCTGAGCCGCCATTGTCGTCACCACCTCATCGAGCGGTGTTTCGGGAGAAACACAATAAGGCTCTTGAGTCATCGCGTCCTCCACCAGCACCGTATTCGGGTCAACGTCGGCAAGCGTCTCCACTAAATGAAGGTCCCCCGCTGACACAATTCCCACGATGCGCCCGCCCGAGAGCACAGGGAGGTGTCGAATGTGGTGACGGCGCATCATGTTGTGCGCTTCGCTCATCGGTTGATCCACCCCGATCGTGTGGGGGCTCGTGGTCATATATTTCTGAATCGTCGGGATGGGTTTGGTCATGGCGCACGGTGGTGCAGGGTGTGTGCCAGGTGAGTTTTTTGCGTTCACGGGCAATTGGTTGCGCAATACTTGCGGCGGGAAGCGAAGCGGCGCAAAGTTTGCGTGCCTGTGGGGTGGATCACGAACACCGGGCTGGCGCGGGTGCGAGGCGGTGGTGCTTACCGCCGGGCCGAACGTGCTGTGCGTTACGGCCCGTGGACATCCTGGCTGCCCATAAAGTCGTAGCAAACCAAGGGTTCTCAACCGAAAGCCAACGCTGTAAGTCAACTGCATGAAGGGCAAATGGTGGATTGGGTTGGGCGGGTTGCTGCTGCTTGGGTGTGCACGGCAGGGCCTCGTGAAGTTGGGTGAGGGGCACTACCAGACGACGTGCACGAGCAGCCAGAGTCGCCGGGATGCAGAGCAAACGGTCGCAGTAACGGCGTATACCCAGTGCCAGAAGAAGGCTGAGGAGCTGTGCGGGGGCCCGTACGACCTAAAGCAGCTTCGCCGCGAATGGATCACAGGAAGCACGGGCTGGATAAGTCGCGAGCGCTACGACATCGTGTGTCGCCCTGAAGCGCCGATGGCTCCTCCTGCCAAGCCGGCTGCACTCAGTGAGCCCGCTCCGCAGGCGGATCCTAGTCAGCCCAATTGGGATGAAGAATCCACCGTCGCGGCTGCGGGTGCTCCCTCGGAATAGAGTCTGAGTTCTCCAGCCTGCGAGCGGGGCGGTGGACTTCGGCGGCGTCCGTTGTATCAACCTTAGATGACTGATCTCACCGCTCGCCGCTGCGTTCCTTGTGAGGGTGGAGTGCCCGCGCTATCTCCCGAGAAAGCACAAGAATTTTTGGCCCGCATACCCGGCTGGGAGCTCTCAGCGGACGGACACTGGATCTCCCGCCGCTTCGAATTCAACAACTACTACGAAACGATGGCATTCGTGAACGCGATCGCGTGGGTAGCCCATCGAGAAGATCACCACCCCGATCTAGAGGTGGGGTTCAGCGCCTGCACTGTGCGCTACACCACGCACGCGGCCCGTGGCCTCACGGAGAATGATTTCATCTGCGCGGCCAAGGTCAATCAGCTATTGATTTACGGTCTGCGCTGAGGGGGTCCGGGGGGACCGCTCAATAGAGTGCACGAAAGAGTTATTCGCCAAGCCAGCGGGCGGATGCCGCGGTTAGCCAGCGCCCAGGCAAGCATCCCCCTGCACAGACCCACTCGGATGAGAGGGTGCCAACGCTCGCATCAAAAGCCCGGCGGCAAGCGAAGACCCAGTGTGACGATGTCGGGTGAACGGTAGCCAGGGGGTCGGCCTTAACTTCACCGCGGATGCGGATGAAGGTTGGGGTCTTCGGATCGATTCCCTTCAGGTAATCGCGCAGGTTGGGCGGCTGGAACGGCCGTACTCCAGTGGGGCGTGGGAAAGAACTCGTCCATCTGGAACGCGCCGCCCCAGAGATGAGCTCTAACATGGAGAGCCTTACGTGGCAAAGCCAGCAGGCTCTCCATCTGCGCATCGGCCAATGTTTGACCCGCTAGCAAATTAGCCAATTTGCTAGCCGTCCTCTGAGCGCCCCTAACATCTGAGATCGCCAACTCATACTGAAGACGCTGAATGGCCCAAGCTGGTATTGTT
This sequence comes from Polyangiaceae bacterium, assembly GCA_033763455.1. GTDB lineage: Bacteria > Myxococcota_A > Polyangia > Polyangiales > Polyangiaceae > JBBRRP01. The sequence goes on from JANRKO010000042.1 coordinate 17,122, forward strand.
GCGCACTTCTCGGGCTGCCCTGAGTAAATCTGAAACAGCGAAGCAATGTCGCCGGTGGACTCGAGCCGACCGACTATTTCGCGAGGAACGGCGCATTGGTCCAATTGCTGCGCCTTCAACAAAGGAGCGAGTAACAAGAGAAGCCCAAGCAAGGCGCTAAGGCAGAACGCGGCGCGGCACATGGCGGAAGGATACAACATCCGACTGTGTCAGCAGTGAACTACGATGTGCTGCTGGCAGGAACGGTAGCGCCGCAAGCTCAAACTTACTCCTCGAACTCTCCGGCCCTGCGCACCTACCTCACCGCGCACATTGGTACCGAGGGTCTGGGGAAAACCGGGAAAACCCTCGGGTTCGAAAGGCACGCTAAGGACGGGCGTGAAACGTTCGAGCGAAGTTGCGAAATGCGCGTTGCGCGAGGGCAAACAGTGATGCTAGGAAACGAGCGTGGTGGGATACAGGAAAGCTAGCGGGGTGATGGCGAGCCGTATCGCAGTTCGGGCACGAACCTTCATTTGCAGCTCGCAAGTTTCGTTGATCTCACTTTTATCTTGCTCAACTCCTGTGAACTCCGGAAGCGCGGGAGCAGTTGTGCCGCAGGTACCCGCTCAGCCAATGCCCAAGCAAGCGCCCCCTGCACAGACTCGCTCGGACGAGAAGGTGCCGACCCCTGCATCAAAGGCCGCGGACGAATGTGTTGGTTTTGACCTTGGTATTTGCGCTGATGGGTCGTGCGTTGATGGGATTCGCTACCGGCGGCAGGTGACGGTGCGTTTCCCCCCGCAGATTGAAGCCTCAGTTGCGCTAGTGCCTGGTTGCGTGATCGCATTGGCCTGGTTCAAGGACCCAGAACTGTGGGCAAGCTGCAAATATGTGACAGAGCCAAAGGACCGAGCCCTGCGGCTGACCCAGTGTGGGGGCGACATGCGGTTGGGCGAGGAAAACACGGTAACGTCAAGTACCTTCGGGATTGGCACAGACAACTGTCCCGTGGACCTTGCGATTAAGGTGCCCCTGGTAGACGTCAACTGTGGCGGTAAGGCGCCGCCGAAAATGCACCATTTTAGGGAGTTCAAGAGGGCCCATACCTACGGGCTTTCTCCAAAGAGTCCTGGCGCTAATGGGCAACCGTTCTTGGTCCGCGCTCAGGTTCGGTTCTGGGAGGGGACGACTGAGGATGAGTACGCAGAAGTGCTGCGCATGGCTGCGCGGGCGGGCGGAAGGCCATTCGAGGGCGCCAACTTAGGCGTGGGAGGGAATGACGTCCATTTCGAGTTTCCTCCCACAATCACAGACGAGGGCTACGATAGAATCTACAGAGCCTTGTGGGCGCACCCCGCCGTCAGCGGCGTTCTTGGGGATGTGAAATTCACGAGGTTGGGTTGGTAATCAAGGAATTCGCCTTCTGCCGCGTTGGCGCGTTTGATCGACTAGTTGAGAAATGAGAACGCTATGAGAAACCCACAGACTGGATAACCTTGAGCTGGAAGAACCCCGCAGGAAGTGGAGCGCAGTGCCGATACAAGGGAGGGAGTAGCCAGGCGCATCCGGTCGGCGCGACGCAAACAGCGCTTGCAAAGAAGTATGTGTTCGAGAGTTGCACCAATGGCGCGCATCCCGGAGCGGAAATCATTGCAGACTTCGTCAAGCTTCGTGTTGATAATGGCGATAGCTATCAGCCGCGCACGAGGGTGCGCGCAGTGCTCGGGGAGGTATCTCCCTGTGCTAACCGCGGCCCATCCAGACGCATCCCGGCCCTACCCTTTCCTCAGTATGCAGGCACCGACTTTGCTCCACATCCGACTCTGGGCTTGGAGATTGGCAAGCGGCATCTTCTGCTTTCGTTAAAGGAAGGCGCCAATGTCGACGACATTGGCGCTCTGGAAGCGCTATCAGGCGGGCACCTCGTCGGGGCGATTCCCGAAGTGGCGTTGGTGATTCTGGAGTTCCCTTGGAGCGAGGATTTCCCCGCGTTGGAAGCAGCTCACGCAGGATTGAGCTCACATCCGGCCGTGTCCGCAGTGAGCTACGATATGCTGCTCGCAGAAACGGTAGCTCCGCCTGCTCGAACTTACCCCTCGAACTCGCCTGGCCTGCCCTGGCGCTGGGGGCGAGCAGATCCGCCCGGAACTGTTGGCAACTGGGGCCTCCGCTACGTTCGTGCGCCCTTGGCATGGAACGCTAACGCGGCGCTCAGGAAGCGGGGAGCTTCCGTTCCTGTGATAGTCGTCGATGCTGGCTTTCAACGCCATGAGGATCTCCAAGGCATTCTCACTCTGGCAAAGCAGGTTACCTTCGACTCTTCAGGGAATTTGGTCGAAAGCAACGGAGTGTATGGGCACTCGACACGCACTTACCTCACCGCGAACATTGGCACCGAGAGCCTGGGGAAAACCGGGAAAACCCTCGGGTTCGAAAGGCACGCTAGGGACGGGCGTGAAACGTTCGAGCGAAGTTGCGAAATGCCAGTTGTGTGAGGGCGAGTTTCGATGTTAGGAACCAGCCGTGGCGGGTAGTTGGACAGCGAGAGGGACGCGAGCAGGCCGTTTGGCTTTTCTGGCGCGAATCTGCATTTGCGGCATACCGGTTTCGTTGGCCTCACTTTCGTCTTGCTCCACGCCGTCGAGCTCTGGGAATGGAGGCCCGGTGGTGCCACAGGCAGCGGTGCGGCCAGCGCCCAAGAAATGGCCCGCTCGGCAGACGTACTCGAACGAGAAGGTCCCGACGCCGGCTTCAAAGAGCGCGGACGAATGTGTTGGTTTTACCTAGGTACTTGCGCGGACAAGTCGTGCAGCGATCTGCTCCAATACCGACGCGAGGTGACGGTGCGCTTCCCCAACGAGATCGAAGCCTCGGTTGCACCAACGCCAGGCTGCGTGCTCACATTACCCTGGTTCAAGGACCCAGGACTGCGGGCACACTGTAAGTATGTTGCGGACCCGAGGGATCGGGCCCTGCGGCTGGCTGAGTGTGAGGGCGACATGCAGCTGGGTGAGGGAAACACGGTAACGTCGAGTGCCTTTGGGATTAGCCGGAACGGGTGCCCAGAGGACTTCGAACCTCAGATCCGCCTCGTGGACGTTAACTGTGGCGCCAACGAGCCGCCACGGATGCACCATTTTACGGAGTTCAGAAGAGAGCCTAGCTACGGGTTTTCACCGCGCAATCCAGGGGCGTATGGGGAACCCTTTCTGGTGCGCGCTGACATTTGGTTTTGGGAGGGAACAACGGAGAATGAGTACGCGGAAGTGCTGGCGATTGCTGCGCGCGCCGGGGGGAAACCCTTGAGCGGCGGACGGGACAATGTCGTCGGGTTCGAATTTCCCCCAACGACAACTAACGATAGCTATGAAGAAGTTTGCCGGGCTCTCCGGGCCCATCCGGCGGTGATCGGGGGTGGTGGTGACGTGCCTCTGCAGAGGGACGGTTGGTGATGGCAAAGGGGCACATGGGTACACGCCTGGACCGCAGTTTTGGAAAGAATGGAAAGTCATGGAAAATCAAGATTCAATGAAACAACGGGCTCTCACGCTTGCTATGGTGCTTGCGATGGGGTGCGGCTTCGGCTGCTCTCAGGCGCCTGAAGAGATGCTCGCGAAGCAATCAGCCTCGCTTCAAACAGCGGCTCCCTTGTGCGCCCCCGTTGAGCTCGTTGCCGAGAAGAGTTATTCACCCAGCTCCTGGGCGGACGCAACCGCGTGGCTCGACACTCAGCGGGCGTTCTTGCTGCCAGGTTGCAACTGGGGAAAACCCTTGGTGGCCAAAGGCGCAGGCGCGACAGGCTTGAGACGTTCGGACGACGTTGCGAAATGCCAGTTGTGTGAGGGCGAGTTTCGATGTTAGGAACCAGGCGTGGCGGGAAGTTGGACCGAGAGAGGGACGCAAGTGGGCCGTTTGGCTTTTCTGGCGCGAATCTGCATTTGCGGCTTACCGGTTTCGTTGGTCTCACTTTCGTCGTGCTCCACGCCCTCGAGCTCCGGGAATGGGGGCCCGGTGGTGCCACAGGCGGCGGTGCGGCCAGCGCCCAAGAAATGGCCGGATCGTCAGAAGTACTCGAACGAAAAGGTGCCAACGCCTGCATCAAAGGCCGCGGACGAATGTGTTGGGTTTGACCTTGGTATTTGCGCTGATAAGTCGTGTCTTGATGGGATCAGATACCGGCGCGATGTGACGGTGCGTTTTCCGAAGGAGATTGAAGCCTCAGTTGCGCTAGTGCCAGGTTGCGTGATCACATTGGCCTGGTTCAAGGACCCAGAACTGTGGGCAAGCTGCAAGTATCTGGGAGAGCCAAGGGGCCGGGCTCTGCGGCTCACGCAGTGTGAGGGAGACATGCAGCTGGGTGAGGGAAACACTGTCACGTCGAGTGCCTTTGGGATTGGCGCGGACAACTGCCCCGTGCACCTTGAGACCAAGGTGCCCGTCAAGGACGTTAACTGTGGCGCCAAGGAGCCGCCACGGATGCATTATTTTACGGAGTTCAAAAGAGAGCATAGCTACGGGTTGTCGCCAAGAAGTCCTGGGGCCCACGGCAGGCCATTTCTGGCGACCACATACGTGTGGTTCTGGGACGGGACAACAGAGGACGAGTATGCAGAGGTGATGGGTATTGCGTTTCGGGCAGGGGGACGACCCCTGCAGGGGTGGGGAGGCAATGCCGTGACCTTTGAACTTCCGCCAAACATAACGGATGAAGGCTACGAAAGCGTCAACCGGGAGCTGGAGACCCATCCGGCGGTAAAGACTGCTGCTGGTGACTTGCCCCTCCAGCGGGACGGTTGGTGATGACAAAGACGTCGATGGGTACGAGCCCTGTAGCGCAGCTTTGAAAAAAGGGGAAAGTCATGGAAAATCAAAATTCAATGAAACAACTGGCTCTCGCGATTGCTGTGGTGCTTGCGATGGGGTGCGGCTTCGGCTGCTCTCAGGCGCCTGAAGAGATGCTCGGGAAGCAATCAGCCTCGCTTCAAACAGCGGCTCCCTTATGCGCCCCCGTTGAGCTCGTTGCCGAGAAGAGTTATTCGCCGAGCTCCTGGGCGGATGCAACCGAGTGGCTCGACACTCAGCGGGCGTTCTTGCTGCCAGCGAGTGTTGATGTGATTGAGGGCTTATCTGGCAATCACTGGGTAACCTTTACCTGGAAGAATCCCGCAGGCAGCGGGGGGCAGTGCCGGTACAAGGGGGCGAGCAGTCAAGCCCATCCAGTCGGCCCTACGCAGACAGCGCTTGCGCAGAAGTATGTTTTCGATAGCTGCACCAGTGGGGCACGTCCAGGCACGGAGATCGTTGCGGATTTTGTTAAGCTGCATGTCGACAACGGAGATAGCTATCAGCCGCGTACGGAAGTTCGAGCCCAGCTCGAGGAGGTGTCCCCGTGCGTTAGCCGAGGTGTATCTAGGCGTATCCCGGCGTTGCCCTTTCCGTCGTATGGAGCATCGGAATTCGCTCCGCATCCGACTTTCGGGTTGGAAATCGGCAAACGGCATCTGCTGCTTTCGTTGAAAGATGACGCCAACATGGATGACATTAGGGCCATTGAGGGGCTGTCGGGGGGGCGGATAGTAGGTGCGATCTCCGAGGTAGCGCTGGTGGTTCTGGAGTTCCCTTGGGAGGAAGATTTCGCTGCGTTAGCAGAGGCTCAGGCTGCGATCGGTTCGCATCCAGCAGTTTCGGCGGTCAGCTACGATATGCTTCTTCAAGAATCTGCAGTTCCGCGCCCCCGAACGTATCCCGCGCCCTCACCGGGCCTACCCTGGACGTGGGGCGGAGCGGACCGGCCTGGAACCACAGGCAATTGGGGCCTTCGCTATATTCGCGCGCCCTTGGCGTGGAACGCGAACGCTGCACTCAGGAAGCGGGCAGCATCCGTTCCAGTAATCGTGGTGGATTCCGGCTTTCAGCGCCACGAGGATCTCCAAGGAATTCTCACCCTCGCAAAACAAGTGACGTTCGATCAAGGCGGTAACTTGGTGGTAAGTCCCGGAGTGTACCAGGATAATGATCCTGTCGTTGCCGAGACCAGCCACGGGACGGCGACCGCCGGGATCATTGGGGCCAGATGGGGGAACGGGCGCTACATCGATGGCGTGACGCCGTTCGCTACGATCACGGGGGCGGGCGTGATTTCTCAGCTGAAGCCGGTGCAACTCGCAGGAATGGTGGACACGATGGTTCGCGCCGCGCTGGACCCGCAATCGTCGAGTCGCGTGGTGAACATATCGCTCAGCCTCAATCTTGGTAAGCAATGCTTTGACTCCACGGGGGCGTTGACACGACCAGGCAACATAGCAGGACAGTATCGCTGCGATCCGGGCTTGATCACCGAAACCGACGGCCCGCATCCGAGCAGCACCTGCGACGCGGCGGCTTTGCGTGCCAGCATTGAAAAGGCTGGCAAAGCTTTTGCCGACGCGGTTGCCGCCCTTCAAACCTTCAACAAGAAACCTCGCCCGGTCCTCTTCGTCGTCGGCGCCGGCAACGATTCCGGACCCGAAGAGCTTCAAGGCTGCATCGCCGGAACCCCCCGAGGAGGCTTGGGTGATTTCCCCGCACATTGGTCAAGTCCAATGGCCTACGCAGCGATAAAGATACCTGCAGTGGCGCCTCACATGATCGTGGCCGAGTCCATTGGCCCCAAGAATGAACCCGGTATCAGCGTGCCCGTGCTCCGGCGTTCCAGCTTCAGCAATTTGGTCACTGTGCCTGGTCGCGGCCTGTTCGCTCCCGGAGAGAAGATCCAATCTTTGGCAGGGGGTGGCTCGCTTTCCACCGTGCAGGACGAATCCGGTACCTCCTTTTCCGCACCAATGGTTGTCGGCGCGGCAGCCTTCATCGCTGCTGCTAAGCCCGAATTGACGAATCAGCAGGTTCGAAAAATCCTGGTCGACGAAGGCGCACCGTTTCCGAAACTTGTGGTGTCTTCGCAGACGGATCGAGCTCTCGATCTAGCGCGTTCACTGCGCGCAGTGGACAAGGTTGCTGGGGGAAACACGATTGGCCGCATGCTCGCGGACATGAACGATGCTACGCGAGATGGCTTTACGCGCGTTGCCTACGGCCCCGCTTTTTCCCACGTCACCGCTACTGGCACCAAAGCAGATGTGGCGTCGTTCACCGAGGAATCAGATGGCATCGTCGATATGCGGGATTTTCGGCGTCTTCGCGATCTCTTGCTCGCGTCGAATGGACGAACCATCATTCAGGACGTTACCAACCCTTCGACCAATCCGGCACTCGACCTCAATGGCGATGGTCTAATTAGTTCTCATCCAGAAACGGCAAGAGCTCGAAAATAAAGCTGTTCTTGATGGTTAATGATGGAAATAAAAGCATCGGAGTGCGTGTTTTCTCGGGGTTCCTCCAAGAACGCTCGAAAGAAACGGCACTCCGATGCG
>JANRKO010000043.1:0-197511 GCA_033763455.1 Polyangiaceae bacterium
CGCCTCATCCACCGTTGCGAGGTTATCCCCATCGAAGGCCAGAGCTATCGCGCCAAAGAAGCCAAGGAACGCGCCCACACAAAACAGCGGAACCCCAACTAGACGCGCTCACATTTGCGCCGTTTTATGTGCCCGCTAACACATGAGCTGGGGCATGCGTTGGGCCTCGCTCACAACTGCGACGACGGTTCCGAGATCTTACCGCTAAATGCCAGCACTGGCGATCCCCTGGTGCGCTGCGAAAAAGCGCCCGCTTCTGCGCGCGAAGCCCTCATGTTTCCAAGCTATGAGTTGAAGGGGATCCTTGCGAACGCGCCGGTAAAATTGCCAACTGATGAGGCATTGGCGCTTTGTGTCCTGTATCCACTCAGGCGAGAGGAAAAAGCCGGTGTGTTAGGGTGTGCTTCGAACGGACGCCAAGGCTGCGTAACGGGTCCAGGTGCCAAGCCACAACGCACACGGTGGGTTCTCGCATTGATGGTGCTGCTGGGATTCGCACGAAGACGGTCGGGTTATCGAACCGGGGCGTTCCCACCAACCAACCGCTAACCTTCAAACGGCTGTTCCGGTTCACTCGCGCAGCGGTAAAGCACGGCCATACGTACAGCAACTCCAGATTCAACTTGGCCCAAAATCACGCTGTGCGAACCATCCGCCACCTCTTCGGAGATTTCTACGCCGCGATTCATGGGGCCGGGGTGCATCACGATGGCGCCCTTTGCCGCCAGCTCTAAGCGACGCGCATTCAAGCCGAATACTCGCGAATACTCGCGCAGCGTGGAAAATGAGGCACCGGCTAGGCGCTCTTGTTGAATGCGCAGCATCATCACCACATCTACGCCTTCAATCGCGGGCTCCAAGCGGTCGAACACTTTGCAGCCCAGAGCTTCAGCGCGATGGGGGAGCAGCGTGCGCGGGCCCATCAAGCGCACCTCGGCGCCCAACATGGTGAGCAAGAGCGCATTGGAGCGAGCGACGCGGCTGTGCGCAATATCGCCACAGATGGCTATTTTGAGCTTCGAGAAATCTGCACCCTTGTGCGTGCGGATTGTGAACGCATCTAGTAGGGCCTGAGTGGGGTGTTCATGCATGCCGTCTCCGGCATTCACAATTGCGGCGCGCGTGCGTTGGGCTACGTAGGCCGAAGCGCCAGAGGAAGGGTGCCGGAGCACGATCACATCCGCGTGCATCGAATCTAACGTGCGCAACGTATCCGATAGCGTTTCTCCTTTGGTGGTGCTGGAGGAAGAAGCGGCAATATTGACTACGTCTGCGCTTAACCGCTTGCCGGCGAGTTCGAAGGAGGTACGGGTTCGCGTAGACGCTTCAAAGAAGCAATTGATGATGGTTTTGCCGCGGAGCGTGGGCACCTTGCGGATCGGGCGGCGAGTGACTTCTAGGAAGGCGGCCGCAGCTTCCAGCAAGGAAAGCGCTGAAGCTTGGTCCAGGTCGCGGATGCTGAGCAGATGGCGCAGGTTCGGGGATGTCATGGTTGCGGTGGCAAACTGGGGGCTTGGGAGTCTTGAACAACCGCGTAGAAGCCCCGATTACTGGAGACAACGTCCACACGCTCGGAACTCTCTACTTCGAGCTTCTTCACGACGTAATCGGCTTGGATGGGGAGCTCTCGGCCGCCGCGATCTACCAGAACGCAGAGCTCGATGCTTTTTGGGCGCCCGTAGTCCATCAAGGCATCGATGCCGGCTCGAATGGTGCGGCCAGTAAACAACACGTCGTCCACCAGGACCACGCGTTTGCCTTCGAGCGAAACGGGTATTTCACTCGGGCCGATACGTGGATTGGGAAGCGCCGTGGCCGCGTCGTCTCGATACAAGGTGATGTCCACCGAGCCGAGGGCGATGGTATCGCCGGTAATGTCTTCGAGGATGGCTTTGAGGTTATTGGCTAACGGAACTCCGCCGCGCCTCACGCCCACAAGCACGAGCCCGAGAGTGCCCCGGTGACGCTCCACCATTTCACGCGCCACCCGCCGCAGCCCGAGGTCAGCACTTTCGGTATCGAGCACAACGCGCATCGCCCGGCGGAATAGCAACCGTGCCGTGGGGCGTCAACGCGAGCAATTTTGGCGGGTAATCCTGCTAGAACGGGAACCAATTGTTCGCTGGGAATTCTTCGTCTGGTGAACCGCTGTCGCCGTGGAGCGGTGCGGACTGAAGAAAGAGTACTTGTCATGACAAGTATCTCGCGTTTCTCGGAATCCGCGCGCCGGCGAGTAGTTTTTTCTGCAGTGGGTGAACGGGAGGACACCTGCGAGGCGTGCACGTTGGGGCATCTGCCGCACGGAATGCTGAGCGCGTAGGTTCACAATTGTCGGGCTTGGAGAACGCGTATCGCCACCCGCCGCACCTGAGGAGGAAACTTACTATGATCCAATCAAACGACAAAAGGGGTTCAATTCAAGGCTGGGGTTCGATCTTCGCGAGGTTCGCAGCTGGCGTCTTGGCGCTCGGCCTCGGCCAGGCTTGCGCGAACGCTGCACTACCCACGCCGGTTGCTATGAGTGACGTCCACGCCAGGCCATCAAAGCTTTGCCCGGGGGGATCGGTCACGACGCCACGGGAACTCGCTCGCTACCAGGGCTGCACCGAGATAAGCGGCGATCTCAACCTACAGGGCCCCAGCCTTACGTCCCTTTCTCCGTTGAACAAGCTTCGCCGCGTCGACGGGAACTTGGTCGTTAGCCGAACTAGCGCTGTAAACCTCGCGCAGCTCGCGGAGCTCGAGTCCGTGCACGCGCTGGTGGTCACGCAGAACCCTGAGCTCGTTGGGCTGGGTTCGTCACACCTTGCACACGCTTCGGCCGTGCTCCTTATGGATAATCCCAAGCTTCGGTCCCTCGAATCGCTCGAACGGCTCCATACGCTCGACAGCCTCGTCTTATCAGGCAGCGACGTCGCTTACACTACGGCCTTCAAGGCTTTGTCCGTGGTTGGAAACCTGATCTTGCGCGACAATCCGCATCTCATCTCACTGGGCGGTTTTTCGAATCTTGTGGAGGTGAGTTACGTCGAAATCGTGCACAATCCAGCATTATCTGGCGTTTGGGGCATCCTGCCTGCTGCTGACCTTCGCAATGCCGAGGTCGAGGTTCGGGACAACCGGGGTCTGTTGGAGCGCGAAGTCCTTGGCCTCCTTGAGGCTTCGAACGCAAAGAGACCGCAGGTTTCGGGCGGCTGGAGAGGGCGCCCCGGGCGTGACCTCTAGCTTGTCCTGGGCTCCCCTGCCGGTGAACCTCCGGCCATCTGCAAGCTACCCGCAACCTCTGATAGGAATGACCACCTCATGCAAACCAAGCTGCTCATTGACGCCATCGTGGGCCAGACCACGGTCCTCATTGCCTCCCTTTCGACGGCTGCGGGAATTCGGGCTCCGCTTGCCCACGTGGCCGACCAAGTCTTCTTGGAGCTCGCTCGCACGCTTGAAGCACAGGGGGTCGGTCGCAAGGTGGTTGCGGACATGTTCGGCCTGGCGCTGCGAGGCTATCAAAAGAAGATCCAGCGCCTGGAGGAGAGCGTGACGATGCGTGACGAGACCCTCTGGGAGGCGCTGCTGGGCCACATTCGCAAGCACCAGGGCATTCACCGGCGTGAGGTGCTCCACCGTTTCGAAAAAGACGACGAAGAGTCGGTTGGGGCCGTGCTCCGAGACCTCGTGAGCAGCGGTTTGGTGTTCATGACCGGCCAGGGCGACAATGCGGTGTACCGCGCCACCTCAGAAGACGATCTGAAGAGCTTGGTCGACGCCGATTCGGCCGAATCGCTCAAGGCCATGGCGTGGGCACTCGTCTATCACTTTCCTGGGATCCGGCCGGCAGCGCTTGCCGATCGGCTTGGAGTCTCCGAGGTCGCCGTAGCTTCCGCGATCTCGGTACTGGAGGAGGAGGGCCGAATCGTCCGGGACGCGGTCGATCCGGAAATGCTCAGCGCCAAGTCCCTGCTTGTGCCAGTGGGCGCCAGCGCAGGCTGGGAAGCGGCAGTTTTCGACCATTTTAGAGCGATGGCCAGCGCCATTTCGGCCAAGCTTCGTGCCGGCTCGATGAAGTCGGAGCACGGGGACGTCATGGGGGGTGCAACTCTCCATTTCGAGATTTCTCGGGGCCACCCGCTCGAAGCAGAGGTTTTGGATCTATTGAACTCGACTCGGACGCGAGTCAACGACTTGTGGGAACGGGTATGTGCTCACAACGCACAGCACCCGCTGACGGAAGACTCCCGCTTGACGGTGTGTTTTTATTTTGGGCAGAACGTCCTCGGGGACGCAAAAGGAGACGATCAATGATACCGAAGTTTAGCTGGGTGGACTGCACGCGAACGCTCAGGCGTTGGCCGGCATTCGTCTTGCTCCTGCTTTCTGCCGGGTCCAATCTGCCGGCCTGCGGGGGCGCAACCAGTGAATCGATCGGTGGCAACACGAACTGGCAGATCTGTATAACGAGTGCCGAGTGTGTCGACCAGGACCAGGTTTGTCAGTGCAACTACTGCACGCCGCTCTGCAGCGGAGCCCTAGCCTGCAATCGGCCTCCGGCGGACATTTGTGTTTCACAAGGTCCATTGTCGCCGATGGGCGCCATGACGATGGGCGCGCCGGCGCTTGGTGCCGGAGGTGTGTCCAGCGTGGGCCGAGGCGGGCTACTCATTTGCAAAGACGACAGGGATTGCCCGACTGGCGGGTCCTGTGCGCGCGCTTCGGCTGGGGACGAGTTCGGGGCTTGCGCAGGCCCAGCAGGCCCAGCTCCGGTATCAGGCGGCGGGTTCGGTGGGGTAGCCTCCGAAGGGGGGGGGCCGATGGTGGCGGGGCCAAGCTGCCTGGGCCTGGCAAGCGACTGTGGAGCTCTGGGAGTAGATAGTTGCTGCGCGAGCGGGGTGATACCGGGCGGGACGTTCGATCGAAGCAACGACACGAACTTTCCCGCCACGGTGAGCGGCTTTCGGTTAGACAACTACGAGGTAACGGTGGGGAGATTCCGAAAGTTTGTGGCGGCATACAGCCAGAGCATGATACCGCCCGGAGCGGGGAAGAATGTTAACAACCCGGCGGACCCCGGGTGGGACAGCGCCTGGAACGCGAGCCTCCCGGCGAACAGAGCGGCGCTGACGGCTGCCGTGAAGTGTGACCCGACGTATCAGACGTGGACGGACGCGCCCGGGCCCAACGAGAACCTGCCGATAAACTGCGTGGATTGGTACGAGGCGGAGGCGTTCTGCACGTGGGATGGGGGCAGGCTGCCAACGGAAGCGGAGTGGAACTACGCGGCGGCAGGCGGGGGCGAGCAAAGGGTGTATCCCTGGGGCACCATGGTGCCTGGAGCTAACGCGAGCCTGGCGGTCTACGGATGTAATTACAACGGGCAGGGAACCTGCATGGGCGTGACCAACATCGCGCCTGTGGGTTCGGTGATAGCGGGGAACGGCAAGTGGGGCCAGTCGGACCTGGCCGGGAATGTGTCCGAATGGAACCAGGACTGGTATCTTCTCAACGTGTACCCACCGATGACGTGCAATGACTGTACTAGTTCTGAAGTTACCTCGAACCGGGTGTTCCGGGGCGGTAACTTCTACAACCTTGCCACCACCCTTACCTCGGCCAGCCGCGACGGCAACCTGCCGACGAACCACTACTACGTCACCGGCTTGCGCTGTGCCAGATCTCTATGAGCGCAGGTTAACTTCATGGGTTTGCTCACGATGGTTACCGACGGACACCGCGACCGACATCGAACCGGAGGGGTGAACTCCCGGACATCTCCAAGAGAGCCCTCGCATCCACCATTCTCCTCACACCCAAAACCAAGCCTTCCAATCCGAACCCCGAGTATTCATCCATGAAAACCCCGAGCCTTTCTCGCCTTTCAGTGACTTTCGGCGTCGCCACGGCGGTCGCCTGCGCCGGCGGCCGCAGCCTCGATGTTGGTGGCACCATGAACGGCGTCAACGCGGTCGACCCCGGCGCGGCGGTCGGCGGAGGCACGGCGGTAGACGGAGGTGCGGCGGACTCGCATATTGATCCCGTCCAGGCGTGTGACGATTACTTCACGAAGGTCGTTCAGCCGTGCGGTCTGGGAGTTTCGCCGGCGTTGACTGCGAACGATACGGCGTACGTGCGTGACCGTTACCGGGCCTCTTGCGCCGCGAGGCTTGCCCTGCCCGGCACCAGGTTCACCCCGACCTTCTTGAGCGCGTGTGTGTCGGCAGTCGCGTCAGGAGGGTGCTCGGCTGCCGGGGGCCGCGCATGCACCTTGCCGGTCGGGACGCTTCCCGGCGGCGCCCCTTGCAGTGTGGATCACGGACGTGAGCAGTGCGCGTCGGGGATCTGTAACTCGGTCGATGGCCAGGGCACCTGCGGCACGTGCGCGGCACCGGAGCCGCGCGGGAAACAGTGCGCGAGCGCAACGGAGCCTGGCGTCATCACGGATTCGTGCGCACAGGGCGAGGTCTGCGACGTACGGCTCAGCCCGACGTTCGAGGTCATCGGCGGTACCCTCCACTGCATTCCTCGCGGTGACAAAGTAGGCGCGCACTGTGTCCCCACGAACGTTCTTGGCGCGGTTGGGTGCACGGATGGCTTGTACTGCGAGGATGCGAGCCAGACGTGCCAGGCAGTGAGGGTGGTCGGCGCGGGCCAGGAGTGCACTGCAACGCAACCCCTTCGATCTCGGCAAGTCGAGGGCACTGTGTGCGCGGCTCCGCTCGTCTGCTCCGGCGACGGAACCCCGATCGCCCCGAATACGCTCCCCGTGCAGACGTGCAGGGATCCAGGTGTGGAAAGCGCGCCCTGCGGTGAGAATCAGCCGCAATGCGCTTCCGGGCTCGCCTGCGTGAGCGCGGTGGGTGGCAGCTGTTGCAGCGAGGATAGCTGCTTTGCGAACTGCACGTGCGGGGTGCGAACCTTCGCCCGTCCCGGTGAGGTGTGCGACGGCCAGGTTAACTGCTTGGTGGGTGCCTGCCCTGGCGATGGAGCGAGGTGTCCGACGGTGATCCCGGATGGTCAGCCGTGCTATCACCCCGACCCTCTTAACGCGGGAAGAGCGCTTAACCCGGGAGAACTGGGGCCTGGCATGAGCGAAACCTGCGACCTGTTCTCGAGCTGCATCGACGGCAAGTGCACGCACGGCTACCCGGTGTGCGGTTCGGGCGGTGCGGTGGCTGGTGAAGTTTTGGGCGTCACCGGCCCCGGTGAAGCTACGGGCGCCGGCGGAAGCGCGAGCTCTGGCGGAAGCGCGAGTTCTGGCGGAAGCGCGAGTTCTGGCGGCGCGAGCGGCACGGACGGCCTCGCGGCAGCAACGGCCCCACTGCTGATCTCCATCGAATACTTCTCGTCCCCACAGAACGCGCCTGGCATCGGATATTCAAACGGCATCGTGCGCGGCTTTCTGCCGCCTCGATGCGAGAGGAAGGTGTTCGGGACGTGCGTGGTGGACGACTGCCGCGTCCGACGGGATGGTAACCTGTATGGGCTCACCGGCGTTTTGGCCGGTGTCGTCACCATCCACGGAGGCACGGGTGGCGACGTCGTGTTCACGCCCGACGCGTTCGGCGTCTACCCGATTCACCGCGAACTTGGGTCGGCTCACTGGCAGGCCGGCGACTCGCTCCTGATCACCGCTTACGGAGCCGACGTGCCCGCGTTCTCTGCCACCTTGACGTTCCTCACGCCGCTCGTGCTGATCTCTCCGAATCCGGGGGGCGGCTTACCTCCCGCCCCCACGGTGGTCGACCGTACGCAGGGAATGGCGGTGACGTGGGCGCCCACGGACGAGACGGTGAGCGTCAGGGTGGCGTCACTCGGTGGGCCTGTCCAGATCGGCTCCCAAATCGAGGGCACGTGCGACTTCCCTGGGAGCGCGGGGACTGCAACGTTGCCCCCCGAGTTCTTCAAGGACTTTCCTTCGGGGAGCGCTCAGCTGTACGCGGGCCATTCGCAGGTCAGGACCCAACAGGCGGGCTCGCACCCCGTGCGTCTCGTCACGATTAACGGACCAGGCAGTTCCGTGAACGATGGCGGCGTCCCTATCACGCTGCGGTGAGTCGCCGCAAGGGGTGAGCTCAACTTCCGCAAGCTCATCGCCAATCTGGCGGTGAGCAGTGCAGTCCGTGCGGTTAACCGGGGAGGATGGTTTTGTTCGGTGGTCGGCGAACTTTGGAGAAAAGAGTAAGCGATGTTCAATACGAGAAAGAATTCATACATTCGCGCATATTGTGGCTCAACCGTGTGTTTATTTGCGTTAGCCTGTGGGCGTGTCGATCATCAATTCGGCAAGGACGGAGCTGGAGGGGATCCGTCCGTAAGCGGTGCGCACACTAACGGCAATGTGCCAGCTTCCGGGGGCACGCTCTCCACCAGCCCTGGTTTCGGCGGTGCCCCATTCACAATCCTAGGCTCCGGCGGTGCTCCTCTTGTCCCAGCAACTACTGGAGGCGCGGCCCCCACGCCGGTCGCTACTGGTGGCATGCCTTCCACCAGCTCCACATCCTCAGCAGGCGGCGCTGCTGGTGGTGGCGGGGCCGGTGGGCTGCTTCTTTTTGAGTGCACCTCGGGCACGAAACGGTGCGCGGGCAACGCAGTTCAGACGTGTGAAGCAGGAACGTGGCAGACACCCGTTGAGTGTGGAGCTTCAGCCCCCATTTGTAGCGGGGCAGGTGTGTGTGGCGTGCCCCCGAGTTGCGAAGGTTTGGTCAACACATGTGGTCCCGCCAGCAATGCCGCCTGTTGCGCCTCCCCTGTAGTGCCCGGCGGTACCTTCGACCGAAGCAACGACGGGACCCATCCGGCCACGGTGAGCGATTTTCGACTCGACACCTACGAAGTTACGGTAGGCCGGTTTCGCAAGTTTGTTGCGGTCTTCACACAGGACATGATTTCCGCTGGAGCCGGCAAAAATCCAAACAATGGCAGCGATCCCGGATGGGATCCCAACTGGAACACCCAGATGTCCGCTAACGCCATCGCCCTGGAGGCTGCACTGAAATGCAGCGGCACCACCTGGACCGATGCGCCGGGTGCGAACGAGAACCTGCCAGCGGACTGCATGAATTGGTACGAAGCCAACGCCTTTTGCATCTGGGATGGGGGAAGGCTTCCCACTCAAACCGAATGGAACTATGCGGCGGCTGCGGGAACGGAGCAGCGTCAATACCCGTGGTCCAACCCCGCTGGCAGTACCGCGATCGATTGCTCCTACGCGAACTATATGGGAGCGGCAAACGGGACGGCTTACTGCGTATCGCCTGAAGCCGGCGCTCCCAACCGCGTTGGCTCTGAGTCTCCCAAAGGCGACGGTAAGTGGGGCCAAGCGGACTTGGCCGGGAACATTGACGAGTGGAATCTGGATTGGCTCGGAACCTACAAGAATCCCTGCACGAACTGCGCTAACTTCACACCCGGTATTGGGCGCATACTCTCCGGCAGCGCCTTTAATCACCCGGCCTCGGCCTTGCTCACTTCCTATCAGGGGGGCAATCACAGCCCCGAAGGACGCAGTGCGAATTTCGGCGTTAGGTGCGCAAGGCTGCAGTAGCGGCGCAGGGCGACAAAAATGCCGCCGTAACGTGCAACGTAACCGCTGCATCAAAGAGGGATCGAAGATCAACGGATCAACGCATTTCTCAGCTCGTGATTGAGCGGGAGCGGCCTGGGCGATAAGATGCCCAGCGTGGGCTGCGAGCAGGGCCCCCGTGCCTCGAACTATTCCTGGATACCGGATGAAACGCACCTGGGCTGTCAGCATGCTGGCGATTGGTCTCTTGGCTAACTGTGCTGGGAAGTTCTCAGATCCTGGTGAGGAACAGGCCATGCCCGGCACGGGTGGTAGTTCTGCCACCGGCCGTGGCTCTGGCGTTGGTGGTACCTCCGGCACCGGGGGTACGGGCATGAGCGGAGGTGTGCCTGCCGACTTTTGTTCCCGGTTTGGCCTTCGTTTCGCGCCCACGTGCGACGCTTGCCCCGTCGATCCGATCACCTGTCCTTGTTCTGTAGATGGTGCCTTCGAGGGTTTGTTCCCCAATTATCTACGCTGCAACTTCGGCCAATGCTTGCTGAGCATGGACTGCACGGAGATCTGCCGAGCCGTTGACGCCGTCTTTTCACCTTCGCCCGTGCCGCCCTCGCCCGATCTCTTGGATGACATAACGAGATTCCCCGCCTGCGTGCGGGAGCGCCCGTGTCAGTTCGATTCCGGCTGTGGCGTTAACGGTAAGTGCGTTGGTGAGTCCGAGACTCAGCTAGGAACGTGCACAGCCGGCGACGCCTTGTGCAAAGGAGCTAGCGATTGTTGGTCCGGGATCTGTGTGGTCCGTGCGAGTTCGAGCGGCGCCGGAGGAAGCGGTGGAGCGGCAACCGGCGAGGGTGGCAGCGGAGCGCTAGGTGCTGGCGCAATGACGAGTACCGGCTCCCCTTCGGGTGACGGCATTTGCAGCGATGGCATGCCAGGGTCTTATTGTAGTGCCGACAGCCACTGCCCAGGTGGCAAGTGCCTTGTAGGCTTCAACTCAATTTGCACTCGTGGCAATGCAGAAGATCCCTGCCGTGGGGCAAATGATTGCGTGAGCGGAACGTTCTGTGTTCGCGCACCGAGCGGTCCGGACGCCGAGTTCGGCGCGTGTCGAGCGGGCAACACCGACGACCCATGCGGCGAAGATGCAGAGTGCAAGAGCGGAGCTTGCGTATACGGGACCTGCGGCACCGGCGAGAATCGCTCTTCCTGTTTCAAGCCCACGCAGTGCCGCGGGGGCTTCTGTGCGAGAACGCCGGGAAGCGGGGATAACGACGCGGGCAGCTGTGATTCAGGTGATTCGGGTGCTCTTTGCGCGCTCAACAGCGACTGCAAAAGCGCGCACTGCGCCGTTAGAGTATCGGATCAATTTTTGGGCATCTGCACCGACGGGAAATCCGGGGATCCGTGCGTGTTGGGAACGGACTGCAGCTCGCAAGTGTGCACGGTGCCCCGACCTCACGACAGCCAACCGGGGTGCGTCTCCGGTGGCCCATGCGGTTTGGGCGGAACTTGCGACGGAAACCTGGAGTGCCAGTATGGGCGCTGCAAGTGAAGGCAATCAACTACGGGTACACGCTTCAGGCGAACGGGCTAGTTGAGCCACTGGTCCCCTTTTTTCTCGGGCTTCTTTTTCCCGCTCGCTCCGCCTTCGATCACCTGAAATCCTGAAGCTTTGGCGCGCTTCTGGCCAGATCTGCGTGCCTGGGCCGTTTCGCGATCGAGTTGCCGCAGGCGAAACTTTAAGTATAGCCGGCGCAATGGAGAAGGGGTGCCCGCGCCAAACAACCAACCGGCTCCCATGCCCGCAAACGCAGCTATGTGCCCTGAGGGCGGAACTTCGCCGACCACAAGAGACATCAAGTTAAGGCCCACCACCACCATCACTAGGCCTTTGGAAGTGATGGGGATTACGAAAGCCAAGCGCACGGTGCTATTTCTGAAGCTAAGCGCCCACGCGATTGCCGTGGCTTCCACAGCCGGGATTGAGCCAAACCAAATCGATCCCACAAGCTTTGTGGACAAGCTCGCAGGTAATACGAGTTGGAAGGCGAGCTGCACGCCATAAGCGAGCAGAAGTGAAGCTATGAGGAATCGCAGGAAGCGCGCTCCGCCCCAGGCATCCTCCAGCGAAGTTCCAAGGAAGTAGAGACCCATTATGGCACCCAGGATGTGCCAGATGGATCCGCTTGGCGCGTGCATCAAGGGAGCCGTGAATAGCCGCCACACTTCGCCCTGGAGGATCTTGGAAGTGTTCCCGCAGAAAAGCAGAAAGACGTTTTCGGAAGTTTCACCCCAATTGATGGCGAGTGCGAACGCAAGCCAGATCGAAAACAGTGCGATAAGCACCACTCTGAGCACCGGCCCAGGGCGCGGCAGACCAAGTTGTTGGCTCATGTCGGAAGACGCCATATTAGCAGGGGTAACGCTCCGGGGTCTTTCGGGCAACCCAGAAGGGGGATCTTCCAGCCTACGGCTTACCGGTGAGCTCGACCAACGGGGAACAGAACCTAATGTACTGGGTGGCGCGATTCACGGCCTCCACCGGACGATCGCTGCAGCGTGCTTTCCAACGAGGCGTCACAAGCTGCCCGGAGGCGTCCCGCATCTGACGGGTACCGGGCTCACCATCGGGCTGCAGATCTGCAGGGGCATAGTCATAGCCGTCAATTTCTACGGCATAAAGGTTCCCGAGAGTGACGTTTGAGGTGACCACTATGCGATTGCACCCAACAGGAGGGGAGCTCTTCAAGGCTTTTGCGTCGAGCGGCAGGGGCGCTTCGCTCGTGGGTTCGCGCGTCGCGGTCCCCGCTTGTCCGGAGCCCGCCTGAGCTGTGGCTCCGGCTTGCCCGGCCCCTGCATTGTGCGCCCCGGCAGCACTTACGACGCCTCCAGATCCGCCTCCGCCCCCCATTGCCGTCGGCTCGGCGGCGATTTGCGGTGCGCCGCCCGCGGGCGTTACGTCGAAGAACGTCGCGACGTAACTGCGAAGGCTGCCTGATGTGTCAGTACAGGAGCGTCCACTCAAGAAGTTCTGCGGATCAACCGCCACCAATGTCGGACGCACCACTTCCGTGGATGAGAGGCTACTGTCGAAACACCCTGAAGCGAGCAGGGCTGCAACCAGGAACGCGGTGTTGATCGGGCGACGTTGTTGAGCTGACATTGGCCTGTTTTTCTTACTTACCACCAGCGCCACCTGTGCCGGCGCCACCTGTGCTAGAACCGCCTGTACCCGCGCCACCTGCACCAGCACCACCTGCACCAGGGTTATCAACGGGCACCGCTAAGAAGGCGCACTCTTTGGACTCTTCGGGGGCTTTGGCGACGCCACAAGTCGCATCCGCGGCAATAGCCGCGACGCAACTGTTTACCTGCGTCGCGTTGGGCGTCACCTTGCCCGGCACACCGCCGAGGCACTGATCCCGATAGTAGCGCTGGCACGCATCGAGATCAGTTAGGAGGCCGCACTGTTTGAACGAAGCACAGCGAGCGTTTTCGATCTTGCGGCAAGCTTCCACGCCGACCGCCTCGGTGCCACAGCCCAGGCTCACGTGAGCCGTCGCGACCAGGAAAAGTACGGCAAGGCTTCGAACACGGCGCATACGGGGTCGCGTAGCACACCCCGCCCCGGCAAAGCGAGCCTCCTCGCTTTACCTCGGCGGCCACTCGGGGCAGCATCCCCAACGTGCTCACGGCCATGGTGTTGGCAGCCGGTCTTGGAACAAGGCTTCGCCCACTCACCGACGAACTGCCCAAAGCGCTGGTTCCTGTCGGGGACATGCCGCTGCTTGGCCAGATCTTCGCGCGCCTGGCTCGTGGTGGTGTGACGCAGGTGGTCCTAAATACGCACCACCTGCCATTAGCATTTGAATCGCTGGTTCGAGCTGCTCCGCTGAGCGTGCAGGTGATCAACGAACCGTCTCTCCTGGGCACAGCAGGCGCCTTGGCTAACGCGCGTTCATTCCTCGGAACAGGTACGGTAATTGTGTACAACGCTGATATCTTGGTTGAGTTCAACCTTGATGCTCTGCTGGCTGGGACACACGATGGTGCGCCGTGTCTGATGGTGGCTGAGGCGAGAGCGAAGGGGACAGTCGGCGTTGATGCAAGCAATTGCGTAGCCCGCTTGCGTGGAGAACGCTTCGGAGAAGTCATCCGAGAAACGGACTACGTGGGGGTGATGGCGCTTCCGGCTGCCCTCATTTCTGAGTTGCCAGCGCAGGGCTGCCTGGTTGGTGACTATCTGCTGCCGCGCCTGCGTCGAGCGGAATCAGTGAGAACGGTGCCCGCGCGTGGGGCCTGGTGTGATGTGGGATCACTCGCAAGTTACTGGCAAGCTAACATGTCTTGGCTTGAACGCACCGTGGGGGTGGGGGCGAGCTGGTGCGGCCCAGGGGCGAGCCTCGGGGAAAACGTGCGGCTTCGGAGTTCTTTGATCGGCGCGAACGCCAAAGTAGTGGGCTCCGGTGAGCTTCGGGATTGTGTGGTGTGGCCCGGTGCCACCGTTCGAGCACCGCTTCAACGGGCGATCGTGACTGCCGCGGGAAACGTCGTGCCGTGCTGAAAGGTCGGTACTTTGAGCTGCCGATAGATCTGCCGGCGGACGCACTCGCGCTGGGGCGAAGGCTCCGGCAGCGTCCCGATCTGGCGGTGCTCCTGGACACTTCAGGGGCCACCCCGGCGTATATTGCCTGCGATGCGGTTGGGGTTTCTCACGATTTTGACCCTGAGCCGGACCTGCCACTTGACCCAAATGCGCTGAGGTTTCCCCGCTGGATAGGTGTGCTCCCCTATGAGGCGGGTCGAGGATGGGAGCGGCATGCGGTGGCAGATGCGCGCCCGCTACCACACCTCGTGCGCCCAGAATGGCGCCGTTACGACGCTATCATTGAGGTTACCGACGCGGTGCGGATCTTGGGTACAGACGAGCAGAGCGCTCTTGCCTTGAAGCAACACCTCCTTGAAGGCGCTGAGCACGCATCTGATCCTGTTCGGGCGATCGCACACGCACCCGAAGAAGCGCCGGGCGTGCACCTGGAACGCATCAGGGTTGCCCTAGAGCACATTAGCGCGGGTGACTTGTATCAGGTAAACCTTGCTCGGCGGGCTGAATTTAAGCTCGAAGGGTGTGTTGTTGATATTCTGGAGCGGCTCCTTGAACGCACCGATGGGCCGTTTTGTGCGGCGCTCGCCCTCAGTGCTGTGGATGTGGTGGCGAATTCTCCGGAGTTGTTCTTGTCGCTAGATGCGGATGGCAGGGCTGCCTCCATTCCTATCAAAGGAACGCGCCCCCGAGGGAAAACATCCGAGGAGGATGTCCGCCTCAAAAAGGAGCTTGGCGAAGACCCCAAAGAACATGCCGAGCTTGTGATGGTGGTGGATGTAGTACGCAATGATTTGGGTCGCATTGCGGCCACGGGCTCTGTGCGCGTCGAAGGCGGCTTTCAGGTTGAAA
The DNA here is from genome assembly GCA_033763455.1 of Polyangiaceae bacterium. Lineage (GTDB taxonomy): Bacteria > Myxococcota_A > Polyangia > Polyangiales > Polyangiaceae > JBBRRP01. The sequence continues at coordinate 14,967 of JANRKO010000043.1, forward strand.
GCTTTCGCAGTGTTCATCACAGAGGAGCCCGAGTCGTGGCGGAGCTGGCTACTTGGGCCACGCGTGAAGATCTGTTTCGTGCCACGTTGCCGAGTGGAAGCGTAACGGGCGCGCCTAAGGCCCGCGCGATGGAGCTCATCGCCCAGCTAGAAGCCCATCGACGCGGCATCTACACTGGGGCGTTTGGAAGCATTCATCAGGACGGGAGCGTGCGGCTCGGCATGGCCATTCGAACGCTCACCCGAGTGCGAAACACGGGCGTTGCGCACTATTTTGCTGGCGGAGGCATCGTGGCAGATAGCGTTCCGACCCAAGAAGTCGAGGAAACGCGCTGGAAAGCCTCTCATTTGGCGGCTCTCTACCCCTCGTAGGTCAAGCCTTTCGGGGCGAATGCGGGGAATTGGGCCGAAGTGCCCGGCCAGTGGTATCGCTTGCGACAGGGAATTCCATGGACTCAGCGAACGTGCGCAATCTAGACCAGATCCAAGAGCAAGTGGGCCATGCTCGCCCGCTTCAATTCATGACCATTGGGCTAGGGGCTTTGGTTCTGGGTCTACTTACGGTAGTGGCCGTCACAGTGATTGATCGCCGGGACGAGGCTCAGAAGCCGAAGCTCGATCCCTTGGAAGAGCTCGTCAAACAAACGCGCCGTCAGAACTTGAGCTCGGGGGCAGAGATAAGCGCCAAAGAGCTCACTTTCCCCAAGGTGTTGAGCGACCACGGCCAGGAGACAACGGCCCTTTCGGCCGTGAAAGACGAGCGCGGTCGACTAGTGAAGCCGAACTCTCAAGCTGCACCGCCAGCCGAGGCGGAGTGGGTGTCGAAGATTTCGGGGCAGATCCCCAGCAAGCTTCAAGCGGCGGGCGAAATGATGAACCAAAGTTCGGTCACGCTCGCTCCCAAGGATCCGCTTGTGGCGCTCGCAGTGCGCGCTTCCGAAGCTCCCGCAGGGACCATCGCGGCAGATCCTGGCAACGATGGGGGCCTACAGCTGCAGGTGGCGAGCTTTCAGAGCATGGAGGAAGCGGATAGTCTGGTATCAGCGCTGCGGCAGCGTGGGCACCAAGCTTTTCGAATTGCGGCGGTTGTACCAGGCAAGGGCACCTGGCACCGCGTGCGGATTGGACCATTTAAGACCCGGTTTGAGGCAGATCGCTACAAGCGTGCCTACGAAGCCAAAGAACATATGAACGGCTACGTGGTGGATCCCGAACAGGTGAAACGCGCCGAGGAAATCAAGGACGCGAAGGCCAAGTCGAGAGCGGCGGCGCGGAAAAAGAATAGCCACTGAAGGCTAGCCCTTATCCTTCTTTTCCTTGCGCTGTAGCTGCTGTCGAACGGCCTGGGAGATGGCCCCGTTGACGTTCTTGCTCTTGGACAAAATCTTGAGATCATTGTCACGCAAGAGGGGAATAATGCGAGCCGCAAACGAAAAGGGCGTGCGCGGGTTGGTTACCAAGTTGAGCTTTACCTGATAGCTTCGGGTAAACTCGCGGTTCAGGGAAATAATTCGCAGTACATCCTCGGACACAGCGCGGCTGGCTGCGATGCGTGCAGCTTCAGGTTCACGCATGTTGGGGCTTTTGGCGGCAGCTGCTGCGACCAAGCGATTCGGATCTCGCACCAATAGTAGGCGCGCGGCAGCATCCCCCAGCATCGCCTTTCGGATCTTCTGCGTGATGGTCATTTGCGCGATGAGGGTATGCAGCGGGACGCACTTTTCCTTAATTTTTTCTTCGCCTTCCTCATCCACTTCGTGCGTGTCGTCCTCGTCGGAAAGCACTATGCTTTCATCCACCGCTCGAGCCTCGGCGAAAAGTACGTCATCGAACGTGGGCTCAACGGACGCTTCAACGATGAGCTCGTTGCGAATCGCCTGCGCAGCTTCCTTGTATGCGGGAATGTTGAGCTCGATGTCATTGCGAATGGCGAGCTCAAGCAAGCGATCTGCAGTAGACATGCGTACCCGCCGATTCATGTAGAGCTTCTCGATGACGGTGGGATGCTTAAGCAACAGATTTTCGTTGGTGGCAATTAATTCGCCGGCCCGTTCGTCGGCGGCCGTTGCCAAAAATTCGAGCGCGCGGACCCCAATTTGAGGCATCCGCAGCAGGTGTTCGATGACGCCATGGCTCCGGCTGAACTCGGAGGCAAACAGCTCGATGACGGACTCCTGAAGGTCGCTCTCAAGTGCGCCGGCAAGAATGGGCGCCGGAAGATTGCTAAAGGTGGTTCGGGCCGTTTGGGCCACCTCGGGATCGGCGTCGCGCGTGAGCGCGGCAACTACGGTGGCGATGTCTCCTGGCTTGAGCCCAGGAATGATTCCCCTTGCAGCCAATTTCTTGGCGCCAACCGGGGTCGTCGGGGCAAGAATGCGCTGCGCCGCGGTCGGTAATGCTGGCAGGTTCAAGCTGAAGTCCCCCACCAGCTGGGGCAGGTTGGCGCCGCTTGAGGTTGGGGTGAACGAGTCCGCCACGATCTTGGGAGGGTAGTGTGTTGCGGGTCTCAGCCGCTAGCACTATCTTTTGCCGGCCACGCGGAGGTTTTCCTGCGCGGGCGTTGGTCTGGACCCTAACCCAATTCACCGAGGCTAAGATGGGTATTTTCGATTTCGTAAAATCCGGTGTTGAGCGCATGGCGATCGCTCGCCCTGACGCCCAAAAAGAGAAGGTCGTCTTCAAACACCCGGATCAGACGTTCCCATTCTACAGCCAGCTCACCGTTGATAGTGATGAGGTCTGCCTCTTCTTTAAAGATGGTCGCTTCGTCGGTGCCCTCGCACCAGGGCGCCACACCCTCCAGACCCAAAATATCCCGTTTCTAAATTCGCTCGTCGATCACCTCACCGGCGGCAATGTTTTTATCTCTGAGTTGTTCTTCGTGACCACTCGGCCCCTGTACAACCAGACGTTTGGGGACAGCATCGGTTCGATGCGCGATCCCGAACTTGAGATCCGGGTGACTCCGCGGGCGTTTGGGACGTTTTCTTATCGCGTCACAGATCCGGTGCGTTTCGTCACCGAATTCTTAGGTCAGACCGGTGCGACCGATCCGGACCAAGCGTTGCGTTGGGTGCGCGATCAATTGTTCATGGGGCTCCGCACGACGCTCACCGAGCTCATTCGTTCGGGTACGTTGACGTTCATGGACCTCGGTACCGCGGGGCCGGAGGTTGCTCGCTCCGTGGTAAACAATTGCCCGAGCCTCACCCAAGTCGGCGTATCGGTGTTGGAAATTGCCAAGCTCAACATCAATTTGCCCGAGGAAGATCAGGCCAGAGTCGATGCCATGCAGGATCAGATCGTGCAGGCGAAGCTGGACGCAAGAAAGGCCAAGATCGGCATCAGCCAGTCTGAAGCCGAGGCCCAGCAGCGCCAGTTTCAGCTCGATCAGGAGTTCATGAACCGGGCACGTTACATGCAACATCTCGACATGAATCGCTATCAACAGTTTGCAGCTGCAGAGGCTATGTTGGGGGCGGGGCAGGGCTTGGCTCAGCCTGGTGGTGGCTCGGAAGTGGCTGCTGCGGGAGCGGCAATGGGAATTGGTATGGGTATGGGGGCGGCCATCGGGCGGCCCATGATGCCAGGTTATCCGCCTCCAGGTTACCCACCCCCGGGCTACCCAGGCGCGTACCCGGGGCCTGGCTATCCGCCGCCTGGTTTCGCACAACCAGGTTATCCGCCTCCAGGTTACCCACCCCCGGGCTATCCCGCAGCTGGTCAATATGCTCCACCAGGTTATCCGCCGCAAGCTTCACCGCCCCCCGTCGGAGCGCCTGCCCCAAGTGGGGAGGCTGGCAAGGCTGCGGAGGTGGCAACGGTGCCGTGTCCTCAGTGTGGGGCTCCCTGTGTCAAGCTCGGCAAGTTCTGTGTTGAGTGCGGAGCTAAGCTGATCCCTGGCTAACGCCTACCAACCTAGGACCATTTCGACCCGGGAAGAGGCCGTGCGGTGACGCTCGCGTCTAAGCTTTGCCCACTCTGCAGGCAGCACTTTGCTGTGGATGGGAAGTTTTGCCCATTCGACGGAACCGCGCTTGAGCCGAGCTCCGAAGCTCCGAGAATTGACGAGCTCAAGGGCTCAGTCATCGACCAGCGTTACCGAGTGGAGAGGCTACTGGGTGAAGGTGGGATGGGCACCGTCTACGAAGTGCTGCATGTTTCGCTTGGGAGGCGCTTTGCACTAAAAGCATTGCGGCGAGACCTTGCGTTTGAAGCCGAGCTCTGTGCTCGCTTCCTCCAAGAGGCAAGGGCCGCGGCACACATCGCGCACGCCAACGTTGTGCAGATTACGGATTTTGGGACCTTGCCATCGGGGCAAGCCTACTTCGTCATGGAGCTCTTGCAAGGTACGAGCCTCCGGGACCTTATTCGCGCTTTAGGCCCAATTCCACCAACCCAGGCTCTCGACATTATTCGGCAAGTGGCCGAAGCGCTTGGGGCGGCGCATGCCGCTGGCATCATTCATCGCGATCTTAAGCCAGATAACATTCACGTGGCTCCTCTGCCGCAAGACCGCTGGGCGGTGAAGGTTCTCGACTTTGGGCTAGCGAAGGTCGCTGGGGCCAGCAAATTGACGAAAAAGGGCATCGTATTTGGGACTCCTCACTACATGAGTCCAGAACAAGCCGCTGGGGATCCGCTAGATCACCGGGTGGACATCTACTCCCTTGGAGTCGTCCTTTATGAGATGTTTGCGGGGCGTGTGCCATTTGAAGCTGACTCTTTCATGGGGGTGCTAACCAAGCACATGTACATGCAGCCGATCCCTCCGAGCCAGGTGCTTGGAAGTAGCACTTTGGGAGAGCTTGAGGCCGTGGTGCTCCGTTGTCTTGAGAAAGATCCGGAAAAACGTTTCGCCGATATGGGTGCACTGCTGGCTGAGTTGGAGCGGATTCGGGAGGTTTGGGCGAGCACAGGGAGTCGGCCCGTAGCGTCAGTGCCACCGGCTAGCCCGGCAAGTTGGAGAACCCCCAAGTCGACGCGCACGCCGGTGCTTGAGGCCGTTACGCAGGCACTTACCGTTGAGCCCGCCAAGAAAGCGAGGACGCGAGCACCTGTCGTTGCGATCGTGCTCGGGTTATTGGCGCTCTTGGGGTTGTGGGGTTGGTTTGGGCGCTCGGGATCTTCGGTCGAAGTCCCACAGCCTTCGGCGGGCAAGCCGATTCCATCAGGCGTTCCGGCCGGCAAGGCGGCTCCGGAGGTGGTCGGAACGGTGCTGACACCGCCACCCCCACCACCAGTTACCAAGGGTCAGGAAGCCGCGCCGGCGGCTTCCTCTTCCGGATCCAGGGCTAGGCCTACCTCGCCGGAGTCGAAAGGCGGCAAGCCCTTTCACAAGAAAGCCCCCTTTGGCGCTGGTGAGCTCGTGGATCCTTGGGCAAGATAACCGGTACCCGTGGCAAAAAAGCAACTGCTCCTAGTCGATGCCGATCCGCGCAGCGTGCGCGTCTTGGAGGTGAGCCTCAAGAAGGTCGGCTTCAGCGTTACGACTGCTAAGAATGCCGCAGATGCACTCGAAAAGGTGGAATTCTCCACGCCCGATCTCATTCTCACCGACACGCGCCTTCCAGGAATGGATGGCTACGCGTTTGTTAAGAAGCTGAAAGACAATCGGGAGTTGTCAGCGATCCCTGTGGTGTTTTTGACGAGCGAGAAGGCCATTGAAGATAAAATGCGGGGCCTTGAGCTTGGGGTGGAAGATTACCTGACCAAGCCGATCTTCGTTCGCGAGTTAATCGCGAGAGTCACGCTGCTGTTGGCCAGGCGCACCCAACAGAGCATGGCGACCACCCTACCGAACAGTCGTCGAACGCGGTTGAGCGGCTCGCTCGCGGACATGGGCGTGGTAGATTTGCTGCAAACGTTTGAGGTGAGCCGCAAGAGCGGCGTGGCCCGTGTGGCGGATGGGCCACGGGAAGTACGGGTTTATTTCAGAGATGGGCGCGTGGTGGACGCGGTGATGGGGCGCTTGCGGGGGGAAGAAGCCGTTTACCGGGCGTTGCTGTGGACGGAAGGCACATTCGAGGTTGAGTTCTGCCCGGTCTCGAATGAAGAGGTCGTGAGCACCTCCACGCAGGGCCTCTTAATGGAAGGGATGCGGCGGGTGGACGAGTGGGGGCGCCTTTCCGAACAATTGCCGCCCACCACGGCGGTATTTGAGGTGGCGCACGAGCAGCTTCTAGAGCGCCTCAACGAAATTCCCGATGAGCTGAACGCGATTTTGAAGCTGTTTGATGGAAAGCGCTCGCTGCTCGATGTTGTGGATGAATCCCCGTTTGAGGATTTGTCCACGCTGCAAACGGTAAGTAAGCTCTTTTTTGAAGGCCTCTTGGTGGTCAAGCACGATGGGCTTGACCATCTCGCCGGGGATGACGCCGTTGTGCCCACTAGTCACCCCGGTGAAAGCTTGCCGCCGCCCGAACGCCGCTCCCCACACGATGAAGTGGTGCCAGCTCGCTTGCCAAGCGAGCCGAAGCTGCCGCTCTCGGCAATTGCCGAGGTTGAGCTCCGGAGCCCAATGCCTCCAGCGGTTTCGGACCTCCCCTCGGGCCATTGGAGCGAGCCGCCGCCGGGGCCAGCCCGCCCGAGCGATCGTCCGCGAACCGTCCCGGAGTTTGAGCTCGCGGGTGCTGAAGTTTCCGCATCCAAGGTAACGCTTTACGGCGTGGCCCCACCTGCCAACATTCCTCCAGAGCTTGCCGGTAGTCCCGCTTGGAATGCAGCTGCGGGCGAACCGAGTCAGGCTTCGGCTGAGATTTCCTCGGCGGTTTCCGCCGATGAGGCAAGCGAAGCTGCGTTTCAGGAGGCGGTAGGCGGGGTCCGTCGGGGTCTCACCAAAACGGTCACGGGCCTTGGGCCTCCACTTCCCGTCGGTTTCCCTGAAGATACAGCGGAGCCTGAGGCGTACGGCGCCGGGCGCGGCTTTGGAGTGACACCCGTAGGTCGCTTCAAGCAGGAAGAAGGAAAGGTAATTCCGTTTCCGTCGCGGCGTGACGAAGCCGAGGTAGCGCCATCGATTCCCGATGAGCCATCGGGTGTTGTCGAAGAAACGCGTATGGCGCGCTTCGAGGGCAGCGTTCCGCCGGTGCGGGAGCTTGCAAGAATCGCGCAGCCCGGCCCCACTTTGCCAGCCTCACCGGCAGCGCTTCAGACCGCTCGGGATGCGCTCGCAGCGCCTGTGGGCCCTACACTCGGAAGCTCGGAAGCGTCGCGTGGCGTGGAGCCCGACGACCATCACGAGTTTTTTCGGGCGGGTGAAGCTGGGCACTATTCGGGTGGGCCGGCATCCTGGAATGGCTCAGCATCCGGCGACGAGTTACTTGCTGAGCCGCCTGGCCCGCGCGTGGTCCGCACGCCGGAGATGGACCGTCGCCGTGCGCGGAACAAGGCGGTCGTGGTCTTGATTCTTGGGATGTTGGTGTCCATCAGCGCCGTTTCGATGTGGCGGCTCCTGAGTCGGCCATCTCCGCTAGCTCTCACGCCCAACACTGCAACTGAGGCACAGCCGAAGCCTGTAGTGGTGGCTTCACAGGCTCCCGTTGCAGAGCAGATCCCAAAAGCGGCCGTCGACGCAGTTGCTGAGCCTCCGCAAGTTGCCGCAACCTCGGTCGCACCCGAAGCAACCGCACCGTCAGGCGTTGCGCCCGCTGTGTCTCCACCAGTTCAGGTGGCGGCCCCTGCAGACACTGCGCCAGCCGTGCCGGCCATTCCCGCCGTCGCAGCACCGGAGCCCGTTCGTGCGCCGAAGCCTGCGCCGACGGTCGTTGCGCCGCGCGCGTCGCGTCCCAAGCCCGCCCCCGCTCCGCGCAGTCGGCGCCCAGAGCCCGCGCCTGCACGCACGCCACTCCCGTCGCTACCCTCCAATTCGAAGCCGCCCACAGCCTCGTTCCCGGTTCAGTAGGGTTTGGGTGCCGTAAATTCGCGGAGCATGCTCGCTAGCGCTTCCGGCTGCTCTTCTTGAGGGCAGTGCCCAGCATCCAGCAGCCGCAAGCCTGCTCCATGAAGTTGCCTAGCGAGACGCTGCCCCAGCTCGCACGGGTAGACTCGATCAGCACGGCCCCAGACGATCAACGTGGGCGCCACAATGCGGGCCAAATCCGCCACAGTGGGGCGTGTGTCGACGGTTCTTCGCAACGTGGCGAGCGTTGAACCCCGAGCTGCCGGAGAATTGAAAGCGTCGTAGTAGGCGTCGGCGCGAGCCGTATCGGCCTTGGCGTGCGGGCCGAGGAGTAGATCTTGGTAGAGGGTACGGAATGAAGCGCGCCCCAAGAGCTGTTTGAACAATAGGCCTCCCACGAATGGGAGGCGACCCAGTGTGCGGTAGATATCCGGGGAGGCCGGATAACAGTGTGGTGCCAGAAGCGTTAACGACGATACCAACTCGGGGTGCTTTGCCGCCAACCGTAACGCAATGGCACCGCCTAAGCCATGACCGACCACTGCTGCACGGCCGAGGTCAAGCCCACCGTAGAGATCGCACACGACCTCCGTGAAAGCATCCACGGTGTATTCGAAGCGCCCCAGCGGTGGCTTTTCGCTTTCGCCAAAGCCAGGGAGATCCACGGCCACCACACGACGTTCGGGGCCGAGATGGGTCATCACACCATCCCAGGTTCGGCTGTCCTGCAGTAACCCGTGGATAAATAAGATCACCGGGCCGGACCCACCTTCGGTAACGCGCAGGCGAGTGCTCTGGACGGTTACGTCGCGGTGCAGCCAGGTCGCCATGCCGGGCGCGACTCTAGCACCCGCTGCTGCCCGGGTAACCCGGCCCGCGATCCTAAGAAGGCTCGATGGTGGCCCCACCGTGAGGCCCTCCGAAAAGCCGCGGACACCATGGACGGTGGATGAGCTCCATGGACGATTCCTTAGAGCTGACATAAAATGTCACACCACACTGTCCATCCGCGAAGAAGCGCGCTCTTTACGTTTCCTCCCAAATTTTCCTATCGAAACAGTTTTGAGCGATCCACTGAGTAGAATATATTGACGCTTACCTTTTCCGGACCCTTTCGTGCCGGAGCAAGCTGGCTTTGATGCTGAGTGACGCGCTCCTCCTACAGATAGAACAGAAGTTCCCTTCGGGCATGAGTTCGTCAGAGATCCTGGACGCGTTTGCTACTCACGGGGTGCAGTTGAGCGAAGCCACGCTGCGGAAGTATGTGCAGCTTGGCCTTTTACCGCGCAGCACGCGGGTGGGTCAAAAGGGGAAACACCAAGGTTCTAAGGGGATTTATCCGGTGGGTGTGGTTCGCCAGATCGTGCGGATCAAGCAGATGATGGCCGAGAGCTACACCATCGAGCAGATCCAACGCGAGTTCCTGTTCATGCGCGGCGAGCTTGAGCAGCTTTCAGTGACGCTGGAAAGTGTGTTCGGCAAGCTGGATGGCGTGGTGCGGGAGAGGCGTGAGGAATCCGCTGTTCGGATTGTGGCCAGAGAAGTGGGTGAGGCCAAGTCGATTAGCAAAGATCTGATGTTGCGGCTGTCGGCCATTGAGAAGCGACTGACGTCGCGGACCAATGTTCAGTCGGTTGCAGTTTCTTGACGTAAGAGTGCGGGCGTAGGCGACGTGGAAGAGGCAGTTATGGACGAGAATCAAAGCGTGATGGTGGTACGAAATGTAGATAATGGCAGCGCAGCGCTTGCCTTAGAGCCGAAGCCCATCACGCGCGAACAGCGGCGTTCGCGACGAAAGCGCGACGTGCGCGCTCGCACCATCAGCGTTAAGCGCATGACGAAGCGAGAGCTTGAGATCGGGCGCTTGCTCTATCCAGAGGCCGAATTCCAACGCCCGAAGACTCGCGAAGAGTGCGCCGGCGGCCCTCGCCCCTGCCCATTTGTTTCCTGCAAGCATCATCTTTACATCGACGTTTCGGCCCGAACAGGGGCCATTAAATTGAATTTTCCGGATTTGGAGGTTTGGGAAATGGGCGAATCTTGCGCACTAGATATTGCTGATAGAGGGGGCACCACGCTCGAAGATGTGGGCGCCATCATGAACCTCACTCGCGAACGCATCCGGCAGGTTGAAGTAAAAGCGCTCGCCAAGCTCGAAGCTTTGCAGGATATGTTGGCATTGCGTGATTACGTAGACGAAGGTCCCGTAGGCAAACGCCGCCTTCCGCGCCTCACTCCCGCAGATTTAGATCTCAGCCACGCCGACGAAGCTGAAGAAGCCACGGCGTGAGAATCCTTTCCTAGCAGCTGTCCGCCCTCCATTCGAACGGCACACTCACCCGGGTGTGCCGTTCGAGTTTTGTGGGGGTGGGAACGTGAAGGAGCTAGCCGCGAAGCTGAGCGAGGGTGCGTAGGAAATTGGCTCCCAGGATCTTTTGTAGACGCTCTGGCGTATGGCCGCGCATCAGCAGCTCATCTATCAGTAGCGGCAGCTCTAAGCATGTTCTGAAATCTTTGGGTGTAATGATGGCGCCGTCCCAGTCGCTGCCCAAGGCTACGTGATCTTCGCCGGCTACATTCACGGCGTGTTCGATGTGATCCGCTACCGTTTTCACGTTAACGCTAGAGACGGGCCGGCCGAGGTACGGGGCGTGATACATGATACCCACTACGCCGCCAGTATCGGCGATTGCGCGCAATTGGGCATCGTCTAGATTGCGCCAATGCGGGTAAACTCCGCTCACACCGGTATGCGTCACGAGCACCGGGTGTTCTTTGTTGTGAACTTGTAGTGCTTTCCAGAATGCAGTGGGGTGAATGTGCGCCAGATCAAGGAAGATCTTGGCGGCATCAAGTGCCTGGATAAAATCTGCGCCTTTTACGCCTAAGCCTTCGGGGGTAGGGAAGGGGTGGGCGGTGCTCGTGGCTCCGATGTGTGAAGGCGTAAGATGCACGAGCGTTACGCGTAGGAGCAGCCCATAGGGGATGCGCTCAATTGCGCGGACATCGTGGTCAAGCGCGTTGCCTCCCTGCACACCGAAGAAAACCGCGTGGCGCCCCGAAGCGCGCGCAGCTTTGAATTCGCTCGCTGTTCTAACTACCGAAAAGTGCGCGGCGTGCGCCTCGAACTTTGCCGAAAGCTCGCGCAAATTCTCGAAGAAGGCCTCTTCGCGTTCGGCGCTATCACGCAAAGGATTGGTGGTAATGACCCACGTCGTGCCGGTGATGCCAGCCTCGAGGAGTCGCGGCAAATCAACCTGCCCAAAAAAACGCGCGTCGAGTACGCCGCGTGTATGGCGCTGTTCGATGCGGTAACCGAACAAGCGTTGCCAGATGAAGCTGTCGATATGGAGATCGATGACTTCGCTTTGGGTGTAGATTTCGGCCGCTTCGTTCGAAATGCGGAACCTTTTTGCAAAGGCCTTCGCATCACCGCGGTAGTCGACGAAGTCCAGCATATTCGGCGAGAGAGTGCGGGTTGGCTTCCAGGCTGCCCGCACTCTCCCCCTTTTGGGGACACGCCCCGGGCTTAGAGACCCTTGGGAACCGTGTCGAGATCGACCGCACCGAGCGCGTAACGAATGAGCGCACTGCGGTTGGCTTTGGTGAGACCACGCGATTTAAGCGTGTCCACCATGGTATCGAGACGATTGAGATCATCGGTATACATTGAAATACAGATAACCTTGTAGTGCGTTGGCTTGTCGCCGCGGCTATCGTTCGTGTCCACACGGGAGCTTTGGGCTCCTGCGGAAGCAAAGAATTCGGATGAAACGGCTGCGTCGTCGGTCAGGATCTTAGCTGTGGCTTGTTCATCTCTAGTCATCCCGCACCTCGTTTTCTGGGATGGGCGGCGCGCTTACTGCGCCGGGTGTGGAATTGGTTACGGAAGCGCTACGCCTCCCGGAATCTCATCTTTTCAAGGCCTTGGCCAAGTTTCGGCGCACAGTTTGTGGTGAGGCCGGCTGCTTTTCAATAAGCGAGGCGGGTCAGTGCCTGAAATGCCGCACGGAAGTGAAGATCATGGTCGCGCCCAGGGCGTCCGCTGCCGCGATGACCTCGTCGTCCTTCTTGCTGCCACCTGGTTGAACGAAGGCGCGGACCCCGGCTTTGGCCGCTGCTTCTAGGCCGTCAGGGAACGGGAAGAAGGCGTCGGAACCCAGGGCAGCGCCCTCGGCTTTGCTGCCGGCTCGGGTGCAAGCTTGCTCGACTGCAGTGACGCGTGCCGTTTGGCCGCCACCGATGCCCACCGTTACGAAGCCGTCCCCGCTCGGTTGAGCGAGGACGATGGCATTGCTCTTCACGTGTTTGGTCACCAGCCATGCAAACTCCATCGCTTCCAATTCTTGGGCGGTGGGCTGGCGTCGCGTGACGATCTTGCCTCCGCGTACTTCCCCGGGCCCGGTGGCATCGCGAGATTGCAGGACAAAGCCACCGCCAATGCGCTTGGCGACCATGGCGGGGACATCCGGCGCGAGCCAAACACCAGTTTTCAGCAGCCGAAGGGCTTTCTTCTCGCGCAGCTTGGCGAGCGCTCCTGGCAGGAAATCTGGAGCGATCACGCATTCTAGGAAGGTCTCCCCGAGCAGCTCGGCTGTTGCTTCGTCTACCGGGCGGTTGAGAGCTACGATGCCGCCAAAAGCGCTCATCGCATCGGCTTCGCGCGCGGCGTGATACGCGGCCCGGAGTGTGGGGGCAGTGGCGACGCCACACGGGCTTGCATGTTTGATGATGACCGCGGCCGGTGCGCTAAATTCGCGAACTGCCTCAAGGGCCGCGTCGGCATCTACCAGGTTGTTGAAGCTGAGCTCACGGGCTCCGGTGCCCAGGCTTTCGGCGCGTGCGAGGCTGCCTTCGGGTGCGTTGCGGTCCCGGAAAAAAGCGGCTTTTTGATGCGGATTTTCGCCATAACGCAGGCCGTAAGATTTCTCGAGTACGAGCGACAGTTGACGTGGATAACCGTCCTCTTCACCGAGAGCGTTAAACCAAGCGCCAATCGCTGCGTCATAAGCGGCGGTATGCGCGAAAACTTTCGCCGCCAACAAGCGTCGGCGTTCGGGGCTCACTGCGCCGGTCGCTTCAATTTCCTGCAACGCGGCACTGTAATCTTTGGGATCACACAGCACGGTCACGCGAGCGTGATTCTTGGCCGCAGAACGCAGCATGCTGGGCCCGCCAATGTCGATGTTTTCGATCAATTCGTCAAACGAAGCATCGGCTTTCTTGAGTGTCTCTTCAAAGGGGTACAAATTGACGACCACCAGGTCGATGGGCTTGGCGCCGATGCGTTCAAGATCTTGGTCGTCCACTCCATTGCGAGCCAAGAGGCCGCCGTGAACCCGCGGGTGCAGAGTTTTTACTCGGCCGTCCATTACCTCCGGGGAGCCCGTGTACGCTTCCACCGTTTCCACCGGGATCCCAGCCTGTTGGAGCGCCTTGTACGTGCCTCCCGTTGAAAGTAGGGCGACACCGCGGGCCGAAAGGGCCCGGGCGAAGTCTACGAGGCCAGTTTTATCGGATACGGACAAGAGGGCGCGACGGATCATGGGGTGCGGGTATCGCTATCAGATACGCACGTCAACCGTGGTGGCATCAGCTCGGAAGCTCGAAGCTCGGCGTCAACGAACGCCCCAAAGGGCGGGCAGAATTGGGGAGGGTAGGGGGGGTCACGCTGAGACGGAGATACTTCGCATGCGAAGTACTTCACTTTGGGCGGGTAGAGCCCCGAGCGAGCTCGCGGGTAGGGGGGGTCAGGCTGAGACGAAGATACTTCGCATGCAAAGTACTTCTTTTGTGGGCAAAGGGGGATCGCGCGGAGGCCAGTTGGGCTCATCTTTGGGGCCTTCTTCACAGAGATACTTCGCATGCAAAGCACTTCTTTTGTGGGGGGAAATGGTGACGAAAGCTTGGCGTTGCCGTGGACAGGTGTGGCGGCTCGGAGTTGGTCGCCGCAGTGGTTTAGGGTGGGGCGCTCACGTGGGTAGGCTTGCCCAGTAGGCACTCAGATCCGGGGGTAGCGGAGCGTGTAGATCGAGCACCTCTTGGGTGAAGGCGTGACGCAAGCGGTAGTGCGCCGCGTGCAGTGCGTGGCGTGGAAGCACCAACAGCGCTCGATCTTCGTCGGTGAGTTCACCATCGGCTGCGCGGGCCAAGAGGCGATCGTCAGGACCGTAGAGCTTATCCCCGATAATAGGGCAGCCAATGCTCGCGAGGTGGACGCGGATTTGGTGTTGCCTGCCAGTGTGGAGGCGACAGCTGATAAGCGCGCGGTTATCCCGTGTCTCCAACACCGTGATGCCAGTGCGCGCAGGCATTCCCCCTTCTTTGGCGATCCGCATTTTTACGCGTAGTGAATTGTCCGGATCCACTTCAAGTGGCGCGTCGATGAGGGAGGTATTCGGGATGCCATTGCAAAGGGCGAGGTAGTTTTTCTGGAATGTCTCGCTGTCGAGGCTTGCCGAGGTGTCGGCGTGGGCCGCTAAAATGGAGCGATCTTCGATTTGGCGCTTGAAGCGGCGATCGGATTCCGCGCTCTTTCCGAGCAAGAGAAGCCCGCTGGTGTCGCGATCTAGCCGGTGGATAAGGGACAGAAATTGGCCCGGCCGAGCTTGGCTCAGGCGCCTTAAGACGGTGTTGTTCAGGTGGCGTGCGGTTGGGTGCACTGCCATGAGCGGGGGCTTGTCGATCACCAAGAGGTGCTCATCTTCAAAGATGATGGTGAATTCAAACGGTGATTCATCTTCGTTCAGAGAGGGGCGCCATAGAACTATCTCATCGTCCGGGCGCACTCTGTCGCTCGGCTTGATGCGGCGCCCTTCGCGCGAAAAAGCTGTGCGTTCTACAATGTCGCGGGCACGGGTCCGGCTTGTGTTGCGAAGCTGTGACTGCACGAACACGTCGGCGCGCATCCCTGCCGCTTCGGGTGGGACTCGAAACACGCGAACTGTTGCATCCGGGGCCACTTCGGCGGGCCTCGTTGGGGGTTCGGTCGCAGCTTCCTTTTCGGAAGTTCCGGTCAAGGCGAGGCAACTCGTTGAATTTCTGTGCCCACGCCCTGATCCGTGAAGAGCTCCAACAATAGAGCGTGCCGCCTACGCCCGTCGATGATGTGAACCTTCTTCACGCCGTCGTTCACCGCTTCGAGGGCGCAACGAACCTTGGGGACCATTCCGCCGCTGATAACACCTTCGGAGATCAGCTTTTCAGCCGTTTGCGCGGACAGGGAGCTCAGTAGATTTCCCTGGTTGTCTTTCACTCCATCTACGTCGGTCATTAGCACTAACTTAGCGGCCTTTACCGACGCCGCGATGCTTCCAGCAGCTGTATCTGCGTTCACATTCAGTGCACGGCCTTCGCGATCCACCGCGATGGGCGCCACAACGGGAATCACGCCTTGTGCCATGAGGTCGGTGATGAGTGCGGGATTAACGGATTCGACCTCCCCCACACGGCCCAGATCCACCAGGGAAACCTGACCGTTCTTGTCTTTGTTTTGCACCGGCGCCGCACGCCGTGCACGAACAAAGCGGTCGTCTTTGCCACTCAGGCCTACGGCTCTCCCGCCGTGTTTGCAAATCAAGGCGACAATCTCTTTGTTCACGTGTCCACCCAACACCATCTCCACCACGTCCATGGTGTCGTCATCCGTAACGCGTAGCCCGCCGCTAAACACCGGCTGGATCCCCACTCGCTTGAGCATGGTATCGATCTGGGGGCCACCACCGTGCACCACCACCACCCGGATCCCAACGAACCTGAGTAAACACACGTCGCGAGCGAAGCTTGCTTTAAGTTCGTCGTCGATCATCGCGTGACCGCCGTATTTCACCACCAGCGTCTGCTGCTGGAAGCGCTGAATGTAGGGGAGGGCTTCGTGCAATACGGCGGCTTTGGCGACCAATTCATCCATGGCGGGGTGAGGCTAGTCCCGTGGCGCGCTTGCTCACAAGCGTCAGTCGGTCGCAAGAGAAAACCCCCCGGCCCGCTCCCGGCCTGGTTTCGCCTCATCGGGTCCCAGGCTGTCAATGGAGGCCCGGTTGTGTGCTACACGGGTCGCAATGGAAATCCTCCTTGTTACCCCCGAGCTTAGCCCGTTCACGCGCGGATCTGACGCAGGCGATACGGTCGCCGCCCTGGCCAAGCACTTGCGCCACTTGGGTCACGAAATCACGATTCTGCTACCGCGGTATCCGGGGCTTGAAGCGCAAGGCTTGCTCCTGGCTCGCCGCCTATCGCCCCTTGTACTCCCGAGTGGGGTTGAAGTGAGCGTTCTGGACGGTCGCTTGCCCTCGGGCGTGAAGTTGGTGGCGCTCGATGCTCCACTGCTCTTCGATCGAGCAGGAGTCTACGGCGAGGAGCTATCGCTCTATCCGGACAACGCCCAACGTTTTGGTTTGCTCGCGCAAGCTGCAGTGGCACTGGTGCGGCAACACCAAGACCATGGCGCTCGCTTCGATATTGTTCAACTCAATGATTGGCCCGGAGCGCTTGTGCCACTTCTTCTCCAAGGGGAAAGCGATGTCAGTGTGCCCACGGTGCTCACGGTACATGATGTTCGGCAACAAGGGTCGTTCCCCCTGAGCGAACTCAGGAGCCTCGGTGCCACCGAAGAAAACGCCGAGAGCCTGATGCTTGGCGGGCAACTTAACGTACTCAAGAGTGGATTGCTTCTGGCGAGCGCCGTAACGACGGTGTCGGATGCTTACGCTGAGGGTTTTGTGGAGCCCGACCAGAGTGGTGAGTTAGCAACGTTTATTGCCCAAAGTAAGGGCGTTTTGGGTATCAATAACGGGGTGGATTATGCGCTCTTTAACCCGGCCGCAGATCCGCTCATCGTGAGTCGTTTTGACGCGGAAGATCCGACCAACAAACAACGCAACAAGTCCGCAGTGCTGTTGGAGCGTGGTTTGACTCTTCAGCCGGGGAGGCCTTTGGTGGCCGTATGGGCGGACCCGCGTGAGGCGGAGAGTCTCAAGCTTTTGAGCGACGCTCTGCTGCTGGTGCTCAAGCATGATCTATCGCTCATCATCGCGTCCCCCCTGCTTCTCGATGACCCGCGGCTCGTTGAAATGGCTACGCGCTTTCCCGAGGTATGCGCTCTACATTCTAATGCCGATGAAGCGGCCAGGCATCGGCTGTTAGCTGGTGCTGACATCTATCTGAGCACGGATACTTCGCGGCTGGCCTCGATGTTACCCGTGGTGGCGCAGCGGTATGGAGCTGTTCCGGTTGCTCTGGCTACCCCGCGTACCGTCGACCAGGTGGTCGACACGGATGTTGACCTTCTCACGGGTACCGGCTTTCTGTACGACGAGGCCTCTCCAACGGCTCTGGTCGGTGCGCTCGAACGTGCGCTTGGAGCGTTTGCGTCGCCCAAGTGGGCCACGCTGCGTCGCCGCGTCATGCGGCTGGATATCAGCTGGGATAGGCCGGTTCGGCGCTACTTGCAGGTGTTTCGGCAGGCACTAGCGCCCCGGGCTTGATCCTTTTTTGCGCGCTGGCTAGCGCCCGCTCAATAATTGAGAACCAAAAAAGGCGAATCCCGATCAAGATCAGGCAGAGCAGCTGTTGAAGCCCGAACGTAAGGCTCGGGTGCTCCGCAAAACCTCGTGACGCAAAAACGGCGGATGCTCCGACGAGGGAGATGCACAGACTGGCGAGAAGCGCCCAGGAGATAAGTAACTTCACCCCTTCGGAACGCAGGGCCCGAAGGCTCAGGCCAAACGCACCGGAGAAGTGCGGCGACACTGCATCACGCACCAACGCCACACGGAGCACATCCTGGACACAGCCGACAATAGCGCCAAGGCCAAGGCCGGCAGCAACGAAGGAAAGTGTGCGCAGATCGGCTTGCCGGACGTCAGCACTCGTCGCTCGAAACCACGCCTGAACCACGTAGACCCCGCCGAAGAGTAGTGCTTGGACGAGCGATGTTCCCAGCCTAAGCAAAGCGAACCGCCACCAATGCTCCACGGCGCGGGTTGCTAAGGCGTTGGGCCCCAACTTTTGCTTCGAAGACGCAGCTAGGGCGAGCCCTGCCGTCGGTACCAAGCTTACCAAGGCGACGCCAACGCCCAGCACCAGCGTCGGAAGGAGGAGGCTTTGGAAGTGCCCGAACCCCAGGCGCAGTGCCTCGAGGAAGTACGCGCCTCCTGCACTGAGCAGGCGCGCATCGCCGTCTGCAAATTGAGAAAACCCCTGGGCTTTTAGCCCCTGAGACCAGGGCCACGCCAACACGAAGCCGAGAAACAACGTTACAAGCCAGTTGCCAAACACGGCCCACGTTTTGGTACTCATGGTAGGGCCCCACTCACGAAAAGGTGCGCGAGCGAAGTCAGGATGTAAGAAATACGGCTTTCTCCCGCGGGGGTAACAGCTTTCGAATTGTTGAGCAGGTTTTGGTCCAGAGGGATCTTGAGATCCGGATCCACCTCCACAGAAGCTAGCTCCGAAGGGCCGGTGTAATCGACAACGAAGCTCGCTCCCTGCCCATTCCACTTTCGTCGGAGCACAGCGCCAGACTTAAGGTGAAGTGCTATTTCGACAGGAATTTCCAGGTTTCCGCGCCGGTAGACGACTGCTCGCCCAAGCCAATCTTTGCTGCCGGAAGCTGCGGAAGCTCGACTGCTTTGGGGCCCACCTTCGGCGAACAAACCTAAGTCAGCCAACGATCGCCGACTCGCGACGCTTTCGACGCGATAGTCGACCCATCCGCGTTCGAATAGGCCAACCCGGAGTGCTCGGCCGAAGCTTGGTTCGAGCTCCTTTTCAAGGGTGGTTACGAAGTCATCGGGGGTGGGATGCCCGAACCGAAACTTCTCAGCATAGAGCTTGAGGGCCGCCCGAAACTTCTCAGGGCCGAATACGCGTTCTAGCGTCAAAAGGAGGGTTGCGGTTCGGGAATAAACGAGCCCCCCCATGGCGGAAAACCCCCTGAAACCGCGCGCGGGCTGGGCGACTACGTCGTCCCCACCGTACCAAGCGGCGTTTACTCGATGTAAAGCTGCAATGGAGATATCTAGCCCCGCGCCTCGGAACGCGGACCCAACACCCAAAAGATCCTCAAGAACTCCGATCTCCGCATAACTGTTAACGCCTTCATCGAGAAACGGCGCTTCTGATTCATTGGACGCAAGCAGCCCATAGAACCATTGGTGCCCGAGTTCGTGCACCGTAACGGCTTCAATCGCATGACTGCCCAGGTAGGGTTCAAACCAAACTCCCCCGGTGGTGATCAAGCTGGGGTACTCCATCCCTCCGGCACCTTCGCCGGCTTCCGGTGGGTGCACTACCGTGAGCGTCGGGTAGGGGTAGGGGCCAAAACGTCTCGAAAAATTAGGAAGAGCTTGGCGCACGGCCGAAAGTGACAGGAGGGCGTTCTCACGCTGCCACGCCGGAAAAAGCAGCTGCACGTGAACATCGCCTACCTTCTCGGAGATGCGCTCGAACTTGTCCCAAGCGGTAAACGCAAAATCATGGGCCCCCTTTAATGAAAAGTGGCTAGTTGTTGAGTTCTTCCGCTGCGTGGTTTCCACAAGCGAGCCTGTGGCACCAATCACGAACTCATTGGGCGCGGTGATCCGTACGTCATAGTCCCCGAAGTCTGCGTAAAATTCCGCGTTGGGGTGGAACGGAAAGTGCGCAAAAGTGCCGTCCAATTCGAGCTTGGCGAGTTTTGGGAACCATTGCCCCGCGAAGTGAAAACTCCCTGCGTATCCAGTGCGCTCCAATACAGGGGGTAGGTGTGAGGTGAATTCGAGCTCAAGCTCGAGGCTCTCACCCGGTTCGAGGGGAGCGGGCAATGGAACCGATATGTCGGTCGTGTCGTCGGGATCCGCTGGGCTGTGCTTGGCACTGTTGGCCCAGAGATTCTGTGTGCCAAATCGCGGAGATGTTAGCTTGTGTACTTCTATGTAGCCGTAGCTCGAAAGCGTTCGCCCGCTTCGACCAAGAGCGAATGGGTTTCGAAGAAAGAGTGAGCGGTTATTCTTGAAGGCGTTGAGGTAAAGATGGAACCACAGCTCGGTGAGGGCCCGCGTACTGCGATTGGTGAAGTGGATCGTGCCCGTGGCGTGGATAGTGTGTTTTCCCACATCGAGGTTGGCATCCAGGTTGTAGGAAGCCACCCGTAGAGGCGCTTCCAGAGCCATGGGGGTTTCGGGAGCGATGGGAGCAACGGGAGCGATGGGAACAACGGGAGTTGCCGGAGCGATGGGAGTTGCCGGAGCAAGCGGCCTCCCTTGACCGGAACCGGCCCAACCTAAGGCGAGCATCCCAAGGAGGATCAATATTCTCTGCCGAAACCTCTGCCGCTGCACCGAGCAGGCGTAGCGGCTTGCCGGTGGGCTTTGCAAGGGAGGCCCTTAGGAGGCCGGAGAAAGCAGGATGATTTGCTGTTCGAACAAGCCGTGCAGGATTCGCAGTGCATCTAGGTGTGGCATCCCGCTGATATCTAGGAGTTGTTCCAGGCTCAGGTTCCCATCTATGAGCGACAACAAGAAGCCTGCGCGATGGTCGAGCGATAGCCACCGAACTTGTGCTGGGTCCACGCGGAGCGCGACGACCTGAGAGAGAGCTCCCAGGCGGGCACTATACATTTGAATGAGAACGTTTTCGGAATGCCGAGCGTAGCGCGCAGCTTCTACATGCTCCGGCTCGGCGTCGAGGATGCCCGAAGCGAGGGTGAGAGCGCCCGTGAAATCCCCCATGGCAATCTTGTCCTTCACCACCCGGAGGGCGTCTTCAACGCTCGTGACCGGGGGAACGTCGGGAAGAGGCGCCATAGCGGGCTTGGCTGCTACCAAACTTGGCTTGCGAACCGCGTGCATATCCGCAAGCTCCAAGGCGGAGGTGCCCGGTCCATCTCCGAATTCAATCTGGACCATTCGAGGAAGCGTGATGCCCACGGCTTCAGGTGGGGGCAACGTTGAGGCCAGGGCGCTCCGCTCTGGCGGGTTACCCTGTAGAGCAGGCGTTTGCGCTCTAGGCGGTAACGTCGGCGCATCCGACGGGGGCGTGGTGACGGCGGGCGGCCAAGCAGAGTCGATCGACTCAAGCTCCTGAGAGTTGTGAGCTAGCGGCGGCTCCTTAACGCCCGGGAACTGACTAAGAGTGGGGCTCGGTGGTTTCGAACCTTCGCCCCGGTTGTCGTCGTTGCCAGTCATCAGCGGGTTGTGGCTCCGTTCGACTTCCCTATTCGGAGCGTGCGACTACGCCTTTGAACATGCGCTGGGTTCGAGCCAGCTGCTCCACCTGCTCCTTGAGCGCTACGGAATCCTTTTGAGTTATCGCGGTTCGCGTCTTGGCCACGACGGCGCGCGCCTTGGAGATGGCATCTCGCCCGAAATCCGCAGAGCCCACCACTCGCTCGATTTCAGGAAACATCTGCTCGACCTGCTCCATCAGGCTATCGGCTTCTTGACGCAACCCTTCGAACTTTTCGTCTGTTCTTCGCTCGACCATGTATTGGTCGGCGTTGTTGAGCATGTGCTTAATTTCGTCCGGCGTGAGCCCGCTACTCGCTGTAACCTGAATCGACTGCTCTTTTCCGTTCTCGAGATCTTTTGCCGAGACACTTACGATACCGTCCGTATTGATCTCGAAGGTAACTTCGATCTCAACTTCACCTTTCGGTGCCCGCCGCAGGCCAGTCAAGATGAACTCGCCCAAGAGCTCATTCTCCTTCGCCTTCGAGCTGTCCCCCTGCATCACGATGATCTTCACGGCCGTTTGGTGATCTCGGCTGGTGGTGAAGATCTTGGCGCGTTGGGTGGGTACAGTGGTGTTGTGCGGGATGAGTTCCTCGAAGTTACTGCCAAACGTCATGATCCCGAGCGCGTGTGGCGTGACATCTAGCAGGATCATCTCCTGTCGATCTTCAACTAGCGCGGCCCCTTGAATCGCGGCTCCTAGGGCGACCACTTCATCTGGGTGTACTCCGCGGTTAGGCGTGCGCTGGAAAAATGTAGTCACTGCCTCTTGGATTATCGGCGTGCGCGTCATGCCGCCCACCAGGATCACATCTTCCACCTCGCCAACGCCGAGCTTGGCATCTGCCAGTGCCTGCCGACAAATATCCACTGTGCGTTCGACGAGATCTTCTACCAAGCGTTCGTACGTGGCGCGGTCCAGCGTGCGTTGAAGGTGCAGCGCTTCGTTGCGCCCAGTTGAGATAATGAAGGGCAGGTTGAGCTCGGTTTCCTGCATTTGGGAGAGCTCACACTTGGCTTTTTCCGCGGCATCACGCAGGCGCTGCAATGCCATGCGATCCTGGCGAAGGTCGATACCGGTTTCCTCTTTGAAGCCCTCCACCAACCAATCCATGATGCGTGCGTCAAAATCTTCCCCGCCGAGAAAGGTGTCGCCCGTGGTGCTTATCACCTTGAAAACACCGTGCGCGCCGATCTCCAGAATACTGATGTCGAAAGTTCCTCCGCCCAAGTCGTAGACTGCGATGGTGGTGTCGAGATCTTTTCCGTAGCCGAATGCCAAAGCAGCAGCAGTAGGCTCGTTGATGATGCGAATCACGTCCAAGCCAGCGATGGCCCCGGCGTCTTTGGTAGCTTGGCGTTGGTTGTCATTGAAGTAGGCGGGGACGGTGACGACGGCCTTCTTCACCGGTTCACCGAGGTAATCCTCCGCGATGAGCTTCATTTCCTGAAGCACCATCGAGCTCACCTCGGGTACCGAAAACACTTTATTACGCAGCTTGAGCCGAACGTCGTCGTGCGGACCCTCCACGATGGTGTAGCTGCACGTCATGATGGCGTTCTCTACCTGCGGAGATTTCCACTTCCGCCCGATCAGGCGCTTGGCCGCGTAGACGGTGTTTTCGGCGTTGGTGATGGATTGGCGTTTTGCGATGTGCCCCACTAGGCGTTTGCCAGCTTCCGTGACGGCCACGATGCTCGGTGTGGTCTTGTATCCACCCCGATTGGAAATAACAGTCGGGGTATCCCCCTCCAAGATGGCGACACACGAGTTGGTGGTCCCAAGATCAATTCCGATGACACGCTCCATTGGTTCTCTTCTCTCGTAAGCGCAAAAAGGGGGCTGCCTAAAGCTCACCATGCTTCGCGCGCTTCAGCCAGTCCTTGATTTCTGGCCCTTCCGGATTCATGGCTTCTATGCGCTCGATTTCGGCCAATGCGCTGCTTTTTAGCCCGGCTCCCAGGTAGGCCTGGATCAAGGTTTGACGGTAGCGGACGCTCCCAGGCTCTGCGCGCACCGCCTTTCGCCCGAATTCGACCGCTGTGTGGAGCTCATTGCCGGCCCTGAGCGCGCACTGCGCGACCTTATCGAACAGCTTGGCCTCTGGTTTGCCGCGGGCGGCCTTCTCGTATGACCGCGTTGCATCCAAGAACCTCCCCGTGCGCTCTTCGTAGGCGCCTTGCGCCAAATAGGTGTCAGAAAGTTCGGCGTGAGCCTGCTGCTCTGCTTCCTCGAGGCGGGCTCGGAGCGCAGGGTCATTGCCGGAGAGCTGGACCGCTAGCCGCAGAGTTGTGGTCGCGCTGACGAATTTTCTTGCCGCAAGTGCTTCGTCCGCCATCTTCACGTACTGGTCGATCTGCTGCTGCCGCGCTTGATTCACACGCCCCTCGTGGCGCGCACGAAGGCTAAGGAGTGCTTGACGTTTCTGCTCCTCTGCTGAGAGCGGTTCCGCCCGCGGGCGGGCAGCAGCCCCACGGCTTACCGCTCTCAGCTTACGAGATATGGCGCGACGGCGGGCGTCGGGATCGGGCGCCATATCGTACTCTGGCGTTGATCGAACGCCTAAGTCTGGACTGTCAGTTGCAGAAGCTCCGTCGTCCCGAAGTGCCCTCACTTGCAGCTCGCGGAGTGTGGCCTCCAGTTGATCGCCCCGCTCGCTTTCTTCGATGGCGCGCTCCAACTCGCGAGTCATCGTCTGCGCTGCCAAATATTCGTCATATTCGGCGCGCGAAGCGGCTCGCGTCAGGACATCATGCGCCTCGGTAATGCGAGCGAATACTCGCTCGAGCTTAGACTTGAAGCTGCCGAGGTTCTTACCGAAGTAGCGATCGGGATGAAAGACATTCACCGCGTCGAAGTAGGCGGCTTTGATGGCTTTGCGATCGGCGTCGCGCGCTAGTTCGAAAATCTGATAGTGAGTTAACGTATCAAGTTTGTAAAAGACGTCGAGGATCCTGCGGCGTCGCTCGACGACGAGATCCACCGGCTCGTCTAGCTCGGAGGGATCGTAGAGGGCTGAAGGCTGGGCGGGCGAAGGAGGCGCCTTGACCGCTTCTACGATGGTTCGGTTCGGGCGGTGAAGGCCGGTTGGTGCGGGGTGTGGCCGGGGCTGAAGCGGCTCGCGCGTGGGCTCGTTCAAGAATTGAATGGCTCCAAGCTTATTCAGCCGGCCAAGGATTTCTTCGATGCGTGCTTCGTCGAGGCCCGTTGCGGCGCAAAGGTCAGACTCACGGGTAGAGCCGTCGACTCGGGAGAGCACAAATGCTTCTTCGGGACCAATCGGCAGCGCGCGAATGTCAGCTCCTTCCACCAAGGAGGGAACCCGAATTACTTGGGTTGGGTCGAAGGAACTCACGCGTGCACAAACCCCACGAAATGACGCTTGAGTGTAACCGGTTCCGTTGAGGCCCCGCAACGCTCAAGGAGCACTCTTGCTCCTCGGCTCAGCGGCTGCCTTATGAGCTTGTTCGATAACGGCGGCCTGGATCCGCATCGAGCGTTCCAGCGCAGAGATGGCGCGTTGCTTGGCTGCGAGCGCCCCGGCCTGGTCGCCTTTGGATTGCAAGGCTGCTGCGCGGGCCTCCTCGTTCAGGCCTCGTACTTCGAACAGGTAACCCTCGAAGTAGCTATCATGGGGGGCGTGAGCGAGCCCTTGCTCCAGGGCCCGATCGGCGTCGTCGAATGCTCCGCGCTTCGACTGGAGGTGGGCGATACGGCCCAACGTATCGGCGAGCACTTCGCGTGTTTCCGGTGCGAGCTGCCCTGGGGATGGTAGGGGCCCACGGACGACAGCCTGTAGCGAATCGACCGCTTGCCCCAATGCTCCTCTTTGCTCCGCCTGATCGGCCAAGTGGTGAGCCGCACGTGTTCGACTGAGGAATGCAACGAGAGCGCTATCTACAGGCCGCGCACTACTTTGGCCGCACTCATCATTCCGCTCCTTTGAGCAACCGATGCACAGGATCCAGAAGGCTGTAAACAGCCAAGCAATGGCTCGCTTCACTTGATGCCCCACTGAGCGTAGCGATTGTTGCGAAGATCTTGCGTGCGAAGTTCGGCAACGCGATCCATCCTGGCCGAGGTCGCTTCAAGGGCTAGCGGTCCGCTGAGCAGCGTTTGGGTGGAGGTTTGAACTCGTAGGTTGCCGAAACTGGAGGCGGGCGAAGGTGCGCCGTTTTGGAACAGGAGGAACAGAGCGGCAGCGGCGGCAAGCCCGGTGACCAGCAATGGCGCACGACTTCGCATGAACGACGGATGTTCGCGGAGGGCAGCAGCCACCAACCTTCGGTCGGTGAACTCATCTACCTTGGCGTTGTCAGATGGAACCGTCGCCCGGAGCAGCTGAACGACCTCCAATAGAGCGTGCTTGCCCCCTGTTTCGAGGGCCTGCCTCAAAGCCTCTGCAGCTTCCAGCTCGCTCGCTGTGGGCTCATCCTCGACCCTGGTTGAGGCGAATGCGGCGTCGAAGGCACGCGCGACGAGCTCCGCGTTGCGCTCAGGTGAGAGCTCCGCCGGAACACTGGCGTGGCGCAGGAGAGTGCCGAGTTCGCTGGGATCAGATTTGCGTTCGGAACTCATGCTGCCTCCTCCTCGCGCGCGAGCACCTTCTTGAGGGCGGAGAGTGCTCGGTGAAGCACAACATCGAGCGTTGAGACGCTCAAACCAAGCTCTTGTGCCAGCTCCTCGCGCCCTCGTTCCTCAAGGATGCGTGCGCGAATTACGTGAGCGTAGCGTGGGTTGAGGTCACTCAACGCCGTGTCCACTTTTGCCCGAGCCGCCAAAAGGTCGAGCCGCTCTAGGTCATCGCTCTGGGTCGGCTGGTCACGCTCAAGCTCACGCTCAAGATCTTCGGGCTCAAACAGGCGAAGGCGCTTATCGCGCCGCAGGTGGTCGAGCGCCACGTGGAACGCAATGGTGCGTAGCCAGGGGTAGATCCCCACATTTTGCCACTCGAATTGACTGAAGTTTTGCACAACTTTCACGTAAACCTGAGACAGAGCTTCTTCTGCATTCGCAGCGTTGCCCAGCCGGGGCAACAACACCGATCGATAAAGCCTGGGGCCGTGGGTGCGCAGCAAAGACCCTAGCGCCGCTCGGTCTCCACCGGCGGCCGCTTCACAGAGCCTCCGCTCCGCCTCCAGGCCAGTTAGGTCATCTTCCAAGTAATCCGCATACCAATGGAACGCACCACGAGGCCAGAAGTTACGCTGTAGTCCGGAAAAAGACGTAGGCTTCTGGTAGGACTTGAAATGGTGCCCCAGGCAGGCCACATCCACCCCCAATTATGGGAACCTTAGCGCGCGTCTGTCCCCATTGTGGCGCGCTGAACGCCCAGGAGGATAAGGCTTGTTACCGCTGTAAACGGCGCCTCATGGCGCCCTGGGTTTACGCGGCGTTCGGGTCCTTGCGGGGTCTCCTTGGCGATCGAGCGCCACTTACAGCTCTCTTCTTCTTGCTGTGTGCCCTCGCGTTCACGCTAAATAGCCTTGTTTCCGGGTTTGCTTTCTTAGGATCCAGCTCCGGCTCCGCCCAGTTGCGTTGGGGGGCCTTGTTGATCGATTCTAGCGGAACCTTCGTGGCTCACGAGCCTTGGCGCTATCTCTCCGCTGTTTTTTTCCATTTTGGGGCTATCCATCTGGCGTTCAACATGATGGCGCTTGGGGGCCTGGGGGGGGCGCTTGAACCAAAACTCGGCTCGGCGCGCTTCGCTGTGGTGTTTGTTGTGGCGGGCACGCTCGGCTTCGTCGCGAGCGACTATTTTCATCGCTTCATGGGTGACACTCTGGTGACGGGTGGGGCGAGCGGGGCTTTGTTTGGATTGATGGGTGCTTCGGCAGCCTACAAATTTGCCGTTCGGGAACGTGACTGGAAACGCTCCATGTTCGGTCTGTTGGCCTTAGTTGTCATCATGACCTTCCTGATCCCAAGCTCGATGATGAATCTGGATCACGCGGCCCATCTTGGCGGGCTCGGCGCGGGGCTGGTTTTGGGGTACGGCTTGGGGCGCGAGCGTCGCCCAGAGCGGTTGGGTAGGCTATTTCAAGTTGGTGCGGCGGCGTGTGTCTTGGCTTCGGGCATCAGCTTAGTCGCGTGTCAACTTTCGACAGAATGGAAGCTGCAGCGTCAATTAGAGCTCCAGTGGGGGCTCGATTCGAACTCGCCTTAAGCGCCGAAAATGAGGCGGT
The DNA here is from genome assembly GCA_033763455.1 of Polyangiaceae bacterium. GTDB lineage: Bacteria > Myxococcota_A > Polyangia > Polyangiales > Polyangiaceae > JBBRRP01. Next base: position 42,260 of record JANRKO010000043.1, read on the forward strand.
GCTTTAAGGCATTCGGTAGCCGTTAAGAGTTCCCGTAACCGACGCAGCAAGCGGCGCGTCCCCTAGCATTCCGAGCCAGTTGCCCTTGAGTTCTACCACTTGAGCCATTGAGTTGACCGTTGCCTGTGCGCTGGAGTTAACCTGAAGTGTGCGCGCTTCGGCTCCAGAAGCCTTTCTTGCCCGGTCCCAAAGCACCGCCCCTGCATCCTGGCAAAGGCTGGAGAGGCAGGTGGCGCCACAGGTTTCGTACGCAACACCACTTGGCGAAAGCGCCGTGGCAAGTGCATCGCACTTCAACGTAGTGCGGAGCGCGTCTACGAATACACTCGTGGAGGTTGCAGATTTTGCCTGACGTTCAGCCAACGCAGTAACAAGTTCCGAGGGATGCCAGAAGAGGTTTAGGCCCAGCTGCAGCGTGTCCCCTGGTTCCCCTGACCACGTAGCGGTCGCGTTCGGTGAAAATCCGGCGCGAGCGCCGTCCACCTGGCCCACGGTGAGGAGGTCAAACAGCGCTTGCTTAGAACCGTCAGAGGCCGCGGCCAGCGTGCCGGTGATTGCAGCTGTATCCTCTAGGGCTTTTACCCCGGCGCTCATCCACTGATTGGCGAGCATTCTTAGGTGCATCTGTGCCGAGCTTCCCCAAACTTGGGCTACGCGTTCGTCCCATTTTCCTTGGGTTCGCGCCGCGGCGAACAGGGGCCCTCGGGTTCCGCTTAAACTCTGCATGGAGTCGAGCAGCTCCTTGACGTCACCGGAACCGGCCGGTGCAAGCGCCGTCACTGCTTTGGTAATATCGCTGGCAAGGGTGTCGTAGAAGGCCTGACTCGGCGCACCGATCCCAAATTCGGTCAACAACCCCGGTGCCTCAAAGCTGAGTGGTCGATCGGCCGCCGATATGCTCGCGCGCTCAGTCTTTCCTGGCAATAAAGGCCCGAGCTTTAGGCACCCCGCCGCAACTCCATCGGCACGCACGAGCACTGTCAGCTTGGTTCCTGCAGGGACTCCTTCGAGAAGGAGCGGCTGGGTAGAGGTTGAAGCCCGCGCCATGATGTCTCCATCGACGATGGCGCTCCCAGTCAACGCCGCGCACTCCATGTTCGCGGATGCGCTTACGATCCATTCGGAAATTTTCCGTTTGCCGAGGTATTCGGGAGATACGAGCAACCTCGCGAAGCCGCTACCACTGACCGACAGCCCGCGCTCTACGCTGAGCGTCCCGACGCTGGCACGCACGCGAAAGGTCGCAGCCTTGGTCGGGGCGGTAACCTCCACACTGGCTGTGCCGTCGTCGTTCGTAACAACTTCGTCCCTGTCGAGCGAGGCGTCCGTGGCCGTCCCTTTTGACTCGGCTCCAATCGCGAAGCGGACGACGTACGTTCCGGGGGGGGCTACGCGGAGCAAGAGCGACGCCCTCTGCATGGGCTGGAGCGTCAAGGTGGAAGGGGGCTCGAAGGTGAGCTCTGTCGGTCCCATAGCGCTCGTAGCTCCGGCAGGAGCGTTAGCCACGAGGCCACCAGACTGGGGATCTGCGCTGCAAGCTTGCGCCGTACTTATCAGGCCCCACCCGATCAGTCGTTTTAAGCGAGAGTTAGCCATTTCGGCTCCGGAGTGCACCGTTCCGCGGGTGCACAATTTTCTATAAGCGTAAGGGCCCGCGCTCGCTACGAGCGCGGGAGGTGCACTCTGTCACAGATCCACGGAAGTGCTAACTACCGAGTGAGCGTGTCGCTTGGCAGAGCGCAGTGGGAGAAGGTGGGACAGTAGTCCGCTAGGCCCGGCCAGGCCTAGCTGCTACCTTCAAATTCGAAAATGACGTCGTTGGTACCTCCGCCCGTCCGCCTCCTGATCGTTGACGACGAGCCAGGCCTCCGGCAGATGCTTGAAATCCTATTTCGACGAGAGGGCTACGCTGTATCCACGGCACCCGGCTACACGGCAGCCGTCCAGGCCATTGAGACCTCGCCGGACCCGTTTTCGATCGTGCTCACCGATCTTGCCATGCCCGACGGCACCGGGCTGCAGGTGCTGGCAGCAGCCAAGAAACGCAGCGCAGCAACCGAGGTTATCCTCATTACAGCGCATTCTTCCGTCGATAATGCCATCGAAGCGATGCGCCAAGGTGCCTACGACTTCGTCACCAAGCCGTTCGAGCCCACCGAGCTTGCGGCCCTCGTAACGAAAGCTCTTGAAAAGCAGAGCTTGGTCTTTGAATACCAGCGCCTCAAGGCCCAGGTCGAGCAACTTTCCGACAAGAACATCATCGGGAAGAGCACCAAGATGCGCGGCGTGCTCGACATGATCGATCGCATCGCCCCCATGAAGACAACAGTGCTCATCACAGGCGAGAGCGGCACGGGCAAAGAACGGGTGGCGCGAGCCATTCACGAGCGTTCGGAGCGCCGCCGGCATCCGTTCCTAGTAGTTAACTGCGGAGCGCTCCCCGAGGCACTCATGGAAAGCGAGCTTTTTGGCCACGAAAAAGGCTCTTTTACAGGTGCTTCTGCCAAGAGCCTGGGCCTATTTCGCGAGGCCGAAGGTGGCACGGTGATGTTGGATGAGGTGGGGGAGTTGCCGCTGAGTTTGCAGGTGAAGCTCTTGCGAGTGCTGCAGGAACGAGTGGTGCGCCCCGTTGGTTCATCTCAAGAAGTTGCGGTGGATGTGCGGGTATTGGCGGCCACCAACCGCAATGTGGAGGGCGACGTCGCGAACGGCAAGTTTCGTCAGGACCTCTACTACCGTTTGAACGTGATTCGCATTGAGCTGCCGGCTCTGCGGGAACGCCGGGAAGACGTGCCGCTTCTAGCCGAGCGCTTCATGCGCCGGTTTTCCGAAGAGTTTGGCAAAAACGTGGTGGGTTTCACTCCCGATGCGCTGCGCGCACTTCAAACGTACGCGTTTCCCGGCAACGTTCGCGAGCTTGAGAACATGATGGAGCGAGCCGTTGCTCTAGCCGGTTCGCGCGTGATTGGCCTCGGGGATTTTCCGCCGGAAGTGAGCGGAGCTGCCGCCTCTACCGGCCCATCTATTCTGGAGTTGCCGCCGGGCGGCTGCAATTTGGACGAGGTCATGACGGAGGTCGAACGCCGTTTGCTGGTGGAGGCGCTTGGCCGCACGGGTGGCGTGAGAAAAGCGGCGGCTCGGGTGCTAGGCATCAGCTTTCGGTCCCTCCGCTATCGGCTGGAGAAACACGGGCTTGATGCCGACGCGATAGGGTCAGAAGCGCTGGACGAGGACGACGACGACGCGGCGAGCGGATCGGCGGCGGCAAGATGAATCCCGGTACGGTTCACAACCACTCCATGCTGAGCTCAGTGGCACATGGTGTGCTAGGCTGGATGGCTATGCGTCCGCCACATGGCTCCCCAGCGCGACCGCGAGGCTTCACCCTTGTAGAGCTGATGGTGGTGGTCGCGATCATGGGGATCTTGGCAACGGTGGGGATCGCCGCGACGCGCAAATACATCCATTCCTCCCATTCCACCGAAGCGCTCAGTACGATCCAAGCGATCCGTGGCGCGCAGGAACAGTGGCGAGCCCACACCCAAGGCTATTTGGACGTTTCTACCACCACCACGTCCTGGTACCCGATGGCCACGCCGGGGGACACACGTTACGCCTGGCGTCAGGCCACGGGCGCGAACTACGCCCAGTGGGAGCTTCTGCGACCCCGAGTGGATTGGAGTGTGCGTTTTGGCTACACGACAGTGGCGGGCCAAGCTGGCACGGCCATCGATGCTCTGAACACCATCACGGCCAACCCCGGTTTCGGAGTACCCGATCAGCCTTGGTACATCATCCAAGCCAAGGCAGATCTCGATAAGGACGGTACGCCCGCGTATTTCGTCGCTACGAGCATGTCCAGCGAGATCTACAGCGAGAACGCCGGAGAGTAGGCAGCAATTAGCGGTCAGTTTGAGGCCCCACGCGTGATGTGTCGCTGTGGAGTGGCTGAGGCCGCAGAATGTCACTCGGACCGCCGGCCAGTGACGAATATTGTCACTCGTCTTGGGTTTGCCCGCCTTGACAGCTATGCGTGAATTGTCTCCGGGGGGCGAGCAGGGGCGTGGCGCAGCTTGCTCGTGTGGGATTCAGCGAGGTTCGCATTGTCTGGAGGGATCGCAGTCGCAATGGCACGCTTGCTGCTTTGGCTAGGATTGCATGCCAACCTATAATCCCAACGAACGCGGGTACACACTCGTCGAGTTGATGATCGTCGTTGCGATGGTCGGCGTACTAGCCACGCTCGCAACCTACGGTGTGCGCAAGTACATCCTTGCCTCGAAGACTGTCGAAGGCCCCGAGATGCTCCGATCCATTAAGGAAGCCGAAGAGCTGTATCGGCAAGAGACGTTTACGTATCTGCCAACCAGTACTTCGCCCGGCTCATCTTACTTTCCCTGGGGTACGACCGTTCCTACGGGAGGGAAGAAGATGAACTTCGATTGCGCCACTTGTACGGACCAAAGTGCGTGGAACAACCTCAACGTTTCAACGAACCATCCAGTGCAGTTTGGGTACGAGGTGGTTACGGGCCCGGTGGGCACCGCACCTAGTGCTCATCCCAAATGGACAATAGCAGGTTTCCCAGCTTCGCCAGGGGACATCTGGTACGTGGCGTATGCCACCGCGGATCTCGATGGGGACGGGGAAAGCCTCGTTTTTGCAGGGTCCAGCTTCACGTCTGAGATTATATCGAACAATAATGATTAGCTATTCACTATTCGAGCTGGCGCCTACCGCCAGCGGGCTGCACGTCATGTCGACACAGCCGCGTTACCAAGAACAGAAGGAGAAACCAATGTTAGCAAAATCAACGTTAGCTAGACTGAGAAATAAGCGCGGCTTCACCCTCGTGGAGCTCATGATCGTGGTGGCCATTATTGGCGTGTTGGCGGCTCTGGCCATTTATGGCGTCACTCGATACCTTGCCAGTGCCAAGACCGCTGAAGCAAGGAACAATGTTGGAAGGTTGGCTAAGGATGGAGCGGCCGTCTACAACGGGGAGACGATGGCAGGTACGGTGCTGGCTGCCGGCGGGACGGCTGCGCCTAGCCACCGCATGTGCCCCGCTGCGCTGAAATCCGTGCCAGACACCAAGACCAAGATAGCCAAGATGAAGTATCAGTCCGACCCTGCCGAGTGGGAGGATGGTGCTGACGCTACTACCAAGCTACCTTACGGCTGGAAATGTCTCAAATTCGCAATGGATTCTCCACAGTACTTCATGTACAACTACACGACTCCTAGTGCTACTTCATTTTTGGCGACCGCCCAAGGTGACCTTGATGGGGATGGAAACTTGTCCACATTCTCGATGGAAGGCGTAATCACCGGAGATACGATGAAGCTCGCTCCGGGCATCAAAGAAGAAAATCCTGACGAATAATTCTCCGAAAAATAAAGCCTCCGTGTGGGTTGACGCGCACCGGGGGCTTTTCACTTGGTTGAGAACTGCCCCCGGGAGCGCCAGCGCACCGGGGGTTTTTCAATTGCTTGAGTAGAGCAAGTTCTTGCTGCGCGCGCGGATTACCGGCTTCCACGTCGGCGTTCATGCTACTTGCCAGTAATGCGGAGTTTTTCGGTTTTGGAATGGGCGCTTGGCGTATCGGTCGGAGGGTCCGTGTTGGCCGTAGTTTTGCCCACGTTCTTGAAGAACGTGCATGCCTCGCGCGTGAATGAGCCCGTCGAATCTCTGAATCGGATAGCCCAACGTGCCACGGCCCTTGCCGCGGGCCGGAGCATTGAGTCGGCGTATCCAGAATCGGTACCGCTCACTCCGGCAAAAGTTCCGAGGGGGGAGGCTGTGGTGGATCCACCGGGAACCTGGGACCACCCCACTTGGCGACGGCTGAACTTCGGCTTTTCGGTGCCGCACAGCTATAGTTTCAGCTTTGAAAGCCAATCGCCTCAGGTCTCAGGGGATGGCGCTGCTGCCCAAGCGCCGCGGGATTACGCTACGTTTGTGGCCCGCGCGTTTGGCGATCTGGATGGGGATGGAGCACTCAGCACTTTCGAAATCAGTGGGGAGTCACGGCAGGGGCAGACGCCCTTGATCCGACCCTTGGTGGTGCACCGCGAGGTCGAGTAATCTCAACGAGTGCGCCTGTTCCGATTCGTCGCCCTTGCCGTTGCTAGTCTTGGCGTGTTGCTCGTGGTCCAGGTTCGGGCTCCGCTGGCGGAGACCTTCCACGAATTGAAAACCGAGAAAGATGTCTATCCGCTGCCGCCCCCAGAGCAGGCGGTGGCGCTCAGCCTAGGTTATCGCGCCGCGTTGGCCGACATGATCTTCGCGCAGCTACTGGTTTCTTATGGGCTCCACTTCCAGGAGCGGCGCCTACTCGAATTCACTGGCAGCTACCTAGACACCATCAACGCGCTCGATCCACAGTTTCGCACACCCTACATGTTGGCGGACACGCTGCTCACGATTCAGCCCGTGCCTCCTCCGCGACGGAACTACTGGAAGGCTCGTGAAGTGTTAGAGCGTGGAATGCGGTCGTTTCCATTCGATTCCGAGCTTCACATCAACGCTGGCCAATACATGCTCTATCTCGGCATGGATGCCGTTAAGGAACCGGCCGAAAAGGAAGAATGGAAAGCCGCTGGAGGTCGCGCATTGGCGCGCGCATGCGAAGTTTTGGGTGACCAGAAGAACCTTCCCTTTCACTGCATACACGCTGCGGCTTTGCTTGAAAAAGAGGGAAAACGCGCCGCGATGCTGGCCTTCGTGCGTAAGGTCTTGGCGGTGGTGGATGATCCTGAAATCCGCGAGAAGGCGCTGCGTTACCTGGAGTTCGCAGAAGGCGAGGAGCAGCGTGCCATTGCGGCCGCCCGACTCGATCGAATCGGCAAGGAACGGGCAAAAGATGCGCCGTATCTTTCGCGAGATCTTTACGCACTCTTACCGCCGCCATACAGCGCTTTGGCGTGTTTAGGCGCCCGTAGCACCGAGCCCGCTTGCGCAACCAGTTGGTACGAACGAGGCGATGCTCTCGCCTCGCGGCCTTAGCGAGCTCTACTGAAACCGAACCGCTGCCGTTTTCGTTTCCCCGGCTTCGACAGTTACCGTTTGCACCTTACGACCGAGCTGGGCATGTACGAACACGACCGTGTGCGTCCCGGCGGGGACAGAGATACCTAGCTTCGGCGTCGCGCCGAGGGGGCGCCCGTCCAAAATAACGTTCGATACGGGGATTGAATTGAGATTCAGGCGCGCGCCGCCCGCCGCAGTGGCAGGGGCCGCCTTCGCAGCGGTGGCGACCGCTGTGCTGGGGGTTGGCGAATGCGTGGGGGAAGACACGGCAGCTGTGCTGGGCTCAGGTGCACCCTTGCGCTGAAGCCGAACGGTGTAGGTTCGCGAGGGTTGCCCATCTTCGAAGCGGATGTCTTCCTTGTAATCTTCGAAACCATCTCTCGTTGCTAGGATGGAGTAGCCCTTGGAAACATCGATGAGCTTGAGATTCGCCGGTAATACGGGCACGCGCCGACGTTCGGAGCCGGTGACGAGAAGCACGGAAGCCTTGGAAGCATTTTCGCCCTCCTCGATCTTCACTTGCCCCATTAGGACCTTGAGCTTCGGCTCTAGCTTAATAATCTTGTCGGCTACGACGGTGACGGTCTGTTCGAAGGGGGCGAGCTCGTAATTTTCGTTCTTGTCGCTCTCAACGCGGATCTTGTGCTCGCCGGGCGTCATGTCGCTGATGGGTTGCGCTAATGGCAACGCGCCGATCTTCTGACCATCAATGAATAGATTTAGCCCAGGAATATCTGCGGAAACGCTGATCCCGGTGCCTTGGCTCGCATTGCGCAGTGTGAGCTGCACGGGCGATTCTTTTCCGGCCTCAATGACCACCGGAAGTTCGGCGAGTGTCTCGTAGCCTGGCGCACTGGCGTAGACGGTGTGGTTGCCCTTCGAGAGCTCCGCGGCTCGGCATGGTGAGCTTTCGCAGGCGAGCTTGCCGTCAACGTAGACCTGAACCTGATCGAGCTTCTTATCGCGAGGGCCAGCCACTGCCACGAGGAGCGAGCCCGGCCGAGAGCCTAGGTAGACCGCGACTCCCGCCACGACCCCGAACACTACGAGCACTAGCGCGGCGAGCCAAACAAGACCCTTGGCTGAACTCGGTGCCGGAGCCTGCACCGGCGCAAACACGGGGGCTGGGGCTGCGGCGACTGCGGGTGCGGCCGTGGGCGGACGCAACCCTGCCGGCTTCCCATCGTTCAGTAACGAAGTGACCGAAGGCGCACCAGAGGGTCGCGCAAGTGGAGGCATCGCGGGAGTCCCCGCTGCCGGCCCTGGTGCCCGCAGAAATGACGGCGCCATATCTTCCCGCCCAAACACGGTGGTTGCCTCATCCTCGTCGTCCCAATCCATCTGCACCCCAGTGCCAGGGGCAGAAGGGGGCGGTGGTGGGGGTGGCGCAACGATGCCGTGAGGAATTGCGGCGGAAGGCGGTGGCGGTGGTGGAACCGTTGTTGGGATGGACGCAGGACCAGAACCCGCAGCTGACTCGGGCGGACGACTCGTGACCCGGGAAGGTGGCGGTGCCGGTGGCTTACTAAATTTCGATGGAGGAGGCGGGGGTGCCAACGGTGCTGCCGATGATGCTTTGCTACCGGGCGGTGGAGGAAGTGGCGGTGCCGCCATTCCCAGCAGCGTTTTTTTGCCAGGAGGCGGCGGCGGCGCCGGCGCACGCGTGGCAGCGGCGGGCATACTTGGCCTGCTCTTTTTGGTCAGGCTGTCAAAGACTTCTAGATCCGATCCGCCCTTCTGGCTCATCCGGTGCGTTCTCCTAAAGGTTTCTTAACAACCGTTGGTATTGGTTGCAGGTTACCAACAGTCAAAAGTTCTTGTACGGCCCGAAGCGCCACGGCTTGCGGGCTCTGCCTGCTCTGGCGTTGCTTGGCCCCTTACATTCCACAGGAGCGTGCAGTGTTCTAGTCCAAATTTCGCAAAAACGCTGCTAATTTGCGATCAGACGGTGGCTTTTGCCAAACGGCATGAGAGCTCGCCTCCAATGTGGGCACCGCAACGACATCTAGTATTTTACGGTCTTTGAAGTGGAGCCCACTCGCTTGCTGGCACGACGGGAGTATTCGGGAATAGGCGTTCTACTGCACTATTCCGACCCCGAACGAGCTGGATGACGCCACGCGCTAAGGGCGCACCTCCTTCGGAGAGGCCAAGCTTTCGGGCAAGAAGCAGGATCGTATCGGCTCCTTGAAGCTTCATGAAGTCAGAGAACTCGGGCCCAGAAAGCTCCGCAGCACCCGGGAGCTCGATGACCAGCAGCATGCCTTCACGAGTGACGGCGAGCGCGCCGGTGGCAGCGGTTAGCCGGGGGTCCGTGTCGGCCCAACCACTGGTAAGCCACTGAACGCTTTGCCCGTTCGGTGCCAACTTGGAGATGACGAATGCCCCGTCAGCCAGCCAGAGGCTTGAGCTGCCCACGAAGGGCTGCGTCGGCGTCCGCAGCGCGCAGACAAGGGAAGGGGAGGCGGGCACATCTCGCACGACCTCGAGGAGCTTTGGGTCCAGAGAGATGGCCGTGGCTGCGAGCGTGGGCTTTTTGGGGCTAACACGGATCTCGGTTCGAGCAAGAGCCGGGGGCCAGGCCTTGGGCCCCGCGTGGCTCGTTGACCACTGGCCTTCATTGGGTAACGGCGGCGATATAACGCTTGTGAGCGCCGGCCCCGGTAGTAGCTGCTTCAATGTCAGGTAGAAAAAATCGCGCGTTTGACGCGTTAAATAGCGCGGGAAATGCATCAGCGACATGTATCTGAGCATGCGCCGCGCCTGAAACTCGTATCCGGGCAGCTCGGGCACGCTTCCCTGGCTTTCCCACTCGGGTTCAAGTGCGCGGCGTAGGATGGGCAGTTTACCCGCGCGCTCAATGTGGTAAAATTCAAGCCCTACATGCCCCGGGTTCATGTCCAGGTGCACACCGTAGTCGCAACGCGCCTGTTGCATCGCCGAGCTAAGTTGCTTCGGCGCTAACGCGTTTCCGTAAAAATACGCCACGAATGCCTCACGCGTCAGGCACAGCCCACTGCGAAGAGTGCGAGCATCGTCTTCCCAGCCTTCGGGCGTTCCTCCCCAGAAGTGCCGAGCGTAAGGATTCTGAACCCCATCTGCGATGAGCGGCGTTAAATTTTGTCTCAAGGAAATGAAACGTGGACCTGCTGGCGTGGGGGTGGCGGGCCAGGTTCCGAAGCCTGTGACACCCCCCGGCAACTCTGCGATGGTGGCGGCAAACGGCTTTGGGGGGATCAGTACTTCGCCTTCGCTCTTCATTCCAAAACGACCATGGCGTCCCAAAAAAGCGCCGTTAAAGGCAGCAACCAAGTGCCCGATGCGTGCTCTCGGTATCAGTCCGGAACCTGTGACCCCAGTCGCGGATCTCGGTTCGTCCGTGCCACTCACTGCGGACAGCGCCACTTGCCTCGGGTCCCAGAGCGTGATGTACACCTCCGACATTGGTTGGTTCCGATCGGTTCGCAGGAATGTTGTAGCGAACGGATTCGGATAGGTGGCATTGGTTTTGATGAAGGGATCACCTTCAAGTGATCGCCATTCCCCTTCACCAGGCAGCGATGGCGTAGCCAGGGGAGCGAGGGCCAACGGCGGAAAGCCCAGTTCTAGCCTCTGCTCTTCCGTCCGCGCCGCTTCCACACGCCTGGGGGGGCCGAGCTCGGCCTGGATTTCCTCCGCACCGTTGTCGGAGCTCTGAAACACACCGCGGGCGCGCTCCAGGAGCTTGAACCCCAGGGCTTTTAGCAGTTGCACTTGCTCATCGCCGACCCAGGAGATCGCACGCAGGCGGTCGATTCCCCAGTTAAGCAGGCGGGGGGGTAAGGCCTGGGCCTTTGGGTACGCGCGCACGGCATCGAACTTCGATTCCGAACCCATCGAGCCAGGTACAAATTGGGTGTGTGTGCCACGGAGGAGCGCCAGCCTGTCTCGATCGAAGGCGTACGCGTCGGGTGCATCGTTGGTTTCAAAGAGCAACGTGGTGCGCCGAATGCCAGTCCAGGTTCCGGCTTCTTGAAGGTTGGTTACGCCAGCCTGAAGTCGAGCGAGCCAGGGCCAGTCGAGCGGGGGCGCTTGTCCAGAAAGATCGAGAAACCCGAGTCGCACGGACCCCGCGGTGCCAGCCGTGAACAACACTCGGCTTCCTGCGACCTTTACCCGCGATTCGTCTGCCGCTTCGGTGTCGGTGAGCGTGTAAACGTCTGTTGCTCGCAACAGGTACCCTTCGGGCGAAAGCTCGCCTTTGACGAGAAATAGGTCATTGGGAGAGCCTTTGGTGTGAGCTCTTAAAAGCGCGCTGATGCCGCGGCGTAGCCCTGGAGATTGGTCGAGGATGCGCACTTCCTCGGGGCTAGCCTCCCGAGCTTTCTCTGCTCTTACGATACCTACGAGGGCCCTTCGGATATCGCGTTCATGAGTGATGGCTGAGGGTAGGGTGGTCTGCGTCGCTGCAGCCACGCCAACGCAAAGGGCCACGACAGCGAGGCGATAGCCGTATCGCGTTTCCTGCCTACGTTTGTGGCTACTTGGGGCTTGAAACGTCAACTCAGTTGGCACTCTAACTCGGTAGCTTGAGGCTGGTCGCCCGGGTTCAAGCAGACTACCACCGACTTTTTCGCAGGAAGAAGAATACCTGCGTGGCGTTTCGGTACGGCCCGCAGTTCGGCACGCGGCGTGCTAATGTGCACCCGATGTTCCGCCGCCGCGCCCTATTTGCCGTATCACTCGCGCTGGTCGGAGCGAGCTGCCTTTCCCCCACCTTGCCGCTTCCGCCGCCAAGTCAGCCCTCCGTACAAGGGCCGGACGCCAACGGGCAGGTTCGCCTGTCTGGAACAGTCCTTCCGCGGTCTCAGGTGGTGGCTATCAACCTACGAACCGACGAAATCGCGGGGCAGAATACCGAGAGTGGAAGTTACGACTTCATGATTCGCGCGCAGATCGGGGACAACCTCAGCTTCTTCTACATTACCAAGACTCACGAAAGCTCGCCGCTCAATTTGGTAATCCGCGCGCCGCAGCCTTAAGTGTGTTGCTCGGCTCAGCCGTGGCCCCGCCCCAAGAGCGCTGGCGTGTTGCCCATCATGGGCTGCCGATCTAGGCCAGTGTTCGCAGGGGCCGGCGACTGGGATTTGTGGGGGCGCGCTTGTGCCGCACAGCAGCGACCGGAAGGAGTGGTTCTTCGTCCAAGACCTCGGCGTGTAGATCGTAGTCCTGGGCCTCTACCACCTCGGCCCGCCGGATCTCTCCGGGAAGTGCGGGACCGGACAAGAACACTTGGCCGTCGATATCCGGCGCCTGCCCGCGGTGACGCCCCACCATGACAAGTTCGCTTTCCTCGCTTGGCCCTTCCACCAAGATCTCAAGTGTCTTCCCGATCAGAGCGTCGTTAATTTCGCGGCTAATCGTGCGCTGGACTTCAGTGAGCTCAAGGGCTCGCTCGTGGGCGAGCTTAGGATCTACCTTTCCGGCAAGCTCAGAAGATGCGGCGCTACTCTCATCCGAGTACTCAAAAACACCGACTCGATCGAAGCGTGCCCACTTCACAAAATCCACTAGCTCTCGAAACTCCGTTTCGGTTTCGCCTGGGTGCCCCACAATGAAGGCGGTTCGGAATGTGAGCTCCGGTACGTGGGTGCGCAAGCGTGTAACGAGGTCGCGCAACCGTTGCCCACCGTGGCCACGCTTCATCCTTCTTAACATGTTATCTGCCGCATGTTGGATTGGCATGTCCACGTACGGCACGACTTTCGGGTGATTCGCCAAGAGGTCCACGAACGCATCATCTAATTTTTCTGGGTATAAGTAGAAGACACGGACCCAGTGCACCCCGTCGATATCAGCGAGCTCACGAACGGTGTTGGCTAAAGTGCCGCCGTCTTTCAGATCGCGCCCGTAAGCTACGGTGTCTTGTGACACCAGGTTGAGTTCGCGCACTCCGAGATCCACCAAACGCTTGGCTTCCGAGACGATGTCGATAGCCGTGCGGGACCGTTGTTTACCTCGGAGTTGCGGAATCACGCAAAATGAGCAGCTGCGATTGCAGCCCTCCGCCAGCTTCAAATACGCGCTCGCGCCCCGGGTGCTGAGAGTCCGCGGGTCATCCGCGCTTACGACCCAATCCTGCGGTCTGCCCACGAACATGCGAGGGGCGGTGCCGCCGAAGACGTCTTTCATGCGCAGCATGTCGCTTGACCCCAAGAAGTGGTCGACCTCTGGCATCCCTTCGGCCAACTCGTTCGGGTACCGCTGGCTCAAGCAACCTGTGACCACCAGCCGTTTGCAGTTGCCGGATGTTTTTAGCTTGGCGAGCTCCAGGATGGTTTCGATGCTTTCTTGCTTGGCGGCATCGATAAATCCACAAGTGTTCACCACGATCACTTCGGCGTCCTCGGCGTCGTTCACCTGCCGATACCCGGAAGCTTCAGCCACCCCCAGCATTACCTCCGAATCAACCCGATTTTTCGGGCAGCCAAGGCTCACAAAGTGTACCTTGCCAAAACCCGAAGAGGCTGCCTTCGTGCCGGCCTTCTTTTTGGGGGCAGTGGTAGAAGCCATGTTGTTCGGAACTATCCGTTCATTGCTCGCGTGAAGCGCTCGAAAAGGTAGAGGGCATCGTGGGGGCCAGCGGCCGCCTCGGGGTGATACTGCACACTGAACGCGTTTGCTTCGGGGGCTTCCAGACCCTCGCTGGTGCCATCGTTAAGATGAATATGAGTGCTCTTGGCGAGCGCTCCGAGAGATCCTACATCGACCACAAAACCGTGATTTTGACTGGTAATTTCGATGCGCCCAGTCTTCAGATCTTTTACCGGTTGGTTAATGCCTCGGTGACCGAACTTGAGCTTGTAGGTCTTGGCTCCAAGGGCGAGGCTCAACAACTGGTGCCCCAAACAGATCCCAAAAATCGGCTTTTTACCCAAAAGCTCTTTGATAGTCTGGACGGCGTAGCCTACGGCCGCCGGATCGCCTGGCCCGTTGGAGAGAAAGATCCCATCCGGGTTTTGAGCTAGAATATTAGTCGCGCTGGTGCTGGCGGGCACGGCTGTTACGTCGCAGCCGGCGTCTACCAGGCAACGCAAGATGTTGCGCTTCATTCCAAAATCTAGCGCCACCACCTTGTGGCGTTTGGCGAGCACTGGTGCTGGCGTTGCGCCGATCTCAAAGGGGGTGCCCCATATGCCGCGCGATTCTGAGAAGTGGTACGCTTGTTTGGGCGTTACCCTGGCGACCAGATCGAGGCCTTCCATGTTGGGGGCCGCTCGCGCGCGATCTACAAGTGTTGCTGGGGCTTCCGTTCCAATGCAGGCGTTCTGGCTACCGTGGTCCCGTAGGTGGCGCGTGAGTCGCCGGGTATCCACCCCGGTGATAGCGACGATATTATGCCGGGTGAGGTACGCTTCTAGCGTCTCCTCCGAGCGCCAGTTGGAGACGATGGGGCTGAGGTCGCGCATCACGAATCCTGCTACTTGCGGCGCGCCATCAACGCTCTCAGCATCTTCGCTGTTGATGCCCGTATTGCCAATTTGCGGGGACGTCATCGTTACCAGTTGCCCCGCGTATGACGGGTCGGTGAGTACCTCTTGGTACCCGGTCATGCCGGTAGTGAACACCGCTTCGCCCAAAGTGTGGCCCGCGGCTCCGCACGCGAAGCCGTCGAATATCGTCCCGTCTGCTAGGGCTAAGTAGGCGCGTTCTCGCTTCATACAGTTACTTCTCGAGCTTAACGGACGTGGTGAGCGACGGCCCCGTGGGCAATCGTCATCAACACTTTTCCGGTGAGCTCCTTTCTGAGAAAAGGGGTGTTGTGGCTTTTGCTTTTAAGGTGATTCGAATCAACCAAGAAGCGCGTTTCAGGGTCCACCAACGTAAGGTTGGCCACGCTTGCCGGTTTTAGGGTCGGTGCCTCAATTCCAATGATTCGAGCGGGTCGCAAAGAGAGCGCTTCAATCAGTCGGGTGAGCGTGAAATGGCGCTCGCGCACCAGGCCAAGCATCAGGGCAAAAGAGAGCTCAAGCCCGATCAGCCCGGGAGAAGCCGCAGAGAATTCGCAGTCCTTCTCAAGTGGGGAATGGGGAGCGTGGTCGGTCGCGATGGCGTCGATGGTGCCATCGGATAGGCCTTCTCGCAGCGCATCCACGTCTTCACTTTCGCGGAGCGGTGGATTGACTTTGCAGGCCGTATCGTAGCCGAGCAGCGCTTTGTCGGTGAGCAGAAGATGATGAGGGGTTACCTCGCAGGTAACCTGTATCCCGCGGCTCTTGGCTTCCCGCACGATCCTCAAGGCTCCGTGAGTCGAGATGTGCGCGACGTGGTACCGGGCCTTTACGTACTCAGCAAGCAACACATCGCGTGCGACGATGACGTCTTCGGCGACGCGGGGCCAACCCCGAAGCCCAAGCTGAGCGCTTACGGCGCCCTCGTGCATTTCAGCGCCGGCCGTGAGTTCATGATCTTCAGCGTGTTGGATCACCAGGAGGTCGAAATTTTTGGAATATTCGAGCGCCCGACGCATCACGCCGCTTGACGTGACGCACACCCCGTCGTCGCTCACGGCCACGATGCCGGCCTCTTTGAGCTCCGCCATCTCGGTGAGTTGTTTGCCCGCTTGCCCTAGGGTGATGGCGCCGATGGGGTGGAGCCTGGGGCCACCGATTTCGCCTGCGCGGCGCAGCATCATTTCGGTTACGGCCCTAGTGTCGTTCACCGGGCGCGTGTTCGGCATCACGCACACGTGCGCGTAGCCGCCAGCGGCCGCGGCTCGTAAACCGGAGGTGATGTCTTCCTTGTACTCGTGTCCGGGCTCGCGCAGATGAGCGTGGAGATCGACGAATGCCGGCAGCAGCCATTTCCCGCGTCCGTCGATGACTTGTGCACGCTCAGACTGTATCAATCCAGCCCCGGCGCCTTTGCCAGCGCGAGTAATGACTCCCTGTTCGATCACGAGATCCCCTTGCTCGTCGATACCACGGGCGGGGTCAAAGAGCCGGACGTCTCGGAAAATGATGAGATCAGCGGGGCTTGTCACGGCGGCGGTTGATAGCACGCCCCACCACTAGGGGGCAGAGCTTTGGCTACGAGTCGTTTTATTGAGCTGGGTGACCCCTGCCAGGTTTCTTGGCGCCGCGATCTCGCCTACTGTCGGGTCAGCTGGAGCGAAGAAAATGGCCGACGATTCCTCAAGTCCTACGAGCAAGGCACCGCCACCCCCGCCGGTGCGTTCTTCTGTGTCCAAGGCTCCCCCACCTTCCCCCCACGGGCGGTTGGTGAAACCCAAGTCGGCCCTGCCACCGCCACCGCCACCCCGCCGGTCCGATGTTTCGACGCCATCGCGGCCGCCACCTCCGCCGGTGCGTTCGGCGGCTCCGGCACCGGTGGAGGTCCCGCTCTCGGTTTCAGAGCCCGAGGTACCCAAACTCGGAGTGGAAGCTCCCCAGGTCGATGCTCCCGTGGATATTGCGCCCCCGCCGTCGATGGATGCGCCGCTGCCTCGCCGAGTATCCTCGATCCCTCCACCGCTGCCCTTTGCAGATTCGGCAGTTTCGGCGCCGATCCCATCCCCGCTTCCCGCATCTTCGCCGCCCGTCATTCCGCAGCTCTCCCAGCCGGAAGCTGCTTCCGGTAGCGGCGTCTCGCGGCCTGCGCCGCCGGTCCGCACCGCTCCCTCTAGGCCACAGGCCCCGGCCGCTGCCACTGGGTCAGTTGCAACGCCGAGCCCGCTTTCAGTCATTGGTGAAGCACAGGCCGTGGGGCCTTTAGTCCCTGCCGCAAGTTCGCTTGGGGCCTCGGAGGCTGCGGCAAAGGTCGCTGCCCAGGCTTTTGGTAGTCGGCCCGCTCCGGCAACTGATCCGGGTAGTCAAGCGCGCAGCTTGCGCAACGCGGAAGATGTCGTGGCGCTTTGTTTGGCGCAGTTGGAGCGCCGTCCCGAAAAGACGCGTGAAGCGCGACTGCATTTTGAGTTGGGGCGCCTTTACGAATCGCCGCTCGGCGACGCGGCCAAGGCGGCGGAGCACTACATGCGCGCTCGCACCGCCGTGGCTGACCATCGACCGACGTTGAGCGGCGCTCGCCGAGTGCTCATTATCCTCAAGCAATACCAGCAGGCTTTGCCGCTGTTTGATGAGGAGATCCGGCTCGCACCAGATCAGCGTGAGAGGGCCGTGCTTCTCTATCAAAAGGGGCAGCTCTTGGAAGATCAGATGGGGCAGAAACGGGAAGCTCGCGAGGCTTATCAAGCGGCTGCGGCCCTTGCGGCGATGGATGCCACTTTCCTGAAAGCAGTTGAACGAAGCGAGGCCCAAGCTGAGGCATGGGATGCGCTCGACAAGACCCTGGAAAGTCTTGCGAGCGCCGTGAGTGAGGACATTCGTTATCGCGCAGCCCTCATTGCGGAGCGCGCACGGTTGGTTGAAACGAAGAAGGGCGATCCGGTCCGTGCCACGGAGCTCTATCGAGCGGCGTTCCAGCTAGATCCCCGAGCCCCAGGTGCGCTCGAAGCCCTCAAGCGACTTCATTACGCTCAAGCCCAATTTCTGGACCTTGCGCAGGTCTTGGAAGAAGAGGTGAGGCAACTCAAGCGGGCAGAAGATCGCGCCCTTAGCCTGCTCCAACTTGCAGAGCTGCACGCCAGCAGGTTCGGCAACCACGAGGCCGCCGAAAACGCGCTGATGCGCGCCCACAAGGAAACCCCGGAGGATACCCACATCTTGGAGCGCTTGGCGTCGCTCTTTGAACGCCACGAACGACATGAAGATTTGGTCTGGGCCCTTGAGCGCCTTGAAAGCCTAGCTTCTGGGCCCGAGGAGCACGTGATCTTGCTCGAGCGTATCGGACGAATTTGCGAAAAGGAACTCGGGCAGGGCGATCGGGCCGTTGCCTATTACCTGCGTGCCTTGAGCTACAACCCAGGGTATCGGCCCGCACTCACAGCGCTCGGGTGTCTCTATGAGAGCAAACAAAAATGGCTCCCATTGATCGACATGCTGCAAAAGGAGGCGGAGGTTATTCTAGATCCGCTGCGCCGGGCCGCTTGTTACGCACGAGTTGGGGAGGTGTTCGAGGTCGAGCTCGGAGATGCGGGGCGGGCGGTGGAATACCACGCGCGAGCACTCGTGATCGTTCCGGGTTATGAGAGCTCGTTCAAAGCTCTAGTGCGCTTGTACTCCGTAGCTGGGAAATACCGCGACCTCGTGGAGCTCTACGAGGGTGCGGTGGAGTCGGCCAAAGACAACGAGGGCCGCATTACGTACCTCTTCAAGATTGGCCGTATTCACGAAGATGCACTTGGCGAGCCGGCGCAGGCCGTGTTCGCATACCAACGCATTCTGGCTCTGGATGCCAAGATGGTCGCCGCCATGCACGCGATCCAGCGCGCTGCGGAGCGTGGGGGGCGCTTTAAGGATCTTGTCAAAGGCCTCATCGATGAGGTGGCGGAGGTTCAAGAGAAAAGCATAAAGGTGCAGTTGCTGCACCGGGCAGCGGAAGTTACAGAACGAAAGCTTGAAGACGATGACGCCGCCTTGGCGCTGTATCGCACCATCGCCGAACTCGATCCGGGGTACTTGCCCGCCCTCGTCACTCAAGGCGAGCTCCTTCTGCGCCTTGGGCGCTTCGCGGATCTTGTCGAAGTCTACCGCGCAGAACTCAAAGTAACACCTAAGGGACCGAAGGCTGCCACGGTGCTCCACAGGATTGCGGAGGTCTTGGAGCGGCTCCCCAATCGGCAAACGGAGGCTGTTGCCAGCTATCGCAGCGCCGTGGAGATGGATCCCTTTAATCAGGCCGCGCACCGCTCTCTTCGCAGAAAGCTCTATGAACTGGCTCAATGGCCCGAGCTCGTACGGTTGCTTGAGCTTGAGCTGAGCGCGACGAAGGAACCGGAGGAACGGGCACGAGTTTGCGCGAACCTCGGTGAAATCTTCGAAAATCGACTAGCGCGTGCGGACAAGGCGCTCGCGGCCTACGAACAAGCGCTACAAGCGGATCCGGGTTGCGGTAGCGCCAACGACGGCCGTCGCCGGCTGCTCGCTCAGGCACAAGATCGAAAACGGCTGGTGGAGGTGCTGGAGAGCGAGGCCGAAACAGCGCTTGACCCAGCGCTCGGCATAGCTGCTCGGCTCAAGCTCGCGGAGGTCTTTCGGGATGAACTCAAAGACCCTCGCCGTGCCGTGGCTGCTTTTGAGCGGGTGCTCGCGGCTGAGCCAGATCACGTCGGTGCGTTATTGGGGCTTGAAGGTCTCTATACGGAGCTTGCGGAGTGGGAAGGCCTTGCCGTGGTCCAGGCTGCGTTGGCGCGTGTCGCAAAGGATCCTGGTACTCGGTTAGCATCACTTCGCGAATTAGCCCGCACCCAGGAGACGAAGTTTCTCGTCGGCGTTGAGTCAGCGCGCGATAGTTTGCTGGAAATATTGGCACAAGATCCCTCTGACCAAGAGGCGCTCCTTTCGCTGGAACGCATAGCGCTAAAAAGTGGCGATCAGCCGCTCTTGGCTCGCGTGGATGCGCAGCTAATTTCTGCAACCTCCGACGCTTCGCTCATGGCCCTACACTACACTCGGCTCGGAGAATCCCTTGAAGCCCACGGTGACCCTTCCGCGCTTAACTTCTATCGCGCGGCACTGCTTGCGGCTCCGCTCGATTTTGCCGCGGCACGAGGGCTAAGTCGGCTTGCTCGGGCTGCCCAAGATCCTCAGTTGTTCGAGGAAGCGGCTGAAGGCGAAGCTCGCGTCGTTCAAGATTTAGCGGCAGCGGCGGCACTCCTCCTTCAGGCGTCTCAGGCGCGCGAGGCACGCGGCGATGCAAAGGGAGCAGTGCGAGCACTCATGCGTGCCCTTGAGCTCTACCCGGGCGAAGAAGCCGTCGCCACGCAGCTCACCCGCCTGATGCTAGAGGTCGGGGAGGTGGATGCACTGCTTGCGTCCCTAGCATCCGCTGCGCGTTCGGCACCGGAGCCTGAGACATCCAGCCGCCTCTGGCTTCAAGTCGCTGGGCTGCTTTCGGAGCAGAAGGGCGATATTGGTGGCGCCATAGCAGCACTCAAACGTGTTGTTGCGTCGGCACCGCGGAACTTTGACGCGCTCCTCGGGCTTGCTGAATTTTACGCGAAAGATCGGCAGTTTGGGGAGGCGATTGCGCGGCTTGATGAGGTGCTGCGGCTTTCACCGAAAGGGCCTTTGGTGCTGCGCGCACAGATGAAAAAAGCCACGCTGCTCTTCGATCACTCCGAAGACAAGGCAAGTGCTAGGCCGAGCGTCGAGGCGGTTCTGAAGGCTGAACCAAAGAATCCGCAAGCCTTGAGGTTGTTGCTCTTGCTTCAGGTTCAAGCGGGGCAGAGCGAGGAAGCTAAGGCCACTGGTGAAACGCTGCTGGCCGAGAGTGCTGACGTTGCAGGCCGCGCAGAGGTCCTGGCCTTGCTCGGCGGCATCGAACGCTCCCGGGGTGATGCTGATGCTGCGCTCCACTATCTTGAGCAGGCGCTCGCCCTTGTCGGCCCCGGTGGACCTATCGCGGCCGAATTCAAGGCGCTCGTTAAGTCTCGAAAGGGTGCTGAAAAGGCCGTCTGGGCACGCTACGTCAATGCTTTGGTGGCCTATCTCGAGTCGCGCCCGCCGTTGGAAGCAGCAAGTCAGGCATTTTTCGAGTTGGGCGAAGTTCTGGGAGACCAACTAAACCAGCCGGACCAGGCTGTGGCGGCCTTAGAGGGAGGGTTGCGGGCGGATCCTATGAACAATGTCCTCCGCCGCGCACTCGCGATGAGGTTGAAAGGACAACGTCAGTTCGATCGCGCCATCACGGAGTTTCGTTCCCTTCTGGATGTTGACGCGTTTGACGGCGACACGTGGCGCCAACTTGCAGAATGTTTTGCTGGCCTGCAGCGCTCGACAGAGGCTGTCTTAGCGATTGCGCCCCTGGCCCTGCTGGGTGTTGCCAATGATCTGGAAGTTGCGAGCCTGGGTGCCCGAAGTCCACGCCCAGCAGGTGGCGTTCCGGGGTCTTTGGATGCGAGCGTCTTCGCCGCACTCGACCAATACGGAGCGGATGCTCCAGCGCTCCAGTTGGCGAGTACCACGCAAGAGACTCTCGAAAAGATGTTCCCGGCCGATCTCGCTCGGTTTGGAGTGACGTCAAAGGACCGTTTGGGCAGTCGCTCGGGGCATCCCCTCCGAGCCCTGGCCGACCGGATCGCGAGTGTCGTTGGGGCGGGTGAGTTTGAGCTCTACCTGGCGCCACAATATCACGGCGGAGTAGCCGTCGAATTCTCGGACCCCGTCGCCATTATTCTTCCAGCCTCATTCGCCGAGTTGAACGACGCGCAACGAGCATTCGCTCTCGGGCGCGTGCTTATCAATGTAGCCCGGCGTATTTCGATCGTAGAGAAGCTTCCACCCCAGGAAGTGAGCGCGTTCTTAGCGTCGGCGGCCCGCAACGTGGATCCAAACTTCGGACGCCAGTTGGGAGCTGAGGAGTTCTTGAATACTCAGGCGCGCAAGATCCATAAAGCGACTTCCTGGGGCAAGCGCCGGGCGCTTGAAGATGCGGGCCAGAAATACGCGCGCCAGGGTGAAGTGGATGCCGCTGGGTGGTTGGGGGGCGTGCGTCTAGCAGCCGCGCGTGGCGCGTTGCTTTTAGCTGATGATCTGGTCCAGGCCTTGGATTTCTTGCGGAGAACTGAGGGAGATCTCTCGGGGCTTCCTCCAGAGCAAGCTAAGCTGGGGACGGCCCTTGTGGCAGATCTGCTTCGCTTCTGGATCAGCGACACCGCAGTTTCGCTCCGCCAACGCATGGGCGTGCTTTAACGTTCCAGAAAAACGAACTGGCTCAAGGGGCCCGATGGCTTCGATGCAGGCACCAGATAGGTGGTTGCCCAGCTGCGGCGACGAGCTCCCAACCCTTTTCAGCCGCGGCATTTGCGCGAGCGGCAACCTTCTCGGGAGATGTTTCCTCGAAGCATAGGTATTCTGCGGCGCCTTCGTGTTTTGCGTCAGGCATGGTTCGATCGGTTACGCAAGCCGAAGCCAGAAGGCCTACCACCATTCCAAGAGTTCCAACGCGCATGCTCCAGCCTCTAACTCAGGTTGCGGTGTGAAATCCAGTCGGGTTGGCCAGCCGCCATTCTGTCGGCGCGGCGGAACACGCTCAGTGATGGTGGTGATCTCCAGGCCCATGAACATGACCGTGAGCTAACTCTTCCGGGAGCGGAGCTCGTATGCCCACAACTTCGACGCTGAAGTGAAGCGTCTTGCCAGCCAGAGGATGGTTGCGATCCACCACAACGCGGTCGCTTTTCACTTCTCGGATCCACACCGGCACTGTCTGCCCGCGTTCGCCCTCTACCGCAAACTGCATTCCTACAGTCACGTTCTTTGGAAATGAGCTCTTCGGATAGGTCTTGGTGGAGTTCTGCTGGAGGTTGCCGTACGCATCCGCTGGCGCCACCTTAACCTCAAATTTTTCGCCAACGCTCTTGCCCTCTAGCTCCACCTCGAGCCCGGGAACGATGCCACCGTGCCCGTGAAGGTAAGCTAAAGGCTCATCACCGGAACGATCAATCTCCTTGCCGTCAGGAAGCCGAAGTACGTAGCGGAAGGAAACTACCTGGTTTGGTCTGACTCGTTCAGCAATGTCGCCCATTGAATCCTCCCGGTAGCAAGGCCCCGAGCGCCTGCCAACTCCCAGAGCATCCTTCCGCTGGGCTCTCGCTCCAATCTTGTGCTGATGGTCCGACTCGAACGGACACGACCTTGCGGTCGCTGGCACCTGAAGCCAGTGCGTCTGCCAATTCCGCCACATCAGCAAAGCCGGATCAGGCGTCCGGCCACGTTTCTAAACTGCCCAGTGCCCTGTGCCGCTCATCAACGCGGCCGCTACCTACAACGCGCGGCCAGGTTACACAAGCCCGTTTCGTCTGATTGGGCTAGCGCGCTTTCTTCAAAACCGACGCACTACCCCCCAAGGCACCCGGCCGTGGCAAAGGCGGGGGGGAACCCGACGCGCGACGGCCGTTATCGCCTTTAGGAGAACTCACCGGGAGGGGGGGGGGACTGGAAACTCGGCGCGCCGCAGCTGCAGGGGGAGCAGCGGCCGCGGCGGTTGCTTGCTCGTAGCGGAGGCGTTCCTCGAACACGACGACACTGATCAAAGAGTCTACGTCGGCATCGGAAATCACCGCGTCGCGGGTATCAATGTTGGGATCCAAGAGTTCAATGACGGCGAGCATCGCCGTGCGCAGGATAGATTCGTTGGGAAACGAGTCGCGAATGATCTCCTCGCGCGCTTCGTCGGTCGAAGCGGCGACGAGTTCTGCATACATTGAGTCTACTGATAGGAGGACGGGCGTGGGGAGCGAGTTCCAATTGGGGGGGAGGCGGTCGATGCCTCGCAGGCGCTCGGCTGCTCGTTCGCGGCTCTGTTCTTCCTGAGGTGTGCGCGCGACCACTTCAGCTTCCGCTTGATCTGGCTCGCTTCGAGCCATCGAGCCCGACGCCGGAGCTGCCTCCTGTGCAGTGGCAGGCTCGTCTGAAGGTGTCACCTCGGAGCCGTTTTCGACCATTGCACCGGCGTGCATCTCATCATCCTCTCCGACCTCTTCGAAGAGCTCGTCAAAGCTCGGGGCCGCGGGCTCCGGTTCAGCAGCGTCCGGCAATGCGTTCGATGCTTCAGCTGTGGTGGCTGAGGCCGGTGCCTTCACCGCGTCGGCTGATGCCGCCGACGCGGTCGGAGTAGCCGGGCTCGGAGCCACGGCACCAGGAGCTTTCGCGCTCGTGGCCTTCCCGGCACCCTCTGGAGCTCTAACTTCATTCTTAGAGGTCGGTTCTGGGCTTGGCGTGGCTGGAGATGCCTCCACTAGCCCACATGGAACGGCCACGAGCTCCACGATGAGCTCTTGCCATAGGCGCTCTACCGACGAGAACCCGAAAAGCTTCTCCATCGAAAGGAGCTCCAGAATACCAAGCTCAGTGACGGCTTGGTTCTGCCTCCCAAGCTCCAATCCGAAACGCATTATCGTGCGCAGTTCAGCGGGCGGAAGTACATCCACGAGTGCGTCAATATTAAGGCTCTTGAGCACCTGCTCGAGTGTAAGCAGGCCCTCATCAACAGCCGTACTCACGACAAAAGTGACGCGCGAAACGGAGTCCGCCCTGCCGTCCGACCAGAAGGGCTGTTCAATTAGATAGCGCCAAGCCTGCGGGCGCGGAAGGTAGCGTGCCTGATCGTCTGCAGGGAACAATCCGACAATCATCTCAGCGCTAGCAACGCCCTCATCCAGCGCAATCTGGAGATCTTCAATTGCGGACTCAGGCGATTTT
Source organism: Polyangiaceae bacterium (assembly GCA_033763455.1). GTDB lineage: Bacteria > Myxococcota_A > Polyangia > Polyangiales > Polyangiaceae > JBBRRP01. Next base: position 66,593 of record JANRKO010000043.1, read on the forward strand.
TTTGCCGCGATGCGCGCGTGCACACCGGCGGCCTCGACCAATAGTCGGGAGCGAACTTCAGGGGCGTCCGCTAGGGCGGTGATAAGCTGTGTGGGTCCAAAGTGGCGCAGGAAGTCTGCGGGAGTCCGCCATTGTTTTTCGAGCGAGCTCGCAAAAAATTGACCAAGAAAACTTTCTACACCGGGCTTCAGAGCAGTCACGCCAGACCTTCCTTTTTAGAACAAACGGGCGGGGATGCTAGGTCGGGATGTCTCGGTGAGCTAGCGAAAGGTGCTACGTAGGTAGCCTCTTTTTCTTGGTGCTCCGAGCGCGGCTTTGCTCAGGCGGGATCTTTGCAGCTCCGTGGTTTTTGGGCGCCTGGCGCCCGTCGGCCCCGCGCCGTGCCAGGAGTTTTGCGCAGGCCTCAGCGGCAGCGTCGTCGAGTGCCGCGAATAGCTGCGTGGTTTCGGCATTTTTGAGAGGCGTTCCAACAAACAGCACGCCACTTAGCCCAGCTTCCCTAGAGAAACGGCGGAGCACAGACAGCGGGATATTTGACGTCACATTCAGGAGCAGTTCCCCGGTAGAACTGAGTGCGATGATCGCCCCGAGAGCTTGCTTGGACATCCCTCGCCCAAAGCGAAGTTCGTGCCACCGACTAAGCGCGATCGCAGGCCCAAAGAAATAGCGTTTTCTTGGCTTTTCATGGGGCACCGATGTGCGGGTTCGGGACACCGCGTCTCAGCGCAGGCCAATATTCTGGTACGCTGCCTCGCTTTGAGACTACGTTTGCGGGAACCGAGCGAGCTGTGGCTGCTGATTCTGGATCTGTAGAACCTGGCGTAAGAAATCGCTGGATCTTGCACGCCGATATGGATGCTTTCTATGCGTCGGTGGAGCAGCGCGAGCATCCTGAATATCGCGGAAAACCTGTGATTGTGGGAGGCCGGGGGGGGCGCGGGGTGGTAGCGGCAGCTTCCTACGAGGCCCGCGTGTTTGGGGTGCGTTCTGCAATGCCCGGCTTTCGCGCCTTCGAGCTGTGTCCACATGCCATATTTGTTCCCCCCAACATGGACCTCTACGCCCAAGTGTCCCAAGAAATCGGGGCGATCTTTGCCGAGTTTACGCCCGACATTGAGCCTCTTTCTTTGGATGAGGCATTCCTGGATATTTCGGGGTCCGTCGGGCTCTTTGGCGGGCCCCTGACGCTGGCTCGTCGCCTCAAGCAGCGTGTTTTGGAGGCGACGTCACTCCGAATTTCGGTCGGCGTTGCCTCTAACAAGTTAGTCGCAAAGATCGCGTGCACTCTTTCGAAGCCTGACGGTTTGTTGTTGGTGCCGCCCAGCGCCGTGAAGTGGCTCCTCGATCCGTTGCCAGTGCGCCGCCTGTGGGGGGTAGGGCCGGCTCTCGCAGCGGAGCTCGAGCAGCTAGGGGTGAGAACCTTTGGTGAACTTGCGGAGTATGATGCTTACAAGCTGAAGAACGCTTTAGGTAGCCGGGGTCCGCTTCTGCAGCGCTTGGCCCGAGGCGACGATGTTCGCTCGGTGGAGCCGAACCGCGACGCACGCTCCATTGGTGAAGAAAACACATTCGGGGTTGATATTGTCGACCCCCAGGTCATCTTAGATACCTTGACGCAGCACTCGCATGCGGTGGCTCAACGGCTGCGTCGCGCCGGCTATCGTTGCAAGACGATATCGGTGAAGCTCAAGCTCGCGCGTTCGCGCTCACACCGCCCGAGTCGGTTCGCCGGGTTGTCGGAGCCGGTCTATCCGCTGCTGATACGGAGCCGTACGCTCGCCGCAGCTACGCTTGATGCTGCCGAGATAGCGCGGGCCGCCCACGAGCTCTGGAACCAGGCGAACATTCGTGGCGCGGTTCGGCTAGTCGGTGTTTCACTTTCCAATCTAACTCCAGTGGCCGAGGAGCAACTGGACCTATTCGGCCCGAATCCGGCAGAGGCGCTCGCGCACACACTCGATGCGATTGCAGCGCGTTACGGTAGTAAGATGATCGGCCCAGCAGTCGGAAGGATCGAGAAGTCAGGAGTCTCATCTCGCAAAGAGCCGATGAAACCGCTAGTTAAGGGCTAGCCGCTCGGTCAGTACAGCTTGCTTTGCGGAAGTCGCAGTAAATCGAAATACCGACTTAGAATGGCACTAGATTGACTTTCGCGTAGGGTTGCGAGATTCGCCATCTTCGCGTAATGAATGAATTGTTACTTTTATCGTTGCGTCCGTGCATGTCATCCCAAAAGGGTGCGTCCATATGACACAACGATCCTGGTCCTCGGGTCCTCACCCTGGACACGAGCTCAGGGTAGCAGCAGTAAACCCCAACATTATTCCAATCCTTGACGCTCCACGCCCGCTAGGGCATGAAGCGTGCAGGTGGCGGCGGGGCAAGAAGCCCAAAGCTTAACTAACAGGGAATGGAGGAGCCTTAAATCCAATGAAAAAAATCATCTCACTTTTGGCACTCGCGGCAATCGGCGCGGGTTCAATGGTAATCGGCTGTAGCGACGACGAGTCTGATCCAGTGGTTACACCCAAGACCGGCGGCGCAGGTCCCGGAGCTGGCGGCGCTAAGTCTGGTGGCGCAGGCCCAGCAATGGGCGGAGCTAAGTCTGGCGGCGCAGGCGGCATGACAGCCGCTGGCGGCACCGCCTCCGGTGGCACCGCCTCCGGCGGCGCACCGGCAGCAGGTGGCGGCGCAGGCGCACCGGCAAGCGGTGGCGGCGCAGGAGCACCTGGCGGCGGCGGCGCAGGCGGCGCAGGCTAAGTCGTCATCAGCGTAACCAGCGAAACGCCTTCGAACCTTTTGGTTCGGGGGCGTTTTGCTGTTTGTTGCGCCTGTTCGGGATGCGCTAAGCGAATTCGCTGATGGGTGCGCCCGTTCGGGCGGGTTAAGGAGCGCATTCTCTGACAAGGGGCCGTGCCGTGGCGGCAAAAACGGGTAGAGTCGCGGCCAAATGAAACTGCTCTTGGTGCGGCATGGGGAAAGCGTTGGGAACGCCGAGGAGCGCCTTCAGGGGCAGCGGGATTATCCGTTAACTGAGCGTGGTGACGCCCAGGCGAGCGAACTCGGGCGTGCATTGGCGCGGTTGGATCTGAGCTTTGATGCGGCGTATGTATCGCCGCTTAGCCGTGCCAGGCTCACGGCTGAACGCATAGCTCGAGAAGTGGCGCTTCCAGAATTCAGCGTTCTGGAAGATCTGCACGAGATCGCGTTTGGTCGGCTCGAAGGGCTGAAGCGTTCCGAGATCGAGGCGAAGGCGCCGGAATTTTTGCGGCGGGGTGTGGAAACGCTGGCGGACTACGGAGAGTTTGGCGGGGAATCCTACGAGGCCGTGCAAGCCCGCGTGGATCGCGTGCTCACTACGCTCATTTCGCGCCACCGTGACACGGAGCACACCGTGTTAGTAGTTGGGCATGGAGGCTTCAACTTTCAGCTGGCCAAGAGCTTGGTGTGTGTGCCCGTGCCGCGCGTTTGCTTGTTGAAGATAGGCAACTGCACGTCAACGCTTATTCGAATGACGGAGCGCAGGGGCACGTACATGGGCGAGCTCTTGTGGCACGTGCCTCTGGAATTGTGGGCGGGTAAAGCGGTGAGCCAGAGCGTTTCGGTGGGCATTTAGGCAAAGGTGATGGCTCGGCTCCGTTTCGATGCAGGTACGCTCCTCTTGGGCGGGTTAACGGAGGCCGAAGGCCAAGAGCTAGGTTTACCGTTCAGCTGCCAGTGGGACCGCCGGACGGAGTGTTTTCGAGCCCCCGCGCAGGCCTATGCTGATCTGGTACTAACTTTCACCAAGCTGAAACGGCCACTTGAAGATGAAGCTCGAGCGTACGCAAAGCTTGAGCTCGCTCCCCAGGTTGAGCGTGAGCCCCGGCCGTTTCAAGTTGAAGCGCTGAGTGCCTGGAAACGTGCACAGGGCAGAGGTGTGGTGGTGCTTCCCACGGGTTCGGGCAAAAGCCACATGGGATGCATGGCCATCTTGGACAAGCAAAGGAGTGCTATGGTGGTGGCCCCGACGCTGGATCTGGTGCGTCAGTGGTACGATAGCTTGCGCGTCACGTTCGGAGTCCCAGTTGGCGTGCTCGGCGGCGGGGAGCATGACATTCAGAATTTGACCGTAGCCACCTACGATTCGGCCGCGATCCACATGGATCACCTGGGTGCGCGCTTCGGGCTCATTATTTTTGACGAATGCCACCATTTGCCGGGGCCCACCTATTCGCTCGCCGCGAAGCTTTGCTTGGCCCCTTATCGGTTGGGGCTCACCGCCACGCCTGAACGCCAGGACGGAAAAGAGTCCCTCCTTACCCAGCTAGTGGGCCCGATTGTATACGAAAAAGCGATCACTGAGCTCTCGGGGAGTTACCTTGCAGATTACGATACCGAACGGGTACAGCTGCTTCTGAGCGAAAGCGAACGCGCTGAATACGAGGCGGAGCGGCGCATCTATACGCAATTTCTCCGTACCGCTGGCGTTACTCTGAGGCAACCCAGCGACTGGAATGATTTTATTATCCGTTCTTCGCGTAGCCCCGAGGGTAGGCGGGCTATGCAGGCGTACCGTCGACAAAAAGAGCTCGCAACCGCGGCGCCAGCCAAGCTCCAATATTTGCAGCACTTGTTGCGCATCCATTCAGGGGATCAGATCTTGATTTTTACGCATGATAATCGCACGGCTTACAAGATATCTCGGGATTTTTTAATTCCTGTGATCACCCACCAAACAAAAACGAAAGAAAGAAGCCGCGTGCTGGAGCTTTTTTCCAACGGCACCTATGACGCTATTGTTACGTCTAAGGTGCTCAACGAGGGGGTAGATGTGCCAGATGCGAGCGTGGCCGTCGTGATGAGCGGGAGCGGTTCGGTGCGCGAACACGTGCAGCGCTTGGGGCGAATTTTGCGCAAAAAGGCTGGAAAGCGGGCAATCTTGTACGAGCTGGTTACCCAAAATACGGGCGAAGGGTTCACGAGCGAACGCCGTCGCGACCACCTAGCGTACGGCGACTAAGGCTATGTTGACGGTAGATTTGGTACGAGCTCGGCGAAAGAACGGTGAGCTCCAGCTCCTAAAAGTATCACCCGCTCAAGCGGCGGAGGCCACAAGCCTCGTGCAGAGGCTTATCGCGGTTGCTCAAGAAAGCGTTGGTGATTCCAGGGAGGACGTTGCTCTGCGCTGGCGGGAGCTAACAGCGGGCTTTCAAGATCGCAAGCTCGGCGATGGTGTCCTCAAGCTTGTGGAAGATCGTTGTGAGTTTTCCTCGGAGAATGCCGAACAAAGCGAAACATTGCGAGGCGAAGTGTTTGCTTTGGCCACCGAGCGCCGGCGTTTGTCGAGCTTCGAGCGAGACGATATCTTGCGCACAGTCGGGGAGAAGTATGAGCTTTCTTCCGAGCAAGTAGATGCGGCTCTTTTCGCCGATCTGCGTGGCGCAGATCGTTTAACACGAGCTCCCAACATCAAGCCTGAGCTCATTTTGGGCAGCTATGTGTTTGCGCAACAGCAGGCGGTGCTGCTGCGTGCAGTGAGCCTTGAAGCGAGGCTGCACTGCAAGGACCCAGCGCGTTACAGGTTGATCTTTCAGAAGCTTAAGTTCCGCCGCCTGCTGTTTGAGGTGGAGGCACTGGATGGGGCGTTCCGTGTCCGCATTGACGGGCCATACAGCTTATTCGAGTCCGTTACGAAATACGGCTTGGCACTGGCTCTCAGCCTGCCAGTATTTTTGGCCTGTGATGAGCTTGAGCTAGTGGCCGATGTGCGTTGGGGGGCAGCTAGGGAAGCGCTCAAGTTCTTCATCCGCAAAGGGGACATCGCCGCGGTCAGCCTCGATGAAAAGGCGGGGGCGGGCTCAGACACGAGTGCTGAGGCTGACTCTCCGAGCAGCGAACTCGATAGGCTGGTCGATGCGTTCAATCACTTAGGCTCGGCGTGGAAAATAGAGCGGGCACCGCAGATCCTCAATTTGCCCGGAGTTGGCGTGTGCGTTCCGGATCTGCTGTTTCGCCACTCTGTTTCTGGCGAGCGCATCTTTTTCGAATTGATGGGCTACTGGAGCCGCGATGCCGTGTTTCGACGGGTGGAGCTCGTGGAGCGTGGGCTTGGCGTGAAGCTCCTCTTTGCGGTGAATCAAAAGCTGCGAGTGAGCGAAGGGGTCGCGAACTTGGAAGAAGGAGCCGCTCTCTATGTTTTCAAGCGCACCCTCAATGCTCGTGCGATATTCGAGAAGCTCGAGGCATTGGCGGGAGCTGCCAGCCAGGCCCCGGGTCTCAGCCCTGGGGTGAGTTCGCAGGGGAGCGCCATTGCATCGAAGAAGGCCACCACTCCTTCGCGGTGGCCCAGAAGTACTTAGCATGCTTAGCATCTTGAAGGTCTCTACAGGTGGCGCGCTGCACCTCTGGTCGCAAGCCGTGCCGTAGCCTCTACCAGGAGCGAAGTCCTGACGAAATCGTGCACTAGAGACATGGCACAAACTGTTCTAAAGAGGCGCTGAAGGAGAAAGAAAATGGCATTTTCGGGCTTGAGTCTTGTTGGGCGAACAGCAGTAGTAATTGGTGGAACGAGCGGGATAGGGCGCGTTATTTCGCTCGCCTACGCGGACGCGGGCGCCAACGTGGTGGCCACTTCTCGCCGGAGCGAGCAGGTGGCTGAAGTTGCCAAGGAGCTCGGAGCCCGGGGCGCGAAAACACTGCAGATCTCGAGTGACGTGACGAATCGGCCAAGCCTTGAAACCTTGCTCACTGAAACGGTGAAAGCTTTCGGTAAGGTAGACATCTTGGTCAATTGCGCCGGCAAAACTCAAAAAGTGCCCACCGTAGAAATGGACGAAAAGATCTGGGCAGACATCATGGATACCAACCTCACGGGCACGCTTCGAGCCTGTCAGGTATTCGGACGCCACATGTTGGAGAAGGGTTACGGGCGCATTATCAACATTGCGTCACTTTCAAGTTTTGTGGCGCTTTACCAGGTAGCCGCCTATTCAGCGAGCAAGGCCGCCGTGGCTTCTCTCACTAAGTCTCTTGCTGTTGAGTGGGGTAGAAAAGGCGTCTGCGTGAACGCTATTGCTCCGGGTGTGTTCCGAACCCCGCTGAACGCCGCCTTGTTGGATGGCACCGATAGGGGCGCTGAGTTCAAGCTTCGCACTCCACTCGGGCGCTTCGGGCAACTCGAAGAGCTCGGGGGCGCGGCCATTTTTCTGGCGTCTGAATCGGCGAGCTACGTGAACGGCGAAGTGCTCGCCGTTGATGGCGGGTTTTTGGCGAGTGGTGTGAATCAATGAAGGCAGAGCCGAAAGTGAGCACCCGGGCCCAGGTCACGGCGGCGGTTGAGAAGAGCGGCATCGTTGCCATTGTGCGTATGAGCGATGCCAGTAAGGTCGAAGCCGTCGTGGAAGCCTTGCTCAAGGGCGGCGTCACCAGCCTGGAGGTGACGATGTCGGTCCCGGGTGCCGTCGAAATCATCTCTGAACTTTCCCCGAAGATGCCGAAGGAAGTGATGTTCGGTGCTGGCACCGTGTGTGACGTGAAGACGGCCAAGCGCGTTGTAAAAGCGGGCGCTGCGTTCATTGTGTCGCCGATCTTCAAGGAGGGGATCGTGAAGTACTGCGTCGAGCAAGATGTGGCATCGATGCCCGGATGCTTCACCCCCACCGAGATTTACGCCGCTTGGGAAGCCGGGGCGGACGTGGTCAAAGTGTTCCCAGCCACTTCACTTGGCCCGGATTTTTTCCGAGATATCAAGGGCCCGCTCCCTCACATCAAGCTCATGCCCACTGGCGGCGTACAGCTCGACAACGTGCGCGATTGGATCCGCGCGGGTGCCGTGGCTGTGGGCGTTGGCAGTGCCCTCATGGATCCCGCCGCCATCGCCTCGGGCCGCTACGAAGTACTCACAGAGAAGGCAAAAGCGTTCGTCGATGCGGTGGGATCTGCACGCTAGCTAACGGCACTTAGAATGCGGGGGCGGTGGCTCGTGCTAGGCGTACCGACGCTTAAGCTCCGCCACGAAGTCTACGTAGCCCTGCATACAGGCGTCTTTCGATTGCCCCTTCTTTTGCTCCCAAGCGTCGAATTTGGCGCGGCCTTTGAAATCAAGCATGCCAGGTCGGGCTCCACTCACATCCCCTACAGTCGCCTGCTTGAAGAAGGCGTAGAGGGTCAGAAGCTCGTTGGGGGCGGGGGTTGCCTTCAGTTGCTTCACCTCTGTCTGGGCTAACTCAAAATCGTCGATCAAAGCCATCTTCTGCGGTCCTTTTGGTTGGGTTAAAAATGGGCCGGCGGATGCTCCAGCCGGCACGCGGGCGAGTCAAGTCATCGGGTGGACTTGAGAATGGTCGTGGCGTCCGGAGGCAGCCGTTCCGAACCCACCTGTTCACGCCGATGCCGGAGTGAGTACGCTCGCCCCAGATGAGCGCCCCCCAGATTTCGAACGGCTTGAATGTTGAGGTTCTTGGGCAAGGCCCCGCAACTACGGTGCTCCTGCACGGGTTCCTAGGCTCGGGCAAGAACTTGCGTCCGCTTGCGCGCCTCTGGGCTGAGCGGGATCCTGCGCGAACGATGGTTGTGGTCGATTTGCCCGGCCACGGAGAATCCATGCCTCTTTCGGCTGGAGCCACCCTGGATTCTATGGCTCGCTCAGTGCTCGACGGTGTGCGTGAGCTAGAGCTTCCCGAACCATTTCAATTGCTCGGCCACTCTCTCGGAGGGCGTGTCGCCCTTGCTGCGCTCGGCATAGAGCCAACGCTCATTGGTACAGCGACCCTTTTGGATATTGGCCCAGGTCCAATCGATCCGAAGATGTCCGAAAGTCGCCGGGTACTCGATATTTTGCTCGATGCGCCTGAAGTTGTGAGCGACAGAATTGAGATGCGAAATTTCCTCATGGGGCGCGGCCTTTCTAAGCCACTCTCGGATTGGATTATCATGAACCTCAAGCTGAGATCTTCGGAGGGCCCAGCCGAATTTACGTGGCGCATTGATCGACGCGCGTTAGGGGAATTGCACGGCACGTTCAATCGCGCCGATCTTTGGCCAACAGTCGAGCGTTTTGGTTCAAAAATCGCCTGTGTGCGTGGCGAACATTCGGCGTATGTGAGCACCGAGGAATTGCGGCGAATGGCGCAGCTCGGAGTGAGAACCCACACCTTGGCTGGCGCTGGGCACTACGTGCATGTGGACGCTCTGGCGGAGCTCGTGGAGTGGTTGCTCGAGTTCAAGTGAGTTGCAGAAGTTTTCGCGGGGAGGCCGTGAGCTTCGGCCCCCACTTCGCCTCTCGTTGAGAATTGCTCCGAGTCCTTTTGGCGGGCTTAGGCACACGGACACCCTTTTCGTTGCGACTCAGATACTTCGCATGACAAGTACCTGTCGCGGTCCGAAAACCCTCGCTGGTTGCTTCACTGATAGCTCCAGAAGCCCTTTCGCGCGTCATCGGTAGTGAGAGCTTGCCTCCATTCAAAGTCATCGATCGCCTCCATCAAGGAATGGAGCTGCGACGGCTTAGTTTCGTCACTTGCGTCGAACGACTCTTCCTCCCCACCACCGGGCGAGAAGAACCCGAAGAACCCTCTCCACTCGGGAATTCTGGTGTCCAGGGACGGAATTGAACCGCCGACACGAGGATTTTCAATCCCAGAGCCACGCGGGGTAACTCCGCGAAAGGATGTGGGGTTTGGGCGTAAGCTTCGGGCGGTGTAGCGGATTTGTAGCGGGCGGATGGCGTCGCGGCAGCGTGGAGGCCCCAGCCTTTCAGCAAGCGAAGCGTCAGCGCGGCAAACCCCGCATGGCCTCAATGTAGGCTCGAAGGCGTGCCTCCCTAAATTCACGATCCCGAAGGAGGCCGGTGAGGTCAGCCGGTTTAGTCTCCGAGCTCAACCTGGCCTGCCGGATAACTCCATCAAGAACCTCAATGGCCCGGCGATCACCTTCAGTCATGGCTCGGAAGTACTCCTTGGCCTGTTCAGGACGGCCAAATTGGGGGATCTCAAAACCCGGCGATCGGCGATGTGTGTCCGCCGCCGTAAGTTGTACTGGCTCTGCTGCTGAACAGGCGTGCGCTGCGAAGAGGCTCGCCGCTGCAGCGAGGCCCGCTCCGATGAGCACTTTGGGAGCGCGCGTAGTCGTAGCGCGCCCGCGGAAGGTCCTTGCCATAGGCGTGCTCGCTTCAGTCGTCATCGCCGCGTTTCTTATCACTCAGAGAACATTCTTTTGAATCGTCGTTATCACCATGTTCACCTCCGTCTTCATGGCTGCCGTCGTCGTCGTCGTGTTCGTCGTCACGCTCTCGGCAAAGGCGAATGACTGTTCTCCGAGGTAGGGGATGCTCCCGGTCGGGTTTTGTGAGTTGGCCTTTGCCAAGAAGCCCGCGTGCCCGATCCCCGTCCAGCGGATGGTCATCATCGTGGTCGCCTCGGTCACTGTCGCCTTTGTTGGAGCACTTTGACGCCTCGCCGGGGCGCCTAGAGCTCACGCTCACCCTCTGCTTCTTAACAGTTTCATTGCCAAATCGGTCTATTGCGCGCCAAGTGACAACATGGTCGCCAGCAGTGAATTGAGCCGGGGCATCATTTACGACGGTGACTTCACCGCCACAGGCATCAAAGGCTTTGGCTTCACCAAGATCAACACAATTTTCGCATGGTCCAAGGATGATCGACGGGGGAACGTTCAGCACGGGAGGCGTCGTGTCGCGAACAGTAACGACCGATGTATCACTCTTGCTGCTCGACCCCACGCTGACGACAAGCGACGCAAGCGTGCTTCCGATAGGAAAACTCCCCGTGGCTATGACTGCCGTCGAGTTTGTGAGCTTCACCCTGCCCGCGGACCACAAGTAGGATGCGTTACCCTGCGGTCCGGAGTTGGAACCATTCAGCGTCACCAACGCCTTGCCGTGGGCTTGGCATTCGACCACCTGATCGGGTCCCGCATTGGCGATGAGCGCGACCGCCGGATCGATCCTGTCCGGGACATCATTGTTGTTGGCGTCAGCATCTCTAACGTTGGGAATTCCATCGTTATCGAGGTCCCCCGGAAGCTCTTCGGCATTGGGGATACCGTCTCCGTCGGCGTCACCGAGGAAAGGTACATTCGGTGCGAACTTTGGACCCAAGCCGCGCGCTAGCAGCAGAGAGGGGTCTTGCGTGGTTTCGCCCGGCAAGGGAGCTTCTTTGGTCGAGTTCAAGTAGAACGACGTGTCCGAGTCCCGCTGGAAAGCTTTAGCCACTTTCACTGCGGGATTGCTCGCCGATCTTGTCCCCGAATGGTCGACGTTCTCGCCTCGAATCAATGTCGCACCGTCGCGAACGTCACAAGTAACGTTGACAAAATACTGCCCTCGACCAACGAGGTCAGCGGGCTGGACTTCGGCCTCGTATTCTCCGCTCACCGAATTGCGAACAAAGTTTAGCGCCACAAGGATTTTGTCGGGGCGGAGCAGTGTCCCGGTGTAGCTCGCACCTTCGACGATATCGCGCTCAAAAGCGGCCTTTGCCGTAACGATGACTTTCTCTCCGTCTCGGTAAACGCGCTGTTTGGCGAAGCTGGTGCACTCTGGTGTTGTTGAGCTGTCTACGGCAGCACTCACGTAATATCCGGGTTGACGGACCTCCACAGGGTCACCGCCAGCTTCCCGCACGCGCCACGTGCCAGCTTGTGGGGTCGGTACGGTGAGCACGGCGTAGGCCCCGTCTACAGTCACGGGAACATTGGGGTTGAAATTGGGTACGAAGCGGTATGCCTGCTCACTCGGAGACAACAGAATAGCCCTCCCGACGTCGACAGAAAACGTCTGGCGGGTGGAATCGTAGTCCGAAACCGAAACGGTCAGGGCCTTAGCGCCTTCCTCCACCTTGAACGTGTAATCAATGGGCGTGCTGTAACTGTCGCCATTCATCTCGGGGAGCCGGAGGTGGCTTCGGGCTTGCGCTTGACCTTTAAGCTCCGCGGCCCCCGCGAAGAAAAGTGGCACCATGTCGTCGCCCGCGGGACGTTGACCTGGGAAGATACGGGCGGGAGTTGGCTGGCTTTGGGCGGCACCAGAAAACCCATCGTAGTAGACTGGAAATTCCCAGTACTGGACCTCCGGATGGCTGGCAATCGCGTCATTAACTTGAGCTTGCGCATCAGAGCATATGCCGCCACAATTCACCTGAGTACAGTTTACACCGTCGTCAGGCTTGCCGGGATTGAGGCAGGTTCCTGTGTTTGGAATGTTGGCCAAGCCGTCGCTCAAGTGAATCACCACCAGGGTGTCTTTTTGCCCTGGAACGGGCGGGCCGATGCGGCCATCGAACACATCCGCGGCCAGAGCAAGGGCCCTTCCGGTTTCAGTCCCACCGTTTGCAATGGGATCTTCCCCAAACGGATCATCAGTCGGCCGTAACAAACCATTGAACTGCTCTTGCGAGATGCCAGTTACTCCGCCACTGAGCGGCACGGCGAATCGCAACGGATCTTTGCATCCTCCATTTTAGCAGACGCCGACAAACGGGGGAGATCCGCAGTCTGTGGCCTCTGTCGCCGTTGAGCAGGACGGCCCGCTTACCTGCGGAAACTTCAAGAACGTCCCAGCGCTGTAGAAAGAGAGGCCAATCCGGGGGCCAAGCGAGGGCTTAGCAATCGTAGTGAAGAAGTTCCGGGCTGCGAACTTGGCAAAATCCAGGCGTTTACGCCCCGCCGGGTTTAGCGTAGTGGCGTCAGTCGTGTTCATGCTTCCGGACTTGTCCATCACGAACACGACTTGGGTGTCACTGTCGAAATTGGGGGTCCGCTCGGCAATGAAATCATCATTGAAGCTGACGTTGCCGCAATCGGCAGGTGGATCTGGATTGATGTTTTGCACGAAAAACGGGCGACGTATTGTACCCTGGGTTACGTCAATACCGAACCGATCACAGAGGGTCGCCTGGAGATTATCCCAGTCTGACTGCACAGCAGCGGCGCCGCCCCCGAGGGCCTGGCGAATCGTACCTTCGGAGGAGTCGTAACGCTTCAGCGTATCGTTGAACGAAACGGCGTGAAGCCTAGCAGCCGCTTCCGCTGGATTGGGTGCCTTACGATTAACGTAAGTGAGGCTTGGGTATTGTGGTGCTTCGTACTCCTGCGCCGACCCCGGCAGGGTGAACAAATCGTTGCGTGCGTACATCTGAACGATGCCAGGCGAGGCCGCTACGCTTGGCCCTCTGCCTAGCAGGTCGCAATTAGGAGTGCCAAACGTAGGCACCGCAAGCGGCGGGGGTGAACCCGCCCAAGCCTTGGAACAATTCCAATCACCACGCCGTGCAACCGCAAGCCCCCTAAGATCCACGCGCAGCTGAAAGGGCTCGACGATGCCGGACGTGGTGGCTCGATCTTTGAGTGGTCCTGTGGGCACTTGGGTGCCCCAGGCGTCACTGAGGGCCGTTCCCAAGTTATCTCCGACGTTTAGAACTGGCCAGCTTCCTGGATCAAAAGCCTGCCCATTCACCTTGATGAGCGTGCTTGTGTTGTTTCGATAATCCATCGCAAATTCTAGCGTGAAGCTCCGCACCTCGTGCAAGACTCCGGAGAAGTGTTGTTCGCCGGCGGCGCTTGCGAACTCGGCATCGTCCATTGCGAAGGTAACACCCCACACTTCGCTATAAGAAAGGTTTCCCGGCGCAGTGCCCACAGGCCACCCTTCGGGGTGATACCTGGAAAGGCGCTGGATGAACGCAAACATCCCGTGGTTGGAAGGGCCCATCTCGGCTAAATTGAGTCCACGGCCATTGCTAGCTCCAGGGGCCGGAGAAAGGGCGTCGAGTGCGCCCGTCTGAACGTTGGGCCGCTTTTCAACGCTACCGCGTTTGTCGAATACCTCAGCGAAGAGCGTCGTAGCGCTCTGCTTGTGAGCTTCCCACAGCTGCACCACACCATCCGGCTGCGCTGGAGTAGTAGCGCCCCCGGAATCGGTGAAGCCCTGTGTTCGAAATGGCAGAACACACTGCGAGAGATCGAACAGGCAGTTAGGGCGGCAGCGTACCACGCCGCCTGTAAGCTTACGACCTGGAGTCGCTTGTTCGCGGGTTTGACCAAGTGCTTTGATTCGGAACTGGCTGTATACACGGTCGCAAGTCAACGGTGTGATCCCGTCGTCATCGAACACGGCGCCCCCGGCGGCTCCCACGTCACATTGCTCGAAGAGCGCGTCTGCTCCCGTCGTGAAATCGACAACACCGTTGCCGCAGCCAGGAACCGCGGGATTAGTACTCACTCCCAGCGCGGGGCTACACGCCGACGTTTCCGCGAGCACCGCTGAATCGCATGAGGTCAAATACGGAGCCGCGTGGTTGGGATGGCCCAGCGCGTCCGACCCCGGGCACTTAAAACCTGAAGCCTGCCCTCCTTGAAAACAAGCGAATTCCACGCCTGGACTGTTAGATAGCGTGGGCACTTCGCCGTCGCCGACTCTGCCCGAGGTCCCCTGCGGGTCGGGCTTGGGGATCTCACGACCCGACGGCGAAAAGCCGTTGGGCTGGTCGTCGGTTGAAGGGTATAAGAAGCCTGCCAGAACCAGTTGATTGCCCGGAAATTGATACGTGTCCGGGCGGGCTGGCTCCGCAGATACATCGCCTCGGGTTCGGTCAAAACGATCCACATCGTGATTCGGTGAGACGGAGTACTCGCTGTTGTTGGGGATACCAGCGGTCAGGCAGAGTTGGAAATCTCCCGCTTGAGGCGTTCGCGCGCCGGAAGTACCGCCGGTGTAGTAGGTGGCACAATCCGCATCCGTCATGCATGCCTTATCGGTCCACGTGGGATCCACCTCGCTCGGCGCCAAACGGTCCGTATCGGATCGGCAAGCTGCCCGCTGGCTTGTTGCATCAGCGAGTTGTTCTGCGCCCACCAGGGCGCGCCAAAGCCCTCATACAGAGGGGATCCATCCAACTTGAGCGCAGGATCCGGAGGCAGCGAAGCTTCAGAAAATGGGTAACCATAGCGAGGATTCACAAAGAGCGACAAGCCACCAATGGTGCGGCTAGGACGCCCAGTGAACCCCGTTGAGCGAAAGTGCGGGTTATCATCGCCACGTTGATCTGAGTAGTAATCTTCAAGGCCGAACAGCAAATGCCCCAGCTCGTGCGCCATCAGCTGAGCCTCGTGCCCGTGGCTCCCCGCAAGGCCAGTAACAGTGAGCCTGCCAACGTTACTGAGTGCTTGCTGCACGTTCCTGCAGGTCATTGGGCTTCCTTCGCCGAAGCTTCCTGAGGAGAACGCGCGCTCGTCTTGGCCGCGCCATAGAATATCCGCATTCTTCTTCTCTGAAGGATGATTGACGAATTCGACACGCTCGATGCTGACCAGGCCGTCGGTGGTGTCGCAAATGGTCTTCGAAGCGCCTGCCATCTGCTGCTTGAATTCGCTAAAGTCAGAAGCTGTGCGCGGAGAATCCACGAACACTTTGAGTGCCACGTTGACGCGTGCAAGAGACCCATCTGCTCCAAAAACCGGTGTCATCGTGCCCTTGCCGGGGAGCGTGGACGCGCCACCAGGCATTGCCTGCCCGGAAGCTGGCGTTCTCTGACTGCAAACCGCCCCAATACCGATGCCCAAAGCGCAAGCTGCGCCAACCCAAGTTCGTTTCCGTGTCCCGCTCATGAGCTCCAGCTAGCGCGAAAGCGATAGAGCTTGCAACCCTTGGCCGTGTTACAAAAGTGTTGCGAATCGCCGAGCACAGCTGGAGTGGAATGGGGCAAGAATAGGCAGCATCAAGTTGACGCCTTTTGCGGCTCGTGGGACCATACCGCCTAAGGTGGCACCAACGTGAACCAGGCGAAACGAAGGCTAGGTTTCTGGATGGCGGCGGGGCTGCTCGCACTGGGTGGAGTGAGCACTGCTGGGTGCCGGGGCGGGACGAGCGCGGCACCTTCAACGTCTCCAAGCACAGGTGGAGGAGGTGATGGTGCGGCTGGGGCGCCTGTCGGTGCCGTCGGTGGAGCTCTGGTGCCGGGCACCGGGCTACCGTGGCCGCCGCCGAACCTGCTTCTGTTCATTGGTTATCACAATTCTTTGGGCATCCAGGTAGACGACAAGTACCTGTATTGGTCTGACGCAGCGGGTTCGTCGTTCATGCGAGCCGACAAGACTGGCGCTGGCGAGCCCCAAGAAATTGTGCGATGCGCATGTCACCCCCTGCGGTTCGTTGCTGACAAGGCGACGGCCAGCCTTTACGTTCTCAATAGGGATCGTGTGCTGCAAGTGGACAGGGAGACATTCGTTCAAACAGCGTTGCCCCTGGACTGGGACCACACTAGTGGCGACCTCTTCGCCGATGACCAGTACATTTACACCGCCATGCACGGTTGCGCAGCTATTACGCGCTTCGACAAGCTCTCGCACGCAAAGGAGGTAATGGGCATCTCTGGGGTCAAATACCCAGCGCGCGCAGGTTATACAACGCTTGGCAAGGCAGGCGGAAAGCTCGTCTGTAGTTCCCCCACCGAAGTTTATGTGATCGACACCTGGGGCCAGGGCGGCCGGCGTGTTTACGATCAGGGCAACAGCTTGTGGGGCATTACTGGGGTATCCGACAGCGCATACTGGGTTGACTCGGATGTGGTCACAAGAGTGGGATGGACGACGGTGGGCCCAGAAAGTGTTAATCTGATTTCAAAGGAAGCCAGGGGTCGACCCAGCCGGTTGCTCTACCTGCCAACCCTTGAGAAACTGGCTTTCGCCTCCGGCTTTGGCATCCAGAGCTTCAGCCCCGCGACGAACCAGTTTGACGGTTTCGCAGCGGTTGGCGTCTTGGCTCAGTTTGGAAGTTCGGCTATCATTGATTTCGCTGTGGACTCCGAGTTCGCGTATGCCACCATGTCAGGCGGCAGAACTCATATCGTTAACGGAGTATTGCAAGGCGACGTTGCCTCATGGATTGCGCGCGTTCCGTTGGATGCGTTGAAGTAGAGCCACCATCGCGGGACGAGCCTAGCCAACCCGCGTGCCAGAGAAGATATGCAGGTTATCATCGCCACGTTGATCTTGATCTGAGTAGTAATCTTCTAGACCGAACAGAAAATGCCCGAGTTCGTGCGCCATCAGCTGGGCATCGTGCCCGTGCCTCCCTGCAAGTCCGGCTTCATTGGTGAGCGCCTGCGGCACCTGCGAAACTTGTGGTGCCCGCTGAACCGCCAGCCCCAACCCTTAAGGATACAACGGGGAACATACTAGTTGCTCAGTCTCCAGCCGATCGCACTTCTTGCCAAACCGCCCACTCACGCTTCCCAGTTGGCACGGAGCGAATAGGGTGGATTGGACGCCGACCAGCTGAAGTTGCGCATCAAAGTGATAGCCGGTGCCACGCTCCGCAACTACTGAGATGCCACCACACGAATTCTTATAGCGGTAAATGTCACCATAGATGCGGTTAAACACTTGGTCGCAGACTGAAAGAGCCTCGTCAGGGCTTTTCGGACAGTTCTGCCCGGGGCCTCCGCACACACAACTGAGAACCCTCGCTGAACATTCGTCAGAACAATCGCTACTCAGGCTCTCTGTGGCTCCACCCACTCCGACAGATCCACCACTTCCCGTGGCTCCGCCGATCCCCGTCGGCAAGCTACCGGCGAGCGCTGGGTTCACACCGTCGTCAATCGCGGTGCCACCACAGCTGGCAACGGCGACGCCCGTTGCGAATATAAAACTCTGCATCATCTTCATGGGCACGTTGCCTGGTCAGCTTCCGGTAAACGCGTACTCTGCGTGGATTCCATGAGAGCACAACAAGAGAGGAAGCCTCGCCCAAAAGTAACGACGTTCCCGCTCATGACCTCCAGCTAGCGCGAGAAGCGATGAGCTTGCAACCCTTGCTTGCGTTACAAAAGTGTTGCGAATCGCACAGCACAGCTGGAGTGGAATGGGGCAAGAATACGCGGCATCAAGTTGACGCCTTTGGCCGCGTGTGGGACCGTACCTCCTCAGGTGACACCAACGTGAACCAGGCAAAACGAAGGCTAAGTTTCTGGATGACGGCGGGGCTGCTCGCACTGGGTGGAGTGAGCACTGCTGGGTGCCGGGCTGGGACGAGCACGGCACCTCGGGCGCCTGTCGGTGCCGTCGGTGGAGCCCTGGTGCCGGGCACCGGCCTACCGTGGCCGCCGCCCAACCTGCTTCTGTTCATTGGTTATCACAATTCTTTGGGCATTGAGGATTTCGCCGCGGACTCGGAGTTCGTGTATGCGACCATGTCAGGCGGAAGAACTCATATTGTTAATGGAGTGTTGCAAGGCGATGTTGCCTCATGGATTGCCCGCATTCCTTTGGATGCGTTGAAGTGAAAGCCACATTGAATCCCGCCACACCGGCGCCGTGGGTGGTTGCGGTACTTGTCCCCGCATTCAATGAGGCGGACGCCATCGCGGGAGTAATTCGGGAATATCTGGCCCTCTCCCGGGACTTTGCTGGGCATAACCTCCGCTTTGAACTGCATATTATCGACAACGGTTCGACGGATGGAACGGCCAAAGTTGCTGCATCTGAATTGCATCTGGCACGGGACTGCCACGTGCACCGCGTCGCTGTTCGCGGCAAAGGTAACGCCGTTCGATGGGCGTTTTCGAATATTCAGGGTGACTTCTACGTACTCGTGGACGCCGATCTGAGCTACTCCATGACCGATATCCCGGCGCTTGTCGCGATTGTGGCCAACGGCATCTGTGAGATGGCAGTAGGCGATCGGCTTATCGGCGGCGCATACCGCAAGGCGCACGGTCCGGATTTTCGATGGGCTGCAAACGAATTTGTATCTTGGGTCATCGGGTGGAGCCTTCAGCAATCCCGCGTCGATGCGCTGAGCGGGCTGCGCGTCCTCCATGGACCGCTAGCACGTTCCATGGACCTTCGTGAAGGTGGCTTTGCCCTTGAAACTGAGCTGATGTTCGAAGCTGCGCGGTTGCGTGCGCGAATTCATTCGTTGCCTGCTGTCTATCGGGGGCGGCCAGCTGGGCAGAAGTCGAAGCTCGTCACCTCGAAAGATGGCCCGATTATCCTTTGGACTCTTGTTCGACGACTACTCGCCCACCACACTAAGTCCAAACGCGCGTCGGTTGCCCGCAGCGCAGTAGTCCGTCACCGGGGCTCCGATTCCAGCATGGAGCGGTAGTAGCTGAGCGCGCGGGCAGTACTGGGTTGCGTTGGGTCCAGTTGTTGGGCGCGCTCTAGAGTCTCCACGGCCTTTCGGTAGTGCCCCGTTGCGCCGTAGGCCTCGCCTAGGTTGTGGTGTATTTTCCAGTCACCAGGGCGCCCCGATGCCGCCCGTTCATAGAATGGCAATGAGGCGTGATGCTCACCATCGCGAAAGTACTGGTTGCCCAACAGGTAAAAAAACGAGGCCTCTTGGAGCCTATACGCGGGAGACCAAGAGACTAAGGACAGTGATGTTGCGACCCCGCCTAACGCCCACCGGAGCGGAGAAGCGCTCCGAGTAATGGCGGCACGCAAACCGTGCGCGGACATAATGCACAGCACTGGAACGGCCGGTACTCTGTAGCGGCTAGAGAAAAAGAAAATCAAGACTGACACAAGGTTTGTGAGCACTATGCACCCGAGGAGCGCGGATTTTCCAAACAAGAAACGCCTCCTCATTCCGAGCATCGCGAAACCTAAAAGCGCTCCAAACGGGAGCGGCATCAACCAAAGGCTGGGGTGAATCGAGCGTTCCGCAGAGAGTACGTATTCCATCGAGATTTCGTCGCTCCCGAACCAGCCCCGGAGTTTCTTTGCCCAGAGGATCGCCGCGTCTCCGAGGTTCGCACGCAAGTAGCTCAGCCCTTGTTGATACCAGTAGGCGTCCACTTCCTGGGTGGTAGCTCTCCTTCCAAGAGCTTTCTGTGCGACTTTAGTCGCTTCGTCCGCCTGCGTTATCGGATCCCCTGAGAGCCCAGCTAGCTGAGCGTAGGCACCTTCCGAGTTAGGGTTGTTGCCTTGAGCGAACGTAACGCCGCCTTGTGCGGAAATGAGGACCCACTCGCCCGAAACAGCACGGTTGCGAAATGTGGCAGGGGCGATACCGACGCCAATGCCTGCTAGCAGAATGATCACGGGCCCCGAGCGTTTCCCTATTTGTCGGGCGCGCCAGGTACCTCGCGTCAGAAGCCACAGGCCAGCGAAGGGGGCCAAGAGTAACGTATTCGGTCGGGCAAGGCAAGCCAAGCCCAAGGCGAGCCCACCGAGTAAAGGCCATCTTAGGTTTCTTCCACGCGACGGAAGCATTAGGTACACGCCTAAGAGCGTCAGGAAAGTTCCGAGAGTTGTTTCAACGACGGTGAGCTCCAGCACTCCCGCAGCCCCATATAGGCACCAAAGAAGGGCTGCAATGGTCGCAGTGTGGTGGCCGAATGTGGCCAACCCGAGCTTGTATACGAGCCAGACCGTCAGCGCCGAGAGCCCTACCTGCGAAAGATAGACAGCCCAGATGTTACCGCCCACAAGTTGGATCGCCCCTAGGTAATACGCATACAAGGGCGCAAACGAAAATGGCTGCGATCCCAAGAGAGTAGATCCCTTGGCGATCGATGTAGCCGCTTCCCAATATCGCTGCGAATCTAATGGTAGGAAATGCTGCTCGGTCGGGCTTGATGTCGCAAGATCCCACAAATAGGCGCCACGCGTTAATGCGAACAACAGCACCACGGCATGCCACTGTTGCCACTTGGTCCGGCCTCCGATGGGCGGCGTTGCCGGGGACCTGACGTCCAGGGACTGGGATGCGTCCGGCAACCTTTTCTTTGCACCTCCGCGCTTGGGGCGGGCCCGAGTGCGGATCACAACGTCGCATTCCCGTGCTCGGCAATGTGCCTAGCCATATGCAGGGGTGGTTACACCAGTGCCGTCAGGTACTCAATGGGAACGAGCCCGTTCCGAACGGTTCCCGCTCTTCGTCAACCTCGGCAAGTGGTTTGCCTCAGTTGACGGGCCCGCAGAAAATGCTTTTAAATTCTGGCTTTTTGGGCATCTACAGTCATGAGCAGGGTGTAGCGGAGCTCTGCCAGCCCGGTCGTTCAAGTCATATCGGCCTGGCGACGGAAGGTCACAGCGGTGGATTCATGGTCTGGCAGCGGGTGACTCCACCGCGTGAACGTGCTGGGTCGGCCAGTCGCCACTAACGTCTATCGATACGCTAGAGCCGACGAGGAGATCCTCGGCCCATGACAAGATTTCTTGCAAAGCCATTTCGCAG
Source organism: Polyangiaceae bacterium (assembly GCA_033763455.1). GTDB lineage: Bacteria > Myxococcota_A > Polyangia > Polyangiales > Polyangiaceae > JBBRRP01. The sequence goes on from JANRKO010000043.1 coordinate 87,774, forward strand.
ACCACACATTTTCTGGAGATAGCTTCGGTCCGAGGATCAGCTCAACGAGCGACACGCCATCTCGAAAAGCGAGCGGCACGTACGGCGCGATTCCAAAACGGTTGTTACCGATTTCATACAGGCCCACCGACTCCACGACGGTTCGGGCGATGATCCGCCACTCGCGTTCCTCGTAGTAGGGTTCTCGCTTCACCGTCGGGTTAAGCTGATGCATGAGCGCGATGAGAGTATTCTCTACCTCCGTGGGGCTCCGGAAGCTTGGGAGATACTTTTTGAGCAAGGCTGACACCAGCGGCCGCAGGTTGCTTGAAGCGTGGTCCTCCTTCGCGCCATCGTAGCGTACGCGAACCAGCTCGGTTGCCGTGCGCCATGGCTTGCTTGACGCACCTGGAAGTTTGTCCCCTTGAATTCTAAATCCAAGCGCGACGCCTGATCCATTGTCACCATAGCGAGACCATTGACTCAGTGAGTCGCGAAGTTCGGTGAGGCTAAACAAGAAGGTCGGCGGTAGCTCCGGACGGCTGAAATCAAAGTATGAAAGAGCCCCCGTGGCTTTGCCAAGGTGCAAAAGATCGATCGTCTCGTGGCGCGGTGAGGCGGCAACTGCGTTCGCCCAACACTCGGAAACCAGTTGGGGGGCGACGATGCTATCAGCCGGGTCATTCATAAATGCGTGGCAGCCTAGGTGGAGCGAAGATGTTGAGAGAATCGCTATGGCAGCTGGGATCGTTGTGTAGTGCCACAAGACGTCCGGTGGCGTGACGTCTACCAAACCATCGGCAAGATCTTTCAGCAGCCGAACGTCGAGCAACATGATCCAAATGCTAATGGCGTTCGGTTGCGTGCGCTAGCGCAAGGTGAAGAACGACAGAGCGTTTGGATTGCCAGTAAGTTCGTGGCCGCCGCGTGCACGCGCCTCGTCGCGGATACCAACATGGCCAAGGCTCTATTTCGGTGCATCGTCAATCATGGCAAGGGGGTTGACAACGTTTGACTGTCGTCGCTAGGTCCGCAGCTTTTGTGCGGGTTCACTGTCGTTGAGAGCTGCCGCGCGGGAAGGCCTCGCCACGGAATTCAGGTGTTGGTGGTTGCTGTGTTCGGCCCTCGGCTCCGGCCTCACTCCCCGGCTCCAAGAAGAATGTCACGCGCGCGACGCTACCTGGGGTTTCCCCGGGGAATTCGAACTTGGAACCCACACAGAGGCTGGTGCGTTTGAGGCCGCCCGCATGCCGTGCGTGGAAGGAGGCCAAGACTGGGCCTCCCCCGCTGCCTTCCCGGAACTCAAGATCGAGTCCAGTGCTCACTAGATCGGCGCCCACGACACGAAGAAAAGCGAGGGTTCGTGCATCGTGCTGGCAGGCGTCCTCCTGCGACAAACATACTCCCTCAGCGGCAAGACTACTGCGCGCGCACATCCACAGGTTTCTCGACTCTGTGCACGGGTTGTTTGCGCCACGCAAGTAGATTGCGGAGAGATGAAGATGCCACGCCTCGTCATCCTGAAGCTGAACGCCACACACACCGGGAATGCACAGTGCTCCGGATGTACACGGATTGCAGTGGGTGCTCCCAGCTTCGCACCCGCCTTGGCCAGCATTATCGGTCGTTACTGGGCACGACGCACCGCCGCAGCAAGGCACGTCACAGGAGGCCGAGGTTAACGCGCCGGTCCAGCCGTTTTGCGATGAGGCTGCAGGTGGTGGTGCCGTTGCGCTCGCAGGAAATGTTGTCACGGTTGACGGCGCCGCGGGTGCTTGCACAGTCTTGCTTGAGCCGGAGCACATCCTTACCGCAACGACGGATAGCACAGCAGCCCCAGCGACCAGACCAAGCAAGGGCCAACCAGGTCGCTGTCCGTTGGAAGAGGTAAGCAAGTCACGGTTCGATGGGGTGATGCGGGCCTTGCCAGTCTCGGCACGGAGCGCCGAGCGAGAAGTCTTTTGCTCCGCCGCCGCCGCCGGCGCATCAAGGACCAGAGGCGCCAAGCGTTTGCGTCCAGTTTTGGGCTCGGTCACTCCGTTGCTCCCTGGGTGCGGATCGCAAGCACGGGGGGCGAGCCTGTGACGGAAACTTGGAGGTGGGAAAGCTTCAGATCGAGGCCGCCATAGGTAAGCTCGGGGAGCGCCTTCAGAACTTGGCTTCCGTTAAACGAGTAGGCCGCGCCTTTCCGTTGAGCAAACTGTGCGGCGATGGGCAGCAAATCCCCAAGGCAAGGGGACAACACTTGAGTCTCGCCCACCTTGCTCGCGCAATTTACGTGAAGGTCCGAGACCTTGCCCGTCAATTCAAGAATGTCCGCTTTCTGATTTACGTCCATGTTTAGTTTGGCGTGCCCCCAAACCGTTCGCGTGTCCATGCTCCCGAGCTTTACGGCGCCCAGGGCCATGCTAAGCGGACTGCCAGCAGAACTCGACGCCGCTAGGGTCGGAGGAAGCATGGGATCCACCCCATCGAAGGTGAAGGCCGCAATCTTGAGTCGATCACTGAGTGCGTCGAATACGAACGCGGATTTTCCCCACTCGCTGAGGAACCCCGTGTCCCACACATAATGAAGGATCTGGCTTGTGGCGTTAGCGTTGAGGGATAGAGTGATAGCGGCGTCTCCCGTGGTCACTGTTTCTGCGGGAGCGAGGCCTGGAAAATAACTTGAGCTCGGGCTACCGGCACCGTGCGTTCTCGCCGCTGGCGCAATTCGGAGGCACATTGGGAACGAGAGCCCGGTCGGAGAAACTTTCGGAGCATCTGACAGACGGATCTCAAATGCGTCGTTGGGGCGTGCTTGCAGTGGGTAAATCGGGCGGGTCATGCCACTAAGCGTTCGGGATAGGTCCGCCAGGGCCCCGTATAACGTATCGTTCACCTTCTTCTGCGTTTCGAGCGGGATCTTCTGAGTGGCTGTGCCGGAGCCAGCGTTCGCGCCCAAGTCTGCTCCGGCGAGGCCCCCTAAAGCCGCGCCGACCGGGCCCATTAGCGCACCAACAGCCAATCCCCAAAATCCGCCCTGTCCCGCCCCGCACTGTTCAGCTTGGGCAAGGATCTGGTTTTTGAAGTCACCGTCGAACAAGTGTACCACCGGCACTTCACCAGGTCTCAGATGGATCTGAATCGCCCCTTCACGCTCCTCCATTTCTAAAGCGGCGGAGAGCCAGAGCCAGGGGGTCCCTCCAGACCAGATGGTAATGCCTACTCGCGCAAAGCCCTCCTCGAAATCGATTGTTGTGCTAACGCGCTCTACCTCGGGGTAAGGCACATCAATGATGCATCCAGATTCTTCGGTTTGAAGCCTGCCGTGAATCTTCGACTTCACCATCCGTTCCACGGCGTTCGCTATTCCGCTCCCTGCTCCCGCCGTCTCAAAAAGCCCCGCACCCATGCTCACCGAGTAGCCGCAAACGAAATCATCCGCCTTGTAGGAGGGGCCAACCAGCACCGGCCAGGTGACTTCACGTTGATAAGTGGGCCCGTAGTTCATTTGCCATGTTGTCAGGGAAAGGCCAGTGTTCATCAATCCTAGGAACTTTTGGTCCTGGGTCGCGCCATGGGGATATAGACTAACACCCAATCCAGATGGCTCTATTTGGGTGAGTGATCCCGCGGTGCCAAAAGGAAGCGAAGCTGGAACTGTAACTTGGAGATCCTTCTGACCAGAGGTAGCCCCCAGAAGGGCTGGCAAGCTGATCCCCAACGCGAGGAGAACTCCAAGCCCCACTTGTGTCGATGTCTCCATTGCTCTCATCCTCCAAACATCTGGAGCAACATGATCGTAAAGAGCTCGGTGATCACGACAAAAAGAGTCGCGCGCATGACCGACGAAGTCATGGCTGCAGTAACCTGATCGGAGCGCGACTTTGGCTCAGCGCCCTTGGCGACAACGACCGATGCAAGCGCGAGCTTGTAGGCAATTACCGACCAAAGAGCACGAATGAGGTAAGGACGCCGTTCTGGCGGTCGAGCGACGAAGTCTGTGAGCAGGACTTCCATCGCATGTTCAACACCGTGTGATTCGTACAAGACGTAGCCGCCAACGGCCATGGCAATGGTGAAGATCGCAAAGGTTGCCAGATAGGAAAGAGAAAGCCCGAGCCACGCCGGTGACCATAAATACCGACGCGCTGGCACGCCCAAACCCTCCAGCGCCGCTACCTGACCATTCACGCGCAAGCCGCCAAGCCAAGCACTGATAGCCGAGCCGCTGGTGGCGACGAAGATGATCGCCGAAAGCGGTGGTGCTAGCGACAGGATGTACGTGCCTTTTATCAAGGTGAAGACGGCCCGGGGTTCCAGGTCCTTGCTGATATTCGCTATGACATAGGGAACGGTGAACCCGAGCAACATACCGACGACTGCGTAGAACAGCGCCGGACGAACAAGGCTTTGGATCAGCGTTCGCCGCAATACAACCATGGACTCGCGGAAGAGGTGCGGCTCTCCAATGCCACGGATCGCTTCACCCGCGATGCGAAATGGAGCCAGAAAGTCGCCAAAATTGGGAGCTTTGGCTTTGCCGCTAGCACTTGGTTCTCGCTCCCGGAGCAGTAACTCTTCCACCGTGGCGTCGAGTTGAACCTGCCGTTGCTGTCGAACTTCGGGGTCATCCAGTTCGGTTGGGCCAGACCAAGGCTCAATCCGGGTGAGCGAGTGATCGTTGGGCTCAAGAAAGTAGATCTCGTCAGCAGCGCCACCCGCCAGTGAAATATCATGGGTAATGACAATGACACCCAGCTTGTGCTTCCGCGCTTGGGTTACCAGGAGCCGAGCGAGCATTCGGACGCCCACCGGATCGAGCCCGACGGAGGGTTCGTCCATCACCACAAGCTTCTTGCCAGCCGCTAGAACCCTCGCCACGGCGAGGCGCTGGGCCTGTCCGCCACTGAGCGTATCTACGCCCCGTCCGGCGCTCCCAATCGCGCCATCCAAGTCGACAGCTTCAAGCCATGCGGTAGCGTCAAGCTCAGCGCCGCAGGCAGCTTGGGCAAGCTTGATATTGTCCGCGGCATCCAAGTGGTCTAGCAGCGCACCTCGCTGCGGGACGTAAGCCGGCTCACCGGTGACGATCCGCTCCACCCAGTCCACCGTGTAGCCCAACCGTTGCAGCTCATCTGGCGCAAAAATAGCCTTTAGAAGGGTACTTTTGCCAGCGCCAGACGGGCCGAGGAGAACCACCACCTTGCCCTCGTGGAGGCTGAGCGCCACGCGCTCAAGCGCCAGCGATCCGTTGGGAAACTGGACCGTTAATCCTTGGACGTCAGCAAGTGTGCCCATCTGGAAATTCTCTCTCAGGTCTTTGATTATCTAATCTGTGGGTCCAAGCGGCCGCACAACTTCGGGCGTGTGCGTCCCATCACAGTCAAAATCGTAAGATCCATTGATGGCGGTGCGTTAGCGACAGGCCGCGGGCGCAAGGGCTTGCGGGAAGCACCCGACTCCGGGCACGGCGTAGCAACTGGCCACCGCTCCGCCACAGTACGCATTCCCACCTGGAGGCAGCTGACGGCTTGTTGCAGTCACACCTCCACCGGCACAATTGGTGCCGCCCGTTGACACGCAAGAAGAAACCGGTGTGAGTTGGTCTGCGAGGTCCTCAACGCCATCACAGTTAACGTCAAAGCTACCGTTAACCGGAACGCGCGTGCTGCCGAGAGAGTTTGGATGCCACAGGTAGTCATCGTCGTTGCAATCTCCCGAGACGTCGACCCAATTCGTCACATCAATCGGCGGCCGCTCGCAAGAATCAACAAATTCGACGCCTCCGTATTCATCGAAGTCTTCGTCTTTGTACCATCGCTTCGTAACGCATGTCCCACCGGCGCCCGCTGATCCGCTGGTCGAGCCACCAAGGCTTGACGTTCCCCCCGGGGCCGAGCGTCCGCCAGTAGGCGATGAAGATTCGCCTCCCGAGGATGGGAACCCGCCGCTGGATGAGCCCCCTTGATCGAACCCCCCGCCACCAATTTGGGCCGCACCCCCAAGTGAGATGAGAATCCCACCAAAACTTCCTGTAGCAAGGCTCCCCCCCGAGCTCGACGGACCTCCGTTGCCCCCGAGCCCTGACGACGCTGCGCCCCCTACGGAGTGATTGCCTCCGAGCGCAGATGCAGTCGCGCCTGAAGCGACAGGTGTTCCCGGCGTTCCGCCGCTCGGGCTCCCACCCGCGGCATTGGCCGCGTTGAACGCGCTGTCATTACCGCAGCCCGCGGCATGCCAGGCGCTGAAGCAGGCGAGCGCGAGCAGACGAAACCTTCGGCCGCCACTTCCGAGCCTAAGGGCAGCCAGGACAGATCTGTGGGCATTGCGCGGAAGAGCGCAGAGCGGCTTACTTTTGTTTCTCACGGTGACCCTCTCTGAGTACCTTGAGGGAATCACATATTTTACTGCCAGGCAACGTCCTAATTGTCTGTCAGTAAAAGTTACAGCACTGGCCTACCTGCGCGGTTTCTTGTTCGAGCCGCGGCGGGGCTTCGTGGGTGGGGAGGCGACATGTGGGCGATGACTGGCTGCCGCTCGCAGAAAGTCGTGCACCAAGGGGCGGATTTCGTCAGGAATACTCTCAGCAAGCTGGGAAACCTGCTCGGACCAGGCATTGGTTGAGGGGGCGGGCTTCTCCAGAAGCCTACCCAAGGATACGCCAAGCGCTCGGCCAAAGGCCGCTACAGTTTTCAACGTTGGGAGCTTTCTGGCGGTCTCGATCAGCGCGACGTAATGAGGGCTGATCGACGCTCGCTCGGCTAGCTCGGCTTGTGTGTACCCGCGACTCTGTCGGAGTTCCTTCAGGTTTTCCGAGAGTTGCACGGCTAGGGCGGCCTCAACCTTGTCCATTGGGCACAGGAAAGCCCGCTTGGGTGGGGTCTGACGATGCACCACGGGGGCACAATCAATGTTGCCTGTCAGTAAAACTCGTATGATTGGATCGGTCCCACTGCGAGCCCTTCTTGGCCCGTGACCTCTTCGGGCGTGCTCCTATGACTTGGCGGAGGTAGCATCGCTTCTTAATCGCCACCCATGAGACCCGACGTTGCAAGCCTTGCCGAGTTACACTCCTACCAAGAAGCGCACGTCCGCTGGCTGGGGGCGCATGGCATTCGCCTTCATTGCGACGTCGAAACATTGACGGCTGTTTCCAGCATTCCAGATCTCGATCTCAGTGCCGCGGACAGTTCCCAATCGGCGCTTTTGGGCGCAGTGCTAGGGAGCCTCCAACGGCTTGCGGCCATGAGATCGCTGATTCAAGGCCCGCGCTCTGCGCTCCGAGCCTACGAGGCGGCAGTCACAACTGCTACGGAAGATCACGCAGCCTACCTAAGAAAGCACCGCGTGAGCATTGAAGCTGCCCACGACGATTCGGGCGTCGAAGCCTTGCGACCGCAACTGATGGAGGCAGGCAAACGCTTACGTACGCTCACCAAGGGGCTGTCGATGTATCAATCTGCACAGGTGGCAAAACATGCGAAGTTCTCGGCTACTTTTCGAAAAGAAGTGCACCAGTTAGATCGATATCTGGCGCTGTCAGAATGGATCAAGGTTCAGGTCAGTACGCTTGAAGCGGTCTTAACCGAGTTCGAGGCAAGTATCTCGGGAACCGCAGAGGCCATGGCTAGTGTAGTTGATCTGCCTGAAGCGCGTGTTTGGGGTGCTTCGATGGGGAAGTTGAAGGCTGCAATCAAGGACGCCGGTGGCACCAATGCCGACATCGCGCAATTGTTTCCTTCAAAGTCCGCTCCCGAATCGCAACGTGAAGTGAATCGGCAACAGATCCGCCGCGCGAAATCCCGCCGCTGACGGGCTTTGCGGAACGAGCTGCATCAATTCTTGGGGCGCGAGTAGGTAGTTGGGCAGTGTCCAGTGAAGGACGCTTGGGCCAAATTTTGTCCACTTCCGCGGCTGCACTGTTGCTGAGACCCTCTCGGTACGTAAGAAGCCCCCACCACTCGGGGGTTCATGCTCAGAGCACTCAGACCCCCGATGCCCGCTCCTCGCTACTTGACCGCACGCGACATTGCCGCAGAGCTCAGCGTGTCGCGGGCCCACGCCTACCGAATGATGCGGGAAATGTTGCACTTTCGGCGTGGGCGCCTTCTTCGGGTCCCACGAGCAGCGTTCGAAGTGTACATTCACCAGCGAGAGAAAATCGGATGGGCCAGCGCCTCTTCAAGCGAAATGGAACTTGGTACGGGTGGGTCTTCGACTGCGAAGGCAAACGCATCCAGCGCTCCACAAAGTGCCGCGACAAACGCGCCGCCGAAATTGTACTCCGTGAATGGGAGCGACGTGCCGCCGATCCGACCTACGCAGCCTCGCACGCGACCTCGATCGAACAAGCCCTCAAACAGTTTTTGACAGATCGCCTTTTTAAGGGGAGAGCAGCGGGCACCCTTTCGAGCTATCGGGTGAAGGCGGGGCATGTGGTGCGGTTGTTCGGCGGCGACACCTCGCTGGCGAAGGTAGACGCGCGGGCAGTGGATCGATTTATCGAGACTCGCTTGGGCGAGGGCGCTTCGAGGAACACGGTGCACAAGGAACTCACAGTGCTGCGTGCGACACTTAAGGTAGCTAAGCGGCGAGGGGAGTTCCCCCGCGACATCGATGCGGTGATGCCTGATGGATTTTCTGCGGCTTACACGCCCCGCACGCGCTTTCTCACCGCGCTCGACGCGCAAAAGCTTTTCGCTGAGCTCAGCCCCGATCGGGCGGCGCTCGTGGCGTTCATCCTCGCCACGGGGGCCAGGTGGGGCGAGGCGGTGGCAGCTCGGTTTGAAGACGTCGATCAGGCGAGGGGGCTCGTATTTCTTAGAGGTACCAAGACGGAAGGCTCTTTGCGTACTGTTCCGATCGTCGGCGCAGGAGTTCCGCTGTTGGATCACGCGCTCCGCCACGCGGAGGGCCAAGATGGGTTCTTGTTCACCGCCTGGGGCAACGTGCGCCGTGACTTGGCGGTAGCTTGCAAGCACGCGGGCATTGCGAGCGTGACACCTAATGATCTCCGCCGCACCTGTGCGACATGGCTGCGCCAGCGCGATATTGAGCCGCACTTGATCGCCGCGGTGCTCGGCCATCGCGACTCCCGCATGGTGGAGCGCGTGTATGGCCGCCTCCCCACCGCATCCCTCAAGTATTCGCTGGAAACTAGGCTCGGCGAACCCGCGGAACCCTGTAGCGCATTTGTAGCAAACACGAGCAGCCCCGAGCGTTCCCAGAGACACAAGAGACACCCCCAACCCCCGATCCACTGGCTCTTGTCGCTAGAAGGTGGGTAGTCGGAAAATTGGGCAGGGCTGGGAGATTTCTGGGACGGGTTGGGTGCGAACCAACAACCCCGAGCCAGAGGTCCAGCCATGCCCGACGAAAGTTTAATCCAGACTTTGCTTTTGCCCGAACTTTCTCTGATTTCTTTTAGGAGGCTGCGTGACAGCCGAGTCATCGAGGTGGTGGCGAAAAAGGAGCCCCAGATGGAGTACTGCCCCAAGTGCGCGACGCCGTCAGCGTCGACGTACGATACGCGGCGGGTGAGGCTCAAAGATGAGCCTTTCCGAACCTTTAGGGTATTTCTGACGGTGGTGAAGCGCCGGCTGTGGTGCAAGCCATGCGGCAAAGCGTTTACGGAGCCACTCGGTTGGGTCCGAAAGGGACACCGCCATACGGAGCGCTACGGGCGCGCGGTCATGGGTGCCTGCGAGCGCTACGTCGATTTGAAGCAGGTACGGCAGGACTTCAAGTGCTCAGGCGGGTGGCTGTACCGCACGTTGTATCGGCACCTCGAACTGCAGCGCCGCAAGCGCCTGTACCCGTGGCCAAGCAGACTTGGCATCGACGAGCACTTCTTCCGCCGCGGAAAAAATGGCTTCCGCGAATTTGTCACAGTGTTTGTCGACCAGAAAAACCATCGCCTCATGGAGGTGGCCGAAGGGCGCACCGGGCCGGAGCTCGAAGCCGCGCTTGACTACATTCCAGGGCGAGAAAACGTGCGCGTCGTGGCCATCGACATGAGCGACTCGTACAAGGCCTTTGTGCGACGGTTTTTTCCCCAGGCCATCATTGTGGCCGACAAGTTCCATGTGCTGCGTTTGCTTAGCCCGGCCATCAACAAGCAACGTAAGGCCATTACGGGCGACAAGCGCTCGCTGCCAGTGCGTCGCTTGCTGCTGCGTAACGGCCACAGTTTGGAGCCCCAAACGCGCCGAACGCTCAGTGCCTGGCTCACTCAGCACCCAGCGCTCCGCGAGCTATACGAAGCCAAGGAAGCTCTGGTGCGCTTCTACCGCATTCGGAGCTTCAAGCAGGCTTCTCGTTTCCTCACAGGCATCACCGACCGTCTCGCCGACTCAGCGCTCCCCGAGCTTCAAACCCTGCGCAACACCCTCATGCGCTGGCGACATCAGGTCCTCGCATACTTCCGAACCCGCCTCACCAACGGCATGACCGAAGGCTTCAACTGCAAGGCCAAGCTCGTCAAACGCCGTGCCTACGGCTATAGGAGCTTCACCAACTACCGCCTCAGACTTCTAAACGCTTGTGCTTAATCAGCTTTCCGGTCCCACCCACCATCGAGCGAGAAGACCCCTAAGAAGAACCCGGATTTCTTGGAGGTGAGGACCGGATTCGAACCGGCGTATAACGGTTTTGCAAACCGTTGCCTAACCGCTTGGCTACCTCACCGTAGACCCGCCACAAGGGCAGGCCCGCTTATGTCCCACTCGTTCCTTTGGCTGTCAAGCGCCCGCACCGTGCCGGCGCGCCCCGGCGAGTGGGAGTGCGGCCAAAACAAAAAAGCTTCATGGATCTTCGGCGAGGTCCTCGGCGAGGTAGCCCAGGATCACTTCGTCGAGTGATCGCTCGCTCATCGGATCGTCACCGAAAATCGAGCGACTGCTCGCTCCTGGCATCCCACCGAAAGTGGCAGCTGGGCGCCTGCCTGGCTGCTTCGGCGCCGGCTCCCTGGGGGGTTGCGGGCCGCGAGAGGCGGGCGTGGGCGGATGCGTGGGCACAGGCGGACGCACAGGTGCGGGTGCGCGGGAAGGTGCGGCCATGGGTGTCGGGTCAGCCGTGGGGCTCGCGTCAGCCACGTACCTTTTGGAGTTGGGAACCGTTTCTGATTCGGGTTCAGGGTAGGGACCACAAACCGAAATCACCGCTTCATCAAATTCTCCCGCGCGAAGAGCGATGAACATGGAGCGGTGCTGCTCTTTCATCAACCCGCGAACGGTTGGCACAAACTCTCGCGTCCCGATATGTTCGCTGTAGTCGATACGAGCGCTTTTGATGACGCGCCCACCGTCCGCGAACAAGTGGCTCATGATACGTGCGTGGCGAACACCCGAGTCTTCAGTCTGGATGTGAAAAAGCCGGCCTTTGTGGCGGATATTGTTGTTGAAGCCTAGGAGCGGCGGAGGATCCACCTTGGCAATAGACTCGTTCTTCACCAGACCCCTAGAGTATCACGGTCGAGCAATTGCCACAGCCCTGTGTTTCGGCAGTGAACAGGCGTCCACGATGTCGGATAGTTAAGGAGGTTCAGCGACCACCGGGCCTAACGCGCACCTTCGTCGAGACGGCGCATCCCTTCGAGGAGCAGCGCTTCGGGGCTTTCCTTGATCACTTGCTGGGGTGCGCGGAAGCTCGGTTCCAGCGAAAATTCGCCTTCATTCAGTGAAATCATCGCGTAAAATGCATCGGCGCCCCGCACCTTAGCCCACATGGCGTTATAGATGGCGCCATCCACGAAATGGATTTCTCCGCGCTCGCCGGTCGCCTGGATCTTGAGGGACCCCGTTTTCCGGCCGTGCCACAAAACTTGAACGATGTCTGGCAGGCTCATTTCTTGGAGTGAACCACTCACGCCCCGGGAGCCCGCAGCTCCTGCGGCTGATTGTTCAATCAACTGTTTCATCTTCGCCACCAGAAGTTCAGCACTCACGGGCTTGGCGACCACGTCGCTCGCGCCCAATTCAAACGCGCGCTGTGCGTCAGCGGACACCGCTCGCCCCGACATGATGATCCACGGCAACTTCTGGCCCCAGCGTTGCTTGCGGCCGTGCTCGAGGAGCTGCAAGCCGTCTTGAGGCTTGATATCAAGCTCGCTACATACGATCTCAACGCCTCCCGCTTCCAGGATCTTGAGCGCCTGCTCTGAGGTAGAGGCAAGCTTTACCTCGAAGCCGCGTTCCACCAAACGCAGCTCCAACACTGTTGTCTCTTCCGGATCGGGATCGATGATCAAGGCGAGGCGTCTGTCGGCGAGGAGGCGCGCTTTTAGATCTTCGCCAGTAACGGTTAGCTTGAACAGATCCACGAGGTTCGGATCGAAGATTTTGCCTTTGTTGGTGGCTAAGACTTCGCAAGCTTGTGCGGGGCGTAGCGTCTTTCTGTACGGATTCTTTGGGTTTTGGGTGAGATCCGCGTAGGTATCCGCGATGGCTAAAATGCGCGCGCCGAGCGGGATCTCTTTGCCGCCGATGCCGCGCGGTAAGCCTTGAGCGTCATACCGCTCGTACATGTTTTCCACGGCCATCAACACTTCGTTGGGTAGCTGAATGGATTCCACCAAACGCGAGGGTGCTTTGTATTGCTTACTGGCAGAAGCCCGGTGGCCCTCGTAGTCGGCGACGTTAAGAGCCGTGAGGTGGTAGGCGCCCATCTTCCCCAGGTCGTGAACATACGCAGCAATCATCGCGCTGGTGCGTTCGGCATCGCTCAAGCGGAGGCGTTCGCAGAGCTTCTTTACCAGGCGTGCTACCTGCGCTGAATGTCCGCGCAAATCAGGGCGTGAGTTCTCAACCAAGCTGATAAGAACGTTGAGTGTTTCGAGGTACGCTGTTCCTTCCACCCCACCTGCGCTGCCGGTGACGGCGCGGCCTTGCGCGGAACGATTCATATCTTCGGCAGAAAATGTGCGTTCCCTCGACGTGCCCTCATGGGCGAGCGAGGTCACGATGCTCTCCTCTGAGAGCAACCTGCGCTCAAAAACGTCCATCATGGTGCTGAACTGCTGGCGTGCGGCTCGATCCAACTTCGCAAACGCGTGGATATCGCCACCGTAGGTTTTGGCGATGGCAGCGGCGATGGCTTTGGGGCGCCCCACGAAGGCCTGAACTTGCTTCACGCCGGACACCGCTCGCACGTTGTCCAGCACGGCTATGTCGTCCGGATCCGGAGTCACCACACTCAAGGTTCCTGTGGCTTCCGCGTAGAGCACCGGAAACACCAAGCTTCTTTCGGCCACTTTGCGAGGGAGCTTATCGAGCACGCTGCGGTCGATTTCCGCCTTTGCAAGCTTCTCCGTGGAGACAAAGCGCGTTTTATGCTGGGCCGCCAAGTAGCGGAGGAGGTCCGCCTCCTCGATGGCTTCGGTTTCAAGCAGCGCTTCTTCCACCCGGTCCCCCGTGCGCGCCATCCAGTTGAGCGAGGCCTCGCGCTGCTCCGGGCGAATGATTTCCTCAGAGACGAGCTTGTCGAGTAGGGGCGAGGCTCCGGCGCTCATGGTGGGTCGAGCTAGTATACTGGGCGGAAGGCGTGGGCAGAGGGCCTGCCTGTCCACCGGGCCCTCACCTTAACAAGCCCCGGCATTTCAGGCGATCGGCCGGGCTCCAGCCGAGCTATTTGAATGGACTGGCGCCGGGCAGGCGATTGGGTTATGCCCCGCCTCCCTCGGGCCGACCCCCGCCGCTGGGGAAGCCTTCTCCTAAGGTCTTGACCACGGGGCGGTAGCCCGGTAGGGAGCTCCTCCCTTTTTTTCAGCATTGATAGGCCCCTGAAATGACGACGTACGTTGCTAATGCCGCCGAAGCCCTCGCCGCCCGCAAATGGTGGGTGGTAGATGCCACTGGTTTGCCGCTTGGGCGCCTTGCTAGCCGGGTGGCCACCATTTTGCGTGGCAAGAACAAGGCGATCTTCAGCCCCTTCATGGACACGGGGGATTTCGTGATCGTCGTGAACGCCAACAAGGTGAAGCTCACGGGCCGCAAGGCGGAGCAGAAGATTTACTACCGCCACTCGCGGTATCCCGGGTCGCTGAAGCAGGAGCCCTTCGAGTCGCTCGTGCAGCACGCCCCCGAAGTACCGATCCAGCAAGCCGTGAAGCGCATGCTGCCCAAGAACGTGCTCGGGCGTACTCTTCTCGGCAAGCTCAAGATTTACCCAACTGCGGATCATCCGCATTCTGCCCAACAGCCACAGCAGCTCCAACTCAAGACCGCCTAAGGCAACGACGATGACCACCGCTCAGACATTTTACGCTACCGGAAAGCGCAAGACAGCCGTTGCTCGCGTTTGGATCTCCAAGGGCGAAGGCAAAATCAGTGTAAACAGCCGCACGATTGAAGACTTCTTTCAGCGTGAGTCTTCGTGCATGGTGGTGCGCCAGTCCCTTGAGTTGCTAGAAATTGGCGACAAGTACGATGTGCGAGCCACGGTTGCCGGTGGCGGTAACAGCGCTCAGGCCGAAGCGATGCGCCACGGAATTTCTCGCGCACTTCTTCTGGAAGATGCCGAACGTCGTCGCGCCCTCAAGCGCGCCGGCTACCTGACGCGCGACAGCCGTCAAAAGGAACGCAAGAAGTACGGTCGCCCCGCGGCTCGTAAGCGTTTCCAGTTTTCCAAGCGCTAAGCCCACGTGCTGCTTGGATGGGCAGCTCTTTTGCCCTAGTGTTTGGCGTTTTTCGCCATGCACCGTCCATTCAAGATCCGCAGCGATTTTAGGCCTAAGGGAGATCAACCTCGGGCGATTGCTGCCTTGTGCGCAGGGCTGGATAGGGGCGAGCCCTTTCAGACGCTCCTCGGTATCACGGGGAGCGGCAAGACGTTCACCGTGGCGAACGTCATCCAGCACGTCCAGCGCCCGACGCTGATTATTGCGCCCAACAAGACGTTGGCCGCTCAGCTCTACGGGGAAATGCGCGATCTTTTCCCGGACAATGCGGTCGCCTTTTTTGTTTCTTATTACGACTATTACCAGCCCGAAGCGTACCTGCCGACGACAGACACGTTCATCGATAAGGACGCGATCATCAACGATCAGATCGATCGGATGCGCCACGCCGCCACGCACGCGCTCCTTTCCCGCAGTGATTGCATCATTGTTGCGAGCGTTAGTTGCATTTATGGCATCGGATCTTCGGAGAGCTATCAGGGCCTTGCGATTGAAATCGTAAAGGGTGAAGCCTGCCGCCGCGATGAGCTACTCAGACGATTGGTAGATATTCAATATTCGAGAAACGACGTGGATTTTCACCGCGGCACCTTCCGTGTGCGCGGAGACGTGGTGGAGATTTTTCCGGCCTACGAAGAGTCGATGGCGATTCGCATCGAGTTCTTTGGGGACGAAGTGGAGGCGATTAAAGAGGTCGATCCCATTCGCGGCAAAGTGTTGGGAGAGTTGCCGCGGTACTCCGTTTATCCAGGGTCCCACTACGTTACACCGCGCCAACAGCTGAACCGCGCGATTGAGGCTATTCGCGTCGAACTGCAAGAGCGTCTCGAGTTTTTTGACAAAGCTGGGCGCTTCTTGGAGAAGCAACGCCTTCTGCAACGGACCTCATACGACCTTGAGATGCTCGAACAGATGGGCTTTGTGCAGGGAATAGAGAACTATTCGCGGCACCTTTCCAACCGAAAGGCGGGCGAGCCTGGCCCCACGCTCATTGATTACTTTCCCGATGATTTTTTGCTGATCATCGACGAATCGCACCAAACGGTGCCCCAAATTGGGTCCATGTATAAGGGAGATCGGTCGCGTAAGGAGACGCTCGTAGAGTACGGCTTCCGCCTCCCAAGTGCGCTCGACAATCGTCCGTTGCAGTTCGATGAGTTCGAAAAGTACATGAAGCGGACCATCTTTGTGTCCGCAACGCCAGGAACGTGGGAGCTGGAGCACTCCAAAGATCAAATTGTGGAGCAATTGATCCGCCCAACCGGGTTGATTGATCCTGAGATTATCCTCAAGCCCATTGAGGGCCAGGTGGATAATCTCCTGATTGAGATCCGAAAGCGTGTGGCGGCTTCCGAGCGCGTGCTGGTGACCACCTTAACCAAGCGCATGGCCGAAGATCTCACTGAATATTACACCGAGCTTGGCGTGCGCGTGCGCTACCTGCACTCAGACATCGAGACCTTGGAGCGCATTGAGATCTTGAAGAGCCTACGAGCGGGGGAGTTCGACGTACTCGTTGGTATTAACTTACTGCGCGAAGGGTTGGATTTGCCTGAGGTGAGCCTGGTGGCGATTCTGGACGCGGATAAAGAGGGCTTCTTGCGCAGCCCACGTTCGCTCATCCAAACTATCGGGCGCGCCGCTCGCAACCTTCACGGCCAGGTCATCATGTTTGCGGATCGCGTTACCGATGCCATGGCCTATGCCATCAGCGAGACGGAGCGTCGGCGCGGCATACAAACCGCGTACAACTTGGAGCACAACATTACGCCTGCGTCGGTGAGGCGAGCGATCCTTGATGTGAGCCCAGCGAGCGGGCAAACTGACTATTATGCGGTGCCACGAGGTGCGGCTTCTGAGGGTGGCGGGCCAGCCAAGGCCCCACCCAAGCGCAAGGCCGGCGCTGCTGGCGCTGTACCCGCGAGCGAACCCAGTGCCGATGAGCTAGCCGTCATCAAGGAACGGCTCGAAGTGCTCCGCCAGGAGATGTTTCTCGCGGCTGAGAACCTGCAATTTGAGACGGCCGCGCGCTTGCGCGATGACATTCGCAAGCTTCAAACGTCTGCAGGAGAGGGCACGCCAGGAGTTATTCCGCCGCCACCCACTCCTTCGACACCGGCCAAGCGCGGCTCGGCCAAAGGCTCTTCATCGAAGCCCGGCGGTCGGGCTTCTGGCGGGTGGGGGCGGCGCCGCTAAAGAGCCAGTGCGAGCTCTGCGGCGAGCTCTTGTTCGGTCATAACGCGGGTGCCGAAGAATTTCACGACCCCTTCGCGGTTGATGATTACCAGCGTGGGCAAAGTGGCAACGCCGTAGCTATTGGCAACCATGCCTCCCTCGTCCTCAATGGACATGTAGCGCAAGTTGAGTGTTTGGAGCAACCCGACCGCCTTTTCCCGCTCGTCGCCGGTGTTGATCCCCACCACCACCAGCTCTTTGCTATACTTCTGCGCAATCAAGTTAACTGCAGGCATCTGTTCTCGGCAAGGCCCACACCAGCTCGCCCAGAAATCCAAGAGCACGGCCCGGCCACGCAGGTCAGAGAGCTTCAGCTTGGATTTTTCGCCGCCACCGTAGATGACTGGGAGCATGAAATCTGGTGCTAGCTTCTGCTTTAGGCTTCGGGCACGGTCGAGCTGGGGTAGCGCGACAAAGCCAAAAAAGGCGCTCACTGTGACAACAAGGAGCACGAGCGATCCGAAGGAAGCACGCTTCTTAGGGATGCCCGTGGGCGGAGTAGAAAGGTTGCGGGGATGGGACATCAACTGAAGCCTGCCGTTTTATCGAAGGGGGTGTCGGTTACCTGGGGATGGGAAGGGGCTGAGGGGGATTTTCTGCTGGAGAGAAACGAAAGTTGTGCATGGGTACCTTCAGCTGGCAACCAAACCAAAACCTTAGCCCCGCCGAGTGAACTTGTGCCTGCGGCAATTCTCCCGCCGTGGTCAATCACGATCTTCTTCACGATAGCCAGCCCGAGCCCCACACCGTAGGATTTGGTGGTGACGTAAGGATCGAACAAGCTCACTCGAAGTGCTTCGGGGATGCCGGGCCCGTTGTCTTCCACGGAAAGCAGCCAGAAATCAGCATCCCTTTGTAGGCGCACCTTCAACTTGCGAGGTGCGGCGCTTTGGCGAAGCGCATGCGTTGCATTCTCGATCAAGTTCAAGAAGGCTCGGCGAAACATTTGTCGATCGAGCCACAGAGGAGCCGGATCGTTGGGGAGCTCGAAGCTCATATCGACGTCCGTGGGAGGCAAGGAGCCCGCAATTTCGCCCCCAGAAGCCCGCTCCAGGGTGAGCTTTTGCTCTTGTTCCTGCAAAAAGCCGCGTAGATCAGCGGGTTCGAGCTCGGCCTGAGGGAGGCGGGCAAAGTTTGAAAATTCGCTGACCAAACGGCGTAAGGTACCCACCTCGTCTTCGACGATTTCCAGTGTCGTGTCGAGCAACTGCTTGTAGCCGGCATCGCCACCATCGTAGCGGCGGTGGATCTCCTGGGCGGCAAGCTGAATAGGGGTGAGTGGATTTTTGATTTCGTGGGCCAGGCGCCGTGCCATCTCTTGCCAGGCTTCCATGCGTTGGAGGTATTCAATTCGCGCGCGGCTGGTTTCGATTTCCGCCAGCATGCGATTGAAAGCTTTGGCAAGGTCCGTAATTTCATCCTGGCCTGTCTCGCGAACGCGAACGCTCAAATCTCCCCCCGCTGCTGCTGAAGTTGCCGCTGCGAGGGCCGAGACTCTGCCGGTAACCCCTCGCGCCAATAAGACACCCACGCCGACCGCCGCTACAATCGTGAGCCCCAATAGGGTTGCAAATGCATACACGTAACTCTGGTCATCCAACCCGCGGCGGCGCTCGATCTTGTGGTAGGTTTCCACGAAGCGCCCCATGTTCTGAAAGGCGTCGAATTGCGCCTTATCGGCTGAAAATACGGCGACAAGCCGCAGGCCTTCGTTGCGCGATTCAGTGACCGCGTCGTCGCCGCTCGGCTCTTCCTCGGTGAGTGCGTCGTCGTCTGGAGAGGCGGCCGTGGGCGAGCCGTTTCCGGGCGTTGCGACTGGCGGGTTATCGCCCGCAATTCCACTGGTCCGCGCGAGCGAGCGTACCACAGTGAGGGCGTTTTCGCGGAGCGGATCGAGCGGCGTGGGGCGTGCAACGTGCCCGAGAACGTGGGATTCCGCGTCTAGGATCGAGAGCTCAACCAGGCGCGGGAACGCGCCAAACTCAGCTTTGAGTACGTTGCGAACGAGGGGCGCGTCTTTCTTCTGTGCTGCTTCACGCAGCTCATGGTTAGCGGCAATAGCCGTCGCGGCGTTCTGCATGCTTTCCTTGATCGACCGCGCGAGTTCTTGGTACACGCTGAGCGATTGATCGAGGTGTTCTCCCACCTCTGGCACGAAGAAGCGTGCCGAGGTTTGGCGGACAGTTGTTTCCACTAAACCAATTGCCACCAGTACTGGCAAAAGGGCCGCCAGCACGAGCGCTAGCGCGAGCCGATAGCGGATGCGAGCGATGTGGCCGACGAACTTAAGTTTCACGAGACGTTTCGGCCGCCGTGCTGGTGCCGTCCGTAGGAGAATGGGGCGAGTGCGGATTGATAAGGGCCCTCAGAAAAGCGATAGGATCGAAGCCGAATAGGGAGCTTAACCCGAGTTGCGAGGACGCAAAATCGCTCACGCTGTGGAGCGTTGGGGTCAATTGGGAATGCATGCCAAACCAGTCTCGTTTTTCGAGTTGGCTCGCCAGAACACGCACGAATGAAATGGCCGCGCGGCCCACATCCAGGCCAAGGGGGAGCGCAATGGCTGGAGCCAGCGGTGAGACGATAATATCGCGTGCGGCGACCGCCGTTGCCCATGCGCCCGGAGCCGGGTGATGGATCAATGCTCTTAGAGTTCGTGCTTCGCCAAAGCAGCCCACGCCGAGTGGGCCCAGCTTGTTCTCGATGGCTCCTACAAGGTGCAGATAATCGCGGCGGAAGTCACCGGAAAGCAGCCCCATTTGTTGGCGCAGTTCGTCGGGCCCTACCACCCAGTCGAAGCCAGCTGTTCCACGACGCAAAGCGATGCACGTCTGAAGCTCGCCGTCGTCAAACACGCCAACGGCTACCACTTTGCCGGGGCTTGCGAGGGCATTCATGCCCTTCTGCACTACGGACGCTGTGGGGACGGGCCATTCTGCAACGCGCTTGGGCCACAGCTCAAGAGCGCCTTCAGCTTCCAACTCCTTGAGGACAGAAACCAAGAGCAGCACTTGATCCAGGAGGTAGTGTTCCCGCTTGAGTGCGTTCGCCCAGCGATCGGTGAGCTCCGAGAGCACGCCGCCGTGGAGAGCCAGCACCCACTTCGCGTGGTGGAGCGTGGCGAGGCCTTCGAGATCCCCGCGCCAAACGGAGCCTACCAGAGGAAGGCGCCCGCGCTCGGTGTGCAAGAGCTTGATGACTCGGCTCCCCTGAGTCACGGCGACGACGCCCCCGCTCACGCGCTTTTGGCCGTCCGAATTGCTGCCTGCGCTGGCCTGAAATAGCGCGCCCAACTGCAACCAGTCTTTGGCCGTGAAGCCCTCGAAGCGAACGTTGGGTGCAAACATCCTTGAGCTTCGGAGTATAGTGCCAGGCCATATGCCGCAAGCCATAGACGCCAAAGTCGCGGACCTGCTCGCCTTCATCAACGCCGCTCCTTCTCCCTACCACGTGGTTCGCCAGGTGGAGGCTCGCCTGCTACAGGCGGGTTTTTCGGAGTTCGACTTGCGTCAGCCTTGGAAAGTGACCCCTTCGGCGCGTGGTTTCACAGTGTGCGCGGGGGGAACGATCCTCGCGTTTCAAGCGGGCACCCGTCCTCCAGCCGAAGGTGGCTTTCTGATTGTGGGCGCACACACGGATTCGCCGAACCTTCGCATCAAGCCGAAGGCGGATCTTGTGAGCTTGGGCATGGGGCAGTTCAACGTGGAAGTGTACGGCGGGGTGCTGTTGCACACCTGGTTCGATCGGGACCTATCTGTGGCCGGGCGGGTGAGCTTGCGCGGCGGGCGGAATGTATTGGTTGATTTTGCACGGCCGCTTTGCCGTATTCCCAACCTTGCGATCCACCTGGATCGCGAAGTGAACACGCGCGGGTTCATTCCTAATGCTCAAACCCACTTACCTCCGCTCTGCTTTTTGGAGCCCCTCGGAAAGAACGAGCAGAAGCTTGGCCTTTCACAAATACTGATCAACGAATGTTCTTCGGAGCTACAAACCGAAGACCCGAGCCACATCTTAAGCTGGGATCTGTGTTTGTACGATACCCAGCCTGCAACACTCGGTGGAGCCAATAACGACTTCATTTGGGCTTCGCGCTTGGATAATTTGGCCTCGTGCCATGCGGCACTTTCGGCATTTGTTGCCGATAGTTCGCCGAGTGAGGCTACCAAAGTGATGGTGTTGTACGATCATGAAGAAGTTGGCAGCCAAAGTGCTGCAGGGGCTCGGTCCTTCTTCCTCCCGGGTGTGCTCGAACGTCTGGCGGAGGAGTACGAGGGGCAGAGGCCCGGTGGGGTGCGCCGAGCGCTGGCTCAATCTTTATTGATTTCGGCGGACATGGCGCACGCCGTTCACCCCAATTACGCCGAGCGCCATGATAAGCAGCACCAGCCACGTTTGGGTCAAGGCCCTGTGCTGAAGAGCAACGTGAATCAATCTTACGCCACCGATTCGGTGGGCGCGGCCACATTCATCGAAGCGTGCCAGAGCGTTGGCGCCAACGTACAGCATTTTACAAGCCGCAATGATATGCCCTGTGGCAGCACCGTGGGCCCCATCTCTGCTGCACGCACGGGCATTCGATCGCTGGATGTGGGCAGCCCAATGTTAAGCATGCACTCCTGTCGCGAGCTTGCGGCGGCAGCGGATGTAGTTCCTATGATTTCGGCGCTCACGACGCTATTTCAGAACCCGCCGCGGGTGGATCCTGGGAGTTGACTCGAGTTGGCAACCGTGCGCCTTCGCGCGGTCTAAGGGTCGGTTAGCCTAACGTTCGACCCAAGCGAAGGCCGCCAATAATGCGAACCCTAGGGCAGCAAGAATGACGCCCACCGCGGCCCACCAAGCTGGTTTTCTGAACGCTTGGGCGTGGTCCTCCGAGGGTACCTCCCCAAGGCTCTCCAAGCCTCGATCAAGTGCTGACGATCTGGATTGCCTGTAGACATGGATGAGCAGCACCGTGGAAGCACTGAGCCCGAGCAGGGCCACCAACACCGCCACCAGGCGTGCATGTTGATTACGTTTTTTTTCCAGCGCCAGGGCGACGGCGAGCCCATCGGCGAGTGGCAGATCGGGAATGTCGCGTGTGGTGCGATCGTTGGTTGTTGGCCAGAGCGGCCAGCCCACGGTGGCGTAGCTCCTGAGATCGAAGTCTTCAGAAGCTACGAGCCAATGCGGCGCAGCATGGAGGACGGGCAACTCTATCCTACCCACCGCAGTTCCATCGGGGAGAACCTTCAGTGGAACGCTCCCTCCGAACAAGCGCAGATTCTCATTTACCACACTAAAGTAGGCTCGCTCCCGGGGTACAGGCGAACGGAGCTCGATTTCCTGCGTCGTTCCGTGAGTCTTCGCGAGAGCCTGAATTGCGCCGGGTACGACGGGTAAACTGGCGTGGAAGTGTGCCGATAGGCCCGGTGCTTGAGTTGCTTCCACCGAGAGATCCGCTTGATGAAACGTTGGACGCACAGCGACGCTCGTGCGTCCTTGAGAATTTGTGATGAACGTCTGCCCGCGGGGAAAGATGAGCCCTTCGCCTGTCACTACTAGTTTCACTCCGGAGATTGCTGAAGTGCCTTTCTGCACTAGCAGCTCAAGCTCGTCATCGAACGGCACCGCTAAGACCCCATGCGACGGTGTTACTGTGATGCGGAAGTCACCATTCTCTTGTGAGGTGGAACCCCCGCGCCGTCGCTGATAGCGGCTCCAGATTTCCGGAGTGAGGTGAATGGGAGCGTGCAGCAGCGTGCGCGGGCCATCCACGCTTTCCCACGTGACCTTGAGGGTGAGCTTTTCTTCTGGTTCGAGTTGGCCCACGTTGAGTGCGACGTCCGCGAGGCCATCGGCGGCCGTCTTGCCGCTCCAGCCCACTACGCGACCCGCCTCAAGCTCTACCTCTACACGCAATTGCGCATCGGCGAGTACCCGCTCAACTCCAGTCAATCGCTCGAACGCGAGCACCCGCCAACTCAGCGTCTCCGTGTTCTGGGTGGGGCCCCCAAAAACTCGGGCCGCGCACACAGGAGCCTCCTGCCCGAGCAATAGGAGCGCCAATGCGACACAGCTCACGGTGACCGTAGGGAGTGCAATCAACAGGCTTTTTGGAGAAAGGGCCACGTGGGGGAAAGCATAACCCGTAGCTCGGACCCCCGAAGGCCTGCTAGCGTTCCGGCCCCATGTCGGATGCCAAAAAGAAGTCCAAAAAGAAGGGCGCGAGCAAGAGTGGGCGGACCGAACTTAGGTTCGTCCCGGGCCAAATGCACATGTCGATGTTGGCCTGGTTGGTGGGCATGCCGGGCGGCATCGCCTTGGGAACAGGCGTTTATGGCATGTGGGTGAGCAAGAGCCCTCCGGCCTACGCCCCTTACCTCCTCGCGGTTGGCCTGATGTTGCTGGTAGGCGCTTTGGCCTTTGGAGACGCGGATGCGGCTCCGGTGCGTGTGGGTGATGCAGGGGTGGGCGTTGAAAAGGGCAGTGAATTTTTGCGCGTGGCGTGGTGCGACATCAAGCGTCTGTTCGCCGAAAAGGATGAGTTGGTCGTCCAAGGCATTGAGCAAACGCTGCGTATCCCAATCCCGGTGCACCTTGAGGCGTGCTCGTGGATTTTGGTGGAAGCCACACGGCGAGTTCCGGATGCGGTCGACGTAAAGCGCGAAGTTTCTGACCGCTTGCCGAAGCCCGAGGAGGGGCAGGGCGAGAAGGTTGCTCTTCAACCTGTGCAGCTAGCGGGTCGCCGTTGCGCCAAGAGCGACAAAGCCATTGCATTCGAGCGGGACGCCCGGGTGTGCCCTAATTGCGGCCAGGTTTATCACCGAGAACATGTTCCGGCTGAATGCGTTACCTGCAAGGAGAAGCTCGGCGAGCGAGCGTTCGCCATTTCCGCCTAGGCTAGGCGCCAGCCGCAGCGTGCGATAATTACCTGTTAGTTCACTTCTGTTAAAGGTCACTTAGAAAGGAAATCATCAATGCCACAGTTTCCCGCTATTTCGGTCGAAGGGCAGGGCCAGCTGTACGCCCGCCTGCACACCACTCAAGGTGCGATCGTTATTCGCCTCGAAGAGCAGCGTGCTCCGCAAACCGTCGCCAATTTCGTTGGTCTCGCCACTGGCAACATCGACTGGAAGGATCCCCTCACGGGCAAAGGCATGAAGGGCACGCCTATGTACGACGGCGTCCGCTTTCACCGTGTGATCCCTGGCTTCATGGTGCAGGTGGGCGATCCACTCAGCCGCAGCACAGAGCCGAGCGCCAAGAGCCGTTGGGGCACCGGAGGCCCGGGCTACAATTTCGCAGACGAGATCCACCCGGAGTTGAAGCACGATCGCCCCGGCATCCTCTCGATGGCGAATGCTGGCCCTGGAACGAACGGCTCGCAGTTTTTCATCACGGAGGGTCCCACTCCGCACTTGAACGGTCGGCATGCGGTGTTTGGTTCGGTGGTCGCGGGGCTCGGTGTGGTGGGCAAGCTCGCCAACGTACCGCGTGGCCCACGTGACGATCCGAAGGAAGATCAGTTGATCGAGCGTGTAGAGCTGTTCCGCAGCGAAGCACAGCCCACGGCCTGAAAAGGTTTATCAGGTTGGGGATGGCAAAAAGGGCCCATCCCCAACGAAAACGTTCAGTCACGAAGGGAGAGCACGTGAACTTGAACTTCGGGGCGGTAGCCGCTGATTTGTGTGAGCGAGTTGCGGGCTGCTTTTCGCACTACTTCTTCCAATTCTGACGGGGCTTTGTAAGACGGCTTCAGCTTCTGAGCGATGTCGCGAGCTACTGAGCGCAGAGACGCGGCGTCGTTGTCAACGAGGGGAATGCCAAGACTGGTGACGTGTGGGGGGGACACAACTCTTCCGTTCGCATCCAGGGCGATAGCCACAGAGGCCACGCCCGCGCGCCCCAACTCTTCGCGGCGCTCAAGCACTTCCGGCAGGAGCACATCCCCCCGGTGCGAGACAGCGACCTTCCCAAACGAGACCTGGGGTTCGCGCCGAAAGCCATCTTTTTGAAGTAAAACTGGGCTGCCGTTTTCAACAACAACCACACTGGGTACGCCGAGATCCTGCGCCAATTCTGCATGGCGGTTCATGTGGCGCAAGGTGCCGTGGAGCGGCAGAAAGTGCTCAGGCTCGATGAGCTCAATCATGTGTGCCTGCTCAGAGCGGCTGGCGTGCCCACTTGTGTGCACGTCTGGATGGGTAATGGGCGTCTTTAGCGTGGCACCGAGCCGCGTGAGGTCATTCATTAGAACGCTGACAGCGCGTTCATTGCCCGGTATCACTCGACTTGAAAAGACGATTGTGTCGCCTTCTGCGACCTTGATGGTTGGATGCAGCCCCTTGGAAAGGCGTTGCAGTGCGGAATGCCGTTCTGCCTGGGTGCCGCCGGCCAACACCAACAGCTTTTCGCGGGGCCAGTTGGCGGCATCTTCCGGAGATAAAACCAGATCGCTCGGCCAGGCTAACACTCCGAGCTTACGGGCAAGCTCGGCCTGGGTGCTGAGGCTTCGCCCCATGAGAAACAGGCGCCGGCCTGTTTTCAGGGCGATGTCGCCCAACATCAGTAAGCGGTGAATGTTGCTCGCAAAAAGCGCCACGAACACGCGCCCTGGGGCCTTTTCGATGATTTGAGCGAGGGCTTCTCCGACCATCTTCTCGGAACCGCGCCGCTCTTCCACGTCCACGTTCGTGCTGTCGCTGAGGAGCAGGCTCACTCCGTCGCGACCAATTGCTCGCATGCGATCCGCATTCGAAGGTGGGCCCGCAGGTGGTGCTTCATCAAAGCTGAAATCACCCGTGTGAAAGATAGTGCCCTGCGAAGAATGGATGGCGAGCGCACACGCGTCCACAATGGAATGTGCTACGTCCACCGGCTCAATCGAAAACGGACCGACGTCGTACAGCTTGCCCGTGTGGGCTTCGATGAGGTCAACATCCCCTTCAGAAAAATCAAACTCCTGGAGCCTCTTTCGAACCAGCCCGAGTGTGTGAGGCAAGCCCCAAACTGGCACATCGAGTTCATCTAAGAGGTACGGTAGCGCGCCAATATGATCTTCGTGGCCGTGGGTGAGAAAGACGCCCGAGATGCGATCAGCCCGTTCCAGCAGCCAACGAAAATCGGGCCGAAACAAATCGATCCCGTGATCGTCAGCCGGGAAGGTGCAGCCACAATCCACCACGAGGATGCCCCGCTCGTGCTCAACCGCGAGGCAATTCATGCCAATTTCGCCCAAGCCCCCAAGGGGCACAATCCGTATGGATCCCGAGTCAAGCAATGAACGAGGCATCTACTGGGTCAACTCTTAGCGGCTCGACCGAACGAGGGGCGCAAAATAATGGGGCCAAGGTAAGGGAGACAAGCGGCGTAGCCTTAGCAGAGTTCGCCCCCCACGAGTATACTTGCCGTGCCTTTACCGTAATGCACCGCAAGGAGCCATTCATTGAGCGTATCGCTTTCGCCCCAAGCTGCAGCTGAGCTCATGGCACAAGGCCATAAGTATCTTGACGTGCGTTCTCGGGCAGAATTCGTGCTCGGTCACGTGCCGGGGTCACTCCACGTCCCGCTGCTCTTGCCGGAGCACGAGGGCGGGGGGGTAGATCCATCGTTTGTCGACGCGGTTTTGCGCCTGGCTGAAAAAGATAGGGCGATGATTGTTGGATGTGAATCGGGGCAGCGCTCGAAGGTTGCGCTCGCCTTGTTGGTCAGCGCAGGTTTTGAAAAGCTACACGAGTTGGGTCCAGGCTTCGGCGGCACGCGGGATGCGTTCGGTCGCCGTATTCCGGGGTGGGCCCAGTGTGGCTTGCCGGTGGAATTGGGTTCGGCGGATGCCTCCGTAGACTAACTGCTGATGCCCCGAGAGGCGCTTAGGGCTTCTTTGTTGCCGAAACCCGTGCATAATCTTCTGCCGCACGTTCGAGCATGATGGAATCGCGGGCGGCGCGTTCAGCTTCGGCCACAAGCTTTGCGGTGAAGAGGGTGAGCCCCCAGATGCCGTTTTCAGGGCGCACACGAAACGGGTAGCGGGTACCCCTGGCTGTTTCAACACTTGCGCGGTCAGCAGTTTGCTCAACGCGCGCTACTCCGGAAAGATCTCGCCGGAGGCGGTTCAACCAACCTTCCTGCCTAGCGTAGATCGCAAAAACGTCAGCCCCGTCTGGAGCGTTCGCGATGGATGCGTATTCGGCAGCGAGCCGGCTGCGCTCAGGTTCGGGAAAAGTAGCGAGAATGCGCGCGAGCGAGCGTTTTCTGTAGTCACGAATGCTATAGCACGCGTGCTGCGCTGGGGTTTCGAGGTACGCAAAGAAGTCCTCTGGCCGTCCGGTGTTGACGGCCTTCACGATGCGCAAATACGCGCCAGTTGGCGTCTTGTCGCTCGGGTAAGTGAGAACTTCGACGAGTGCAACTGCGCCCACGGAGAGCACCAAAATCCCCGCCACGAGCCAGCCGATCTTGCGATTCACCGCGCAAAGCTACCACTCGCAGTGCCGGGCCACAACGCGCTGATGCGCGCCTTTTGGCGTTCGAAAGCTTCGCTTTGGGTACGCCGCGTGGGCGAGGTCAGCCTTTGCTTGCGCTTCTGCCGCGCCGGGGAGTATCAGTGGCGCCAACGATGCGAAACGCCGCCAAAATCGCCGTGATTGTGCCGGCTTTCAACGAGGAGCGCCTCATCCGGCGGACGCTTTCTGGGATGCCTCCGTGGGTGGACGCGATTATTGTCGTAGACGATGCGAGTCAGGATCAGACGCGGCATCAGGTAGCCAAAGTCACTGACCGACGCGTGCAATTGGTAGTGCACGAACGCAACTTGGGCGTGGGGGCAGCAATCGCCACAGGGTACCGGCGAGCACTGCGGGAGAGCATGGATGTGATGGTTGTCATGGCGGGCGACAACCAAATGGATCCGGATGACCTGGGGCTCGTAGTGGGGCCCATTTTGGATAAGCAAGCCGATTACGTGAAAGGTAATCGCTTCGTTCACCCCGAGGTTCGCCGTATGCCTTGGTTAAGGCGTCTGGGCGGGCGGTATTTGTCTGCGCTCACACGCCTCACCACTGGCCTTCCAGTTCATGATGCGCAGTGTGGCTACACGGCGCTTGGGCGGAGCATGTTGGAGCGTTTGCCGCTTGAAAGCCTATGGCCCAGCTTCGGGTACCCGAATGATCTTCTCGCGCTCTTGGCGGGGGCTGGGGCCAAGGTGGCGGAAGTGCCCGTGCGCCCGGTCTACGCTGAAGAACGGAGTGGGATCCGCGCTTGGCATGTTTTGACAATCACGCGTGTGATTTTGAGCCGTTGGTTTGCAGCCCGTCGCCGCTCTTCACTTCACCGAAACGTGAACGTGCGTGCTCTCGTAATAAACCCAGTCGAAACCTGCGGTGACAGCGAGCCCCGCCAGGCGTGAAAGTTTGCTGTTGGAGACGTCGGAAGTGGTCACATCGGCGGCGCGTCCTGCATAGTGCAGGCTCCCCGTGCCGTGTTCCAATTGCTCGTCCCATGCCTCGGTGATACGCAGTTTGGTACCGGGCCACTCCTCGGCGACCTTCTCAGAAAGAAGGGCCAACTTCTCGCGCAAGCGCGGAGACATCACCAGATCGGCCCCCGTTCTTTCCTCGTCCTTGAAAACCCATGCCTCTCGATCGCCTCGCACCAAGCGCTTGAAGGATTCGGAACCGCGCTCGACTCGCTCCAGCAACGGCCCTGAGGCTTCTCTCTCGGACGTGGCTGGGAAAAATTGCCCAGGGAGCAAGCGGCGCTGCTGATCGCGACGGGCCGAGAGGCTCGGACCATCACCCGAATCACAGCCGGCAGCACTCAGCCCAAAACTGGCCACAGACAGCGCAAGCAATCCCCATCCGCACAAAAGTTTCGGGCGTGGAATTGCTGGAAATACTCGCCAAAGAACGGGCATGGGTGCCAGACATCCTAGGCAGAGTGGGCCCAAGAGCGCCAAGTTTTTGGGCCAAATTCTCAGCCGTTACTTATCTGTTGGTTTGGGTCGCGGCCCCACCTTGACTCGGCGCCTCGGGTTCGCTGCCGATGTCAACGGGGCCGAGAGATTCAGGTGCCGCGGACTCTTGCCCTTCCTTGGCTCGGTTGGCCGAAGGGGCCTCTTGCACGTCGCGAGAATCCTCAGCGCGCAGTTGGTCCCAGCCATCGGCCGTCTGTGAGTCACATGCCACCTGTGCGTGGGGATTGTACTTTAGCAAATCAAAGACAATGGGACCAAAGCGACTCTCAGCTGAGATGCGCACAGGCACGTGGCGTGGATCGTCCGAGAACCAAATCTGAAACTTGCGACGCTCCCGTGAGGGATCGGCACCCTGACCGACACGCACAGCATCCCCGTCCACACGTACCGCGGGGCGAGGGGCCCCATCTATCACCACCACATCCATGCCTCGAAAGACCATGTTTGCGCGCAGCAAGAATCTCCCAGAAACGACGTAAAAATAGCCCTGCTCACCCACCTTCGGACGCCAGGAACGTAAGAGCAGTATAGCGCTCTGCAAGTCGTGCGCGGCGGCGCCGTCCGGAACGTCGATTGTGTCCTCACGGACTTCTGAGGTGTGCTTCTTGTTAACGTAGTGGAAAGCGCCTGGAGAAAAATCGAGATTATAAGATACCTCGGAGCCGCTGTCAGTCACGGCGAGCAAGCTCTTCTTGGGGGTCGCACTCTCCGCATCAACCGTGGTGCTGGCTTCGGCTTTGATGCTCTTTACCAATCGCAACAAGCCGCTCGTGCGCATACTAGTGGTGAGCTTCAAGCTGCCTTCACCGCTTGGGCAGTTGCCGACGTTGAACGCCTCAAGTTGCCCGACCGTCATGCCGAGCAAATCGAACCTCGCCAAGAGACGCTCCGAGCGCGTCAGCCGCAGGGTGTTTTGGTCGAACTGGATGAGCGTACTTTTGGGGTTTTGGACTGGCGCCGTGCTCTCCCAAGTCTGGCCAGCGCACCCGCACACTAGCGCCGCAAGGCCCAACACGTTGGCAAAAAGTCCCCGACGCACGATGGCCGAAGGGTGAGGCTTTTCGGGTGATTTGGCAATCTCGGGGTCGAGCCACGGCAGCCGGTCTGGAATCACGCTCGGTCCGCCCACGTCGGAATCGCCTTGTGGGCGCATAAGAGCTACACTGCAATTTGTGCTCGCTAAGCTGTTGGCCGGGGCTTTCGGCCTCATTTTCGTTGGCAAGATGTTTTTCAAGCCACAGCTGAAAGCCGTGGGGCGCTGGTTAGAGGCTGCTGTAAACGCCATGTTGATCGCGATCGCCCTCGTTTGGACGGTTCAACTGTTGCTCTACTTTTTGCGCAGCTAAATTCCCCCCTAGGGCTCGCTCGGCGCCCGTTCACGGGGTTTTCTCGCCTTGGGTAATGCGGCGTGCTGGCCGTCCGTAAGGATCTTGAGAGATCCATGGACGACCGCGGGAAATCCAAGAGCACGGGTCAGCCCGGCGAAGTCCCCAAGCTGAGTCGTGTGGAACCGCCAGCGCCCAAGACCAATCTTGGTCTGGGTCTGCCCCCCAAACTCGCCGCCGCATCCCTTTCGGGAGCCAAGGCGACGCCGACTTCGGCAGCTGGTGCCCCCCCGAAGCTGAGTGACTTGCTCAAGGGAAGTCCAAAGCCAGGTTCACCGCAGATGCAGAAGGCGAGTCGGGTCACCAGGCCTGTCGCTGAGCCGAAGCCAGTCGCGGAGGCGCCTAAGGTTACGGTCGGGCAAGCGAAGGTAATCGCGGAGGCGCCTAAGGTTGTGGTTGAAGCGCCTAAGAGACATACTCAGGCTAACGCCTCACGCCCAGCCGCTTCCGTGTTTGGCAAACCGATCCCACCGCGTGCGCACTCCGTGCCCCCTAGGCCACAGACAGAGCCAGCCGTCCTCGCAGTGGGAAGCGATGACGCCATCTTGGTGGCGTTAAAAGCAGCTCTGGCACGTCACGGCGTGTTTGTCGAATCGGCCGAAGCGGGATCGGTGGTGGAAACGGTGATTGCTGCCGCACCTGACCTCATCCTGTTGCTTGGGGATGCCGCCAAAGACTGCGGGCGTGCAACGCTAGAGAAGCTCAGTGCTTCCCCGCAGAGTTCGGTCGTACCAGTGGCGATCATGGACGACAACATGGCGCTGGACGCCAGGCTGCAGGCGTTCCGTTACGGGGTTACGGCGGTAATACCCAGATCTGCAAGCATTGACGCGATCGCCGAGAAAGTTGCGCGCTTAGCCAAGGAGATCCCTTACCGCGGGACGGATAGCCCCGAGATGGTTGGTGAATCCACGCTTGAAGAGTTCGTTGCTGCCCTGAGCTCGGAGCTCCGGACAGGGATCTTGAGCGTCGGCGGAGCGGAGACGCCCCCCGACCAGGCGATCCGTTTGGTACTTGGCGGCGGTAAGCTTCTTGCGGAGTTTGTGGACGATTTTGTGAAGCGCGTTCGCACGCATGTGGTCTCGGCCGAGCCGCTTACGTACGAGTTCGACGAACGCGCTGGGGGAACGCTCGGACTGCTTGGGAGCGATTCGAAGGCTAAGCTGCCCGTGAGTGTCAAAGGCCTACGTCTGGCTTTGGCCGATAACGATGCGGCCCGCGCAGACACGGTGGCGCAGGAGTTGCGAAGCCACGGTGCGCAAGTTTTCGTTATCGATCTTTCTCCCAGCGAAGCGAGGCTTTCCAAGCTCAGGCAGCTAGATCCAGCGGTGCTTCTGATCGGAGAAAACCATCTAACGGGTGAAGGCCATGAGCTTGTCCGACGTATGCGCCGGGACGCGAGGTTGCGCTGGGCGTCATTGTTGGTGCTGCGTTGGGACGAGCTATTTGCCGATCCCCATGAAATGCCCATCGTAGAGAGGCTTTCGAGTTCCCTCGCGACGCTGGTGGAGCCGGAGCGGTCCTTGCTTGAACGTGCCAACAGCGGGTTGGGTTTTGATACGCGGTTGGAGACCACTGGCCCCGCTCGCTTGTTGCGTGGGCTGAAGGGTTGCTCGCAACTCCTGCGGCTAAATATTAACAATCCCCGTATCAACGTGGCGTTGGATGTTGCCGAGGGGCTCATCGTTGGAGCAAGCGCCGTCGTCATGAGTCCGGTTCCAGCTCAGCTTTCGGGGCCATTAGCCCTGGCCGCGTACTTAGTGCTGGGCTCGGGTCGGGTGCACGTAGAGCGAGCTGCTGCCGCCGCCGACGCAAACATCATGGCCACCATTGATGTGGCGTTGGACTTGGCGGAGGCGGAAACTCCGCCAATCTCGCCTTCGATTCCGGCGCCCGCGCGAGCCGTCGAACCGGTTGCAACCCCTTCGGTGCCCCCTCTGGGGAAGCTGCCGGTATTCGACGTCCCCGATCCGCCGCCCATGCCGGTATCTATGGCCGCGCCCGTGCGCGAACGTCCACCACCGCCGAGTGCGCAGGCACAGGTTCCTTCCGTCATCGTGGCGAGCGCGGTCAACGTCGATCCTTCCCTCGACCAGGAATTTCGGCGCGAGAGTCCTGGTCGCAATCAGCGGAAACCGGAGGCGCGCATTGGCTGGCAAATGGGGGTTCTCTGGTCAGTTTTGGGGGTGGTGCAGTTAGCCTTGGCCGCGGGGGTCGTATTGGCAGTGGTGCGAGTAATGCGCGGTTCATCGCCTGCCGCCGCCGCGAGCGTCGCTGTCGTCGAAAAGGCCACCGTAGGTGCTGCTGTGCAACCCCCGAAGGGTCCCGAGCCCACCGAAGTACAACCACAGCCCTCCGTCGCGTCGGCTGCGCTTGGGCAACCCCCGTCAAAGCAAGATCCCGAACCTCCTCCGCCCGCGCAAGTGGCGGAAGCGAAGTCGGAGCTCATGTTCCCAAGGGCCGTACAGGCTCCCACCTGCGAGTTTTTGCTTGAGCACGCCGAGGCGCCACGAGGCGGCTTTTCTAAGGATTCCAGTGTCGCGTTGGGTGAGGGGCACAAGGCGCTCGTGAAGGGCAATGTCGACGCGGCGCAGACGGCGTTCTGCCGGGCAGCCATGTTGGACGCCGCCAACCCCAGAGTGCAGCTTGCTCTTGCACAGCTGCTGATTCTGCGCGGCGACGGAACGCAAGGTGAGGCAGTAGCGAGTCGAGCGTTGGCGCTGCACGGCGAAACGGCCCGCGCCAAGGGGCTCCTCGGAGACGCTCTTATAATCCGCGGAGATCTTGATGGCGCACGCGCTGCCTGGTTGGATGCTGCCGGCCTGACAGCAAGTGACGCGGCGGCCATTCAGAAGCTTACGGAGCGAGCGCTGTGGGAAGGGGAGGCATCCGTGCGCAACAAGGACTACGCTCGCTCGGAGCGCTTTTTCTGGCGTATGTTGGCCTTTTTTCGCGACGATCCAGATGCCAATCTTGGCATGGCCCGAACCTACCTCTACCGCGGCGACCTAGAGCGAGCCCTCAGCTGGGCACGGCGCAGCGTGCGGCTGAGCCCCGATGCCCCACGCGCCCGAGTTGTGCTCGGTGACGTACTTTTGCGTTCGGGCGACGCAAAAGCTGCAATCTTGGAGTGGCAAGCGGCACAAAGGATAGACCCCAAGAGCCTCGAAGCGAAGGCTCGCTTGGAGTCCGCAAACAAACTGAAGTAAGACCCGTGGCATGAGCCACGAAAGTGTTGAGCGCATTACCTCCAAGGAGCGTTCTGGCGCAGGTGTTGAGGCAAAGATCTCCGAGCTTATCTCCAAGCTAACGCTGGAAGAGAAGCTCGGCTTAGTCCACGCCAACTCCAAGTTTACGATCGCCCCGATCCCGAGGTTCGGTATCCCAGAATTCACAATGTCCGACGGGCCTCACGGGGTGCGCCGCGAGGTCGCCAGAGATAGCTGGGCTTTTGTGGAGGGGTGGGACGACCTTTGCACCTATCTGCCCACCGGCACTGCGCAAGCTGCTACCTGGAACCGGGAATGTTCGAAGAAGGCCGGAAGGGTGCTGGGTGCCGAGTCGCGTGCACGCGGCAAGGATGTCATCTTGGGGCCGGGATTCAACATGATCCGCTATCCTCTGTGTGGCCGAAATTTCGAGTATTACACTGAGGACCCGTATTTGGCAGCCGAGCTTGCGGTGCCAGCTGTGCAAGCTATTCAAGCGGAAGATACAGCCGCTTGTGTTAAGCACTACGCCTGCAATAGCCAGGAGCTGAATCGCATGAAGGTGAACGCTCGCTTGGACGAGCGTGCGCTGCGAGAACTCTATTTGCCAGCTTTTGAAGCTGCTACGAGCGTTGGTGGCAGCCTCACGGTGATGGGCGCCTACAATCAAGTACGCGGTCAGCAGGCGTGCCATCATAAGTACTTGGTGTGCGATGTGCTCAAGCGCGAATGGGGCTTTTCAGGCGCCTACATCTCCGATTGGGCGGGTGCTACCAATACCCATGAATCGGTGCACTGTGGGCTTGATATCGAAATGGGCACCTGGGCGGATTTCGAGGACTACTACCTAGCGAAGCCGTACCGGGACGGCATTGTTCGGGGCATCTATGGAACCTTGGAGCTTGACGACAAAGTGGCACGCGTGCTGCGCGTCATGTTTGCGGTGGGGCTGTTCGATCCTGCTCGCAAACCCGGCTCCAGAAATACGGAAGAGCATCAGCGCGTTGCGTACGAGATTGCGGCCGAAGCGGTAGTTCTGCTGAAGAACGAAGGAGAGCTTCTGCCATTTCCCAAGTCAATTCGAACGCTCGCAGTGATTGGCGACAATGCTGACCGCCTGCACGCCGAAGGAGGTAATAGCTCCGGGGTCCGACCCGTTTATGAGGTGACGCCACTTGAAGGCCTAAGAAATCGCCTCGGGGAATCGGTTGAGATCGTTCACTTGCGTGGCTATCCGGATGCGGGGTTTGCGTTTGAAAGTATTCCTTCGACGGCTCTTGTCTCGGCACATGCCGGCTCGGGTGTGAAGGGCTGGGAAAAGCTCGGCTATGCGAATGCGTCCCTCGAAGGCGCCCCCGTCTTGCAGGGCTTCGTGGATGACGTGCATGCCGTCTTCAGGGATGAAGAGCTACCGCAAGGTATGTTGGCGAGCCACATGAGCATGGCCTACACGGCTGAGATCCAAGTGTCGGAAGCCGGGGCTTATACGTTCGCTGCGTTAACCGACGGAGCTGTTCGTTTCTATGTGAACGATGCCTTGCTGTTCGAAACCGAGCAGGAAGAAAAGGAGCGTTCGCTTTCGGCACCCATCGAGCTTTTGGCCCAGGTTCCCTATAAGCTAAGGCTCGAATATCGTGCATTTGAGGCGGCCAGGAAGGTCCAGCTCGGGTGGCAGCCACCGGGGCAGAGCGCACGCCCGGTCGACGGCGGGCTGGAAGCAGCAGTTGCTCTCGCCAAACGAGCTGATGCCGTCGTTATTTTTGGTGGCCTGAATCACTTTCATGACACGGAGGGCAAAGATCGCAGCGACTACGGCTTGCCCGGTGGGCAAGATCAGCTCATCTCGAAGGTTCTCGCGAGCAATCCCAACACTGCGGTCGTCTTGATCGCGGGCTCACCCGTGGCCATGCCGTGGCTGGCCGAGGCTCGGAGTGTGTTGTGGGGCTGGTACGGAGGGATGGAGATAGGTAACGTGCTAGCCGACATATTGTTCGGGGATGTGAACCCCTCCGGCAAGCTTCCTTTCTCGATTCCGAAACGGCTGGCTGATAATCCGGTCACGGCACTCAATGATTACCGCGAAGACGCGTGCGACTATCCGGAAGGCGTGCTCATGGGTTACCGTTGGTACGACGCGCAAGGCATAGAACCCCTCTTCGCGTTCGGTCATGGCGAGAGCTTCACGACATTCGCTCTGAGTGATCTCAAGGTCTCCAAGCGTGGCGCGCACCAGGCCAAAGTAAGCGTATCGGTGACCAATTCGGGCAAGCGTGCGGGCGCTGAGGTGGTACAGCTCTACGTGGAAGACGTGGTGTCGACCGTGCGCAGGCCACCCCGAGAGCTGAAGGGCTTTCAGAAAGTTTGGCTGCAGCCGGGGGAAGTTAAAACGGTCGAATTTGAGCTCAATCATCGAGCTTTCGCGTTCTGGGACGATGCCGTGCCTGGCTGGAAGGTCGAGCCGGGCGAGTTTCGGGTCCACGTGGGCCAGAGCAGTCGAAAGCTGCCGCTCGTGGGCAGCCTAGTGTTGGACTAACCGTCGCCTGGGGGGGCCTTGCCAAGCTCTGGGTCTGGGCAGGTCGTGGGAAAGTGTTACCTTCTCCCGGTGTCCGCCGCCGAACCCCCTAGTGAGCCTTCACTCTTTGAGCAGCTAGGGGGAGAGCCCGAGCTGCGGCGGATCGTTACGCGCTTTGTGGATCGCGTGATGGGCGATGTGATGATTGGGTTTTTCTTTGCGCGGGTCGATCGCTCACGCCTTATCCAAAGGGAGCTTGAATTTTCAGCGCGTCACTTGGGAGCGGATATTCCCTACACTGGCCGTACCATGCCGGCCGCCCACGCGCCGCATCACATCATGGGGGCGCACTTCATGCGTCGACTACAGATCCTCAAGGAAACGCTGAAAGAGTTACAGGTTTCACCGCACATCGCTCAGCACTGGATCGATCACACCATGAAGCTTCTTCCTCAGATCACTACCCATCCTGCGTCCGAGTGCGCGGCACCGCTTCCGGCGGGTGAAGTTTCGGAGAAGGTGTTGTGAAATTAGTTGAATTTGCACCTATTTCTGCAAGCGTTGGGGCGTGCCTACTCTGGCTTTCCGCCTGTCACACCGGGGGCTCGTCCTGGACTCAGGAGCCGCTCACTTCTGCGGCCTATTCTGACGAGAGTGCTGGCCTGCCGAGTGCGTCCGATGCGCCACTCAGCCTTACGGACCAGCACCGTCGGTATGTCGGAGAGCAATATCGAGTCCGCACCATCGGCGGTGAGCTCGAAAACGAGGGGGGCGTGGTTGAACGAAGGGGGCTCTCGGAGGCTAAAGCCCGTCGTCTGGAGGGGCGCGTCCTCGGAACATTTCGCAACACGTATTACGACTTCCCCAGTGAACGGGACTTCGACGTGCCTGCCTCGCGCCGCGTCGCGCTTAAAGATACAGAATGTAAGACCATCAGCGACGTGCCCCAGGGCTTTCATGATGCGCTGTGTGTACAAGGCAGCGGTCGTCTGAGCTCCGGCCTCACCGTGAGCTTCGCCAAGCGGGATTGCGCATGTGCTGGGGTTTGCCCGAGGACCAACCAGCGGATTTGCTATGAAGCGTTGCGGCCAGAGGCTTTCCCTTGGGGCCGAGGAGCCACCGGTCGCCCCATCACACCCCTGCTCACCGTTGCCGTGGATTCAAGCGTTATCCCGCTAGGAACACCCATTTATATCCCTGAATTTGAGGGAGCCCCCCGGGCGTTGGAGGGCAACGCGAAACACGACGGATGCTTCATCGCACAAGACCGTGGTGTGCGAGTGATTGGCAATCACGTCGATGTGTTCACCGGGGAACCCGCGCTCACGAAGCTCTACAACGCACTCGTTCCAAGTAATCAAGGCGTTACCATGGTGCTAGATAGTCCTCGTTGTGGGCGGGTCGAGAACCTTTCCGTGTCACCTGCGCCGTAGTCTTTCGTACGGAAGCAAGGTTTGCTGCGCTAGGTTCGAGAACTTGAGCTCGCAAGGCTTGGGTTTGCGAATCGGGCGTGAGGGGGCGCCGTGCTAACCTTCTAAAGAATGCGCGCACCTCTAAGAAAATCTTCCATCGCGCTAAATCCCTCGGCACGGCCGACCTGCAGCAGGTGTCCGCCGGGAACGCTGTGGAGCGGGGCCTGGAAATGCCGCGCCAAGCGTTGGGCATGCGTGATAGGCGTGATGCGATCCGCGCGGGCCCCCACAACCAGTGTTTTGCCTTTGGCAATGCAAGGAGTGCGCTCCAGCGGGGAAACTTTGGCATACACGCGTTCGAGCGTTTGGTGTGCTCGCGCCCTTGCCTCTAGATCTTCGCCGAGCTGGTGTTGCTCCAGCGCAAAGTCCGCGAAAGAAGCCAGCGGCACCCAGGTCACCAGAAAGTCCAATTCAGCCGTGGTGGTTGCCAAAAGAGAGCTCACGTAAGAGCCCAGGCTCATGCCCGCGACGCCCACTTTCGAGCACCCAGCCTGGCGTAGCCATCTTACAAGATTTCCCAGGTCAAACACCGCCTGACGGAGCCCTTCAATATTTTCGCGTGGGTGCTTGGTGGGAAAGCCGCGTCGTTCGCCCTTGCCCAAGCGAACCCCGTGAAACGGGAGAGTGAAAAGCACCACATTGAGCCCGAGCTCGTTCAGTCTTTCGATCGGCCAAATGCGTTGCTCAAGAGCGTATTGGCCGGCAAGATACCCGTGCACGATCACAACGGTGGGGCGTGCCGGGGTCAACGTGACTACGCGAGCGGACGCGGTTTGGTTCGCGCTCGAACTCGCCCACATCGCGCTGTGTTGCGGGAAGAATGCCGTGTAGTCGCTGTTCCAGCGTAGATCTTTCTGGCCACCACGCACTTCGGTCAAAAGTGGGGAGAGAGCCACGGGTTGAGCGAAGTCAAAATTGTCCTTTAGCTCCGCCCATTCGTCAGCGAAATCAAAGATCGCCCGCAGGCGTTCGCCGGTGGAATGCCGGGCCCGAAATTTGAGCGTATCCCGGCTTACTGCGATGGTAGCGGCGTCGTCTACGGCTCGTGCCGCAGCTCCCAGCAAACGCTGAGTAACGCCCTTCAGTAGCCCCCTCATGACACCACCGAATCTGGCGTATTTTGCCGCAGCAAGCCCACACCACTCGCGACGAAGAGGGCTCCCACCACCAGGATTGGCCACTCAATCGTTCCGTCTTCGGTTGGCGCTTGGTCGCCAAAAAATGCAAGGGTCAGCACCAGGGCATTGTTCAGGATATGCGCAGCCATGCAGGGGAAGATGGATCCCGTGCTGAGGCGGGCGAAGCCAAAAGCCAAGCCCAAAATCGCGGTGCCCGCCGCTTGCGCCGGTTCGATGTGCGCCATACCGAACAGCACGCTTGGCAAGATGAGAGCTTCAAGTTTCGAGTAGGTCTGAAGCTTGTTGGTAATGACACCGCGAAACAGGATCTCTTCGGCGATTCCAGGCAGCACTGCGATACAGAGGAGGAGGCCGAAAAGCTCCGATGGTGAGCTTTGGTGGGCTACCTTGGCGATAAAGAGCCCATTGGTTATGCTCTGTCCGAGTGCCCGGCGCACCAACTCCTCGAGTGCTCCCCCGATCGGGAGTGCTCCGAGCGACAACAGAAAAGTTCCCGCCCACTGTTTGGGAGAGACACGCCGAAGCGGCAAGGATTCCCGAAGGCCGAAACGCCACAGCCAGAGCCCCGCACAGGCTAGCAACGTTAACTGAACGGCGGCGGCATTCAGAATCAGCCATTTAGGCTCCAGCGCGAGCGGCGAGCGCGAGAGGTCCTTAAAGGCTTCCGCTGTGACCCCCCTTTTTGCCAAGAACTGCTGCTCCCAAGCAACCACCAGCCCCGATACACGCACGTTAACGAAGATGGCTGTGAACCAAACCACGATGGCCCACGCACGGGGTGAGAGCGAGCGGTCGAGCGGTAGGGTCATGGGTCTTGTTGGAAGGCAGCTGGGCCGCTCCTAGCCAAGAATGTACCCGAGTGCGAGCGGCATTCAGCTGAGATTGGAGAAAACACGCTCAATCGCAAAGTTCTGGGTGTTTGCTCGGTCGCGCAAAGCCGTATTGGTTGATCTCTGTCCCGATCACGGCATGATGCGTACGTGAGGCGGATAAGCTGGCTGTTGGTTGTAAGTGCGGGCTGGTTGCTGGGGTGCGACGAGAAAGCTGCCCCCAAGCCCGAGGCGAATTTGGCAAAAGCTCCCGTGGCGGAGGAAGTGCCGCAACCTGTGGCCAAGCCCAAAGAGGCACCGGAACTTGCGCTCGACGACATTAGCCCGCGGGTTGGGTATTCGCGTGTGGTGATCAAAGAGGATCGCGACCGAGCCAATCTTCGCGCCGAGCTCGAACCCTACCGCGAGTTTTTGGCCGGCAAAGAAGTGCCCCTCACGGTAGATCGAAAGTCGAGCATCAAGCTCGTAGGGCTCTACCTGGACGAGCTTGGCGAATTGGGAGTTACGGCGGTGCGTTTGCGCACAGAAACGCGCAAAGAGTACCCTGCGGATTTGCGGTTTGTTCCACGCAAGCGTGCGCAGGCTCCGACCGCGTGCGCTACGGTTGCTGTCATTTTGGAAGATCGCGGCACGGCGGTTTGGAAAGTTTCCGGAGGCACAGCCACCAAACACGCGCATGGCCTCGGTGGGCCCGACCTCAGTACCACCAGTGCCTCGCTGGAACGCTTCCTCAAAGGCTGCAAACAAGATCGGCGCTTGTATGTAGCGGCGCCTGAGGTGATAGGGTGGGGGCTGCTGTTTGATTTGGCGGCTTCGGCCCAGGTAATTCCAGATGCTCGGCCCGAAGCAACCACTCTGCTTTTGCAGGTGCCGGTGGCGGGTCGCAAGGTGGAATTGTAATAAGGGTGCGTTCCATACCACTTGGGATTGAGCGATTTAGGGGTGCCCCCACTCGCCTCGCGAGCGCTGAGCGCTCCGCTCGTGCGTTCTCCCCCGTACCTCCGCTGGCGCTTCGGTGGGGGAGAGGGAGTGGCAGAGTCGCGCCCCGGGTACGGTGCCCGATGGGCCACTGATCCGGTGGCATAGATGTTGAAGTGGATTCCAAGGGGCCGCTGGATGTTGATCCAGCTCCGCGCCGGCGCAAGGGCAAGAAACATTGAGGGGTTGAGGCCGGCGCGGAGCTCGATTTTCTGAGGCGAGGCGCGTGCGAGGGCGCAGCTGTTAAAGGATAGGCAAAGCTTCGCCTCGCCACAGAAAATCGAGCCCGTTTGAAGAGCGCAAGCGCTGATAGTAAAACCAATCGTGCCCTGTGGGCCTTCGGCACGCTCAACTTTCGCCAACCACCAAGTCTTGTTCCGCCCAGTAGATGCAAACGGGCTGATACCCGCGGCCTCCCTTGTAGTGCGCACGCGTTTCCCGCTTGTGACTTTCTTGAATCGTTGCGTCGTGGTCCAAAGGTGGCCCGAATGCCACGGCCCTGTGCCGCCACGGCATGTACCAACGTCTGATTGACGCGCGCCAGCACCAAGGCCTCTATCCTCGCTACGTCACCGAAGCCCGCATTTGTCTGTCCTACGGTGATGTGCTTCCGAATAGCCTCAGGCAACCCGAGTGAGTGCATGGCCTCGATGACCAGAGGCAGCCCCGCTTGCGCTGTGGTGTTCCCGAACTGTCGGTAACTTCCACCTGAAACGGGAGAATTCTTGTGGTCGTAGTCTGTCAGTCACCCTCGTAGATTAACTACTTGCAGGTGTCCACCATTCCCGTAAATCTCCAATCGGGCTCGTTTTTGGGATTGGGCATCTACAGGTAGTCGCCGCGCTGTTTCACCCCCCGTTGTTTCGCCCCAATCCCAAAAACGAGCTGCCGCGCTGCCCGAGACCTTTCAGGTTGCACCCGTTCCCGTTGCAGCGCGGAGCTGCCAGGCACACGCCCCGCCCGCGGCTCCCGCGCCGGGAGACGCTTGGCGAGGGGCAAGCTGCCGCGACGCGGCAGCGGGGGAGGGCACTCAACCACTTCGGTGACGTACCTCACTCAACAACAACGGAGCAATTGCGATCACTTACGCATGCCGGTCACGGCTTACCGCTGGATCACGCTTAGCGGCGCTGGCGCAGTTCCAGGAACTGTACGATGAGCGCCTCGATGTCCTGCACCTGAAACGGCTTTTCCAGGGTGAGCCCCGGAAAATCTTCCAGGAACTTGACCGTCGTCGGCGTGAAAGCCCCGCCCGTCATCAACACAAACCGTGATAGAAGTTCCGGTGCAAGTCGCTTGAGGCCTGTGAACACGGCCTGCCCCGTTTCTTCGGGCATCATGAGATCGCACAGGATTAGATCGAAATCCCGGTCGCGTTCGAGCAACGCAAGCGCTGCTTTAGCACTCGTGACGGCCTGCACGTCGTGATCCCCGCGAAATGCTAACTGCAGCGTTTCCGCAAGTAGCGCTTCGTCATCAATGAACAGTACTCGAGCCGAGCGGCTTCGTACGGCCGATGTGGAACTTGCTCGGCCCGCTTCGTTCGATGGAGCCAGCGGGAGATCCAACTCGAAGCAACGTTCAGTACCCTCCGCGCGCTGAAGAATTCGGAAGTGCCCGCCCGTGGAAACAATAGCTTCCCGCGCAAATTGGAGCCGACTTTCGTCCACACTTCCCCAAGCGTGCGCACTTGTGCTCCCTCCTTCGTTCACGATCTCCACGCTTGCCGTAGTAGCGTGGCGTTTCACCGAAAGCGCCAGCGTGGTAGCCCCCGCCTGCCGATAGTCCGCAGCGGCAACGGCCAATAGCTCTGCCAGGGCGCGGGTGAGCACGTGTTGATCGCCTACCACTTCCGGTGAGGCCCCATAACGCTTAATCACGTGCACTGCGTGCCTTACTTCATTCCAAGCTAACAGCAGTGCGTGATCCAGGACTTGGGTGAGCTCGGCAGCTCGGGGCCAAGGGTTTTCCCTAGCCGTGTCGGTCGACATTTTTCTTGCAATGCTTCGCATGCGGGACGCCCCTTCGTGAGCGTTCTTAACATATCCGGCAAGATCTGAAAGAGGCTCTTCCAGATCTTCCGGTGGGAGCTCCTCCAGTTTCTTCAACGCCACGTCGAGGTTCACCAACGTAAAGGTTAGGGGGTTGGAGAGCTCGTGCAGGAGACTAGCGACTACGTTATCCACAGGGTGCCGAGGGTTCTCGGCAGAAGTCGTGACACTAGGGCCTAGGAGTACGTAGCGGTCGCCCGCCAGGTCGACAACTCGAAATGGTAGCCTGATGCCGGATTCCGAACTGAGGAAAATCGGTTGGCCGGACACTGCCCCCTGTCGCAGATTCGTGATTTGAAGCTCCGCATGCGGATCCGCAGAGAGTGCGCTTAGCAACTCAGCTCCCACCAACTCAAGCGCCGCTTTGCCAAGCATGGCCTCCGCGGTTCGGTTGGCGTAACGAATGCGCCCCTGCGCGTCCGTCGTCAATGCCGCTGTGTTCAACATTTCGAGTAGTACTCGTTCCCGCTCGTCGTCCACGCTGGTGGTTGCCCTCTCACGCCCGTGGGCCCGGCAAAGTTCACCGGCGGGCGCCCCACCTTTTCCACCGGGGCCGACTAAAGGCAAGGGCAGAAAACAGGCCTTTGGCCGCCCCGCGCGCTGGCCGGTTCAGTATTTTCTCAGTAATTCAGGTAACGTAGGCTGTTG
Source organism: Polyangiaceae bacterium (assembly GCA_033763455.1). GTDB lineage: Bacteria > Myxococcota_A > Polyangia > Polyangiales > Polyangiaceae > JBBRRP01. The sequence continues at coordinate 130,827 of JANRKO010000043.1, forward strand.
ACTATGGCGCTTGCAGCAGCCACCCCCTCACGTTTATTGGGCAGTTACCAGCTCATTGTGGAGCTTGGAAAATCCCACCTTGGAGCCCTCTGGGCTGCACGGGGCCCTGGGGAAGCGCTGTTCAATCTCCGCAGGCTTCCCACGGCCGGGCTTGAGCCTGCGGTGCTCAAGCGAGTGCTCGAAGCCGCACGCCGTGGCTCGCAATTTACCCATCCGAACGTCGCCAAAGTGCACGAGGCGCTTGAAGTTGGGGCGGAGCTTTTGGTTTCGACCCAGCTTGCTCATGGCGAGTTGCTGAGATCGATGCTGCGGCTTTCAAACTTCCTAAGGAAGCCGTTCCCGGAGGCGGTTGCGTTGAGCATCGCCCAAGATCTGTTGAGCGCACTAGCCTACGGCGAAGCGCACGGCATGCGCGCCCCGTTTGGCCTGAACCCGGACACCGTCATGGTGGAGCAGAGCGGGCTCACGCTGTTTTTGGATCCGTGCTTAGCGGGCCAACTGCAGCTCGAAGGGATTGGGAGTGACTCGGCGGATGCGGCAGCTTACCAGTCCGTGGAATCGGCGCGTGGGCAATTGGGTCCTGCGGGGGACGTTTTTAGCGTGGGCGTCCTTCTGTGGGAGATGTTGATGGGGGGGCGGCGTCTGTTTGCTGGGGCGAATCGGCAAGCGGTGGTGGCTCGCATGGAGTCGCTCGATATTGCCGAGTTGAGCGGTTTCAAGCTACCCGGGGGCAAACAGGTATCTGCACAGGTTTCGGCGTTGGTGTTGCGGGCCCTTTCGCGAGATGCGGAAAAACGCTTCCCGTCCTATCAGGAAATGAGCGCCGCCATCGCCGCGACTCAGATCCCGCAGGGGCCTGCCGACGTGCGCGATTTTCTGAAGGAGCTTGCGGGTACGGCGCTTGCTGCAAGAGAAAAGCTGATCGGTCGCGGTGGGGTCGATGGTAAAAGCCATTCGCCGGCTCCACCGAGCGTTCTACCCCAAGTGGTTACGCAGCCTAAAGTCGCATTGCTGAGTACTGCTCCCGCCACACCGCCGCCCGGACCTGCATCACCGGCAGTCTCCGCATCCGCACCAATATCGCGTGCGCCGGGCCTTGGCCCACCGCCGATAAATGCCGCCAAACGCAGAACGATCCTTGGCATGGCGCCGCCTAAGCCTGCCGACGTGTTGCGGGCATCTCAGATGGTTTCACACGCGGAAATCGAGGCCGTCGAACCATCCATTGCTGCTGGGCCTCCCGTGGCGGTTGAACCGACGCCAGCTTCAGAAGGGGAGATAGCCAGTGAGTTGCTCGATGCACTCGCGAGGGAGCCGTCGTCGTCGGTGGCGTCATCTGAACCGTTTGCCACCCCTCCGCTTGCCGACCTGCCCCACCGTCGGGAAGAAGAAATAACCAAGACCACGCCGCTTAGCCCAGAGAGGCTCGCGGAGCTCGTAAGCGCCGTTACGCTTCAAGCAGGCGTTGATGCCAGGGAAAATGAGATCACTTTACCGGGGCCTTTGCCGGGGCCTTTGCCGTCCGAGCACGAGATGCTGGGCTCTTTGGTCCGCGAAGTTCTGAACACCGCGCCGAACGAAGAGGGGCACACCGAGCAGACGAAGCTGAGTGTTGGGGTGGTGCCCGCTTCTCACGGCGGCGTCGCGCGAAAGTCCCGCCTGTGGCACGCGCTGGCTGCCGTGTTGGCTTGTTTACTCCTTTTCCTCGGCTGGCGATGGGTTGCTGGCGCCAAGCCTCCGGAGCCACCTCAAGAACCTGTGGTTCAGGCAGCGCCCGTTGAGCCGAAAGCTATCGAACCGAAAGCTATCGAGCCGAAAGCTATCGAGCCGAAGACACAGCCACAGGTCTCCAACGTTCCTGCGGAGGTTCCTCCCGCACCCGTCGCGAAGGAGCCCGAACTCCCGCCCGAGCCCGCACCGCCTCTCGCGAAGCCTGTAGCTGCCCATCCGGAATCCCCTTCCGCGAAAGCTCGCACCGCGCAGCCTCCCCCTGTGCCCAAGCCGCGAGCAGTTGCTCCTGCTCCACCACCTCGCGCCGCGAAGGCGCCTCCGCCTGTGCGCCGGCCTCCTGCGCCCGCCGCCAAGCCCGCCAAAAAGACTGGCTTTACTCCTACCGACATTTGATAGTCGCATCGCGAACGAGCTCTTCACGCCCTGTTAAGGATGATGCCAAAAATGACCACCCCCCGCTCCTTGTTCCTTTTCCCCATTCTCATCTCCATGTTTTTGAACGGCAGGCCAGCCCTGGCCGAAGGCGCATCCATTGCCAATGCATCGCAGCAGCAGAAGAAGGAGGCCACGGAGAGCTACACGAACGGCATGGCCAAGTTCCAGAAGAAGAATTTCGGCCCCGCTATGGCCGACTTCGAACAATCTTACGGCGCGGTGAAAAGCCCCAATACGTTGCTCATGGTGGCTCGCTCTTTGATTGAGCTTGGGCAGCTTTCCGAAGGATACCGGCGCTTGCTTCAGACCGAACAGGAAGCCGCTCTTGCCAAGAAGACGGCCCCCAAATATGAGGCCACTGAGATCGCCGCGCGCGAAGAACGCGTGGAACTCGGCAAAAAGCTTGGTTTTTTGACCATTTCGGTGCCTTCGGCCAAACCAGGCGATAAGGTGTTGTTGGAGGGGAGAGAGCTGCTAGCTGCTGATTGGAAAGAACCTGTGCCGGTTATGCCCGGTTCGGTTGAGGTAACGCTTGCTTCCGGGAGCGATCGCTTCACCCAGCACGTTGAAGTGAAGGCAGGTGGCACTGCAGCACTATCGTTAGAAGCACCGGCGCCTGAGGAGCCAAAAGCAGTAGCAGCAGCCCCTGTGGTTCAGGTTGAGGTCCAGGCAAGCCCGTCGTCTTCGAAACTCCCGTTGTACATCAGCGGTGGAGTCGGAATTGCCGGGCTGGCAACCTTTGCAATTTTCGGCGCGAGCAGCCGTTCGAAGTACAGCGACCTCGATTCGGCATGCCCCAGCAAGATGAACTGCCCTGCCTCCCTCGAAAGCAAGCGTGACGACGGCACGCGAGCTCAAGCTATAGCCAACGTGGGGTTGATGGTCGGGATCTTTGGGGCAAGTTCGGCAGCTTTCTTCTACCTAACGGGGACGGAAGAGAAACCTGAAGAAGTGCACACGGCTCGCGTACCCAGAGTGGATGTGGGTCTGGGCTCGGTCAGCGTAAGTGGGAGTTTCTAATGAAGACGTTTGGGATCGCGTGTGTTGCTCTGCTTTTTGGCAGTGTGTTGACGTCAGCCTGCACTCAAGATTTTGAGGCTTTTCAGTTTGCGGAGGGTGGCGCAGCCGGAATGGCCACGTCGGCAGGTACAGGCGGAAAATCAAGCACAGGGGGCAACAAGGGTAGTGGCGGTCAGAGCAAAACGGGCGGTGCCGCGGGGTTGTGATCCGGCTTTGGCCCTTTCAGGTGTCGAGGCAAGCGACGTTCTTCTCGTCGTCGGGGTACACGCGTGGTAACCTGAGTCTGTGCCTGCTGATACCGAGCTTGAATCTGACTCCTTTCCAATGCCAGAGATGGACGCAAACGGCGTTGATCTGTCGCAAATCCGTAGAATGCTGGCACTCACGCCAGCAGAGCGGCTAGCGGTGCTCGAATCGGCCACGGCATCCATGCTAAGCGTGCGAGGTGGTGTCGTCCGGTCCCAAGTACCAAGAGATCCTGATCCGGCTCGCTGACGCCGAGGTCGAATCGATTGTCGTGGGCATGGCTGCGGCCGTAATTCAGGGCGTCCCGACGATGACATGGGATCTCGATATTGTGCATCGTCGGACGCAGGATAATGTCGACAGGCTCCTTGGGGTTCTCGCCGATATCGACGCCTTTGCTAGGAACGATAAGCGACGACTGCGGCCCAACGCGACCCATTTGATGGGGCCGGGCCATATATTGCTGGAGACCCGATTCGGGGATTTCGACTGTTTGGGGTCGATAGACGGAGCGAGAACCTACGAGGATTTGCTGAGTGCGACGCTCGTTGTTGAGGTGGACCGGCGCAAGGTCCGTGTCCTCGCTTTGCGTGAACTGCTCGGAGTCAAGACGAGAGCGGGTCGCCCCAAAGATATTGCGGCTATTCCTTACCTCCAATCCACCCTCGCAGAAATCGAGGGCAAGCGCGAGTGATGCCTAAGTGGCGCTTGACGCGTGGGGCCGAAGACGCAAGGCTTCGGTGCCCAGCTGCGGAAGAGCTTACGCGTGACCTCTGAAAGCCCAAAGAAGCACCGCAATTCACGCGAAGAAGAGTCCGACTCAGAGGAGCAGAGCGGGCAAAATGAGGTCGAGGAACTCGACGACGTAGCGATTGAGGCGGAAGCGGTGTTTTCGGACGATGTGCCCGAACCGGCGAACCTCAGCACCGAGAACCGCGGCGCGCTCGCCAAGACCGACGCGCTGGCCGTTTACATGCGTGAGGTGCAGCGTCACCGTCTACTGAGTGCCGACGAGCAGCATGAGCTCGCCGTTCGTTACGCGAAAACGGGGGATGTGGAGGCGGCCGCGCAGCTCGTTACGGCCAACCTGCGCTTGGTTGTAAAGATCGCCTACGAATACCGACGCGCGTACCGCAACATGATGGATTTAGTGCAAGAGGGCAACATTGGCCTCATGCAGGCGGTCAAGAAGTACGATCCATACCGTGGCGTAAAGCTCTCCAGCTATTCGGCCTGGTGGATTCGCGCCTACATGCTCCGGTTCATCCTAAACAACTGGCGCATGGTGAAGATCGGCACCACGCAAGCCCAACGCAAGCTGTTTTTCAATCTCAACAAAGAGAAAGAGAAGTTGCTTGCTATGGGCATTTCGCCCACCCACGGTGAAATCGCCAAACGTTTGAATGTAGAGGAGCAAGAAGTTGTCGAGATGGATCGCCGCTTGGCGCGCGGAGATGCATCGCTGGATGCAACTGTGGGTGATGCGGATGGCAAGCAGACCACGCGCATGGATCTACTCCCGGGCGTGGGCACCCCTCCCGATGAAGCTGCGGCCGGAGCTGAGCTTCAGGAGCTCGTGCGGACGCACTTGGATGATTTTCGCCTAACGCTCAAGGGCAAAGATGTTGAAATCTTTGATCAGCGCCTTGTTGCCGACGAACCCCTCACACTGCAAGAATTGGGGGATAAATTTGGCGTTTCTCGCGAGCGCGTGCGCCAGCTAGAGGCGCGCCTCACGGGGAAATTGCGGGTCTTCCTGGAAGAAAAGCTGGGCGATGCCGTTCGCGTGAGGGATTAGCTCGTTTCATGGAACAGCGCCCACGGCCCGCGGCCGCCCTCTACGTGGTCGCAACGCCCATCGGGAATCTTGGGGATATCACGCTGCGTGCCGTGGAAACGTTGCGCCAGGTGGAGTGGGTCTTGGCGGAAGATACACGCCGCACACGTTCGCTCCTCTCACATTTGGGAATTTCTAAGCCGGTAACTCGTGTGGATGCACACTCAAGCCCTGCCACCCTACAGGGCATCGTCGCCAAGATCGCCTTGGGGCAGCCCGCTGCATTGGTAACGGATGCTGGCGTTCCAGCGGTGAGTGATCCGGGAGCTTTGTTGGTTGCAGCCGCGACTCAGGGCGGGGTAACGGTGGTGCCGGTGCCGGGAGCGAGTGCGGTGACGGCAGCGGTTTCTGTGTCTGGCTTTTCGGGGGGAACGTTTTTCTTTTTTGGGTTTCTCCCGAGAAAGGGCAAAGAGCGCAAGGATGCGCTCGATCGTCTTTGCGCAATGACGGATTCGGTGGTGCTCTTGGAGTCACCCCATCGCTGCCAAGCGACACTCGCGGATTTGGCTGAACGCACACCGGAGCGTCAGATCTTGGTGGCCCGGGAGCTCACGAAGCTGAACGAGGAGTTGGCGCGAGGTACGGCCGCGGAGCTCGCGGTGCGATCGGACTGGCGTGGCGAGATAACGCTGGTGTTGGGCCCCAAGGATGCCCTGGCGTCGGCACCGCTTGACGAGCTTGGCCTCAATGATGCGATTGCCGAACGTCTTCTGCAGGGCCAAACGGCCCGGGTGATATCCGCTGAGCTCGCCGTACGCTTCAGCCAGCCTCGTCGCGAGGTTTATGAGCGCGTGCTTGCGCTGAGAAGCAAGCACCTTGAGGGCGAGCCTTCGGACGACGAATAGCCGCATTTTTTGGCTCCAAGTAGCTCGCCTCGGCTGGGGTGTGGTAAGGGGGGCCACTCATGTTCGAAGCTCTCAGTAAAGGTTTTCGCGAGGCACAAAATCGTCTGGCCGGGCTCACGGAGCTCGACGAAAAGAACATCAAGCCCGCGCTCAAAGAGGTGCGCGAGTCTCTGCTGGCAGCCGACGTCGAGCTTGGCGTCGTCAAACGCTTCCTCGCGAATGTGGAGGAAAAGTCGATAGGGCAAACGCTGCGCACACGCGTAAAGCACGCCGGGGAAACCCGAAGCGTTTCGGCGGCCGAAGCCTTCGTAAAGATCTGCCACGACGAGCTCGTTGAGCTGATGAGCCCGGGCGCTCAGTCACTGGTTTTTGCCAGCACGGGACGCACGAAGCTGATGATGGTGGGCCTACAAGGCTCCGGCAAAACAACATCTTCGGCCAAGCTGGCCGCTTACCTTACTCGGGAAAAGAAAAAGCCGCTGCTCGTGGCCGCCGATATGCAGCGCCCCGCAGCTGTGGAGCAGCTCAAGGTTCTTGGCGAGAAAATTAACGTTCCGGTGTTCAATATCCCCGGCGAAACGCCGGTGAACATTTGCCGAGCGGCGGATGCGGAGGCCAAGCGCCTGGGTTGCGACGTCATCATTTTCGACACCGCCGGTCGCCTGGCTATCGACGAAGCTCTGATGCAGGAGCTGGCTGAAATTCAAAGCTCGGTGCGCCCTGAGAACGTGCTCTTGGTGATCGACGCCATGATAGGCCAAGACGCCGTACAGACCGCTCGCGGATTTCACGACCGCTTGGGCCTAACGGGCGTTGTGCTCACCAAGTTGGATGGAGACGCGCGTGGTGGCGCCGCCCTGAGCGTGAAAGAAGTCACCGGCGCCCCGGTGCTGTTCGTCGGCATGGGCGAAACCACGGACAAGCTGGAGCCATTTCGTGCCGAAGGCATGGCGAGTCGCGTGCTCGGCATGGGCGATGTGGTCGGCTTGATGCAGGACTTTGAAGAAGTCATCGACAAGAAGCAAGCGGAGGAAGACGCGCTCCGGATGTTGAGCGGACAGTTCTCTCTCGAGGATTTTCTGAGCCAGGTGAAGATGATCCAGAAAATGGGGTCACTTAAAGATCTCGTCGATAAGATCCCCGGCATGGGGGGCATGCTTCCAACTGGCATCAACCTTGACGACAAAGAGCTCACTCGGATCGAAGCCATGATTCAGTCGATGACGCGCGAGGAACGAAGAGATCCTCAAGCGCTCATCCGTGAGCCATCCCGTGTCAAACGCATCTCCCGCGGCTCCGGTCAGCCCGAGCAGGGCGTGGGTGAGCTGGTTCAGAAGTTCATGTTCATGAAGCAGATGATGTCGGGCATGGGTGGGAATCTAGGAATGATGGGCAACATCCCGGGCCTTAGGCAGTTGGCGCAGGCGCGCAACATGAAGAAGGCGATGAAGGGCGGTATGCCCGGTGGCATCCCCGGCTTTCCGGGAATGGGTGGCTTTCCAGGTATGCCAGGAATGGGTATGCCAGGCTTCCCGGACATGGGTGCAATGGCCGGCATGTTCGGCGGCATGCCGGGCATGGGCACGGCGGAGCCAGCGGCTCCGCGCATGAAGACGCTCTCGCGTGCCGAGCGCAATGCGAAGAAGAATCAGCGAAAGTCGCAGCGCGATGCTCGCAAGAAGAACAAGAAGTAGCGCTATGGGTCGCATACCGTGATCACGCTTCGGAGGGAGCTTGTGGGCCGTGTGCCTGGCGGTAAAAGCCAAATCAGAGGCTTATGTGGCGCGCTGCTCGCGTTTCTGCTTCTTGCGGGTTGCGGAGGCGAACGGGCACGAGTAGAGCGCGAAAAAGCGCGACTTCAGGCGTATATCTTGGACGTATCGCCAAGCATTGCGAACCGCCTGGATATTGATTTTGACGGTAAGGTAATGCTGCTCGGTTACGCAGTTCTGCCCCAGAAGGTCCGCCCTGGCCAACCTGTGCACCTCACACTCTATTGGCAAAGCAAGGCGGATATTGCCGAAGGCTGGACGCTATTCACTCGCCTCTTGGATAGTTCTGGCGAACAGATCGACAATCTTGACGGCCAGGGGCCTCTGCGTGCGTGGGTGCGCAAGGGCGAAAAGCAAACTCTTGGCCCTGATGCTTGGGAGCGCGGCAAAATATACGTGGATGAATTGGTATTTACGTTGCCGCTAGACACGAACACAGAAAATGTCCAGATCGTCGCGGGTGTAAAGAACGGTGATGCGCGGTTAGTACCCCGCTCGGGCACTCACGATGCGCACAGCAACAGCGCCGTCGTTACGCTTGACGTCGAGTTGGTTCGAAAAGAACCGCCTGTACAGACACCGCCACCGGTTCCTTTCCTCCGAGTGCTGAAGCTGCCAGCGGGCGCAGCCATTAAGCTCGATGGGCAACTCACCGAGCCACAATGGCAGTCGGCCGCCGCCACGCCAAGCTTCGTTGATCCGGCAAGTGGCCTACCGAATCCACGCTTGCCTGTTTCAGCCACTGCCAAGGTGTTGTGGGACGATGCGGGCTTCTACCTTGGGTGCAACGTGGCAACGGGCAACATAGTAGGTGGCTTCAAGCCGGGTCTTGCCGATCAGCACCTGTGGACCGAAGACGCCGTGGAGGTGTTGATCGATCCGGACGGTGATGGGGACAATCGGGACTACTACGAGATCCAGGTGAACCCCCAAAACCTGGTCTTTGATTCTCAATTCGACGCCTACAACGTTCCCCGTGATGAAAAGGCTGGGACCTTTGGTCATCAGGGTTGGTCATCGCATCTGAAAAGCGCGGTGCGAGTCGATGGCACTCTTCACATCGCAACCGATCAAGACCGTGGCTACACCGTGGAAATGTTCGTGCCTTGGAAGTCTTTCGCGCTCGCGAAAGTGCGGCCTCCGCATTCAGGAGACGTGTGGCGCATGAATATATACGCGGTGAAGCAAAATGCCGGTGTCGCGTGGTCGGCCATCATGGGCCAAGGTAATTTTCACACCGCGGGTCGTTTTGGTCGCATTCTGTGGATCGATCCCAGCCTCGAAGAAGCCTCGCGATCGGGCTCGAATCAAGGTGGGGCCCCGGGAGTGCAAGCGATCCAGCGCAATGCTGCGGCCAACCTCGCACGGCTACGCTCATCTTTATCCCAAGGCTCACGCGCGGAACGTGTGTTGGAGCTACAGCGCACTTTGAAGTGATTGAAGCCCTTTCCCTCGGGCAAAAAGAAGCTTTCAGAGGTGGTACTGGAGGCGGAGCTTGCCCTGGGCTTCTTCGCACTGGGTAAGGTGCGTGTGGCTTTCGCGCAATGTGGCTTCGGCCTTTAACAGTCGTTGGAGCAGCACTTCGGCACTTGCCGGTGGAGCGTTTGCGCTGGAGGCTCCACTTGCATCACCGGCGTCCGCAGGGTTGAGGGCCCGGCGCACGGTTCGGGTTTCCCCGAGGCTTTGCCCAAACATCTCATAGGCGTTTACACAAACTTGCTTGAGCGAACAGCCGAGCTCCGGGCCGCACGGCGCCTGGCGCAAAGCTTGAAGGTGAGGATGTTTTTCAAGGTTGGGCGCGGCTCTGAGTCGATCAATGGCTTGCGAAAGGCGCCCGAGCTGTGCCCTTTCATCACTGGATGGTTCCGCGTTCTTGGCGCAGCTCACCGCGGCGCTCAACCAGCACACTATTGCTCCAATGTGCAAAAGCCAGCTTGGTAGCCCGCGCATTCGAACCCCGCGCAACGGAGCGTTGACGGCCGTGCGAGCGGAAGGCGCCCTACTCACTCTTCTGTGGTGTCGGCCCCATCTGCAGGCGTTCGCCAAGGTAGGCGCCGATGAGTGTGAACATCACGCCCAAAAAGCCGAGCAGAATGTACATGAAGCCAGGCATCGTCTTTACGGTTTGCCCGGCGTGCAGCAGGAAGGAAGTGGGCATAGCCACCAAAAATACGGCGGCCACGGGCTCCACGAAGGTTTTGCCTGGGCTCACCAGCCCAATCAGGAGGCCACCCAAAAACCACGTCGGGATGGAGATCACCATTCCCACGTAACCTTCGAAATCTAAGAACGGAAGCATCATCGGCAGTCCCATGAGTAGCGCCACGGTGACCACCGCTATGATGGCCAGCGATACGCCGAACCATTTCATGCTGAACCCTTCCTGCTGATAACGCCGCTCCAGCTCTTCTTGCCGGGACATAGCGCGCTTCAGATCTTCAATCTTCGCCCCACACGAGACGCAGCGATCATTGGCGAGGGGGGATTGATTCTTAAAACCGCAAAAGGGGCAGATGATTTGCTTCGCCTGTGCCATGAAACCTCAAGCTTTAAAGAATACCAGCCGAGGGTGCCCCGTACAGGGGTGAGCTCAGAGCCGACCTAGAATCATCCCGCTGGCTCAACGGCCGATGGAACCCGATGCGCCTTTCGGTGTCTGTGGAAGTGTTTCGTTGCCTCCTTCTTCCATACCCGAGCCCCCGAGAGATTTAGCGAGCTTACCTCGGCCCGCGGGCGTTTTGCGTTGGCTCACGGCTGCCGTGCTCCTCTTGGTGCTGGCCGGGAGCTCGGCCATGGCGGTGGGCCTGCGTCGGGACGCGGCATTTGCGCTCCGGACAGGCAAACCCGACGACATCGGCCAATTGGAGCACCTTCGTCCCGGGCCTGAATTGGCGAATCAATGGGTGCGCGCGGAGGCCAAGCTAAGCCCCGGATCGGTAGATTACCGCAGGCCGTTTGAGGCTGCGGTGTTCCGGCTCTTCCCTGTCGCTTCGGGCGCACCGGTATTCGTTCAAGTGCAGGTGCCGGAAGGGGGCGAGTTTGTGATGCCGTCATCTTTCGTGGGGCGTCTCGTGCCGCTTGAGCAGTTGGGCATCTACCACCAGGGTCTGAAAGCTGCCCTGGCTTCACGCTTTGGTTCCGCGGAAAACGCGTGGGTCTTGCTGGATGGGGACGCGCCAAGCTCCCAGCGTTGGGCTCTTGGCCTTGCCCTATTGTGCCTTTCTTTTTCGGCGTTCTCCTTGCTTTCATTCATCGCGCTTTTCTGGCCTAGTGTGCCGACGTCGCATGAACAACGCGAAACCCAAGAAGCCTAACGTAGTTATCATTGGCGGTGGCGTCGTAGGGTGCGCGGCAGCTTGGCGCCTTGCAAAAAAAGGCGCGCAGGTTACCGTGTTAGAACGCAGTATACCTGGAGCCGAAGCAAGCAGCGCGGCGGCGGGTATCCTTGGAGCGCAGGTGGAGAGCCACCACCCTGGGCCTATGGCAGAGCTTTCGCTCAAGAGTCGGAGTTACTTCTCGAATTGGGCTCGGGATCTCCTGCGGGAGACAGGGGTCGATATTGGTTACAGAGAAGGCGGGGTGATTCGGGCGGCCTTCTCCGACAAAGAAGGCAAAAAATCACAAAAAGAAGCCGTCTGGCAGCGCAAGCTCGGCCTGAAAGTGGCAATTCTTCGAAAGCGGGACCTGCTCCAGTTGGAGCCTGAGCTATCGCCAACGTTGGTGGCTGGCCTGCACTACGAGGGCGATGCGCGAATTGACCCAGTGCTATTTTCAAGGGCGCTCCATCTGGCCGCGCAGCGCGCGGGGGTGCGCTTCGTTTCCGGAGCACCCGTACGCACCATCTGCGAAGCGGAGGGCAAGGTCACTGGGGTTTCACTTGAAGACGGCCAAGCGGTGTCAGCTAACGTGGTCGTTGTCGCCGCGGGGAGTTGGACGAGCCAAATTGGCGGCCTTGGAATTGCGAGCGACAGCGTTCGCCCTGCTCGTGGTCAGATCGTGGAGCTCTTGCACCCCGAGCGTCTCTTACAGCGAATTGTGTTTGGTCCCAACTGTTACGTGGTGCCGCGCGACGATGGGCGCTTGCTCGTTGGCTCCACGTTGGAGTTCGCAGGCTACCACAAGGCAGTTACGGCTGGCGCGGTAGCGCAGCTCTTAACCGCTGCTATCGCCCTTGTGCCACGCGTGAAAGACGCAACCCTTTCGCAAACATGGTCCAACTTTCGGCCCTTCACGGAAGATGAGCTGCCGCTGCTTGGAAAAGGTGCCATTCAAGGGCTCGTATTCGCCTCAGGGCACTACCGCAACGGAATTCTACTCGCCCCGGTGAGTGCAGAAGCCGTAGTTTCTCTCGTGTTCGGCGGCAAAGCGCCTTTGGATTTGGCTCCGTTTAACCCATTTCGCTCACACGGGTGAGCGAAATGGTGCGGGCGCATAGCAATGTCAGTGTCGGAGAAGCAGAGAACCAAGGGTTGACGAAGCTGGTTCACCTGCCTTACGTAATAGGCGCGGGGAGCTACAACACGTGCCAGCTCTGCGCGGAGTCAAAATTTTTGCGCGGAGTCGAAAAGATGAACAAGAGAAGAGCTGTTATTCAATCAGTAGGGACTGTTTTATCCGGGATTTTCATGGGGAGCGTCGCATCCGCACAAGCGCATGTCCCGGGGAGTCCTGGACTGTCGCAATGCGCACAAGCCGTGCAGTTCATGCCAGTGACGTATACGTTCCCGTCCACCACCAACACGCTTCTGACAGCGACGGTCCCCGGTAAGACATCCACGGGCAGTTGCAAAGACTACACGTGGTTGGACGTTCCAAACTGGGCAACACGTATTATCTTCCTGGCTGAATGGGCAGGTCCCAATATCAATACGCGCGACCCTGTAAGTAACGGCTGGGATTGCAAGCACAGTGCAATGACGTACGGGATTTATCGCAAGTCGAACACCACTAACACCTACGCATTGGTGGCGCAGTCTCAAGCCTATGGCGTGTTTGATGAAGCAAAAAAGCAATGCAACCACCCATTTTCAGTGCCCCAGTCAGAGGTGCCGAAGCCAGTCGGAACGCAGCTTATCGATTACAACACCTCGCCCACGAAGTACCGCTATCGCATTGCAGTCCAGGCCTGGCAGCACAACGACCCGGACTTGGCCCACCTCACTCAGGCGTGCGGGACGGCGCTGAACTGCTATTGGCCCACCAAGGTGTCGATGGCGAGCATCCCGTAGCGTTTGGAAGAGTGCGAAGGGGCCGCTGCTGGCGTGCAACGGCCTTTCGAGTGCCGCGAATATGACGTTTGGGCGCCCGAACGATCGAGCACCGAGTACTAGCCCGCATCGGTCGCAGGCGTCTCGAGAAAGCGATCCAAAATCACAGGGCCCACCATGTCGGAGGTCACCGGCGTTGAGCCCCAAAAGAGCTCCTGCCACAAGCGCGCCCACCACCCAAACGCTCGACGACCAAGAACGCGGCATTCGAGCCGGACCATGAGCGGGCTCCCGTTTTTGGTTAAGAAGCGCCACCAATTCCCACCTTGGCTCAGCTGTTGCTTAAGGTGCCAGCTGCCGGTCGTTTGCCGATCAGGGGGGCGTGGGCGCAGGGGGAAACTGGCAGACGAAGCTAAGTGGGCTGTCCACGAGCTCAGCGTGCCCTAGCGCAACGAAAACCGACCTTGGGAAGGCGAGTCATTGAAAAATACTGGAAAGTAGTTCGCGCCGCAGTGTTGGCGAGGGAGGAGGCGTAGTCCTTGAAGTTTCCGCCAAGCGCTTCGCGCGCTGCATCCTGCACCGTTGGATCAGCTAAGTCTGCCCAGTCAATCTTGAGCATACCGGGTAGTGTTGGCGTGTCGCGGTACCTATCTTGCACCCACTCGGCGATGTTGCCGGCAAGGTCCAAGTGGCCCCAAGGCCCAGCCCCAGCCTGCGCGGAGCCTACCGGCGCAATGTTGTCCGCCGAGTAGCTTGAGGAGCAACTCCCTCCCAGCGACCCATAGTAGCAATTGTGGACAGCCAGCACTGCGCTTGCCCCTGGATCGGTCTCGCCCCACGGGTACGCCCTGGCCGTTCCTCCTGTCGAGGCGTACGCCCACTCGGCTTCGGTGGGCAGCCTTCCTCCGTCCCAAATGCAGAAAGCCTGTGCCTCGTACCACGTCACCAAGTTGATGGGTTTGTTGCTGTAGGCCGCAGTATCGGTCCAGGTTTGCCTGCCCGGATTGACGGTGTTCATTGTGGTCTTGATTTCCGCTGCTGACGCAAAGAGGCGGGCGTTCCACGAGGCATCCCAACCCGGATCCAGCGTGTTGTTAGGGTTCTTCCCAGAGCCTGGGAGAACCTTTGTCGGATCATAAGCATCAAGGAAGCTGCGGAAGCGAAGGACTGTGACCTCGTAGTCGTCCAGCCTGAAGGCACTCACCGTTCGGGGGTTGTTGGGCGCAAGATCAAAGGTACCCCCGGGCACCACGGTGCTGCTGCAGCAATTACGGCCCCCCGGGCAGCTTGGCTGCCCGGGCGAACAGCTCGGAGGGAGTCCGCACACTCCAGCGCCCTGGCACACGGGGACTCCCGCCGCGCATGCTACGGCGATGCCGTATTGGCCGCTGCCGTCGCAGGTTTCCACACTGTTGCCTGAACAACGTTTGGTTCCTGGCGTACACACGCCCACGCATGCGTTCCCGCTACACGCTTGGTTTACGCAGGGCACGGCAGCTTCGAATAGCCCGGTGGCGCCGCAGGTCTTAAGGCCATTCTCTGTGCATTGCTTTACGCCCGGTGCGCATTCCCCCACGCACGCACCGTTCACACAAGCTTGATTGGTACAGGTTGAAACAGCCCTAGTTGTTACCAGGTCAGGGCCACACGACGTCACACTCTGTCCGTCACCACACACCAAGCTTCCGGCCATCTTGTTTTCGCAGGCTGGCACCACTGGCGCACACGCGCCGCGGTTGCTGGTTGACGTGTCGCAATTGAAACCTGCGGTGCAGAGCCCCGCCAAGCTCCAGCGACCACTTGCACACACCAACTGGCCCTTGGCAGCGAGCCCAGCGCAGGCGAGTACTCCGTTGGGTGAGCAAGGCTCCCCGATAGTCCCCGTTCCCTCGGGGGCGCTCGAGATGCATCCACCTGCGCCCGCGCAAGCTTCAGCACCACCTACCAGCATGCCTGTGGTTCCACCGACTCCAGGCGGCATGCCTCTCGAAGCGCCAGCTGCTCCCGATACGCCTCCGGTAGTCGGGGGTGGCGGGCAAGTAAGCGTAGTGACACAGCTGTCAAAGCCGTCGTCACAACCTTGCGTCGTGTACAGCGTCCCAGCGACGACAGACCCGACAAGCCAGATTCGAAAATTTCGCGCAACTAACTGGAGAATGCCCATGGTCATACCGTCCCCCTCGGCCATCGGAGGCTTCCAGTTGTCAGCTGCCTGAAAAATCCGCGAGCGTCAATGCTTCGATGGCCTCGAAACTCTCAAAGGGTACGGCTCTCCAAGGCTTTCCAGGTGCCAGCGCTGGCTTTGGTCTTGGCTGCACCCACTTCCAGTGTCTCCCCTGCCAAGGTGTAGGTCGCTCCTCGGTGTAGGAGACGGCTAAGTCAGAAGACAGGACTCAGCCGAAGACTTCAGGGAGCGGACCCTTCGACTTCACCGGGGTTTCTTGCGGGTAGTACCAGTTCGGACCCATGCCATCCGAATGCTTGCCAAATTCGCCCTGCGGGATGCCAAGACTCTGGAGGAGCGCGAGGTACATGTCAAATAGCAGCGGCTGACCCTGCATCCGTACGAAACGTCCGTTGAACTTCGCCATGCTGCCCGCGTCACCCACTAGAACTGCAGGCCAACGACCGTGACCCGAGTGGTGGGTTTCACCGTTATCGCTCTGAATAAGCGCGAACGCACTTTGCACTCCCGCTGTGGCTTTCAGGGTGTTCAGCGTGGTTTGCGCCATCCCCGAGAGCCACTTATAGGTGGCGTCGATGACCGGCTTCTGAATGGGCATCTCCTTGTGCCCCACATCGCCAAGGCTCGACCCCTCTGGAATTGGAGTGTTTGTTCGCGTGAGCAGCGTGTCCACGTTCGGTCCCCAATCGTGCGAATCTCCATTACCGACGTCTACGCACATTACGTTCGTCATCCCGCAGAGCAGAGCAATGGCGCCCATGGTCTGGAGGGATTCGAGCACAGGTACAGCATCCCCCGCTTGCGTTTGGGTTGTCGCTGCAGGCGTCGAGCAGGTGAGGCTGCTCGCGGCGGCCAGGCTCTTCTCGTAGGACTCGATGGTGGCCAGGTACTGACTGAGCTTGTTCTTTTCAGGGCCCGCAAGTTGGCTCTCAAGCCTCGGAATATCGTAGCGCAGGCCGTCGAATAGCAAGCGGTTGCGGTTGTTGGGCTTTCCCATGCCACCGGCGCTAGCCATTGCACTTCCAAAAAGGTCTTTGAACAGTAAAGACGGATTCTGGAAGGCCGAGATGGGCTTGTCCGGACCAAGAGCAAAAGACATATCCTTCATGTCCTGATCTTGGTGGCTCGAGATCCCGACAAGAATCGACTTTCGAGGGGCGTCAGCACTGAGCGTGTTGGCGACGTGCTGATCGAAACTAATGCCGCCAGGCTTCAAATGGTCGATATCTGTTCCGGGTACGCAGGTAAGGGCCATATAGCCCATACTGTGGCCGCCATCCTCACCCTTACGAGGATGGTTTTGGAAGCCGTCGAGCATGAGCACTTGGCTCTTATCTAGGGGGCTAAATGCTTCCGGCAATGTAAAGTCGGTGGTGTTGGCAGAGCTAGACGGACTTGGAATGCCCTCGTTCAAAGTATTATTGTCTTGCAGGGCACCGCCGGGCGAGAAGATGTAGCCGGGGTTAATCCCATTCGGCGCCGAGAAGTAAAGGAAGATTCGGCGGCCATTTGCTTGGCCCTGGGCCTCTCGGATCAGGTTTTTAGCGAGTGGACCGAGGAGGGAGGCACCCATGCCTAAGCCCATTTTCTGGACGAAGGACCTACGGCTGAATGAAACAGATGTGCGGCTGAAGTTGGCCATGGGGACTCCTTAGAAACTCCGCTTCAAGAACGAGGGAGAGGTTGCGAGAGAGGACACGAACTCGACGTAGCTGCCGGCGGTTCCGTAGGCATCTTTGGCGGCCTTGAGGCTGCATTGGTCAGCTTCTGTTTCGTTGCGTCCGAGGAAGTAACGGAAGCCATTGCGCATCACACATTCCTGGATGCGAGTGGTTCCGCCCAGCTTGGTGGAGAGGTCCACGCCATCCGTGAACGCGACGCTAGCGTCGTCCACGCCAACTAGCGTGCCGCTGGCGTCGACCGTCTTGCCGACATGCGTCGTCCTGAAGGTACCGAGCGTATCGTACTTCTCGAACGCCAACCCAGGTTCGTCAAGGAGTGAGTGACATGGCATGCAGGATGCGTTGAAGCTCGCGTGCACTGCCAGCTTCTCACGCATGGTGAGATCGGTGGTGTCTCCGAGCGGAGGTACGCCGTCGATCGGCACCGCCGGAATCTCACGGCAGAGGACATCTTCATTCATGAACAGGCCACGCCGAACAGGCTTCGTGTCGTCCCGGGTCGCCATCTGCCCGAGCCATGCCGGGCTGGTGAGAAAACCTGCTCGTTGACCGGCTGGAGCCGCCATCTTCGCAAGAGGCGCAGATGTCTGCGGAGCCCCGGTGAGCCCCAGAATACTTTCTGAGGTGCAATCTACGAAGGTGTCGGCCGTGGTAAACAACGCTTGAATAAACCCGCCGTTCGCCTTGTTCGTGTAGACGTCGTCCACGAGCGCTTCCGCCTGCATCACCAAACGGCCCTTGTCGTACTTACAGGGCGAAGCTTCACCCATGTCGGCGGCTTTGGCGACGCCGGTAATCCCACGCAACTTGAAGTATTCCGTCACGAAGTTGCGCGCGCCATAGGCGCCCGGGCTGGCCATAATTCGGACTACTTGAGCCTTGATGGCTTCGGGTGTCGTGAGCATTCCCTGCTCCGCCGCTGCCCACAGTTCAGCATCGGGGGGAGCCTCAGTGAGGGTGTAAGCTAGCATCTGGCTAACTTCATGGGACGTTAGCTGATATTCACCCGCTGTACCCGTAGCGGCTCCTAGCTCGGGCTTGAATACGAACTGGGGAGCGAGAAGGAGAGATTGAAAAGCGATCTCCAGGGCCTCTTCCACTGGAACTCCAGGAACACTTTGGGCGGGATCCCCAGCAAGAGCATCCGTGAAGATCTTCACGTAGTGAGCCTGCTCATCGGCAGCCAACGGGCGCCTGAAGAGGATTGAGCCCTTCTCCTGGAGGAGCGTTCCGGCGCAGGCCGCATCTTTGGTGGCCCCCCAACAGGTGCCTCCAACAGCCCCAACCATTTGTTTGGCAATTTCAGCAGTGCTCGTCCAAGACGCACGAAACTCAGCGTCGGAAACGGTGGTGAGGCCTGACTCGGTGGAGTAGCGGGTGTCCGCTTGGGTAAGCGGATTGGCGAAGTTCGCAGCGACTGCCGGCAATGGCTGAGCGCTCGAGCGCCGGCCAACCAGGGCCGCTGTGACGGTGTTTGCGTATTCCGTAGGATTCAAGCGCCAAGCACGGCGAGGGCCAAGGGCCTTTGATTCAGTGCCGTCACATACGAACCCTTTAAAACCCGGGGCCATAGGGCCAACCGGGCCTGGGTCCACGGTCCCTGGCGTTGCTCCAGTACCTGATCCGTTCCCGCCTGTCGTGGAAGGCGCGCCACCGGCGCCGGGCGTCCCGGGCCCGCTACCAGCGCCGCCAGTGCTACCGGCGACGGGCGTGGTCGGCGTGGTTCCCGTTGGGTTCGTTCGCCTGTCGGGGCCCGAAACAGATGATGTGCAGGCACTTGCAGCGAAGGCAAGGCACGTTGTCATGAGGAGGAAACGCATCGTCACGATCTCCATCCGCGGGTCTTGAGCAAATCCCCAAGCGCACACGGGCTAGGTAGTTAAGAGTAGGTTACGTCTTGCCCCTCATACCGTCAAGCTGGATATGCTTTCCTAAATGTCCATACCGGGAATACCGCCTGAAACTTACTCGGCCGAACCGCGTCCCCCACGGCGCTCGAGGGCGCTCGAGTTTTTCGTTCAAAAAGGGCCATGCCCTGGTACAAATTGGTGTGGCGAATTTGTGCTATGTAATAGGCTAAATTTAGAGAATTTTCCATTCTGAGCGGGTAGTCAGCGCTGAGCCCACGGGTGCGTTGGAGCGCTGCTTGATATAAGCCCCGGCCATGGCTGTGACCTATCGAGATGCCGGTGTCGATATCGACCGTGGAGATGAATTGGTGGAGCGAATTAAGCCGCTCGCGCAGAAGACGCGAACAGCCCACGTGCTGGAAGGCATAGGGGGATTTGCTGGGCTTTGCGACATTCCGAAGGATATTGCGGATCCCGTACTGGTGAGTGGCACCGATGGTGTAGGCACCAAACTCAAGGTGGCATTCGCAACGGGTAAGCACGACACCATCGGGCAGGATTTGGTCGCGATGTGCGTGAACGATGTGGTGACAACGGGGGCGCGGCCGCTGTTCTTTCTCGACTACTTCGGTTGTGGTCGACTCGATCTCGGAGTGGCGGAGGCTGTGGTGGGTTCCATTGCCCACGGGTGTGAACTTGCGGAGTGCGCTCTTTTGGGCGGTGAAACCGCGGAGCTTCCCGGAATGTACACGGATGGGGAGTATGACTTAGCTGGCTTCTCTGTGGGTGTGGTGGCGCGCGCCAGCATCCTTGGCCCAAAACGTGTCATGCCGGATGACGTCTTGATCGGAGTAGCGGCTTCCGGGCTGCATTCGAATGGCTATTCGCTGGCCCGCACCGTGGCTGAACGGGCCGGCATCGCGTTTTCCGACCATGTTCCGGAGCTCGGCGGGACACTCGGTGACGTTTACCTGACGCCAACACGGATCTACGTGAAGGCTGTGCGTGAGTTGCTGGCTCGGGTTGGGTCCGATGTGCACGCGCTTTGCCACGTTACTGGCGGCGGTATTGTTGGGAATTTGCCACGTGTTCTGCCCAAAGGGCTCGTAGCGGACGTTCGGTTGCCCAAAGAGCGGCCGCCTGTATTCGATTGGTTGGCACGCACAGGCCCGGTTGAGCCGGATGAGATGGCAAAGACCTTCAACCTGGGCGTCGGGCTTATTGCCGTCGTGAGTCGGAGTGCGCTCGGTGCGGCGCTTGCTGCGCTGACGTCCGCGGGGGAGCGCGCTTTTGAGTTGGGAGCGCTGCGCGCAGGCAACGCGAACGCTGCAAGCTGGGTTGAGCTTTCCTGAGAGATAGCCAAGCCATGGAGCCGCTCAAACTAGGTGTTCTGGTCTCAGGCAATGGGACCAACTTGCAAGCAATCCTGGACGCTATCGAAAACGACGGACTGAGTGCCCAGGTGTGCGTGGTTATTTCCAACAAGGCCCAAGCGTTCGGCCTTGAGCGAGCTCGTAGAGCAGGGGTGCCAGCTGTCGCTATTTCGCATCTGGAGTATGGTTCGCGCGAGGAGTTTGATGGTGCACTCGTGCGCGAGCTCAAGCGCCACGGAGTAGAGTGGGTGGTTCTCGCAGGCTTCATGCGCATCGTTACAGAGGTGCTGTTGAATGCGTATCCCGATCGAGTGGTGAATATTCATCCGGCGCTGCTACCCTCTTTTCCTGGGGTGTCGGCTCAAGGTCAGGCCATTGCTTACGGGGTGAAGCTTACGGGCTGCACGGTGCATTTTGTCGAATCTGGGGTCGATTCTGGCCCCATTATCGCTCAGCGCGCGCTTGAGGTTCTGCCAGAAGACGACGAACGCTCGCTTACCGAGCGGCTGCTCAAGGTGGAGCACGGGTTGCTAGTGGACGTGCTTCAACGCCTAGCGCTCAACAAAGTTCAGCTCGAAGATCGGTTGGCTGAGCGGCGCCGAGTACGGGTGGATTGGGCGTGAAGCAACTGGCAAGAGTGCAAGGAATCGCGTGACGCGCCACTTCGACGTAGTGGTTCTTGGGCGGAGCCTCGGCTCGTTGTCTGCGGCTGCACTCTTAGCGCGCCGTGATTTTCGCGTGCTCCTTTTGGGGCAAGGCCAACGGCCTCAAGCGTACTCGTTCGAGCAACGTGTATTTTGTAGGCGAGCATTTTCGATGTTGTTTGCCTCTTCGCCAGTGTTCAAGCGGCTACTTCAAGAGCTGGCACAGACGCAGCGCTTTCGTCAGAGAGTGCGCGATCTAGACCCGATGTTTTGCTTTCTAGGCACCGGAAGGCGAGTGCAGGTTCCGCCCGACATGCAGCTATTCGCGCGCGAGGTTGAGCGCGAATTCCCCGAGGTGCGGCAACTGGTGGAAGAGCTGTATTCGTCATTTGCCTCGGTGAATGCCGCAGCAGACGCCGTTTTCGAACGTGACGCCGCCTGGCCGCCAGGGACCTTCTGGGAACGCTTTGAAACCAATAGGCTAGCAGCTGCGCTTCCGCTTACTTCTAAGGTCCAATCGCGAGATTTGCTCGGTAGGTTTCCGCCCGGGCACCCCTTCAGCAAGCTTGTAGGGCTGCCCGCTGTTGCCGCCTGCGATCTTGCGGTTTCGTATGAGGAGCTGCCTCCCTTTGCTTTGGCTCGTTTACATGGATCTTGGACGCGTGGGGTTCAAGAGCTGCCCGGTGGTGAGGAAGAGCTCGTGCGTTTTCTCGTCGACCGAATAAAAGCCCACGGCGGCGAATGTTGGCTTGAGGCGCGCGCGCGCGAGGTGGTGGTTCGCCGAGGGCGCGCCGTTGGGGTGCGGTTGGATGGCGATGAGGAGCCGACGGGAGCCGGCGCGATTGTGTGCGATTTACCTGGCGAAGGCTTGGCGGAGTTGGCAGGTGGCGCTGGCATCACCAAGGACGCTCAAAAATCTTGGCCGCGGGTTGCTGCGAGGGTTGGGCGCTTTGTGGTGAGTGTGGTCGTGAAAGAGAAGCTATTGCCGGAGCCGCTAGGGCACCACGCGTTCCTACTTCCAGATTCCAGCACAGCGGGGTCACAGCGGCGCCCTCCGGTACAATTGCAGGTGTTCGATGCCAAGATGCTCCTCCCCGCAGCGGGCGTGGAAGGCGAAAAGCTTCTGGTGGCGGAGATGTTGCTTCCTCGGAGCGGCCCGCTCACCGTGTTGGAAGCCAGGGAGGCGGTGCTCGACACGCTGCGCGAGCATTTCCCTTTCCTTAACGAACACTTGGTAATGGTGGATTCCCCGCACGATGGGCTTCCTCTCTACCTGTATGAGGGCGGGCGTAAGCGTGAGATGGATCGCGTGCACGTTCGCGGAAGCTCTCCGGAAGCCGAAGCTATGCAGTGGCAATGGGCGGTTGAGCCTTCCGGCTACCTGGGCCTCGGCGGAGAACCGGTGCGTGGCCCAATTCCTGGAACTTACCTCGTTGGCACCACTGTGCTGCCGGGCTTGGGGCAGGAGGGGCAGCTGCTCGCGGCACAGAGCGCCGTTCGGATCATCACGCACAAGGATCGCGCTCGGCAGAAGTTGCGGCGCCAAATGTGGACCAAGGTTGAAACCTGAGCGTGCGGGTGATCGGCGGAAAATTTGGTGGTCGACGGTTGGTAGCGCCCAACAATACACGCACGCGCCCCACCTCCGATCGAGTGCGCCAGGCCCTGTTTGATGTGCTCACCCCCAACCTTAACGGTGCCGTGACCCTTGACCTCTACGCAGGTTCGGGCGCGCTGGGAATTGAAGCGTTATCCCGTGGAGCCGCGCGAGCTATCTTTGTTGAAGCAGATGCTCAGGCGATAGCTGCCATCCGCAGCAACGTTGTGGCCCTGGGCGTCGAAGCACTTACCACTGTCATGGCCCTTTCAGTGGAGCGCTCCGCCAAGCGGCTGAGCACGTATGGTCCCTTCGATCTCGTGCTGTGTGATCCTCCCTGGGCGATTGCAGATGACGTTGCGGCACGGGTGCTTGGGGGGCTTTTGAGGTCTGCTCCGGCAAGCTTGGTCGGGCCAACGCTCCTCGCCCCGGGGGCGCGCCTAGTCATCGAGCATTCAGCCCGCAAGCCGATAGAAGAGATAGGGGGCCTCCCGCTACAGGCAATTGATCGACGGATTTGGGGGGATACGGGGGTCACGATCTTTGCGGCCGGGGCTTATTCAGTTTTCGAGGTTGCCCGCCCTTGAGCGGTCGCCAGAGGTTCCGTAAGAACGTTGGCCACGTACGATGGCCAAGGGCAACATGTCTCACGTTTCTTCAACTATTAATGGAGTGGCCTAATGGTTAGTACCAGCCCGCCTCCCGTAAAAGGGAGTGGCAGTGGCGCCTTCATGGCGGCTGCTGCAGTGATGATTCTTCTCATTTTGGGATTGCTGTACTGGAAGCTTTCTTCCGGAAAAGCGGAAGCTCCGGCCACCGAGGCGCCCAAGACCCCGGTGCAGACTGGGCTGCCCAAGATGGCCGAACCGCCACCGCCACCTCCGCCCCCGCCGCCCGAGGAAACGCCAGATGCTGGCCCGGAGCCTGGAACGGCTAAGAAGGCTCAGCACACCGGACCCAGTGGGTGTTCCGGCCCGTGCGGTGGGGACAGCTCCGAGGTGCAGGTGGCACTCGCGGGCCGCGCCCGCCAGGCTCAGGGCTGTTATGAACGCGCGCTGCGGCAAAACGCTATGCTCGAAGGGCAAGTGCGGGTTTCGGTCCGGATTGCCCCGAGCGGAGCAGTGTGCAGCGCTAACGTAGTGGCCGATCAGTTGGGTGATTCTTCGGTGAGCAGTTGCGTTGTGCAGCGTTTTAGAGCTTCGTCTTTTCCACCACCCAAGGGCGGCTGTATGGACGCGCAAGTGCCCATTAACTTCAAAGCAAAGCGATGATCTCACCGCTGATTCGACTGCGACATTTCAGAGCCCTCATCATGGGGCTCATCGGCTCCCTTGGTCTTTTGGGGGGCGGCTGTAGTGAAGACGGCATTACCCCGAGCTGCCCCGACGCGCCCCTTTACGACGTGCGGGACGGCGCCGCCCGTGAGAGTGCGCAAGTGGTTGAACAACGGACCCAGGCGATTGCCGACGGGTGCGCGACGCCAATTGGCACCACTGCCAAGAGTTCGCCCTCTCAAAACGAAGCCGGCGCGCCGGGCAACTAAGATGTTAGCGGACACCCCAGCGGCAGCCGGGGAGGAGGTGCCGACCCACGATCGCTTGGGCGTTCGCCTGAAGGTCGCTTACGACGGCGCCATTTTCTCTGGCTTTGCCCGGCAACAAAATGCACGGACCATCGCCGGAGAACTCGACGGTGCCATCCGCGAAATGGACCCGAGTGCTTCGCCGGTGCGAGGGGTCAGTCGAACGGACCGAGGTGTGCACGCTTATTCGCAGGTGGTCGCCTTCGATACAAAACTTAATATTGCCTCACGAGGTTGGGTATTGGGCCTCGCGCAGCATCTGCCTGAACAGATCAGTGTGGTTCAAGCGGCACACGTGCCGTCGGGATACTTGCCTCACCGCGATGCGGTCAGAAAGACGTACGCTTACCGATTGCTGCAGAGCAGAGTGAAAGACCCTTTTCTGGAAGGGCGCACGTGGAGGCTCCCCAACAGGTTAAACCAGATGCTGATGACCGAAGCGCTCAGCGTCATCGTCGGTGAACATGACTTTCGCGCATTCCGTGCAGCGGATGACTCACGGCGTGACACGATACGGCAGATTTACCGCGTCAGTGTAGAGCAGGATCCAGCTGATTTACGCTGTATTCGTGTGATCGTGGAGGGGAACCGTTTCATGTACCGGATGGTGCGAATTATTGTCGGCAGTCTTGTGGACATAGCGCGTGGACGATTGAACAAGGACGCACTCGCGCTCGCATTGAAAAGCGGGAACCGTTCGGATTTGGGGATTACGGCTCCGCCCGATGGGCTCTATCTGATGGATGTTGAATTGGGTCTGCCCGGTGTGGACCTCTGGCCGCACGACTCATCCATTGATTGACTCACTCACCCTCGTCGCGTAGCGTCCGCCCGCGCTCGCCGGTCCAAATGTACTTTGGGCACGGAGCATGCAAAGCCTTGCACGCCACACTTGGCTTAACGGAAGACCAACTTCAATGAGTCTCAGAGACAGAATAATAGATCAGGGGAAGAAGGCTATTTTGAGGCCGTCCGTCATGCGGATTGCCTCTGACGATCGAGTCATGAAGGCAGCTCAGGGCGTGCTGGACGCCCGCATGCGTGTAAAGGCAGCGTGGAATATCCTTTTGAGCGGCCACGAGTTGCCCTCCATCGATCCGGCTCTGGATGATCGAATCGGCGAATCGGACAGCTTTGCGCCACCCCCGAGGGTGGCGAAGGCAGGCACCAATGGAAGCACTAACGGGGCGCACAAGAACGGCGCGGCCGCTTATACGGAGGCCTCCTACTCCGAGGGGGCCAACGGCTCGGTTGCTCCGGTCTCCACGAGTCTGCCGACTTCGTCCGACATGGATGAGTCGCTCAAGGAACGCGCAGGCCTCGCGAACATCTCTGGCAAAGATGTGTTTGAGAAGTGCTTCAAGTTCATGGCCGCGGACAACGCGCGCAAGATGGGGATCTACCCGTTCTTCCGTCCGTTAGATCTCAACGATGGGCCGGAA
This sequence comes from Polyangiaceae bacterium, assembly GCA_033763455.1. Taxonomy (GTDB): domain Bacteria; phylum Myxococcota_A; class Polyangia; order Polyangiales; family Polyangiaceae; genus JBBRRP01. The sequence continues at coordinate 156,275 of JANRKO010000043.1, forward strand.
GCTGTGATTGATGGGCGCCGCGTCACCATGTTTGGGTCGAACAACTACCTCGGCCTTACTACCCACCCGAAGGTGCGTCAGGCGGCCAAAGACGCCATTGATCGCTTTGGAACGAGCATGACGGGGTCTCGCCTCGTGAACGGTTCGATCAAGCTCCATGAAGAGTTCGAGACGAAGCTTGCCGCCTGGTTTGGCAAGGAATCTGCACTCGTTTTTACCACGGGTTACCAGGTAAATATTGCGAGCCTGTGTGCGCTGCTTTCCAACAAGCGTACGGTTGCTGTGATCGATCGCAACGTTCACGCTTCCTTGTATGACGGCGTGCGGTTGGGCCAAGCCTCAGGCGCACGCATGGTCCGGTACCACCATTCGGATCCTGAATCGCTTGAGAAAATCCTGGCAAAGCTAGAATCAGACGAAGGGGCGTTGGTGGTAACCGACGGCGTGTTCAGTGCCGAGGGTGAGATTGCCAAGCTCGATCAAATCGTGCCGATCGTCAAAAAGTACAATGCTCGCCTCTTTGTGGATGATGCACACGCACTCGGTGTGATCGGGCCCGGTGGTCGTGGAACGGCGTACCACTTTGGCTTGGCCGACCAGGTGGATCTCATCGGCGGAACCTTTTCGAAGTCGTTTGCAAGTATCGGTGGGTACCTAACGGGTGATCGCAAGGTGCTGGATTACATCCGTCATTTCGCGCCATCATTCATGTTCGCGGCAAGCGCGGCACCACCCCAGGTGGCGGCTGCCATGGCGGCTTTCGAAGTGAGTCAAGAAGAGCCGTGGCGCCTGGAAAAGCTACGTGAAAATTACACGTACATGCGCACTGAGTTGCGGCGCTTGGGTTTTGATGTTGGCCACACGGAAACGGCCGTTATCCCCATCTATGTCCGCCAGGACCTCCGAACCATCATGATGTGGCGCGATTTGCTTGAAGATCACGGCATTTACACCAACCCTTTCATTACGCCTGGGGTGGCGCCGAAAAATCAGATGCTTCGGACGAGCTACATGGCAACGCACGAACGCCACCATCTGGACAAGGCCCTCGAAGCCTTTGAAAAGGTCGGTAAGCGCTATGGCGTGCTCAAGGGTGGCTGACCCTAGCCGCTGCTCAATACCCCCTGGCAAACGCTGGGCAATCGGGCACTCTTCGAGTTCTGGTTGACGTCCATTGGCGCGAGCCGTACGTGTCCGCCTGTCATGAGTGTTGAAATCAAAAGAACTGGGGTTGGCGGTAAGCTCGACGACTTCTTGAGTGTTGTTGACTACATCTATCGCGATGATCCGAATTTTGTTCGGCCGCTCGATATGGATCTCTCCCAACGCTTAGGGAAGAAGAATCCATTCTTTGAGCACGCCGACGCGGTCTTTTTCACGGCTTGCCGAAATGGGCGTCCTGTTGGCCGAGCTTCAGCGCAGATCGATCGTTTGCATCTTGAACGTTATCAAGACAGCGTGGGGTTCTTCGGATTTTTGGATACCGTCAACGACCAAGAGGTGGCCAACGAGTTGTTGGCTGCCGCGGAGGGGTGGCTGAGGGCGCGAGGTATTAAGCGCATGCGTGGGCCGATGTCCCTCAGCATCAACGAGGAAATCGGCTGTTTGATAGATGGCTTCGACACGCCGCCTATGATCTTGATGCCTCACCACCTGCCGTACCAAGGTGGATTGATCGAAAAGGCTGGCTTTACCAAGCTAAAAGATCTGTATGCATGGCGTTACAGCGTGGGGGATGTGCCCACGCGGGCAAAAAAGGCGCATGCCGAGATTGCGGCGTTACCTGAAGTTACTTCGCGCCACGTGGATAAAGAGCACATTGAGCGCGACGTGGGGATCGTGATGGACGTGTTCAACGACGCCTGGAGCGACAACTGGGGGTTCATTCCCTATACCCGCAATGAACTCAGGAAGATGGCTGAGGATTTTAAGTTGCTCTTGGTGCCCGAGCTCACGAATATTTGTTATGTCGATGGTGAGCCTGCAGCCGTGGCGGTGGCCTTGCCCAACCTGAACGAGATTATCGCTGATTTTCGAGGTAAGCTCTTTCCGTTCGGCTTGCCCAAGCTATTGTGGCGGTTAAAGGTGGAGCGGCCGAAGACAGCGCGGCTCGCCATCCTGGGAATTCGGAAGAAGTATCGCAACGTGCGAAAGTACGCGGGCCTAAGCACCTATATGTACACCGAGCTCAACAACGCCGGGGCGGGTGCAGGCGTCAAGTGGGGCGAGCTTTCCTGGACGTTAGAAGACAACGGCCCTGTGAACGTCGCGATCAAACTGATGGGCGGCAAAATCTACAAAACGTACCGCATCTACGAAAAGGAACTTTAAAACGTGACCGTTCTTGTAACCGGCGCAACCGGATTTTTGGGCTCGCACATCGCGGAGATTCTGGCAAATTCTGGCAAACAAGTGAGAGCCTTGGTTCGCCGTTCGAGCGACACGAGCTTTTTAGAGAAGCTGCCCAACGTGGAGCTGTGTTTTGGTGCTGTAGAAGATCGCGAGAGCCTGCAACGAGCGGCGGCTGGTGTGGAATATTTGATTCACTCAGCGGGGGTCGTGAAGGCGAGCAGTAAGCGTGAATTCTTTCGTATCAATGAAGGCGGCACCGAAAACGCCGTGGCGGCGGCCCTGCATGCGGGGCCCCAGTTTAAGCGATTCGTGTTGGTTTCTAGTTTGGCAGCGCTAGGCCCAAGTGATGCTCAGGGCAATGCCGTTCCGAGTGAGCGCAGCCCGATGCCCTGTACTACCTACGGCGAAAGCAAGCTCGCGGCCGAGCGCGCTGTGTTGAAATACCAGGACCGCCTCTCAAGCGTGATGGTGCGCCCACCAACCATCTACGGTCCTCGCGATCGAGAAGTGCTGATCTTCTTCAAGACCGTGAAAAACGGGGTGTTACCGCTCACGAGCCCGCTTGATGCAAAATTCAGCATGATTTACGGGCCCGACGCTGCGGATGCGTGCGTACGAGGGATGAGTGCGGCCGTGCGGAGTGGCAGCGGCTACTTTGTAGATGACGGCAAAGTCTACTCTTTCCGCGACATGATTGAGCTCACCGAAGCTGCTGTGGGTAAGAAGGCATGGCTGCGCTTGCCCATTCCAAAGCGCGTTGTGCGCACGTTGGCTTTGGGGAGCGAGCTTTATGGCAAAGCCACCAAACAGGCTGTGATGTTCACTCGCGAGAAGTGCAATGATCTATTCTCTCAGTGGGTGTGTGATAGCACCGAAACGCGCAAAGATTTAGGCTGGGAACCAAAGGTGCCGTTTGCCGAAGGTATCATGCTAACTGCAGATTGGTATCGGAAGGCTGGCTGGCTGTAGACACCGCATTTCAGATGCTTGCCGGAGGTAAGCGCCAAGTGCGATCGCTCATTTGAAGCGACGCGAAGAGACCGGAGGGTGATCTGGATCGGGCACTTCGAGCGGAGGCTCATGCGCTTTGGCGCGCAAGAGATTGATGAGGGCAAGCACCCGCGGGCGCAAGAGAAGTGCGCGCTGAAAACGCCGTTTCCCCGGGAAATCGAGGATAAAGAGAGCCACCAGGATAGCGAGCACTCCCTGCCCGGGCAAGACGAGCATCGCCAACCCCATGGCGAGGAGCACAAGGCCCAGCAGGTTCTTTAGCACCCGGAGCAGCGTACGCGACCACGGGCGGTGTTCCACAATTCCAAGTTCTCTCCGTTCTCGCCGTGTGAGAAAATCTGCTGGTACTTTAGCGAAGAACCACGGAACGCCGACGGCGCTCAGAATAAAAGTTCCGATCGAAAACAGCGCCAGGGCGCCCAAGGTGTGCGGGTGCACAAGCCACATGAACGGGCCGTGCAGCCATGTGGGCAACCACGAAAGCACCCAACTTTGCATGAAACTCAGCGCCGCGCCTGGCGCGCTGCGTGGATCGAAGCGAGAGCAGCACGGGCCTTGTTGCGAGTCTCTTTGCATTCGAGGTCGGGCACGCTATCCGCCACAATTCCAGCACCCGCGGTGACCTCGAAACGATCGCCACGCATTACGACGGTGCGAATAGCTATGGCAAAATCGAGATCCCCATCCGCTGTGACGTAGCCGATAGCTCCGCCGTACGCTCCGCGGGAGCGGGGCTCCAATTCTCGGATAATTTGCATGGCTCGGACTTTGGGCGCGCCGCTCAGAGTCCCCGCTGGAAAGGTGGCGCGAAGCACATCCCAAGGGCCTTTGTCCTTTTGCACCTGCCCCTCCACCTCGCTCACAATGTGCATCACGTGGCTAAAGCGTTCCACGATCATCTGCTGGGGTAATTGAACGCTCCCAGGCTCTGAAACGCGACCCACGTCGTTGCGCGCAAGGTCAATGAGCATTACGTGCTCCGCGCGCTCTTTGGGATCGGCCAACATTTCGGCCGCGAGGGAGGCATCTTCAGCTTCGGTGCGGCCGCGGCGGCGGGTGCCAGCGATGGGCCTGAGCGTTACTTTGCCGTTTTCGAGGCGCACTAGTGTTTCGGGGCTCGCGCCCGCGATGGCTGTTGCTGCGAGACCACCACGTGCAGGCAGCTCCAACAGGTACATATATGGCGCAGGAGAAAGCACACGCAGCGCTCGATACACGTCCAAAGGATCGGCGTTGTCCCGAGGTACGGAAAACGTTCGGCCAATGACAATTTGAAAAGCATCCCCCGCTCGAATGAACTCTTTGCAGCGCTCCACGCTAGCGCCAAAATCATCGTCGGAAGTGTTTACGGCAATGTCCGAAGGTAGTGCGGCGGGGTCCGGCGGGGCCATCGGCGCAAGGGCGGGCACGCCCACCAGGTGAGCTGCGGCGCGCTCCAGCTCCTCGGCGCTGTGCGCCGCGATGGTGGCGGTGTGCGTGAGGTTGTCGAACACAATAACCGTTGCTTTGCCGACCAAGCGAGCAACAGGTTCATGGGAGGTGGGCCAAGGCGTGACTTTGGTGGCGTAGTGCACCATGTCGTAAGCGAGCATGCCAATGTGTGCGCAGGCGAAGCGGGCGGCCACGTCGGATGTTTTAGCCGTGGTGGGAGCGGTGAGGTGAGCAAGCTCGGCGAAAGGATCGACTCCAGGCGTGCCCACAAGGTCGATGGCGACTTCCGGGCGATAACCTATAATTGAGTATCGCCCCCAGCGTTCTCCGGGCACTACGCTTTCAAGCAGAAAACATCCATCTCCTCTATCCGCGCGGAGCACCGCGTAGGCACCCACTGGCGTGATTCCGTCCACAACCAGCGTTCTTGTAAAAATCGTCATGTCGAGCTCGGTACGTTACAAGGACACTCCCCAAGGAGACACCCGCCCATCGCCCCCAGCGTTCGGCCAAAGCCTTGCGCGCCGGGGAGTGGGTCGCAGAATTGTGGGATTTGTGCCACCTCTTGGGCAAGTAGAATTGACGCGGGATCTTCGCTAGCCTCCGCTCCGTCTATGGCCCAGCAGAGCTCAGCCGCCGCCCTCGTGGCTTATGCCGAAACCTTGTTTCAGGGGGGGCGCGTCCTTTTGGTTGGAAATTCGGCGAGCCGCTTGCCAGAGCTGTTCTTGGCTCGGGGTGCGGCCTCCGTCTGCGTCTGGGATCCGGATGCAACACGCGCGGCTCGTTCAGCGCGGCCGGGTCGCTCAGAGGTCACGGTGGAGGCGCTAGCTGCGGAGCCTGGGAGGCACCGTGGCTTTGATCTGCTGTTCGTAGAAGATCTTGCCAGCATCAAGGAGCCGGCAGAGCTGCTCCGGCGAGGTAAGCGCAGCCTGGCTCGGCGTGGGGCGGCGCTCATTGTTTGCGAAAATGTCGATGCCGTGCAGCGCTTGTTGCCTAGCATCAGCGCCGCGGTTTCCGAGCTCGACTACTATTCACTCTACGATACCGTGGCCGCTCTGTTCCCAGTGGTGCGCATGCTGGGCCAAGCACCGTTTGTTGGCTATGCCGTAGCTGATTTCGCGACTGACGGCACACCGGTGCCCTCGGTAGACACCACGCTGCTCAAATCGGGTGCGGAGCAGCCCGAGACGTTCATTGCGTTGGCTTCTTTTGAGGCGATAGAGCTCGAAGCCTTCAGTCTCGTTCAGCTGCCGCTGGCGGAGCTTGGGCTCTCTTTCGGAGATAGCCAGCCAAGTGCAGTGGCTCAAGAAGAATTGCGGCGCATCACCGAAGAGAATGCGACCCTGGCTGCTTCCTTGAAGCTGATGACGACCGAGCGCGATCGAGCCAAAGTGGAGTCGATTGCGTTGCGGGACGCGACGGCGGCCTTGCGCATCCAGCAGGGTAAGGCCGAAGAGGAGTTGGGGCGTCAGCGGTCGGTGGCTGAAGCTGCTCAAGCAGCGGCAAGGAAGGCAGCCGAGGAAACGCAGGCAGCCGCGCGCAAGATAGCTGAAGAGGCGGAGGCAAAAGCGAAGCGGGCCGCAAGCGAAGCCGAGCTAAGAGCGCAGAAGCAGATAGAAGGGGCCGAAGCGCGAGCGCAGAAGCTGATCGAAGAATCACGAGCCAAGGCACAAGGGCTCGTCGAAGATTCTGTTGCGAAGGTTCAGGCCAGGATCGCCGAGCTTGAGAACCTCGCTAAGGTCCAAGCTGAGCGCTTGGCAACCTATGACCAGGTGAAAGACGTCGACGGCGCAGTGGAGCTCGCCCGGTTTGAGGAGCAACTCCGAAGCCAGGCCTCGGAGCTTAATCGGCTGGAAAGCGAATTGTCTCAGGCGCGCACGGTGGGGCGTGCGTTGGTACTGGAGCTTGAGGTTGCCAAAGCTGAGAGCTCTCAGCCTTTGGGCACCGCAGCCGCGGCGGAAGCGCCAAACGCTGATCTAGCGCAGAAGCTGGCAGATGCTCAGCAACAGGCCGCGGTTCGCGAAGCCGACTACCAAGTGCTTCTCTGGACCATTGATCGGTTGGAGGAAAAGCTTGGTCTCGGTGTCTCAAACACTGACGATCCGGCTCGTCAAGCAGCCAGTGCGCTCACACAGCGCCAAGCCGCGCTGGGCTATCAAGTGAAAGCGGAAACTCGCAATTAGCCGAGTTGACAGTAAAACGAACGAACTTACCTTCCTCCGGCAAGTTGCCCCGGTTTAGTCGATGAGCCAGAAACGCGATTATTACGAAGTCCTCGGGGTACAACAGGGGGCCAGTGCCGACGAAATTCGGAAGGCGTACCGTCAGAACGCGCTGAAGTTCCATCCAGATCGCAATCCTGGGGACGCTGAGGCTGAGGCGAAGTTCAAGGAAGCCACAGAAGCCTATTCTGTGCTTTCAGACGACCAGAAGCGCGCCCAATACGATCGCTTTGGCCACGCCGCGGAAATGGGCGGCGGGTTTGATGGCGGGATGGGGGATGTGCTGAGCCAATTTCAGGACATGTTCTCAGACTTTTTTGGGGGGTTTGGGGGGAACGGAGGTTCCCGCCGGCGCCAACCGGAACGGGGCCGGGACGTAGGGGTCGAGGTGGAGCTCACCCTGGCCGAGGCCATGACGGGCTGCAAAAAGGAAATCACGGTCGTGGGCGCGGCCCCCTGCGAAACCTGTGCGGGCTCGGGAGCAAAGCCAGGCACCAAACCTCAGCCGTGTGTTCAATGTGGTGGTGCAGGCCAGGTTGCGACGCAGCGAGGGTTCATCATGTTCCAAACCACCTGTCCGCGCTGTCGCGGCGGTGGCGTGGTCATTTCCGATAAGTGTGAAAGTTGTGCGGGGCGCGGCAGTGTCGAAAGGCGGAGCAAGGTTTTAGTTTCTTTCCCTGCGGGGATTGATGCCGGGCAGCGGTTGCGCGTTCCTGCTCAGGGCATGCCTGGGGTGGCGGGCACGGCCCCGGGGGATCTTTATGTGGACGTGAGCCTGACGCCGCATGATACGTTTCAGCGCGAAGGAGCCGATCTCGCAACGCGCCGTGAGGTTTCGTTTGCTCAAGCCGCGCTTGGTACCAGCATTCCGGTGGTGTTGCCGGACGGATCGGAGCTAGAGGTGGACATCAAGGCTGGGACGCAGCCTGGCACGGTGTTGCACCTGCGCGGTCAGGGTGTGCGCTTTGTAGACGGTGGGGGCCGTGGAGATCTACACGTAGTGGTGGGTGTTCGGGTGCCTACGTCGCTTAGCCGCAAAGCAAAAAAGCTGCTCGCTGAGTTCGAGGCTGAGCTCGACGCGAAGTAGGAGCGAGCGCCATCGCGCCTGAGCCGTTCTCGGTGCCGCGGCGTGTTAGAGCCCGGCTGCAAGCGCTGTAAGTGACTCTAAGGTAAGCGCGAAGTCCGCACTCTCTTCAGGGCCTTGTGTGACGAACGCGTCGATAGACGGCTTGGCCAAAATGGCGCGGTCCAATGCGCGATCAGTCCCCGTTTCGTAAGCGCCGAGCGTGATTACGTCGCGGTGCGCCTCGTATCTCGCGATGCTGGCGCGTACGGCTTCAGCTGCTTTGAGGTGCGCTTTTGTTACCACTTTTGGCATCACGCGTGAGAGCGAATGGGGCACATCTACCGCAGGGTAATGGCCGCGTGCGGCCAAGGCTCGGTTCAAGATAATGTGGCCATCCACGATGCCGCGCACTTCGTCGGAGATGGGCTCCTCCATATCGCCACCCTCCACAAGCACGGCATAAATAGCCGAAATCGACCCTGTGGATCCCTGGCCGCTGCGTTCCAAAAGCCGCGGTAACATGGTGAACACGCTCGGCGGAAAGCCTCGCCGTGCGGGAGGCTCACCCGCTGCAAGCCCTATTTCGCGCTGCGCACGTGCAACCCGTGTAATCGAATCCACGAGCAACAGCACATTCTTTCCCGCGTCACGGAAGAACTCTGCCAAAGCTGTGGCCACTTGGGCCGCGCGCAAGCGCTCGATGGGAGGCGCATCGCTAGTGGCTACGACGACCACTGCACGCTCACGGCCCAGCGCTCCCAGTGAGTTGTCTAAGAATTCCTGCACTTCGCGCCCGCGTTCTCCCACGAGGGCGACCACAGTAACATCCGCGCTGGTGCCGCGCGCCATCGCCCCAAGCAGGAGACTTTTCCCAACGCCCGAGCCCGCAAACAAACCAATCCGCTGCCCTACGCCTAGCGTTAACAGGCTGTCGACTACGCGGACTCCGGTGGCAAGGGGAGCGCACACCGGGCTTCGCAAGAGGGGATTGGGGGGTGCGCGATCTACGGGCACAGGCACGAGGCCACTCGGGAGTTTGGAACCATCCAGCGGGCGTCCTAGACCGTCCAAAACCCAACCAAGCAGCGCTTCTCCCGCTTGCACCATGAGCCCCTCCCCGGTGCCCTCCACTTCATCGTCGATCCCAACGCCGACCACGTCACCGACAGGCACCGTGATGGCGGTGCCGGAATCAAACCCCACAATCTCTGCGGCGAGCGTGCCTTTTGAACGGCGAATGAGCACAACGTCGCCGATGCGGGCGCCCGGTAGCGTGATTCGTACGGTCATTCCCGTGACGCCCACCACTCGGCCTTTGGCCCGAAGTGCCTGCGATTCGGCCAACTTGGCTCGAAGGAGCTCGAGATCCACCATCGTGTGCGCACCAGCCGTAACCCGCTCTGGTCAGCTGAGCAAGCCTTTGCGCCCTACTTTGAGCCGCCAAACTTGCCACGGCACTCGGTCTGGTGAGACCCTGTGTGCCGTGCGAGTGGCTAACAACACAGTTTGGGTTCCTGCATTTTGTCTCGCTTTTTCCGCATGCAACGCATCCTTGCAAGGAGATGCTGCCGCCAAGGTGGAGATCGCCAATGCGCCAGCTGACGAAGTGGAAGGCGCTGCCTCCAGGCGTTTCGGCGCCGCAGATGCTCAGGTTGTAACAGACGGCGAACTATCGCCAACTAATCGAGACGCCTACACTTCTGCCCCCGGAACCGCTTTGATCGGGGCTCGGCACGATCTCAAGCTCGCTGAAGGAGGTAAGCGGACTGCGTGCGCGTGCGTTTCTGCAGCGCTTGGCCAAGCGGCGGACCCGGCGTTTCAGTGGTCGGGTGAAAGAGCCAACACCGACCCCAACGTACAGCTCACGCTGGCGCTGAGCGGTGAGGCGGTAGCCTGCAAAGGTGAGCCCGCTGGTAGCCTTGGCCCTTCCTATTGGGGCTTTCGTTGGGAGGGTGCCGATCTGGTGGTGCTGCTTGAGTCCGCGACCGTGGGCAAGCCCGTTACGAGTGGTGCGGTCTTGCCGCGACCCAAAGCTGGCGGTCAGGTATATCTGGCGCCCGTCGACCCCAACCTTCCTTACGGCAAAGCGCTCAACGGTGGCGGTGATCGCTGCCTTCTTGGGAACCCGGGCGGGAAAGCGCGCTAGGCCATGAAGTACCGTTATTTAGGCCAAACGGGCCTTGCAGTTTCCCGCGTATGCCTCGGCACAATGACCTTTGGGCAGGAAGGCTGGGGTTGCGACGAATCTACAGCGAATGAAATCTTGCGGACTTTCTTAGAACAAGGTGGCAACTTCATCGACACAGCAGATGTGTATTCCAATGGAGCTAGCGAACAGATTTTGGGGAGGGCCCTGAAGGATCTGAAGCGCGATGAGCTGGTGATAGCGTCTAAAGGGTTCTTTCGGCGCGGCCCCACCGCTCTCCAGCGGGGCTTGTCGCGCAAGCACATAATCTCCGCCTGCGAGGCGAGCCTTCGTCGGCTTAATACCGATTATCTGGATCTTTACCAAATCCACGGCCCTGATCCACAAACGCCCATCGAAGAAACACTCCGTGCGTTGGATGACCTCGTTCGGCAGGGCAAGGTGCGTTACATTGGCTGCAGCAATCTGTTCGCTTGGCAAATAGTTCAAGCGAATCTATTGGCACGCCAGCAAGGTTTAACGGAGTTTTGCTCGGCCCAGCACCTCTTCAATCTCATTACGCGCGACGTGGAGCGCGAAATCTTGCCGGCTTGCCGCAACATGGGCCTGGGCATGATCTGTTGGAGCCCTATGGCGGGCGGCATGTTGAGCGGTAAATATGCTCCTGCGGAAGCGCCTCTTGCGGGATCGCGGATCGCGCTGCGCGCGCAGGCTGAAGTGCCTCGCTTTTGGCACGAGCGGGGGTTTCGGATAACTTCCGGGCTGCGCGAGGTTGCAACGCGGCTTTCAGAGTCACCACAGTTGTTGGCTCTGGCGTGGCTCCTGGCAACGCCTGGTGTCACCGCTGTAATCGCCGGAGTGCGAGACGCCGCGCAGATGCTTGAGAACTGCAAGGCAGGTAGTTACGAGCTTCCGCCTCAAGTGTGGGAAGAGTTGGATAGGTTGGCGGAATTTGACCGCGGTTACCCGGCCACCTGGATTGCACTCAACGCGACGCCGCAGTTTCAGGACGTCGAGCGCTGAGGCGCGGTTGATGTGCTAGCCTTCGGGAAGAATATGCGTCGCAGCTTGGTGTGGTTGTTCCTACTGGCAGGGTGCGGATTCGGGGCATCGCATTGCTCAGGCAAGGATGAGTCCGCGCTCGGCGTGCCCAACAACGCAGGCGGTGTATCGGCCTCCGGTGGGAAGAGCGGTGCGGGAGGTATGGGCGGTAGCCAAGCTGGTCTTGGAGGGTTGGGCGGCACTCCTTTGGGTGCGGGCGGTTCAGCAGCAGGGCAGGCGGGCGCGGCAACAGGTATCGGGGGCGCTCAGGCGGGCGCGAGTGGTTATTCTGGAATGGCCGGTGCTGGCAACGGTGGTGCCGCGGGCATGGCGGGTTCCGCTGCGCAACAAATCGAGGGCAGTGGCACGTGTTCCGCTAAGGACGGTTGCTTTTTGACCTGTGCCGCCGCCACGCCTTCAACCTGCACCCAAGCTTGCGACCAGCAATCGATATGCAACGGCACTTGCGAAAAGGGAGGATGCACGAGCGCGTGCCGGCAGAACGCTACATGTAACTTTGGGTGCGCTGGAGGTGGGTGCAATGTCGAGTGCACGGAAAGCTCGCAGTGCACGGCTACTTGTGCCGGTGGCGGATGCCAAATGGCGTGTAGGGCGGGAGCGTCTTGTGCTTTCAATTGCCCCGGTGGTGGCTGCACATTTAGCTGCGCGGACGCCGGGCGCTGCACCACCACGTGCAGCACAGAACCCGGTAAGGCGTGCACGGGGCCGTAGCTCCCGCGTAATGTTCCCGAGGCCTTGAAGGGCAAAGCGAAAGCGAGTGCCCCACCGACAAGGGGGAACTGCGCCTACCCTAATCTTGACTATATCAGTAGAGATTGTGTGGCTGGGGGAAAAGAGCCGTGCCCTGAAGCCTCAACATGGGCAATTTGACGCGACTTCTCAGGTGGCTCAGACTATGTCCAGTTATCCGACAGACTTAGTCAAGAATAGGGACCACGATGAATTTTGACCCCGCGATCAGTTTTGCCGGACTCTTGGTTGGCTTCGTCGTGGGGCTCACAGGAATGGGTGGCGGGGCGCTGATGACGCCGGTGCTAGTGATCCTGTTCAAGATCCACCCGCTGGCTGCCGTGTCGAGCGATCTTGTGGCCTCGCTCATTATGAAGCCCGTGGGCGCCGCCGTGCATATGAAGAAGGGGAAGGTGCATTACGGCCTCGTGCGATGGCTCTTAATCGGCGCCGTGCCCACGGCGTTCGCAGGTGCCTGGTTGGCCAATCGGCTTTCGCGTGCGCACGACGTCGAAGATGCCTTGAAGTTGGCTCTTGGGGTTGCGCTCTTGGTCGCAGTTGCCGCACTGAGTCTGAAGTCGGTGTTAAGCTATTCACGTAGTTCTAAGCCGGCGCTGCCAGATGCCCCATTACACGTGCGTCCGTGGGCAACTCTCATGATTGGGCTCGTCGGCGGCACCGTGGTGGGCATTACCTCTGTGGGCTCGGGCTCCCTCATGATGGTGCTTCTGCTCTTGCTCTATCCAAGGCTCAAGGCTTCGGAGCTCGTGGGCACTGATTTGGTGCAGGCGGTGCCGCTCGTGGGCGCAGCCGCGTTCGGGCACCTCCTGTTCGGTGACGTACAGCTCGGGCTGACGTTTGCTCTCATCGTGGGGGCCATTCCCGGAGTTTACCTGGGAGCACGCCTCTCGGCGCGGGCACCGGACCACTACATTCGGCCGCCGCTGATGACTGTGCTGCTTGCCTCGGGGCTTAAGCTGCTGGGCGTGCCGTCACCAATCGTGGCCCTCGCTGCGGCGGTTGGGCTCGCGGGGCTAATAGCTTTGCAGCTAGCTACCCGGCGTCGTGAGCTGCCGGAGCCAGCTTCGATAAGCGTTGCCTCACCTGCAGCTCAGCTGGCCGACGGAAGTCCCTAGCTCGGCTGAGAAAGCCCACTCCTCTGTTAGCAAAAGCCTGGATGAATTCGAGCATGGTCCACGCTTTGATCTTCGTGTTACCTTTGAAGGTCCATGGCTCGACGCACTTTCGCCATCGGCGACATCCACGGAGAAACGGGGCATCTCTTCAAGTTGCTCGCATGTCTCCCCAAGCTTACAGCCGAAGATACCATTGTGTTCTTGGGTGATTACGTTGACCGCGGCCCCAATTCGGCGCAAGTTGTCGACTACATCCGTAACCTTCCCAAACAAACGCCCGCAAAGGTGGTGGCGCTTCGGGGCAACCACGAAGACGCTTGGTTGAGGGTGGTGGAAAAGGGCTGGGACGAATTCGTCTTACCCCCAGGAAACGGCTGCCTAGCTGTCTATCGCTCGTTTGTTGGCGGGCCGGTGCCGGCTGAAGGCGAGCGACCCAAAGCAGACGAAGAGATGATGTTGCGCACGGGGCAGTTTTACCCGGACGACGTGGTGGATTGGTTTCAAAGCCTGCCGTATTGGTACGAAGACGAATTCGCGATTTACGTCCACGCTGGCCTGCCGCGCACGGAAACCGGCTTTTGCCATCCGAGCGAAGCGCCCCAACCCTTGGCGCTTTTGTGGATGCGCGATCAGCACTTCTTTACCAACTATCGCGGCAAGATGGTCGTGTTCGGGCACACGCGCACAGAATGTTTGCCCCAGGAGCTCTCAGGCTACACTCCGGAAGATCCCACCGATCTTTGGGCGGGTGAGAACGTGGTTGGCATTGATACAGGTTGTGGCAGCGGCGGGTTTCTGACGGCGTTAGAGTTGCCCAGCATGAACGTGTACGAGTCACGCTAAAGCCGGAAATCTAGGCAAGCGGGGCGAAAGAAGTTAGCAAGCCCTCGCGGGTGTGGAAGAGCTACGAAGCTTCGCTAGCGCGACCCGGGCGCACCAACATTCGAAGAGAGCTTAGGCCACACACGAATAGAAACGGGCCCGCCACCAGGCACATGGCTGGCAGCGCGCCGCCCGCTAGAGGTTCCGCCCAAATGGCGAGAAGGCCAAGGAGTGGTCCGATGGCAAAACCAAGCCCAATGAGCCCTTCGTGTGCGCCTCCGGCGTCTACCGAGGCATTGCGGACGACGAGTGCATACAAGAGGGCCGAGTAATACGTGAGCGCTGAGGCCACACCGAATATGGTTTCTCCGAGGAGGGCAACGCTGAGGCTCGGTGCGAAGACTGAAAGGCCAAAACCGAGCGGCAGAGCTAACACCACACCGAGCAAGAGGAGCCGTTTGCCCTGCCACGCCGTGGAGAAGCCCAGGCTCGCGAAGGTGAGTACCCTTACAACATCCAGCCAAGATGCTGCGAGTGTGGACGCCTGAACGCTAAGCCCCAAGTCCGTGAACACCTGGGGCATGAGCGGCGCCATCAAGAACAGGAGCGAGTAGGATGCAAGCATGGACCACCGGCTGGCGATCAACAGCCGCTGGAACCCGGACAGAACGCTCTCTTTTGGGCGCTCCGGATGATCCGCGGCCAGATGCACCGGGCGGCTCGGCAAGAGGGTCAACAGGCTGAGGCCAATCACGTTGATCGCTGCCGCCAGCCCGAATAGCCATGAAGGTGAATTGGCGGCAATCAGAGGGCCACTCACGGCAAGGCCGAGCGGCACGCTGATGGCCCAGCTCACATTGAAGTAACCGATCAAGCGGAACATCGCCCCCGGTGTGCGCCCCGCACTTACGAAGGTTTCAATCAGGGGCCACTTCATGCCCTGAAGCAGTGCAACCAGCGGAAAAAGTGCCACAATAGTGATGCTTGTGGGCTGATAGGTGAGCACCAAGTGAGTGCCAAGAAGCAGCAAAAGATTGATGAAAAGTACGCGGCGTTCGCCGAACCAGACCGCCAAGCGGTGGCTAGTGAGCGCTCCTACGACGTAAAACACGCCAAACGAAAACGCTACTCCCAGATTCTCAGATCTGGAAAAGCCAAAGCGCGAATGCGTGAAAAAATAGAGGCCGCGCTCAAGTAAGATGGTGCCGAGGCTCTCCACGAAGGTAAGCAGCAACGTGCCGGTTAGGGTACGCGCGGAGGTCCCTTGAGCAGCCTCTGCTGAGCTAACGTTGGTCACTTGAGCTCACTCACCAGGGGCATGCCCCAGAGACACGCCCCAGAGGAGGGTCAAGAAAGGCGACTTTTATAATCTTCGTAGCCAAAGCGCCGCACCACGTTAAGCTTTTTGGTTTTGGCATCCACCAACGTAATGGAGGGTAACCGCACGCCATTGAACGTTGTGGTCTTCACCATGCTGTAGTGGGCCATATCCGTAAACACCAAGCGATCACCCACCTTGAGCGGCTCGGGAAATGAATAATCACCGATGATGTCGCCGGCAAGGCAGGTAAGGCCGCCGAGGCGGTAGCGGTGTGGGTGCGTTTCGGCCGGAAATGCTCCGATAATTTCGGGTCGGTATGGCATTTCGATCACGTCCGGCATGTGCGCGTTCGCCGAAGTATCCAAAAGGGCGATGCGGCCGTCGTTGTCGATAATGTCGAGCACTTCGGCCACTAGGTACCCTGTGTTCAACGCTACAGCTTCACCCGGTTCGAGATAAACTTGCACTTGGTGCCGATCTTGAAAGCGCTTGATGAGGCCTTCGAGGCGAGGAATATCGTAGTCCGGCCGGGTGATGTGGTGGCCTCCCCCGAAGTTTACCCACTTCATCTGGCCCAGAATGCCGGCGCACTTGGTTTCAAACACAGAAAGCGTGCGCTCAAGGGCGTCCGAATTACTTTGGCAGAGGGCGTGAAAGTGCAGCCCATCGACGCCCGAAAGATCTGCCTCCAGAAGTGACTTTGCCGTGGTACCCAAGCGTGACCTTCTGGCGCAAGGGTCATACATCTCAACGTGCACCTCGGAGTGTTCGGGGTTCACGCGGATCCCAGCTTCAACGCGCGTTGGCCGTGCATTGAGCTTGCCCCGGAAGCGGGACCACTGTGCTACCGAGTTGAAAACGATGTGATCGGCTAGAGTTACTAACTCTTCGATGTGCGCTTCCGAATACGCGGGTGCGTAGGCATGGACCTCGCCTCCAAATTCTTCGCGCCCGAGCCGCGCTTCGTCTACTGAACTGGCGGTAATCCCCTTCAAGTAGCGCATAATGAGCGGCGCGGCGCTCCACAGCGCAAAGCCCTTCAGGGCGAGCAGGATCTTGGCGCCCGTGCGTTCCTGTACGCGCGCGAGCGTCTCAAGATTCTGCTCCAAGAGCCCCAAATCACAGACGAAGCTTGGGCTCTCTACGTCATGCGGGTCAAAGCTCAACATTCCTGCACGTGCCACGGTAGGCCCGAGGTGGTCAGCTTCTCAAGGAAGGGTACTGGATCGAGCTGTTCGATATTGAACACGCCCGCGCCCTTCCACTTGCCGGTGACCATCATGGTGGCGCCGACAACCGCCGGCACTCCGGTGGTGTAGGAGATAGCTTGTGAACGAACTTCACGGTAACATTCCGCGTGATCGCAGACGTTGTAGATGAATACTTTTCGTGGCTTGCCGTCTTTGATCCCTTCAATCAAACAACCGATGCAGGTCTTGCCAGTGTAAGTCTTAGCGAGCGATGCTGGGTCGGGCAGGAGGGCTTTCAAGAATTGAATCGGCACGATTTTCTGCCCGTTGAAATCGATCGGCTCAATGCTCGTGATGCCCACATTCTGGAGCACTTTAAGGTGCGTGAGGTAGCTTTCGCCGAACGTCATCCAGAAGCGAATGCGCTTGAGGCCTTTGATGTTGAGCACCAAGGACTCAAGCTCTTCGTGATAGAGCAAGAATGCCTTCTTTTCGCCCACTTCTGGGAAATTGTAGACCCAGCTTTGGGATAACGGATCCGTTTCTTTCCACTCGCCGTTTTCCCAGTAGCGCCCGCGTTGCGTGATCTCGCGGATGTTAATCTCGGGATTAAAATTCGTGGCGAAGGGTTTGCCGTGGTCACCCGCGTTGCAATCCAAAATGTCCACGTAGTGAATTTCGTCGAAGAGCTCTTTTTGAGCATAGGCACAGAACACATTCGTGACCCCAGGATCAAAGCCGGAGCCGAGCAGGGCCATGCGCCCTGCCTTCTTAAAGCGCTCCTGATAGGCCCACTGCCACTTGTATTCAAACTTGGCGACATCCTTCGGCTCGTAGTTCGCCGTATCCAGGTAATCAACGCCAGCTTCAAGGCAGGCGTCCATGATCGTGAGATCTTGGTATGGAAGCGCGACGTTGAGAACTAGATCGGGCTTGAAGCTGCGGATGAGCGCTACCGTTTCGGCCACGTTGTCCGCATCCAGCTGAGCCGTCTGAATCGTGCGCCCTTGTAGCTCCTTGATCTGGGCGGCAATCTCCACGCAGCGCTCATGCGTGCGGCTGGCCAGCAGCACTTCGCTGAAAACATCTTTGGCCATCGCGCACTTGTGCGCAACTACGCTGCCAACACCACCGGCACCAATTATCAGAACCTTGCTCATACAGTTTCTTTCGCTGAACGCCGGTTCCCCAAAATCGGTGGATCGCCGGGCTGAGCCCTGTTAACGCACGTCTGGGGTGCGCGCAACCGAACCGTTGCCTGGTGGCCAAGCAGTGCTCGCTAGTGCACCCGGTTGTGGCATTACCGTGACACCTCGGGCCTCGCTGAGGCTGTCCGCGGCTGCCGCCGGTACGGTTTGGTTATGCAGTTGGGAGTTGTGGAGCACGGAAAAAGCAGTCTCGGTGGGCTCGGGGAGGTTTAGACAGTCGGCTTGGGTGGGCGCAACGTTGTTTATGCCCGTAGCGCGCGCGGCCAACATTGCCCAAGATGTGAGCCGTGCAGCCAACGCTTTTAGCCGCAGAGCTTCTCGAACGCTACGATGTGTTTCTCTTGGACGCTTATGGCGTACTGGTGAGCACCAACTCCGCGCTCCCGGGGGCGGCGGAGTTTCTCCAGGCGATCGCACTGGCGGGTAAGAAATTTCTGGTGGTTACGAACGATGCTTCACGTTCGGCGGCCACGATTGCGAAACGGCAGCAGGGCTTCGGCTTGGCAGTGGAAGCTTCTCAGATCGTCACTTCAGGTTCTCTTTTGAGCGGCTATTTTGAGCGCTATCAACTTCAAGGCGCACCCACCATCGTGTTGGGCACTGGCGAATCCTGTGATTACGTGAGGCAGGCGGGCGGCCGCGTGGTGGAAGCGACCACGGAAGAAGCCGAAGTTTTGGCTGTGTGTGATGATGCGGGTTACGATTTGAGGCTCGCTATCGATGACGTTATTACGGTTTTGTTTCGGCGCTTAGATCGTGGGCAGAGCATGCGTTTGGTATTGCCCAATCCCGACCTTATGTACTTGCGAGGGGAAAACGCCTACGGAATCACCAGCGGCTCGGTCGCGCTGGTGATCGAGGCCGCGCTCAAGTTGCGTTACCCACGACACACGTTGGCGTTCGAACGCTTGGGCAAGCCGCACCGGCCGATGTACGAGGCAGCGCTGAAGCTATCCGGCGAAACCGAGCTGCGGCGCGTGGTGATGGTGGGGGATCAGCTGCCGACCGATATTCGAGGCGCTGTAGACTTTGGGCTGGATTCAGTGCTCATTGGCACAGGGCTCACGAAGCTCGACGAGCTGGATAGCTCCGAGGTCCAACCAATGTATACCATGCGCGATTTGGCGCTCAGCCCTTAACGAATCCGTCCTTCAACGTAATCGTACGGTTGAACACCGGTGCGCCCTCACGCGACTCGATATCAGCACAAAAATAACCCACGCGCTCAAACTGTACTGGCTTTCCAGGTTGGAGCCCAGCGAGGCTTCCTTCCAACTTACAGCCTTTGAGCACCACTTTGGAGTCGGGATTCAGGTGCTTCAAAAAGCTGTCTTCGCCCTCGCCCGCCATGGGATTTTCCGCGGAAAAGAGCCGCGAATAGAGCCGCACCTCGGCATCAATTGCGCTCTTGGCTGAGACCCAATGCAAGGTGCCTTTCACTTTGCGTCCGTCTTTCGGAGCGCCGCCACGAGAATCAGGATCCCAGGTGCAGCGGAGCTCCGTCACCTTGCCATCGGCATCTTTTACGGCCGCATGGCACTTGATGAGGCAGGCATAACGCAGCCGTACTTCCGCTCCGATGGACAAGCGGAACCACTTTTTGGGGGCTTCTTCCAGAAAATCATCGCGATCGATGTAGACCTCGCGCCCAAACGTTAACTTGCGGCTTCCAAGCTCTGGATGATCCGGGTGATTGACGGCCTCAAATTCTTCGCTCTCACCTTCAGGATAATTCTCAATCACCACCTTGATTGGATCAAGCACGGCCATCGCGCGTGGTGCTCGGGCATTGAGATCTTCACGTAGCTCAAACTCAAGCAGAGACACATCTACCACGCCGTCGCGCTTGGAAACCCCAATGCGCTCCATGAAATTTCGAATGGCTTCGGGCGTGTAACCGCCGCGCCGAAGGCCAGCGAGTGTGGGCATGCGTGGATCGTCCCAGCCATCCACGTGCCCATCACGCACCAGGCGCTGTAGGTGGCGCTTGCTCACGATGGTGTACGATAGATTCAGCCGACCAAACTCGATTTGGCGTGGGCGCGGCTCCAGGCCGAGCTCAGCTATGAACCAATCGTAAAGCGGGCGGTGGTCCTCAAATTCTAGGGTGCAAACCGAATGCGTGACTTTTTCGATGGCATCCGAGAGCCCATGTTGAAAATCATACATGGGGTAAATGCACCAAGCATCTCCCGTGCGGTGGTGGTGCACGTGACGGATGCGATACATGAGCGGATCGCGCAGGTTAAGATTGGGCGATTGCATGTCGATCTTCGCGCGCAACACGTGCGCCCCATCTGGGAATTCTCCTGCTCGCATGCGGCGGAACAAATCCAGATTCTCCGCTATGGGTCGGTTACGGAAGGGGCTCTCGGTGCCAGCCGTGTAAAAATTGCCGCGCTGCTCGCGGATTTTCTCTAATGGTTGGCTATCTACGTAGGCTTTGCCCGCTTCAATGAGCTTTACGGCCCAAGCGAACAGTTGCTCAAAATAATCCGAAGCAAATAGCGTGGGAGCCGGCCACGAGAAACCAAGCCACCGCACATCTGCTTGAATGGAATCCACAAACTCTACATCTTCGGCAACCGGGTTCGTATCGTCGAAGCGTAAGTTGCACTTGCCGCCGTACTTCAGGGCAGTCCCAAAATTTAAGCAAATCGACTTTGCATGGCCGATGTGCAGGTAGCCGTTCGGCTCCGGCGGGAAACGCGTGCACACGGTGCCTCCGTGTTTGCCCTGCGCGTGCTCTTCCTCGATGATTTCGTGGATGAAATTCGAGGGGGCGGTTTCGGCGGGGCGCAGGGGCTCATTCATCGGGCCGGGAGGATGCTTCGGGGGTGGGGCCGATGGCAAGCTTCTGGGTGTTCTTGCGGGGGTTGAGCCGCGAACCTCGGAGCTTCAGCTTCAGCGGCTGCGCCCAAGCTCAATCATCTGCTCTACGTACAGGCCGATATCGCGCCTGTGCCCCTCCGCGATATCGGTAAACTCGACACCAAATAGGCACATGGCAGTATTCACGTGGCGGACAACGGCTTTCGCCAGGAAGGCCTTCTTGCCGGGTAGCTTGATGATAACTTGCACGGCTGCCCGGATGTTACACCCCTCGAAGCCGTGGGGAACGTTCACGCCAACGCCGCCGACGCTGATGTCGCGTGCCTCCAGTACATCCAGAAACGCCGCGCCCATGATTTGGATCTCCACGGGCCGCTTGGGGAGCGGTGCCACACGCACGTATCTGCGCGCCGCTTGGGCAGGCTGCGGTGAGGGGGGCATTAACCAACAAGTGTACCCACGCGTGACAACTTGGCACTCACTTTCCATGAATCAAACGTCACGAATCCCGCGAGTGTAGGCGCTGTGCGGGTAACGTCGCCATGGCGAGCTTAAGCACCCACATGGACATTTGCACGTATCGGCTGCCCTGTCTGCCCTTCCCAAGTAGTGCATCCCGCCCCGAGAGCAGCCGGGAGCGCCATCGCCCCGGCTGCCCCCTCTAGGTCACCACATCACCGTGTAACCTGCGTTGACCCCAACGCTCGAACTTACTGCCAGGATCGTTCCTTGCGGGGTCCGCACGGCGTCGGTGGTTTGGAACGTTCCTTGGATTGCAGGTGTGAAAACACCCGAGCGGCCAACCAAGACATTCATGCCCAACCGCGGTGCCATTGCGAATCCTGTACCTGCATCCGGCCCTGGGTCCACACTTTGGGAAGAAATGCCAAAGCCAACGCCCAAGAAGCCGAACAAGGTCTTGCTGAGGGGAATGTGTAGGCTGGGCTCCGCCAAGAGCGAGATGTTGGTACCCGAGGTGTCCTCGGTTACCGCAGCCGTTGTGGCGGTAGCGGGTGTTCTGACGGTCGTCTGTTTGCTGTAATTCACGCCTAAAATAGCCGAAATCTCCACGTTATCCATGAAGAACCAACCAATCGTTGGATTGAAACCAATGCTTAGATAGTCAGTGGCGTTGGTAAGGTTGGCAAAACCTCCGAGCTCCAGTACCCCGGCCCTGCCGTAAGCCTGAGTTCCGCCGACGCCCGCTTGTTCCGTAATCCCTTGCGCAGCAACAGCGGGAGCAGCCACTTGAGGTTGTGCGTCGTTATCGGATTGCGGAGGAGGCAGGGCCTGCGGTTCCGTTCCGACCCCAAGCTTGACGCCATTTGCTGGCTCCTCTTGACCCGGTTGATTGGTCCCCTGTGAGTTTCCCGTTCCATCCGGATTTAGGTTATCGCCGTCTGCGTTCTGTGCGAATGCAGATGCGGAGACTAGTACGGTGGACAAAGTGGTCATCGAAAGCAATATGCGAATAGTGGACATCAAGACTTCTCCTGGAGTGGGGGTAGAGCCACTCGTTCACCGGGAGTAGCAACATGCGTGCCCGTGCACCGTTGAGGCATTCCAGCGCCTTTTTAGAACCAGAACCGCATGGGAATCGTAGGGCGATCGGCGAGCACTAACCGATGCCTCCGTGCCGGTGAATACCCTTCCGCTACGGTGTGGCATTTTTGCATTTACCGTGTCGGAGGCATTGGGAGCACGCGTATACATGCTAACCACCACGACGCGAGTACCGATGAAGTCGTCTAGCTGCACGCTGCCAGCCCTTCGTTTGCGTTTCGCCTAGGCTTGAGCGATTGGCTGAACGGGCGGAGGATCTTCGTATTGAGGGAGCGGTGAATCAGGCGTTTCCGGAGGATCGGGGAAGCGGACAGGATCGGGCCGCATTGGGTCGGGGCTGGGGATCGGGTCGGGGCCTCCCGGGCCTGGCACTGGGGATCCGGGAGGCTTAGGCTGCGTTGGAATGGTATTGATTTTGAAATGTTGCATAGCGGAGAGCGTGCAATCCGTACGCCAACAGTCGTGCCGCTCGCAGTCGCCTCGGTGGCAACTCTGCCTCACTGAGGCGATTCAACGCTGATTGGAGCAGCGAGGGTTCTCTCGTGAACCTTCAAGGTGCGAGGAATTCAGGAGTGGTTACCGCCGCGATCACGAGCTCCTTCAGGCTCTTCCCTGTGCCTTGGAAGACAGAGCCCATCGTGCGCAGCGAGTCATCTGCGCTACCCGAGGTCACGACTTCCGCGCTGCGGGCGGTGCTGCGCAGTGCTTGCTGGAGCACCTGGCTTGTGGCGCAACGGAGCGTGCTGGTGTCTTGGCTCAGCGCGTGGCCGAGTTCAGGTGCGCCCAAAAATGCGACAGGCGTATCTGAGTTGGGAAGCGTGCCTGAGGCATCGATGAAGAAACCGTTGTCGTTGGCGCGGAAGCGCCCTGCCCCATCGAAGTATTCGAGGCCGTACCCCATGGGGTCAATGAGCAGGTGGCACCCGGCACAATTCGGAGCGCTGACTTGAGCTTCGAGCTGCGCTCGGCCCGAAAAATTCGGATCAAGAGGCGGAGGCATAGCCGAGGGTGGCTCTGGTGGGATCTGCGTGCAGCGCAATTGGTTCGAGATCCACGTACCTCGTCTTGAAATGCTTACCTCCACGCCGCCAGTGTTCAGAAACACGCCTTGGGTGAGGACCCCGGCGTTTTCGGCTCGGAGCGGAGTGTGCACGAACCCCTGCGCTGACCCCGGAAATGTGATGCCGTAGTGCGCTGCTAGCGCTGCATCTAAAAACGTATAGGGCGCGGTCAACAGATCTTCGAAGCTGCTCGCAGGCGTGAAAAAGACGTAGTTGGCGAACCTATCTGTCTCTTCGACCATGGCCAGATAGGTTGCGCTATCGACGCTGTAGCGAGCATTGGCTGCTGGGGTGGGGCCATAACCAAGCCAGCTTCGAAAGAGCTCGCGCACGCCGGCTTCCGCTTCTGGCGCCCCGAGCATCCGTCGTGCCTGGCACGCAATGCCTGCTGTGGTGGAAAGCGCACCTGAGTTTGCGGCCGCGAGCAGCGATGCATCCGGTGCGCCTTGGTAGATGAACGAAGCCAAGCGTGTGGCCACCACTGCTGGTGGAAGCGCTACGGCATCGCCGCCAGTGCAACCCAAAATGTCCGCGGGCTGCTGCGGCACAGGGAACGGTGAAGAGCCACCGGTATCGGAAGTGGAGCCGCCGGTTGTGCCGGTGACACTCGCGCCGCCACTGTTACTCGTTACGACGACACTGGGGGCCCCGCCGCTACCGGTGAGCTGCCCGCCACTAGCGTTGCTCGCCATGTTGGACGTGCCTCCAGAGCCCTCCAAGGTTGTGCCTTCTTCGCCCACAAGCACGCTTTGGCCTGCGCAACCACCGAGCAAAGCAATACCTGTAATACCGATGAGCCATCGATGTGTCATGGGATGATCCTTTTTAGCACTCCAGGGTGCCTGTGTTGAACGTTATTGAGTTTCGATTATTGAATTCCAAGCTCTTCGGCGATCCCTCGCCAAAACAAGCTGTGGGGATATCTGTTGTGGAAGCTGAGGGCGGCCGCACGGCCCTCAGCCTGCGAACGAAGAGCGGCGTTGAATACTCTCAGCGCTTCGCGCTCTTCGGCGTGCCGCCCGTTGGCGAACCTTGCTGAGTGTTCGGCTAACGCTTGATAGGCTGCGTGTGAATTCCGAGCTCGAATGAAGCTGCGGGCGCGATCCAGAATGGCGCGCTCTTCTTGGAGCCCAGGAGTTGCGGCGGCTGCCGACGATGGGAGTTCAAAAGCTGCGACTGCGGGAAGACTCGGCGAAGCTATTGAAGTTTTGGCGGGTTTGGGTAGCTGCTGCTCAGCGGATGCATTTTCGGGGAGTGTAGGCTTTGCAGACAACGTGAGTGGCGCTGGCGAGACAGGCGAAACAGGTGCTGCTTCTTCCGGAGCCGGCGGTGCGGGCACAGCGAGTGCTGGGCTAGCGTTGCGATTAGCAAGCTTGCGATGTGCTGCAGCTACCTTGGAAGTAGCTTGATTTTCAGCCTGAACAGGCATGCTCACTTCGACATTCGGGGACCACACCGCGCGCACTGCGTGCACCGAGGCCCAAAGCACTCCCGACGTGCCCACAACGACCATCGCGAACGAGAGCGGCGCCAAACGAAAACGAAACACTGGCAACAGCTGCTTTTCCGGCTTCGTACTAAAAAGCGTGTGCTCCAAACGTTCGGCCACCTGACGCCGCACGGAAGCGGGTGCTTGGCGTTCTTCGAGGCTCCGAAGGCCAGCAATAAGAGCGAGGCTTTCTTTAGATTCCGTCATGGGTCCTCCAAAGCATGGGTACGGTCGCCTCCAAACGCCGAGCTGCCACCGTGAAGCGTTCGCGCGCTCGGGCCAGCCGAGAATAGGCGGTCTTTAATGGGATGTTCTCGGCAAGTGCGATTTCGGACATGGGCTGCTCTTCAAAATCATGGAGGACAAGAACTACTTGTTCGCGATCCGGAAGCGTACGAAGGGCTCTGTCGATGAGAACCCGTGCGCGCCAACTGTCAAGCAAGGCTTCGGTGTCTTCTTTGCTTGTGGGTTCGAGAGTGGGTGTTTCGAGAGATTCTCTTCGGAACCAGCTTCTGCGGCGATAAGCGGAAGCCGTCTTGTGGGCTATGCCGTAGAGCCAGGGCTTAAGCGGGCGTGAGTGGTCGAAGCTTGCAAAGCGGCGCCAGGCAGTGGCGAATACATCGTGCGTGAGATCAGGAAGGTCGCGATCCGGCACTCCAAGGCGCCTCAAGCTGCGCCAAACAAAATCCACCTGCTGGCTGTAGAAAACTCCAAAATCGGACTGCGCCGCGCATTCGACGGACCCCATGCCCACGAGTGCTCGGCTGGTCACACAAGGAGATTGACCGAGCCCGGGCTACATTCCCAAACTTTCTCACGAGGCCTAGATTTTTCGCGGTTTATGCGCCTTTCAAGCTCGGCCGGAGAGGGGCTAGAGCCGAAATGTCGCGCCTGCCTGAAATAGGGTGAGCACCCGAGGCTGTTGCCAGAGCGTTGAGCGATCCGTCTTGAAGGTGAGAGGTGCGTAGCTCACGAGCCCAGCGACACCGAGCTTGAGCGCCCAGCGCTCTGAGACTTCCAGTCGACCACTGGCGCCGAGGCCCGTGGTGGCCATGAACTCGGTCTCCGAATAGTTCTGCGCAAAGCCGGAGCCTTGGGCCGCAACCACGCCCACATAACTCGGCAAGCAAGCGGCAAAAAAAGAAAACGGAACACACACCTCAGCGTGGCCAAGCCAAGCATTGGCCTGAACCCCTGTGTTGTTTGGGCGCACGAGCTTTGGGCTAAAAGCGCCGAGTGCGCCCGCGCCTATTTCCAGGCCGGAAGACGCGTAGCGCAACCCCAATGAAGCAGCATAGGCAGTTCTTGGAAGCAACGAAGGCGAAACACCGGCGGCAGCTTCAAGCTGCCACGGAAAGACAGAAGCTTGCGGTGGTGGAGCGGGTGCAGGTGCCGGCCAAAATGTTGGAGCGAAAGCGGGCAGAGGCGCGGGCATGGGGCTCGCGGAGAGCCCGGAACCTACAGCTGGAGAGGGGCCGGGAGCGGGCGTGGCACTTGGTTGCGCTGGGGGCTCTGAAGCTTCCAGCAGCGGATCCAGCGCTACGCTGATGGCCAAGGCCATGCTTTGAATGAGCTCATTGCAGTCGAAAGAGCTCGTGCGAAGTTCGCGCACGCCCTCGGTGCGTTCTTCAGTTTGAAGGCTGACCTTGCCAACAAGGCCCCTGGCATTCATTTCCACGTTGGCCAACAAGATGGCAGCGGCGCTGGGATCAAACGCTTGATAGCCCAGGCGATTCGACACCGCCGCTTCGAGTACACTCTGTGCTGGGCAGTTGTTGGGAACTGTCGGCACCGCGTACAGGAGGCGTGCAGATACGTGCTGTCGCGGCGTGGGAGCTTCCGGCGTGTTCTCCGCACGGCAAGGCACGCTGACGAGCAATAGGAGAAGGAAAAGGAGAACCGAACGAAGCACAGCGGGCATCTTACAGCCGCGCGGCGGAGAATGCCTACGCCAGGGTGCCCGGGGATGGCTGGCTCCCAGGTCGCGCTTTTAGGGGGGGACCCTTCAGGGTTCAATTAGCCGCAATCAACAGGAAGTGCTGGAGCGGCGAGGAGTGGCAGCGCGGCAGCGAAATTTGGACTTTTGAGTGCATTACGCTTGACGTAATGTGTAACACACGCTAGCTTAGCGAACGTGTGATTCGGTCCTTTCTTGACAAGAAGGCGGCAGCGCTTTGGGAGGGAAAGTCCGTCCCCGCATTCAGCAGTTTTCGGGCTCAAGCTGAGCGCAAGCTAGCTATCCTTGAAGCGGCAACATCTCTGGACAATCTGGCGGGGCTACCAGGTAACCGGCTGGAGGCCCTTAAGGGAAATCGCAAGGGGCAGTACTCGATTCGAATCAACGACCAATGGCGCGTTTGCTTCTGCTTTCGAGATGGGGACGCCTACGACGTTGAAATTGTCGATTACCACTGAAGGAAACGTCTTATGATCAAAAATGGAATGCGCCCCGTCTCGCCGGGGGAAGTGCTTCGAGAACAGCTAGACGAACTGGGTCTTTCTGCAAATGCAGTAGCGGCTGCGCTGCACGTCCCCGCCAATCGGGTCACGGGCATACTCAATGGAACACGGGCGCTCACTCCTGAAACGGCGTTGCGCCTAGAGCGGTTCTTTACGGGCACTTCTGCGCAGTTCTGGTTGAATTTGCAGAATCAATTCGACCTCCGCCGGGCAGAGCTCAAAAATGGTGTGGCACTGCGCAAAATTCGCCCATTTTCGGCCTTGAAGGCGAGCTGAGGAAGCGGGCGCGTCACATAGCCGCACGGCGGAGAATGCCTACGCCAGGGGGATGGCTCGCTACCAGGCCGCGCTTTGGGGGGTAACCCTCCGGGTTTCAATTGGCCGCACCCAAAAGTTTCGATTGGCCGTGAGTAAAGGTTTCAATTAGCCGAACCCAAAGGTTACAATTGGCCGATGTCGGTGGCCCTTTATCCGCGCTATTCCGAGCCCGGGCTCATAGAGTCCCTCAAGGACTCGCCCTTGGTTCTAGTACATGGGCCCCGGCAGTGCGGTAAGACAACGCTCGCCCAGAAGGTAGGCAAGCGTCGAGGGTACGAGGTTTCACGCTAGCCTCTTGCCAGTACTAGGCCTCAAGCGCCACGCCAGCGCCACCAGTTTCCGGGACCAACACTGATTCGGAACTGCTCGATTCCAGCAGCAGCGAGTTCAGAACCGGCGTGACTACGTCCCGGAGTACTGCCCCTCTAAGCTCACCCCGCGACGCAGCGGACAGAATTCCGTGCGTGCCAAGAATGACTGTACGCGCACTCTCGCCGCTCTCGGCTCGACCTTGCTGGTTGGCTTCTGCGACCTCAAAGCGCAAAACTTCCCGCAACGAAGCCGTCAGCTCCGCACGCTTGGAAGAGCCCACGTGCTCCAACGCCCACGCCAGAAAACGCCACCCGAGCTC
This sequence comes from Polyangiaceae bacterium, assembly GCA_033763455.1. Lineage (GTDB taxonomy): Bacteria > Myxococcota_A > Polyangia > Polyangiales > Polyangiaceae > JBBRRP01. The sequence goes on from JANRKO010000043.1 coordinate 184,325, forward strand.
TGCGTGCCGAGTCTCATCATCGCTGATCCGGGAGAGAAACTCCCGCACAGCCGGTACCGTTGCCACGCTAGCAGCTTCTGCCGCTTCAATGGCAGCCACAGTTTCGCCAAAACAGGCCTCTTTCACGGCGGTAACAATGATCTCAAGCGTGCCGGCGTCTTCAAACGCACCCGCCAGCCTAAGCCGCGAAGGCCCTACGTTGCTTCCGGAATAGCTACTCGCGAGCGCGAAACACGCCATTGCATGTTCAATCTCGTCCCCCATGGCGCGTTGTGCTTCGCTGAGAAGCCACGCTGGCGCTCCCATCGACATCAAGTGCAGCGAGAAGCGCGCGAACGCCGCAACTGACGCGTGCTCCATGAGCGCAATCTCCGTGTAGTGGGCAGCAATTTCTCGGCGAGTTCCGGCGTCCAATTTATCCAACGAGCTCACGAATACGGGGGAAGCGAGCCAGCTCGCTGACTCAGTTGGGCTCGCCTGGCGGTGTGCGTTGTCGACGCAAAATGGGCGCCCTCCTGGGGAAGCTGGCAGGAATAGGGGAAATTCCCTCTCTCGACCCCGCACCCAGACACATCTGGCCTGTAATCAGTGCCGCCCGCGCACAAGCTGCCATCGGCACAATCAGCATCCGTGCGACACGTGGATGCAACGCAAGTTCCGATATTCCCACCACATTGGCAGATGGATCCCGCCCCACAATCTTGATCTGTAACACAGCCGTAGATACACACCGTGCGAGCCGGCGCGGCAGGGCCCAGGGGTGATGCCTCGTGTGCGGGATAAAACTGGCAATACCCATGGGGCTTCTCCTTGCAGTCAGCATCCTCGGAGCAAGCGAACTGAATTCCTCCCGCACCTCCGCCCCCCGAACTCCCAGCCGCACTACCTCCCGTAGCCGCCGCTCCCGCAGCACCACCGCCTGCTGCACCGCCACTCGCGTCAGCTGGGATCTGTGATCCCGCACGCGGGTAGATCGACGGACAAGTCACCTGCTTGGTTCGATGCGTGTACCCTTCGGCGCAATGCACGTAGCCAGTATCCACCCCCGTTAACGGCGTCGGACTCGTGCAGCTCCACTTCGCATGCCTCGGCTCCCCGCCCGAGCCGCCCGTCACGCCAACCCCCCCCGAGCCACCCGTCACGCCACGCCCACTTGGGGCCGGTGACGTTTCCACCGAGGTGGTAGCGCCCCCGCAGCCCAACGGTGCTGTCCCAAGCGCTGCCAGAAAGAGCGTGTGCCAAGAACCAAGTCGAGTTCGAATCATGGGTGCCGCACCAGCAAGCCCTGTGCCACGATACTACTTCGTCAATACTAGCGAGGACCTGAGGATCGTCTGATACCTCAGGCGTGACTCGCGCTCCGCACATGGCACATATGGCACCAGCCCAACTCCGCCGTCAGTACCAGATCCAAGGCCCGACCAGCAGCTGATGCAGGGCAGGCTTTGCCCTGTATGTGGCAGGATCGTCAAATGCCTCGCCGAATGTTGCGAGCAAGGACTGCATCAGGGCTGTGTCTTCAGAGGTAAGGTGGCGAATCGTGAGCGGCATAACGTCCTCAGCTCTTACATTCCACAGTTCTTCACGTGCACCAGAACGCCGAGCGCATTGCAGTTGGTAGTCATCGGGTCTCCTTCATCATGGATGGAGGGACAATTGATTTCAGCGAACATTTCGCCTGCACCAATCCGAAGCTTTTCGGACGCTCCTGGCATGGGGAGGGTGCGAGCCGTACAGGGCTCAATATTGGTCTGAGTTCCCGATGCCTCCGACGAGAAGACCGCGTCGCGCGAGGCAATGGTGCCCGTACCATTTGTAACCGTCCCGCTAAGGAACACTGAACTACCTGCGGCGCCAGCAGTTACCGAAAATGCATAAGATGGATCGGTGCCTGTGATGGTGCAATTCACGACGGCACCGTCGACTCCATTCCTAAGCGGCACCCCCTCCGTTTGGGTGTTTGACGGCGCCGGGTTGCCAAAATTGGAAAGGCCTTGACGAAGGCAGGCCTTTCCCGGGATCGCCGCGATGTATGCCCGAACGCCCGCCTCCGCCGGAGCTTGGCCTCCACCCCCAGTACCGAGGGTCCCTTTGCCACCGGTCCCCTGCGGTAGCACACCAACCATGGCGCTGCCGCCAGCGGCCGGGGCGCCGGAACTAGATGTTCCAGAGCTAACGCCACCGCAGCCAGAGCTCGAAACAAGCCCGAACATAAAAACTAGACCGATCGAACCCCGAAGCACTTCTGAAAACCGAGCCATTCTAATACCTCCCATAGAGACGGAGTCTCATAGATGGCGTCGAACCCGAATGAAAGGGGTTCTGTGCGCCCCCGCCACGGCTGATCGTAATTGTCTGGACACTGGTGCGTCGAGGAGCTGAATGACAGGTTACTGTGACTTCATTGGCTCAAGTGGGGCCGACACGGGAGCGGGCACACTCGGCTTCACGCAGTACCCGCCCACGTAGCTAAGATCGGTGCCGCCCAAGTCAACAATCACATCCCGACGGCACTCAAACCCCGCTCGACAGCGACAGAATGGCGCTTCTGATTCCGGGCCGTCGCAGCGGCAAGAACAATAGACTTGCGCTTCGAAGCCCAGGCAAACGCCGAGCCCACAGCTGCTTGGGTTTTCTTCCACGTTTCTGGTGGTGAAGTCGAAGGGGCCGCCTTCTAAAGTGCAAGATAAGCCCACTTTTTCGGCAAGCTTCAGGGATTGCGCGTCAAAGAGCTCGGCCTCACCCGAGCAATTGGCCAAAAATAGGAGGGCGAGAGAGCCAAGCATTTGAGGGTTTCGGAATTGGGTCTTCATGCGCACACTGGGCCCCGGCGCCGCAAAGTGGCTCACGCGGCCTCTCCCATCAACGAAATAGATCTCTGGTGTCTTTTGTGTGAGCCGTCCCAAGCCCTTCGGGGCCCAATACGCTGACCGTCCTTCGCCTTCTAGCTCGGCCCTTGCCCTCAATGTTCGCCGCTCAGTCCTTGAAGCCCGCCATAGCCCAAGTTGTGCCCCTGCGGCACGCGGAAGGGCAGCCTACGGTCGCGCAATTGGTGGAGGCAGGGCTGCACGGGGATCCCTTCGCACTCCGAGAGCTCTATGATCGCCACGCCAAAGCGGTGTTGGCGCGAGCCCTGCGTTTGCTCGGCCGCTCAGCGGACGCAGAGGATGTAACTCAAGAAGCCTTCCTGGAAGCCTTTCGAGACCTCAAGCAACTGCAGGCACCTGAGCGATTCGGAGCCTTCCTCATGGGCATTCTCACGCACCGCATCTATCGCCGCTTTCGACGCCAGCGGTTACTTTCGCGTTTGGGCTTCCTAGAAAAGGGGGAGAGAGATGCAAGCCTAGAGAAGCTCGGAGCGGGGGCGGGCCAAGAAACCTTGCTGCAACTCAGCCGCGCCGACACCGTGCTCCGAACCATAGCACCTGAGCTGCGCCTAGCTTGGATGTTACGCATGGTGGAAGGGTGTGAGCTGGCAGAAGTGGCGGCTCTTGGGCATTGTTCTTTAGCCACAGCTAAACGGCGAGTAGCTCGTGCTCATGAGCGCGTACGCGCCGTGCTTGACATGGATTTGCCAGCAGGAGATCCAGCATGAAAAACGCCAAAAGGTTAGCCTTTCCGCTCAATAGCCAGCTCGTAGATCCGGCGACTGACGCCGCTGTGAGGCGGGTGAAGCTTCGAGTATTTTCCGCACTTGGGGCTGCGCCGACGCCAACGGTCTGGTCGTGGGGGCGGGTTGGGTTCGCCTTTTCTGGGGCTCTGCTCGTAGCAGCGCTCGCCGTGGTGGGTTTCCAATATTTTGGGGTTCGCTCGACCTCAAGTACGATGCTTCCCGGGCCACTCCTCACGCGCTCTGGCTCTGCCTTTGAAGCGCTGAGCACAAGCCCACACAGCGTGGCGCATACTGATTTTTCGGATGGCTCTCGGATTGAGCTGGCACCTGCCGGCAAGGTGAGCGCTCTGTCATCTACGGCGCAAGAATTTTCGGTGCTCCTTGAGCAGGGTGAATTGCACGTGCACGTGGTTCCGGGGGGCCCGAGGCGTTGGGTCGTCGAAGCAAAGCTGGCGCGCATTGAAGTGGTGGGTACAGATTTCAGCGTTCAGCGTTCCGCAAACAGCGTTCGAGTATCAGTGGGGCACGGCGTAGTTCTGGTTCGCTCGGCATGGCTGGAACAAGGCGTACAGCGGCTCACAGCAGGTCAACAACTAGAGGTATCGCCCGCAACCTCCGGTGCGGCCGAGAGTTCTCCCCATGGTGCAAAGTCGCCGATTCGCCCCATCGGGCATGCTGCGCCGAAGACGATACAACCCCTTGAGCACGCTGCCGCAGAGTTGCCGTTGGTACCCCGGCACCGAACATCTCCGCCATCCGTCAACGAACTATTTGCTGCGGTGGATCGAGCCCGTTTGGCTGGCAACCGGGCGGAAGCAGAGGCTGCGCTTCAGCAAATTCTAAGCCAATTTCCCAATGACGCGAGAGCCCCTGTGGCACGCTACACGTTGGGGTTGGTGCGGCTCAGCGCCGGGGGCGACCGGCGACGTGCAGTCGCTGAATTTGAGCTCGTCCTTGAGAGTGGAGCATCGAGCAGCCTGCGGGAGGACGCGTTCGCCAAGCTCGTGGAGGTGCACGCAGCTGCGGGAGAAGCGAGCGAGGCGAGATCGCTTCTTCTCAGGTATCAGGATGAGTTTCCCCAAGGCAGGCACTTGGCAAGGCTTCGGGCAAAATTGAGAGCCACTCGTACGAAGTCACCGTGATGGTAGACACCACTCACGCCGAGGCCACAGTGAAGCTAACCACTCACGCCAGACGCGCGGTGAAGATTTTACTGCCCGCTCATTGCCGGCGGTGTTTGGCTACCGTAAATTCACGCGTCGTACGCTGTGCAGTATTCGTTTGGCTCTTTCTACTCCCCTTACACATCGAAGCATCCGAAAAGAGCAACGTTGCGCTTCGTGTTCAGCCTGCCGGTTGCACCGAACTTCCTTACGACCCAAGCGCCCTTCAATATGCTTTGGAAATCGAACTTCGCGCGACCAATGTGCTCGCCGCATTAGCCCACGGCAGCCCGGACATTTCGCTCACTCTTCCCAATTGCTCGGTCGATGAAACTCACCTAGCAGTGGATATTACGTTGCCCCCTGGAGCCGCTGTAGCCCACTTGCGCGCGGACTTGAGCCTGGCCGACATGGCTCAGGAAACCCGCGAGCGAACCCTGGCCGTCGCCATCGTTGAGTTTCTCAATGGAGCGGTGCCAACAGGTGCCTCCCAGGCCGAAGACAGAGCAAGCGCACCCAAAGCATCACCCACGAGGGGATTGAGCGAAAGAAGTTCACCCTCGGCCCTGGGCCGCAAACAAATCCTCATCGCTTCCTACGAAGCGTACGTAAGCTCCCAAGAATTCCACGCAGCAAACCGCTTTCTGGGCGGCGGCTTGGCGCTTCAGATTGCGCACATACCGAGCGGGCGTGCGCTTCGTTTGAGCGCCGACGGGGAAACGGGGGCGACCGAAACGCCTTGGGGCACCGTGAACGTGAGAACGCTCGGTATGGGCCTTTACGCGACACAACAGTTCTCCAAAGAACCGCGCCTCACGCTCGGACCTGGAGTTCGCCTCGTCGCAGCTCAAGCCGAAGCTGATACCCGTGGTGGAGGCAAAGGCCAGGTGCGCTACGTATTCGCGAGCGCGGTGGGAGCTTTGGTTGGGCTTGCGGCTCCCCTTTGGGGAGCCTTCCGGCTAAAGACCACGTTTGAGCTCAGCTATTTTGTGCGAGAGGGCACTTTCCTAGCTGGAGGTCGGCCAGTGGTTGGCTTTTCGGGGATTCACACGGCTGGCACACTTGGAATAGCTTATGGGGAGTGAACGGCGTGCCCTTCTCGGTGCTGCCAAGGTGCCGTGCCTCCTCTGTGCTTACGGTACATTGCGGCATCAGCTAAACGGCAAAACCACGAACAAGACGGCGGCAAGACGCGCCATCCTTCGGGGGAAGCAGATTTGTCTCGCTTACCCCTTCTGGGACCAAAACATGCACCGCGCGCCTGGCAAATGGTCAAGCCTGCACCGTCAACCCCGAATGCCTATCGGAGGATTGCACGAATGGGCTGTCCGCGCCGAACGCCGACTTTGGGCTCGCGCTCTTGTGCGGAACAGCTGCAAAACAGCTTGTGCGTTAGTCGACTCTGACTGGCTCCCGATCCACGATCGCCAACAATGTCACGTTGGCACTGTCGAAGCCGTAGAACACCCAAAGGCTGAAGCCCGGGACGGCTCTCACCCAAGCAACCCCAACGGGCAGCATGAGCGCCTCGAAGTCCTCGGAGCCAGGTAGCTCGCCTCGCTGAAGCGAGCTCACCTCACCAGCCGACCGATTGCGGCTGCCTTAGCTTTTTGGGGTCGAATTTGCAGCGCTTGAAAGCTGCGGAAGTAGCCTCGACCTACTCGGAGTATCCGCCCCACGGGTCGCCTTCGCCTGTCTGGAGATACCGCAAGTGCGCCTCAGCAACCCATTCGGGTAGCGGCTCATCGACCCGGACCAGATCGTCGCTCGAAAGGATCCCTTCTGGCAGGCGGTACCTTGGGCGCTCGCTCGGGGCAGGCTGGCTGCGGGCAGGCTCGGACATCCCGGCACTGTAGCGCGTTGCATTTTTGAACGCCAGGGACGGGTGATTGGGGCGAGGGGCACCCGTTTGGCATGGACGCAACGCCAGGTTTCAGCGGGTTAGGTTGTGACCTGATCACACCCTCGGCCACGCGTGGGGGCGTGGGGCTAGTGGGACGCTGTTCGGATATGAATTTACGACTTTTTTTGCCCTAGAGCTAAATTTGTCACGACAATTTTCTCCCTTAGGCTAAATTTGTCGGATGCTCCCCCGAACGCTCGAGGCCCTAATCTCCGACGATCTCAAGGAGAAAATGGTGTTTCTTTCAGGACCTCGGCAGGTCGGGAAGACCACAGTGGCCCGCGCCGTGCTCGCCAAGGCCGTCGCTGGAGCGTACTACAGCTGGGACAGCCGAGAGGACCGGAAATCGATCCTGGGCGGAGTGCGCCCGCCGCCACCAGCACTTATCGTCCTGGATGAGCTCCACAAGTTTCGATCTTGGAAGCGGTGGCTGAAGGGGGAGTTCGACAAGCATCGCACCGAGTATGAATTCCTGGTCACAGGGAGTGCTCGGCTCGATGTGTACCGCAAAGGTGGCGATTCGCTTCAGGGCCGCTACCACTATCGCCGGCTCCATCCGTTGTCGATGATGGAGCTCGGCGGGCAGCTCCCTCAGCGCCTCCCGTTCGAACCGCTTACATTCGGCAGCTACGATTCAGGTTCAGAGGAGCTGCTTCATCAGCTGCTGGAGCGAGGAGGGTTTCCGGAGCCGTTTTTTGCGTCTACGGCGCGAGCGCAGCGGCGTTGGCACAAGGAACGCCTGGAGCGTTTTTTCCGAGAAGACGTGCGCGAGTTGGAACTGGTGAGGGACCTTTCATCCATGGAGATGCTGGCTGAAATTCTTCCCTCGCGCGTAGGAAGCCCACTTTCTTTGAACGCGCTGCGTGAAGACCTTGAGGTGACGCACGGAGCCGTGAATCACTGGGTTGATATCCTCGAACGCATGTACTTCCTGTTCAGGATCCCCCCGTTTGTTGCCCGCACCGTGCGCAGCCTAAAAAAGGAGCCCAAAGCGTATCTTTGGGATTGGTCCCTCGTAACTGACCCGGGAGCGCGGTTCGAGAACTTGGTTGCGTCTCACTTGCTCAAGCTGTGTCACCACCTAGAAGATCACGAGGGCTATCGCGCCAAACTCCACTACTTGAGAGACCGTGATGGGCGCGAAGTGGACTTCCTTGTTGCTGTAGATAAAAAGCCCTGGTTCATGGTCGAGGCTAAGCTCGACGATCAGGCTCCGAGCCGACACCTGCACTACTTTCGCGAGCGCTTGAACGTACCTCTCGCCTATCAGTTCATTGCTAGCCCGGGTCACTCATTCATAAAGAACGGCGTGCATGTGGTATCCGCGAGCACCGCGCTCAAAGAGATAGCCTAGGACAAAATTCGAGTGGATCCAAAATTGCAACCATCGGACTCCTCGGCTTCCGCGACGAGACGTGGCAGCGTCTCTCGTGCGCGCGCAAGCCATTGATTAAGACTTTCGGCATCCTCGGGGATCGCACTCAACGCCACACCCTGTGCAATTTGAACCATAGCTTTGGTGTTTTGAAACCCTCGAACTCGCGTTTGGCTTTGGGCGGCAGTTTTGCTGAATTTCTCTGTTCGGAATTCTCCCAACATTGCGAGAACCCAAGCCTCCAACACGGGAACTGCGGTCCCACCGATGATGGCAACCTCTGGGTACATCTGTTCCGCCTTGGCGGTCGCAGCTTCAATGATCCGCACTCGTTCCGCGCTATCGTCGGCATCGCGAACAAACGCCAGAACGCGAGCTTGTGCACGTTTCGCGTCAAGGGCCAGCGCGAGGACATTTCGTTCGTCTGCGGGAGCAGGAGGCTTCACCCGCAGCTTTACAAGCTTGCACCAAGTCTTTGCGCCAAGCACCACCCACCCAGTTTCCTGGACCCTTCTCAACAGTGCTTCGATGAGGCCTATTTCTTTAGAGTCGTCATAGGGCGCCGCCAGCGCGCGGCCTCCGAGTTCATTCCGCCCCTCACCCCCGAGGTACACGCCAACTTCACTCATGCGTGCTCTTTCCGGTCAGAAGAGCCTTCTCTTCCGCGCCATCACAATAACTCACCCAAAACTCCCCAGGCTGGTAGACCTTCATCGCATCATCAAAGCCCGGGACATCTTTAAGCAAAACGGCCTGGGTTCCCGAATCAGCACCCCGAGTGATAACGCTCACTTCCGGACCCTGCAGCTCATTGACCACAAGGGGGCTATGAGTTGCAATGATAACCTGCGTGCGCTCAGATAGCTCCCGAAGAATTTTCACTACTTCGGCGATTCTGGCGGGGTGCAAACCATTCTCGGGTTCTTCGACGAGCAGCAGCGTGGTGCGCTCAAGATGCTGGATTGCGGCATAGCCCAAGAAGTACAGGAGACCCTCGCTCATCGCATCAGCCGGTACGATAGTGCCGTTCGTTAGCTCTACTTCCAAGGCTACGGCGTTATTTTCGACGGTCGGAACTCGGAGTGTTCTCACCGTTGGAAAAAGTGTTCTGACTCGATCGCGTAGGGCGACGAAGCCATCCACATCACGGGTATTGATAGCCTGGTAAACGCTCGCGAGCCCTTTTCCCCGCTCATCGAAGAAGCGCACAGGCTCCTGTGAAAGGATTTGCGGTGCAGGCTCCCTCAATGCATTCGGATCTAGCCGGAGCATCGTCGCGGTCGTCAATCGACTCGCAAGCGTCTGGACGGAGGGCAATTCGGATGGTTTCGAAAGAAGGCCTGGGACACTCGACGCCCGTGCATTTGTATCGGTAAGAACCCGCCGCTCATGCTCCCATACTGATTCCCAGATCCCACCTCGGCCGCGGCTCTCCAACATGTACGCAAGCTCGTCCCTATAATGCAGCGCTATCTGCTGGCCATCGTCCTCGAGACCCATCATCGTCTTGAACGGGTTTGCCGTATCCCAAAATCTCCCCGCTGCAAACTGTGCCGCCGTTCTCATTGCGCGGAGAATGGTGCTCTTCCCGCTATCGTTTGGGCCAATCAGCGCGTGAATCGGGCTGAGGCTCACTGAGACGTTGCGGGCACAGCCGTAACGCTGGATGTCCACTCGTTGGATGTAGTCGTCGTTCATGGAGAGGTCTCCGCTTTTTGGGCCCGGCTAGACGAGCGAAAATGCAACGGGTGCAAGGATGCGGTCAAGCCGCCAAAACCGCAACGCTGTGGGCTGCCAGTCGCCGCCGCTCGTCGCGTTAGAGGGACTCAGTTTGGATTGGACAAAATTCGAGTGGATCCAAAATTAGACTGGACAAAATTAGGATTAGACCTAGATTTGACCTGTGCTAGCTCGCCGCCTTGAAGCGCATTTGGACCAGGATCTAACCAAGAAAATGGTGATCCTTTCGGGTCCACGGCAGTGCGGGAAAACCACCCTTGCGAGGGAACGGGTTCGCTCTCTTGGCGGGGCGTATTACAGCTGGGACAAGCACGCTGACAGGCTCACCATCCAGAATCGGGATCTCGATCACGGCGCCAAGCTTTGGGCGTTTGATGAGCTTCACAAATACCGGAAGTGGCGAGCACTTCTGAAGGAGCTTGCTGATACCGAGGGGCAGAGGCCAATCCTTGTCACGGGTAGCGCGAAGCTCGAGCTCTACGGGCGTGGTGGGGATTCACTACAAGGCCGATACTTCCCGCACCACCTTCATCCGCTAACCTACGGCGAAGTCTACGGGGTCCCGTTTGCCGAGCTGGATCAGCTTGCGCTACTGCCCAACGCTCCACCTGATGTTGATATGTTGCCGCTTCTGGAGCTAGGGGGCTTTCCCGAGCCGCTGCTTTCAGGATCGGCGAGAAGCGCTGCTCGCTGGCGTCTTGCCTATGCGGAGCGCGTTGTGCGTGAAGAAGTCACGTCTTTGGAGCAAGTGCGGGACATTGATCGCATGGAGCTCCTCTACGATCGTTTGGCCGATCTTGCCGGGGGAGTGCTCTCGATCAACGCCTTGCGGGAGGATCTGGAAGTGGCGTTCGATACTGTTCAAAGCTGGGTCGGTATCCTCGAACGGCTCGACACTATCTTTCGCATTTCGCCCTTTGGCCCCCCGCGGATCAAGAGCATCAAGAAGGAGCAGAAAGTCTATCATTGGGATTGGGCGCGCTGTACAACGCCAGGGGCACGCCTTGAGAACATGGTGGCGCTCCACCTTCTGCGGGCCGTAGATTGGGCCAAGGATATCGAGGGCAAGAAGCTTCAGCTCCGCTACTTCAGGACGCGAACTGGGCACGAAGTGGACTTCATTTTGCTCCGTGGCAATAAGCCCTGGATCGCCATTGAAGTGAAGACCTCCGAAAATGATTTGTCGCCCAGCCTGCGCTACTTCTCTGAACGCTTGAAACCGACGCTTGCGCTCCAGGTGGTGTTAAACGGAGCGCGAGAGCGACGCCTCGAGAACATAGGCGCAACAGAAGTGCGGGTCGCCTCGGTGGCGCGCCTCCTGGCTAATCTTCCGTGAGTGGGCGGGAAGCGTGGGTGGGGCCGCGAAGTACAGCGAAGTGCGTGGGAGGCACGAAGGTTGGGCGTGGGGTGCTGGGGAGGCGGGGGTGCGCGACGGGGCGCCGGGGGGGTTCTGGCATGTTGCCTGCCGGGGATTCCGTTAAATTTACTGTAAATATGACGGAAGCGGTGGCATGCTTGCCTGGTGTTTCCGCGCCTCCTTGCCCCCGCAGCCTCTAGTTTTTTCCTCTTTGGCCCCCGTGGAACGGGGAAGTCAACGTGGCTTGCGGAGCACTTTGGCTCCAGCCCCTTGCAGGTAAACCTCCTCAAGTCGTCGGAGTTTCTTGCTTATCAGCGAAATCCATCCCTGCTGAGGGAGCAAGCAATGGCTTTGCCCAAAGGGGCGTGGGTGACCATTGATGAGGTTCAAAAGCTGCCCGCCTTGCTGGAGGAGGTGCACGCACTGCTGTTCGATCGGGGCAACGACATCGCTTTCGCACTGAGTGGTTCAAGCGCGCGCAAGCTTAAGCGCGTGCAAGCGAACTTGCTCGCGGGGCGGGCGCTTACGCGCAAAATGTTCGTGCTCAGTTGTCTGGAGGTAGGGAAACCCTTCCACCTTCCACAAGCCTTGAGCTTCGGCATGTTGCCAGCGGTTCAGAATGAAGCCACCGACCAAGCGCGCTCCGAGCGGCTGGACGCGTATGTGGAGACCTACTTAAAAGAAGAGATTCAACAAGAGGCCTTGGTGCGCAACCTGGATTCATTTTTTCGCTTCGTACAAGTTGCTTCCGTGATGAGTGGGCAGATCCTCAATATCAGTGGTGTGGCACGAGACGTGGGCGTGTCTCGCTCAACAGTGCAAGGTTATTTCGATATTCTCATTGATACGTTGATAGGTTGGTACCTTCCGTCCTTTCGCTTAAAGGCGAAAATCAAAGAAATTGCCCACCCGAAATTCTACTTTTTCGACAATGGTGTCCAACGCGCATTGCTGGGTGAACATAGAAACAAGCCCTCGGCTGCGGACAGCGGGCAATTGTTTGAAGCGTACGTCATGAACGAGATTCGCTTGTTAACCGCTTCGCTGAGAATTGGCGCTGAAATGGCCTATTGGCGCACCGAGGCCGGAACCGAGGTGGATCTAATCTGGCATCGAGGGCGGCGTTGCATCGGGTTCGAGATCAAACACAAGGACCTTTGGGATAAGCGCAACAATGCAGGCTTGGAGACCCTCCTCGCGGAAGGCAAGATTGAACGGGCCTTTGGCATTTACACAGGCACTCGGCGCCTGCGCCAAGGCAACGTCACTGTGCTTCCGTACACTCACGCTCTCCAGGCAATTCATAGTGGTGAAATAGGGTTTGGCTGAATGATCGGACATGCGGCCAAGCGGACTCATCCGCGGCGCGCAAAGACTCAGAATCCCACTAAGAAGTCTAGCCAGCGCCATGACTTCTTAGTGTAGTGGCCGCCATCATAGAGGCCATCGGCTTCGTGCAAAAACACGCCTGGCGCGGAGCCGAGATCGGTGCTGTGCGGCGCCAAGACCGTTTCAGCTTACCTCCTATTGCGGTACGTGAATCTATCATCAACGTCGTAGTTCATGCAGACTACGCCCAAAAAGGTGCTTACCTTGGCGGCGGTGCGAGCGGGCAAGGTTCGTGTTGACCCCGTCAATCAGCTCATCCTGGAAGCTCTGGGGCTTCGTAAAGAGGGGTGCTCAACCCAGGAGCTTGCCACAACTATCAAGCTAACACCTCGAGCGACTCGCACGCGTTTAGTGAAACTAATTGCAGATGGCCTCGTATTGGAGATCGGCTCTGGGCCGCAGGATCCTAAGCGGCGTTACTTTCTTGCCCAGCTTTAGTCTGCCGCTAGCGGGCCGCCGCGCACCAGAGCCAAAGTTGACGGCGGAACCCCATTCTGCCCCCCCAACCATCAAGTAAACACCGGGTGTTGCCACCCGGTGCTCCTTACAGAACCGGACTTGCGAATTTCCCGCATCCGGCTCTTCGGTTTGTGTTTATTGGAATTGCGTTCGGAGGAAACATCGCGCAGGTCTTGGCCAAATGGTGG
>JANRKO010000044.1:0-4575 GCA_033763455.1 Polyangiaceae bacterium
GATCTCTTGGGCCATCCCCTTCTTGCTCTGTACCTTCACCAACGCCGCAGTCAGCGTGGTCTTCCCGTGGTCAATGTGACCGATCGTGCCCACGTTCAAATGCGGCTTACTGCGTACGAACTTTCCTTTGGCCATGATTACTTTCCTCTATGTGTGTCGACTGTCGGGTTTGTTCAAAAGGGTTTATTATTCGCCACGAACCTTGGCGACGATCTCTTCTTGAATTGAGGTCGGAACGGGTTCGTACTGAGAAAACTGCATGGAGTAGGTGGCGCGGCCCTGGGTCTTACTCCGGAGGTCCGTCGAATAACCGAACATTGTGGAAAGCGGAACCTGCGCCGTGATGACTTGCGCTTTTCCTCGCTGACCCATGCCGTGAATGCGACCTCGACGGGCGTTCAGGTCCCCGATCACGTCCCCCATCGAAGCCTCCGGTGTCACCACTTCGACATCCATAATCGGCTCAATCACCTGCAGTCCGGCGCGTTTGGCGCCATCCTGAAAGGCCATCGAGGCTGCCACCTCAAAGGCTGGACCGGAAGAATCCACCTCGTGGAAGGTGCCAAAAATAAGCTCCGCGCGGACATCCATGATGGGATAACCCGCGAGGACTCCGCGCCCCATCGCGTCCCGGATCCCCTTTTCCACCGAAGGAATGAACTCCTTCGGGATGACTCCCCCCACCGTCTTATTCTCAAAAATGAAGCCCTGACCACGCTCGCTCGGCTGGATGCGAAGCACCACGTGCCCGTACTGGCCGTGCCCTCCTGATTGCCGTACGAATTTCCCCTCGGCTTCCACTTCCTTCGAGATCGCTTCGCGATACGCCACCTCGGGCTTGCCCACGTTGCACTCGACTTTGAACTCGCGCTTGAGGCGATCCACGATGATTTCGAGGTGCAACTCACCCATTCCGGCAATGATGGTCTGGCCGGTGTCTTCATTCGTGAACGTGCGGAACGATGGATCTTCGTAGGCCAGCTTCTGCAAGCTGACCCCGAGCTTGTCGAGATCCGCCTGGGTACGAGGCTCAATGGCGATCGAAATCACCGGATCCGGGAAGGTCATCCTTTCCAAAATGATCGGATGCTTCTCGTCGCAAAGTGTATCCCCGGTGCGCGTGTCTCGAAGGCCCACCGCCGCGTAGATATTGCCCGCGAAGCACTCTTTTAGCTCTTCACGCTTGTTAGCGTGCATGCGCAAAATGCGGCCGATGCGCTCACGCTTGCCGCGACCGGTGTTGAGCACCGCCATACCGCTGGTGAGCTGACCCGAATAAACGCGGAAAAACGTGAGATTCCCCACGAAAGGGTCATTGGCGATCTTGAAAGCAAGTGCCGCGAAAGGAGCGTTGTCGTCCGCCCTCCGAGTCATCTTCTTAGTCTCGTCGGAGGGATCCAAACCCTCCACCGGAGGCACATCCAAAGGCGAAGGCAGGAAATTGACCACAGCATCGAGGAGCAGCTGCACGCCCTTGTTCTTGAAGGCCGAGCCACAGACCACGGGCACGAAGGCAAACGACAGGGTTCCCTTGCGCAAAGCCTTGTAGAGCTCACTTGCGCTAACCGTATCGCCTTTACCGTCGAGAAAGCGCTCCATAATGGAGTCGTCAACGTCGGCGCAGGCCTCCACCAAATCTTCGCGCAATTGTTCACATTTGGCGCGCAACTCCGCGGGAATAGGCTGCCAGGTGAACTTCGCGCCCAACGACTCGTCATCGAAAATGGCGGCTTCCATACGCACCAGATCGACCATGCCGCGGAGCTTTTCCTCTTCGCCCACGGGCCACTGAACCGGCACCGGGCGGCAACCGAGCCGCTCCTTCATGGAGTCCAGATTCATCTGGAAATCCGCCCCAACCTTATCGAGCTTATTGATAAACGCAATCCGTGGAACGTGGTAACGATCGGCCTGACGCCAAACCGTTTCGCTCTGGGGCTCCACACCATTCCCACCGTCAAACACGGCCACAGCGCCATCGAGCACGCGCAAGCTTCGCTCGACTTCAATCGTGAAATCGACGTGACCGGGCGTGTCGATAATATTGATGCGGTGGCTATTGCCCGCATGGTTGCCGAACATCGGCGTCCAAAAGCAGTTCGTCGCCGCACTCGTAATGGTGATTCCGCGCTCCTGCTCCTGCTCCATCCAGTCCATCGTAGCGGTGCCCTCGTGGACCTCACCAATCTTATGGCTGATGCCGGTGTAATAGAGGATGCGCTCGGTGCACGTGGTCTTGCCCGCATCAATGTGCGCCATGATCCCGATGTTCCGAGTGCGCTCGAGTGAAATCTCGCGGGGCATGGCGTTTCAGGCAGAGAAGCGTGGGAGCACGCTTTACATAGGAAAGCCCCTCCGGCTTCAGGCTCCCCGTTTTGGGAGTTTGTTTGTTCCGGAAGGGGCTCGGGGTACACCGTCTGCCGCACGCGCGGGACACACCTTGTGAGTGTGTCTTCGGGTAACCCGATCCTTATGTAAAGAGAGTCATCGTCCTCTAGCAGCCGCTCCTATCGCCTTGAGTTACAGGTGTGTTACCAGCGGTAGTGGGCGAACGCCTTGTTGGCATCTGCCATCTTGTGCGTATCGTCGCGCTTCTTCACGGCGTTGCCACGAAGCTGCGCGGCATCAACGAACTCTGAAGCGAGGCGTTCACGCATAGTCTTTTCGCCACGCTGGCGGGCGTAGAGCACTAGCCAGCGCATGCCGAGAGCCACTCGCCGCTCAGGCCGAACTTCCACCGGAACCTGATACGTAGCACCACCGACGCGCCGGCTCTTCACTTCGAGCTTCGGTTTCACGTTATCAAGCGCCTTGCGAAACACCTCAAGGGGTTCCTGCTTAAAGCGCTGCTCAATAATATCGAACGCTCCGTACAAAATGCCTTCTGCCGTGGGCTTCTTGCCTCCGAGCATCAGTGCATTCATGAACTTCGCAACGAGCTTGTCGCGAAATTTGGGGTCCGGCAAAATGGTGCGTTTTGGAACTTCACGTCGGCGTGACATGTCTTGATCTTTCTTACTTCTTGGGGCGCTTCACGCCGTACTTGGAACGTTTACGGTTACGGTTGGCCTTGTTGGTGCTGCTCGGACCCGAAGCGCCCGAAGCGTCCAAGGTGCCGCGAACGACGTGGTAGCGGACACCCGGGAGATCTTTTACGCGACCCCCGCGGATAAGCACCACGCTGTGCTCCTGAAGATTGTGTCCCTCGCCCGGAATGTAGCCAGTGACCTCCATCCCATTGGTGAGGCGAACACGACACACTTTGCGCAGCGCGGAGTTCGGCTTTTTAGGCGTTACTGTGTAGACGCGAACGCAGACGCCACGCTTTTGAGGGCATGATTTCAGCGCTGGCGACGCCGTCTTCACGTTAACGGCTTCACGACCAGATCGGATGAGTTGCTGAACTGTGGGCATTTCTAGTCTTTGCGAAAAGGGCCGCTTTGGCGGCGGGGGACGGGGAGGGTAGCCGGGAAGCTTCCAGTGTCAACTGCGGATCCCAGCCTAATCCCGGGGCTCCACGAACGGAGCCGGCGGGGCACACCCAATGCCGCCTGATTACGGCTTTTTCAACACTGAAAATCGCAAATCGTCCCGCACGAGCCATGCGAAGCTGCCCTGCAGGGCCGGAGGTGTCCCCCAGACAGCCGCCCCAACAGAGGAAACTCGCGCGTCTATCCCAAATCGGCGGCTGACGACTACCGGATGGGTCGCTCCTTCACCGCACCCAGTCCCCTCCTTACAAACGAAGCCCACGCGGAGCCCACCCCGCTCAGAGAAGACCTGTACCTGAACAGGAGACCAGGCCTTGTAGCCGCCGTCCAGCAGAAGGAGGCGAGAGAAAAATGAAGGTTCGGTTCGGGAGATTTGCACCGCTCGCTCTGCCGCCTCCCCCTCAGCGGCGACCGTTATTGATCCCTTATCGAGATACTGACCGAATCGGGCCTTGGCGGCACGGAGCGAATCGCGGATCCGAGCAGCTAAAGCGTCGACATCCGGAAAGCGCGACGCAGAGGGCTCACCCGGATGCGGCGCAACCAGTGGCAACTCGGGACAAAGCACAAAAACGCCCTCTCCAACGACCTCTCGCCAAGTGAGGCAGCGCTCACGGGCCGAGCCGCGCCAAGGAAACACCAGATGCACCGGACGAGAACCTGTAGCGCCAATGGGGACTCCCACAAACGCGATTGGTCGGGCGACGGGGCCGAGTGGTTCCATCCTCAGCGCTGCGAGCGGGGGCAGCTTCTTGGCGAGCGTTTGGGCTTGGAGCGACTTGCCCTCAGGCTTCGCTCTCGGGCGCGGAGGCTGCAAGCAGACCCCAACAAGCGCCAGGGTGGAACTAGCGAGCAGCCCCCAGGCTAAGGTTCGAGGAGCGACGGGCATCAACGGAGAAGGATAGCGGCAACCCGCCCAGGATGGAAACACGCCCCCTACACGCCCGATCCGGTGGCATAGATGTTGATGCGGATTTTGAGGGGTCGCTGGATGTTGATCCGGCGCCGCGCCCGCGCAAGGGCGAGCAATTTAGAGGAGTTTGGGCGGGCGCGGAGCTCGATTTTCTGAGGCGAGGCGAGAGAG
>JANRKO010000045.1:0-147212 GCA_033763455.1 Polyangiaceae bacterium
ACCATTTGGCCAAGACCTGCGCGATGTTTCCTCCGAACGCAATTCCAATAAACACAAACCGAAGAGCCGGATGCGGGAAATTCGCAAGTCCGGTTCTGTAAGGAGCACCGGGTGGCAACACCCGGTGTTTACTTGATGAGCAGCCCCCAAGATCCCCGAGCCCGTCGTCGTAAGCGCGCCCGCCGCGCCAAGAAAAACCTCGAGTGGGAGATGAACCGCGAGAAAGAAAACGCGGAGTCCACCAAGCCTAAAGCCGCCGCTAAGACGGCGACTTAAATCCTGAGACCAAGCCGGGTGGGAGGCTGGTAACGGCCCCACCGAACCCGCGCTGTGCTCCCCGCAGCGGGATCCTTTTGTCGGTCTAGCGGGTCCCGGGGGACTAGTTGTGGGATTTTCGGAGTACTTGGCATGCCAAGTACTCCACCTTTTTGTCGAGCGCCTAGGAGGACACAACAAAGCCTCCGCGCGGCGGCGGGTACTGGGTCGCCTCCGGGCGAGGTGTGTCCCGGCGCCCCCCCCTCGACAACAAGGGCACAAGTCACAACAATTTGGTTGGATGGCAGTGAGCAAGCCTGGGGGCACCCCCAAGGAAGACGACGGCCTGGCCGTCGCGGACAAACCGAAGACCGAGCGGCCCCGCCGCTACCAGGTGGTCTTGCACAACGACGACTACACCACCATGGAGTTCGTGGTGCACGTGCTGACGAAGTTCTTTCACCTCAGCGACACCGAAGCCACCTCCATCATGCTCCAAGTTCACCACAAGGGTTACGGCATTGTCGGCCTCTTCACTCGTGACGTCGCCGAGACCAAAGCTTCGCAAGTGATGGAGTACGCGAAGGAACATGGGCATCCGCTGAAGTGTACGGCGGAGCCGGAAGGGTTGGGCGATTCCGAGTGAAAGTCAGCGCTGAAGTTGAGATTGCGTGTTCCCTTGCACACCGTGAGGCCCAGCGTCGGCGCCACGATACGCTCACGGTGGAGCACCTCCTCTACGCACTCCTGCACGACGAGGCCACAGCTCGGGTGTTGCGAAAGTCAGGGGCTAACCTCGAGAAGATCCGAAAGGAGCTGGAGCGGGTCTTTGATCAAGAGTTCACATCCGTGCCGGGCACCGAAGAAGTGCACCCCGAACCTTCTCGCGGTTTTCAGCGTGTCCTCCAACGCGCCGCAATTCACGTCGAATCCAGCGGAAAAGAAGAACTCCGCGGCTACAACGTGATGATCGCTATCTTCGCCGAAGTGGAGTCGATGGCCGTGCACGCCCTCAATCAAGCGGGCGTTACGCGTTATGATCTTGTCAATTTCGTCTCCCACGGCGTAGCGAAAGACGCCGGAGATGAAGGCGCTGATGCTCCCACTGAATCAGGATCCGAGGCCGCGGGAGAGGAGCCCGAGCCGGAGCCCAACCCGCTTGAGCGCTTTGCCTCCAACCTGAATGAAAGAGCCCTCGCCGGAGAAATTGAGCCACTCGTTGGGCGGGAAAAGGAATTGCGACGCGCCATCCAGGTGTTAGCTCGTCGCCGCAAGAACAATCCCATATTCGTTGGGGATTCCGGGGTCGGGAAAACTGCCATTGTAGAGGGGCTCGCGGCGAAGATTGCGGCGGGACAGGTGCCAGCTCCACTAAGAGACGCCGTGATCTACGCACTCGACATGGGCAGTTTGGTGGCCGGCACAAAATTCCGGGGGGATTTTGAGAACCGCGTGAAGGCGATCTTGAAGCAACTAGAAAAGGTGCCTGGCTCCATCCTCTTCGTGGATGAAATGCACACCATCGTGGGTGCGGGCGCTGCCAGCGGTGGCAGCTTAGACGCGGCGAACCTGCTCAAGCCCTCCCTTTCCAGCGGCAAGCTGCGCTGCATAGGCGCCACTACGTTCGAGGAGTACCGCAGCCATATGGAGCGCGACCGCGCTCTCGCTCGGCGTTTCCAGAAGATCGAAGTACTCGAACCCTCGCTTGAGGAAGCCGTTCTGATCCTCAAGGGCCTGAAGGCCAAGTATGAAGAGTTCCACAAGGTCACGTTTACGGACGCGGCGCTTGAGGCCGCGGTGAACCTCGCCGCCCGTCATCTTCACGACCGGAAGATGCCAGATAAGGCCGTCGATTTGATGGACGAAGCTGGAGCTGACGCGAAGCTCGAAGCTGGGGACGGAGCAGTTGTAGATGTGGATCGCATCGAGGCGGTTCTAGCGCGGATGGCGCAGATCCCGCCCAAGCAGGTTTCAAGTTCGGACAAGAGCTCGCTCAAAAGCCTCGAATCTGATCTTAAGAAGGCTGTCTTCGGTCAAGACCGAGCACTGCAGGAGCTCGCTACCGCTATCAAGCTGTCACGGGCCGGCCTTCGTCCTGCAGAAAAGCCCATAGGGTCCTACCTATTCACGGGTCCTACCGGAGTCGGGAAAACGGAGGCCGCGCGGCAGCTCGCCAAGACGCTCGGCATCGAACTCGTGCGCTTCGACATGAGCGAGTACATGGAGCGGCACACTGTGTCTCGCCTGCTGGGGGCACCGCCAGGCTACGTCGGATACGATCGCGGCGGCCTCCTCACCGAAGCCATCGCGAAAACGCCCCACTGTGTGCTGTTACTGGATGAAATCGAAAAGGCGCATCCCGACGTTTTCAACGTACTCCTGCAGGTGATGGATCACGGGACGCTCACCGATAGCAACGGAAAAAAGAGTGACTTTCGTCATGTGGTCTTGATCATGACGAGCAATGTGGGGGCCCAAGATCTACAGCGGCGCGTGCTCGGTTTTGGCGAGCGAAAGAGCGCCGGGCGAGAAGAAGTCGCCATGAAGAACACGTTCAGCCCAGAGTTTCGCAACCGTCTAGACGCTCGAATCTCGTTCGATCCGCTCTCTCCGGAAGTGATGGAGAAGGTCGTTTCCAAGTTCATGAGGGAGCTTGATGAGCAGCTCAAGGAGCGCCAAGTTACGATCAGCCTCACTGACAAGGCGCTCACGTATCTAGCGGACAAGGGCTACGATAAGGACAACGGCGCCCGTCCATTAGCACGCTTAATTCAAGACGAAGTGAAGCGCCCGCTGAGCGATGAGCTGTTATTCGGAGCCCTTGAAAAAGGGGGCCACGTTGCGGTGGACTTCCGCGATGGAAAGCTCGTATTCGACATCCGCGCCCACTCGGAATAACGGCCCCGCACATAGGGCATTTCTCGGCTGGCTTGGCTCAAGCACAGCTGGCTCCGCACAACGCATGGCAAGGTACCTTTCGGACTAGTGCCGCCAGCACTCACTCCTTACTTGGTGCCGGCTGCGCGGGGTTAGGCTTTGCACTCGCCCTCACCTGGAGCGCCAACGAACATGAATTAGCCTGGCGCGCCTGGGCTGCTGCACTCGCCGCTGAAACCTCGGCACTACCAGCCGCCGATACGAGGCTGCCTCCCGCCCAACCTCGTATCCTCAAGAGGGGTGCCCCATCTTTCACCCGCCAAACCCCCACTCGCGCAAAGTGAGGGACGCGTTGGAGCTGCTCTTCGGGTGTTTCAGGATCGCCGGGCGCTAACGCCGGTAAGCCCTCAGCCGGAGCCTCGTCAAGGACGATGGTGGCGTAACGCGCCTGAGTCCAAATATCGACCGCAATCGGCACGTCATGCTGAATGACGCTTTCAAGATCGCGCTCGTAAGCTGTAATCGCTAACTCGCTGTCAGCCAAATGCAACTCGTCCGTCCACTGCGGTGAGAGAACCCGCAGTGCTCGATACGCCAACCGCATGTTGTATGGCCGCGGTGGCTCAACGCACACGTTGTATTCGTTGCACAGAAAGTGAGGCTGGCACGCCGAAGATGTCACACATGGCGGCCCTACTGTGGGATCGTAGGCACGAGAATTTCTAAAGAAACACGCCGTGAACCCGTCGTGCAGAGAACGGACGGCCGCTTTGCGCAAACTTACGGCCTCTCGTGCGTTCTCAAGCCGCACTCTTAGATACACACCGGGCGACCGCGCCACCTCCTCGTAGTCCCAAGCATCCCCCACAAAGGCCGGGCTAGAGTTGGTTGCCAGCTCACGTGCCCACCCCTCCATCTTCTCCCCAAACGGGACAAGCTTAGGTCCGAGCACGCTCGCAACGGCACGCTGCTTCCCCATAACCTGAGCACGCATTTGCACCAGTGCGCGTTGGGCAAACCACCAATAGATGAGGAGCACCGCGCTCAGGACCACCAAAGCCCAAATCCAGAACTGGGGTGGCATAGCCCGCACTCTCACCTTGCCCGCCACAAGTGCCCGACGGCGCTCGTGCCGGGAAACAGCAAGCGACGGGAGGCCTCGGTCAGACTCCGCTCGGCGGCTCAAGGCCTCTCACTCCTCATCTGATCGTAGGCCCTCTTGAACGTTCGCTTGGCAGCCAACAACTCACACGTCGTCATCAAATGCGACTCTGCGCCGGCTGCTAACGAAAGCAACGCGGCGCAGACTCTTGACTTGCTTAAGTCGACCCGACGGCTGGACGGCAATTACTCGCCACCACCGCCCGAGCTAGCACCACCCAGACGCCCAACCATAAAGCTCACGTTCGGGAAGCCACCTAGGGCAGCCGTCTGAAACACACTTTTTACGACCAACGCAGGAACCTTGCGGTCGACCTGAAGCACAACAACACCTGGGAAAGGCTTACCAGGGTTCAGCTGAGACCAAAGATCCCGCTTTGCCTTCAGGCGTGCGAACAGGTCGTCGATTTTCTGGAGCCGGTTGGCCTCAATAATCGCGCGAGTGCTTCCTGCCGGGTTACCGTCAACCAGAATCTGAGTGCCGGTAATCGCCACGATCGGTGCGTCCGTCATGTCGATAACGTTCTCTGCCTTGGGCAGTTTCACGTTCTTATCGATAGGAAGCTCACCGCTTGCGGAAAAGCTTGCCAACAGGAACAGCACGATACAGAGCAGGAAGTCGATGAAGGGGATGAGCGGAATTTCCTGATTCACCGCTCGACCACCGCCACCCAGCACCTTCTTCCGCACGAAGGCCAGTGGGACCTTGTGCATGAGCTGGCGGCCGGGAACGGAAATCGCCTGATGAAAACGGCTTAATGCTTTTTCTGAGCTCATGGGTCAGTTCATCGCAAAGGTGACGTTAAAGGCCGGGAACTTCTTGAGCTTGCCACCCAGATCGTAGTCCCGCTGGGGCGTGTAGATGGCGTCAATCACCGCAATCACGTCTGAAAACGGAGTGGAATTGTCGGTATGGAGCACAGCCTGATCGAGCTTCTTGTCGCTCGCCGCGCGATGAGTGCCGTTCTTGGTCCACTCCTCCTTTATTTTCGCAGCTAGATCCGGATACCGGTACTCGTCAGCGCCGGCGTTGACCTTCTTTCGGTCAACGTCGATCGTGTTCACGACCGTGCTGCCCTCTTTCCAAACCAACTGGAATTTATGCTCGCCGCGCATTTCCACGTGCAGCTGCTTCTCCTTCTTCTGTTCCTCCGGGGGATCAGAAGTTGGAGGCCCAGGAACTCGAGCGTCCGCGTTGATGCGAGCCATCTGTGACCATACTGCCGTAACCAGCAGGAAGGCGACCAGACAAAGCAAAAAATCAATGAACGGAATCAGCGGGATGTCGTGATTCGTGGCGCGTTTGCCACCATGCCCGCCTACGTCAATACCTGCCATGATACTTCTCCGGGTGCTCCGTCAAAACCTGACGGGTGTTGGAACCGGCGCGGAGCCAATCTTTGGGTCCGCGCCTGATTCAGAGGGAGATCGAAAACTCAACCAGCCTGCTCAAGACCCTGGAGGTTCACCTTCTGCCGATTTGCGACAACAAGGTTCAGAACCTGAACGGAAGCCTCATTGATATCGTCTTCCAGTGATTGAGTCTTACCGTTGAGAATAGCGAAGCCGACAAGGGCCAAGATAGCGGCGATAAGGCCGAAGGCAGTGCAGTTCATAGCTTCCGAAATACCCTCAGCAAGAATTCGAGCTTTCTGGCTAGGATCGATCGCCTCACCACCGACGGCGCCGAATGCCTTGATTAGGCCGACGATGGTGCCGAACAGACCGGAAAGCATCGCGAGGTTGGCGAATAGAGCCAGGTACCCAGTGCGCCTGTTGATCTTCGGCATCTCTCGGAGGGCCGACTCATCCATGGCCGACTGAACTTCGTCGTCCGGGCGATTCACTTTCACGAGGCCAGCCTGAACGATTCTAGCGAGCGGTGCGTTCGCAGCCGAGCACATCTTGACCGCCTTAGCCACGTCTCCGGCGAGGATGCACTTCTGCATGGTTGCCAAGAAAACATCCTTGTTGATGGAAGCTCCGAACAAGTAGACGGAACGCTCTGCAATGACCGCAATCGAGCAGATCAACCAAAAGAGGATGATCCACATTGCCCAACCGCCTGCCTCGTAGTGATGCCAAAGTGACGACATTAGTTACTTACCTTCCGGCTGAAGCCTGGTGCTCTTGAAGTGCTTGGTACTGAGCTCGCCCCGTGTTTGGGTGCTAGCCCGAAGTACCTAATGGAGATGTTTGAGGTTCAACTCTTACTCGTGATCCTGCATGGTACACGGAAGAGGGGTGCATCTTGCTGAAAGCCCCCGGGTTCCGTCAAGGAGAGAATGCAGCGGCGCGACAGTTCGTATGCTGCAGGAACTTTCCTCCGCTGGTATTCTGCGGAGAGGGGCTATCCGCCTTCGAGGTGCGGTGAACAGGGTGGTCTTCCCTGCAGGTTTCTGCAGACTAAGAAGCCGCAGGGTCAGTTGCTCCGTCAGGCTGTGCGACTTTCGCCTTCATCCTCGTACACGCACTTACTTCCACCAACTGGCCTGACCCTGCCTAACCCTCCACGGGTTTCGGTCGGAGCCCCGAGGGTGCGGCTCCGAGGCCACGCCCCACAAGTGAGACCCAGGTGCGCTAGCCGGCCATCTGGAGCATGCGAAGGCTCGTCCTGCGATCCACGCCGCGAGCCGACCGATGACGCGCGATCTAGAACGAGCATCGGTTCACGCCGCGCATTCATTCATGAGTACATGAGTACGCCTCCAAGCCGGTGCCGAGAGGGTTGTACCGTTTAGCGCTCCCGCACTCGAATGTCATCGCAGCGAGCGGCTGCGTTCGGCTTATGGAAGCAACAAAAATCTTCTTCTTTATTTGCGCCCATGAATGGCGACCAAAGGAGGGAGGCACGGTCGAAAAGAAGCGTGTTTATTCGAGGTTTCTCAAACATTATACGGAACTTAAAAACGGCCGCTCATTCGGCCTAAATGATTTGCGCGTACGGACTAATGTTTTCCAACAAATGCCCGCTTGCAGAAGCGAAATGCCCGCGGCTATAGTCCTGGGCTAGTCTCAAACACAATTGTTCCGCATGAGCGACGTCACAAGTAGTCGACCTAGTGGATGTAGCAGAAAGGGCGATGGGGAATGCAGCTCCTCCTAGTTGCAGCTGAAGGCCAGCTGATCGAAGCATTCAAACACAACCCGACCTTCATGGTCCTCAATCTCATCACGTCCGCCATCGTTTTGACGATCGTGGTTGAGAGGTTTATCTTCCAATCCAGCCGTTATCGGGTAAATTCCAAGGAATTTTTCGCGCAGGTGAAGAAATTGGTGGCCGCGGGCAATATCGATCGCGCCATTAAGCTGTGTGAAGCGAGCGATTATCCGATTCTGCAGCTTGTAAAGGCGGGCCTTACGCACGCCAACAAGGGTGCAGACGAGGTAGATGCCGCACTCAGCGAAAAGCTCGGAGAGCTCAAGCCTCAAGCTGAGAAGCGGATCGGGGCCCTCTGGTCCTTAGCAAACATCGCAACCCTCATTGGGCTACTGGGCACTGTTTCCGGTCTGATCGCAACCTTTGCAGCCATCGCGGCGCCAGGCCTGAACCAGGCCGATAAGCAGTCGATGCTTTCAAACGGTATCGCTGAAGCGATGTATAATACGGCGCTCGGTCTGGGTATCGCCGTGTTTTGCATGATAACCCACGTGATACTTCACACGCGCGCGAAGAACATCCAGCACGATCTGGAGAGCACTGTGGAACGCACTTTCAACCTGCTCACTATCCAACGCGCCGGCCAGTAAACCAGCGTTCTACCTTCAAACCCGGACTGCCATGGACCAACCCGGACAGCTTAGCGCTGCTCAGCGCAGCAAAATTCGCCGCCTGAGCGCACCCAAGGAGCTCGCGCCGGATGAAGAGGGGGGCGAGCTTAACATCGTTCCGTTCTTGGATATCGTGATGAATATCCTGATCTTCGTGCTCGCAACCGTGGCGGTTACGTTCACGGCGAGCATTGAGTCCACCCCTCCCTCTTTGGGAGGGGCTGGAGTGCGCAGCGATGTTAAGAGTGCAGCCCTGAATCTGACGATCCTCATCGTCAACGAGGGGTTCTCCTTGAAAGCGTCGGGCGGCAACATTGCTACCGGGTGCAACGGGGTCGGATCGGGGATCGCGATCCCAAGGAATAATGGCCGCTACGACTACAAAGCGCTCAACGAGTGCGCGAACAAGCTGAAGGGTGCTAACCCGGACTTCGGCGACGAAACCCAGGTCACCATTAGCCCTAACCCGGCTACCCCATACAGCGATATTGTGGCCGTTATTGATGCCGTTCGTCAGACGGCGAACGGCGAAGTTCTCTTTGACGACGTCAAGTTCGGAGTGGTGAGATGAGCGCACCGATCGTTCGGTACAAGGCTGAGCTTCGCAAGGCTATCCGGCGCAATGCCATGGAGCCTGAGATTAACTTTCTCAACATCACCGCGATGCTGGATATCATGACGATCATCTTGGTCTTTCTATTGAAGACCCTAGGTGAGTCGACAGCTGCTGTACCGCAGAGCGACGACTTGCGGCTCCCCAAGTCGGTTATCACTACCCAGCCGCCCCAAGACGGGGTTGTCGTCACAGTCTCGAAAACGCAAATATTGGTGGGTGAGCAGCGAGTGTTGACATTGCCAGGGCGCGAATCGATGGTTCAAACTGGAGTCGGGGCCAGCTTCAAGCGAAACGGTCCGTCCGACCTATATGTGGTGCCATTGGGGAATGCTCTCCAGGCGGCCGGTAAGACTGACAAGTTGATTCGAGCAGCTAAAGGGCTGGACGCTTCGTCCTCAGACGCCGTGATTATTGCCGATGAGACCACCCCTTATCGCTTGCTTATGGAAGTCATCTTCACGCTGGGCCAGTCGGGGTTCGGCAAGTACAACATGATGGTAATTCAATCCAAGGATGCCCCAGGCCGAATACCCTGATCTCGAGTGCTGCACGGGGGTGGAGAGTGCCCGCCGCTCGGGCCCTCACGGGCCCAAGATGCCAAGATGGCTGGGCGCGGAACGACGCTGCGGCTCCGCAAGCGGCGCGGGTAATGCGTGAGGGCCCATTATTCCGGCGGTGCGCTAGTTTTTTTGCCGATAGCCCTTGTCTTAGCGTGGCGACTGCTATATCCGTCGAGCACTCTCGGGCTTGCGACCGAAGCCTTCGCTTCGTTTCGATCGTGACGACGGTTGCTAGTCTGGGGACGGCATTCGCCATCAGCGTAGCGTGGGGCGCCCTCGGCGCGGAGCGGGTCGAGGCCTCAACGGACCAAACGTTCCGCCGACACCGTCAAGCCTGAAGCGAGTTACGCGGCTGACGGGCGGCAGCACCCCAAGCTTCGGCTCAGGGGCTCCGTGAATAGCAGATCCAACCTCATCTTACGTTTCTCCCTTCGAGACTGACCTTCACCTTGGACTTTGAGTATCCCCTTGTCTTCCCTTTCTGACGCCCTCTCCACCCTTTCTGACAGAGGACTCCGGCGCTTGCTGGGCGCACGAACCTTCTTGCGGGGGCTCGATTACGAGAAGCGGAAAGTCGTCGAGGAAGTCCGTGTTGACGACGCTGTTGCCACCGGAAGAGTTAAAGGCTCCGATCCTGAGCCCTACACGGTGCAGATCCAGCTGGGTGGCGAAGGAATAACTTCGGAGTGTTCCTGCCCCGCATTCCAAAAGTCGCAACAGCACTGCAAACACGTCGCGGCACTGTTGATAACAGTAAGGAACCGCGCGCGCTCCAAGATGCCCCGGCCCGCCCCGCAACCCGCGCACCAGCAGCAGCCACACCCTCCCACTGAGTCCAAAAAGTCACGGCGCGAGCGGCGGCGGCGTCCACAGGCACCAGCCTCGATCAACGCCCCTGCCGGCGTCCAGGGCCCCGCACCACAGGACTCAAGCGTGCGGTCGACCGGCATCGCTGCCTGGCTTCCACCCAACGGTTCGGTGCGAGCACTGAACCTGGAGTATCGCATCCACGTGCGCCCGGGCGGCATGACGGTCACGGTACTGGACGTCGACAACCGCACCCCGATGTTGCCTTCAGTGGCGCTAACTTGGCAATCACTGGCACCCACGGCTGACCGCGATGCGCTTCGATTGTTGACTCGTTTCGAGAGCGGTAACCCACGTCACCCTGCTGTAGACATCCGTGGCGAGGAAGCCGCTGATCTTCTCCCAATGTTGAGGACTCGACGAGTTCTGCTCGAGCCTTCTCTAATGCAACTCAGGTTCTCCGATGAAACTCTGCGGCCTCAATTTGAGCTGGAGTTGGTCGGGTCGGACACCGTGGTCGCCAAAGTAATGTTTGAGCGTCAGGGTAACGGCAGGCGCTTCTCCTTGACTCAAGGTGGTTGGTTCGAGGGGTTTCCAAGCTGGCACGTCGATACCAACGAGGGCGTGGCGCGACAGCTGGATCCACGGGTGTCTCCCGGCGCCCTCAAGCGCCTCTTGCGCAGCCCCACCGTCGCCGAGCCTGCCAACCAATTGATCCAGATGATCATGGATGGCTTACCCAAAGTGGCACTCGAGGTTGGGGCGGAATTACCGGATCTTTCGCAGGTGGCAGATGTCATCGACTCAGCTCCCATCTTCAAGATGCGGGCAGGTGGCAACCTCACCGAGGTGGAGGTTTCCCTGCGGGCCATCTACGGAGGTGACGAAGTTGAGGTGCGTGCTGACGGAATTTCGCCACCGGTGCTTATTCGGCCCCCGGGAGAGGGACGCAAACGCTTCGAGTGTATCCGCTGCGACATCGTAGCCCAACAAGAGGCGGCCCAAACACTGATAGGGCTCGGGCTCAGGGCTGACGAGAGCGGCGAAGTGTTCGTCGCTCAAGGGGAGAATGCGATTCGATTCTGGTCCGAAGGCGTAGCCGCCCTTCCTGAAAGCTGGGACCTGTACGTTCCCGAAGACATGGTGGGCGCCGAGATCCGCAGCAAGCCGCTGCAGATGATGGCCAGAGTTTCGAGCGGTGTGGATTGGCTCAACGTCAACATTAGCTACGAAAGCGAGGGCGTCGGAGTGGATCGGGCCGAGCTGGAGCGCTGCCTCCGCGAGGGCAAGAAGTACGTCAAGCTCTCAGATAACACCTATGCTTCGATAGATGCCGAACGCGTGCGCGCCATGATGGAGCGCGAAGTGGAGCTGATGACGGCCAGCGGTAAAGGCGGCAACATCCCGATTGTGCACGCGGGCCGCGTGCAAGAGCTACTCCAGCACGCTACTTCGTCCCAGGTGGCGCCTTCAACGCGCGCACTCTTCAAGAAGTTAGCCAACATCGAAGAAATCAAGGTGGCTAAGAAGCCACGCGGGCTTAAAGCCACACTCCGCCCCTATCAAGACCAGGGCGTTGCCTGGCTGAGATTCGTGCACGATATGGGCTCAGGCGGCGTTCTCGCGGACGACATGGGCCTTGGCAAGACCATTCAGACCATTGCGCTCTTACTCTCGCTCAAGCAAGACCAGAAAGAAGAACCTCTTCGTGCACTGATCGTGGCCCCCACAAGCGTGGTTTCCAACTGGATCCGAGAGATTGGCCGCTTTGGCCCCTCGCTCACTACGGCGCTCTGGCATGGTGCAGGCAGGAAGGAACAGCGCGGCGAGCTTGAGAACGCAAACGTTGTAATCACAAGCTACGCACTCTTGCGACGCGATATCGAGCTCCTGAAGAAGCTTCGCCTCGACTACGCCATCCTAGACGAGGCGCAGGCCATCAAAAACCCAACCAGCGCAACTGCCTTGGCTGCACGCGACCTGCCCGCTACACGTAAGCTAGCGCTCACAGGTACCCCCATCGAGAACCGTTTGAGCGAGATCTGGTCCATATTCTCATTTGTGAGCCCTGGGCTTCTGCCTCCGCTCTCGAAGTTCGAGGAGCGCTTCGCGCGCCCCATCGATCAAGGTGATTCCAAGCAAGCCGCACGCCTACGAGCCATCATTCACCCCTTCATCTTGAGGCGTACCAAGACCGAGGTTGCCCAAGATCTGCCGCCCAAGATCGAGGTCGATAAGATCTGCGACATGGCCCCAGACCAGAAGGCAATTTACCTGCAGGTGCTGCGTGAGGTCCGAGCGCAAGTGATGGGCGAAGTGGAGAAGAAAGGGCTCGCAAAAGCGCAGATCCACATCCTGGCCGGGCTTACAAAGTTGCGACAGGCTGCCTGTGATCCACGCTTACTTGGCTTACCGCGAGAATTCTCGCACGAAGATAGCGGTAAGCTTGCTGTGCTCCGTGAATTGGTAGAAGAGGTCGAGCAGGGCGGACACAAGGTCCTTATTTTCAGCCAGTTCGTTAGCATGTTGAAGTTGATCGCCACGGCTCTCGACGAAGACAAGATCCGCTACGAATACCTCGATGGCAGCACCATCGACCGCCAGCAACACATCGACCGCTTTGAGGAAGATCCGACCATTCCTGTCTTCCTCATTAGCCTCAAGGCCGGAGGCACAGGCCTCAACCTTACCGCTGCAGACACGGTGATTCATTTTGATCCGTGGTGGAACCCGGCGGTGGAAGATCAGGCCACAGACCGGGCTCACCGCATCGGTCAGAACAAGGTAGTCACGGTGTATCGCCTGGTGGCCACTGGGACCATTGAAGAGAAAATCCTAGAGCTCAAGCAGAAGAAGAAGGACCTTGTTGCTAGCGTACTGACTGAAGACGAAGGCGGCGGAAAGAAGCTTTCCCAGCAGGATCTTGACGACCTTTTCCGTCTGGATTGAGCCGAGCCACACACGACCGAATGCGCTGGCAGTCAGCCGCGTGCGCGCGCATTCACCAGCGTGACGCTCCAGGCTTAACGCCGCATCGACACGTTCATCAAGAACCCCAAACTGATGAGGGTGGTCACCACGCTCGAACCGCCGTACGAAAACAGCGGCAGAGTGATCCCTACAACTGGGAAAATCCCGACGGCCATTCCGAGATTGAAAAGTGTGTGCCAGAAAAAGATTGCGCCCACGCCGATAGCCACCGCAGCTCCGAATCGATCGCGAGCTTGTGAAGCGATATGGACTGCCCAAATACAGACGAAGGCGTAAAGGCAAATCAGCACCAAGCACCCGAGTAGCCCCCAATCCTCCGCGAAAACGGCGAACGGGAAGTCACTGAACTGGTCGGGCAAGCGCCCAAATTGGTTCTGCGTGCCCTGCATGAACCCCTCGCCAGTAAGCCCACCGTTACCTATGGCTGTCTGCGCTTGGAGTGCATGCCATGCGGCACCCGTCTTGTCCGCCTCTGGATCGATGAAACTTTCTAGGCGGCGAAGCTGATAGCCATGCAGGATGGATGTGCGAAAATACCAAAACGAGGGGATACCAACTGCGGCCGCACCGAGCACATTCAGCACGCTCCGGCGGCGAATCTTCGTCATCGCAATCATGCTCAGAGCAGTCACCATGAGGATTGTGGCAGTTCCTAGATCCGGCTGAGCCATCACCGCAGCGGCGGGCACCAGGCCGAACACCAAGGCTGGGGCTAAATCAATCCAAGTTCTCGGCTCCGTTTGCGGATCGTTGTGGATGTAGCGAGCTATCATCAAGACCAGAGCGACCTTCATGAACTCACTCGGTTGGAACGTGAAGCTCCCGATCTGGATCCAGCGCGAAGCTCCTCGAATGTCGCTACCCAGAACCCACACGAGCCCCAGCGAAAACACCCCACCCCAATACAAGATCGTCGCCCAGCGTTCGAAGATCCGATAGTCGATGACCGTGGTGATGACTCCCAAAAGGACACCGACCACGATCCAATAGATCTGCGAAACATAGATATCCGCCAACTTGCCGTGCGTACCAGACCCAACATAGGCGCTTGTTGCGCTATAGAGGTTTACAAGACCGCAAGTGGCGATAGCGACAATTGCCAAAAATAGCGGCATGTCGATGAGTGGCCCGCCACGAAACGAAGCATCCTTCCCTCTCACTGGACTTGACCCCGTTTCGCATCACCGGGAGCACCTTTTTGGGCCAAACGCTTCTGCTTGAGCTCGTTCCATGTTTGCACCACGCGCATGGCAACCGGAACTGCATTCTTTCCGCCGCCGCCGCCATGCTCCACGAGCACTACGATCGCGATTTCGGGAGACTGCGCGGGAGCGTAGCCCGCGAACCAGGCGTGATCACGATTGAAGTACCAGACTTTCTTCGGATCCACACCACGCCCGGTGACACGATCGACCTGGGCTGTACCCGTCTTGCCGGCCATGTCGATGCCATCGATTCGATACTTATAGCCCGTACCCTCATTCTCCATGATGACGCCGGACATGCCGTCTTTTACAATCTTCAGATCTGACTGATCGAGCTCAACCACACGCCTCACGCGCGGCGGAAACTCCTGCACCACAGTGCCGTCGCTGGTTTCGATGCTGCGCACCAGCTGCGGTTGATACAGGGTGCCGCCGTTGGCTAGCGCCGCATACGAGAGGGCCAACTGAAGCACGGTAACAGTTGTAGCTCCTTGACCGATGGCCGCGAGCAGAGTCCAACCACCCAGGAATTGCCCCTTGTAATGATGGGTGTACCAGCTTCGTGTCGGCATACGCCCACGAGCTTCGGGATTCACACCTATGCCGGTGCGCACGCCGAAGCCAAAATCCATTCCGATTTGGGCAAGCCGATCGATATTGATGCCCGCACCGAGCTGGTAAAAATATGTATTGCAGGATTGCACGATCGCTTGATGCAAGTTCACGCGCCGATGCACACCCGTGCATCGAAAGTAACGCCGCCCATATTCTAGACCTCCGTGACAATCCGCCTGATCCGCCGGCCTTATCGTGCCATCTTGCAAAGCTGCCAAAGCGCTGAAGGGCTTGTAAGTGGAGCCTGGAGGGTAAGTGGCGGAGATCGTCTTATCTAGCATCGGGTTGAGTGGGTCGCTGTAGAGACGGCGAAACGCGTCGCGTAGCTGATCTTTCCCTACCCCACCACTCAAAACGTTTGGATCGAAACCCGGTTTTGAGAGAGCACCCAAGATCCTTCCGGTCCTGACGTCCACCACCACCACCGCCCCTGCCAATTGCCCGCGCATGGCTTGCTCCATGGCCTTTACGAGCTCAATGTCGACGGTAAGGCTGATATCCCTCCCGGGAACAGGTTCGAGGCTTCGTGGCTCCTCAAGATAACGGGCTTCAAGCTCGTCAAGATTCTTTTCTTTGGCAACGCCCTTCAGGGCCTTTTTCCACCCGCGCTGACCCTTTAGATAGCTCTCCCAGCGACGTTCAACTCCCGTCGCACCCAAGCGATCACCCGCTTTGTAACCACGGGATAACAGCCGGGTTAACATCTCCCCGTCAATTTCGCGCATATGGCCGATGGTATGCGCTCCAAGCGAACCATACGGGTAATAACGAACGGGGCTCGGGACAGCTTCGATCCCGACCAATTCATCGGCGTTTGTAGCGAGCACCCCGAGCACGTCGCGATCGACATCCGCCACCAACAAGATCTGCTGGGTGGCTAAGCGCGAACTCTTGGATCGAATCGAAACGATTCGATCTCGAAGCGCTGCAGCCTCCTTCTCTCCGAGGCGCATGTACTGAACAGCACGTGGCCAGACCTTCTCAAGATCGATTTTCGCCGGCACTCCGTACACATTGTACGATGGTCGATTTGCCGCGAGGACTTTGCCCGTCGTGTCACGAATGACCCCGCGCGTGGTGGCCAGGGTATTCTGAAAAACGATGTTCTCACGAGCAGTAGCTCGGTGTTGATCTCCCTGAAAAATCTGTAGTTGCACAAGCCGCACAAATACAGCGGTAAAACCAACGAGAATCGCGACGACCATCCAGCGAAACCGTCGACGAAATTCACCGACGTCTGAGCGCTGCACAGGGAAGTTCACCGTGCAACCTCGACCATGTTCCCCCGTGCAAAGGTACGCCTGAAGGCACGCATCAAGTTCCCCCCCCAGCTTCTGCGGAGCGCACCACAGCAGTGCCCGCCGCCACACGCTGGCACAGTCGAAATACAATCGGTGCAAACAGCGCCGTGACCACGGCGCGCGGTAACACTAGGGCCAGAAGTTCGATCGGGCGTCGATTGTCAGTACCAAAAATTGCCAATAGCGTGAGGATCACCGCACCTTCAACCAGTGAAAACCCAAACACCAAGGGCACCCGCGTGAGGGGGGTTTGTGCAGAAAACCGCACTCCTGCGAGCTTGGCCAACCCCCACATAGCAACGCTCACAAACGTGAATAAATACATTGGCGCGGCGCCCATGAGATCGGTGAGGTGGCCCAACGCGAAAGCCAAAACCACGCCACGTGCCACGGACGCTTCTTGCACGCCGAGGAATATGATCACTGGCAGCACTAGATTCGGAGTGGCAGAGAGAAAGCCGAGCGCTCTTCTAAGGCCATCAGCGTCAAGGGGTGCGGAGAGCGGCCCCATCAACCGATACAGGGTTCCTTGTACCAAAAGCAGCAGAAACCCTAGGGTCAGATACGCGACATTTCGCACGGCCGGGTTACCTCTTCACCTTCGTGTCCGGCTTTGATTCACATTCCTTAGGATCTGACAGGGAGATCAACACCTCCTCTAGCCTAGAAAAGTCGACCGTAGGCTCCGCCTCAACTGTTTGATAGATGCCGAATTCTCGCTTCTTGACTTCTTTCACCCTCGCCACGGGAATTCCCCTAGGGAAACGGCAACCGACACCGCTCGTCAGAAGTAGATCGCCTACCTCCACCTGATCGGTACGTTCGACATACTGCACGCGCAACGTGTAGCGCGCCGGGTCCCCAGTGCCGCGCACCAGCCCCCGTGCACGAGTCCGCTCCACGACCACATCAATACCGTTCCCGCTGTCAACGGTGAGCCTAACGTCCACCTTATCGCCAGACACACGGAGCACTGTTCCGACGGCACCGTCGACCGAAATGACCGGCATATTCGGCTTAATCAACACTCCCGGGCGGTCCAAAACCACCTGCGCCACGCGAAAATACTGGGAAGTGTCCTTGGCCACAACCAAAGCGCTCGCCGTTTCCACGGTTAGCGTGTCACGCAACGAAAGCAACTTACGCAACCTTAGATTCTCAGCTTGCTCCGCGGTGAGCTCGCGCACACGTTGCGTAAGGCGAGCATTCTCGTACGCTAACTTGTTGTTATCGTCTTTGACATCTACGAGATAGACGTAATCGTTGACGATTCCAGAAAAGCTCCGCGCCACCGCTGCCGCGGCGTACTGGAGCGGCGCAGTTAGCCGATTGATACTGCGATCAATCGGATGCATGTCTTCGGGCGCTCGAATGCTCGCACGCAAGAAAAAGAAGGGCAGCGCCAACAGCACTACAACCAGGAAGATGTCACGAAGGCGGCGAAATGAGGTCACGACAGAGAACGAAGTTAGGCGCGACCGCTCAATGAACGGCCACTAGCCGATGGTGACATCCTTCAAGAGCTCAATGTGATCGAGGGCTTTGCCGCTGCCCAGAACGACCGCACTCACGGGATCGTCGCACACCATGACGGGAAGCCCGGTTTCCTCGCGCAAGAGGACATCGAGATTCTTGAGCAAGGCGCCGCCGCCGGTGAGTACAACGCCTTTGTCCACGATGTCTGCCGCAAGCTCGGGCGGGGTGCGCTCCAGAGCGAGCAACACGGCCTCGACAATCGCGTTGAGGGGCTCCGAGAGCGCTTCGCGAATTTCGTCGGAATTGATGACGACCGTCTTCGGAATGCCAGCCACCATGTCGCGGCCTTTGACCTCCATCGTGGTCTGCGGATCGAGCGTATACGCGTTGCCAATGGTGATTTTGATGCGCTCAGCCGTCTGCTCACCAATGGCCAAATTGTACTTGCGCTTCATGTAGGCCACGATGGCCTCGTCCATTTTATCCCCGCCAACGCGCACACTCTGGGAATACACAATCCCAGCCAGTGAAATGACGGCGACTTCGGTGGTGCCACCGCCAATGTCCACCACCATATTCCCGCTCGGCTCGGTAATAGGTAGCCCTGCGCCAATGGCCGCGGCCATTGGCTCCTCGATCAAGTAGACCTCACGCGCCCCCGCGCTCTCGGCGCTTTCTTTGACCGCTCGCTTTTCCACTTCAGTGATACCGAACGGAACGCAAATGATAATTCGAGGCTTAACTAGAGTCCGGCGATTGTGGGCGCGCTTGATAAAGTAGCGAAGCATCGCCTCGGTGATCTCAAAGTCGGCGATGACACCGTCCCTGAGCGGCCGAATGGCCTGGATATTGCCGGGGGTTCTACCCAACATCTCCTTCGCTTCGCGCCCGACCGCGAGCACACGCTTCTCGCCCCTGGCATCCCGCTGAACGGCAACAACCGAAGGCTCACAGCTCACGATCCCCTTTCCCTTCACATAAATGAGGGTCGTGGCGGTCCCGAGGTCGATCGCCAGATCGTTAGAAAAAAGGCCGTATAGCCAATCGAAGATCATCGGTAACGTGTCACTTCAAACCCAGCGGAACGATGAGAGAATCACCGAAACCGTGGATCTATGGGTCGTTTGCCCGTGTGAATTCGCTCAGGTCGTAGCACGGGGACTCGACGCAGCGCAATCGCACCCAGCAAACTTGGTCATGGAACTACCGCAGCGGCTAACTCATTGAATTAGCTCAATAATATCTGACAATCCCCACCCTTAAACGGGAGGCTCAGACCGATCAGTCGTCGCTCCAGTCATCAGAATCAAGGCCAGTTCGCCAATTGTTGCCCCCGCCACGGCGCCGGTCGTCCGGAGCGGCCGGCTGTTTTTTCTTCGCAGCCTCGACCTTCTTCTTCTTTCCTTCACGGCGTCCCTCGAAATCCCGGTTGTCGAATGAGCTCCGCTGTTGCGGCGCTGCCGCACCGAAATCACCAATAGAAGGGCGACGCTCAGTCGAAGGGCGCTCGAATCCACCTCCGCCAGCATTCGGTGGCCCACCGGGACGCGGCGCATAACCGCCACCACCGGGACGTTCTGTCCGTTCCGGACGTTCCCCGCGCGCGTGCGCTGCATTAATCATCAAGCGACGCCCACCGAGCTCAAGATTACGCAGCTGAACCAACGCCTCATTAACGGCTTCGGGTGACGCAAGCGAAACGAACGCGAAACCGCGCGCACGCCCGTCGGGACCTGTGGGCATGTGCACACGCACTACCTGATTCACACCCCGCTCTTTGAGCACTGACTCTAGGCCGGGTCGATCAGCATCGTACGGCAAATTGCCGATATAGATCGACCTATCATCCCCGCCCTGCCCTCCACCTGCCGGGGCTCCACCTGAAGCTGGAGCGCCCGCGGCTTGATACGCGCGCGGCTCTGGACGCGGCCTCGTGTCGCCGCCGGCATCACCCGGACCGCGTCGTGAGTCCGAAGAAAATGGTCGAACTGAAATCGAGCGCCCTGCCTGAGTGGACCCGTCGAGTGTTTCTCGCGCACGAGTCGCTTCCTCGGCAGAAGACAGCGTCACGAATCCAAAGCCGCGCGGGCGTCCCGTCGCACGATCGCGCGGAACGCTGACCTGTACGACCGTACCACCGGTGGCTTCGAAGACTTGGCGCAGTACTTCTTCGTCGACTGAGTCCGGCAAACCCGCAACGAAGAGTTTTCGCGCGTCGTCGGTCTGCATATGCTGTTACCTTTGTGTTCCTGTTGAGTGGGAGGTTTTGGGTGTTGGGCGCGGAGGTCGCCTGCGGACGATAACCCCGGTATGATTCGCGGTTCAAGAGTCCCGGAGGGTCCCGCGAGCCAGTAGGCTAGTCATCGCTTCCCAGAAGGCTGCTGTCGAGTCACATGAAATGAAAACTCAAATAATCCTGAACCCCAAGGCAGGCAGCGGCCGTTCGCAACGGGCCCTGGGGCGTCTGACGGCCGTTTTGGATGCCAAAGGCGCTCATTACGAGGTCACACCCACCCGGGGGCCCCGCGACGCAGCGCGGCTAGCCCGTGAGGCTCGGCAGAGTGGTGTCGAGTGCATTGCGGTCATTGGTGGCGATGGAACTATCAGCGAAACCGTCCAGGGCTATATGGAAAATGGCACCGTGGCGGGAGGGCCCAAGCTGGCGCTGGTCCCCGCCGGCACCGGTGGAGACTTTCGGAAGACGTTTGGATTCTCGGATTCACCGGAGGACGCCGCACGCCGAATCCTCGCTGGTAACACGCGCAGGGTAGACGTAGGGCTGGCCCAACTGACCCCAGGGGCGGATCCTGTGGCGTTCATCAATATCTTGAGTTTCGGGATCAGCGGCCGAACGGATGAACTCGTTAACCGGGGACCCAAGTGGCTAGGCGGGAAGGCGGCATTCTTCTTGGGCACGGTGCAGGCCATGGCGACCTATCGCAACGCTCCGGTGCGGCTAACTGTCGATGGCGTGGTTGTGCTGGAGGGCCGAATTTTCACAGTGGCCATCGCCAACGGTCAGTATTTCGGTGGAGGCATGCAAATCGCGCCCAGCGCAGATCCTGGGGACGGGCTTTTGGAGATCGTAGTGCTTGGAGATCTGACTTTCGCTGAGAGCCTCGCGCTGTCGCGACATATCTACAGCGGTTCGCATCTCACGCAGAAGAAGGTCTTGTCGTTTAGAGGCCGAGTGATCGAAGCTGAGGCACTGCGCGCGAGCGAGCCTGTATTGATCGATTGCGACGGCGAGCAACCGGGAACGTTGCCGCTCAAGGCGTCGGTGATACCAGCTGCGTTGGAGCTACTGGTATAGGCGCCTCTTGTCCGGATTGGGAGCGCACGCCCGAGGCTTTTGACACCACGAGCCTGTCTTCGCCAACCAGCCCGTCACCCGCAGGGATCATGCGGATTTCGCGCCCTTCACAGCTCCGAGCTAAAACCTCGGGGCTCTCTAGGGGCCGCGAGCATGCTTGTTCGGAGGCTACCGGTTCGATCAGAAGCTCCACCAGCGCAAGCGCCCGAGCTACCCCCTCCATGCGAGCCTGCCCATCCTCGGTGGCCACACCCGAAAGCGTGAGAGCTTCCGACAATCGGCTAAACAGCGCCCCGCCGTGAACCTCCGCGGCGACCACGGCCCCTGATTCCAAACGCAAGGTGATCCCGAGCGGTGCTTGCCTGCCGACTAACTTTCCATTCTCCGGAATCGCAAACTCAAAACTGAGAAGCTTCTCGCATGCGTTTTCTGTGCAATGAGCCTCAGGAGGAGTTAACCTAAACGCGTGAATGAATTCATGGGGAAGTTCACTTGTAAGACCGCCAAAGTGGGGAATGCTGAGCACGAGCCGTACCCAACGCGAGAACTCGTCCACCAAGCGCTTTCGGTCGAAGCGAGCTTGGTCAACGGCACCCAAAGCTGCCCTATCTCGCTCCGCCTGCTCTTTATCCCGTCGCGTCTCAGCGCTCTTTGCTGCTACGAGCTCCGCGACCCGGGCCTCAGCAGCGGCGCGATGAGGGCCATTGGGCAGCACGGCAAGATAATGCGAAAGGCCTTCGAGGCTCCCGCGTGAGGCCACAAAGAAGCGACGCTCACTCGGATAATACCAAGCTTCCGTTTCGTGCCTGGAGGGGCCTTGATACCCGTGTGACAGGTAATCCGAGGCGGCGCGCAGGCGCGACTCTAGCGTCTTACTGAGACGAATCCGACGGTAAGCCTCGTATTCAGTGCGGTCTCGCGTAACATGTTGAAGCGGTGCGCACGCCCAAAGCGTAACGCAGCCCCAAAGGGCGGCATGGGCCAAAACAGCCGAAGCGAGCACTCCCATGCCACAGCGTTTCACTCTAGGGGACAGAACGCGCATTCGGTTGGTACCTCCGGCAGCAAATCGCGCATGTATCGGGCATAGGCGCCACAGCTTGCGGCTTCGAGCGCATGAAGGCACACCTGCCCGTCATGAATTAACGGCTCACACCCTACGGGGAAAACTTCCTCGCTCAAAGCTCCACTGCACGCACTCACGCACGCATCCGTCCGCAACTTACAGGTTTGGCACTTCGAACAATCGACCGCTTGCTTTTTGGCAAAGAAGCGGCCTGCATCAAGTGGTGCAGGGTTCTGGCCGCAGGCACCGATATCTCCGGGAGTGGGAGCCGCGCAAAACAAGAGGAGCAAGCTGAGTGCGATGAGTCGACCCCGAATCGGCTGATGCATGCTCATGGTAAATCCTCGTAATCCCAAAGCAGCCCAGCCTGAAAAGAAACCAGATCGATTGCTGTGGCGGCACGTTCGCGTGTGGCTGCGCCCAGATAGTGGCTAAAGCCAAGCTCCGCGGTTAGGCCCCAGCCGGCTTGCACGAGCAGTACTCCGCCACCCGCAACTTCTGCCCCAAGATTCAGGTCGGGCCGCGTAACCACCGGCAAACCTCCACGCATATAGACCATTCTGCCGCCGGCGAAGCGATAGAGCCCGAGGTAGTTCGGCGTGATCACCTCTTGTGGCACGCCTTGAAGCGCCAGCGAAATGCGCACTAGCGCACCATGCTGAAGCCCGTTCGGGGCGCCGGTGAGGCCACCCATCCCCACATCCAGGTACGGAGCGCTCAGCGAAAGGGAGGTGGAATGGCCGATCTGAGTCGAAAGTCGGTAAGGATTGTTGAAGCGGAGCCCTGCCCCCACCGCCACCGTGGCAAGCCAATGCCAATACGCGTCGCCGGACGCGCCAGGCGTCGCAGCGAGCTCGACCGCCGAGGGCACTTCCTCATGAGCTGCAGTGGGTGAAACCGCACGCGCCGGAAGTACCTGGCCCGAAATAAAAAGAGCCGCACCTAGTGCTCGAGTGCGACGCTGGCGCACGCTAACCTCGGCACGCCGCTTCGACGTCTTCGACGGTTTTGGGGATCATAGGGCTCAATACCCGAGAACCGTTCGCCGTGACGAGCACATCATCCTCAATGCGGATCCCGATGCCGCGATATCGATCAGGCACGGCTTCATAGAGCTCACGATATTTCTCAGGAACAAGGCCTGGCTCGGCCGCCACGTATAAGCCGGGTTCAACGGTGATCACCATGTTTGCCGCAAGTGTGCGCGGCTTGCCCTGCACTTGGTACGCTCCCACGTCGTGGACATCCATGCCGAGGTAGTGACTCGTCTTATGCATGAAGAAGGCCAAGTACAGCTTGTCCTCCAAGACCTTTTCCAGCGTGCCCTTGAGCAGCCCGAGCTTGATCAATCCCGCTGCCGTAACACGAACCGCTGCATCGTGGATCTCGCCCAGCGTGGTTCCTGGTTTGGTCGCAGCGATCGCCGCCAACTGGGCCTCAAGCACGAGCTCGTAGAGTTCACGCTGCGGCGCCGTGAAGCGTCCGTTCGCGGGAAAAGTACGGGTGATATCGGAGGCGTAGTAGCCGTACTCGCAACCTGCATCCACGAGCACCAAATCTCCATCCTCGAGACAACGGTTATTCTCGCGGTAGTGGAGGATGGTTGCATTCGGCCCGCTACCAACGATCGGGGAATAAGCGTGCCGTTCGCAGCCACGCTGGCGAAACACGTGGTTCAGCTCGGCCTCCAGCTCGTATTCAAACTTGCCTGGCGCCGCCATGGCCATGAGCGCGGCGTGCCCCGCTCCTGTAATTTCGAGAGCTTTTTCCATGCACTCGATCTCTAGGTTCGATTTGAAGAGCCGCATCTCGTGGAGGATCTGAGATAAATCCACTATTTCGGTGGGGTATCCGATGCCTCGGCGTTCTTTTTGCCGCACCCGCGCCAAGATCCTGATGATTTTTCTATCGAACGCCGAATCGACACCTAACCGATAATAAAGCCTAGTGGTGTTCTCCAGCAGCTCCACCAGCTTGGACTCCAGCTGCTCGATCTCAAACGCTTCGTCGGCCCCAAAATCCCGCTGCGCCCCCTCGGGACCCGCACGACGCCCATCCCAGATTTCGCGCTCGGGATCGCGTTTCTGCACGAAGAGGTAAAACTTCGGGCTAGCGCCACCCTTCAGCACGGCCACCGAGTGGGGCTCCACGAAGCCGGAAACGTACTGAAGGTCTGAACTCTGCCGGTAATCGTGCTCCACGTCGTTGTTGCGGACAGCAACCGGGGCGCCTGGCACAATCAGGACGGCTTCGCCCAGCTGTTCGAAGATCTGCTCGCGTCGTCGGGAAAACTCTAATTTCATGGCTCGCTTCGCCAAAGGTAGTCCCCGAAAACCCTTCTGTTAATGGCAGGTTGTGCCACAAGCCCGGGGGTGGCGAAAAAGGTGCCAAAACACAAGTGGTTTGACTGAGCCACCTGCTCCGGGTAAGTCCCCTCACCTTGGTCCCCCCGGAAGATTCCATCCCCGAGGAACACGAGCGCGAAAGCAGAGTTGAGCGGATCGTGCCCGAGCTCCTGCGGCGCATGCTCGAAGCTGGCTACGAAAAGCTGAGCGATGGCCCCGAAAACCTCCGCCAATTCGTGAGCGACCTGAAGCTTCCGAAAGAAGCGCTCGCCGTCTTGCTGACGCAAGTTGAAGATGGGCGGCATGGGCTCTATCGTGCCGTGGCTGGCGAGGTTCGTGAGTTTCTCCAGCGCACCAGTCTTTCCGATGAGATCAAGCGGGCCGTTTCCGGGCTGACCCTCGAAATCAAAACTGAGATTCGAGTGGTGCCGAAGGATAGCCCCAAGGATTCTGTTCGACCGAAGCCCCCCACTGAATGAAATGATGGAGAACCGCAAGTGAAACCCCTAGTAGCCGGAAGCGAGATCGATGCCTGGTGCACCAAGTGTCGTTTGGATCTCGGACATCGCATCGTTGCACTCATTGAGGGAAGACCCAAGCGGGTCATTTGCTTGACCTGTAGCTCGGAGCACAATTACAGGGCGTCGCAAGCAGATGCCAAAGCGGACATCGTGCTGCGTACGCAGCGCTCCGCCACGAGTGGCCCCAAGAAATCTAAGGTGCCGCGCGTAAAAAGTGCAGCGGACCACACGAAGGATTGGGAATCCCAAATCGCGG
The DNA here is from genome assembly GCA_033763455.1 of Polyangiaceae bacterium. Classification (GTDB taxonomy): domain Bacteria; phylum Myxococcota_A; class Polyangia; order Polyangiales; family Polyangiaceae; genus JBBRRP01. Next base: position 25,137 of record JANRKO010000045.1, read on the forward strand.
GCCAAGCCACCACGGCTTTCATTCGATATACGATCGATAGAACGTTCAAGCCCGGCCAGGTGCTCATCCACAAGACCTTCGGGGAAGGCGTGGTTACCGACGTTCTTGAAAGCGACAAAATGACCGTGTTGTTTCGCACCGGGCCGAAAACGCTCGTGCATAGCAAGACGGCCTGAGCACTTATCCAGTCCCTTCAGCGCGCTTCTAACCGGCGCACCACCGGATTGTTCGGAAAGTCTCGCTGGATGGCGGCGACATAGGAACGCGTGCGCGGATCGCGTGCGAGCGCCAGCGTTCGAGCAACCACAACTCGCCCGTCGAGCGTTTCGTCGGCTGGAAGTTCCATGCTTCGGATACGTAGGGTAACGGCACGTGGCCCAAAGCCGAGAAGTGCCGAAAGCCAAGGATCTTTGGCCTCAGGGATGGTCGAATAGAGCTCTTTGACTTGAGCGTCTTGCCCTGTCGCCAAAAGCAAGAAAGCATGTTCGGTAAGCAGCCGACGTGTTCGCACAGAGCGCCCAAAAAGCCGTGTGGTGATATCAACACCCTCGCGGATGCGCCCCTCGTAGCGGCGCAAGCGAGCCAAGCGCAGAAGGTGGAGAGGGCGATCTTGGATCGCTGGCCAGTGCAGCAGCAACTCCTCGGCGCGCTCGAGGTCACCCGCATCCAGCGCTGCGTCAATAGCTACAAGCCCCGCCCAATACGCGCCCGAGCTTACTAACGCTCTAAGCTCCTCGGAGCTTAGCGCACCTCCGGAGAACAGTTGCAGGCCAACGGCAGCGCCCTTGAGCGGCTCGCTCATGGCGGCGTCGGTGCCCGCCCTGCTGAGGGCGTCCCGCAGGCCTTCGGCGGACGCCTCTTCGTAGGCGATAGTGCTCCTCAGAATGGCAAGGTCAAAAGAGAGCTTCTGCCCGAGGGGATCGGCTGCCAGGCGTGCGACCAAGCGCTCAGCTTCCCCCAGCTTGCCCTCCAGAAGGGCGCCCCTAGCCCGCAAAACGCGAGCATTCGGCTCGTCCGCATCAATCGCCTCCAACACATTGGCGACCTGGTTGGCCAAATCAAGACGGCCAGCGTCTACGGCCAACATCCCTAAGGCACCTCTTACCGCCGGGCTCTCCGCACGCTCAAGCGCATGAGCAAGAATGTTGCCCGCCTCAACGAACTTTCGGGCAAGCAGCGCAGCGCGCGCTTGTACCAAGCTCAAGAGCGGCCTCGCTGGGGCCGCCAAGGTATCGGCTGAAATCGGCGAGCCACCCGACCCTTTCAACTCGGTGTGGTTCGATGGAACGGCCAGGGCCCCAACCACACGGGACTCTAAAGTGCCCGCAAGCGGCTCCAACCAATCTTTAGCGAAAGCGCGCTCCAACCCAAGGGAGCGATCTAGAAGGGTTAACCTGGAGTCCAATAATGCCGCAATCTGCAAACCCTTGTCTAACTCACGAGCCCGCGCATAGAATTTTCTCGCGTGGGGGTCTGCGGCCAGTTCTAGGGCCATCCCCGCGCCCAGCTGGAAATACGGATCGCGAGAGAGCGTGTCTTCCCAATGACGAACGAGGCCGACAGCGGCTGCAATGTTTCCCTTTTCGAGCAACATCAACAATTCGCCAGAAATCCTGGCGCGCTTAGGCAGACCGAGCACTTCGGCGCGCTGCAAGGCCTGGGCAAGGCCGTTACACGCCTGCCCGAACACAAGCTCCGAAACGACACAGTGCCGAATGCGAAGGCGGGCAAGCGCAGGCGAAGCTACCGCATCCGCACCGAGAGACTGAATGCGAGCGCTAAGGGTGCGCTGAACCGCTGGCTCCACACGCCGATTGAGCGCCGAAAGCTCTTGAATCACAGTTCCAAGTTCACTCTTTCGAGCCCACGTTTGCTGCTCATCGGCGTAACGTACAGCTACGAACCCGGCCGCACCGAGCACACAAAGCCCCAACGCTACTTCGACTGCCGTTAGCAACCACTTGCGCCGCGTCTTCAGGGTGCGCTGCGCTGTTGTTTCATCCTTGAAGCCCACAACGCCCACATCTTGTGGGACGCGTGGCGGACTGAGCGGCGAGACGGCCGCGGGAGGGAGGGTAGGAACCCACGCTCGATTCTCGATCGCTGGGACCGGAGCACTTGGGGTGGGCTTCAGGGGTGGCCGTGGAGAAGGGCGGACCGCTCCGGGGGGCAACGAAGGCTTAGGGGGCACCAATGCAGGCGGCGGTGGAGCTGACGCGGGCGCAGCAAAAGCCCTTTCTGGAGCTGGCGGAGACGTCGAAACCAGCTTAGCTGCTGGCGGCAACGTGGGGGTTGGTGGCGGCACCGACCTTGGGCGCCCCCGCTCAAGCGAACTTGGCGCCACAATGACGCTATCTTCTACGCGAGGCTCCGGTGACTTTTGGGCGGGCCGCATGGCGGGCGAATACACTGGACTCGACTTAAGGGGCGGCTCGGGACGCGGTGGCTCCGGCTCTTCAATGAGATCAGCCGAGAGAAGCTCCGCGCGTCCTGCCCCCAGCTCTGAGACGCTTTGCAGCGAAGCCTCTTCGAGGTCATCATCCTCCAAGAGATCAACCACCGAGACGAATTCGGCACGGGACTCTCTTAGTTCGCTACGAAGCTTCTCACTGTCTCGCGAATCCAATACCTGAGTGTCGTCGTCGTCGTCAGCCGCAGGCCGTGCCCTCGACGAAACGGGCGAACCGTCCGGCCTCAGGTGCATTTGTGTTGCGTCCCCGGCAACTCTCACCGCAACCGCCCCTGCTCCCTCTGTGCGTTCTAATTCCATGTACTCAACGAGTTGCTCGTTGAGTGTCAAGATGTCGTTACTGGTGACGCCATGTTCGAGAGCGCGCTGGAGAAGCTCACTTGCACGGGTAGCCTCGCCTTGGCGAAGAAGCACTTCAGCGAGGTAGCGAAAGGGTCGAGGGTCTCTCTGATCGGCCCTGCGCGCATACGCGAGTGCCCGCCAAGCGGCAGGGAACATTCCCGCCGCAAGGTACATTCGACCGACCGCCAGAAGGACTTCCGGGTTCTGGCTGTACGCACTCTCCGCGGTGCGCCCCACCTCCCCAATCAGACCCAATTGGAGCGTAGCGCCTAGGTACCCACAAAGCGCGGTCGTGGTGTCCTCGTCCGGATGGCTTCTCCAGGCCTTGAGGAGTTCATTCAACGCGCTCGGTTCTGCGGCGCTCATGCGACGGCCCGGAGCATACACAGGCCGGTGTCGTTCCGGAACACGTTCGATGCTAATCAGCCCCGCGACGTGAAAAACCTCATGCAAGCCGCTCGCTCCCGGGCCCTCCCAGCCGTTTCGACCAGCGGAATTAAACTCGCTCGGGAAAAATCTGTGTCGATTCAGTCGCGCTCAGATAGCGAAGTGGTCCTACGCGTTCGCGCTCCGGGGCACGTTGTCGCGTGCACCGTGGTCGTTTACCCCGTCGATTTAGAGTGGACCTGTGACTGTGATAGCCGCACCGATCCGTGTGCCCATGTGGTGGCGGCGACGATTGCGCTGAGTCAGCCGGAGCTGCTCGCGGACACTGAAGGCGAAAGAGCCCCCGGACATATCCGCTACATCCTCAGCCAACCAGAGCCAGCCACGCTCGTGTTGCAGCGGGAACTCGTGAGCGACGGCAAAGCCCAAGCGTTTACGACGACCCTCGCAGGGCTCGCGGCTCAAGCCTCGACCCCGGTGCAATTGGAAGAACACGATTTTGAGCTGGAGCATGTGATCCGTGCGGGTCGCGGCGGACGCCTAGCGTTAAGCCGTGTAGGCGAAACACTCCGCATACTATCGCGCGCAAAAGATATAATATTCGAGGGAGCACAGGTCACCGTAAATGGCGAACCGCTCGCGCCGCTCGCGAGGGTGACGCGCGACCAACAGGGCACCTATGTGCTCCGGATCACTCAGGCCCCAACGATGACTCGCCTGCTAGCGCCCGGCGTCGCCCTCTTAGGCTCGGTGGTGCAACCTTTGGGACTCTTGGAGCTAACCGGGATGAGCCTAGAAAGGCTGCCCATCGAGCAGCGTTTTTCTCCCGAACAAGTGGGCGAATTGGTGAGCCGCGCGCTGCCCGAGCTGGAGGCACGCATGGCCGTGGAGATCCTGACTCAGCTGCCCGGTAGGGGGCGCCTAGAAGCCCGCCCGCGCATCGAATTTCAGCTCGAAAACTCCGAGCGAGGCTTGGGTGTCTTGCCTCTATTGGTATACGGAGATCCCCCGATTGCGCGGGTAGATGGGGCAACGCTCGTGCACCTTTCGGGCGATATCCCCAAACGCCAGTTAACCCAAGAACGCAACCTCGTTGAACGTCTGCGCTCAGAGCTCAACCTGGTGCCAGGGCGCGCGGTCCACTACGAGGGGATGCACGCGGCGCGCTTCACCGAGAAGTTGATGGTGTTCCAGCGCGCCATCGACCCAAACAAGTTGGCGGCGCGCCCCCCAGAGCAACTTTCATTGGATGTTTCGTTTGACGGGGCAAAGCTCAACGTTGAATTTGCGCTCCCGGGTCCACCCAAGCAGCTGGTTCCCGTCCAATCCGTGCTGCGCGCGTGGCAGGAAGGGTTCTCGCTCGTTGCGTTGCCAAACGGAGGCTTCGCCGAGCTCCCTCTGGGAACCTTGGCTCGGCTTGGGCCGTGGCTCACCGAGCTCTGGGCGCTTCGGAATCAAGACGGGGAGCTGCCGAAGCTCGCTGCCTCAGCCGTGGCGGAGCTCTGCCTTGAACTCAATGTGCCGCTGCCTCCAGACTTTTCCGCGCTTCGCGCCCTCTCTGATAATTTTGAGGGGCTTCCGAGCGCGAGCCTGCCGGTGGACCTTACGGCTAACCTCCGCCCTTACCAGCAGCTAGGCGTTAACTGGCTATGCTTCCTGCGAGAAGCAGGCCTGGGTGCGCTCTTGGCTGACGACATGGGGCTCGGAAAGACGCTGGAGACGCTGTGTGCTCTTAACGGGAAAACTCTCGTGGTTTGCCCGAAGAGTGTCGTTTTCAATTGGGCAGCCGAAATTACACGTTTCAGACCGACCCAAAAAGTTGCCATCTACCAAGGCGCCTCTCGCAGGTTGGAGAGCGACGCCGACATAACCTTGACTACCTTCGGGATCCTTCGACTCGACATCGACACCCTGGCCAAACACACCTTTGACAACATCGTGTTGGATGAGGCTCAAGCAATCAAAAATCCTGATAGCCAGGTGGCTCGTGCCGCGTTTCGTTTGCAGGGCAAATTCAAGATTGCCCTGAGTGGCACGCCCGTGGAGAACCGCCTGGATGATCTCTACAGCCAGATGCATTTCGCAAACCCGGGCCTCTTGGGTACCCGCCAGGATTTCCAGACGCGTTACGCCAATCCGATCCGTGACGGCGAAAACGAAGCCGCCGAGCAACTTCGACGCAGGATCCGACCCTTTGTGTTGCGCCGACTGAAACGTGAGGTAGCCCCAGAGTTGCCTCCCCGCACGGACATGGTTCTGACCGTGGAGCTTGAGCCCGAGGAACGCGAAATCTACAACGCCATCCTAGAATCGACCCGCAGTGAGGCGATGGCGACCTTTCGCGATGGAGGAAACACCTTTGCAGTATTTGAGGCACTGCTCAGGTTGCGTCAGGCCGCTTGCCACTTGGCGCTTTTGCCAGGAAAACAAACCCACCAAGGCTCTTCCAAGCTCACCTGCCTGCTGGAACGGTTGGAGGAGGTGAAGGGTGAAGGGCACAAGGCGATCGTCTTTTCGCAGTGGACGGGATTGTTGGATCTCGTCGCGCCCGAGCTTGGCGTCAAAGACACCAACTATGTGCGTTTGGATGGCGCCACCAACAACCGCCAAGAAGTTGTGAGCCGGTTTCAAAGCGATTCCGGGCCGCCCATTCTACTTGCGAGCTTGAAGGCGGGAGGCACCGGCCTCAATCTTACAGCCGCCGACCACGTATTTCTGCTCGATCCCTGGTGGAACCCAGCCGCAGAGGATCAGGCCGCGGACCGGGCACACCGCATCGGGCAAACTCGCCCCGTATTTCTGTATCGGTTGGTTGCCAAGGACACTATCGACGAGCGAATTTTGGCACTCCAGGCCAAGAAACGTTCCCTATTGGATGCGGCGCTCACCCCTGGTGAAAAGGGTCAAGGCCTCACACGTGACGATCTGCTCAGCTTGCTTGAGTGAAATGAACTCAACTTCGTTGTATTCCTAAGGGATGCGCGTCAGAGATTCTCTCGACCACTTTCGAACCCGGGTGAGCCAGGCAGTTCCTGCCTCAAAGCCGCTCTCGCCTCGAGCCCTCCCCGCCGACGAATCGCGCCGCTTGCTCGAGTCCATTCTCATCACGCGGCACCTCGATTGGGCAGCCCAAGAGCTGCGCGAAGCTGGCCACGGGCATTACACGATTGCGAGCGCTGGGCACGAGGGCAACGTGGTGCTCGGCTCTTTGACACGCACGACCGATCTTGCGCTTTTACATTACCGCGACGCAGCCGTGCAGGTGGAACGCTCCCGCCAGATCTCCACGGTGGACCCTGTCAACGACATCTTACTCTCATTGGTCGCCTCCAAAGACGATCCACTCTGCCGCGGTCGACACAAAGCCCTGGGCAACCACGCGCTCGGTATCATTCCGCAGACCAGCACGATAGCGTCTCATCTACCGCGCGCCGTGGGCTTGGCACTTGGGCTCGCTCGGCGCCACAAACAAGGTAAATTCGAGCAATTTCCCAAGGACGCCGTGGTGCTCGCTTCGTTCGGAGATGCGAGCATTAATCACAGTACGGCGCTTGGCGCGTTCAACGCAGCGTCTTTTTCGGTCCATCAGAACCTCAAGGTTCCCCTCCTGGCCGTCTGCGAAGACAACGGCTTGGGGATCAGCGTGCGTTCGCCGGAAGGTTGGGTAGAAACGAGGCTCCGTGCCCTGCCACACTGGGCCTATTTCTTCGCCGAAGGGTACGACGTGGACGCCGCTTACCGCGCTGCGGAAAGTGCTCTTGAATATTGCAGACGCACCCAAAAGCCCGCCACGCTCCACATCAAATGCTTCCGCCTGCTCGGGCACGCTGGTAGTGACGTGGATACGACCTACCGCACGCGCGAAGAGCTTGAAGAAGCACAAGCTCACGACCCGCTCCTGTGTTTTGGCCTAGCCTTGGTTGAACAAGGCCGCATCCCGAAGGAGGAAATTCTGGCGTTGGAAGCGGCTGTCCAGCGCCGAGTGCAGCAAAAGCAGCACGAAGTGATAGTGCGACCGAAGTTGGAGTCCGCCGAGCAGATCATGGCGGCCATCGCCGATCCGGTACCGATTGGTTGGGTCCCCACGACATTCTTCCGCTCCGCAGACTTACGGACCGAGGCGCCCACACTCACCCTCGCAGCCGGGCTCCAGCTTGTCCTCGAATGCGCTCTCGATGCCGATCCGGACACCCTGATTTTCGGCGAAGATGTGGGCAAAAAGGGCGGTGTTTATGGGATCACGAAGGGGCTTGTCCAAAAAGCCGGCCCCGTCCGCGTGTTTAACACACTGCTCGACGAGCAGACTATTTTGGGCTTGGCGCTCGGCCTTGCAACGCTTGGTTTCCTACCCATCCCGGAGATCCAATACCTTGCGTACTTGCACAATGCTGAAGATCAATTACGCGGAGAAGCGGCAACGCTCGGCTTCTTTTCGGACGGGGCTTTTTCCAATCCAATGCTCGTGCGTGTGGCCGGGCTCGGGTACCAAAAAGGTTTTGGTGGCCACTTCCACAACGATAACTCGCTGGCCGTGTTGCGGGATATTCCAGGAATTATTGTGGGCGTCCCTGCACGTGCAGACGACGCTTTGGCGATGTATAAGAGTGCTCTGGGTTTGATCCGGGAGAGGCGCCGTGTAGTGGTGATGGTGGAGCCTATCGCGCTCTATCACACCAAAGATCTGTATGAGCCCAATGACGGCCTTTGGTTGGCCGCGGACGCAGCACCGGCACAATTTGGCAGGGCGCGAGTGTACCGACCCGAAGCCACTGACCTCACCATTCTAACCTATGGCAACGGGGTCCATCTGAGCCTACAAGCCGCCAAAAAACTGAGTGGGCTGCACCACATTGAGGCGCGAGTGGTAGATCTACGCTGGCTTGTGCCGCTCCCCGATGCGGACATCCTGGAGCACGTGGCAGCCACGGGGCGGGCGCTCGTGGTGGACGAATGCCGGCCCGGCGGGAATGTTTCTGAGGGCATTTTAGCCTTGTTGGCCCTCGAACAACCCGAGGCCAAGCTCGGGCGGGTGACAGCAGAAAACAGCTTCATCGCTCTCGGTGAAGCCGCGAACCTGGTGTTGGTTCAAGTTCCCGAGGTCGTGGAAGCGGGCCGCGCTCTTTACAGCACCTAGGGTGCTTGCGGAACCTTAGCCTTCGGAGCCGGGGCTGATTCTTCGCAAGTGATATCCAGGTTCTTGGCTGCTGCCGAGAACGCCTCAAGCTGCGATCGGCAAATGCTGTCGGGAGAATCCAAGAAGGTCTCGCACTTCTGGTACTCCCCTTCGTTGTTGAGTTTTCCCATCACCCGCTGGCAGCAACGAATGGCCCGCAAGCACTCTGGAGTCGCCGGCGCACCCGCATTGCCCGGCTTAAAGCGCACGTGATCCAACTTCTGAGCTGCCGATTCAATCGCGCTTTTGGCCTTGAAGTATCCCCAAACCCCGAGCCCCACGAGCGACAGGACGAAGAATAGAACGATGCCTCCGCAGCCAAGGCCCACGTACAGAAGAGTTTTGTCTTTCCTGACGGGTTGAATGAAATGCTGCGGAATGTATGGATAGCCAGCGGCGTGAGGCGGATGCGGCACACCAGCCGGGGGGTAACCAGGTGGCGAAGTTGGGAAGCCTGGCGGCGGGGCGCCGGGTGCACCCGGTGGTGGCTGAGTCCCAAACGGATCGTGACCGGACATCTTCTGTTCGCCGGCTAGCACGCTCGCTCGGTCCGGGAAAGTGCGGGTCCTTAGCCCGATACGGATCCTCGGCGGGCGTCGGCATGGCCGACTCTTGCCCTTGGAAGGCTTCCCAGGAATTGGAGACGGCCTAAGCTGGCGGCCGTGTCACTCTCAAAAGCTCGACTGCGCCCATTCTTCGTCCCTCTCCTGCTCGCATACCTGAGCTCAAGCTTTGCCGCTCAGGCCGCCGAAGTGGCGCACCCAACCGTGACCCGAGACGCGACCAACGTTCGGCTCCAGGCACAAAAGTTAACCCTCCCCAATGGCCTCGAAGTGATCTTGCACCAAGATCACTCACTGCCCCGGGTAGCCATCAATATTTGGTACCGCGTCGGCCCCGTAAACCAACCCAAAGGGCGCTCGGGCTTCGCGCACTTGTTCGAACACTTGATGTTCGAGGGCTCCAAACACGCAGGCCGCGAATTCGACCACCTCCTGGAGGCGGCCGGTGCCACGAACGTGAATGGAACAACGTCCTGGGATCGAACGAATTTCTTCGAGACTCTCCCTTCTGAGTACCTGGAGCTAGGCCTCTGGCTGGAGAGCGATCGCATGGGATTCCTGCTAGATGTTATCAACCAAGAGAGGTTAGATGTGCAGCGTGAAGTGGTGCTCAATGAGCGCCGGCAAAGCTACGAAAATGCGCCGTATGGCGCGAGCTACCTTGCCCTCGTCAACGCGATCTATCCCGAGGGACACCCCTTTCATGACGCGGCGATTGGGTCAGTGGCAGACATTCAGGCCGCCACACTCGCCGACGTTGAAGATTTCTTCAGGCGCTTCTATTCCCCCAGCAACGCAACGCTCACGCTCGCGGGCGACTTCGACGTGGACCGAGCGACAGCTCTCATCAAGCGCTATTTCGGCACGTTACCCAGCCAGCCCGCATTGCCTAGGCCCGCGCCCCCCTGTTCGCTCGTAAAAACGCCGCACTGCCGAGTCGATTTCCCCGTGCGTTTGCCCAAAGCCCAGACGCTGACGGTGAAGGACGCCGTGAGTTTACCCGAGATAGCCGTGGCGTGGGCAACTCCAGCTGCGTTCTCCGATGACGATCTTGCTTTAGATCTTGCCAGCGTAATTCTAGCTGAAGGCAAGACCAGCCGACTCTACAAGGCACTAGTTATTGACCAGCGACTCGCTTCGAGTGTGAGCGCGTGGGTGGACTCCACCTCCACGGACAGCATGTTTCAGGTGAGCGCCATGGGAACCTTCGCGGGCGACCACCGGAAGCTCGAACAATCTCTACTGAGCGAGCTCGAAAAGCTGCGACGCGATGGGCCTACCGAGCTTGAAGTGGCGCGTGCTCAACATAAGCTGTTGCTATCAACGCTGAGCGATTTGCAGTTACTCAACGGGTCAGGCGGAGAGAGCGGCAGAGCCGGCACCCTCCAACGCCTCAACCACTACTTGGGAAGCCCGACCCACTTGCAAACATGGTTAACCAGAGTGGGTGAATTGACCAAAACCGACATTCTCCGTGCGCTTCAGAAGCACGCGGGACCAGAACACCGAGTCATTGTGCGCACTGTACCTAATTCGACCCCACCCAATCCCACGCCTGCTAAGGGAGGTACGCCGTGAAGGCAAGGGCTGTGCTCTCCCTGGTGTCAGCATCCCTGTGGGCGAACGCGTGCGCCCCAACGCCCGTACCTAAAAGCGGCATCCAGCCGCCAGCTATTGCCGCCCCGCCTCGGCCCGATCCCGAAGCTTGGCGAACGGCGCAGCCACCCAAGGGCTCTCCGGCAAAGCTTGCGTTCACCGAACCCAGCCAGTTTGTGCTCAAAAATGGCTTCCACGTGTACGCCTTGCCGTGCAAAGCAAGCACACTCTCGCTCAGCACCGTGGTCCGGCACGACGCACGGAGCATCGATGGCCAAGTACCTGGGTTGGCGGCGCTCACGGCGCGCATGCTCAGTGAGGGTAGCAAAGGTTATCCGGATTTGGCTCTCGCCGAAGCCATCGAAGGCTTAGGCTCGGACTTCTCGATCCACACCGGACGCGACGCCACCACCATTGGCGTTGAAGCATTGCCTAGCGACCTCAATGCGGCGTTGTCCCTTTTGGCGGAAGTCGTGACGCGGCCGCAGTTTTCCCCCAAAGCCTTCGACCGAGTCAAAGCGCAGTGGATCGACAATGTGCGGGATACCTTGCAAGATCCGCGTTCGCTCTCGAGCGTCATCGGATTTGAGGCCTTGCTTGGTAAAGAGCTAGGCTCCCCAGTGCACGGGTATCCGGAAGGAATTCAAGAACTCAAGCGTGAGGATATTCAACGCTTCCATGCCCGTGCGTACACGCCCGCGCAGGCAGCCCTCGCTGTGGTCGGAGACTTTGATCCGAAGGCTTTGGAGCACTTAGTTGAGGAGCGCTTCGGCAAGTGGAAACGCACGGCGGTCCCCAAGAACGAGGGCCGAGCGCTCTCGGCGGCGTTGCCTCAGGGCATCCAGATCCTCCTCCTGGATCGCCCAGGCTCACCCCAGAGCGCGCTGTTTGCAGCACAATCGCTCCCTCCGCGCAGAGAGCCTGGTTACGCCGAGCGCGAACTCCTGGTCACCACATTCGGTGGCCTTTTCACCTCGCGCCTGAACCTGAATCTCCGGGAGAAAAAAGCCTACACCTACGGAGCCTTCGGTAGTTACGTTGCAACGCGCAACTGGGGAGCGCTAGCGATCAGCACCAGCGTAGAGACGAAGTACACGGCCGACGCCATTCGGGAAATTCTTCAGGAGCTACGCGACTTAGGATCACCCACCACGCCTCGACCCCTCGGGAAAGCGGAGGTAGACCGCGCTCGGGCGGACATTGTGCATTCTTTGGTGGAGCACCTCGGCCACACCAACCGCATGGTGGCGGATCTTGAGCAGCTGTTCGTCCACGAGCTCCCCCTGAATTACTTTTCCGGTCTCGCCCAAGAAATCCAAGCTGCCGACCTCGGGGCGCTGCAACACGCGGCCAGTACGCTCATTACCCCGGCGTCCCTGACGATCGCGGTCGTCGGAGACCGTAGCAGCGTAGAAGCTCCGCTTCATGCGCTCGGCTACCCAGTAAAGACGCTGCGCGATTTCGCCTCATCCTCTCAATCGCGTTCGATCAGCTCACAGCGCGCGACAGGGGACTAGGAGCCTCGAAACGCCTCAAACGCGAGAATTCACCTACACACGTCTCCAATGTAAGGCACTCGTCCCGTCGAATAAACAATGCTAGAGAAACGGCCGTTCCTCTCGCATACTAGCCGGCACTACAACAAAAGTGGGTTGGGCGGGCCACGTGGAGCACCGACGCCAGAATGAATGCTTGCTTGGAGTCGACCACAGTTCTCGTCGTTGATGATGATGCCATCACTCAGGCACACCTTGTTGAGGTGCTTGAAGCGGCGGGCATCAGGTGTGCGGTTGCGAACTCCGGGGTTGCCGCAATGGCCTGGCTCGCCGATAAAGAGCCCGCCCTCATCTTGCTGGACCTGGTGATGCCAGACGCCGATGGGCTCAAGGTGCTCGGCTACGTGCGTAAGCTTGCGCGCTTTGAAGGTGTCCCCGTTGTGGTGGTGACGGCGGAGCACGGAGAGGAAAGTCTGCAGCGGGTAATTGCAGCTGGCGCGGACGACTACGTACGAAAGCCTTTCAGTACGGTGGAGGTCTTGGCGCGGGTAAAGGGCCTATTGCGATCGCGAGAGTATCTGAACCGCATCAAACGTCGTGAGGCTGCACAGAAGTCTATTTTGGGGCTTTCCCAAGTGCTTGCCTCCACCCCTGACGTAAGTACAGCTCTCGGGTCCGTTGTTCATCAGCTTGCGGGCCTATTGCGAGTGGAGCGAGCCAGCATCGTACTTTTTGGCGAAGGTCAGGTGGGGCACGTTGTGGCGAGCAACGATGATCCGGAGATCGTTGACCGCACGATCTCGCTATCCGACTACCCCGAACTCCAGGAAGTCCGGGAGACCCGCTTTCCCTTGGTGCTCGCTGACACGCACACTCACGCTCTGTTGCGGCCCGTACGGGACAAAGGGCGCCCCCTCCCCTTCCGCTCCTCCGCACTTTTCCCCCTGCTCTTCGAGCGGGAGGCGCTTGGAGCGATCTTTCTCCGCGCAACAAGCCTCACCACGTTTGACGACTTTGAACTATCGCTGGCTAGCACCATTGCCAATGCAACAGCCATTGCACTCCGCAATGCGCGCACCGTTCAGTCCCTGAAAGACGCCACCCAGCACAGCACCAATGCGCGGGCAGAAGCCGAGCGCCGCGTACAATTGTTCCAACGCTACGCTGACTTTTTCGAAAGCTCCGCAGATGGCATTCTCGTGATAGCCCGCAACGGGCAGCTTTTGTTCACCAATCCGCGGGCCAGAGAAATTACTGGGTTTTCAGAAACACGCCTGGTGGGGATGACCCTTTCGGAGCTCTTCACCCCCAACAACGAAGAGCGCGCTGAACGCTTGCTCAAGGGCTTCTCCCAGGGCGTATACCCTCGTGCTGTTGACGTGACGATTCGAACCGAGCGCGCCGAATCCATGATTGTGAACGCGTCGTTCAGCTCCGTAATGCACGAAGACAACGCCATTTTGCTCAGCTTTCGTGACGTTACCCAGGAGCGCCGCACTGCGATCGAACTCAAACAAACCAAGGAGTTCTTGGAGCGAGTGATTGATAGCTCCGTGGACGGCATTGTATCGGCGGACCTCAACGGAACAGTGCTCCTTTTTAACCGAGCCGCAGAACGGCTTTTCCAATATTCCTCCAGCGATGTGGTCGGCAAGCTCCAGGTAGAGCAGCTCTACCCGGAGGGAGTTGCCCGCCAGATCATGCGCAACATTCGCAACCCGGAGCTCAACGGGTACGGCCGCCTAGAAGGCCATCGGGTAGACATGGTGAGAGCAGACGGGGAGGCCGTGCCGGTCGTGTTGTCTGCTTCGCTCGTGTTGGAGAACGGCAAGCCTATTGGGTCTGTCGGCATCTTCACGGATATCCGAGAACGGCTGCGGATGGAGGAAAGCCTTGAGCGCGCCGAGGAAGAGCTCCGAACACGCGAAAAGCACGCCATTTTAGCCGAGCTTGCCGGGGCTGCAGCACACGAGCTGAACCAGCCGCTCACGAGCGTTATCGGCTACGGCGAGCTTCTGCGCCGACACCTGGAGGGCGATGAGAAGCTAAGCAACGCAGCCAATATCATCATCTCCGAGGCCGAGCGGATGGCGGAAATCGTCCGCAAAGTCGGCAAAATCACTCGCTACGAGACGAAATCTTACGTAGGAAGCGCCAAGATCCTCGATCTGGAAAAGGCCAGCGATAGCTGAGCATCAAAGTGCCGCCTGTGCGCTCAGCCGTCTTTGACGATCTTTGCGTGCCGCTCCACCTGCTCGAAATAGAAGCTTGAGAGCGAACGCTGCAGCTTCTGTCGAGCGTGAAACAAACGGCTCATCACTGTGCCCTTTGAAACGTGCGTGGCTTCGGCGATCTCTTCGTAACTCAGGCCGTGAAGCTCACGCAGCACGATGGCCGACCTGTGATACGCGGGAAGTTCGTCGAGCGCCTCTTGCACCCGGTGGGAGATCTCCTGACGGCGCAAGATTTCCCACGGATCCCCGCCGCGGCTCCCGCCAAAGAGCTGAGGGAAGCGCTCAAGTGAACTCTCCATACCCTCTTCGAACGAGGTCTCCCGGCGCAACGGCTTGCGCATGAGATCAATCGAAAGATTGCTCACGATGCGATACAACCACGTAAAAAAGCTTGAGCTACCGTTGAAGCGGGACAACCCCCGATAGACTCGCAAGAAGGCTTCTTGAACGATTTCTTGAGCGCTCTGTTCGTCACGCACAAGGCCCAGAGCAATTGCGTGCGCTCGGCCCTGATAGCGCTCAATGAGCGAACGGAACGCAACTTCATCGCCGCCGCGAGCTAATGCGACCAGAGCCAGATCCCTCTCTGGCTCGCTCAGCGAGCTCTCTGCCCTGGCTGGGCGAGGCTCAGCTTCCTTCGGAAGGCGGACGTTCCGGGTGGACCTGGAAACAAGGCGCGGACGGGGCCGCGGCCTACTGATCTCCGCACGCGACCAGAGAAGCGAACGGGTTTGAAGCGGCGTTGCAGCCATCACCCGTAAGCTACGGAGGGCCGCCTAAGATCCCCCCCACGGGAGGCGCTAAAGACCGGAATTACCTGTGGGGGGCTAGGCCCCGCGCGCGGCCTTGGCCCGGGCTTCGGCGTGCTGATGAGTCAACTCGAAGATCGCCTGCGCGAGCAGCCGCTCCTCTTCACCCGTCAGGTTGCCCCGCGTTTTCTCCTGGAGCAAAACGAGTAAGTCGATGGATTGCTTGGCCATGGCCAGGCTGCGCCACGTTTCTTCGGGTGCCAGCGAGGGCGCGTCGTCGAAGTGGACGTGCGCCGAGTGGGTCAGAGACAAGATGAATGTGGCGAAGTCGATCGCCGGCAGGGACTCGTCCGCGCCAACTTTCTTCGGATCAGCGGTTAAAGGCTTTTCCCCACTCATTCCTCAGCCTTCGCTCCATCGTCGGGAGCGTCCTCATCGTCTTCATCCTCATCGTCGTCCGCTTCATCCTCATCCTCGTCGTCGTCGTCGTCGTCGGCAGCGAGGTTGGACTCAGGTGCCGGCACGGCACGGGGCCCTGTGGGACGAGCTTCCGATGCCGAAGCTGCGGCTTCTGCAGACACCAGAGCCGGCTGCGGGAACGGCAGATCTTCAGCTTCGTCCGACAGATCTTTTAGCCCTTCGGTGTGGGCCGTCACAGCCTCGGGCGTCAATGCGCCCCGACGGAGTTGGCGGTCGCGAACTCGAACATCGTATTTGGCTAGGTCCATCTGATCTTTCATTTTCACTCCTGGCCGCGCAGGTGGTTCGGGTAAGTCCCAAAGTCACGCTGGGGGGCCACCGTCCTAGCGTCTTCGGGCCCCACGAAGCAAGCGGTCCGGAGGGATGAGCTTTGGCCCTGGGACGTCCGGGGCTAGCTCAGCTTGAGCCTCTGCGAGCTCCTCGGGCGTTGCGGGCCGGACCTCGTCTACCACAAGCTCAATGCGGATGTCCTGGCCGGCGAGAGGGTGATTGGTATCAAGCACAGCCACGTCTTCGCCGAGCTCCAGCACGCTTAAGAGCAAGAGCGCCCCTTCTTCGCCTTCTGCCTCGAAACGATCCCCCACCTGTACTTCCGGAGGCAGCTCTTCGCGATCCACTTCGATCACGCCTTCTGGCGAACGAGGCCCAAAAGCATCTTCGGGCTTGAGCGTAACCGTCTTCGTATCGCCCTTGGACGCGCCCTCCAACGCGATCTCGACGGCCTGCGGAAGCTGGCCGTACCCAAACAGAAAACCCAATCCCTCTGGCACAGATTCCGCCAACTCCTCCCCCTCAGCATCGTACAGGGTGTAGCTGAGAATGACGTAAGTGTCAGGACCAACCTGAAACTCAGGCTGAACGGTGGATCGAGGGGCGCGGGGGGGCATGGTGTGGCGAAGGGCGGAGAGAACTACAACTCGGTCGAGCTGGCAATTGCGCGTCACGGCGGGGAGCCGCCGGGCTCCTCAGGCCCCTCGACGGAGGTCACGAGCAGTACGGTTAGGGCGAGCTCCAGCTCTTCGGCTGTCAACTTTCGGCTTTTCTGGTCTAGCTCCCGTTTGAATGCGCCAAGACGCGCACCAAACAACCGCATGCGCTGGCGCTCCGCCGGGTCCGACTCTGCCTGAACAAACCGTGCCACGATGGTCCGAAGTTCTACGAGGTCCCAGTCCATGAGCGTGGCGAGCTGCGTGGCTAACGGGTGCGGCATGGGTAAAAGCGTAGCATGCGCGCCATTGCTTGCGCGAACGCTGCCCGCTAGCCATGGTGGGCTCGGAAGTGCACCAGTTCTTAACAAGCCCCGGTTGGATCACACGTAGCTTTGCCCAAGCCTTGCTTGCGAGTGGGCTCTGCTGCGCGTGCCAAAAACACGCGGATCGCGCTCCGCCCCCGCCATCGAACCACACGCAACCAAAAAGCCAACTCAAATCACCGAAGCGAGAGCCTGTCTCCGGAGAAACTATCGATATCCCCGGGGGGGCATTTCTGGCTGGCTCCCTTCCCGGCGAGCCGGGGCGCATCCCAGTGCTTGAGCCACGCCGCCACGAAGTGGAACTTGGGCCGTTCCGGATGGATCGACTCCCGTTCCCGAACAACCCAACCCAACCCGCGAAAACAGGGGTGACGCGAGCGGAGGCCGAGCGCTTGTGCGTGGAAGCTGGAGCGCGCTTGTGTACCGAACTGGAATGGGAACGCGCGTGCAAAGGGCCGGGAAACGACACCTACGTTACGGGCGCCAATTGGGACGAAGCCTGCGCGAAAACGCCCACGCGCTGCGCTTCCGGCTTTGACGTATTGGCACTAGGTGTCACGCGCGGCGAGTGGGTCCGCGGAGAGGTGCACCAGAAGGGTGGAAAGCAATTGGCGGTAGCTCGCGGAGCTCGCTCGGCGGTAAACGGTGGTCCCCGCTGCGCTCTACGCACGCCCCTGGCGCCTGACACCTCGGGTACGGATCTCGGTTTCCGTTGTTGCCACGGTGCACCTAATGCCGCCAGCGTTACGGCACCCGAGCGGGGTGAGGTCTTCGAGAAATTAGCCCTGCCTGCGGAACGGTTAAAAAAACTGCTTCTTTCTGAGCCACGCACCGAAGCACTAGCTACCGATTTGGTTTACTTTCGAGAGCCAGACGCGGCCAACACGGTAATCTCCCGCGGGCCGGGAGATCGGCAGGGCTTCTTATTCACGGTGGCGCCGTTAATTTGGCGTCCTGTAGCGGGCGCCGAATATCTCGTCGTGAGTGCGCGTTCGGGCAAAGACACCTCGTTTGTGCTCGCATATTATGTCCTCGGCAAAGACGAATACAAGCTAGCCGCAAGCTTCGTGATGCGTGACGAAGTAGGGCCAGTTGCCTTCGCCTATAGCCCCAGCATTCAGCCGCGCATGCACTTTAGCTCGTGCTGGGGCTGCCCCGGCGAAACGGGCAAGCTCCTCTATCGTGACCCGGATACAGTCGCGATTGTTCAGCCGTGATCGTTCCGCCGTAAACAGAAAGGGCGGGCAAGGGCTGTCGGACGGCCCGGGCATTCGCTAGCCTCACGGCCCGCATGACCTCCCACGGGCCTCCCCTTCATGTCTGCTCGCGCTCACTCTGGCGAACACACTTGCTGAGCGTGGTAGCGGCAGTTCTGAGCTTACAGAGTTGCTCGATCGTTTTCTCCGAGCCGGCCCCACGTGCTCCGGAAGCCGAGAAGCCTCCACGCTGCGGCGTACGGTTGGGCCTAGCGGTGGCGGACCTCGGTTTTGTCGGGCTCGCTACTTCTGTGGCCACGGCCGACCTTGTAGGCAACAACGTGCGCAAGGATCGCGCGACGGCTCTGCTTGCAGATGGTGCGGTCGCGGCGCTGTTCTTGGCTTCGGCGGTGTACGGCCTCAGTGAAGCTGAGGAATGCAGGGCTACTTTCGCACCGAAGGAGGCTCCGGAGCGTGAAGGGCCGAGGGCCCAGCCGTCGAGCACTTACAGGTCAACGCATGTACCTTCACCGAGCACGAGTGCAGAGCCGCAATATGCGGCCCCTTCAGGTGGTGCCGGGTTCGTATTTGGTGAGTCGCCGGAGCAGGCGCTGGCCCGCTGCAGCAGGAACGGAGGGGCATGGTCAACCGATGAAGGTGCTGCCACGTGCACCTGGCTTCGGGATCAGAACTCGGTGAGGGTGCAGCTTAATTTCTGCCCCGTGCCGTCGAATCCTGCCGCTCCCGCGCTCTGCCGCGTCTTATTCGAAACCTCCCCGCAGACCACCGACGCGTCGGTGTGGCGTCGACTCGTAACCTCACTCCAGGGACAGCTGCGTCGGCGCTTCGGGCCCACTCATGATCAGAAGGTTCGCTATCCGGAGTCCTGCAAGGCCACTGCTAGTTTCTATCAGTGTTTGGTCGACGGCCAAATCGCATTCCGAGAGTTGTGGGGCTGGAAGGACGGCCACCGAGTAACGCTTGTCATGGACAAAGGTGGCAACCCGGGGCAACCCAGCGTTCGAATCAGCTACGAGTCCGGCGCCTTCGCTCAAACGGCCAGCCACGACCTTCCAGAAGGGCCTACACCGTGAACCACCGGCTCCCACCCTTCCCTTTTCACCGTCGCGCCCCGGGCGCGATCTACAGATCTTTAGAGGAGCGTTGCCCAGGGTGGGCTCGCTTCGAGTTTGCTACAAGCTACGTTAGAAGGTGAGCATTCAAGTGCGCAACTGCCTCCATTACACACTCTTTGTCCTAGCGCTCGTCTCTTCTTCCACCGCACGCGCGCAAACGCCGGATGAGGCAACACAGCCGACCCCGCTGGAAGCGGCTCCAGCTCCGCAGCTTCCTCCAGCCGCCGCGCCTACTCCGGGAGCGCCCCCACCGAGCGCGAGCGCAGTTTCGCCCCAAAACGCGCAGGCTGCTCCAGCCACAAGTGAATCCAGGGCCCAAGCAGCAACCTTCGACGGCAAAGCTGGGACCATAGGCAACGTTCGGCTGGTCTTAAGCGCAGAATCGATCGCGAGCGTCTGGTATACCCGCTTCAAGGAAGACGATGCCAACGCGGCCTCAAGCCATATCCACTTCCAGCTTTTGTCCTTGTCGGAGCTCGGCGCGGACTACTTATTTGAAGGCACACCGATTTGGACGCTGGGGGGGCAAGTGCGGCTTGACGGAGGGTGGTCACGCAATGACGACAGGGTGACCTCTTCCAACCGCTCCTTCGCCATCACCCCACGAGGCGGAGTGATTCTCGGAGACGGCGACGCCATTAGAATTTGGTTACGGGCAGGTATTGCCTATGGACACATCAACAACGACTCGGACAGCAGCAGCAGCGTGGGTATTGTGCTGAGCCCGAACGTGATTGTTTCGCCGGCACCGCACGTGGCGCTTACTTTTGGTCCGATGGTGAGGGCAGATTCCGTATCGTACCAAGGCGGCGCTCGCCCCGGTTACACTACCGTTCAGTTGGAGTTGCGGAGCGGCATCTCACTTCTGCTATGAGAGATCCAGCCCCTCCCGCGTCTCCCGCTTTCGGGGACGCTTGGCGAGGGGCAAGCTGCCACGCTCCGTGGCAGCTGGGGAGGGCATCAAAAAATGCAACCCAATCGCCTGTTGCCAGCGGCCCCAAGCTCGCGCTACGTGAGCCGAGAGACCATGTCGGTGGGACAGCAGAGAGCAAGGTGCGCATTCTTAACTCTGCTGCTCTGTGGCGGGTGTGGGGGTGAGGCGAACGGTCGATTGGAGGTTGGTTCCGTGGTGGCCCCGCTCTACGCAGGCGTAGAGGTTCGGTACAAGGCCGTGGCTCACGGTGAGGCTTGTGATGCGCCCGGAGAGGGCGAAGTGAGCGGGCCAGCCTCGCGAGGGCCAGGGCTCGATCGCTTGGACTACGTGTTCGCGTTTTCGCGGGACTACCTGGAGCTTCCAGCGGGCCGCTATGGGATTTGCGCCACTGTCTACGACACACGGGGACAGTTAGAGGCGCGCTGCCCCACATCCGCCATCGAGGTGAAGGTTACAGCGAATGTTACGTCCACCGCTTACATCGGCATCGTGTGTGATCCGGTGCTCGATGAGAAAACGGGTCACGCGTACACGGTGACGCCACTCGTAGATTCTTTCGGCGAGGCCAGCACCGTAGCTCAACAGATGGGCGGACACCTCGTCTATATCGACGACATGGACGAGAATATGATGCTCGGCAACCATTTTTCCCGCCGAAAATGGATGGGGTTCTGGGATCCAGACGGCGACCGAACCTTCGAATGGCTCGACGGAAAGGCGCGCTCCTTCTCGAATTTCTGCGCGGGTGAGCCCAACACCCAGGCCGGTGAATATTACGCCGAGTGGGGGATGGGGTATGCCGATACCAGCTATTGCTGGAACAACGAAGCGTACGGGCCACGCCAGGGCATTGTGGAGTTTGAGTAAGATGAATGTCCCGCACAGGCATAAGCTAGTGTTGCCGATTTTCATGCTCTGGGGCTGCACTCTGGAGAGCGCGAACGTGCAAGAGTTCGCGCTTGGTGGTCAGCACAGTTGCGCACTTCTTGGTGATGGCAGTGTGAAGTGCTGGGGATTTCGCGGTGGAGGCGCGGTGGGGGACGGCAAGCCACTAGGACACGGCTTTCCGGATATTCAGACGAGCGCCGTAAGCGTGCAGGGCCTGGGCGCGCGAGCCACTCAGATTACTGCCGGCTGGAATTG
Source organism: Polyangiaceae bacterium (assembly GCA_033763455.1). GTDB lineage: Bacteria > Myxococcota_A > Polyangia > Polyangiales > Polyangiaceae > JBBRRP01. The sequence continues at coordinate 46,288 of JANRKO010000045.1, forward strand.
GTCTTGTGCACTCCTTGAGACGGGCGCGGTGAAGTGTTGGGGGACGCCGGTGGGTGGAGCGATCTCGGATTTGCCGGACCCAGCAATGGCGGGACGCCCTACCACCGTGCCCGGCCTGGAGGCGAACGTCCAAGCGATCTCGGGGCAGTTCATCACAGCATGCGCCTTGAAAACAGACGGGAGTGTTTGGTGCTGGGGAGAGAACAATTTGCAATGGGTAGAGCCAAAGGGATGGCAAAAGGCGCCTGTGTTGATTTCGTTCCCGCTGCCGGCACGGCTCATCGCCACTGGTAGTACCGATCTTTGCACCGTCTTGCTCGACAATAGTATTTGGTGTTCGTCGAGCGAGGGTCCGGCACGGCTTCTGCAGTTGCCCAACGTCGAGTGGCAAGCGCTCGCTGTAGGTGGAAACTACGCTTGCGCGCTTGCGCCAGGGGGCGCTCTTTACTGTTGGAATGGCGCACCGCCGTTGAAGAAGTCCCACTACGACGACAGCTCCATCTTGCTGATGGAGCTGGACGCTCCCGTTGCGCAGATGGGACTCGGTTGGAGCCACGCTTGTGCCATTTTCGAGGGACCGTCTTCTGGCCAGCCAATAGATCCGCTTCGCGGGAACCTAGGGGGCACCCTGGGCGGTCGCATGCGCTGCTGGGGTTATGGTGTCGCTGGTGTGTTGGGAGCCAGCATCGCAACGCGGCGGACCTGCGCCGACGACAATGAAGCGTGCGTCTCGGACACGCCGGTCGCCCCAGTTGGCCTGGGTGACGTGAAGCGCATTGGCGCGGGCTATGCCCGAACCTGTGCTGAACAGACCGACGGGCAGGTGTTCTGCTGGGGCGATAACCTCACGGGCGCCTTGGGCAACGGGAATCGTTGGGACAGCTTCACCCCCACACGAGTGCATGGCCTCTGAGCTAGCGCGGCCAGACTCTGGTGGGTTCACTGTTCCAGGCCTTCTGCGCGCCTATTTGACCGTCTGAATCGTTACCCCAGCAGTAGAGCTGCCGGCTCTGATTGAGTGCGCAGGTGTGTGTGGGGCCCGCCTCCACGTGCTTCCAATCGGTGGACGTCCCAACCTGCACCGGCACGTTGCTGCCCTCCAACACTTGAACGCCGAGCTGGCTACTCGCGTTCAGGCCCCAGCAAAAGAGCGCACCATCGGTGCGAATGGCGCACGTGTGCAAGCTGGCGCTCACCTGAGACCAAAGCTCGGTGCCAATGCGCACCGGGAGTTGCTCGGGGTCCCTGGTGCCTGTGCCTAGTGCCCCATAGTACCCCGAGCCCCAACACCAAAGGCTCTGATCCAAAGCGATAGCGCACGTGCTGTTATTGCCTGCGGTGACCTCCAAGTAGTCACGCTCCGGCGTTACTGCCTGGGGTGTCGACTGAAATCCCTGAGCTGCCACTCCCAGAGCGCCCTCGTTCCCCCAGCAAAATAGTTTGTGCGTTGGACTGATACCACACATGTGGTTCGTTCCCACCGAAACCGATTGCCACAAATCCGTGCCTACCTTTTGGGGTTGTGTGGTCTCAGTCGATCTCTCGCAATAGAGTGCATTATCTTCGGCAATCGCACAGCGCGCGAAATTATTGACGGCCAACTGGCGAAAGACTCCAGCGTCCCAGGTTCGCTGCAGCCCATCGGGCGACCCCACGCAGGTCACCATTCCCTTGCTGAGCGTGCACGTCACGTCACTAGTCGATCCGATTTGCTCTCCGAGCGCCTCGGTTTCCACGGGAAAGCCACCTGGCAGGTCACTGCCCCAGCAGAGGATTTTCCCCTGCTCAATCCCACAGGTGGACTTGGCTCCAAGGACCACCGAGTCCCTCGCGGGGCCCACGACCAGTTGTGGCGTGCTTCTCACTCGTTCCCGCCCTGCGCCCAGCTGCGCCAAGTGATCTCGGCCCCAGCACCAGGCCTCACCAGCCTCGTTGATGGCGCACGTGTGCGATCGGCCCGTCGCCACCGCAACCCAATCCATTGCGCTGCCCACCTGCACGAGCACACTCGTTTCTTCACGCCTGAGCGCGTTGCCGAGCTGACCAAAAGGATTCTTCCCCGAGCACCAGAGCGAACCATCGAGTGCGACTCCGCAGAAATGCTCATACGACACCGGGGCTTCGGACTTCCATTCTCTCGGGGTACGTTGCGAGTGACACCAGCGCGAGCCATCCGCTTTTCGGGCACACGGAAAGCCACCGTCGACGCTGAGCGCCACCCAGTCCGCTTCCGTGGGAGGAAGACTGACCAGGTCGTTTGAGCACCAAACCTTCCCTGCTTGCTCCAACGCGCAAACGGACTGTGTTGCAAAAACGACTTGCCGAAAAGCGCGAGCGGGCTCTACCAATATGGGAACCAATACGCTCGGAGATGCGATCGTAACTCCCTCCCCGGGGATCTTGGCGCCGTAAACGTCACCCCAGCAATACAGCTTGCCTTGAGCGTTGAGTGCGCAACTCCTGCTCGCGCCTGCGGCCACATCCAGCCAGCCCCCACGATCTACCAGGGCTGGTGCTGAGTGGGCACCTCGCGTCCCGTCCCCCAGTTCGCCGTCCTCATTGTTGCCCCAACAGAATAACGCTCCCAGACGGATGCCACACGTGTGCCTAGCACCCGCACTCACGCGCTCCCAGCCGGCTTCCCCCGAAACCCGAGTAGGCCGATCGACCGCAGCTGTGACGAACCCAGCCCCGACTTGGCCGTAGCTATTGGCTCCCCAACACCATAGGCTCGCGTCTTGGCGAATGCCGCACGAGTGATCGCCGGAACTTGAAATGGCGATAAAGCCACCGGCGCGGTTCGAGGCGGCTTCATCGTTGGGAAATGGATCGGACTGAAAAGTCTTCTGCACGTGGATCTGGGAGGGAAAGCCCTCCTCGCCACAGGCGGTCAGCGGCAGTGTTGCCGCTAGGATCCAACCAAACTTCGTGTGCATGTTTCCCTCCGAGGACGCGTCGCTGGGTTCCACATGCCCAGGCCCTCAGTGGATGTCAACAGGCCCAGCTTCTGCCCTGGCACCGCCTAGGGTGCCCACGTTCAGCCGTAGCTGGGCAAGCTAAGAGCGAAGGCTTGCCCCGTCGGCTGTGCCAGCGCGCTCACCTCAGCGCCCGCCTGCTCTGCGCAGATTTTAGCGCACAAGAAGCCAAGGCCCCGACCGTAGCGCGATGCGCCTCCCGACTTGGACCGGAGCTGGCCCTCGACCGTGAAGATCTCGCTTTGTTGCCCCTGGGCTAGAGGCGTTCCTCCATCGGCCACGATAACTGTGCAGCGGCCTCCTTCGAAGCTCGTGGAAACCTGCACGGGCGTTCCCGACGGGCAATACTGAATGGCGCTGCGAATCAGGTTTTCGAGTACGCGGGAGAACATTTGACGGTTGGAGCGAATACGCACCGATTTTCCCACCTCATCCTTAAGCTCCACAGCCACGCCGTGGCTCGCAGCAGCCATGCGGCTGCGCTCTACAACCTCATTCACGAGCCCCGAAAAACCGAGACCAACCAGCGGCAACGGCTCGCCACCCCCAAGCTGAAAGGAAAGCACTTCCATGTTCTCAATCACGTGCATCAAGCCATCACAGGAAGCGACTGCATCTTGCGCGGCTTCGGAAAGGTCGCGATCGATGGCGCTGAGGGCAGTGAGCAGGTAGTTGAGATTGCTGTGCAGCGCAGAGAGCGGGTTGCGCATGTCATGCGTCAACAGGCCCAAGAGGCCCGACAGCGCTTTAGCATCAATGGGTTCCGTCACGCGGACCCCAAGAGCTGATGCTTTTCCGTGAAGCGCTCAATGCGCTCTCGCACAAGCTCTCGGTGCTCAAGCGGGGCCACGTGTGTACCATTCGTGATCGTGAATAATTCACCGCGAGGAATGGCCTCGGCCATAGCCTCGGAAATTGAGTGTGGCGTAAAAGAATCCTTCTCCCCAGCGATCAGCAACACGGGAACTTGAATGTCCTCCAACAGATCTTCTGCCGAGTGCTCACCAGCCGCCGCCAGCATTCTTAGGAACATCTGAAAATCCACGTGAGCCACGTGCTTGAAATACGGTTCGACATCCTCCACACGTATCTTGTCGGCCGCTATTTCCCCCGTCATAAGGGCTACCTTCAAAGCCACGCGCGGCGGCACCCGGGACCAAAGGCCGCGCGCCAGCTTGGGATGGCGCCCAACAAAAGCAATAAGGTCGGGCAACACGTTAGCCAAAAGGTCCGTGCCATGGAAAGTGTGCGTGACGCGACCAAAGCTGCCGCACAGAAAAACCATAGCGGCAACATTTTCGGGGCGCAGCCGATAAGCTTCGAGCGCCACTTGTGTCCCAAAGGAATGACCGATGAGGATCACCTTCGGATCGCCGAGGAAGCGCCGCACCACATCGAGATCGGCTGCGTGATCTCGAACTTCAATGCGACGCTCGTCAACCGGCAATGCACTCCGCCCGTGTCCGCGGTAGTTCCAATGCGCCACACTCATCGTCCGCGACAGATCATCCCAAAGGTACTTGTAGATGAAACCGTCGCAGACGAGGCCGTCGCAAAGGAGCGCCGTAACAGGGCTTGGGCCAGGACGGCGACGCACATAGAGGCGTGTGCCGTCCCCAGCGATTACGAACGATTCGTCCACCGAAGCTGCGACTTAGCTGGCTTCGGGAGAATCGTCGTCATCCGCAACGTCGTTAACGCTGGGGATCTTTTTGATCTCAAGCCGTGCAAGTTTCCATGCACGCTGGACCACCCAAGAGAGCGAGCGATCTAACCGCGCCGCTTCGTCCTTGATTTCTTGGAGCATTGCCTCAGGGAAATAAAGGCTCTGCTTTCGCTTGTCGCTTCCACCAGATTTGGCATCGTTGTCGGACACTGAACATCACCTCTTGTGAGATTGGGTGCGTGAAATATTACTTTGTACCACTTTGAAAAGAACCAGATCAATCCTTGCCGCGGCCAAGAGACCCGGGTTGTGTCCAGGTCAGCGGACCAAATTGCTCAGATTGCTCCGTGAATCAGAGAACGTCCCCTCTGTGGGAAACTTTAGAGCTCTGTCGGTTCCCGAGCGCGAAGGTGCCGCCCTCCCCTTCAGCGGGCTCTCGGGTCCCGTATACTCGCCCGACGTATGTCGAGGACCTCTTCTGTACTGAAATTCATGGCTGTCGCCGTCGTTGCTTTCCTAGGCGGCGGTATAGCCACAGGAATTGCGCGAGCCTCCACCGAGCGCGATAGCCCCTACCAGGTCCTCGATCAGCTAGCCCGAGTGCTCGTGCGGATCGAAAACGACTATGTGGATCCCGTAGATCGGAGCCGTCTTATCGAAGGAGCTATCAAAGGCATGGTAGCGGAGTTGGATCCGCACTCCTCCTTCCTTCCACGCCAAGATTACGCGATTTTTCAAGGCGACACGGAGGGACGCTTCGGAGGCGTGGGGGTTGAAGTGGATTTCGGAAACGACACCGTGACGGTGATGTCCGTCGTGGAGGGGTCGCCCGCAGAGCAACGAGGAGTGAAACCTGGCGACCAAATCGTTGCGATCGACGACCACCCAGTGCGTGGCAAATCCCCTGCAGATCTTGTGCGCACCATGCGCGGAGAACCTGGAACCAAAGTACAACTCTCCCTCCGGCGCGGCAACCGGGAAGGTCTCATCACGCTCACGCTGGTGCGCCGCATCATCAACGTATCTAGCGTCGCCTCCAAGCTTCTAAGGGAGGGTGTGGGTTACCTCCGGATCAAGAGTTTTCAAACCGGCACGCATACTGAATTCGAGGAAGCCGTGGGAGCCCTTCGAAAAGCCAGCCAAGACAATCTTGCCGGGGTAATCTTGGATCTCCGAAATAACCCGGGCGGTCTAGTGGATGAAGCCAGCGCCATCGCCGATGAATTCCTAACCGGCGGCGTGATCTACACCACGCGCCATCGCCGCCAAATCGTGGACGAAGTCACCGCTAGCAGCGGCGGCAGCTTAAAGCGCGGTCCCATCGTAGTGCTCGTGAACGAATACAGCGCTAGCGCCTCCGAACTCCTAGCTGGCGCCCTGCAAGATCAGCACCGCGGCCCCATTATTGGGGCCAAAACCTTCGGAAAAGGCTCCGTGCAGAGCATCTTAGATCTCCCCGGCGGTGACGGCCTCAGGCTCACTACTATGCGTTATTACACGCCAAGCGGGCGCGCCATTCAAGCCCTCGGCATCACACCCGATCTCGTGGTGCCCACCCCTAAAGAAGACGCCGGCGAAGTCGTCCGCGAAGCCGATCTCGAAGGCCACTTAGCGGCCGAAGGAGCGCGCCCTACACCGCACAAAGCGCCCGAAGCCGCAACCAAGCCAACGTCCGAACACGCGGCCCCCGATCCCAACGCCACGTTGCTCGGTGTGGCACGCGTAATCCCAGTGGATCCGCTAACAGGGCCTGACGCCGCGCTTAAAGTGGCTTACGAAGTACTAACGGGGAGGCGTACCGTTTCGGCAAGCGCGCCCTGAGCGATCGGCTGGATTCGCACATGGGCTGGGCCTCGGAGAAGCTCTTCTCCGCAAGGTGCCCGCGAAGGCAGCAAAAACGACGCGAGCATTGAGGCACGCCCAAGCTTAGTGATTCTGGGCGTTCGCGGAGTTTGCCTGCTGCTGGCGTGCGCGCATGGCCGTCATTACGGCAACTGATTCCGCAGCAGTAGAACCGGCATCAGACGCCTCTGCGCCATCGCTTGAGCGAGGAGCACAGATGCAGGACGTCGAATATTCGCCGCTGTAAACAAATGCACTCATTTTCATTCGTTTCGACTTACAATGCTCGAAACAGCCACTGGCTCCCCCTGGGAATTCGGCGGCCCCGTAAAACGTGGTGGCACAGCCCATCACCAAAGTGGCACTCAGAAAGATCCCGATGATTTTCATGCGGCTTTGCCTATCACGCCGAGCGCCACTGACGACAGGCAAAAAACCACGCGACGGTCTCCATCTTCGCGAAACCACACCGTGCCTCCGCCGAACATGGGCGTGAGGTGCGGCACCAAAACCAAGGGAAATCCCTAACACTTAGCGACCGGAGGGGGGTGCACGCCGCGCGGGCGATACTTAGCATAACAAGTACCTGTGGCGGCGCTGAAAGGGCCCCCACGCCTGCCCGTCTGCGAACACTCCGAAGTTGAAGCTTGAACTCCGCCCAATTTGGCTGACATTCGGGAGGGGTGCGCGCAGCGTGGGCGATACTTAGCATAGCAAGTACCTGTGGCGGTGCTGAAAGGGCCGTTGGCTTGCGGCAGAGGCGTTTCCGGAGGGAGCTGTATTGCCTGCATTGGGTGCCTGCGTTGGGCGCCGACACTCCTGCGCTGGGCGCCGACACTCCTGCGTTGGGCGCCGATACTCCCACCGAAGGTGGCGTTATCTATTTCTCAAAGCGCGAGAGTAGCCGTTCGCTGGCTGCGATGCCGGAAGTCACCGCTGCCGCTACCGTGCGCGATTGTCCGGCAAGCATGTCGCCTGCGACTTCTAGCCTGCCTTTGAATGGTTCGTGCGCGCTCTGACCGATATGGGAGTGAATCCCGATATGCGAGCCAACCCCGATCCGCTCCAGAACTCCTAGATCTGACTGCAAGGCGAGTGGAAGGCTCGGATCGGACGCGCTCAGTACGTCGCCATCTAACTCAAGCTCTAAGGGCGCCAAGTAGCTCAATTTCAGGCGTTCGGAATGGGAATGAGCCAACGAACCCTCCATCACGATGCCGCCCGCTGCTACGCCGCCGGTCGCCAACACGACGGCGTCTACCTCAAGGATGCGCCCCTCACCTTCATCCGGTTGGAGCGACAACTGAGCGCCAGTATCCGTAAGTGTCACACGCACCAATCGTGCGCGCTCCGGAACAACACCCCATCTAGCTAACATCTTAGATCGGGCGCAGCTCCAACGCGCTCCCGCGGTTCCACCAGGCCGCGACCCCACTTCACCCACCGGAATTCCAAGCTCCGTTCGCAACCTGGCGGCAACGTCTTCGTCCACACCGAGCCACGGCCCAAGCAGCCACGCGTCGTAGCCTGTGTGCTCCGAGAGCTGAGCGGCGAGCCACGCGGTTCGTTCGGGAGCATCGTGCAGGGCCGCAAAATCTGCCACTGGAATACGCCGTTCGTTACTCAATTTTAGGCCATTTACGGGTACCGCCACGAACTGAGTGTGCGTCTTTCGCGCCCATGACTGTTCGGCCAATACGGCCGCGAGCAACTTCGCATTCATGTCGTCGCGCCCCAAATCGGCAACACCCACGCGTTTGCCGGCAACCTCTGCTAAGTTCAAGATCGCGCGATCTGCGGCAATGGATGGCACCACGATGCCTTGCGTGGATGCGTTCCACTCGCCCACGCTGGCATCGTTAACCTGAGAATTCGCTCTCGACTCCAGAGACCAACTTCGCCAGAGCCCCAGCTCCTCGGCAAAATTTCGGCTCGCTTCCGCGTACGCCGCCACATCACCATACACGATCCCCGAATAGAATTCGCTCGAACCCGCGCGATCCTCAATGAGAGTTACTGCAAGGTTCCGCTTCCGGAACGCCCACGCTGCAGCGACCCCCGCAAAACCACCGCCCACCACGGCCACACGGCGCGGGCTCATGGCTTCCCCCGTTCGACATGACGGCGCTTCACCGCTCACCCCGTTCAACATCACCGCCGCTCACCGTTCACCCAGCTCACTTCGAAGGCACGCCAAGGCAAATGCCTCTTGCCGCGCTTGCTCCGGCCCCAGCGTTGGCAAACGACGCTTTGCAGCAGCTTGCAGGAATTTTAAGCCCATGCGCGTGCCCACGCTCGGAGAAAGCTCCTTCATTTGCGCCACGATGCGGCCACACGCCACCGCGCAACGCATGCCCCCGCAGGCGCCCAGCCCCAGGCGCGTACGGCGTGAGACATCTTCCACGTCCGTAGCCCATTCTTGCTGCACCGTGTAGCGAATCTCAGCTTCGGTGACTGGCTCACATGGGCACACAACGACAGCTTCTCTCGGATCTTGCTGCATGCGTTCTAAGATCCGCAAGCTTCTGTCGCCGTGTCGATATTCGAGCCGCGTGGCAGTGACCGCCTCCATGCCACCCTGTAACACAAGCGACATCGGCTCCACGGTGTCGGCGCCTCCGGGGAGCGCCGTAGTATGCGTGCTACACGCGATGGATTTCCCAAACGCCCGGGCGAGCTCATCCACCATTTCTTGGGCAAACAGTCGATAGCTCGCCAGCTTTCCGCCGATCATTGAATAAAGGCCCGGAGCTCCGTGGGCTTTGTGATCTACCACTTCGTGTTCGCGCGAGAGCGAATCCTCCGAGCCACCCCAACCATACAATGTGGGGCGAACGCCGCCCCAGGTTCCAATCGCCCGCGCCTGATCAATTGCTGGAAAAACCCTATGAATCGCCTGAAAAAGATAGCGAACCTCATCGTGTGTTGCGAGCACTTCATCGGGGTTACCGTAAAAATCATCGTCCGTCGTGCCGAGCACGCTCATGTTTTGCCACGGCATCAAGAATACTTGGCGCCCGTCGATAGCGTTGCACACGATGGCGTAGTTGGTGAGCCGCCGATCCAAAAATACGTGAATGCCCTTGCCCGGACGGATCGCTGCGCTTTTTGGCGAAAGGTTGCCGAGGGCCGTTGTGATGGGCGCCCAAGCGCCAGTGGCATTCACCACCACGGGCGCTGAAATTTCTCCGACCCTTCCGCTCAGGCGATCCCGATAGCGAACACCCGCCACACGGCCGTGTTCTCCACGCAGAATCTCGGTAACGGTGGTGTGGTTGTAGAATACGGCGCCGCGTTCGACCGCATCGGTAACGTTGGCAGTACACAAACGCACGCCATCAATGCCCCATTCGTCGAAGGTGACGCCCCCTTGTGTTTCCGCGAGCCCGGGCTCCAACGTGGCCAATTCATCCGCGGAAAGGCGCGCGTGGGGCTTGCCGTGCTTCAACGGCTGATAGTCGTCGTACAGATCGAAGAAGGCGTCGTACGCCGTTAATGTGAGTTTCGAAAGCAGCCCTGCTTTGCCATACATCGGGACTAAGAATGGGATCCGAAACAACAGGTGCGGAGCAATGCGCTGAATGTGCCCGGAATCCAAGCACGAGCTATGGGTAACATCCGGATTATGGCTCAAATAGCGCGGGCCTCCGTGGATCATCCCGCTCGAATTGCCGCTTGCCCCGAAGCCAATATCGTTGCGTTCGAGCAGCGCCACACGGAAGCCGCGTAAAGCCGCATCGCGAGCAACGCCCGCTCCATTGACGCCAGCGCCGATGACTACCACATCGACGTCGGTGTCTCGGGAGATCTGAAGAAGGGGCGTGCCCATACTGGACTTCACACGTTACGGCTTGAATGCCGTGCTGGCTAGCTCGGGCGCTTTCCCCGATGGGGAACGCTTGCGGGCGCGCGGCTTCGCCGTTTTGTTGGCCCACGGTGTCCCGCTGTGCCTAGTTGCGAGACATGAAACCTTGGGTGATAGCTTGCGCGATTCTGGGCGGCCTCTGCCTTGAACCCGCCCTTGGGTTCGCCCAAGGCGAAGAGCAAGTGGGCGCCGTCCCAAGCGGCAGCCTGCCGAGCGAACGCTCCCAAAGGGAGGGGCGACCGCGCGTACACCTTTCTCGCCTCACCTTCCCTCAAGATCTCCCCGACGCGGCGGCGCTCGAACGCCACCTCCGACACACGTTGGCGCGTGCGGCAAGGCGCGTCGATTGGGGCGCTGGCCAAGGCCACAAGATCGAATACAGATTCACCGTTGAAGAACTGCGCATTGAGAAGAGCGACGGCTTGGTACGTGTGAGCTGCCGGGCCACAGGGCAGTTGCCCAAAGGCAAGCGAGCCAAGAGCGCCATCTCCTTCGGTGGCGACCCGAAAACCCGCGACGCCCTGGTCCACAAGGTGCTCGGGATTGTCGCCCAGGGCGTGATTGCTCGACTCGCAGAGCTGGAACGCGCGCGCCGCGGCCAAGACTAGAGCGACTCCTGCCGGATTCGGCTATAGTTTTGGGCACCATGGAGCTGCCCGGCGAGCCCGTACTTCGAGAACTCATCCAACGTACCGCAACGCTATGGGCCCGCCTCAGCCACGAGGTTGGCTCGCGGCCGATGATCCTCCCAAACGCCACGTTCTTTCCAGATCCTTACCACCATGACGAACCCAGCGTGAATCGGTTGGTGCAACGCCTTGCCGAACATGCGGGCATGCAGGATGTGCCCGTGGAAGTGTGCCTCATCGCTCCCGACGCCGAGGAAGAAGCGGCTAGTTGCAGTTCCGGCGGTTGCGGGCCAGCCGTGGTATCCGGCTCATTTCAGCGCGTGGTCGATCGCGGAGATGGTTGGCAGCTGAACGTTGCGGAGGCCGAGCTTTTGCACCCAGTAGCTCTCACCACTGAGCTCGGTCGCGGGTTAGCGCTTATCTTCCTTCTGGAAACCCACGAGGCCGGAGCACCGCTGGAAGGCCCCCTGGAGCTCACCACCGAGCTTACCGCCGTTGCGCTTGGAATGGGCCCGCTGCTGTTGCAGGGTTCTTATATCTACGCCAAAGGCTGCGGTGGCCCGCGCATCAGCCAGCTCACCCAATTGAGCACCTTTGAATTGGCGGTAATTACTGCGCTTTTCTGCACGCTTTCTGGCGTCCCCCACAAAACAGTGAGCCGTGAGCTTTCTGTTACTCAGAAAGAAGCATTTGCCGAAGCGGTGGCGTTCATAAGCTCCAACCCGGAACTCACACTCAAATTGAAGCGCGCACCCGAGCTACTCGCGATGGGTGATTTTACGCTCAATCCCACTCGAAGCTGGCTGAGCCGTGTGCTCGCCCCCGCCAAGGTTACCGAAGAGGCATTTCCTTTGTGGTTGGGTGAAAAGAGCACAGCAGAGCTCCCACCGGCACGAAGCCCGAAAAGCGCGCGCCACGCTGAACTAAAAGCCTTGGTAAGCGACGCCCTCAGCGAAGGCGCTGACCACTCCTAACTCTTCGAACCGAAGAAACGATGCGCGCTCTACAACAGGCGGGAACCTAAATGGCGATAGCTCAAGGCAGCTGCCCTAATTGCGGCGCCCCCATCCAATTCACGCTTGGTTCTTCGTTCGCCAAAGTTTGCGAATTCTGTAACTTTACCGTTGTTCGGACGGACAGGGGCTTTGAGCACCTCGGCAAGGTAGCTGCCATTGCCAACACCCCTTCGCTCATCGCCGTCGGCGACGAAGGCACCCTTGGGGGGCGCCCATTCAAGGTGCTCGGCCGCGTCCAGCTAGACCATGGCCTCGGGCCTTGGGATGAATATTACGTTGCGCTCAACGGCGGAGCCTATTGGGGCTGGCTTGCGTATGCAGAGGGCGAATGGCTGCTCACCTACGCGGCTCCGGGAGTCCCTGGGCCACCCTTTAATAGCCTGCGCATAGAGCAAGATGTAACCCTAGGCGACGCGGGCCGCTTTCGCGTCGTTGAAATCAAGACTGGCACCATTGTGTCAGCCGAGGGCGAGCTTCCCGAACGTACGTTGCCAGGCACCGTACGCTACTACGCCGATCTCTGGGGCCCCGAGCGCCGCTTCGCGACCCTCGACTACGGGGCTGAGCAGGGCGCGGCAGAAGCGTATATCGGCTGGAGCCTCCTCGAAGCTGAACTACAGGTTAGCGCTGGAGGGCCCCGCACCGTAAGCAAAGTCAAAGCCACGAGCATGGTTTGCCCCAATTGCGGTGGCAACGTGCCCAAGTTAAGTGGTGACCGCGCGCAGCGTCTCGGTTGTCCATATTGCGGCGCCATTTCAGACATTGCCAGCCAGAAGATTGTGGCGGCACAGGAAGTTGCCGCTCAACAACCCACCATCCCGGTCGGCTCCACCGGCACGTTGTTCGGCATCCGCTACACATGCTCAGCGTATCTCCGGCGCGGGACAAGCTTCGAAGGAGAGCCCTACAGCTGGGAAGAGTACCTACTCTTCGCCGAAGGCTTAGGGTTTCGCTGGCTCGTGAACGATCCGGAAAGTGGCTGGGCATTCGTCTCCCCAGTAAACCCGGCAGAGATCGACCTCGCTGGCAGCCCCCGCGCCATCGCCTGGCAAGGGCATAATTATCGGCAAAAATACACCAACACGGTGCGGGTCGAATACGTGCTCGGCGAAGTGTATTGGCTCTGTAGCGCCGGAGAAGAAACGCGCTCCACGGACTACACGGTGGGCTCGTTCACCCTTTCACGGGAGGAATCCCCCGGGGAGGTCCGCTACTCGGCTTCAAAACCCATCGCCTGGGGCGTCGTAGCTCAGGCCTTCGGCTTGCCCCTGGAGCGAGAGGGCGGCAAGAGCAGTGGTGGCACCAGCGGCGGCTCGGGCAGCGGCGGTACCGAGCTTTCCGGCTCTGCCATCGCGTTCGTCATCATCGTAATAGTGCTCATCATCGTCATCTCCGCCCTCTTCGACGACGATCCCGTTTCGGGGGTCACTCGGGGCTCTGGGGTCTTCCTCGGTGGGAAGTAGCTCGCACAGGCCTCCGCGCGCGGAACACGAGACGGCGCTGGTGGTCACCCGCTTAGGGGTTCCACTTGTGTGCCTGTTGCCCGTGGCGGCTTTCGAAACGTTGATTCGAGTACCAGGGCTACACCTCGATCCGGGACTCCCCACAGACTCGGTTCACTATTTGTGGGTGCTCGGAGCAAGCTTCGTGTTTGCAATGGCCGCTTCGTGGTGGCTCCCAATCCGTTACCTGTGGCTGCCAGTGTGGCTGGGAGTAGCTGCCATTTTCTGCGGATTATCAGGGCTCTTTTGGCACACCTGGGTGTCACATTCCGAGCTATTCGTGTTGTGGTTCGTCTATGCGCTGCTCGGCGGCACCGTGTTCGGAATGGGTAGCGCGCTCGCGTTGAAGTTTCTCCGCGTGGCGCTCGCGGCAGCGATCTTGGAACGAGTGCTGGGCCCCTTCCGACTTGGCTTGGCACTCGGTGGCACCGTTCTAAGTATTGTTATCTTGCAGCAACTCGGCCCTCTACGTGCCGGAGTGGTGGTTGGCCTTCTGCTCACAGCCACTAGCCTCACCGCTCTCGGCACACTGAAGAGGCTCGAACAACTCCCGGTCCCCGGAGCTCGCTTCCCCCCCCTGGCTTTGGTTCTGCACTTTTGCGCGGGCATTCCGAGCCTTTGGTTGCTCGAAGCGTGGGTGCCAAGGGTTGAGCTTAGCAAGCACGAGAACACTGTGCTTCTACATCGCACCTCTACTCGAGGTACGACGACGCTAACGGCTGGCGAACGACAATTTCAGGTGTTTACCGATGGCCTACTTCGCGTCTCTTCGCTCGATGAGGCGCGGTACTTCGAGAGCCTCGTACACCCCGCTATGGCGCTCCGCGAAAAGCCCCAAAACGTGTTGCTCATTGCTTCTGGGGAGCCACTTTCCGCCCGAGAAATCCTGCGTTATCGAAGCGTGCGGGAGCTCTGGTTGGTGCCCGAACACCCAGAGCTTCTGGAGCTTTCTCGCCAGGTGCGCTGGCTCACCCTGAAGAGCGAGGGTGCCCTTTTGGACCCACGGGTTCGGGTTGTGGATCAGGAGGCCCTAGTGTGGCTCACCCAAACCGACCAACGCTTCGATGTGATCATCGTCGACGCCTCCGATCCTCACGACTACGTCGCCGGCAAATACACCACCCACTTCTTCTTTGAGATGCTGAGAGCGCACCTGCATCCGAAAGGGCTCCTGGCACTCCAAGCTACCTCTTCAAGATCACCACCCAACGTTCTTCTAGATCTAGTGGCAACCTCTCGCTCTCTGGGCTTCACAACGCTCGCGTATAACGCCGCCGTTCCGACGCTCGGGCTCTGGAATTTCCTTCTAGCGAGCCCCAATGCTCAAGCCCTCGCAAGCACCCCCGAGAGCCTTCCGCGGGGTCTCACGTATTTGGATGCCCCCACTCTGAACATTCTGCTGGGAGAAGCACGTCGGCATTCCAAGCATCTTGGCGGCGGTGAAATCAGCTACTTGCATCGGCAGACGGTGGTAGCGGCTCTGCTTGGTGAGCAGCACTAGAAGCGGGCCCTTTGCCGAACCGCAGTGCAATCCCCAAAAAGGCGCGCCCTGCATAAAGCGCATTGACCGCTACATATGGATACAAATACAGCTCCATTTTCCCAAGGAGCGCACCTATCCAAATGTACGAAGGGTAATGGATCAACCAATGCCCTAGAGTTTCAGCCAAGCCCACCACACGGCGACTGAGCGAACGCTCGCCAACTCCAACTGGTGCGGCGGGCGCAATCTCAGGGCGCCGCAAAAATGAGGTCATCCCGATCCCCGAGGCGAGGCACATTAGCCCGAACAGCCCAAGTAGCAATACATTCGGATCCGCTCGATCCCAAAACAAGCGCACGGTAACGGCCGCGAGCACCATGAATGCCTTGAGCTCATCCATCAAAAAATCGAGAAGGTGGCCCTGAATGGACTGCACATTGCGCAGGCGTGCGAGCATGCCGTCCACGCAGTCCAAAATGTACGAAAGCTGGTACACGCCAATCGCCAAAACCAACCCGAAGGTGCCTGGGACAAAGAGCATGAGGCCAGCGGAGGCCGCGCACACCACCACCGCCATGAGCGTCACCTGGTTCGGTGTGATCCTGGTTTTGGCCAACCACCACACGAGCACCGCGCCGAGGGGCCGGCACACGTAAGAATTCCAGGGCAGATCTCTGAGCTTCTTGGTGCGGTGGTAGATTTGGATCGGGTTCACGCGCGGCAAGCCTCGCACGCGCGAGCTTGGACGTGCAAAATCCCCGAGCACACTCCCACCTCCTAGCCAATCCTCGGCACTTTCGTGGGGTTTTCGCCAGAGCTTTGCCAAAGGGTTGGGGGTTGGCCCCGGGTTGAGCTATCTGAACCGCCGAAAACATGCCGGCTTCATCCGCTGCCTCCCCGAGCACCAGCCCCAACAAGGGACCGCGACCCGCCACGAAGCGCCCGCTTCAAGACTTCCCGGAAGTAATCGGCGGAAGGTTCTGGATAGCTCTCGCCCTGCTGCTCAGCATGTCGTTTGTGCCCTACTGCGAGCCTCTGCGACGCGCCATCGACAAGCAGGGCCCTCCGGCACTGAACCCGGCGGACTGGAAGGTGGGCACTACCCACACGATCAAGCTTACGGTTGTTACAGCCGACTACGAGCACCTGGATTGCGCCTATCCCAGCGCCATAGAAGGCAAACACTGCTCCTACAAGACGCAGACCGAAACCTGGCCGCGCCGGCCCGGCGAACCGCTCGATAACAACAAGCTCGACATCATTCAGCCTTACCGCACCTGGCCCGATAACTTGCTCCTTGCTGTGTCCAACCTTTGGACCTTCCCAGATGTCGCGATGCGCCTGCACAACGAGCCACCTGCCAATATCCCGAAAGAAAAATTGGGGCGCTTCGTGGCTCAGTGCGAAGTGAAGTTCATCGGTGAATTCGACCGCCCGCACTTGCGCTGGTTCAAGACGTCCCCCTGGGGCCAAGAAGGCGGCAAAGTGCCCGTGGGTAATGCCGTAAACTGCAAGATCGTTCCTGACGATCTGTAAGGTGGGGGCTCAGGTGCCGGCCCCTATCGCTGCTCGCGCTCTTGCGACTTGGTTCGGCTGTGGGCTCTCGCCCAAGGCGCCTGGAACCGTCGGGTCGATCGGGACCTTGCCGCTGTATTTTGGGCTGAAGCTTCTGCCTTGGCCTGCTTACCTTGCTGCGGTGGTAGTGCTAACGGGGCTCGGGGTGTGGGCCTCCCAACGTTACGCCGAAGCAGCACAGGAAGAAGATCCGCAGCGTGTCGTGATAGACGAAGTTGTCGGCACTTTGCTGGCTCTCGGCATGGTGGCGTCGTTTGGCATCGTGGCCGAAGCGTGTGCCTTCGTGCTCTTTCGATTGCTCGACATCACGAAGCCAGGCCCGATCGACACCGTGCAAAACTTGAAACCTGTTGGTGTGGGCGTCATGGCTGACGATGTCTTGGCCGGGCTTGGGGCGGGAGCGCTGACCTACGGATTCGCAACGCTGCTTCACACCTTTACGGTTTGAAATCTTTGGCGTCAGGGCCTAGCAACGTTCCGCACAGAGTGCGGCACTTTTTGTCTTTGGGCTTGCACAGGCAATCCGGGTGCTCTTCTTTGAGCTTCAACAGGGCCTGATATTGCTCACGCGTGAAGCCGGCGCTTTTCTCGACGCGTTTAAAATCCCAACCCTCTTTGATCTGTTTCGGTGTTCGAGGATCGGTCGGAGCGGCATCTGCCTCCGCACAGCAGCGAAACCCTAGGAAATAGTAATAGAAGTCCTCGTTGTGCGTGTAGATCTTCGGGCGGCATTGGTTGCGCACCCCTTTGTACCAAGGCCCGCCCGTGTGCACGCTGTCGAATTTGCCCCGAAAATCGTCCGAATACGTTTCGCTGGATACCACGTCGTCCGTGTTGCCGGGCAAATCATACACCCCAAAGTCGCTGACACATTGAGGCTGGCTTCCGTTGCGCACCCCCTTCCACAAGCGCGAGAGCTCTTGTTCATCACGTTGGGCAACCTTGGGCATCTTCGGCGAATCCCACGGCATATCACCATGGCACTTTTTGGTATCTCGTTCGTACCCGTAGGGGAAAGGTTTCATCTCCTGGCCTTCACAGGCAAACGTCCACTCGCTTTCCGTGCACATGCGCTTGCCCACAGCCGCACACTTCACTTCGGCCTGGTGAAAGCGGTTCATTACCTCGGGCCGCTCACCCACTTTGTTTGGCCACGCATAGGTATCAATGCAGAAGCGCTTTTTGGAAGAAGTGCCTACACACTTGGCGCTCCCCTCGCGAAATTTCTCGCAGATCGTTTTCTTGTTGGATTTGTCGAACCAGCTACGCACGCACTCGTGCTCGACCTCGCTGCAGTAATCCCCCTCCACCAGCTTCATGCCCGCGGGGCAAGCATTGGGATCCTCCTTCGGCTTGGATGCTTTGGGAGCCGCGCCCGGCGTGGCTGCTTCCGCTCTCCGAGCGGGGCCGCGCGCCTTGGCTTTGGGAACCGCCTCGGCTTTGGGACGCCCCGAAGGAGCATTGGCTCTCGCCGTTTCCTCCGTTCGGGACTTCTGCCCGTTAGCCCTACCGTTCACCTCGGCAGCTTGAGCCCCCGCACATGCTACGGGTAAGAGCAATAAAAGGCTGGCAATTGCGCGAGGGCTCCACTTAAGCATGTGGATTAACCTAGCCGAGATCTGGGCCTTGAGTCGACCGAAGTGGAACGGCTAGATTGCGCGCCCCCCTGATGCCCCCGACGCCCCCTTCCGACACAGCGCACCGCCCGCCCCTCGTCGGAGTGGTGATGGGGTCCAAGAGTGATTGGGAAACGCTCAGCCAAACGTGCGCCACGCTCGAGCGACTGGATATTCCTTTCGAGAAGCGCGTGGTCTCGGCGCACCGTACGCCTGATCTGTTGGTGGAGTACGCCAAGACAGCCGCGGACAGAGGCCTTGAGTTGATCATCGCCGGTGCCGGCGGAGCCGCCCACTTGCCGGGAATGATCGCGGCGCAAACGCACCTGCCAGTTTTCGGAGTTCCTGTGCAGAGCAAAACCTTGAACGGGCTCGATTCGCTGCTCTCCATCGTGCAAATGCCAGCCGGCATCCCAGTGGGCACGCTCGCCATTGGGCGTGCCGGAGCCGTCAATGCGGCACTCCTTTCCGCCGCGGTATTGGCCAATAAGTACCCTGCGGTCTTAGCCAAGCTTCTCGCATATAGGAGCGAGCAAACGGCTGCCGTGCTCGCCGAGCCAGATCCCAGCACACCCGATCCATGAGCCAGCAGCTAACGATCGGGATCCTAGGCGGCGGGCAACTTGGCCGCATGCTCGCCCTCGCGGGCGTGCCGCTCGGCCTGCGGTTCATCTGTGTAGATCCAGCGTCCAATGTGCCGGCCGCGATGGCTGCTCACCATGTGCAGGCTGAGTACGATTCGGTGGAGTCCATGGAAGCCCTGAGCCAAGCCGATGTGGTAACGTACGAGTTCGAAAACGTGCCAGCGCACGCTGCAGCCGAGCTTTTGCGCCGAAATGTGGCTGTTGCGCCCGATCCGCAAGCGCTCGTCGTGGCGCAAGATCGTTGGCTCGAAAAGCAGTGTTTTCAGCAATTGGGGATCCGAACGGTGGGCTACGTGCGCATCGATTCAGCTACTGATCTTGCTTCTGCGCTCGCAGAACTCGGGGCCCCCTACGTCCTCAAAACACGGCGTTCCGGCTACGACGGCAAGGGCCAGCGTGTAGTAAGCTCGCTGGCTGAAGCCGAGCTCGCTTACGCCGAGTTGGGCGGAGTGCCCATGATCGCTGAAGAGTTCATACGTTTCTCACGTGAGCTCAGCATCTTGGCGGTACAGGGCCGAAACGGACAGCGCGCGTTTTACCCGCTCGTTCAGAACGAGCATCGGCACGGGATCTTGCGCACCACGCTAAGCCCCGCCCCCAACTGCAGCGCTTCTCTGCAATCCCAAGCCGAAGGCTACGCCACGTCTCTGCTTTCGCATCTAAAGTACAGCGGGGTGCTAGCTCTCGAACTCTTTGACAAAGATGGCACCCTCTACGCCAACGAGTTTGCCCCACGCGTGCACAACTCGGGTCACTTTAGCATTGAGGGCTCCGTAACGAGCCAATTCGAGAATCACCTGCGTGCCATCTTGGGTCTGCCGCTTGGCGATACTGCTCCCCGATCGGTGAGCGCCATGTTGAACTTGATTGGAGATGTTTGCAAAGCAAGTGATGTCCTCGGGGTGCCCGACGCCCACCTGCATACTTACGGAAAATCCGCCAGAAAAGCCCGCAAGGTAGGGCACATAACCGTATTGGCGCCGGATCCGGCGAGCCTTTCGACCCGCGTGGTTGCACTTCAGCGTTGGGTCGATCTCGCCACGGATGGCTAACTCCCTCTAGCCGTACTCAATCTGCGACGAGTTGCGCGGCATCCACCAACAGTTGCTGCATGGATTCCTTGTCGCTGGTGCGATAGTAGCCACGGATCTTGGCTTTGCCGTCCACGAGCACCAGATGCGAGCCGTGCAAAATACCGAGGTGCTCTTTCTTCGCGTCCGCTTTCCCTTCTAGTGCAAGCTTGAATCCCTCCACTGAAGTGCGCCGAATCACCGAATAATCTCCGGTAACGAAGGACCAGCTTGAAAAATCGGCACCGTACTTCTCTCCGTATTTTCGCAACACTGCCGGCGTATCATTTTCGGGATCCACGCTGATGCTTACAAAGTGCACTGGCAGCTTTCGAGCTTGAGTCACTAACTGTAGCTCGTGCATCTGCTTGGTGATGCGCGGACAAATGCTTGGGCAACGTGTGAACATGAAGGCCGCCACCCAAACCCGCCCGCGAAGTTTGCCGGGTGAAAAATCGCGACCCTCCTGATCTTGCAGGTGAAACTCAACAATGTCTCCGAGTGTGGGCAAAGCTGGCGCCCGACGGCACGCGCCGAGCACCATCCCCATGCACGCGCACAGACCAAGTAGGAACAGCCGCCGGGACGCAAGGCGACGGCGTGCGACGGAAGGCTCGGCGTACGACGGCGAATGAAAGGGTGGCATCGGCTTTCGCATCGGCATCGGCGATGCTCTAACCTCGCTTCGCCTAGATGAGTAGATCCTGGGCTTGCTGAACCGCACCTCAACGTGTAGGTTTCTTCCCCACACGAGCAAATTCTGCGTGAACGACAGCGGGAAAGCCGAACTACGAATAGGTTTGTGCGCCACGTGTGCGCACGCGCGAAGCATTACAAGCGCCCGGAAGAGCGAATTTTGGCTCTGCACACGCTCCCAGACGGATCCACGCTTCCCGAAGTATCCCGCTCTGCCCGTCCGTCGCTGCCCCGGGCACGAACCGCTTGGGCCTAAGCGTTAGCCGGATACTCTATTTCTGACGCCAAGGCTATACCTAGCCCGCGTCGGTACCGGCGGTGCCGGGTTCGCTCTCATCTAGGATCTGACGGATCTTCTTCGAAAGGCTCGAAGGTGTGTAGGGCTTGGGCAAAAAATGCTGTCGCGAGCCCAGGTGGGTTGGAAGCGTGATCTCCGAATACCCTGAGGTAAACAACACCCGCGCATTCGGGTGAAGCAGCAACAGCTCCTCGGCAATTTCCGAGCCCGGACGATCCGGCAAGACCATGTCCGTCAGCATCAAATGTACCGGCCCCTGGTGGGCCGCCAGTGCGGCCATAGCCTCGGCAGCCGTTTCGGCGGAGAGAGTTGTGTACCCGAGGCCGGAAAGCACGCGCGTACAAAGCTTGCGAATCAGCCCCATATCCTCGACCACCAGTATCGTTTCCGTGCCGGTGAGCCCTGCTGGTTGCTCGGAAGGGCGAAGCGAACCTGTGGCAGGCAAATGCGTGCGCGGCAGGTTTACGTGAAACACGGAGCCTCGCCCAAGCTCGGACTCAACCTCAATGAAGCCTCCCGCTTGTTTGGCGACACTGTCGCACGTCGCAAGACCCAACCCCGTGCCCTTTCCGCTGGCTTTGGTTGTGAAAAATGGGTCAAACAAGTGACGCCGCACTTCTTCCGTCATACCACTTCCGGTATCAGCCACGCTCAACCGTACCCATTCCTCGGAACCGCTCGGCCCGAGGCGAGTGGTGTTGCTAATGCTAATCGTCAGGGTACCGCCGCGTTCCATGGCATCCCGCGCGTTGAGCACTAGATTCATCACTAGCTGCTCAAGCTGAGATGGATCAATGCGAACCGACCAAACAGGCTCGGCTAAGTTCAGAATCACGCGGATATTCTCCCCTAAAAGCGGCTCAAACAGGCGCACTAAGCTCTGGATCTCCGCGCGAGGTTCAACGGCCCGGGGCGCGAGCACCTGGCGGCGCGCAAAAGCGAGAAGCTGGTGCGTCATGCGTGAGGCGCGTTCAGAGGCCTGACGAATGGTGCCCAGGGTATCTAGAAGTGGGCTTTCTGCGCCAACCCCGCGCCCGGCGAGCTCCACCTGGCCTAAAATGACCGTGAGCACATTGTTGAAATCATGCGCGATGCCGCCGGCAAGCCTGCCAAGGGCTTCAAGGCGCTCAGCGCGCCCCATCTTCTCTTCAAGCTCCTTGCGCTCAGTAACATCGAGCGTGGCTCCGGTAAAGCCCACTACTTCACCTGCGGCGTTGCGCTGCGCTTCACCGGTCGTCTGAACGTAACGGAGCGCGCCGTCGTTCAAGCGGCGAATGCGATAATCGTGCAGTACAACTTTACCGCTAACAAAGCCCTGCGCTCCAGCCTCTGCCACACGTGCTCTATCCTCCTCAACAATCAGAGAATCGACGAGCTCGCGAGTAACGGTAAGGCCTGCATCAATGCCGAAAATCCGCTTTAGTTCATCGGACCACTCAATCCGATCGGTGCTCTTCTCCCACTGCCAACTACCTACGTGAGCAATGCGCTCCGCTTCTGCCAATAGCCGCGCACGTTGCATCACGGACGCTTCGGCACGCTTCGCCTCGGTCACGTCACGCGTGAGAATACACACGAGCTCCACTCGCCCGGCCTTTTTGTAAGCCCCCACAGCGCTACCAAACCACTTATCGAGCGCCGGCACATAACACTCGTAATACGATGGCTCACCCGTCGCGAATACTGAGGCCACCGACTTTCTGACGGCTTCTTGTGAAGCGACATCTATATAGTCGTAGATCGAGGCTCGCCCAATAAGATCTTCTGCCCGCACCCCCTCCGCAGTGCGGTTCACCCACTGATAGACTCCGGCCTCATCCACCAGCACCACGAAATCAAAAGGTGTCTCGGCAATAGCTCGCCAGCGTGCTTCGCTTTCGGCAAGCTCCTCCGTCCGCTTCGCGAGCTCCTGCTCCATCACACGGCGCTCCGTAACGTCGAGCACGGTGCCCACCAAGCGTGTGACGTTGCCTTCGCTATCGCGAACGGCGCGCCCACGCAGCAGCACGTGCCGTTCACCTCGCCGTGGTAAGCGCAACCTCAAGGCCACGCTTTGCGGATCAGCGCCGAGCTTCGTGCGTTCGATCAGGAGCGTTACCAGCGCTTGATCGTCCGGATGAACGCGGGCAATCAACGCCTCGGTGGATGGCAGCGCAAAGGCGGGATCGTAGTCGAGGATGCTGAGAAGATTCTCGGACCAGGTCACCTGCCCGGTGCTGACATTTGCGGACCAGCTGCCGAGCTGGGCCATGCGCTCGGCTTCCTCGAGCAACTCCTCCCGCTCGCCAACACCGAGGCCAAGTGCGGGCTTCAAGCGCTGCCCTGAATGGAGATCTTCCCGGAAGACTTGCTCCTGCACGTAGTGCTCCCCCGGGATAGACGGTTCCTCATGCCCCATTGAGCCGATCATAGGCCGAAGTGGTGTAAGCCGCAGAGCGAAATGTTACCTAACGGTGTCTTAGGCAAGAAGCCTGGAGCCCCTGACACCCTCAAGGGCCGTGCTCAGTTGTTCAGCGTGCCAAGCCGCGAATCGCGGTTCTCACCGCTTCCAGCTGGGTGTCCCGCGCTTGTAAGGCCTGGAGACTACTGGCTTCTCCAGGCGACGCCAGGTTCTTCCAAACCGCCATCAGGGGGCCAACCGACAATCTTGTTGGACCAGGGAGCCCGACGTTGGCCTGCTCCTGCACTGCCAGGAGCGCAGCCTCAAAACCTTTGCGAGCTTCGACGCCGAAAGCCAACACCGGCCCAAGCGCCTGGGCCTCTTCCCCGCTCCGCCCCGCATCCATGCTTGGATAGACGACCTTCTCGTAGGCTTCGAGTGCGGTGCGCCACTTCTCAAGAACCGGCATGAGTTGCTCAGCTCGCTCCGGGAAGCGGGGCAGCGCCTGCACGTACCGCGAGTACTGCGACCACTCACGGGTTATCGCCCCAAATGTGGCACCACACACCGGCGGCTTCTTTTCGTCCCACGTACAAACAGGCGGAACGCTCCGCACACAAGCGGTGCGATACGCGCGCGCCACCTCAGGGAACAGCTCGGCGTGTTCAGCTTCTTTCCCTTCTACACTACAGCGTTCAATGCGGCAGCCGGCCGTGATGGCCTCGGTCGCGTCCTTACACAGGGCTTGCTTGTGCGGAGAGGAGGTCGCGTGCGGCACGCCGTAAACGCTCAGGAGCGTTGCACCATAGAAGAGCTCCGCCGCCGCGGGGTGCCCGTTCCTATACGCCTGCCGAGCCAACGAAAACGCACCATGGCTAGCATCCGTGTGCCACTTTCGCTCCGCCTCCGCCTGTGATTCCCAACGAGAGAGAGATTTCAGCCCGTCTTTCAAACACAAGAGTGACGTAATTTCGGCGCCCAGCGGCACCTCCACGTAACACGCCTTCATGCCCGGCTTTTCCGGAAGGTGCGAAAGCATAGGCACATCCGCCAGCGCCCCGGTTGCCAGCGCGAGCACGCCCGAAGCCAAAAGCCAGACAGAACTCCGCGCACCTACGCCTTTAGTGCTGCGCATAATTCACACCTCCGCGAGTAAACAATTCGGTAGCCACCGAGCGCTGGCGCTCCAACTTTGCCTCCGCGTTGTAGGCTTTCAGTTCAAGCCTCGCCTCGGCGAGTTGAGTTTTGGAAAAACCGGCGAGCTTCTGCGCTTCAGCTCGCTCAACGTAGACAAAGGCGGCCCCTGCCAAGCTCAGGATGCTAACAAGACCTAGAGCAACTATCGCACCAAGAGCGGCCTTTGGCATCTTCAACTTCACCACGCAAACCATACCGGGCGGGGGCTCATCCTCACCGCCGGTCCAGCGGATCGTGGGAGAACCTACTGTGTGCTCCCACAGGTGAGCTAGAAGGGGTTCGCCATCCTGCTCAAGGGCCTCAACTCGCGCGTGGGCGGCCGAGAGCAAATCGACGTTCCAACTGCGGGCCTTGGCGTCAAACGAGCCTAACGCTACGCGATAATTCTGTGACACGGCCGGAGCCTAGCCGAGGCTGTCCGCTGCGGTCCAGGAGCTGCTCGCGCTTGCCCCGAACAACGTTCGAAGCTTAGCCACATCATCCGGTTCGCCCATCACGATGAGGCTTGCGCCAGCCGCCACCTCGGCATCGGGCCCCGGGTTATAAACGTAGTTATCACCCGGCAGGTGGAGCGCAATTACGAGAAGTTTCGTCTCTTGCCGGATCGGGATCTCGCGCAACACCTTGTTCGCGTATTCGGAACTCGCAGGCACCACCACTTCATCGAACCGCAGATTTTTCGTGACTCGCAACATGCGATCCAAGAACTCTGTGACCCGTGGCCGTACCAGTTGACTCACCAAACGGAGGCCGCCAATGCGATGTGGACTCACCACAGAGTCCGCCCCTGCACGGAAGATCTTCGGTTCGTTCTCGATTTCAACCACCTTAGAGACGATCCGTGCGCCCGGGTTGAGGGCTCGCGCCGAAAGCGTGATGAACAGGTTGTCGGGATCGCTTGGCAAGGCAGCGATCACTCCGCTAGCGCGCTCAACGCCTGCGGCCAAAAGTACATGATCGTCCGTGGCATCGCCCACCACGCACAAAAGCTCTTGCCCGACCTCACCCGCTAGGTGCAAAAGCTTAGCTTCGTCTTGATCCACCACGACGAAAGGCAGGCGCGTGGCTACCAGTTCTTCAACCACATAGCGCCCCGTACGCCCGCAGCCAGCAACCACAAAATGCCCAGAAAGCGCGGATATTTTCTTCTTCATAAAGCGACTCCGAAACGCTTTGCCTATGTAGCCTTCAATCAAGAGGGTCGTCAGCGTGGATTGAAAAAAGGCAATGGTAGCCAGCCCGCACACAATCATGACCACCGTGATGAGGCGCGCCACCGGCAACCGTTCCATCTGCGGCAACTCTGAGTACCCTACCGAGGCAACCGTAATGACGGCAAAGTAGGCAGTCTCAAAAAAGCTGTAATTTCCGCCGCCCAACCAAAACAGCGCCGCCGCCCCCAGGCCTATCACCAGGAACAGCAAGAAGAGCGCAATGGCAACGTGGCGAACGTGAACTTTGAGCATCAGCTGCTAGGCAAGCACGATAGCCTAGCCCAGCAGGTTTCCTAGCGCCGCGGCGAGATCGGGATATTTCCACTTGAACCCGCGCTCAGAAAGGCGCGTTGGAAGCACCGGGCGACCGCCCAGTAACGGAGCCGCCCCTTCCCCGAGCACCAACTTCAACGCAAAGCCGGGCGCCTTGAGCAAGGTGGGCCGATCGAGCACCCGCCCCAGCTCACGGGTGAGCTCGCGATTTTTCACCGGCGCGGGAGCCGTCACATTGAACGCACCAAACGCATCCGTAGCGAACAACAGGTGCTCTATGGTCCCCACCACATCGGCAATATGGATCCAAGAAAAATACTGCTCCCCCGACCCCACTTCCCCTCCAACAAACATTTGGAACGGCCGCACCAACGCCGGAAGCGCCCCGCCACCCGTTCCCAAGATAACACCAAAGCGCATAAGGCCCACGCGCACCCCGCATGCCTCTGCCGCTTTTGCACGCGCTTCCCACTCCACGCAAACGCTAGCTAGAAAATCATTCCCCGGAGCGGAACTCTCCGTACACGGCTCCTCTCCAAGCTCGCTCCCGTAGTAGCCAACGGCCGAAGCACTGAGGAACACTTGGGGCTTCACTTTCGCCTGGGCGATGGCTTGCACCAAATGTTCTGTCCCCCGTACTCGGCTATCGCGAATACGCGCCTTGTTCACCTCGGTGTAACGCACGCCAACGGCTCGCTCACCTGCCAGGCTAACTACGGCGTCCTGCCCGTCCACGTGCCGGAACCACTCCCCCGCTGCCAGCGGATCATACGCGTAAATGTGGGCCGCACCCTTGGGCAAGCGCGTGGCCGAGCGACTTAGCACCGTGACTTCATGCCCCAGTGTGCCAAGTTGCTCCACCAACGCCCTCCCCAGAAAACCAGTACCTCCACTCACCAAGATCTTAGACATTTTGAGCTGCACCCGTGATTGACCTATAGTCCCCACCTCGGCTCACGCCAGCGGCAAGCCTTGCATTATCGTCCGCGTCCCTTGGAGAATCTTGAAAAATGACTCGCCTCCCCTTCCTCTTCGCGCTCACGGCCTCGGCCGCACTCACTATCGGTTGCGGTGCCAAGCTCGCCGCGCCCTTCAATCACGTGAAGGAAAGCAACGTTACGGCCTTCCGCCTGCAGAATTATGAGCCGCCGCCCGCCGCCGCCGCTCCCTCTTCGGCAACTGCAGCTCCCGGGCAAGTGCCGGGCCTGCCTCCCCAACTCCAACAATGGATCAGCCAAGCCGCGCAAACCCTGCCGCAATTGATTCCGCCGGGGCTTCTCCCCCCAGGCATGTTGCCCCAAGCCAACCAAGCGCCCCTTCCCCCCGCCGTGGACACCACTCCACGCTTCCACACCTTCCGCATCTTGAACCAAACTCAGGTTATCGATTCGAGCCTCAAAGATGAGCTCGCCGAAATTCTGGGCAATCCCGATAATTTTCAGGCCGAGCACGCAAGCTGCGCCTACGCGGAAGTGGGCCTTTCCTTCTCTTCTAACAGCGGCGCCTCCAGCGATCTCTTGATTTCGTTCTCCTGCAACCACGTGATGCCGCAAACATTCACCTGGCCGCACCCCAACACCGGCTTGAAACCTGAGACGGTGCAAAAGTTGTCCAAAGTAGTGAATAAGCTCTGGCCGCCAGGAATGTGAGCGATGGATCTTGAGGCCTTCAAGCGTTCGCTCAAGGGGCCACCGCCTAAGGATCTCGATAGGCGGCTGCTAGCGCTTTGGCACGAAGCTCACGGAGATTGGGAGGCCGCGCACGAGATTGCGCAAAGCCTCCCGGATGCCGAAGGCGCCTGGGTGCACGCCTACCTGCATCGCCGCGAGGGCGATAACTCCAACGCCGGCTATTGGTACGCGCACGCCGGAAAATCTTTCTGCCGCACCTCGCTCGAAGCCGAATGGGAAAAGCTCGTGCGGATTTATTTGGGGGATGGGTAGAGGCAACGGCTTGGGTAGGCTCGGGTACCGGGAGAGGAAACGCCGTTAGCGATACAGGTCAGCGAGGTCGTGCCACTTCACGGTGGCTTCGCTCCCCTCCTGCTTCTTCGAGTCCCGATGCTCCTTGGGCGGGCGCTCGCGCACGAATAAGTGCTTTTTGATGGTGGCCCCCCGCAGGTTTGGGTAAGCACCTGCCTTGGCGGAGAGCTCATCCAACAGCTTCGGCACGGATCGCACCGCACCCCACTTGCACTCACCAATATCGGTGACCCCATCTTCCCTCAGGCCCACCACATCTATCTGGGTATCTTTGCTCCAATATTCCCCCACACTGAACGGGGCATTCACACCGTCTCGCACGTAAAGCCTCCCGAGCGCCTCTCGACAGAGACGCTCAAAACAAGTGCCGAAATAGGCGTCCAGCTCAGGCCGGATACGCTCACGAAAGGCTTTGTTAGGACCGGCTTGCTGCAGATAGCTTAGATTCGGAAACACGAACCGAAACCAAAACCTCAACAAAGGATCTTCCAGAGAATAACGCACTTGCCGCTGGCTCGGACGGCTTCCTGTAAGCGGAGAGCGACGCCCAATGTAACCCAGCTCGCTCAACTGCTGCAGGTAGTAGTGAAGGCTTCGTTCGGGAAGCCCACTCGCCGCCGCAATCTGAGAACTCGTAGCGTGGCCGTTCGCCACGGCAACGAGCAACGCGTAGTAGTTATCGACCTCCCGCAGCTCCTCGCGCAAAAGGAAGTCGGGCTCGCGAAAAAGGGGGCCAAATTCGCCCAAAATAACCGACTCAATATTCTGCTCCACTGAGCGTGCAGGATCAAAAAGCGTCAAATAGGTGGGCACTCCACCACACACGAAGTAGGCTCGCGCTCGCTCCACGAGTGACCAACTAGGATGAAAATCCTGCGCCTCGCGATAGCCAAATGGTAAGAGCTTTATCTGGGCAGTGCGCCGACCAAAGAGCGGGCTCCGCTTCCCCAAAACTTCCCGCTCCATGAAGCCCACATAGGAGCCACACAAGATGAGCATCACGTTGCCAGCACGCCGCCAGCGATTGTCCCAACAATCCTGGAGCACACCGGGCAACTCAGGGCTAGCGTGCGCCAGCCACTGGAACTCATCCAACGCTAACACCAGCTTCTGCGGCCCCCGATGCCGCTCCACAATGTTGATGAGGAGCCGCTTCCAATCCGTCACGCCCGAGCTAGCCAAAAGAGGTTCGCCGAGCACCCGGGCCGCCTCGCGCCCCAGCTCCTCCATCTGTAAGGCCGGCGGAGCCGTCTTGCCGACGTAGTAAAGAGCTGGCTTGGCCTCGGCGAAGCGCAGGATGAGCTCGCTCTTGCCAACCCGGCGCCGCCCATAGATCGGCACGAACGAGGACCCAGGTGCAGCGTATTGCTCCTCCAGCGTACCGAGCTCGGCCTGCCTCCCGACGAACGCCATTCCCCAAGCCTGGGCCGGACCCACGAGATTGTCAAGTCATGACTTGTCGAGTTACGACTTGTCGAGTTACGACTTGGCAACTTACGACTTGGCAAAGAGGAGCACTGAAACGGGGCTGGTTTGCCACCGGGAGCTTGACTGCCCCATACGGATGGCCATATTCAGCCCCTGTAACTTCAACAACTTACACCCCACCCACGGGGGCGAAGGGTTTCGACGTGGGGACTGAAGGTTAATCTGCGTGCGGTGGCGCCTGTCCCACCTTACAAAACGGGTCGTACTAATTGCGAACGATAACGCACTCGCTCTCGCAGCCTAAAAAACTGTAGAGCCGTCCAACCGCGAGATTGTCTTGGTAGCGGAAGGGCGTCAACACTAAGGCTGGTCTTCGAAGTGTGCTGCCTGGTTCGAGGACGAGACAAAGGGGAGCTAGGTCGATGGCCGAATCCACGAAACCCCGCCACCGGGGTCAATCTGTGGCTACGCACGTGAACGAAGGTTGATTGGACGCCTCGCGGATCCGGGTTCGATTCCCGGCGCCTCCACAATCATTTCAAATAGTTGACTCACGTCTGATCGATTGAACTGATCGATTAGACTTTTGGGTATCTCCGGAAAGACGTCGCCGATGGCCTCCCCGACGGCCTCGGCGGTGCGGATATATTTCTGTGTGGTCTCGAAGCTCGAGTGCCCAGCCCTCTGTTGGATCTTGAGAGTGTCCTCCCCCCGGATGGCGAGCCAGGTCAGCCCGGTGGAACGCAAGTCGTGGAACCGGAGGCGCTTGCTGGTCTGGTCGGTTGCGAAAAGTTCAGCTCGGGTGACGCCAGCCAGCTTGAGGTGTTGGCGGAGCCGAACCGCCCACCACTTTCGGTGAGGCAGCGAGACCACTGGGCCTTGTCCCCCTGTCCGTGCGTGCATGGCTCGAAGGAGCGGCATTAGGTTCGGCTCGATCACGAATCTCCGAATTCCTTTGTTACCCGTTTTGGTTTTCTTTAGTGCACCGTCCTCGCCAATCGCATGGTGAATTCGCACGAGGCGGCTGTCGAAGTCAAAATCCGCCCAAGCGAGCGCGCACAGTTCGCCGGCTCGCGGAAACAGATAAATGGCGAGTGCATAAATGGCGCGCGAAGCAGCGGGGATTTCGTCGCAGTTCATCACCTTCAGGAATTCTTTTGGGGTGAGCCACTGCAGGTCCTTGGCGTCGAACATGTCGGGGGGAGCGACTCCGACACACGGATCTCCGTCCCGAACCTTGAGCAACTTAGGCTTGTCTTTTTTCCAGAGGCCAGCTGCGGCCTTCATCGCGGTTGTCCATACCGTCCAGGCGTTGAATCCCGTTTTTGCGGAGGTTTCGCCGCGTGCCACTTTCGCGTCCAGCGCGTCACGTAAACGCTCGCAATCCGCCGTTTGTATGTCCGCGGGATGCTTGTCGAGAATGGGCTGCAAGTGCGTCCGGTAGGCGCCGCCGACGTCCGTCAGGCCGAGCTTCTGACGATGCGCTAGGAAATCTTTCCACCAGGTCTCGCCTGTCCGTGCGGCCTCCTTGACCGGCACACTCTTGCGACCAGCCACGCCATCTTTGGCGGCCATCTGCGAAAGAAACTGGGCCCGGTCCCGAGCAAACGCCTCACTCGTACCTTTGGGGAACACTGGAAGCCTGCGACGCGAACCGTCCGCCAACGTGATGACGGCCTGGAGTCTCCCATTCGGGAGCTTGAGTACGGTGCCGGATCTAGATCGAGGCATGGTTGAAAGGCCCTACTTGGAAAACGTGTGGGTTTTGCGAAATGCGCGCTCGAGCACTGAATGAGTGGGGTAACGTCATCGACTAACTGCCTTCGCCGCTGCCTGTTCCCAGGCTTCTAACGAAGTTGGCTCCGGCACGACAGCCGTCTTGGGGCGCGGCCTGTAGCCATTTTTTTCGATAGCTTCATCGAGCCAAGAGCGCCGAAAAATGATCCGCCCACGCTCGGCGACACACGATCGAAGCCTTCCCTCACGTACCCAGCGGCGGAGCGTGGGGACGGCGATGGGGACTTGGGTGGGCGCGGACCGCAGATCAAGCCACGGATCATTCGTACGCGAGCGCGAAATCGCCGTTGCCTCGATTGAGTCAGCCTGGGAACTGAGGACCGCGGCTAGGGCACGCAGATTTGTGGGGGCCAACGCAAGCAACTGGCTTTCAGATGACGCTTGGCTCGCCCCCGTCTGAGAAGAAGGCCGCTCAAGCACATCGTTCTGGGGGCGCAGGTTTCCAGGTGAGTATTTCATGACGCTCAGCCAAGAAAGCATTTTCTCGGTGTGGAAATCCACATGCTTTTGTTGCCCCCCCAATCCTGTACCGGCGAATAACCGCGTGGTTGTCAACCGAAATCAATCGGCGACAGGTTCTTCATCTGCAGCGTTGACGCTCCCGATAAACCAAGTTCGAAAGTCAGTCCCAGCATGGCTTGCAAGGCTTGTTCGTACCCTTTTTGCCCGCCCCCTCATGTGGAGCGCACCTTCTACCGGCACGAGGCTAGCGATTTCAATTTCGGAGAATCCAGCGCTTTTGAGTTGCTGACATACTGCTATGAGCGTCGACGCTGAGGGGCTCGTCCCGCGACCGTGGCAATCAGCTGGGCGAGCCAGACAGGTAGGCCGCAACTTCTCGTCGAGCGCCAGCAGCTCCTTAGCGAGCGCTGTAAGCTCAACCGTAATCCCGTGAAGGAGCGGTGACTTGGCGTCCTGAAGACGCTTCGCGATCGCGAGTAGGTCGCGACTCGAATCCAATATCTGCGCGGCAAAACACCGAACAGCTTCCTTCAACGGTGAATCGCGAACCTCCAGCCACTCCCAGATCGATCGACAAACGGCCCCTAGTTTTCGTCTTTCAGTGGTCACTTGCGAGTTGGTCGGCCCAAGAATGTCAAAGTGCATTGCCGCTACGACTTCGACGGGCATCTGCGCTAGCTCTGGTGCTTCCCCGGCGACCCATTCCATCAGCGGATTGATCATCGGCAGAACGTCGATGGTTTTGGTGCCACGGACGCGTTCCCTTCGGAGTGAGAACGGTGCCACGAGCTCGCCGCCGGGGGGAGCGGAAGCCTCAATTAGGCGAAGGCGATCGGAAAGTTCGCGGATCTGGGTGATAGCGCGGGCGGGCACCACGCACAGAAGCTCGTGCGGGTGTGGCACCGCTGAGTGTGTACAGGTCAGAGGCACCATCTGTGGCACCTGGAGCCCTCTTTCGTTTAGCTGTTCCAACGCGCTGTCTCGGAGCCTTGCGTACTCTTCCGCGTCGCGCCTCAGAGCCTCCACGACTCCGGTGCTAGCGTCCTCAAGGTCGCGGCCTACCTGAGCTAGACGCGTCGCCACCATGAACGGGTTCCGCTTGTGGGGTGTTGCTGTTCGCAGCGTCGATGGCATGACCGTCAGCTTACGGCCGGTTGGGATCCGCGCAAGCGAGTTTGGTCGGAGGACACTACCCGCTCCGTTTGGACCGTTCCGGGTGCAACCGCGTTGCCAAGGTTTCATTGGAGCTCGGGTTCGGAAAAGGCGCATTCCGCGGGTTGTCAATTAGACGGTCCCAAGACCGCCGTGCCCCCCATTTTTTGGAATTAGAATATTGGTCCAAAAACTAAAGGCAGGATCCATTTCCCGCGAGAAACATGCCGGAGCTGAGCAATATTCGGTATTAAATTTAATTCCGAATATATTGGCTGGAAATTGCGAAAAGCCCTGCCCCTCTTCGCATTGGTGCGTGGAGGCGTGAACCTGTTTCGCAGGGCTCTGCCGGCTCCCGCCTAGCTCACCGAGCGAGCAGGTCACCAGCACGCATGGGTTCCGGAGCCAAGTCCTCCTCGGTGCGAAGGGAGCCTCACCCCTCCCCCTTCGCTCGGGCTCTCAAGTGTTCGCCTACTGACAAGTCCCCGCGCTGCAAACCGAGCCGCCACCGGCGACGCAATCTTCAGCGAATGAGCATGTCCCAGCGTTAGCCTGCGCACAACTAATCACCACGCTTGATGCCTCCTGCGCGCACTTGCCGCAGCTCAGCTCATTGTCTTGCACGTCGTAATCGTAGCCAGCCAACGGCGCCGCGCCCAGCTGGCATGGATCACCAAACCGTGCCAAGCGTGAAGCTGCCGTCGGCTGCTGTTTCGGTGAACAATGCGCTATCAACAATGCTTCCGTTGGGGTATGAAGTAGCATTCCTCCCAAGGACTGCGCTGGCTTGGTGATTTTCTCGCGTGTGTATTCATGTTTGTACAGAGTATGTCCGCCTGGACCTGAGCACTGCCATTCGGTGGCAGAGCGGCCAGCAATTACAGCGCCGACTCCGGGGCGCCAGAAGGGGTGGAGCGCATAGGCCGCCCAGGCTGCTTGCGCTGCACACGAGGATTAGAACGTCGGCGCTTTTGAACGCTCGGGCTCCGCAGATGAAGCGCTACCATCACATTCGACGAGGTCTGCCTCAGCCCACCACGATCCAACTCTGCCAGCTAAGGTAACGCGTACCCTAGGACATCCTGGGCGGGGCTGAGCGAAGCGAATTGCGGGGCGCATCCGGCTGCTAGGGCTTGAAGGCGTACCCACTCCGAGGAACGAGCTACCTTATCGACGCGCAATTCGTCAATCATGCCATTGAACCAAGAATCCACGCCGCCTTCTTCACTCCCGATGGCGTTCTCACCGCTCGGCGTGGACAGAAAAAGCGAGCCTGTCCACATTCCCTGGCGTTCGCCAACGGAGTCACCGTTGACATACAAGCGCGTTGTTTTCCGTGGAACATCAATCACAACGGTTACGTAAGACCATTCGCGGTCAGCCACCGAATCGCGAGGCGAAAGAGCCCATTCGTAGGGGCCATCATCAGGGTTAGCCTCACCGATGAGTTCCCCTGCGGAGCTAACAGCAACTGATACTCGGGAAATATGGCTAGGTTCGGCAATACTCGTGGCAAAGAGGATCTGTTGACCTTTTTGCAGCGTAGGCTCGAGACTGCGATCGTGTTTTACCCAGGCTGATACCGTGACGCCGCTGGCGCCGGAAACGAAGTCAGCGTACTCGGGCAACTTTACGAAATCCTTCTCAAGTCGTTTCAAGAACAATCCCGCGCCAATCTTCGAGGCTGCAAAGCTCCCCATATTGGCTGCTCCTTCGCTTTGCTGGTGCCCGCTCGAATCAGCGACCTTGTCCGCCATGTGCCACACGGCGCTATAGCTGGGGGCCCACACATCACTAGCCGAAAAGGTTGACGGCGGCGAATCTTGCCCCCCGTAATAGAGCCAGAACCCGTATCCGTTCCCATTGGGTCTAAGCTCTGGCGCTCGTACCCAAATCAGGGCTTCTCCCCCTGCGGCCCAAAGCTCTACCTCGTACGGAAGCGCTTCACCTTCCGCAGAGAAGAACCGAAGACCCGCGCCGTCTGTTGCACCCCGCAGAAGTGAAGTCTGAATTCGTAGCAAGACGGGAAGGCCCGTTAGTGCCTCGGACAGACTTGGAACCGCCAACTGCACCCAGCGCCTCGTAAGCGTAGATACAACGCTCGATGCGCCGGCAGCACCAGCCGGAGGCGCTGGTGCGGAACCCGCTTTGGCGGCCGATGCCCCACCCGACAAGAACGATGCCCCCCTACCACCCATGCCTCCCGCTGGCATCGCTCGTGTGGGTGAGACGTCGATCGTACCGCGACCCGCAGTTGTCGGCACGCTCGCCTCTTGCCCCGAAGGCAGGGAAGTGCTGGACGATGAAGTGCACGAAACTAATGCATGATGGAGGAGGGGTATGGTGATTACAGCAATTCGAAACGCAAATTTCATCGACTAGATCCCCGGCAGAGGTTCGACTTGTTTGGCAAACTCGGTCACCCCCAACCCCGCACGTTGTAGAACGCTCAGCATGAGGCGCGCTGCCGGTAACCCACCGAAGCGGACGTGTCTTCCCGTCGTTACGGTGCCACCCCCCTTGCCCGCAAGAATCAGTGGCAAATTGGTCACGTCATGCGCGCCACCGTTGCCGAGCTCACTCCCCATGTAGATAAGACAGTTATCAAGCACAGTGCCGTTGCCCTCTGGGGTTGCTTTTAGGGATTTCAGTAGCCGAGCAAAGAACCCTACGTGTAGACGGCCATAGCCAAGAATCCCGGGCATGTTGCCGTCGTGGTGGCAGTTGTGCTGCGCTGGCAACGTTGAGGTGCCAAGCGCTTGAGCGACAGCGGAATTCCGAGCGTCGCATAAACCGCTCTCGTTGTCACAGTCCCTACCGTTAGTGACCATGAAGCTGCCGTAGCGGGTCATATCGCATTTGAGGGCAATTGCAAGAAGTTCATTCATGACTTCGGCGCGACGAACGCCGTCGAGGGGAGCGGCTGGGCGTTCTGGCCCGACGGCGCATATCGGATCGGTGTTGGTGGGCGGCGAAAAGATGCTGCGCTCTAGCTCTCTCACTGCCGAAAGATGGGCATCAATCTTCTGTCGATCAGCGGGACCAACAACAGCACTCAAAGACACCGCTTCGCTCTTAACTAGGTCGAGTACACTCTTGCGAGACTGGGCCCGATAGGCATCCTCGGCGGTGCTACCTGACGCGCCAAACAGCTTGGAAAAGAGTACTCGCTCGTCACGAATCGCTGGGGCACGCTGCTGTTTGGCCACCCAAGAGATGTTGGAAATGACCGCGCCGCTGACGCTCTCCTGGACGGTGGTACTCTCCGGGCCAGCGGCTAGCACAAGCGAAGCGAAACGTGTCTCCGCCCCTTTGAGCTTTGCGGCAACTTGATCCAACGAAGGCCCACCTGCCCCAAGGTTGGTGATCGGCATGCC
This sequence comes from Polyangiaceae bacterium, assembly GCA_033763455.1. Taxonomy (GTDB): domain Bacteria; phylum Myxococcota_A; class Polyangia; order Polyangiales; family Polyangiaceae; genus JBBRRP01. The sequence continues at coordinate 82,427 of JANRKO010000045.1, forward strand.
ATTGGCGAAGGTTCCCGTTCCCACAATATGCCCGTCCGTCAGGATAGACTCGCGGTTGGCGTCAAGGCCAGTAAGGACGCTGAAGTCGGTCTTAAACTCGGCCAGGGGTTCCAACAGTGCAGTTAGCTCGTAATCAGTGCCCTCTTGCGCGGGATGCCACACCGAAGGGTGCACACCGTTCGGCATGAACCACGTCAGAATCCTCACGGGGGGCGAAGTTGCTGCCCTCGCAGAGTTTACGAAGAAACGACCTCGATCATCCTGCATGATATCTAGAGCGGGCAGCCCCAGCGTTGCTCCTGCCCCCATCAGCAGGGTACGACGCGAAATACGCTTAAAACGATTCATAGTTACTCACCTTGTGGCTATCTGTTCGTCGCGAACATAAGTAAACGCTTCGCTCCGGGCCAACGCTCTAACCAACTCCAAGAACGACCCTTCGGATGCTAAGAACGCCTGAGACAAGTAGTCCCGGGTGCACACGTCCCCAGACCCGAGTGTTCTCGCCAACGCGTAAGTGAGCACCTTGCTCACGACGCACTGTTGAAGCGCGGGAGAAGATCGGAGTTTCTGCCCAAGAGCTGGAGCGCCAACGAAATCGGGAGAGGGGAACCCAGCGAGCGTTCCCGCATCGGAGACGTTGGGATCTTCTGTGTAGACTCCTATTCCGTCGTAACGAGCGAGCCCGAATCCGAGAGGTTCAAGGAGGGCATGGCAAGCCGAGCAAGCTGGATCCGTGCGGTGCCGCGCGAGCCGCTCACGTTCACCTTCATCTCTGATTTTCTCTGGAAGGGCTGGAATGGTTGGCGGGGGCTGAGGCAGCGTCTCACACAAGAGAACTTCGCGGATGTACTTTCCGCGCTCAATGGCCGGCGCTTGGTGCTGCCCCGTTGAAACAAGAAAGGATGGCTGCGTTAGGATCCCCGAGCGCTGGCCCGCCGGAAGCTCGGCGCGAACCCAACCGAGAGCCGCTGTGGAGGGCTCTGGAATCTTGTACACGTAGCTTGCAAGCTGCCAATCAATGATCGAGTAGGAAGCTGTGACCAAATCGAGGAAGTTGGCCTTGTCTCGCCAAATTAGATCCGAGACAAAGCGCAGTGTCTCCTCTTCGGACTTCGGTTGGAGTTCAAAGGTCCATCGGCCACCGTACTCGTTCTTGAATGGGCCGCCGGGAGCGGACTGCAGTATGCGGTCCGTCTTCAGCCACTGCTGGACGAGCGAACGGAGGCCCTCCTCGGCCCTCGCATCGTTCAGCATCAGATCAACCGTGTTGGCAAGCGCAACAGGCCCTTCCAGTTCTCCAGCAGCCGCCCGATCCAGCAGGCCCGAATCCGGGGCCGTGCCCCACAAGAAATAGGCTAGCCGCGACGCAAGCTCGTAGCCGCCCAGGCGCAGCAATTCGGGCCGCCTCGGATCCTTAGTCCCGCTTTCATGACGGAAGAGAAACTTTGGCGATTGCAGAACCGCCTCTATCACTAGCTGCGCGCCGGAGTAGGGGCTCGGCCCCGGGGATTGCGCCAGCGCCAGAAAAGCGGAGTTCTCTTCAACGGTTAACGGACGCCGGTACGCCAGGCGCCCAAATCGACTGACAAAATCCTGCAAGCACGCCGCGCGGGCCGTTCCCTCCAGGCTACACCCGATCACCTTATCTCGTCGTTTCGGATCGGCAACGACCGCACCTGCTATACGCTCGGCCTGATTCAGGTACTGGCTGGCGTGTTCCACTGAAATATCGACCACTTCAGCGTTATTGTCGAACCCACCGATTGTGGAATCTTGGGGAAAATCAGACGAGGGCGTGGGGAGCGCCTCAAAGTGAACGTCGCGAACGATTCGCCAACCGCGTTGAAAGTTCTCCCCAAGCAGATCACGAACAGAATTGTCGTACTCACGATTGGTTAACTTGCGAATAAATGATGGACCGGGGTCAAGTTGTTCAAGGCTGCAGGTATACGGCCAAGGCTGAGGCGGAACTGTCCCCTGCATACCGCCAGCGGCGCTGCCTACTCCCCCTCCCCCCACGCCGGAGGCCGCCCCACCGATGCCCGACGGTTCGGGTGTTAAGCGAGCGCCTCCGCTGGCTCCACCGGTTGGACTCGCAGCGCTTGAGCCCACTTGACCGTTATCGGGCACTGACGTGCTGCAGCCCAACAGGCAAAAAACAAACGATGCACCCAAGATCACCGATCGAAGCCTGGCGGGGCGGCGAGCGCCCCTTACGCGGGAGGGGGCGGCAAAAAGAAGGAGTGCCATGAAGAGTGAGTGGGCGCGGGAGGAGCGCAGGGTTAGTTTTCCTCACCGCACGGAAACAAAATCCACGGCACCGGCGATTCTGTCAGAAAATGCCGCCTGTTCCGGCATTGAGCACCTATGGAACCACAGAACGAAGGCTTGGGGCGCGGGTGCTGCGGTGCGGTACTAGCCCTGTGCGCGTGTCTTGCCGCTCAGCTGAGCTGCTCAGTCGGCACCCCTGGTAGGGTCCCAGCCAGCCAGGGCCCTCCGCCAGGTTCGGGCGTTGGCCCAAGCGTTCCCAGCGGCGCAGGTGGAGAGGGTTCGGGCCTAGGGGGTGGCCAACCTGAACGAGCGGACCAACGGGCTTCCGGAAATCAGCTACGGCTTCGATTGCTCACGAGGTCCGAATACTTAGATACGGTCAGCCAGCTCTTCGGGAGCGTGTCAGTGCCAAAGCTACCGGACGATACGAGTGTTGCGGGCTTTCGATCCATCGGATCCGCGAAGGTGAGCTTGAGCACGAATGCCATCGAAGCCTACGCGGCAGCAGCCCGCAGTGTTGTAAGCGAAGTGTTCAGAACAGATACACGCTGGCGCGCGCATGTTGGATGCGAGCCAACACCCGACCTCACGGACGCGTGCACAGCAGCCTACATCGCTCGCTTCGGGCGGCTAGCCTATCGGCGCGCACTGACACCGGAAGAGTCGATGAAGTGGATTGCTCTCGCGGTGAAGTTGGCCGCTATCTCGGGGGCGCCCGCGCCGGCCCTATCCGAGCTCACAGCAAGCATGCTTCAGTCGCCGAACTTCCTGTACCGCGTGGAGCGCGCCGTCGGCGACGGTACCTCCCCTCGATATAAGTTCCAGGCCTATTCAGTGGCAACGCGCTTGGCGTTTATTCTCACCGGAGCAGGGCCGAGCGATGCCCTGCTTACCGCGGCCGAACAAGGTGCCCTCGACACCCCAATCAGCGTACGCCAGGCAGCCGAAGCCCTGCTGGCCGACCCCCGAGCGGATAAGCATCTGGCGGAGTTTTTTCTTGAGTTGGCCGGAGTCGAGGGTGTCGAGCTTGTGGGTAAGTCAGCTGAGTATGTTACATTCAATGCTGAACTCAGATCTTCCCTGCTAACCGAGACCCAGCTGTTCGTGCAGGACGCGGTGCTTGGCCCCGGTGCTGATGCACTGTCCTTCTTCGACAGTTCGCGGACCTACATCAATGAATCCGTAGCAGCTCTTTACGGCGTCGTCCCAAGTGGCGCAGGTTTTCAGCCCTACGATCTGCCACCAGAGAGTGGGCGCACTGGCATCTTGGGAAAGGCTAGTTTTCTTGCAGCTCATGCAGGTGCCTCCGGCAGTTCGCCAACAAAGCGAGGTGTCTTCATCCTCCAAGGCCTTATGTGCCAGCCCCCCCCTTCCCCACCGCCTGGAGTCGATACATCCTTGGCGGAAGAACCGTCAGGCACGCCTCGAACAACGCGGATGAAGTTCGAAGATCATCAAGCGAAGCCCGCGTGCGCAGGGTGCCACGCGATAACGGACTCGTACGGCTTTGCACTTGAACACTTCGACGCCATCGGTCGCTATCGCATCACGGACAACGGGCTTCCCGTGAATTCCGCCACGGTCATCAATGGAACACCCGTCAATGGACTGCTTGAATTGGCCGCGCTTCTGAGAACCGACCCCGAGACGCAAAGTTGTCTCGCCAGAAGGTTCTACCGATACGCAACCGCCACCGCAATGAATATCGCGGACGAAAACGTGGTCAACGGCTTGGCAGGGAGCTTCGCCGGGCAGCCCCTCGACTGGCGTAAGTTCATCGTCAACTTTGCGGGCAGCGAAGCGTTTCTATCGACCGTAGCGGACACCCGAATCTGAGTTGAAGGACGCGTTCGTATGCTGAAGAAATTGAAGGTCAGTAGGCGTATGGCTTTAAGGGGTGCGGTATCAGGAGCTGCGGTAGCAATCTGGCTGCCCGTGCTCGACGCAATGACGAACGAGCACGGTGAGTCTTTCGCCCAAGGAGAACCGCTTCCGACAACCTTCGGCGTCTTTTTCTGGGGGAATGGCGTCCAAAAGGCCCACTGGACGCCCGAGGGCGCTCCGGGCGCTGGATGGGCCCTTCCACGCAATCTGGTTGCTTTTGAGCCTATAAAACACAGGCTAACGTTGCTTACCGGGTTGAAAATGCTGGATGGCGGGCAGCGGGGGCACGGAGCGGGAGTACTGTATGTGCTCTGTGGTGGTAACCACAGCATGGCCGTAACAAAAAGCGATATCGATTTCGAGCCATACGGCTTCGAACGACACACCTCAACGCAGTCCATCCCAACGATCGATCAGATTGTTGCCGATGATCTAGAAAAGCGGAGCCCTTCAACCTTTAGATCGCTTGAAACGGGCGCCCTTGCGTACCGGGGTATGAACATGGGCACAGTAAGCACGGCGCTCGCACACCGCGGACCCTACGACGTCTTGCCACCTGAGAGAGACCCTGTGGCCCTCTACGACCGACTGTTTTCTGGCCTGGGCAGTCCCGCGAGTGCGATTGTCCTGCAAATGCACAAGAGCTCCTTGGACGCCGTACGCGACGACCTTGAACGACTCAAGATGCAGGTTGGCGCCGTGGACGCCGCGCGCGTGGATCGGCATATGGAGGGGATTAGAGAGATAGAAAGCCGACTGGTAGCTACTGGGAGAATCGATGGAAACTGCCAGCCCTCTCGACCCGGTGTTCTTGGCGAGGACGGAATGTTGCTCACCCAGCGGAGCCAAGCTATCAATCGGCTCGTCGGGGCGGCTCTCGGATGCAATTTGACTAGGGTCTATACTCACCTGTGGTCCGGCGCTCGCGACGACAACACGTACCCCATTCTCGGAATCAACATAGAGCACCACGGGCTCACGCACGATGGGCCAGCATCTAACCTTCTTGCTTCCGACATCGAGCGCTACATCATGGAGCAGTACGCAGATCTGGCCATCGTGCTCGATCAAACACCAATGGGTGCCAGCACGCTATTGGACAGGACGATTAACTTTGGCGTGACCGAAGTCGCAGACCCTGCCACCCACGTCCACGAGGATTACCACCTTCTCGTTGTGGGCGGCGGAGCAGGCCGCATCAAGGGTGATCAATTTCTGGTGCTACAAGGCCGCAAGATAACTGAGGTTCAGCTGACGCTCCTGCAAACCATGGGCCTCAACATTACCGAATGGGGCAACTGGGACCACACGATGAAAACTGTGCCCGAGCTACTTACATAACCAACCTCAACCAGCCAAAGATTGCTTCGAACTCGTCACTGCACCGAAAGCCACCACTCCTATGCACCTTACCAAGATCGCTTTCGCCTCCCTCGCCGTCGTGTGTAGCTGCAGCAGTACCCCAAGCGCTGGGCCAGCACCAAGCCCAGGAGCAGGCGCCGCCTTGGGTGGCTCCGCAAGTGGTGGAGCACGGAGTGCACCCTCCGGGCAATCCATGACAGGTACAACTGGTGGGGATTCCACATCTGGAAGCACTCCACCCGCCGGTGGCACCGCCACGATTGGTGGAGCGTCTGGCTACGGTGGCGGGAGCGAACTGGGTGGCGCGGGGACCATGCTTATGGGTGGCGCAGGCGGGGCCGCCGGCGCGGTCGCTGCCGGCCCATACGCACCTCGCAGTGGGTCATTCAAGATGCTGGTCTATTCAAGCACCCGGGGGTACCGGCACTACAGCTCAATCGATGCGGGCAAAATAATGCTCCAGCAGATCGCGAACGAGCAGAACTTCGAGCTCACTTTAACCGAAAACAACGACCTTATTACACCGGCAGGCCTCGCGAATTACGAAATCATATTCATGCTGAACCCGACTGGCGATATCTTCAACGATGAGCAACAGAGCGTATTTGTCAATTGGCTTACGAATGGTGGTGCCATCGCGGGCACGCACTCCATGACGGATACGGAAAAGGATTGGCCGTTCTACACGGATATGGTCGGCCAGTCCTTCGAGCGGCACGTTTCCTGCTGCGATTCTGGGCGCGTCGATTTCGAGCCCGGCGTGGGTAACCATCCAGCGCTAGCGGGGCTCCCTAGCCCCTGGACGCTTAACGAGGAGTGGTACTTCTTCAGTGCTTGGCCAAACTGGATCAATAAGCCAGGGTTCAAGGTCCTCGGACGCGTAACTTCTGGGGACATCGTGAATCAACCAATCATGTGGACTCGCGAGTGGAATTCCTATCGACTCTTTTACACCGCCCTAGGTCATGAAGCGTTCGCATTCGAAGATCCGAACGTAAAGAAGCACATTACCGGCGGAATCATGTGGGCAGTCCGCCGCGACCACCTGATACGCTAAATCATTGGGGCGATTGGGCAGAGAGGGCTAACGCGATGCACTTGGAATTCACGTATCACACACACGCCCTTCTTGGCGCATTACTCGTGCTGACGGGCTGTTCAAGCGAAGTACGTCGCGAACCACCATCCCCTGCTTCCCCAATGAGCACTCTCGCGTCCTCGGGTGGCAATGGCAGTCAGCCGCCGCAGGGTACAGGAGGCTCCGCCGGGTTGAACGCGTCCAGCGGGGGAACCAGCGCCGGACCCCCTCCCACAACTATCCGAGCTGGGGCCTGTGAGGTTGCGCTTCCAGCCCGGCGCCTTCGGCGACTAGCTAACGCTCAAATGGAGCAAGCCATTGCCGACTTACTCGGGCCAGCCTCCAGGCCTAGTATTACGGCGGGAGCACGGAGTACACGTCCTCTCTTTGACGACCCGGATGCGCCGGTGAGCACATCGCTTCTGGCTCAGCTGCATTCAGAGAGCGAACGCATTGGGGGAGAAATAGCAAATGGCAAGTTCACATCTCTTACTGGATGCAACGAAACCGCACTGATCGATACGTGTGTGAGTGGGTTTATTGCTCGCCTAGGGGAACGCGCCTTTCGAAGGCCGCTTAGCGCCTTGGAGTTGCAGGAGCTCTCCGCTGTCTTTAACGAAGGTGGCATGGACGGTGCGGGAGCAGCCCTTGAGCTTCTGCTGCGTGCCGTGTTCACTGCGCCATCCTTTGTCTGGGTGACGGAATTTGGCACTCAAGTTCCTGGGTCGAATCGTGCGGAACTCACGCCTCACGAAGTGGCGGCGCAGCTGGGCCTATCGCTTCTTGATTCTGTACCCGACGATGCCCTCTTGGCAGCAGCAGAAAGCGGAGCTCTTTCGACCGAGGTAGGCTTACGCGCCCAGGTGGATCGCTTGCTTTCAGAACCGGTAGTTCAAGCGGGCCTTACGGCGGTTTTTCGTCGTGCGTTCATGCTCGAAGATATTGCTATCGCAGAAAAAGACCAAGCCAAGTATCCGGAGTTTGGCAGTGTGCTGCGATCGGCCTTCGCAGAGGAAGCGAGGCTGTTTATTGAACACCAGGTTTGGGGGAGCAGCGGAACCCCCACTTCACTTCTCACCACTCAATCAAGTTTTGGAAATCAGGCTCTTGCCGACTTCTATGGAGCGAGTCGCAACGGCCCGGCAGAGGCTTTTGTGCCTATGCAACTGCCCGCCGAACGCTCGGGGCTGCTAACCCTCGGCAGCGTGCTTGCAGCGCGAGCTACCGCGGTGGACACGTCAGTCGTTCGCAGGGGATTGTTTGTGCGCAGGGCACTCGCGTGCCTCGATGAGGTGCCCTCGCCATCTCCGGCCCTAGCGGGCCAAATAGCTACCCAAACGGCGAACTACACCACGGAGCGCGACAGGGCTGCCGCACGCGCTAGCTCAAGCACGTGCGGACCGTGCCACACGACGTTCGATGGCTTTGGTCTCGTCCTGGAGGGGTTCGATTCGATCGGTAGGTTTCGGCGCGCAGAGCAACAGCCCGTGCCCCTTGCTTTTGGAGGAGCGCTCACCGCAGACTTCACCGGAGCGCCAGATCTTGCGCAACGCCTTGCGTCGGGCGGGCGCTTTGCGAGCTGTGTCAGTCGCGAACTCCTGAGCTACCTGGTTGCGGCTCCGGCTACGTCGGCTTGTGAGGCGCCCGCAACTGAGGCCTCGCTTGCGGATACACTTCGAACCTTACTTGCATCCAACGCGATGCGTGAACGCTCGCTCGGAGGTTCTCAATGACACACTCTCGAAATCTGACGCGGCGCGCGTTGCTGGCATCGCTTGGTGCAGGTTCCGCACTTTACGGGCTTTTCACTTCGATGGAGTCCGCAGCGCAGGGCAGCACGGCCAAGCGCCTGCTCGTCTTGGCTCACCCTATTGGCTCGGTCCGCCCGAGTTGGCTCCCGGTAACAACTGCGGGAAATCTCACGCTCAGCCCTATCCTTGCCCCGTTCGAGCCAGTGAAGCGCAACATGGTCGTTCTCGATGGGCTCGACCTCGTGGGGGATGGCGGTGGCGGCCTCCACGAATCGGGCACTGTGCTCATCGGAACCGGCTCACCGACGATCGCCAAGCAGCAGGGTGCGGGTGGCTCAGATGATTGCGCGCCTACGGCACCCTCAATGGATCAAATCCTGTTGAACAAATCCCCATTTCTCGGGGGACGTCCGGTGGGTTCACTCCAGCTCGCCGCGGACAATCGCGTTGAAGATCAGGGAATTTCTTGTGCTGTTCTTTCCTACCGCAGCCCCACAGATTACCTTTACCCAGAGCTTGATCCGAACAAGGTCTACCAACAAGTGTTTGGCAACGTAATGCCAGGAGGGCCATCGCCCAGCAATATGGCTGCCCTAGCGCGCGCGCGGGCTCGACAGCAAAGCGTGCTGGATTTCTCAAAGCGTGATCTCGCTCGTTTAGAGCAGGCCGCACCCGCAAGCGAAAAGGTGAAGATAGATGCCTTCGCGACTGCGATTCGCGAACTAGAAACCACCTTTGATGCGCAGGCCAACCCCGGAGGAAGCGGTTCTGCGTGCCAACCGGGTATGGCTCCAGCACCATTCACACCGAACGTGAGTGAGTCCCACGGCGCAGTGGGCCAGGCCCTCCTAGCAATCATCCGGACGGCGTTCGCGTGCGATCTCACCCGCGTAGCCAGCTTCTTGTGGGCTCCTGGCACCAGCGTAGTTACCTTCTCCGGCCTCTTTCCCGGCATGGAGACGGTTGCACATCACCCACACAGTCACGCGGGGGACAGAGCGATTCCAGAACTGACGGCTATTGACACGTGGTATTCGGAACAAACCTCCCTCTTTCTCCAGTCGTTGGCGCAGACACCGGACGGTACAGGTACTCTTCTAGACAACACGCTGGTGCTTTACGTCACTGAGGTGGCCAGGGCAAATCACAGCTTTGAACAGCTCCCGATCGTCGTGTTCGGTGGCCCAGGGGTGGGCATTCGGCAGGCGGGCCGTATGGTTCAATACCAACCACGTCCTTTCAACGATCTCTGGCTGGCCGTGGCGAATCAGTTCGGCGTGCCAATGGCTTCCCTCGGGTCAGCCCAACAGTGGAGTGGTCCGCTACCGAACCTCTTCGCCTAGTAGCGCCAATCAGCCGCCACCAAAATGTTGCGCTCACGGGCAGCTTCCGGGCGCATTCTCTCAAGACGATAATTTTTCTGAATAGGATCAGAAAACTCGGAGCGTTCAGGCATGCAACCCGGAGATGACTGCGCCAGCTCCATCCATCACACTTGGGTTGCTTTGTTGTTCCCTCCTCGCGCTGCCGCAGTGTTCCAACGCGGCCACTGAGCGAAAGGATCTTCCGAATGCTCCCCCTCTAGTAGGAAGTTCAGCCCCCAGCGCGCATAGCGCATCCGCATCCATGCCCTCCACTTCGGTGGCACCTACCGCTCCCTCAACACTCCCACAGACGGGCCAGGGAGGAGCTACTCCGTCGCTGCCGACAGCCACCGTACCGCCCAACGATCAAACACCAGCCACGGTGCTGCCCTTCGGGGAAACTGGAAGCAATCCTGGGGGCGCATGCGCCGGCATCGTGGTGGAAGAAAAGTTCGTCCCTCTTTGCCCTCAAGGAAACTGTAGCGGTCCGCGCGTGGGCGATCCCGGGTCGGTCTTCGCGCCCGAATTAGCCTCAGCAGATTATCCCTTTAGCCTCGAAACCACTTCGGGTGGCAACTGCGACGAACCTGAAGGGTGGGCGCGCGCAGGGGTCGAGGGAGGCATTCCTGAGTTAGGTGCGGCCTCCATGACCGCGGGCCCGGGTGATGATCTACAGGCTGCACTCAATTCCTTGGCCCAGCCCGTAGCAACCACTCCGCGCATCTTGCTCCTACGGAACGGGTGCTACGAGCTCGGCTCAGTTCCAGAGGGAGACGCTCTCCTCACCGTACCAACAGGTGTGGTGCTGCGCGGCGAGTCGCGCGATGGTGTGGTGCTTAGCTTCAACGTAGCTGACGGCACTGGAAAGAGCTCGATACGCGTGAATGGCGGCGCCGGCCTTGAGAACCTGACCGTCACCAACGCGTTCGTCCTGCGCCAGCCCGAAGAGGCCTACGTCGGCCGCCTTGAGTCCGGCGACAAGTCTTTTAGCGGCAACTACCCGGACTTACCCGGTAAGCTCGCGGGCGTCGCCCTCTCGGGGAAAAACGCCTGGATGCAACACACACACATCTACAAGACGGGCACCAATCCCGTAAGTACGTGGGGCTGCAACCACTGCACTCTGCGCGATAACATTGTTGAGAAAAGCTACAACAAAGGGGTCGATGGCAACGGTTATTACTATATCGGAGCCACAACCAACTCACTCTTTTACCACGAAAGCGTGAGCGATATTCGCCACTTTGCCTTCAACACACTCGGTTCGAAGAACTGCAACAACGTGATTCTTTCCCTCTACACCGAAGTTGATATCAACTACCACTCTGATCAAATCGCCCGCACGCTCGTCGAGAACGTCGTCTCGAATGTGCCTGCAAGCCATTATTGGGGGCGAGAAGAAGCGTTCGGATTCAACGGCAAAGGCATGAACTCATCCAACCTTCACTACAAGATTAACAAATTTCCCGATCTGCAAGTGTATCGATTTACATCAGACGGGCAGAAGCACCCGCTGGATGTTCCTCCGCCCGCATCGGGAACGCTGTATCCCGTTAGCGGTTGGCGCTAGGCGCTGCGACGCTGCCGATGGCTCAACGCTATCTTGAGATACCGTAAAACCTTCCGCCTGAACCAAGCTTCACGCACTCCGGATGCACTCCGCCAATTGCCCGATCGCCACGCTGGGAGCGCGTCAAGTCAATTCTGGTTGATCGCGCCTTTCCGCGGCCGCCGCCATTGCCATTGCTTTATCCCCACGACTCAAGGCCTACACCCTGAGTCCTGACGCCCCAAAGGCCGCCAGAATTCGTTCTCTCTCTTCAGCCGTGTGTGGTGTTTTGTATCCCGCGACCTTTGCAGCTCGGCAACCCTACGGAAGATGGGCCCTATTACAACGAGTGCCGAACGTTCCGTAGCCGACGTAGCATCCTGAAACATGTAAGAAATCTAGAACTGCGACTGCCTCGACGCTCACCGATCAACAGACGCATAGCCGTTGAGTCTCACAAATACAAGTTACCATTTCACATGACACACACTCGTGCCATTGACGCGAGGGATTCGCGACCGATAAATACGGGACCACAATAGGACTTACACACACTAAGGAACTGGCGATGAAACTTGTACTGACCAAGCACCTGCGCTCCTGTTGGCAATCGACTGCCGGCGCGATGTTCTCTTTATTCCTCTCAACTCAGCTTGGCGGCTGTGGACCTTCGACCGAAGACGTGGAAAACACACAGGAAATAAAGCAAGCAGCAACGCTCGTTCCGAACCAACCCGTCCAATCCCGAGCCGTGTGGACTGCCTCCGGGCCAAACTCCTCCGGGAACCTGTACTACCTTAACAACAACTTCTCTGCTGCAAACAACCCCATCCTGGGGCAGATTAACGCGTTTACGGACGGGCGCTTAGGGGGGGCAGTCGAGTTCTCTGCACTGAACGGCGCCGTACTCCGCACCTTCAACAACACCGGGGCAGACGGAGCAAAGGGCATGGCCTACCTGAACGGCTATTACTTCGTAACAGGCGATGACCGCCAGGGCATTCGAAGGATCAACGCCGACTTCACGAATCCCACGCCCTACCGTGGTGGAACTGCGGAGTCTATCACCACCGACGGGACATATCTCTATGCAAACGATGACATCAATCGCGGTGTTGTTCACAAGTATGCCGTTACGAATGGCTCCACGGATTTTACACTCCAAGAGGTGGGCGCGTGGAATGTCGGTGGGCGAGTGCGGGGGCTCTCGCACTTCGATTGGGGCAACGGCAGCCCGGGTGCAATCCATGTTTCTTCTGGAGGTGAAGCTGGAACGTCACGAGCGCTATTCTATTTGCCCGTCAACCAATTCCCACTTCCGCAACCTTCCTATCCGCCCACGGTACCTCAACCACCGAACGGCCTGCTTGCTCCGGGCACTTCCTCTGTCTATCAGGTTACACCCGCGAGGGGCGTGGGAGGGCAGAGCTTACTCTATGTGGCCACGGGTGATCGGATCTACGTTTGGCAATATGCAGGGCCCAATACCGTGACATCGACACTTCCTATCATCACGCTTGCGGGTGTGAATGCGCAACCCGGCGAAGTGCAGTTGCAAGATCAGAGCGGAACGCCACTGGAAGTAGATCCAAGCCTTGGAGCTTTCTTTGGGTTGGGGTCGGATGCCACGAAGCTCTACGTAGTTCACGGGGATCGAATCTCGGCCTTTTCTAAGATTCGAATGAACGCCGCACCCGCCCTCAGTCCGATCACGGCTTCTGTTTTTTCCTCAGACGGAAAAAGAATTGCTGCCAGCGTCACTGCAACGGACGATCTAGGCGAGCCGAATGTTACGTACAGGTGGTCACTCGTCTCGGCGCCAAGTGGCGGGACAGCAACTTTCACACCCAATGGTTCCAACGGCGCGAAAGTTACCACCGTCGCCTTTTCAAAGCTCGGCAGCTACACGCTTCAAGCAATTGGCGAGGACAGCGAAGGTCTGAGTTCCGCGCCGGCGACAACCACAGTTGTTGTCAGCCAGAAGCTGAGTAGCGTGGTCGTTACGCCAGCGACAGTTAGCCTCGCGGTGAATTCAACCACGGCCCTCGCGGCGGTGGGTCAGGACCAGTTCCAAGGCGCAATGCCCCTTGGCGCCGTCACTTGGTCCGTCGACGCGGGTGGAGTCGGCACAATATCTGCGGCCGGCGTGTACACGGCTCCCTCTTCAGCGGGAACCGCCGTGGTGCGAGCCACCTCAGGCGGCGTTGCAGGTACCGCGAACGTCACGGTTACAGGTGCAAGCTCTGACGGAACACCCTACGGTGGGACCGCACCTGTCATTGCTTCCTCAGGCACAACGCGGATTGAGGCGGAGACGTACAATCTAGGCGGGCCGGGCGTCGCATATTTTGACAACACCGTCGCCAATGAGGCCATCGCCAATGGTGCTCCCCAGTTTCGAGCTTCGGAATCGGTGGACGTGTGGGGCGGTCCGCCTTCAGGTGTCGTTGCCTGGTTCTGGGACAACGAGTGGCTCAAATATACCGTGAATGTCGCCCGAGCAGGTTACTACACCGTTGGCGTTAGCACGGCCTCCATCGCTGCTAGCACGCTGGCCGTGAGCGCTGGGGGCAGCTCCGTCCAGGTTTCGACGCCAAGCACTGGATCGTGGAACACCTACACCACTACGAGACCGGCTGCGACCTTGTGGCTCCCGCAAGGGCTCACGGTCCTCAAGATTCAAAAGCCCATAAACGGAGGATGGTCCAACCTGGACTACTTCGAGCTAGCCTCAGCGCAAAGCCCGGACGGGGAGCCTTACGGGGGTACAGCGCCCACTGTGTCCGCTGTTGGGTCTACCCGAATCGAGGCGGAAGCGTACAACCTAGGCGGAACGGGCGTTGCATATTCTGACAACACTGTTGCCAATGAAGCCATTGCCAGTGGTGCGCCGAACTTCCGCGCATCGGAGGCGGTGGATACCTGGGGAGCTCCACCTTCCGGGACCGTCGGTTGGTTTTGGGACAACGAGTGGATGAAGTACACCGTGAACGTGACTCAAGCCGGGTTCTACTCCGTCGGAGTCCGAACTGCGGCAATCGCCGCTGGCTCAATCTCTGTTAGCTCCGGAGCTAACGCTGTGGGGATTTCAACTCCAAATACAGGATCCTGGAACACCTACACAACAACCCGGGTGACAGGATTGTGGCTCCCACAGGGGCTCGCCGTCATCAGGATTCAGAAACCCGCCAACGGAGGATGGTCTAATCTTGACTACTTCGAGCTTGCACTCACGGCCAACTAGCCCTCCGCCAGCACGACCGGCACGTCACTTTCCAAGATCTCTTGATCAAAGCTCGCGTGAGCAGCGATGAATGGGAAGATGAAAAATCTGGCGTGTGGTCGCCCTCCGGCGAAGACGTTGCCTGAGAGCCACTTGATAAGGCTCTTGCTAAGCACGGTAGTGCTCTGGGCCTGCAACCCGAAGCTGGACGCTCCCTGGTGTGCGGACAGCGAGCATGGGGACGCACAACCGGGGCTCGCGCAGCAACCGACCTACTATCAGGACGTGAAGCCTATCATCGAGGCACGGTGTCTCACGTGCCACGTGGACGGAGGCATCGCGCCGGTCAGGCTTGATCGATTTGAAGACGTCTTCTCGTTGCGCACGGCTATTGCCGAGAGCGTGAAGGCGCGCACGATGCCGCCCTACCAAGCGGCACCGTGTTGCACCGAGTACTACCGTCAATGGTCACTCACCTCTGAAGAGATCCAGGTTCTGAATGATTGGGCGAGCAACCCTTTGGAAGGGAGCCAGGCCATGCCGGGGCGGCTTTTGCCAGCAGCCGGGGGTCTTTCGCAGGTGGACGTTACCTTAAAGATGTCAGAACCCTACCGGATCGCGCCAAAAGCAGGACGCGTGGACGATTATCGGTGCTTCTTGCTCGACTGGCCAATCGATGCGCCGGTGTTCATCACGGGGCTAAACCCGATGCCGGGGAACCGGCGCATTGTTCACCACCTCATAGTAGCGGCGCTTGATGGGGATGCGGTGAGGCAAGCTACCGCCATGGACAAGAAGGATCCGGGGCCAGGTTACGACTGCCAATCGGGGCTGGGCGAGCTCTCGCTCAAAGATTTGACGGTATTTGGAGGGAGCCTGATCGGTTCTGATTTTCCGGACGATCTGGGGCGGCCTGTTAAGGCGGGCTCCAAGATCTTGCTCAACATTCACTACACCAGCGAAAGCATCGGCTCCACGGCGTCCGACCAGGAGCTGACGGACCAATCAAGCATCCAATTCAGAGTGGCTCCAAGCGCCCAGGATTTTGAAGGACTCGTAATAGCTAACCCCGCCTGGTTGATAGACGATGGAATGAAGATCAAGGCCGGAGAAGCAAACAAGGCATTTTGGTTCCGTTACAATCCAGCAGTATTTACGCAGGGTAAAAGCGTATGGCTGCGTTCCGTTACACCCCATATGCACAACTTCGGAAAACGCTTTCGCATTCACCGTATACACGACGGAAAAAGCGAATGCCTCCTTGAGATCCCTAAGTGGGAGTTTGGCTGGGAACAAACCTACTGGTTTGAGACCCCGAAGAAGCTGGGCCCTGACGACCAGCTCTATCTTGAGTGTGTGTTCGACAATTCCGCCGAAAATCAGCCAACCAAGCAGGCACCCCGCGACATTGCTTGGGGAACGGACGGTCAGGATATGTGTGCGGGCTTCCTCAATTTCACGCGTGAGCCTTGAAGTGAGGGAGCAAGAAGTGTGCACCAGGCCCGACCACAGGGAGCCACAATTTTCGGCTGTGAATCTGTTATTGCTAGCTTGCCTCCAAGGAAGCTGCGCCTCCCAGGCTGGATTTGGGCGTGCGAGCGCTCTGCCGAAAGGAACGATCGAAACGTTCGGCGCAGCGAACGTGAGCCTAGCCACCATGCCAACGGGGGCAGAATACCCAGTGCCCCTACCTTATGCCGACATCCTTGTGGGGGCGAGCTATGGTCTCACCGAGCGAGTCGCGGTGGGAGGACGCCTTTGGGGACTCGGCATCGAAGGCTTAAGCCACTTTGGGGTAGCGCTAGATAGCAAGCTGGAGCTCACACCTCCCGAACCCGGGCGCCGATGGCACGCGGCCGTAGCTGGCGCTTTAGGTTATCATCAGCTCGTGGTTGGTGGCACGCCGCTTCACGTAGGTTCATTGAATGTCCCCGTGCTTTTCGGACGTGATTTCGGCGCCCATCACTTGGCTTTCGGGCCGCGACTCACGTGGCACGTGAACGCAGGCCAAGGCCAGAGCACAATCGAAACCACAACGTATGGCGCGTCCGTGGGATTCGGATGGCGTGTGGCCCGAAGACTGGAGCTCTTTCCAGAAGCAATTGTCGGCTGGTCCCCCGTGGGCTTCAACGGCCAGGTGGAGAGCCCGGAGCATCAAGGAGCGTCGTTCCTACACCTTGCCCTGGGTGCTCGAGTTGTGTGGCCGCCGGTGGATCGTTAGCTGGGTCGAACCAAAATCGGCAGAGCTCAAGTGGCAAAGTGGAGCTCAAGTGGACCAGGAGGCGTCGCGCGGGTTTCGGTGTTCGCCTCGACCCCGGCGCCGATCGCACGGGTCTATTGGTCAGCTGGGACAAGATCACCAAAGACTGCGCTATCGAAGAACTCCCACGAAGTGATAGCAGTTAGGCTAGGAGTTCGCCTATCGGCCCCTTACTATCTTCGGGAGCTCCGAATGATTGAGCTTGTACTCCTAGTGCTTGCGCCACCGAGAGGAACACATCACTCACCGATCGCTGATAGATCCCATACTCAATGAACTTGCCTGCCTGCAGCTTCCCAGCAGCATTCCCTAGGATCACGATCGGATTGTAGTCGTGCCCGTCATGGTGTTTACCACCTCCGCTGTTCACCCAAATGAGCACCGTCGAATCCGCCATGGTGCCGTTGCCCTCCGGGATCTCTTTGAGCTTGCCCCAGAAGTAGGCAAGCTCCCTGGCTTTGTAATCGGCAATCAACCGCACGCACTCGGTATGCCCTTGGGTGTATGGCTTCGTGCCATGCATCAAGTCCTCGTGAGCATCACCCGGAATGCCCAGAAATCCCCAACCGTCGTTGTGGGCATCCATGCCAAAAACCGACAGATGTGCCACGTGCGTCATCCCTAGAGCAAACGCCTGAATGGCTACGTCCACGTGTCCCCGAATGACCTCGGGGTCGAGGCCGGTGCGATCTAGCGCAATAGCTGGAGCGGTGGGGGTAGTGGCCGTGCCAAGAGTTGAGATACGGCTGGTAAGCCGACCTTCCAGGCCCCTACACGAAGTTACCATCTGTTGAAACTTTTGCCGCTCGAACCCTACGAGTGTCTTTTCAAGGCGCTCTGTCTCTGCACAGGCCGCGTCCAATAGGCTCTTATCTCGCTGCAACAGAGAGATCGCGCCTCCTTGATCCGCCATTGGGACGCCGTTACCAAAGATATTGGCAAACGCTCTCACGGGCGTGTTGAATGCCGGGAACGGTTGCCCCTCACCGTCCGCGCTCGCGCATTCGGCAGGGCTATCTAGGCGACCGAACTCGGAGAGCCCGAGTGCAATGGACGAAAACGGATCGGCTGCACCTAACGTCTGAGCCACCAGTCGATCAATGGAAATGCCACCTGGGCCCCCCTGAGCCGGCTTGGGCATATGACTCAACGTCGCCCAGCCGCTACCGTGTTGGCTCCCGTCATGAGAATTGTAGAGCCCCCGAACGATCGAAAGCTCCGAACGGTAAGGCGCCAACGCCTGGAGACAATTGGGCACGTCCCAATCGGTCGGGGAGCGAATGGTGGTGTTGAGAAGCTCCGCATTCCGTGACATCCCTTGGTGACCCCATCCATTACCGTCCGTAAAGACGAAGAACCTCGGTGCCGCTACCGCCGCACCCTCCGCTTCGGCCAGCAGACGACGAGTGAGCGGCGCGAGCAGCGCGCCAGCTGCGCCCAGGCCAAGCCAGCGCTGAAAAGAACGACGACTGATACTCTTGGTCATGGTGTCTCCTGCATGGGCGACCGCTTCAGGAAAGCATCAGATGTGACATACGACACGATGAGCTGCCGGATATCCCCACCACTTTTGGCAAAGCCATCAGCAAGTGCACTCACTGCGCAACTATCGGAGGGACCCACGCTCCTGGCGCTTGCGAAGCTGTAGAGCTGCTGCGCGAAGCAACGAGCGACGCTACCTGAGGCTGCGAGCTTCTCCGTGAGCTCTGCCGGACCGGTAACCTTGCCGTCCACATCACCACTACCCACAATAGCTCCTTCCAAATCCAACGCCTCTCCATTCACATCCGCGCGGTACGCGCCAGCGTTGTCAAACATATCCAAAGGATAACCCATCGGATCCACCTGGCTATGACACGCGGCACAAGACGCCTCGCTCATGTGTTTGGCCCTAACCTCGGCACGGTTAGGCTTGCGGCCGAGCTCCGCCTCCAGGCTACCGGCGCTCTTGGTGAGATCCTGATTCACGTTGGGAGGTGGTGGTGGCAATTCGAGGCAGAGCAGCTTGTTCCGAATCGTCACGCCGCGAGAGGTGATCCCGGGGTGCGCGGTGAGAAAGCTACCCTGCGTCAAAATGCCTCGTCGGTAATCCGGAAGGGCGACTTCGGCCCATCCGGATTGTGGAGCTGTGGCACCGTAATAAGATGCGAGCTCGGGTGTAACCATCGAGAAATTTCCCGTAAGGAGCGTCCGGAGTAGCCCATCTTTCTGCCATAGCGCTGCCGAGATGAATCGATGAGTCTCTTCAGGCAGCGACTGGATCACCGCGTCCGAAACCTGAGGACGGTTGGCTGTGCTAACCCGCTGAAGCCCGAGGAGCTCGTCGAAAAAACGCACGAGGCCCGGGCTCGCCTCAGCGCTAGCGAGCAACCTTTGGGCCTCTGATCGTACTTCCACCACACCCAACTGCCCCCCCTTCGCTGCTTGCACGAGCTCGGCATCAGGACCCTTGCCGGTCAAGAAGTAGCTAAGGGCACCGGCAACCTCCCAAGGACTGAGCGCATATTGTCCATCGGCCCCGGCCACACCCACTTCACTACGAAACAAGTAGAAAGGCGACAACAAAACCTTCCTCACCGTTTGTCGCAATGCCGTCGCTCCGCCCGCGGCCGCGACTTCGCCAGCAAAGAACTGCATGGTACCATCCAACTCGTCGGCGCTAGCCGGACGCTCCCACGCGCGTTCCAGGAACGCACTCATCGCCGAGCGCACACAAGCGTCGTCACCAATGCTCTGGCGCAGGCATGGGTCTATAATTCCTGGATCTCGGTCGACGTTCGCGGCAAGATCTTCTGTAACTCGAAACCACTCGTCAAAGAATTGCTGCGGAACCGAGAGCGCCTGCGTTTCGTGTGACCAAACCTGCGGCGTTGGTGAATAGGGAAGCACACGCAAGGCAATGCCCGACGTATTTGGGAAAAGACTTACTGTTTTGGATTCAAGGGCTTCCGGTGTTAACCGGCTATACCGCTGCGGGGGCAACGCACAAGTGGCCGAGCCGCCAGGGACTCCGGGTGCGCCGCCGCTAACTCCACCCGTACCTGCCATTACACCTGGCATGTTGCTAGGAGCCTCGCCCGAGGCCACCCCGGGAGCTGAAGCTCCCCCGTTTCGCTCCGTGGGCAGCTCTTCTTGGCAACCCAAGGAACACGCAAGCGCGGCAACAGATACGAACACCTGGAAATAGATCTCACGCCTCATGTTTGCCTCAAACGGAGAGTTCAGCGATATCAAGTTTCGGCGGCTTCGGCCCCGCTGCGGCAAATCCAGTTGCATCCACGCCCACGCTCCGTGACACAGCCACCCAAACCTCTGATAACCTGTGCTTGTATGGGGGCAGGCGTACGAACCTACCGCCCGTTTTCATCTGAATGTTCTTGCCCGCCAGGAGCATTACAGGCACACGTCGACAGGTATTGTGATGATACTCAGCCGCATCGTTAGTAACGACCACAAGGGTATTGTCTGCCATCGTGCCGTTGCCTTCTGGAACAGCCTTCAGTTGCTCCATCAAACGAGCGACAAGCTTGGTCAAGAAGGTGTAGTTCTTGTCCATTGCCGCTCCGTGGAGCTCGGCGCCATCGTGCCCCATGCCATTCAGTGGCATGAAGATGTGTGAATTCCCGCTTCCCACAATCAACGAACTCACCCGAGTGATACCGCAGACTTGGGCGGCCGCTGACATCTCCCAAAGCAGGCTCACCTTGTCGTAGACGGGTTGATCGGACGCATCCGGCGCCGGGATGGATGGCACGAAGGTGTCCGGTGAAGGGGGGGATTTACAGGAAACGTTAGCAAACGCAGAAGCAGATTTCTCCAAGGCTTGCAGGGAGGTGAGATATCGATCTAACTTCTCGCGCTCTGGCCCGGCAAGGCGCGCTTGCAGGCGCGTGACGTCCGAGCGCAAGCTGGAAAGCAGAGCCCTCTGTTCAAGCTGCACGTTGGCCGCTTCAACGTCAGCCGTCCCACCGGTGCTCACCCCTCCGAAGAACGTCGAAAACGCAACTTTAGGGTCACTGATCGCGGGCACATGGTCCGCGCGCCCCTTAGCAAAAACTGAGGTAAAATCCGTTTTTGCATCTCTGCGCCACCCTACCTGAACTGAGGGCAGCGCCGAGCTCGCACCGAGCTTCTGGGCAATCCACTGATCAATAGTGATCCCTCCCGCCGCGCCTCCGCCTTCAGCCGACTCCAGCGTTTCCACACACGAAAGCGTCTGATAACCACAGGAGTGCTGCGTCTGGCCCATGATATTTTCCGCGCCATCCAGCAAAATCACCGAGTCGCGGTACGCGGAGAGCGGCACCATCCAGGGGTGCGTACTGTACGCAGAGAGTGGGCCCTCCACCGCATCCCACACGTGCTCACCACGCTTGCCAATGCCGTCCTGAAGCTCCTTTGGGCTAAATGAGGTAAAGGGCCACCCATCCCCGATAAGTACGAACACCACGCGCCGGGTGTCATTGGCCTGACCATCTGCCTCTCGAATGAGCGGGCGCAACATCGGCGCGAACAACGCCGCCCCTGCACCCAAACCCAACATCCGCACCAGACTTCTGCGATTATGCCTCATGAGTATTCCTTTTCTGGCAAGTTGCGGGCCACTCAGGGTTGCGCCGGAGATATGCGCTCCAAAAATGACTTTGAGCTAAAGAGCTCAACGAGTGCCGCCCGATAATCCCCGCCCTCCTGATACTTATTGAGGACCGCGCTCAAGCTACAACCGTCACCTTCGCCCTCAAGATGCCCCATCCAGTAGCGGAACGAATGCCGTACGAAGCAGCCCTCGACAACGCTTGACACCGCAAGCCTGCTGCCGAGCTGTACGGCGCCGTTGAACGTGCCGTCGCCCATGCCGGTACCCTTGAGTTCACCGGAGGCGTTCACGGGCTTGCCTTGCTCCATTGTCCTAAAGCGCCCCACGTGGTCGAAGTCCTCCATGCCGAGGCCAATCGGATCCATCATGGTGTGGCACGCAGCACAATCCGGACGTGCAGAGTGAACCTGGAGCTTGTCGCGCATCGTGGCTGCTGCACCCAGATCTGGCAGCGGAGGGACCACATCGATAGGAAGTGGCGGAACTTCTTGACACAACAAGCTGCTTGCCACGAACTTTCCCCTCTGTACGGGTTTCGTTTCCGCCATCGCGGAATACGCCGTGAGAAAGCTAGGCTGTGTGAGCATGCCAGCGCGCTCGCCCGCTGGCGCCGGGAGGAGCGTAGCCTTAGCCCCTATTACGGAGGATATCCCATAATTTTCCCGACTCACGTCGTTCGCCACCACTTGTCCGAACGTGAGCAGCTGATTGAGAAAACCTGCGCCCAAGCTGCGGGTTGATACTTCGCGCACCCAGGCTCGGGTGTCGTCGATGAGCGCATCTGGCTTGTGAAAGGGAACCTCCTTGGCGTCCTTGGGGACAATAGCCGCCTTTTCGAACTGGAAATATTCAGCGATGAAGCGCGCGTAGGCCGGCTTCGTTTCCAGTTGCGAGATAAGCTGAGAAGCTGCACCCGCAACCTCGATGGGCGTGGTGAGCTTTCCGGCGCGTGCTTGTTCCCAGAGCGCCGCATCCGGCGGAGCGTCTGTCAGCGTATAAGCCAACGCGGACGCAACCTCGAAAGAGTCCAATCGACTCACCGTAGGCTCCATAGCGGCTTCTCCGAGCTCGGCTCGAAAAATCGATTGCGGCGCCATGAACATTGCGCGCAAGACGAGCTTCAGAGCTCTCGTTGCCCCCAAAGCAGCTGCATTATTCGTGCTAATGCTCTCATACGCAGTCGCTTCCTCCGTGGACAGCGGCCGCCGAAACAGGATCTCGCCGGCCGAGGCAATCACACTTTTCACGCAGGCCCCATCGACGGACGCGCTCACGCAGCTCTGTGAATCCTTGCCCCAAGCCTGAAGCAGCGACGCTGCTACCGAGTCGCTCACGTTCCAAAGTTGCGTGAACTCAAAATCGGTCATCCCGTAGGAGTCGGAATTGGTGGAGAAACGGTCGGAAGCGTTGGGCGCACCAAATACAGAACCGACCGCCACGGGCGAGTTATCCCCCTTGGCTGCCGCGTCTCTCCCGAGCACCAAAGCCGCAACGGTTCGCTCCAGCTGAGTTTGGGTGAGGCGCCAAATGCGCGCAGGAACCGTTCCCCTAGCCGCACTGCTACATGCAAAAGCAGGATCGTTTGGGAGGGCGCTTGTAGTACCAGGAGCCGGCGCGCCACCCACACCGGATGATGTGGCTCCACCTGTGCCAGTCGGCTTCGCAGCTGCCGATCCGCCAGCGGCGGCCTCAGGCTGGCTTTTACGTGGTAAATCGTCACCCGGGAGTTTAGCGCTGCATCCCAGGGAACCCGCGAAAAGCGCTGCCATCCCTGCGAACCGGTAGATCCATTGTTGCTCGCTCACGCCCAACGTATGCCCAGCCATCGGAACCTTTCTGAAAAAAAACGAAACTCACGCTCACTGCTCCTCGATCGCCCGAGGGACTCGGTTAGGGAGAAATGCAATTGATCGGGAAAGCTGTGGAAAGCGTGACGTTATCGGCTACGGGGCACTTCACGCGAATTGAATAAACCGTGGAGGGCTGGGACGATAACGTGGTGTCGTCCGTGCGTGTGATTACGCCCATCATTGCATGAATACCGGGCGGGAGTTCGATTCCACTCAGCGTGTAGTCCGGAGCTGTTACGGCACCCAGCGGCTTGTCGCCGTCCCAAACCTCGACCTTCTTTATTTTAGTCGGATCGTAGTTCACGGCCAGCTTCACGCTTAACTTGGCGCCGGGCTCAATTAGCGTCACAGGACGCTTCTGTTCGCTATGTTGAGGCACCGGTGACGCCACGCTCACCGCGTTGTCGGGCGAAGCATACCCGCGCCACACGTGCGCTGCGTACGAACCCAAAAGCCAGACGGCCCTGGACTTGTCAAAGGGCGCGCTCGCAAACGGTGCAATGTTTGAGCGCGTGCCCTGCGTCATGACCTTGAAATTTCCACTTCCATCTTGGTCCGGAAGCCAATCATTGCGTTCACCCACCCAACCGGAAGCCTCCTCGATCTCCACGAGCGCGGGCTGAGCGGTATCGTTCGAGAGTGTGCTCGGATAGCGTCGTGCTACGGACTCCCAATACCAGACCATGGTAAGATTCGCGGAACCATCAAACGCGTGGCCACCGCCCCACTGCGGGGCGATACCGAACAAGGCGCCACGCGGACGCACGAGCTCCAGATTGTCGATGTGTGCGTTCGACTGGCTCGCGTCGCGGCTTCCGTACCAAACCATCCAAGGCAACTTATCGAGCTCCGGCGTCTCGGGTCGGACCTCCAGCCCACCAGGAGAAATCGCAATGAACCGCGAGGGCTCAACCGATACGAAATCTCTCAATGCACCCGAGGACGCTGAGTGCCCCGTCGCCAGGAATGGCGCGAACTCCAGTTCGGGATGCCCAGATTGCACTGCCAGCAGCTTCAATGCTTCTTTCACGCCAGGCCATGCTCCACCGCTTGCATCAAAGTGAAGGCAAGCGAAATTCAGAAGCCTTGCGATTTCGGTGTAGTGCGCCTCGTTACGCGCCTTGACGATCCCTCGAATCTTCGAGATGCCACCGGGCACCCATAGCGGGTAATCGATACCCCCCACTTTCACCACGTAACGCTTGTCCTTAGTGGAATCTCCGGCTTCGGCGTTGATTACCGCTGGGCCGTTCCCCGGTGTAGGAATAAGGGTGCTACCGCTTCCCCCTGAAGCAGCACCGCCCAAGCCCGGACTCCCCCCTGCCCCCTGCCCCCCAAGGCCCGGCTGCCCGCCCGCCTGGGTACCTGAAGGCGCTCCGCCCGCACCGGGGGTGAGAGCGCCCCCTCCAACACCGCCGGTGGCCACGGTGGCGATCTGTGACCCACCACCCGCGTTGGTGCGACCGCCGGAACTTCCAAGCGGCGCTCCCCCGCCTGAAGCCGGACTTTCAGCACCCCGGCGCGATCCAGCGTCCGTGGAGGAACACCCCACAAGACTCCATGCGAGCACACCTACGGTAACTGAACTTCCGAGTTTGGATTCGAAACGCACGTCGAGCTATCTCCGGGGTAAGAGTGGTTGGGCTGACCAAGGTGACAATGCGCGAGGGCTCTCCCTTTTCTGAAAGCCGGAGAAAAAATCCGTACACTTTGAGCGCTGAGCGATCACCGCATCCAAAGGTGGACGTTGGCTGTACGCCCGCGCTACGGTTCAGGACTAGGATGTGCGCCGCCAAAACGGACTCCCGCCTTGCGCAACCCCGGTGCAGGCGTGGGCCGCTCGCAATCCTCGCTTTGGCCACTTTTTTGCTATTAGGGTTAGGTCCCAAGCGAGCCCCAGCACAAATCGTGACGCTTGGGGAAAATAAACGCTATGAAGAGCTTCGGAGGGCGCTCACAATTCAGTTGCCGCAGGTAAGCTGGCTCCAGGATCAACGCGCCGTTCCCACCAAACCTTCAGATCGGGTCCAGCTAGGCGCGGCGCTGCTTAAGCGGCATCGGGCTCGGCTTTGCTTGTACCTCGCCGCCGAGGACGCGCCGATCGAACCGAACGATCCCTTTACAATTACCGTGCTCCAACTGCTCCCGGGGAACGCCGGAGTTGAGAAATTTCTACTCGAAAGCATGGGGGATGAGACGGCCATGCGGGTACTGGCCTTGAAGCTCGCCGAGCTTTACCGGCAAGCCTCAACCTGGAGAGCCAACCCTGCGGAACCCGCGGGGTTGCGCCAGAGAGTGCCGCCGCGACCGCGCGAGCACCAGCCATTCAAACTAGACCTAGCAGGTGCGTTCCGAACGGCAGCCCACGGATTGGGGCTAACTTCAGGAGCCAGCGTGTCAATGGGTTATCGTCACAACGACGCTTCACTCATCGAGCTGGGTGGGATTGTTGCCTACTACGTAGGTTCTCAGTCGCCGAAGGGACGCTACACGCTCCACTTGACCGAGTGGGACCCTGCTGTCTGGCTCGCCATTCGCACACCGAGTGACGTATTTGTTGGGTTCGAGGTGCGAGCGGGGCTGCGTGTGACGAACGCCGAGGCCACGCCTGAGAGCAGCCTTGCCGAGAAGGGGAGTGAGCGCGTGGCCGTCCCCAGCCTAGCCGGGCTCGCGAAGATGGGGACTTTGTTCGGACGCTTCGAAGTGGCAGCTGCGGTCGGCCTTGAGGGAACCGCATGGGAGCAGCGCTTCGCCACTAACGGCCAGGAGGTGCTACGTCTGACCCAGTTTTCCTACATAGCCACGCTTGGCGCAGGCCTATATTTTTGAGCCAGCCGCAGAAAAAGTAACCCCCCCGGCATAGTCCACCCACTCACCACAAGGTGAAGCAAACGTTGGCCATAGCTCCCCCAAAGAGCCCAACAGCGCTCGACGAGGTTCCGGGCGGCGATGCTTTGATTGATGCTTGCAGACGCGGGGAAAGGGCAGCGCTCGATGTCTTGCTTCGGCGGCACACTCCGTCGATCGAACGAACACTCGCAAGGTTGGTTGGCCATGCGGCAGATCGCCAGGATCTCCTGCAGCGCACGCTGATTCTTGCCGTTCGGCAGTTTCCCACCTTTCGAGGGGAATCTCGGGTTAGCACTTGGCTCATAGGTATTGCGGTCAACGTTGCGCGGGATCACGTGAGGAGCGGCGCTCGACAGAAAGCGCTCGAGCTTCTCCCATCTGACGCCCAGCTCGCCCAAAGCGGTAGCTCGCCGGAGCATGTCCTTCGGGATCGCCAGTTGTTGGGGCATATTGAGCGTCACCTTTCGGCGCTGAGCCCGAAGAAGCGGTTTGCGTACATCTTGGGTGTCCTCGAAGGGCATCCGGTGGAAGAGGTTGCTCGAATGTTGTCAGTCCCGGTGATGACAGCCAAGAGTCGTATTTTTTTGGCGCGACGCGAGCTCCGTCAGCGCATGCGCAAGGATCCAGCCTTGGCCGAGAGCTTGTTGGAGAGTTCACTATGACGATCAAAACACTTAACTGTGGTCGGGCAATGCGCCTCTATTTGAATAGCCAATCGAGATCGAATGCCGACCAGGAGTCGCTTGCTAAGCACCTGGAAGGCTGTGCCGCGTGCCGGCAAGAAGTCTTGCTGACTCAAGCCTTCCGAGCGAGTCACGCGCGGCGCGACGCTATCGTTGGGTTGAAGGCGAACGCTCAGGAGCGCGCGATCTCGGCAGCCCTGGAAGAGGCCAGCACTACAGAGGCTGCCCACCACAGCGAAGCTGCAAAGAGCTCAAAGTACGGGGGAGCGAGGGTGTTGGCGGCTGCAGTGGTGCTGGCAGCTGTCGCCGCGCTGGTAGTGCGAGTGGCTTGGCCTGGCTCTGAACCTAGTACATTTCAACTCTCTCCAGCGGCACCAGCTGTGCTGAAATTCGCCCAAGCGGAGGTTCGCGCGCTTAGCCCAGCCGAAGCGAGCTGGAATTCAGAAGATGCAACCTTGCATCTTAAGAGCGGATCCATCTCCGTGTCCGTGGATCCCAAACCGCACAAGAAGTTTCGCGTGCTTACCCCGCGTTTCTCCGTGGAAGTTACGGGAACACGGTTTGTGGTCACTAGCGATTCTGTTTCGGTTACCGAAGGCCACGTTCGAATTCGTGCCGTAGATGGCACTGTGCTAGCGGAACAGCTTGCCGCTGGTGGCCGCTGGTCGCTAAATGGCACGGAGGAGAAGTCGCCCCCTCCCCTCTCACCTACGCAAGCTACCATTTCGACAACAGCCCGACCGAACGAAGCCACCTCGCTGCAAACGCCCGGAGCATCTGCTCCCACCCCAGATGAAATGGACGCATGGCTGAAGGCTGCTGCACGCTTCATTGCGGACGGCAATGCGGGGCAGGCTCGAAAACTGCTCGAAAGAGTACTTGCCGCCGCGCCAACAGGTGCCGAAAAGGCGCGCGCTCAACTCCTGCTGGGAGACTGCGCAAGGCTCGACGGAAACGCGGTGGGTGCCTCGGAGCACTACCGCCAATCATCACGCACAGCAACAGATCCCTCGGAGGGCGACGTGGCGCTTTTCTCGGCAGCGGTAGCCGCCGCTGACGCCAAAGATCGCGTGCGCGCCAAAACGCTGTTCCAAAGCTACCTCACCCGGTACCCGAAGGGCACTCTGCGACGAGAAGCCAAACTTCGCCTAGCCGAGCTTCAGGCAGAGTAGCCTGCGTGAGCAACCGCGCGCCTAGCAAGCGAGCAGCCTACCGGGGCAGCCCTTCTGGTATGCCCCACGCCTCCATGAGGGTCGGTTCGAGGACGGAAAGCTGGGCGTCGGAGAGATCTGTATCGAAGAGGATCACTGCGCCAAGCGAACACTCGCTCATTCCCCCAAACGAGATGTACTCTAGATCCCCAAGTGTTTCTGTCACGCTGCGGCGTTCAACCGCTTGAGCGTTTACGCGCACTTCCAGCTCGAAGGCCTCCTGGCGGATTGCCACAAGGGTGGGCGTGTCCTGAACGGCGACCTTTCCAGCAAGTACAAACTTGGTCCGACTCGCCTCAATAATTAGGGCGTCGGTTTCGCTAGCCATTACAAGCTTCGGGGCGCTCCCGGGGACCGCCCCCTGCAGCACCCTACACTTGCCACCTCCCGGCATGAACACAGCAATGAGCCCAAAGCTTGCGGAGCTCGATTTCCGCGCCCCTGTCGACATTTCCGAACTCAGCCCAAAACGCACCCAAGGCGTCGAAAGCAGGCTCGGTTGCAAAGCGGGCACCAGTTGGACGGCATCCACCCCTGTGGGTGAAAGATCCGCCCATCGAGGCAAAAGACCCGGTGTTAACCCAGGCTCCCGCGCATCTAGCCACAACACGGCGGTTTCTCGAAACGGAAACTTTGCAGTTGGCGGCAGCAGCTCCTCAACACGAGGTTCGCAGCCGGCGAGCATTGCCAAACTTAAAAGCACCGGTCCCTTCACGCTCAACCGGCATGAAAGGTACCGGTTGCGGAAGCATTCAACAAGCAGAGAACTGGGCCGAGCCCTGTGCCAGCTCGAACCGGTCGCGACGCGGCAGGGGCGAGACTGAGATCAAGTCTTCAGAAACGAACGTTTCCCGGATCTGGCGCCGAGCGGACTGCAGACGCGAGTAGGTGGTTTGGAGGGGTGCACCCACGGCGTCGGCGACTTCCTGTAACGTGTATTCCTCAAGCTCGTGCAAAACAAACACCGTCCGCTTGCCCTGCTCAAGGCCCTCAAGGGCACGGGCAAGGCGCCCCTCAAGCTCCCCACGCTCCGCCTCCCCCGAGCCGCCATACAGACTTCCGAGCTCTGGCAGTGGAGTTGCGCGTTCGCGCCTAACCCAGGCACGGCGCCGATAGGCTGCTGCACCACGCACGCAAAACGCGTAAAGCCAGCTTCGAAGGGAGCCTCCCGTAAAGACGCCCAGACGTCGGTGTACCGCAAGCAGCACATCCTGCCCGACATCTTCGACATCTGCAGAACGCACACCAAGCTTGCGCAGGGTGCCCGTCACGAATCGCCGGTGCGCTCGGAAAACGTCTGAAAAAGAGAGGGAGGTACCGTATGCGTGCCAGCCCAACCTTGCCGCTTGTGAGTTTTCCGAGTGGATCACCGGGTTCTGCGGCTCAGCTAACTGCATGCTCGTGAGTGCCCGCCCGGTGGCCTGAGGGTTATTTTTTTTCTGACCTCAAGAATTTAGTCGTCCACCCGGCATAGCTGCCCCAATGCAACCTACTCGCGTGACACTGGTCCTTTTCAGCGTTCTCATGGGCTCGCTCCCCTTCGGCTGCGCGGGGTCGTCCCCTCGCTCCGCAGGTGACCCCGGATCAGGCGGGGTCGGCCAGGCTGGAGGCGCTCAGGCCAATTCCGGGGGCTCGGCGCCCAAGCCAGACAACGCCGGAGGCTCAGGGGGGCGCCTCTCAACGGGTGGGCAAGTTGGGCTGGGCGGCAGCGCAATCGGCGGGAGCTCTTCAGGAGGGTCCAAAAGTACCGGTGGAGCCTCTGCCGCCCAAGGCGGCGCTCAGACAATCACCGGAGGCGCACCAGCCGGGGTCGGCGGTGCCACGCCTTCGGAGGGCGCTGCAGGTTCTCCAGATTTTACTACCTGTGATGCGAAGCCCCCGATGTCGCTAGAGCCTCCAGCTGTGACGATCGAAGGTGTTTGCCCTGCCAACGCCGAGCGCCCGACGACTTGTGCTGAGTACTGTGCGTGTTGGTTCACTCGGTGTTCCGTTCAAACCGAAACGCTTTGGCCGCTCGTGTATTCAACCTGGGGCCAATGCATGAGCGCCTGCGCTGGCTTTGCCGACTTTGACTGCAAGGCATACCGCGTGAACGATAATCCAAAGGAGCGGCACTGCTGTAAAGCCATTCCGGGAAATAAGTGTCCCTAGGTGTACAGAAAAACCAGCACCTACGGTCATTCCAGGTAAACCCCATGCTAAGTCGCACTTGCTCGATCACGACGGCGCCACGCTTTGGACTGGTTGTCTTCACCTTCGTGCTTGCCTCCGCGTGCACTGCTCAAATCCCTGACGACTCGCAGCGAGACAGGCGGAGCAGCACACCCCAGGTTGGCGCAACCGCCGCAGGCGGTGGGTCCGCTACGGGAAGTCAAGGCTCGCAAGGCTCGGGCGGCAACACGCCTCTCGTACCTGGATCCGGTGTAGGGGGCGCACCAGCGCCTACGACGTGCGAGGCCAACGCATCTGCCATCGCGAGCAGAAGGGTGTGGCTCTTGAGCGATAGCCAATACAACCACTCAGTGGGTACCCTGTTGCCCTCTTTGCCGGCCCCAAGCCTGAAGACGACAGGCGGTGCGCTGAGTGGGTTTGGTGCGGACGCGGAGGTTGGGCAAGTGAGCGACGCCTCTGCTTTTCAATATTTCACCGCGGCGCAAGATTACGCAGCAACGGCCGCCAGCAAACTCCCCACACTCACCGGGTGCGAGCCCGCGAATGAAACCTGCGTTTGGGCATGGGCTCAGGATTTCGCGAGCAAAGCGTTTAGACGCCCATTGAAGCAGCCGGACATAGATGACCTAAAGCGCGTCTTCGACGCTGGCAAGCCGGCAGGGCTCACCGAGGCGGTAAGGCCCGTCATTTCGGCCGTGCTCCAAGCCCCGTCGTTCCTGTATCGAACCGAGCTCGGCGCAGGATCTGCCTCCGGAGTTGCGCGTATGACTCCATTTGAAGTGGCTTCGGCACTCTCCTACTTGTTCTTGGATTCAATGCCGGATGGAGAGCTCTTTGCCGCGGCGAACGCCGGCCAGTTGAGCACGTCAGCGGAAATCCGATCGGCAGCACTACGGCTCCTCAGCGTACCGGCGGCACAGGGTGTCGTCACAGCAGCGTTGATGGATTTCGCGCACCTGTCGCAAGTAGCCTCAGCTGACAAAGACCAAACTCTTTTCCCGGAGTTCACACCCGCGCTGAAGGCGAGCATGTTGGAAGAGGCGCGCTCCTTTGTGGACGCCTCCGTGTGGCAGCCCGGTGGCACCTTGGAACGGCTTTTAACCGCATCCTCCACGACCGTGGACGCAACACTGGCGAAGTACTACGGAATCGCGGAGCCTCCGAACGGCCAAAAAGTGCCGGCCATGCTTCCCCGCACAGAACGCGCAGGCCTTCTCACCTTACCTGCATTTCTCACGGCGCTGGCCACTCCACAGGTCGGCTCAGTAGTGCACCGAGGCGTGTTCATTCGACGCGACCTCTTGTGCCAAAATCTTCCTCCCCCACCAGCAGAAGTGCTTGCGCTCCCGAAGGTGGTCGCTCCTGAACGTGAACTCGTGGCGCAGCGGGCAGCGGATGCAGCTTGTTCCGGCTGCCATAGCCTCATCGATTCGGCCGGGCTGGCCTTCCTACACTACGACGCTATCGGTCGCTACGTGACCCAAGAGGGAGGTATGCCTGTAGACGCGGCAACCAATCTGGTGAGCGTTGACTTCGACGGCAACGTAACCGGAGCCCCTGAGCTCGGGCAACGCCTCGCCGAGAGCCCGTCGGTCAAAGCGTGCCTCGCCACGAAAGTGCTAGGGTATGGCCTAGGGCAACCACATCTCCCGACCGGAACGTGCGCGGCGCAAAAGCTCGAGGCGGCCTTTTCAGCGAGTCGCGGCGAGCTCAGGACCTTGTTCGTTGAGCTAGCAGCGCTGGATGAATTTAGCCTCCGGGAAGCGAAAAACCCATGAGCCACATTTGCCTCAATCGACGTTCTTTTTTGGCCTCCCTCGGGGGTGGCGCGCTCATCGCCGCTCCGTTCTTCCGTAATGAACGCCTGGCTCAAGCACAAGCTAACGGGCCACAGCGTTTCATGATCATGTACTTCTCCAACGGCCGAGTAAAGTCCCAATGGGCTCCCACTGGAAGTGGCACTTCTTATTCGCTCAGCCCAACGCTCTCGCCCTTCGAGAAGCTGAAGGGTGACCTCACCGTACTCGAAGGCATTGATGGCGCGCGCGAAGGGAACAGCGAGCCCCACGCCCACTCCATGGTCAAGCTCACTACTGGGCTGCCGATTCGTCACCATATCGCCGCCTCCCAGTCGACGGGCCCTAGCATCGATCAAATCCTCGCTGGCCACCCCGCCATCTCCACGCGCATTCGCTCACTGCAAGTTACCGCCGATCTCATGATCAACCCCAACGCGGTAGGCCAATATGTGCTTTCGCATGCCGGGCTTGAGCAGCCTCTGCGGCCTGAAGTGCGGCCACAAGAAATCTACAAGCAAGTATTCAGCGGCATCCTCGGCCCTTCTGCCGGCTCTGGAGCCCCGGATCCAGCTCTAGAGCGCGCACGCGCCGAGAAGCTAAGCGTGCTCGATTTCTTCAAGCGAGATTGGCAGCGAATGTATGACGTGTTGCCAGCGGCCCAACGCCCAAAGTTGGATGCCCACCTGGCTGGTATTCGCCAAATCGAAAAATCCCTCGATGCCATGCCCACCACATTGCCGTCCGCCGGCTGTGTGGAACCTACCGACCTGCAGAGTCGCTTGGCATCTATTCAGGCCCCTCCAAATCCTGACACACTGCCCGTTAGCTATGCGTCGCTTTCGCGACTCAATCTCGATCTCGTTCGCCTGGCATTTGCCTGCGACGCCACGCGCATCGTCACGTTCTTGTGGGACACCTCCACGTCAAGCATGACGTTTGATGGGTTACTCCCCGGTGGGCGGCACGATGTGCAACATGGCCTAATCGGCAACACCACTGTGTTGGCCGCATCCGAAAAGTACTTGATGCAGAAAACAGCCGATTGGGTGCAAACTCTGAAGGATACGCCCGAAGGCGCGGGGAACCTCTTGGACAGCAGCTTAGTCGTTGTATGCAGCGAACATGGCGAAGCCCACGACGATCGCCAGCAACCATTCTTGTTGTTGGGAACAGCTGGTGGCCGACTCAAGAGTGGCCATTTCGTTACCAAAAGTGGTCGCTACAACAACGACGTTTGGGCAACTGTACAGCGCGCCTTCGATATGCCAGGCGTTGGCGACACCTTCGGTGAAGCACAATTCTGCCAGGGCCCCATTCCGGAGCTGCTCGCGTGAAGATCCTTCCAAGCGTGCTCACAATCTTTATCAGCAGCGTCATCGCTTGTGGCACTCCAACCACTGGGCGCTCTGCGCGAATGCTTGAGGTCGCGAATGGCGGCGCCACTGCGTCGTCCGCGAGTGGTGGACTCGGTGTGAATTCTGGCGGCATGCCTCTTGGCGGGCGCGCCACCGTTGGAACAGGAGCACCCGGGACAGGGGGCGCCACACCTGGTGCAGGTGGGGTGCCTTCGACGCAAGCGGGCGGTATGTTTGGCACTAGCACCAGCGGCGGCAGCTCCATGGCAACGTCAGGAGGTAACCTGGGCTCTGGAGGTGCGGCACCTACCGCCACTGGGGGAGCAAGCAGCGGCGTGGGTGGAGCCTCGCCCTTACCCGCAGGATCTCCCGGAGAGCAGCTCAACGGCTTTCGGATCGAGATCGCTTGCCAGGGGCCACACAACCCAGCGGACGAAACTTGTTACTTTCAGCAACCCTTCAACTGGGGCACCGATTCCACCGCTGCTGAGCTTGAGGCCCTCAACAACAAGCTAGACCGATTTTCGACCTTCGACGTGGGTGGGGATCCGAACGTCATCTACGATCTAGCCATCCGGGTACAAGGCGTTATTGAGACATGCCAGTGGTCGGGTGGCACCGCAGTTAATCCACACTTCATGATTGGTGGAGGCCCAAGCGGCGATGTTAACTACTTCCAATACGTACTGCAAACCTCCGATCCGCCAGCAACCTACGGCCTGAACGGCGGCGGCTACGGTCACAACTTAACCAAGATGGACTACACCGCCTCGGTCCGCGCAAAAGGGGGCTCTCGCATCACCGTGCGTGTGCGCGACCGTAATGTGGTGCAAGTGGCTAATTGGGAGATGTTCTCCGTACCGGGGATTGCGCCAGCGCCAGCTATCTACGACGGGCAACACCTCCAATTCACCGTCACAGCTGCGGTTCCCGCGCAATAGATTCGCCGTTAGCCAGGGCGCTTGTGCCGGCTGGCGACGTTCGACGCTCGGCCCGAACACCCTTATTCGATTCCGGCCCCGAACGGCGCCACGCGCTGGCCACGCCTGTGCCCATTCTGACCGAAAAGTCTTGGCAATTCCCCTAGCCATGAACATCTATGCTAGCTATCCTTGCTTATCAGGGCAGCGTATGAGTTTGGCTACGAGACCTCGTTTGACTCGACTGTTAACCTTGGCTGCTGCGTTAGCGGTTAGCTGTCAACCGTCTCCAAGCGAGCGCACTCGCAGCGGCGAGGCCCCTTACGGGGGAGCCAGTTCGGTGGGTGGTGCCAACGCGGGAGCTTCCGTGGGTGGAGCAGACGCGAGTTTCGGCGGCGGTACAGGTAGCGGCACCGCAAGTAGCGGAGGTTCCGGTAGTGGTGGGGCACCCCAGCCAGTAGTGGATAGCGCAGAGCTTCCGCTGCGTCGGTTAAGTCGCGTGCAGATGCGAAATGCGCTGGACGACGCATTCCGCCTTGCCGCGCCCGCCCAAGGCGCCAACATGGTGAGCGCGTACGATTGGCAAATTGGCTTTTACCCGGCGGATCGCCTAACGAACGCGAGCGGCGAGAAGCATGGCGGATATGGCAGGCTTGATCAGAGCGTTCAACAATCACACGTCGACGCGCTGCTTGAGCTTGCCAATATCGTGAGCACCAGCGTCACGTCTCAGCCTGCCTGGATAACGGAGTTAGTGGGCGCTTGCGCCACAGACGCGAATGCCACCAACGATGTTACGTGCCTTCGAGATTTTGTGTCCCGTTTCGGCCGCATTCTCCTTCGGCACCCTCTCGGCTCCACCGAGGTGGACTTCTACACATCGGTGAGCGATCCCAATCCCAATACGGTAAGTGCTGAATCGATCGGCAAGGTGCTAGGCCTGCTCATTCTCGCTCCTGATTTCTTGTACTTTGTGGAGCATGGCCAAGCCACGGCTTTGGGGGATGTAATCCCGCTGACGGCGCATGAGCTGGCGGCTCGTTTGTCCTTTCATTTTTGGCAGTCTGGGCCTGATGCGGAGCTCAATTCGCTCGCCGATGCGGGCACTTTGCTGGATGATGCCACGTTCAACGCCCAAGTAGCTCGTCTTGCGGCGGATCCCAAAGCGGAGTCGGCCGTGCGCGAGTTCTTTGGCGAGTGGCTGAGGCTTGAGGAGCTGGAAAATCCCTTGGGCCAAGGCGGAGCCGTTTGGGACGCACTTCGAGGCACGTTCACACCCACTTTGGACACCAAGAAGAATACGGTGGCGGAAATCTTGGATCTAGTGGCTTACCTCTATCGCAACAACGCCAAGCTGAGCGATGTCCTCACCAGCCGCGCGTACGTGACGCAGGCGAATGACATTGCTGAGCTCTACGGGCAGCCCGCCTGGAACGGGCAAGGCACGCCGCCGGAATTTCAAGATCCTGCGCGCGCGGGCTTACTCACTCGCATAGCGCTCGTTGCGTCCTACAGCGCAAACACTCGCCCCATCATGAAGGGCTTTAGAGTCCGCAATGCGCTCTTGTGTCAGACCTTGCCTCCGCCACCCCCGAGCGCGATGAACGCAACGGTTGATTTGGCCCCAGATCTTACCACACGCGAAGTGGTGGAGCGGCTCACGGAAACACCTGGGACGGCCTGCTTGGCGTGTCACAGGCAGCTCAATCCGCTCGGGTACCTTACGGAGAATTTTGATCCCCTGGGGCGCACGCGAGCGACGCAGAAGCTCTACGATTCTGCTGGGATGCTGATCGCTGAAAAGGCCGTGAACACCCAGGCTGCCCCCCTGGTAACG
Source organism: Polyangiaceae bacterium (assembly GCA_033763455.1). Lineage (GTDB taxonomy): Bacteria > Myxococcota_A > Polyangia > Polyangiales > Polyangiaceae > JBBRRP01. The sequence goes on from JANRKO010000045.1 coordinate 118,446, forward strand.
CCGAACGACATGGCGCAGGCCAGCTCCGCAGCGGAGCTCACCGCTCAGATTGTGGCTTCTGGCGAATTTGAGCGCTGCTTTTCGCAGCAATATTTCCGCTACACCTTTGGCAGGGTGGATAAGCCGGCTGACACGCCCGTGCTCGAAGGCATCCAGGCCACGGCCGTGGCCGGGAGCACTCTGAGGGAGCTGCTTTCGAAGGTCGCCACCACCACTAATTTCAAGACGAGGGATTTTCGATGAGCCGGTCTTCCTCCCGCCTGCACCGTCGCTGGTTCCTTGCTGGAGCCGGCGGGGCGCTTTTGCCTTTGCCACTTCTCGGTTCACTCTTCTCACCGGGCACCTCAGAAGCGCAGGCGTTGCGAGAAAAGTGTTTTGGCTTTTTCTACCAGCCCCATGGTAACGCCTACCAGCGGGACATGTACCCGAGCCAGGCCACGCTCACTAACACCATGGCCTACGCCGGCCACACGATCCGCAATGGCGCGTTGGTGGGCAACGATAGCGCTGGGGAAATGCGTGTCTCGGAGGTGCTGAGGGCACCTTCGACGCGGCTTTCTCAAGCCTTGGTGGCCAAGATGAACGTGCTCATGGGTCTCGATGTGCCCTTCTACCAAAGCCACAACACCGGGATGGCGCTTGGAAATTTTGGGGACAACCAGCAAGGGATCAAATCGGTGGTCGCCAATGGCCGCCGCCCAACGCTTGATCAAATCCTGGCTTGGTCCCCAACCTTTTATTCAGATGCGTCACGTGTGGTGAACCGCTCTGTGGTGCTTGGCGATCAATCCTTCGCTCATGCAAACCCGAAAACCAGGGTGGGGCCCATCGAAATGGTGGGCAAGACAGCACAGGGCAGCCGAGATCTCTTCGATCAACTTTTCAACACAACCACAGGCCCACGCGAGAAGCTTCTTATCGACAAGACGCTCGCCAACTACACGGCGCTCCGTAACGGCAACCAACGCTTGTCCTCCGGGGACAAGCGGCGCCTGGACGATCATATCGAAAGCCTCTACGAGCTCCAACGCAAGCTGATAGCTGCGACGAGCGGCACTCCGCCGCCCCGCCCGGCCACGAACAGCACCGATCTCTCAAACAAGACCGAATACAGCATGGATCCGGCGCTTCAGGTGCAGGCCTACCAGCTTTGGAATGACGTCATTGTGGCGGCATTTTCAACCGGCACGTCGCGCGTGATCAGCACCAGCATCTGGGATGCCTCGTTCACCACCTATCCGGGATCGGCCTATGGCGGCTCTTGGCACCAAGAGGTAGCCCACAAAGCCTCCATCGACGCAGCAGCCTACACCCTGCTGCTCACCTCATACCGCACATTCTTCGCAGACGTGTTCGTCGATCTCGCCAAGAAGCTGGACGCGGTGGATCGCGGTGGAGGCACCACCTTGCTGGATGATTGCCTCCTGTTCTGGACGCATGAATCTGGGCACCACACCCACGATCCGATCTGTGTCCCCGTGGTCACGTTCGGATCGGCCGCAGGTGGCATGAAAACTGGTCAATTCTGCGACTACAGAGATCTCACCCGCAAGATGAAGGGTGGTGATGATCTCCAGAAGGAAGACTACGAGATAGGGCTGCTTTGGCATCAATGGCTCGGCAGCGTGTTCCAAGCTCTGGGTATACCCAAATCAGAGTATGAAGTTCCCGCGGAGAACGGCGGCTATCCCAACTTTCACTGGCAGCAGACGGACTATTACACTCTCGTGGGAGGCGAAAAGACGCTGTACCCTGACAGCGTGTGGAACGTTACCGGGGAGATGTTGCCGTGGCTGGGACCGTGAGGTTCCGAGTGCGCGATCACATCCAGGCACCATCCTTTTTTATCGTCCTTTGCTGCTCGTTCTTCGCGTGCTCTTCTGAGCAGGCATCGAAAGCACCGGTCGGCTCAGGTGGTTTCAGCGCTGTTGGAGGTGGGGGAAGCATCGGCGGCGCAAGAGCTGGAGTGATGGTCGCTTCTGCGGGCGGTATTCCGGCAGCCGGCGGTGCGATTGGTTCTGCCGGGGGCACTCCGGGGTTCGGTGGTGTGGCGAATGCGCAAGTTGGAGGCGCGGTTGCGATTGGTGGCGGGCCGGGTAGTTCAGCGAGCTCTGGGGGAACGGGTGGAGCCGCTCAGAATTTTGGATTCTTCGTCGCCGTAGGGGACGTCGGGCGTAGCACCATTTCCTGCGACGACGGGCAGAGCTGGGTAGCCAATCGTTCTGACGACGATGCGCGGCGGTGTTGGAGTCAAACCAATGGGGATTGCGATCACGATCCCGGGCAAGCCCGCGGCCTTGCGTTTCACGCTGGCCAATTTGTAGCTTCCTTTGGCTGGACCAACGGCGGCTCCACCATTCGAACCTCTGCAGACGGCGTTAACTGGACAACAGTCTTCACCCAGGCCGATCCATCACACCTAGGCACCGGCGGAGCCCTCTTTGGGCGCGGCGTTTGGCTTGTTCCGACCGCTTATGGGCCGCTCCTAGCCACTTCCCCTGAAGGCACTTGGGAGACCTTGGGCGCGATTCAAGCGGGGGATGTAAGTTTAGCGCACGTGCGCGCTGCGGCTTTCGGCGGGTCTGCCGAAGGAGCCTTCATCGTTGTAGGCGGCGTTTCTGGTGGGGGTCTAGTTTCAGGGGCAGAAGACGTCCTTGTCTCGACCAATCCGCGCACCGGTTGGACTCGCGCGGCAACTCTCAGTGCCTGCACCAAGTCGGCCTATCGTAACCGTAGCGCCAAGTGCACAGCTTGACGATGCTCCAAAATTAGGGTGAGCGAGCTCAACTCGGGGCTGGAGGCGGACGCCAATTTTCCGGGAGAAGCTGGTCGATTCGGCTGGCGGGTGTGGAGTCGAGCTTAGTTAGGATGTCGGTGAGGTATGCTAACGGATTAACGCCGTTGGCTTCGCAGGTCGCCAGCACGGTGTAGAGATTTGCGAGATTTTCGCCTGATTCCTGATTGCCGACAAATAGGAAGTTCTTTCTGCCGAGAGCGACGACGCGCAGAGCTCGTTCGGACTGGTTATTGTCGGGTGGAATGAGGGCATTCTCAAGAAACCGAGTCAACGCTTCCCAGTTCTTGCAAGCATAGCTGATGGCACGGCCGAGCTTGCTCTTCGGTAGCTGACGCGGTTCTTGTTCGTGCATCCAGAGTTGCAAGCTTTCCATGAGCGGCACACTCAATTGCTGGCGTAGCTTCAGGTGCTCAGGTGTTCGGGCTATGCCGCGCTCAAGCGCGGTGTGCTCAACAACGTAAACTTGGCGGATGATTTCCAGTGCTGCTTTTGCTTCCGGCGCGTCTTTCAGTGCATCAAAAAACTTGCGGCGCGCATGAGCGAGGCATCCTGCGCGTTCTCGCCCATCCACCTGCGTGACTGCGTTGTACCCAGTGTAGGCATCAACCACCAACGTCCCTTGCGTGCCACCGAGTACAAGTTTGGGTGTTTGCCCGCTTCGATCTGGACTGAAACAGTACGCGATGGATTTGCCGGCAATGAAAGTCCACACATAGGGGCGCTTAGCGCTCTCTTGTGTTCGATGCGTTGTTTCGTCCGCAAGCACAATGTCGGAGGTTGCAATTTGTGCGAGGATCCGCCGCGCGACAATGCCGAGAGCATTACCTACACGATTGTAGAGCGTATTCATCGTGCTTCGCGACATCGGCATTCCGAGGCGTTGAAACGACTTTTCGAGCCGATAAAGCGGCACGCAATCCAGTGTTTTGGTAACGGCGAGATAGGCCATAAACCCGGGCCCGTATTGGATCTTCTCGAAAACCTTGAGCGTGTCAGAATTTTCGTGTAGCTTGACTCATACGGGCAAACGACCTTCGAAAAAAATGTCGAGTTGAGCGAGGGTGCGATACCAAGACTTATCTGCGTTCCACCGGGTCTTAGCGTTGCGGATGGCAAGGAAAAAGAGCTTGAAGACGGCCTCGTCGTTGGGAAATGGGCCTCGATTTCTCAGAGGCTTCCGCAATTGCGAGTTTAGAGATTCGATGGCATTTGTCGTGTAAAGTATGCGCCGAAGTTCGGGGGGATAGGCAAGAAACGGAACAAAGTGCTCCCAGCGATTGCGGAAGGTGCGAGCGACCCCGGGATACTTGCTGTTGTATCTGGCCTCAATGGCCTCAAGCTCCGCCTTGGCCTGTGTTTCGTTTTCGGCGGTGTACATCGGCCGCAGTGCCGTAGCCAACTCCTTGCGGTCTGTCCACGACACGTAACGGAGTGCGTTTCGGATGAGATGCACGATGCACGTCTGCAGCACGGCACGCGGGAAGGCCGCCTCCAGCGCCTTGTCGAGCCCAGAAAGGCCGTCGGCGCATACGAAGAGAATGTCCTCGACGCCTCGGCCTTTGAGTTCCGTGAGGATATTCAGCCAGAATTTGGCCCCCTCGGTTTCGGCCGCCCAGATGCCCAGGACGTCTCGTGTTCCGTTCAGGGTAACGCCCAGTGCGACGTAGAAGGCCCGTTTTTGCACTTGCACGCCATCTCGCACCGATACGAAAAGTGCATCGAGGTAAACCACTGGGTACACTGCATCTAGCGGGCGGCTTTGCCAGTCCCGGAACGCCGGCATCACAGCGTCCGTTGCTTTGGAAATGAGCTCGTGGGAGACGTCCGTACCGTACAGTTCCCGCAGGTGAGCCTGAATGTCACGCGTCGTCATGCCGCGGGCGTAGAGCGCCAAGACCTTGTCGTCGAAGCCTTCTACGCGCCGCTGGTGCTTCTTCACCACCTGGGGCACGAAGGTCCCATTCCGATCCCGCGGCACCCGGATTCGAACCGGCCCAGACTCGGTGTGCACGGTCTTGTCGCTGTGCCCATTGCGCACGTTGGGGCTGTCTCCCGTGCCGCTTGCCTCCTCCAGGTGCGCGGCGAGCTCACCCTCCAGCAGGCGCTCCATCACCGCGCCCTTGAGCTGTGTGAACAGCCCCTCCGGGCCGAACATGTCACCCCCGTCTGCGGCGCACTCGGCTATCAGTCGGTCGAGAAACTCACGCTTCTCGGCTGCAAGTTCCCGGTTGCTTTTTGATGGTGTAGAATTTTTCTTTGTTGATTGTGTTTCCATGAGTGACTCCCTTTAAGTCACCCGTTTTGTCAAATTACACAAACTTTCTGACACTCCCAAAACCTTCGCTGGTACCGGAGCCGTCACAACATGCTTGCCACAAGAGCAAACGAGCTTTTCTCGATTGTAGATGCGCCGGCGAAAATGCCCCGGCACATAGTCGACGATCGTTGTCGGCTTGGGTGACGCAATCTTCTGCAATTCGTCCTTGCCACACTTCGGGCAACACCGAAGTGGCTCCGGTACCGGCGTCTCGACCGTTTCCGTCGTCATCGTTGCTGCCTTCAGCTCAGCGTTCTTTTCGCGAGTGCGCTGACTTTGCACCGGATCAGGCTTCTTACCGCGCCGGACCTCGCGCGCCATCGGCGGCATTTTCTCGCTCTTCTTCCCAAAGATGTGCCGCTTCAATGCCTCGATTTCGGCCTTAGCGCGCTCCATTTCGGCCCTGGTGCGCTCCATCTCAGCCTTCGAGTGCTCAAGCTCCGCGGTGATCTTGCTCACCTCGTTTTTCCACTCGCACTCGTGGCTCTGCTCGCCCATCGACTAGGTTTGATCAAAGTTTGGCTGATCTGTCGATCCCTTTTTTTCTCTTTCTTCACTCGATGTTTGCCAGTGTCGAGCGCGGCGCACCATGTTCACGTCGATGCCATCCAGCAGCATCGCCAGTTCGGTCGAATCGAGCTCAGTATGTGTGCTCGCGCTCTTCACCTTAGGAAGACGAAAGCAGCCGCGCTCCAAACGCTTGTAATACAAGACGAATCCACCGCGGTCCCAGAAGAGGATCTTGCAACGGTCGCGCCGCTTGCCGACAAAAATGAAGAGATGCCCTGCGAAAAGCTCGCGTTTCCAGTCGTTCCGGACAATGGCAGCCAAGCCATCGTGCCCCCGCCGCATGTCGACGGGCTCCGCGGCAATCCACAACTTCACGCTCAACGGTAACGTCAGCATCAGCCGCGCAGCGCACGCATCACAGCCGCGACATACTCGGAGCTCGCCCCAATGAGCGCCACAACCGGCGCTTCCGGTCCATGGGTCAGGAGCTCGTGACGCACCTTCACCGGCACGAATCGCGCCAGCGGTGCTCGCCGCCGCGACACCCGCTTCTTGCTAGACATCACCCGCCCTTTCAAAGTGTACGGGTTTACGCCGTGTTTCTTAGCCAACTCGTGATACGTCGCGCCGCCTGCACGGTACTCCTCCACCACCGAGTTCCAGAACTTATCGTCTCGTCGCTCAACTTTCATCGGCAACAAGTAACCCGAACGCCGGCTTCATCAGGCCCTGTACTTCACGCTACGGTTACGGCCTATCGCCGTCAGAACTTAGTGGCCAATAGCCAAGTGCTCCTGGATATTCTTGATGATGGAACCGTGTGCCGCTCGGCAGATCTCGCTGTTAACTGGTCCTCGGTAGCCCTTTCTGGAACCGTGAACAGCGATGCTGTGTGGACGGGCGCCGAGTTCTTTGTCTGGGGTCACGATACCAACAACACTCCGACAGCATTTCACAGCCCGGATGGTTCGTCTTGGGTGGCCACAACCACTTCGCTCGCGGGCCAGCGTGGCCCCGAGCTCAATCGGATCGGAGTGAGCGACACAGGAACCTTCGTGGCAACGAACGGCGGCGTTTACGAGCAGCAGCACTTCTACGGAAGCCAAGATGGCATCTCGTGGGTGGAAGTGCCTGAAGGAGCCTTCACACCGAGCCACACCATCAACTTTATCCGCCACGGTCGAGGCAACAAGCCGGCAGTATGCAACGAATGAAACTCATATCCTATTTTCCGCGAGTCCGTGTGTGCGCACAAAAAGAAATGCCTACTCCGCAGGCCGGTGAATGCTTGCAGAGTAGGCACTTTGGCCAGAGATACCTCCGACTCCTGGTTACCACCAACGCTTGAACTTCCCGTCACGGCCCCGGTACCGCTCCACCGGGGGGTCCCAGGATGCGACTCGTCCCAGCAGCTGCAAAGCACCGCCCCCTATGATTGCTGCGATGCCGAGGCGTGCCCAAACGTTCGAGCTACCCGCCGGTACCCGCGGAGTAGGCTGCGGTGCGGATACCGGGTGGGCTGCCGGTGGGACGCCTGGGGGGATGGTGAGACCTCCGGCTTCGGGGGAGGCGTCCAGATCCCGCGTGAGCACAGCCCTTTCGGAGCGCTCAATTCCGCTCTTTTCCGCTTCAGTAGGTGACGATGATTCAATAATTGCCATATTATCCTCTCGGTTGTGGGTAAAATCCAGGAACTTTGGCACGAACAAACAGCTGCTCGTGCCCTGCCCCAGGATGTCTTTATTGCCGCGCGCTTGGACCCGGTCATGTCCGCAACCCCTGCAGAAGCATCGCGACGCGGTCGGCGATCCCCTTCAGCGCTACGCTCAACAGGTGATCCGCCAGCAGACGGTCAATCCACAGAAGGCCTCCAGTGTTCCGATCGATTGGCAATCGATCAGTGATCACATTCCGGGCACTTACGCCGATGGACGAGGCAGTCTGCGGATCAGCACCCTGCTGCGAATCCCCGGCATTCTGCGCGGTCTCGATACATGCCGGCGGTTCGATTCCCGGCGCCTCCACCCATTTTCATCGGATTTTTCTGGGGTATTTTGGGACGCGACATGAGACGCGACATGAACTTCAGGTTCACCTTCGTTCGTGTCGCCATGTGCCGAGGGGGCGGCTAGGGCTCGGCCGAACCGTGACGGCAGCGCTGGCGGAGGCAGAGAAACTCCGGCGAGCGGCTCTCCGTAGTCCAAGCACCCCACCGCTTCGCACAGGGGCGCCCAATCAAAATGGGTGTACTGGTCGATGATGACCCCGGTCGCGTTGTGGGTGACGCGTTCAAGTACATCGGAGCGCGCACCACCCCGTCGAGCCCAGGTGATCATAGTGTGCCGGGTCAGGTGGCAGCCCTCGAAGCGAACGCCGACGAGCCCACAGGCGTGGCGCATGGCCTTGTACGCGCTCGATTTGGTGTGGTTGCCGCCGCGGGTAGCCGGGACAATGAAGTCGTCCAGGGTCGGAGGCCGGCAAAATGTCAACTCGAAGCCATGCTCCCACCAGTCCCGGAGGATCGCGTCGAGGTCGGGGTGGACGGGAACCTTGCGTGCGCTGTCGGTTTTAAGGGGTTCGTCCAAGTACTGAGTGCTCACATGCAAACTTCCAAGCGGCTCCACTTTGGGATCCCAATCCCGCCACCGACGGCCGCAGGCTTCACCTTCACGGACGCCACAGTACAACATCAATGCGAGCAGCACGCGCACAGACGGAGTTAGTCTTTCATCGTGCAGCAGAGTGCGCGCCTCTTCCCGAGTGTAAACTCGGCGTTCGGAGCGTGGCGGTTTTGGGAGCAGCTTGCGCGGCAGCGCTAGAAAAGGATCGACGGCGATTAGCCCTTCAAGCCTTGCGTCGCGGAACATTGTACGCACTACCCCCCGCACGCTCCTTGCAGTCCTTGCCGCCAATTCATTCCCGCGCACCTTTTCGCCGAGCCAGCGAACGTAACGCAGCGCCTCGGGCTCTCCGATTTCGTGCAAATGTATTTTGGTGCCAAAGTATCCGACAAAGTGATCGCGCAAGCGCTGACGGTCATCCTTAGCTGTCCGATTAGTGCGCGCCTTGCCCCACGTTTCAGCATATTTCGCAGCAGATACGGCACCTGTGTGCTGGCCAGGTTGAAATCTACCTTCGCGTATTTCGCGTTTCCGGAGAGACTCGATCCGCTGGGCTTCTCGCTTGTCGGTCCCGACTAGTTCCTGAAGTTGACGACCTTGGAACTGATAGGTTGCAAAATGGACGCTCTTGCCCGATGCACGCTTGCGGCTAAACATGATTCGTACCTCTCATTCCGATCCAAGAAATTAGTTCAGACCTAAGGAAGCGCCATGCTGATCCGATTCGATGGGCGGGAAGTTGGTACTCGCGATGCCATGACACGACGGTTTTTCCGCAAACTCCCAACAGCTTCGCGGCATCGTTGAGCGTGAGGACTTCATCCGTTGCCGAGATCCTCTTCGGCACGGTGTCGCGCGCCAAGGCGTGGCCCCCGCCAGGAAGTCGACATTGAGGCGCACGTTGCTGGTGGGCAGGCTCGGTTGATTCAACACCGGTCCGACGCCTAGCGTCGCCCGAGCCAACCCATCCGCCTCGACCTCCGCGTCGGCTCGCGGGGCCAACATCGTCGTGTTCATGCGCATTGTGCGCCAAATTCGCAAATTTTGTTGCTCTAGACATGCGGTAACCTGTCCAAAACAGGTATCAGCCGGCCCTCATACCGTGCAATCGGGCTCCAGAAATGGGGGGGCCCCGGCGCTCCCTACCCAACGATAAGCTCTGCCGTTTTTCCACTCCAACGTAGGATGCTGCTGTGCGTAAGCAACTTGGGCCGAAGTGGCGTCGCGCGCGTGGACCGTGCGCTGATTAACACGACCCTCCACCGTGCGAGATTCGCCGGAAGGGATCAAATGCGCACGCAGGCGCTCACTAACTCGTCGAGTTCGCTTCTTTACTTCCTTCCGTTGAGCGGCATCATCCACGCATTGCTGGCTCATCCCATCGTCCAGAACGCTTCCGATCCATGCTTCAGGGAAATCACCGTCATCCAAATGCAATGTCGCTCCGACAATCAGGCCTTGCGTAGGGCGTTCACCGCGTGCCCCACGGTCATAGGGAGCGGTGAGCAGGGTTTCTCGAAGGCGGTTGTCTAGCCGATACAAGCGCCGTGAAATCGAGAGGCATCTGCAGCGAACCTCAACAGCCGCCGGTTCGCGAACATCAACTCTTGCCGCGGCCGCCTCAAGTGCACCGCCCACGACGAAGAGCTCCGTTGCTAGCCTCCTCACCTCGACCATTCCAGGTGAGTCGACCCCATCCAACAAGTGATCAAGGGCTCGGCTGACGGCCAAATCGCGACACCGGTCGCCTGAAGCACAGTTTGCAGAGGGGCCGGTGTGCAGGTGGTGGCTAGCGATAAAGCGCACAAGGTTTGGATCGCGGTGAGCTTGCCGCTGCGCTCTTGGCGTAAGAAAAGGGACCTTCCCTTCCGCTACGAGCGACTTCACTAGTTCTTGCAGGGAAGGTTCCACCCGAGTTCGTTCCTTCGCACCGCGGCGCTTGTTCCGAATTTTGACACTGCCTGGGAACAATACAGGGAGGTCCCGAACTTCGCCCGCCAACGCCGTCAGCTCCGCGATGGCTCGCGAGACGGCTTCAAAGACGGGCCTGCGCGTGGATACGCGCGCAGGCCGCAAGGAAGGAAGGCTCTCAACCACGTCACCGACACGAAAACCGAGGCCGTTCACAGGATCCTCAACCAGCAACCCCTGTGAGCGAAACTGGTGCATGACGTTAACATGCAGCTTACGCATCTCCCGAACATGCTCTTCGTAAGCCCTATCAACGGATTCGAGGGCCACGCGTAGGGAGAGCGCTCGGTTCTTCAGCCACTCGGCCATCTTCGTGGGATGCGACTTGCTTGTGCGGCGCAGACGACTGGGCATCCGGCGGAGTCTACGACGTCGCAGGCCATCGGCAAGCAAAACGCAGTGGTGGCGCAGCCGGCGCGGTGAATCTCCCACAGCCACAACCGCCCGGAAATCCGAGCCCCCTTGGGACTATTTTTGGGCAATTAAATATTGAATAAAAAAACTCATCTGAAATGCGTTTACGAGCGAGAAACATGCCCGATTAGTGCTTTTCTGCGGGCAATAAAAAATAAATAGCAAACAAAATCCTGCGCCGTCCTCATGAACGCTCTGACGTTTACCGATCTCGGGGAAGCCTTTTGGGGGCGGCGCGGCAGCCAATCAGGTGGGGCTCCCCGCAGCCGGCTAACTCGCATCCCGCACAAGTCGCCTAATCGTGCCCACCTTCATGCTGCGGCTCAGATCAATGAGCCGGTGCCTTTCTGATTCTTCGGGGAATGTGACGAGATCGACGAGTTCGGTTCCGAGCCGCTCCGCGAGGAGTGCCAGCGTCTGGATCGTAGGGAGAACCAGGCCTTTCTCGATACCGCTCAGGTGCCCCTTGGATTTCAAGCCGGCTTCGTAGGCCAGCTTCTCTTGCGTAAGGCCCTGTTCTTCCCTCAAAACTCGGATCCTTCGGCCAAGTTTGGCTCCTATGGGATCTGCGCTGTCTCGGCGTGGCATGCGAGCTTGACACTAGGTTCGTCTCAGATGAGGATAGTTCATCCCGGATGAACCTTAAGAAACCCGTGAAATTTCGGCCGAGCCTGCAGGCAAATGTGGCTGAGTTCGCAGCCCGACTCGCAAGTGACATCCAACAAGCCGCCCAGCGCGTGGACGAACAGGCCAGTCGCCTCCAGATCATTGGAGAACAAGCTGTGGTCATGACGTGCACTATCTTTCGGGACTCCGGCCCCAGGGATCTCCGCCAGCACTCGAATGCCATCCGCGGCATCGTGGGGCATGCATTGGCAATCCTGGCCGATCTTCAATGCGAAGCCGGCCGTCTAGAAGCCTTGGCCGATCTCAAGGACGTGGTGTCGGACGCAAGAACCCAGCAATAGGGCCGGCGCTGCTAGGGCGTACCTCAGCGATTCCTCGCACAACGAAAGCCGAAAGCGCGGTTATGGTCGTACGGCATACGTGTGCCGCGGATGGCAGAGGTGAGATTCGAGACCTCGTTGCCATAGGACCCGCCACGTATCACCCGGTCCGTGGAATTCGCCCAGAGCGGCTAGAGACTCGACGAGCTCAGCTCAAGCGGCCCGTGAATGAAGATGCCCGCGTTGTCCTGCGACGGGGAGAACCCTTCGAAAACTAGGTAAACTGCCCCGTCGATTCTGATGACACGCGTGGGCGAATCTGCACTTTCGTGGATTTCTTGGACATCCAAAGGCACGTCAGCCTCCGGGTGCATTATCGCGATGCGCAGCGGACTCTTCAACTTTTCCTCTCCCGTAAAAGCCACAAGATCATCGCCGATGGGGAAATACTGGCGCACGGCGGGCGCAAACTTCTGCCGCTCGGTGCAGTCAGGCCGAGCCACCCATGCCTCGTGCAACCCCACATCTGAGAGTTGCATCCAATACACGCGTTTGCCGCTGTCAGAGAAGTGGCCACCGAACGCATCTGCACTAGGATCGCTGAGCACGCAATCGCCCTGCGAGCCGTCGTTGCGACGAACGTGAGCTACCGGAAACGCTCCCCCGTCCCGTTGCAAATGGAACGTGTGACGCTCGTCTATAGATACTTGAATCTTTTCGAGATCAGTGCCCACAACGATGGAGGATCCGCTGTCCGGCATTAGTTTCAGGGTAACGACTTGCTCTCCCGGGGCCTGCTCAGTGTAAAACACACCCTCATCTTTCTCGGGCAAAAACTCATCGTGCGATCCGAGCCGGGCATAATCCAATACGTGGCGCGCAATGACACGCCGGGACCCCTCCTCTAGCAAGTCCAGTCGCACAAGATCCCGTGCTCCATCCTCTGTTGCGAGGGCTCCATCGAGCAAATAGACGGCTGACTCGTCGTACGTAGGCAGCCACAGGCGGGCCTGTTGCACGATTGGCTTGAGTTGGTTCTTGCCAAGGTCAGACACAGCAATCGAACTGACATCGCTCGTCCTGGCACCGCCGGCTCCGGTCGCCCCCGGGGACGCCAGGAAAAGCCACTTTCCACGTTTGGAGAGAACAACTTGTTGCTGAAGACCAAGTGAAGTGCCAGTGGCCACGCCTACGGTGCCCGCATCAACGAGCGTTTCTTCGCCAGTGTTCAGAACGTTCGCCACGATCCGATACTCCTTTGGCGCGGGTTGTTCGACTGCAGACGGCGGCGTGGCCTCGAACGTCGGCTCCGTGCGGCACGCCACCGTTGCCGAGCGGTGGTGCCCCATGCAGGACACACCCCGACTGGAGGTCAATCGGCTGGCCGCAGACCAGCCAGGACGCCACGCGTAGATCTCGCCTTGGTAAATGCTGCTGTGGGTCGAGTCGGTCTCTGTGTTGAAGATGAGCGTATCCCCATCAAAGCGGTGCACCCACGGATGGACGTCCGCCAGGCCGACGCGCCCTGTCCAAAGTCTCGATGAGATGAGTCGGCAAGCATGTGAGGTGCCATCACAAGCGAAACTGGAGCCGGCGAGAAACTTGCTCACATTGAACACCCAAAGCTCAACCCCTGTGCCTGCAAGCTTGTAGAACGCGCACCACCGGTCACCGGTCGCTCCTTCCTCGTGGCTGCAGGCTTCATGTCCACCCGTGCCCACGAGCTTGAAATCCGCCGAAAGCAGACGGTGAGTACCAGTGCGCCGCTCCGGCTGCTTTGCGTCCCTCGAGCTGCTGCAACTCGCAAAGCTAAAGCATGAAACGATGCCGAGAACTGCGACGCGGACTCCTGCACATTGCTTTTTCGTCAGCATGGGCAGAATCTTAGCATTGAGTAGGCGCCCTGGGGTAGGGGGGCGCTCACTCAGTGATCGTGCCCGTCGCCCTTCTTGTGGTCGTGTCCGTCGTCCTTCTTTTTTTCGCTCTCTGCCGCCTTCTTCTTGTGATCATCTCCATCACCCTCTTTGTGCGCCTGAGCTTTGCTAGCCGATTTGTTTCCGCACGCTGGAAAGCTTGCGAGTAGTAAGGAGAGCGCGAGCCAAGAGAGTTTAGGCATATATAGATTCCTTGCGATGCTGGGAGGGATCCCCATCAACACCAATTGCACCAAGGCAAAAAACTTTCTGGACAATGGCACCAGCTCCTACTACCACGCCTAGTAGCTTCGTGTCGAACAAATTACCCCCCGTCAAGTTTCGAGTAAGATCCGGCAAAAAAGGTCTTGAGCTTCGCCTTCACGAACTTGAGGCATCCATCATGGACGTGGTCTGGTCACGGCGTCTCATAAAATTCACCGTGAGTGCTGTGGTCGACGTTCTGGGGAAACAGCGCGAGATTGCCTACACGACCGTCATGACGACACTTGCACGACTCGCGGAGAAAGGCCTGCTCAGCCGAGAACTTGAAGGCAAACGCTACCTCTATTCGGCGCGGGTCACGCGAGAAGCCTTCCTGGAGTCGACAGCGCGGGAAGTCTTGAATCAGTCCGTGAACGAACAGCAGGCGATGGCCATGCTCTCCGAAAAAGTTGCCCAGGCTTCCGTGGTTGAATTGGATGGATTGGAAGCTCTTATTCGGTTGCGCCGAAAGGAGCTGAAGCAATGAATGAAGCAGCCTTTCCCCTGCTGGGGACCCTTTTTGTGTTTCTGGTGGTTCTGCCAATGTCGGCGCTAGTAGCGCGATTTTTGCTGGATCTGATGGATAGGGCGCCTCGTACGGCCGGCGTCCTACGCGCTTTGAACGCTCGTTATTTCTTGCTCGTGGGTTCCAGCCTCTTGCCGTTGGCGTGGCTGTTCCTGTCCCTGTTGCGTAACGGCGCTTCGGATGCGCTCCTCGTTTGTCTCTTTGATCACGACGCACCAGTATGCAGTGAGCCAGGTGTGTTTGCAGGCCTCCTGGCAGTCGGTGTTTTGGCTGCTGCTTGGGGGCGCCTCCCGCAAACACGGAAGTGCCAAGCAGCACCCATCGCCGCAACTCAGCTGATGCGTCGCATCAGCCGCCTAGTCGATGACACTCCGGCACTCAGGACGCTCAATAACAAGCTGATCTTAACCGACGAACCGGGCTTCGCGGTTGGTGTGCAGGGGTTATTTCGCCACAAAGTCTTTATCGGGCGGGCGTACGCCGGGAGGCTGTCCAATGCGGCTCTCGCGGGCGCCTTGGCTCACGAACAGGAGCATGTAAAAGCGAAGGATCCGCTGCGTTATTGGCTCCTCCGAGTGGCTCTCGCTGTTAATCCTATCGGCCGCCACTTGCTCACGGCGCAGTGCAAGCGCTGGTTGGCGGCGCGCGAAGCGGAGTGCGATCGAGAGGCGGTTCTTCGGGGCGTCCGTCCGCTTGAACTAGCTGAAGCGATCTTAGTAGCTTCTCGCCCGTTCCCTATACCGACTGTTGCGCTAGGCGCGAGCGACATAGGCATCCTTAAGTTCCGCGTAGAGATGCTGCTTGCCTTTGCCGAACAGGCTCCGTCGCGCTCTGGGTGGCGAGGCTCATCAGTCCTCCTTTGCGGACTGATGCTAGCAACGCTTCTCCTGATACCGCAGATGCTTGGCATCGGCGCGCTCGATTGGTTCCATGTAACGGTGGAACAGGCCGTCACGCTCTTTCGACTCTGAAAGGTAGTACTCATCATGCTTCGACTATGCGCAAGGCGCGCCCTTTGCACCGCGAGCATTGTGGCATCGCTTCCTATCGCGATCGGGTGGTCGACGAGCGCGCACGCCCAAGAGGTTGAGCTCAGCCGTAAACGTGTTGCGGAACTCGCAAGGGTCGCCCCGGCGGCACGGGTTGCAGAAGCGGAAGCAGCTATCACTGGGGCTGCCGTCACTGCCGCCGGCACTTTTTCGTTAGAAAATCCACTTATCTCCGGACTTGGCGGCGTGCGCTTCAACCCGGACGGCAGTCGCCCCTTCAGTGGCGTGGCGACGCTCTCTTGGCCGGTTGATCTAGGGGGCAAGCGCAGTGCGCGTGTGGATTCAGCAAAGGCTGACCACGGCGCAGCGAAGATTTCGGCAGAGAGGGAACGGCGCGAGGTGCTCCTCGCTGCTCTCCTCCAACACGCCCTTGTCTTGCGGGCGCAGCAGCAGGTTACGCTGGCGAAGGCTCGGCATGATCTTGCCGCGCGAGTGTACTCGGCTGCAGAGAAACGCCGGGCTGTAGGCAGCGTGCCCGAGCTGGACGTCGCCCTCGCGGCCATGCAGGAAAAGAGGGACGCGGCCGCGCTCGCGTCTTCCATCGGGGATCACAAGGCCGAGAGGCTAACACTGCTAACGCTGCTCGGTGTCGCCGGCACGCCACCCGTTTCTGGAGATCTCGTGCCATCCGGGGACGTTCCGTCGCTTGCGGTTCTGGTACGTCAAGTGGAAGGGCGTGTTGATGTGCGCGCTGCGGCCGCGGCGTCGGCAGCCGCACGGGCGAGGGCGGAGCGGGAGCGTTCCAGCCGCTGGCCCACCGTCAACTTGCTGGCACAATACGAGCGCGACGACAGGGCAAATATCGGCCTCCTGGGCCTTGCGGTGCCGCTGCCCATCCTAAATGCCAACCGAGCTCAGGTAGCCACGTCGGCCGCCGAAGTTTCCGCAGCAAACGCCCGCCTAGCGCTTGCACGCGGTGCCTCCGCTGGAAAAGCCAAAGAACTCAGCACCCGGTACACAACGACGCAGGCCGCAATGGACGCCCTCGTTCCCGTCGTGGCCACTGCCCATCGAGCCGTCACGCTCGCAACGCGAGGCTACGAGCTTGGCGAAAGCGATCTCTCTAGCGTTCTGCTCGTGCGGCGCGAGTTAGTGGAATCCGAAGCTGCATTGTTGGAAGCACGCCATACCCACGCCGCCGTAAAAATTGAAGTCTTAGTCACTGCTGGAAGGATCCCTGAATGAGCCGCGTCATCCCTGTTGAATTGAGCGTTAGAAACGTTCTCTTGTTCGTCTTTGGGATGGCCGCGTTCGGCACAGCGGTCGCGGTAGGTGCGCGAGCCCTCAGCCAGCCCGGAGCGGATGCATCGCACGCTGACCACGGCGAAGGTGAACACAAGGAACACGGCGAAGGTGAACACAAGGAACACGGCGAGGGTGAACACAAAGAGCACGGCGAGGGCGAACACAAAGAGCACGGCGAAGGCGAACACAAAGAGCACGGCGAAGGCGAGCACAAGGAGGGCGAGGGCGAGCACAAGGAACATGGTGAACACAAGGAAGGCGGCGAGGGCGAGCACAAGGAGGGTCAGATCAAGCTCTCTCCAGCCGCCCTCAAGAACGCCAATCTGGAAATTGTGACAGCCGGCCCGAGTGAAGTCAGCGTAACCATTTCACTTCCCGGCGAGGTTTCGCTCAATCAGGACACATTGGCCCACGTCACTCCTCGGGTCGCTGGTGTCACCCGCGAAGTGAAGAAGAAAGTTGGGGACGTCGTGAAGAAGGGCGATCTGTTGGCCGTGCTGGACAGTCGCGACCTGGCGGAGGCGCAACGTGAGTTTCTCGCCACCAAGGAACGCCTGGCGCTCTCCGAAGGCACGTTCGCGCGTGCGGAGCTACTGATCAAAGAGAACGTATCTGCTCAAAAGGATTTTCTATCCGCCAAGCAGGCATTTGCTGAAGCGCAAATTGACCATCGCAGTGCAGCGCAGAAGCTTCAAGCCGTCGGCGGAGCAACCGCCATGGGGAGCGGGTATGCCCTCGTGGCGCCCATCGCGGGCACTATCATTGACAAGCACATCACCGTGGGAGAGGTGCTCGGCGACACCACACGAGCCTTTACCATCGCGGACCTTTCCTCGATCTGGGTTAACGTTACGGTGTATGCCAAAGACTTGCCTCGCGTCGCGGCCGGGCAAAACGCGTCGGTACGCGCAGAGGGCATCGCGGAAAGCGCCACGGGAACCATTGCATACTTGGGGCAGATCGTGGGCGAGCAAACGCGTTCGGCAACCGCTCGAATTGTCTTGACCAATCCCGGGGCGGCTTGGCGCCCGGGCTTGTTTGCCACCGCAGATATCGCAGTGGATAAGGTGCAAGCGCCCGTGGTGATAGAGGACGACGCAGTGCAAACGGTCGAAGGCAAGCAGGTCATCTTCGTCCAAGAAGGTGAAAGTTTTGAAGCCCGGCCGGTCACGCTCGGGCGCACCGGCTATGCGGCATCGACAGAGGGCAAGCGGTTGCTCGAGGTGCTCAAAGGCGTGAAAGCGGGCGATCGCTACGTTTCTAAGAACAGCTTTCTTCTCAAAGCAGAGCTCGGGAAATCCGAAGCCGGGCACGAGCACTGAGCATGTTGGCACTTCTTTCAAAACTTTTAGCATTCTCCGTAGCCAACCGATGGTTCGTGGTGGTGTTGACGCTCGCGGCTGGCGCGCTTGGCGTTTACAACTTCCAGAGGCTTCCCATCGATGCTGTTCCGGACATCACCAATGTCCAGGTTCAGATCAATACGCCTGTGAAGGCACTCTCGCCGGTGGAGGTCGAACGCCAGGTAACGTTTCCCATCGAATGGGCAATGGGCGGGATCCCGCGACTGGAGCAAGTGCGTTCTCTTTCGCGTTACGGCCTCTCGCAAGTGACGGTGATTTTTGAGGAGGGAACGGATATCTATTGGGCTCGCCAGCTCGTTGGCGAACGTCTTTCTGCGGCTAGAGCGAGCCTGCCTCCCGGAATCGCTGAACCGCAAATGGGGCCCATAGCGACAGGCCTGGGCGAGATCTACATGTGGACGGTGGAGGCTGATTCTTCGGCTCGGCGCGCCGATGGCAAGCCCTACGACCTCACTGACTTGCGTACGCTTCAAGATTGGGTAGTTCGCCCTCAGATCCGCACCGTCCCAGGTGTGACGGAAGTGAATTCGATTGGCGGGTTTCAGCGCCTTTTTCAGGTCTCGCCGGATCCGGCAAAACTCGTGGGTTATGGCCTTTCATTCCGAGACGTGCTCGAGGCCCTGGCCGCAAACAATGCGAACGCCGGTGGCGGCTATATCGAACACAAGGGCGAGCAGTACCTCATCCGCTCAACTGGCTTGGTGCGCAACGAACAGGATATTGCTGAGATCGTGGTGGGCGATCGGCACGGTACACCCATTCGCGTGAGGGACGTTGCCGACGTGGGTGTCGGACGTGAGCTACGCACCGGTGCAGCGACGGACAACGGCCAGGAAACGGTGATCGGCACCGCCATCATGTTGGTGGGCGGCAACAGTCGTGACGTGTCCACCCGGGTAGACGAGCGCATGAAGACGGTCAACAAGTCCCTGCCGCCAGGCGTTAAGGCGAAGACGGTCTACGACCGGACCTACCTCGTTGACGCAACGCTGAACACGGTGCGAAACAGCCTAATCGAAGGTGCAATTTTAGTCATTGTGGTGCTGTTTTTGTTGCTGGGGAACATGCGCGCTGCACTCATCGCCGCGCTCGCCATTCCGTTTTCGATGTTGATTGCGATAACGGGCATGGTTCAGACCAAGACCAGCGGCAATTTGATGAGCCTAGGCGCCATCGACTTCGGGCTTATTGTCGACGGCTCGGTGATCATCGTCGAAAATTGTGTGCGCCGGTTCGCTCAAGAGCAGCACCGTTTAGGCCGCCTCCTCAATAAAGGCGAGCGTGTGAAGCTGGCCTACGAGGCCTCGCAAGAGGTGCGTCAAGCAACCATGTTCGGCGAACTGATCATCTGCATTGTGTATCTGCCGATTCTCACTCTCACCGGCATCGAAGGGAAGATGTTTCGGCCAATGGCAGTCACCGTCGTTTTGGCATTAGCCGCAGCGACGGTGCTGTCGATGACCTTCATTCCTGCCCTGGTCGCCATTTTTCTCAAGGGCAAGGTGTCGGAGCACGAGAACTGGTTCATGCGCCGCGCTACCCGCGTCTACGACCGGATTTTGCGCTGGAATCTTTCGCACCGGCTGACAGTCGTCGCCGCTAGCGTAGCCTTGGTTGCCGGTAGCATGCTCGTGTTGTTCGCTCTCGGCAGTGAGTTTGCTCCAAAGCTTGGCGAAGGAGCGCTTGCGATCCAGCCCGCACGCATTCCGTCCATCAGTTTGAGCAAGAGTGTGGAAATGCAAATGCAGCTCGAGCAGCTGCTCAAAAAGCGCTTTCCAGACGAAGTGAGCGACATTTTCGCAAGAACGGGAACTGCGGAGGTGGCAACCGACCCTATGGGCCCCAACGTGTCTGACACGTACGTCATGCTCAAGCCCCGTGACGGGTGGAAGAAAGCCGGCACGCAGGAAGAGCTCGCCGAGAAAATGGAGGAAGCCATCGCCGATCTTCCCGGCCAAAACTACGAGTTCAGTCAGCCCATTGAGCTCCGTTTTAACGAGCTCATTTCGGGGGTGAGGAGTGAGGTAGCCGTCAAGGTATTCGGCGATGATCTCGACGTGATGCTACGTGAGGCCAATAAAGTGTCCCGTGTTCTGGCTGCAACGCCGGGCGTGGCTGATTTGAAAGTGGAGCAGGTCAGCGGCCTGCCCGTACTCGGTATCGACATCGACCGCCCCGCCATCGCACGTTATGGCCTGAGCATTGCCGACGTGCAGACGGTCGTCGAATCCGCCGTCGGCGGCGTCAGCGCTGGGCAGGTGTATGAGGGGGACAAGCGATTTGACTTAGTTCTGCGACTGCCGGACCACATACGTCGGGATCTGCACGCGCTTGAGAATCTCCCGGTCGCACTACCGCTCGCTCGTTCTGAGGGGGATTCAGCCGGGTCGGAGCCTGTCGAAGCCAAGCAATCTTTCGTGCCCCTCGGCGCGGTCGCCAAAATCGCTATCGAAGATGGCCCCAATCAGGTTAGTCGCGAGAACGGCAAGCGCCGGGTTGTGGTCCAATGTAATGTGCGCGGCAGGGATCTTGGCGGGTTCGTCTCGGATGCGCAACAGCGCATCGACGAACAAATCAAGCTGCCGGCTGGCTACTGGCTGGAGTGGGGAGGCCAATTCGAAAACCTGATCGCTGCGAAGGATCGACTGGCAATTGTTGTGCCTGTAGCTTTGGCATCGATCTTCGGCTTGCTCTTTCTTTCGTTCGGATCTGCCAAAAATGCATTGCTGATTTTCACTGGAGTGCCGCTTGCGCTCACGGGCGGAATCGTTGCCTTGTGGCTGCGTGGCCTACCCATTTCCATATCCGCGGCGATTGGTTTTATCGCCCTTTCAGGTGTGGCGGTGCTGAACGGCCTCGTAATATTGACCTTCATCGAAAACCTGCGGCGCAATGGCGAACGCCTGGATGAAGCTGTTCTCCATGGTTCCGTGGGTCGTCTTCGGCCCGTGCTGATGACAGCAATGGTTGCTGCGCTCGGCTTCGTTCCTATGGCGATCGCTACAGGCACTGGGTCTGAAGTGCAGCGTCCCTTAGCGACCGTGGTCATCGGCGGTATTCTCTCGTCTACCGCGCTGACCCTACTGGTGCTCCCCGTCCTCTACCGGCTGTTTCACCGAGAGCGCGCAGACGTCCTGCTGGAGGCGCCGGAGTGAGCCTAGCTGCAGCGCCTCCGGGTACAGGAGAGGCAGCGCACCAGCATGGCGGACTGTTCGGAGAACGCACCGAACTGGTGTTCAGCGTCGCCTGCGGCCTCTTCACAGGCATCGGTTGGTTGCTCGAAAAACGCGGCGCGGCCTCACCCATCTCGCTCGGTTTCTTCATAGCGGCGTATGTGCTTGGCTCCTGCTTCACGCTCAAGGAAGTGTTCGCCTCGCTCGTGGCGAAGAAGTTCCAAATAGATTTCCTAATGCTCTTGGCCGCCGCAGGCGCCGCCGTACTGGGCGAGTGGTTCGAAGGATCGCTGCTTCTATTTTTGTTCACCCTGGGGCATGCGCTTGAAGGGTTCGCCATGGGACGCGCCAAACTGGCAATCAGCACCCTTTCGAAGCTAGTTCCAGAAACAGCGCTCCGAGTGGATCCCGCGGGGGTCGAGAAAGAAATTCCAGTCGGCGAGCTACAGATCGGGGATCACATCCTGGTTAAGCCGAACACAAGAATCCCGGCCGACGGCTTCATCCTTGAGGGATCAAGCAGCGTTAATCAGGCACCGATCACAGGCGAGAGCGTTCCCGTTGATAAGAGCCCTGCCCCTGAACCTGATCGCGCCGCCGCCAACCCGGGCGCTCTTGCGGCTGAGCACCGAGTCTTTGCCGGCACCATCAACGGCCCCGCCGTATTGATGGTGTTTGTCACCAAGATGGCCGGGGACAGCACTTTGGCCCGCGTCGTGAAGATGGTCGCGGAAGCCGAGACGCAGAAGTCGCCCACGCAGCAATTCACCGACCGTTTCGAACGCACGTTTGTGCCGGTGATTCTGGGCATTGTTGGTATTCTGATGCTGGCGCCGTTCATTATTGATGAGCCCTTTGCAAAAAGCTTTTACCGAGCGCTAGCTGTGCTTGTAGCGGCTAGTCCGTGTGCGTTGGCCATCGCCACACCGAGCGCCGTGCTGGCTGGCGTCGCCCGCGCTGCACGGGGCGGCGTCCTCGTGAAAGGCGGCGCGCATCTTGAGTCTCTAGGCTTGGTGCGGGCCATAGCGTTCGATAAAACTGGCACGCTCACCGAAGGAAAGCCGCAGTTAACCGATGTTGTGACCACCCAAGGGACGACAGAAACAGAGCTCTTGCGCGTCGCGGTGGCGGTAGAAAGACAATCCGACCATCCGTTGGCCAGTGCCATTGTTGCCGGGGGCACAACGCGCCTGGCCGGCTCCGCCCCAACCCCTGATGCCAACGACGTTAACGCTATTGTTGGATTCGGCATCAGCGCTTCCGTCGAAGGAGCGCTGGTGCGCATCGGAAAGCCTGGGCTTTTCACCCAAAAGGCGCCCCTTCCGAAAGAGGTGGGAGAGGTCGCAGCCAAGCTCGAAGCCGAGGGGCGAACGATCATGGTAGTGAGCACAGGGGATAAATTTCTTGGCGTTCTCGGAGTGATGGATACTCCCCGCGAGAGCGCGCGCGAGGTCATTGCGGAGCTTCATCGTCTCGGTATCGAGCAGACCATCATGCTGACGGGGGACAACCAGCGCGTGGCAGATTCAGTCGCAACACACGTTGGGATCCTCACAGCGCGGGGCAATCTGTTGCCCGAGCAGAAGGTGGCCGTGATCGATGAATTGGCGCAGTCCTCTAGCCGAGTGGCCATGGTCGGCGACGGGGTCAACGACGCGCCGGCCATGGCGAAAGCGACTGTTGGCATAGCGATGGGGGCTGGTGGATCGGACGTGGCGCTGGAGACTGCCGACGTTGCCCTGTTGGGGGACGACCTGCGAACCCTGCCCTTCGCTGTGGGGCTAAGCCGCGCCGCTCGAAGCATCATCCGTCAGAACCTGTGGGCGAGCCTTGGGATGGTCGCGTTTCTGATTCCGGCAACCATTTTCGGATTCGCCGGCATCGGAGTCGCTGTAGTATTGCACGAGGGCTCAACCTTACTTGTCGTCGCTAACGCGTTGAGGCTCTTGGCGTATAAAGAACGCGCTCGACCATGACCAACGGCGACCGCAAGTACTGGGACAAACACGAAAAACTACGACCGCTCCATGTGGCTCCTCGGCCGGCCCATCCCTCGAATGGTCGAGCTAGCAGGTGAGGCCACGCGCGGACTTGAGCGCGTGCTTGAGGTGGCTGCGGGGACCGGCATCGTCACACCCGCGCTCGCCGCCGGCGCAAGAGAGGTCATCGCTACCGATTACTCCGCCGTGATGGTTGGCGCGCTCGAGCGCCGCGTGCGCGATGCTGGGGTGGCGAATGCACGATGCGAGCAGGCCGATCTCTACGTCCTCCGGTTCGACGACGGGGCGTTCGATGCAGTGGTCGCAGCGAATGTCCTACACCTCGTGCCGGACCTGCCGGGGGCCCTCAGCGCGCTGCGCCGCGTAGTCAAACCTGGGCGGCCGCATCATCGTTCCGACGTTCTGCCACGACGAGACAGTGCTCTCGCGTGTCGTCTCGCGGGCGCTGGCTGCGACCGGCTTTCCCGGCCACCGGCGCTTAACGGCGAAGTCGCTGCGGCAAGCGCTAGAAGAAGCGGGCGCTCGCGTAACGCGGACCGAGACGCTGCCGGGGATCATCCCCATCTGCTATGTGGAGGGAATATTCGGGCGGGACAGCGAAACTCAATCATGCGCTCCCCCAGTCGAGGCTCCACCGCCCGCGTGAACGCCTCCTGCGCCTAAGGCTTCGCACGCCAACCATTGCCCCAGCTGACGTCGTTCCGCCTCTGAGGGCTGTGGACCTGATGGCGGCATTTGAGTATTGACCGCTGCGGGACCGGCCGCGGCATGTTCATCAATGTGCTCCGCCATGGCGACGACGCTTTCCACGTCGTCAAAGTTCGTGCCTGCGGGGGCGTCCTTGCGTGCCGCTCCGGTCAACTGTGAACTGTGACAAGTCGTACAGTAAGTCGTCATGTAAGCGCGACCGAAAGATGCATACGTCGGCGCGGAGCTCGAGCGGCACACCGACGCGGTAGGCTTGCCTTTGACTGCGCCGTGGTGATCGCCTTCTTCATCCGAATGCGAACAGGCCGTCGCTAGCGGGAAAAAGAACCAGGCGTACCTTGCGATGTGCGGCATGCAGAAGTGGGAACAACAGCTTCTGCGTGCCATCAATGCCTTCGGAACCTAAGCTGGTTTTATGAGCGAATCTTTCACCCGCCTCACCTCACCGGCACGGCGATCTTTCCCTACGCTCCAACTGGTCTTGCAATACGTTGAGTACCCGGAGGTCAGTTTGCGTGCTTCAACGCAAGAAGGCCATCACGGAGAACGCCACGCGCTGAACTCAAGAAGAGCGTCGCAATCGCGACACCAACGAAGATGTCAGGCCAACGTGACCCCGATATCCCCACCACTGCCGCCGCGGCGATGACGGAAATGTTGGCTATGATATCGTTTCGAGAACAGATCCAGCTTGACCGCATGTTGATGTCGTCTTGACGCCGCCTGAAAAGAAGCGCCAGGCAAGCCACGTTCGCAGCGAGTGCAACTAACCCGATAGCGCCCATAGTTGGAGCATCGGGCACCACCTGGGTAACAGCATTGTAGATGGCCGTCGTGAGGACGCCTCCCCCCAGGAGTGCCATGAGCACACCTTTCGCTAGGGACGCCCTCGCGGTCCACGAGGGCCCAAGGTTAATGACGTACAAGCTTAGCCCGTACACGGCCGCGTCAGCGAACATGTCCAGAGAGTCGCCGAGGAGTGCCGTAGAGCGGGCCGAGAACTCGACCACGTGGAGTTGCCCCCCGGAAACCGGACACGTTAACTCGCTAACTTTCTGTACTCCGCGGGTGGGAGCATTCGCAAGGCCTTGTGAGGCCTGATGGTGTTGTAGTCGAGAAACCAGGCAGCGAGCTGCTCCAGGACTTGCTCTGCGGTGCCGAGCTTGTTGACGTAGACGTAGTCGCGTTTGAAGCTTTTAGGATTCAGCCATTCCGTTGCTCTGGGGCGAGTACGGTGGTGTGGTGCACATCACAAATCCAAGCCGCTCACCGAAGGCCACAGTGTCGTCCGCCGTGAAGACACCGCCGTTGTCGGAGAGCCATTCGATGGCGTGAGGCAGCTCTCGGACGCGTGCGCCAAAGCGTGATTCAGCTGCGGCCAGCATCATGTCGCGGACGTGTTCGGCGTCGAGGTAGCCAATCGCTGCGACCCAGCTTATGGCTTCGCGGTCGCAGCAATCCAGGCAAAAAGCCACTTCTATGCGACGCCCATCCCACGCGCGGATGACAAACGTGTCCGTGCACCACCGCAAGTTTGGCAGGAGAGTAATGACCCGCCCCTCGTGGCGCCGGCCAGGCTGGTTCCCCGTGCACCGTTCCAGCAGAAGCCCCTCCTGCTTCATCACGCGGTAGACGCGCTTGTGGTTGACGCTGGTGCCTTTGCGTTGCAGCAGTGCCGTCACCCGGCGATAGCCGTAGGTGACCCGTTCATCGATAATTTCGCAAATTTGGCAAGCCAACTGCAAGTCTGCCTCGGCGCTCAAGCATGTACAGGGACCGCTTTGCTCGCCTTCAGCGACCTGGACGGGCTCTGCGCGCTGCGGCTCTTCACGGTTGCCGTCGGGCGCTTCTTGGGCGTTACGTCTTAACCGTGCATTCAGTTGCGACCGCGACACGCCCAGGGCTATCGCCACTCGCTTCACTCGGCGGCCTTTCGTGGCAACCGCGACGGCGAGATCAGTTTTTTTTCCACAGCGATTTCTAAAGCTTCGTTCAATATCTCGTTCTCTTCGGTCTTCTTGCCCAAAAGCCGCTGCAGTTCGCGAATCTTTGCCCGCGCCTGTTTCAGCTCCGATGCAGGCACCAGTTCTTCTCCAGATTTCAACCCAGTTAGCGCTCCCTACTCACGCAACTGCCGCCACCGAAACAGCAGGCTCGGGGCCACTCCATGCCGCCGAGCTACTGCCCCCATACTTTCGCCAACCCGATCCGCCTCGTCGAGAAGCGCGACTTTTTGCTCCAAACTGTACTTCCGACGGTGTTCTTTTTTCTGTGCCATCTGACTCCTCCGATTGTATCAAAGGTGTCCGGTTTTTCAGGGGGGCTACACCACCACGAACATTATCGCGTTGATAACAAGGACTGCCTTCAGGACGGTGCTTTGCCGTTCTTTAAGTTGGACAAGTGCTTCGGCCTTGCTCTCGCAACAATCCTTCATGACGTCTCACAGAACCCTCGCGGCAAATGCCCTCGGGATGTTGGTGTGTCGCATGGTCAGGATGGAGGTGAGGTCCTTCAAGCGCAAGGTCGCTTCCGAGCCCCAGCGTGGACGGCAGTCACGCGATCGCCATCCCGTTTGTTGTGGCCTATAGCGGTGATTCGAGGTAGCCTTTTTCCTCCACGTGACCCGTGACCCACAAAACCGACTAAAAGCAGGCTTCTTTCGCCTCTTGGCGCTAGTCCTAGCCTGTGCCCTTTGCTTTCATTTCGCACTGGGGAGCGGAGTGTCGTGCGTGGTTGCCGCGCTGGGCGAAGATGCCTGCGACACGCCCTGCGGAGCGAATCTGGAAACGAAATCTGCGCTCAGCGACCTCACCGAGCCGCTTGCGGAGGTCGGTGCACTCGGCGAGAAATCATCGACGGAATGCCCTTGTCCGTTCGATTGCTCGCTGGGCTGCGGCGCCCAAAGTCGAGCAGTGGCCTTCAAATCGCTGGGTCTTGAGGTGGTGCCATCGCCTTGTACGACGCTGCCTGAACACCTCGTCCGCCCAATGCCAGCTGCTGCAGAGCAGCATGGCATCATGCATGTTCCCAAGCGCACAGCGTAGCGAGCAGTCTGAACACTGGTCCGGCGCAACCAAGTCAACCGGTCCCGCACGACCCACGCAACATCGCCGATCTAAGCGGAACTGCTTCGACGCGACTGCGCCGACCCGACGCACGCTACCCTGCGGGACCCACAGCGCTCTACACGAAGACGAAGAGCAATACGCGCTCATTGTCGCTTGATTTGCCATTTTAAAAACGAACAACAATCTGACACGTCATCTCCCCACCCCGGGCGATGGCTTCAATTCCTAGGAGACAGCCAATGCGAAGTTTTGCTCTGTTTGTAGTAATCACACTATTCGCGGCCATGCCGCTTTCTTCCTGCGATAAGCCGACCAAGGAGACACCAAGTGCCGTCGCGGCGGTTCACGCAGCGGCGGATGTGAAACCCGGATCTCACGAAGATTGGTGCGGGGAACACAAAGTTCCGGAGTCGCAATGCACGCAGTGCAATCCGTCGCTGATAGCGGCATTCAAGGCCACGAATGACTGGTGCCAGGAACATGGCCTGCCGGAATCTCAATGCCTGAAGTGCAACCCGGACATTAAGATTGTTCGCCCCGCAAAAGCCAATTGAACGGGAGAATCAATGCGATCCCTCATCGTCTTGGCTTTGGCGGTTCTCGTAGCCGCCGCCGCAGGCTGTCAACGTTCATCCGAGGACACGGCACCGATCGCAAAAGTTGAGAAGCCTGTGGCGGCGACTCAAGAAAATGCGATGTGCGCGGAGCACGGGGTGCTTGAAGCGGTTTGCACGAAGTGCAACCCGAAGCTCATCCCGGTCTTTCAAGCCAAAGGCGATTGGTGCCCCGAGCACGGTTTCCCGAAGTCCATTTGCCCCATCTGCCACCCTGAGCGTGCCGGCAAGCCTGAGATTGACGTGACCACCGACGGTGCACCCGCCGATGGCACCCGTATTCGACTGCAAGGCAAGGGAACGCCGACAACCGTGGGTATCGAAACGGTCGCCGCCGCTCTCCGACCGAGTGGAGCTGCGATATCTGCGCCCGTGCGCATCGTGTATGACGCCACCAAGCTCGCCCTGATCAACGCTCGATCGCCAGGAGTTGTGTCCCAACTCCAGGTAGACCTGGGCAGCCAAGTAAAAAAGGGGGATGCCTTGCTTTCAATCGATAGCGCTGGCGTGGGTGCTGATCGTGCGCGTCTGTCCGCTGCGCAGGCGGGGGTACGCGTTGAGGAAGAGAATTTGCAACGCGAAAGCCAGTTGGAACGAGAGGGTGTCTCGTCACGCGCTAAGCGGCTCCAAGCGCAGCAAGCCCTGGACAGTGCAAAAGCTGAAGCAGATGCACTCTCCGCCTCGCTCTCAGTGATCGGGGCGCAAGGGCCGGGCAAAGGTGGATACACACTTCGCGCACCGCTCAGTGGTACCGTAACTCAAGTTCAGGTTAACATTGGTCGGTTTGTGGGAACCGAAGATATTCTTTTGGAAATCGTCGACACGAGTGGGGTGTGGGCCGAACTGGATGTTGCTGAATCTGACCTGTCCGCAGTGAGGGTGGGTCACGTCGTGTCATTTGCCTTTGATAGCTTGGGCACGGCGGACCTCGGCGGCACCATCTCGTACGTCTCACCGGGAGTTGATCCCCACACGCGCACCGTGAAGGCGCGCGTTCCTTTACCAAATGCCAATGGGGCGTTACGCGCTAACCTCTATGGCCAGGCTCGTATTGCCGGTGAAGGTGGCAAAACAGCGGTTTCTGTACCGCGTGCCGCCGTGCAACGCGCCAAGGGCGTAGCGCTCGTGTTCGTTCGGTTAAACGCCAACGAGTATGAAACGCGCCGAGTTCAGTTGGGAGCGTCAACCGAGACTTCTTATGAAATCTTAAAGGGGGTGCAGGCAGGCGAGCACGTTGTCACCACGGGTGGGTTCCTACTTAAA